>NZ_AUHE01000003.1:0-239994 GCF_000423025.1 Gordonia shandongensis DSM 45094
AAACTACCGTCCTCGTTGGCCAGAACGATCACCTGGGACCAGGGCGCGGAGATGTCGCAGCACGCGGCGTTCACCACTGCCACGGGTATCCCGATCTACTTCTGCGATCCCCACTCGCCCTGGCAGCGCGGGAGCAACGAGAACACCAACGGCCTGTTGCGTCAGTACCTGCCCAAGGGCACTGACCTGAGCGCCGTCACCCGCGAGGAGTTGGACGCGATCCAGGACAGCCTCAACAGCCGACCGCGCAAGACTCTGGGCTATCTGACACCATCAGAGAAGCTCGCAGAGCTTCTTGCGCCCACCGCTTGAATCCGCCGTTCCTGTTCGGCTACAGCTTCACCCTGCAGATGGCGTCGGCGCAGCGCGCCGGCACCGACATCCGGCCGCGAATGCTGCGTCGCATCGTCGGACTGTTCGCGATCGGCGCACTGCACACGGTGTTCCTCTACGGCGGCGACATCCTCATGACCTACGCGGTCGTCTGCCTCGCTCTGCTCCTGATGCGTGACGTCAGTGATCGCACCGCTCTTCGTGTGGCCGCGGGCGTTTACGGCACGGTCGTCGTGAGCCTCGTCGTCAGCGGACTCCTTCTCGACAGGTCCGCGTTTCTGCCGTCGGAGGCGGAGGCTCAGGCGAACGGCGCCGCCGCAACCGCATCGCTGCTCGGCGGATGGAGCGATGTGATCGGCCACCACGTCGACGGACTCGGGCTCCTCGTCGTCCAATCGGTCAGCCTGCAGGGGCCGACGGCCTTCGCCCTGTTCCTGCTGGGAATGGTGGCCGGGCGGCGACGCCTGCTCAGTGGGATCCGCGGTGACGAGCGGGTCCTCCGGCGGATCCAACTCGTCTGCTTCCCGATCGGGTTGGCGGGTGCCGTGGCGTATGCGAGCACGGGCGGCAATGGCAATACGCTGGCGGTCGCCGTGAGCGCGGCGACGGCACCCCTGCTGACCGCCGCCTATGTCGCCACTCTCCTGCGGCTGATACATCGTTCTCGACCATCTGCCCTGCGGTCATGGTTCGCCCCGGCCGGCCGGATGGCGTTGACCAACTACCTCGCCCAGTCCGTCGTCGGCCTGCTGCTCTTCAGCGGGATCGGACTCGGCTGGGCCGGACGCTTCTCCCCGTTGGTGACGATCGCGGTGGCGGTCGGCGTCTTCGTCGTGCAGCTCGGCGTCAGCGCCCGATGGCTCCGGCGCCACCGTTACGGGCCTGCCGAGTGGCTGCTCCGCTGGATCACCAACGGGGTGCGCCCGCCGGCCGGTCGGCTCGCCGATCCGACACGGCGGTGAGGCGGAACGCCGACGGCGCTCGACCGGACGGGCCGGATCACGTGAACGCGCGGATGGTCCGTCGAGCGATGTGGGCGATGAGGTCGGCGTCCACGGGGTCGTCGGTGAACAGAACGCGGAAGTAGATCGAGCTGGCCGCCATCTCCAACACCATTCGCGGATCGGTGTCCGCGGCGACCTCGCCGCGCTCGACGATCACGCCGCCCGCTCGAGAGCAAGAACAACGAGAAGGTCCACAGATCGTGGCACGCAAGCGGATGGACGGTCAGAATCCCTGCTCAATGGAAGTCCGTGCTTCGGATGCGGCTCGCATCTCTCCACGAGACCACTGGGGGAGGAATTGAGAAGATCGCCTTCGACTGGATGTACCCGCCCGTGACCGAGATCAAGCGGCTCGCCACTCATGTCGCCCGACAAGCGACAGCAGATGGCCGTGGTCCCGACTGATACGTGAGACCCGTTCGCGAGCAGTTTGTCGGTAATCTCTGCTAGAAATCCCCCCATGAAGCTCGAGTTCACCCGCGACGCCGTGCTCTCTGCCATCGCCGAGTGCGACGACCTTGGGCGCAAGCAGTTCCTCGCCGACAACGGGTTCGAGGCGGCGCGGGAGTATTTCCTGATCCACCATGGTCAGGCGTACGACTCGAAGGCTGTCGCGGGCGTCGCTCACCGCCTGGTCACAGGGCAGCGTGTCAGGTCTGCCGATTTCCAGGGCGGTGCCGCTGTCGCGGATGAACTGCGCGCGCTCGGGTTCACCATCACGGGAGATGCCGACTGGACGTGGGATGAACTACTGCTCGCCTGCGACGTAATCGCTACGAACGAGTGGCGGACCGTCCGCGAGGACAGCGATGAGGTGCGCAACCTGTCGGCTTACCTGCGGGAGGAACAACCGCTGCCCGCTCACTCCCCTGAGTTCCGCAGCCCTTCCAGTGTGCACCGCAAGCTCGAAGACCTTCGATCTGCCCATCCCGACTACACAGGCGCAACCACACGGGGCGGACGCGCTACGAAGGCGATGGCAGCGGCGTTCGCCGCCGATTACGAAACCATGCACCGCCTCGCCAGCGAGGTGCTCAAGCTGGGCACCGAAAGCGACGAGGACACCTCTGTCCCTGGCGAAGCGAGCGCAGCCGAGATCGTGACCGCCGCCGAGGGCAGGGTGGTGCGCCGCTTGACCACGATGCGGGAGCGCGACCGTGGCCTCCGCGACGCCAAGCTCGCGCAGTTCCGTGCCGCTCACCAGGGGCGCGTGTTTTGCGAGGTGTGCAGCTTCGACTTCGGCAAGGCCTACGGCGCGCATGGCAAGGGATACGCGGAGGTGCACCACCGCGTGCCCCTCCACGTCACCGACGAGGTAGTCAACGACCTCCACGACCTGATCGTGCTGTGCGCAAACTGCCACCGCATGATCCACCGCCGTACGCCATGGCTCACGCCCGAGGAACTAGCGGCATTGCTCCACTGAACCGCCTTGGTCCGGCCCGAGGTTTTGATTAGTCAACCTCGGGTGTCGAGGGGACGTTTAGACGGCGGCGCTCCTCGTGCTCGAGTCGAGCGGTGTAGCCGATCGACCAGTGGCGGCGCTCGGTGTTGTACCAGTGAACCCCGGCCGCGGCTTCACGTTCCACCTCGGCACTGCCGGTCCACGACCGTGACCGTTTGACGTCGATCAGTTCAGTTTTATGGCTCGTCGGATTTCCTAGTGCGTTGATCCGGTCGGCGAGCTGAGCGGAGTGCAGCACGGACAGCAAGAGGCCCTGGTCGAGGCTGCGAAAGCCCTGAGCGATACAGCGCAGATGTTCCAGCCACCGATCCGGAAGCTGGCACCGCCCGCGCAACGACTGTTCGACACAATGCAAAGCAAGAGGTCAGGCCGCAATTCTGCAACCTGACCTCTCAGCGCGATCCATCCTGAACCGCAAAACTGTGGGCGAAGGGGGACTTGAACCCCCACGTCCCGAAGGACACTGGCACCTGAAGCCAGCGCGTCTGCCATTCCGCCACTCGCCCGTGGCCGTCGATTGAACGACTGGCGTCCGTGTGGACTTGAAAAAGATAGCATGCTCGCGCGGCCAAACGAAAAGCCATGTCGGCGCATCCGTATGACCTGCGGCGACGCGGGAAATCGGCCATCGACGACCCCTGTTACCAGTGTGACGAGCGGTACAGGAGTCATTCACAGGTCTTCCCCGCGCACCTATGAGCGGTAACATGCCAGTTCGAGGTATGCACGCCGACACGCCCTACACTGGAAGGCTTGAATCTCCGTGAGCATCTTTGACCGGATCGAGCGCAAGCTCGAGTCCGCCGTCGACGGCGGCTTCGCCCGCGTCTTCGGCGGCAAGGTCGCTCCGCAGGAGATCGAGCACGCCCTCCAGCGGGAGGCGGAGATCTCCGGCGAGGACCTCGGCGACGGTGCGACCCTGGTGGCCAACAGCTACATCGTGACCCTCAGCGGATCGGATCTGGCCGAACTCTCAAAGGAGTACGAACTCAACCGGAAGATCTTCTCCCGGCACTTGGAGGACTTCATTCGGGACAATGGGTGGCAGACTTACGGGTCTGTCGTCGTAGAGTTCGACCCAGAACCGTCGCTCCACACCGGGCAGTTCCGCACCAAGGGTGTCGTCGACCCCGACGCCCACCGCAGACCGCTGTCCCCGCCCGGAGTGCCGGCACCGCAGCAACAGACACACCGACCCGACAGTCCCGACCGAGGAGCCTCAGCCATGACCAATCCCCCCGGAAACGATCAGGGCGGACAGAACTACGGCCAGCCCCACCAGGGCGGTCAGTACCCCCAGGGCGACTACAACCAGGGATACGGCCAGCCCGGATACGAACAGGGCTACGCCGACCAGTACGGACAGCAGCAGAGCTACGACCCCAACTACGGTCAGCCGCAGCAGCCCGCCTACGACCAGCCCGGCTACGACCAGGGATACGGTCAGCAGGGTTACGGCCAGCAGCAGGGCGGCTACGCCGACCCGAACTACGGGCAGCCGCAGCAGCCGGGTTACGACCAGCCCGGCTACGACCAGGGCTACGGCCAGCCCCAGGGCTACGACCAGGGCGGCTACGACCCCGGCTACGGCCAGCAGCAGCCCGCCTACGACCCCGGATACGGCCAGCCCCAACAGCCCGCCCACGACCAGGGATACGGCCAGCCCCAGCAGCCGGCGTACGACCAGGGATACGGTCAGCCCCAGGGTTACGACCAGGGCGGCTACGACCCCGGCTACGGCCAGCAGCAGCCCGCCTACGACCCCGGATACGGCCAGCCCCAACAGCCCGCCCACGACCAGGGATACGGCCAGCCCCAGCAGCCGGCGTACGACCAGGGATACGGTCAGCCCCAGGGTTACGACCAGGGCGGCTACGACCCCGGCTACGGCCAGCAGCAGCCCGCCTACGACCCCGGATACGGCCAGCCCCAACAGCCCGCCCACGACCAGGGATACGGCCAGCCCCAGCAGCCGGCGTACGACCAGGGATACGGTCAGCCCCAGGGTTACGACCAGGGCGGCTACGACCCCGGCTACGGCCAGCAGCAGCCCGCCTACGACCCCGGATACGGCCAGCCCCAACAGCCCGCCTACGACCAGGGGTACGGCCAGCCGCAGCAGGCCTACGCGCCCGCCGGCGGCGGCTACGCGCCGTCGACCATCACGCTGATCCTCGAAGACGGCAGCAACCGCACGTTCACGCTCCGCCAGGGGTCGAACGTGCTCGGCCGCGGACAGGACGCCCAGTTCCGTCTCCCCGACACCGGCGTCTCCCGTCGCCACGTGGAGGTCCGCTGGGACGGCCAGACCGCGATGCTCACCGATCTGAACTCCACCAACGGCACCACGGTGAACGATCTTCAGGTCAGCAGCTGGGAACTCGCGGACGGCGACCGCATCCGCCTCGGCCATTCGGACATCACCGTCCGCTTCCAGTAGTCCGGCCCGCATAGGATGCAGTCGGGAGACGATCGAGTCCCCCGACCGGGCAAACGCATACCGGGAACGACCGCGCTCGACCCGGCTACTCGTCTTCGAGGGAGGTGATGGGAGTAGATGCAGGGCATTCTGTTGCAGGTGATCCGATTCGGATTCCTGATACTGCTGTGGCTTTTCGTGTACGCCATCATCCGTGCGCTCCGCAGTGACCTGGCTGCCGCGAGCGGTTTCCGCGTCCCGCTGACGAGCGGACGGCGCGAGAACCGGCAACGCGGGGCCCGGCCGCGGGGCGCCGCCCGGTACCTCGTGGTGACCGCCGGCGCGCTCGCCAACACCCGCATCACCCTCGGATCGCAACCGGTCCTCATCGGCCGCGCCGACGACTCGACCCTCGTCCTCACCGACGACTACGCGTCCGAACGCCACGCGAGGCTCTCGCGGCGCGGCGACGACTGGTACATCGAGGACCTCGGTTCGACGAACGGCACCTATCTCGACCGTTCCAAGGTCACCACCGCAGTCCGAGCCCCGATCGGCACCCCGATCAGGGTCGGCAAAACCGTGATTGAGCTACGCCCGTGACTCTTGTGCTGCGCTACATCGCGCGAAGTGACCGCGGACTGGTCCGCTCCAACAACGAAGACTCCGTCTACGCCGGGGCGCGCCTGCTGGCGCTCGCCGACGGCATGGGCGGTCACGCCGCGGGCGAGGTCGCCAGCCAGCTCGTGATCGGTGCGCTGCGGTCCCTCGACAACGATCAGCCCGGCGGCGACATGCTGACGGCTCTCGGCCAGGCCACCGCCGAAGGCAACGCCGCGATCGCCGCCCAGGTGGTCGCGCAGCCCGAGCTCGAGGGCATGGGCACCACGCTGACGGCGATCCTGTTCGACGGCAACCGCATCGGCCTGTGCCACGTCGGCGACTCCCGCGGCTACATGTACCGCGGCGGCGACCTCACGCAGATCACCCGCGACGACACGTTCGTCCAGACGCTCGTCGACGAGGGCCGCATCACTCCCGAGCAGGCCCACTCGCATCCGCAACGCTCGCTGATCATGCGGGCGCTCACCGGTCAGGAGGTGGAGCCCACCCTCAGCATGCGGGAGGCCCGTGCCGGCGACCGCTACCTGATCTGCAGTGACGGCCTGTCCGACGTCGTCAGCGAGGAGACCCTCGCCGACACGCTCGGATCGATCGCCGACCACCGCGACTGCGCCGACCGGCTCATCGAGCTCGCGCTGCGCAGCGGCGGCCCCGACAACGTGACCGTGATCGTCGCCGACGTGGTCGACGGCGAGATCGGCGAGTCGGTCCCCATCCTCGGCGGCGCCGCAGGCGACGACGACTCGGCCGGCTATGTCCCGAACCCGTCGACGGCGGCCGGTCGTGCCGCCGCACTGCGCCCCCCGGCGCCCGCGCCCGCCCGCCCGACGATCCACCGCGACGACGAGCCGGCGCCCACCCGCCGGTGGCGGCTCCCCATCGCGATCATCGCGGTCCTCGCTGTGATCGCCGCACTGGTCACCGCGTTCTTCGTGGTCCGTGCCAAGACGATGGCCAGCAACTTCATCACCGCCGTCGACGGCAACGTCGAGGTGTACCAGGGCAGTCCGGACACCCTGCTGTTCGTGAAGGTCCAATCGCCCAGCAAACGCGTCTGCGTCGACAACCTCGACCGGGACAAGCCCGACGCGACGCTCATCGACGTCGACAGTGACCGCGCGTGCCAGCCGATGCGACTCGACGACCTCAACCAGCTGAGCCGGCAGACGGTGCAGCAGAACAGCATCAAGAACGAGTCCGACACCGAGATCGCGGAGTCGGTGAACAACCTGCGGTTCCTGCCGATCTGTCCGCCGCCCGCTCCACCGGCGCCCCACGATCCCCAGAAGCCCCGCGGCCCCGAGAAGCGGCCCGGCGGCCCGTCCGCGCACCCCACCGAGCCGGCCCCGGACTCCCCGGGCGATGATGCGACGGCCTCGGCCACCCTGCCCGCGTCGCCCACCGATGCGCCGACCGACACGAAGCACTGCCGGGAGGTGCGATGACGTCTGCTCCGGCGTCTCACGCCCCGCCCGCGGCACCACCGAAGAACACGGCTCGGACCACCGAGCTGCTTCTTCTGCTGTTCGCCGCAGTCGTCGTGACCGGAGCACTGTTCATCGTCCAGTCGGCGCAGGGTGAGCCGCCGAGCTGGAACATCGCGAAGTACACCGCGGCGTTCATCGTCGTGTACGGCCTGGCGCACGCCGCGATCCGACGTTTCGCCCCCCACGCCGACCCCCTGCTGCTGCCGCTGGTGTCGGCGCTCAACGGGCTCGGCCTGGTGATGATCTACCGCATCGACATGGTGCCGCCGACCAGCGGTCAGGCCGACCAGCAGATGATCTGGACGCTCATCGGCGTCGCCGTCTTCGCGGGCGTGCTCATCGTGGTCCGCGATCACCGCACGCTGTCGCGGTACGCGTACACCCTCGGCATCGGCGGTCTGATCTTCCTGGTGATCCCCGCCGTCCTGCCCGCCTCCCTCTCCGAACGCGGCGGGTCGATGAACTGGATCGCCTTCGGTCCGTTCAGCGTGCAGCCCAGCGAGTTCTCGAAGATCCTCATCATCATCTTCACGGCGTCGTTCCTCGTGTCGCGCCGCGACCTGTTCACGACGGCGGGCAAGCATTTCGCCGGCATGGACTTCCCGCGCATCCGCGACCTCGGGCCGCTGCTGGGTGCGTGGGCCGTGGCGATCGCCGTCCTCGGATTCGAATCCGATCTGGGCACGTCGCTCCTGATCTTCGCGACGGCCCTGGCGATGCTCTACATCGCCACCGAGCGGGTCAGCTGGGTGGCGATCGGGTTGACCCTGTTCGTCGCCGGCGCCGTCCTGGCCTATCAGCTGTTCCCGCACTTCCAGCAACGTGTCCGGTTGTGGATCGACCCGTTCAGCCAGGAGTCGTACGATTTCAGCAACCAGCTGGCCCAAAGCCTCTTCGGACTGGCGACCGGCGGCGTCTTCGGCACCGGTTTCGGATCCGGGCACCCCACCCAGGTCGGGCTCGCGGAGAGCGATTTCATCCTCGCCTCGTTCGGTGAGGAGCTGGGTCTGGTCGGCTTGGCCGCGATCACGATCCTGTACCTGATCTTCGCGGTGCGGGGTCTGCGGATCGCCGTATCCGTCCGCGACAGCTTCGGCAAACTCCTCGCGGCCGGTCTGTCGTTCACCGTCATCATCCAGGTGTTCGTCGTGTACGGCGGCATCTCGAAGCTGATCCCGCTGACCGGTCTCACCACGCCGTTCCTCGCGTACGGCGGATCGTCGCTGCTCGCGAACTACATCCTGCTGGCGATCCTCATCCGGGTGTCGGACGCTGCGCGCCGCCCCGACGCACCGAAGCGGAAGCCGAAGGCCGTCGACTCCATGGCCACCCGGGTGGTGCCGACGCAATGAACCGTCCCATCCAGCGCGTCGCAGTCGTCGCGATCATCCTCGTGGTCGCGCTGCTCGCGAACTCCACGTACGTGCAGGTTTTCCGCGCCGACTCCCTGCGCAACGACGTCCACAACAAGCGGACGCGGCTCGAGGAGAATCAGCGGCTTCGCGGCACCATCGTCACGCGCGACGGCACCGTCGTGCTGGCCCGGTCGGTGCCCAACGATGACAAGACCTACAAGTACCGTCGCGTCTACCTCGACGGACGCGACGGCCGGATGTACGCGCCGGTCACCGGGTTCTACTCGCCGTTCATGGAGGGACGCGGTCTGGAGTACTCGGAGAACTCGGTGCTCAGCGGCAGCGACGACGCCCTGTTCACCCAACGCTTCATGGACATGTTCGCCGGCCGCGACCCGCGCGGCGGCACCGTCGTCACCACCATCGACCCCAAGGTGCAGCAGACCGCGTACAACGCGCTCACCGGCGCCGACTGCGACGGTCCGTGCCGCGGCGCGGTCGTCGCGATGGAACCGAGCACCGGCAAGATCCTCGGGATGGCGTCCACGCCGATGTACGACCCGAGCAAGCTCGCCGTCCTCGACCAGACGGCGTTCTGGAACACGTGGGACGAGTACGACCCGAAGGCGATCGCCGGCCCGCTGAAGAACAAGGCGCTCGCGACGCTGGCACCGCCCGGATCGACGTTCAAGGTCGTCACGACCGCTGCGGCGATCGCCGACGGCGTGTCGCCCGACACCCGGCTGACGTCGCAGGCGACGCTCCCGCTTCCCGGCACCTCCATCTCGAACGACAGCCGACAGACCTGCCCGGAGGCCTCGGGCGGCCAGGTCACGCTGACGCAGGCGTTCGAGTACTCGTGCAACACCGCGTTCGTGGAGCTCATCAACGAGAAGATGGGCGGCGACGGCGGCGAGAAACTCACCTCGATGGCCGAGAAGTTCGGTTTCGACGAGGAGCTCGGCATCCCCATCAACGTGAGTCCGTCGCAGGTCCACGACCCGGGCACCGATCCCGCGACCCTCGGCAAGGCCGCCATCGGCCAGGAGGTCGTGAGCCTCACGGTGCTGCAGAACGCGATGATCGCGTCGACCATCGCCAACGGCGGGGTCCGGATGAAGCCGTACCTCGTCGACAAGATCCAGACCGCCGACCTCAAGACGGTCTCGACCACGTCGCCGTCGCCGGCCGGCCATCCGCTGTCCTCGGAGCAGGCGTCGGTGATCTCCGACATGATGGTCCGCTCCGAACAGCACACGGCGGGCGCACAGGCCGGAATCGCCTCGAAGACGGGGACCGCCGATCACGCCGTCGGCGCCAGCGAAGGCACACCGTACGCCTGGTACATCGCGTTCGCGCCGGCGTCGAGTCCCGAGATCGCCGTCGCCGTGGTCGTCGAGAACAGCGCCAAGGGCGCCGGGGCGTACGGCGGCGTCGTCGCCGCCCCCATCGCACGTAAAGTCATGAATGCATACACGGGAGGTCCTCGATGAGCCTGCAGAACGGCGCCGTCATCGCCGACCGGTACCGACTGGTCCGGTTGATCGCGACCGGCGGCATGGGTCAGGTCTGGGAGGCACTGGACACCCGCCTGGGACGCCGCGTCGCCGTCAAGGTGCTCAAGGCCGAGTACTCCAACGACTCCGAGTTCCTGCGTCGGTTCCGCACCGAGGCGCAGACCACGGCCCGCCTCAACGACCCGGGCATCGCGAACGTCTTCGACTACGGCGAGACGTCCGACGGCAACGGCGGCGACCCGCTCGCCTACCTCGTGATGGAGCTCGTCGACGGCGAACCCCTCAACTCGGTGATCACCCGGATGGGGCAGCTGTCGCTCGCCCACACCCTCGACATGCTCGAGCAGACCGGCCGCGCCCTGCAGGCGGCGCACACCGCCGGGCTCGTGCACCGCGACGTGAAGCCGGGCAACATCCTCATCACACCCGCCGGTCAGGTGAAGATCACCGATTTCGGCATCGCCAAGGCCGTCGACGCCGCACCGGTCACGCAGACCGGGATGGTGATGGGGACCGCCCAGTACATCTCGCCCGAGCAGGCGATGGGCGGTGAGGCCACCGCGGCGTCGGACGTCTACTCGCTCGGTGTCGTCGGTTTCGAGGCCCTGACCGGTCGGCGACCCTTCCTCGGCGACGGCGCGATCAACGTCGCGATGAAGCACATCCAGGAGGCACCGCCGCCGCTGCCGGAGAGCGTTCCCGCTCCCGTCCGCGAACTCATCGACATCACGCTGTCGAAGGATCCCGCCCAGCGGTACGCCACCGGCGGCGAGTTCGCCGACGCCGTGGCCGCGGTCCGCGCCGGACATCGGCCCCCGGTTCCGCGCGCCGCCGGCGGCGCACCCGCCGCGGTGCCGACGTCGTCGACCCGCGCGATGACCGCGTCGAGCCGACCGGTCACCGCGCACCAACCGCCGGCCGCATCGCGCGCCCCGCTGCCACCCGAGCCCGCCGACCAGGGGTGGAGCACGGGTCAGAAGGTTCTCACCGCGATCGCCGCGCTCCTGCTGCTGGTCGCGATCGCGCTGATCGGCTACACCCTGACCGACAGTCCGAAGGACGACAAGCCGACGCCGACGCCGACGCAGAACAGCGCCCCGGAGACGCCGCAGGAACGCGAGGAGCCGACCTCGAACGAGGCTCCGACGCGGGAGACGAGCCGTGAACGGCCGACGTCGAGCGAGACCGAGGACACGCCCGAGCCGACGAGCGAGACCCCGGAGCCGACGACCGACACCCCCGAGCCTCCGACGAGTGAGACCACCGGTCGACCCGGTTTCACCTGGCCTTTTCCGGTAGGGTGATGCTCAGTGCTTGATCCTCACTATCTCTCCGACCGCTACGAGCTGGGCGAGACGCTCGGCTTCGGCGGCATGTCGGAGGTGCAGTTCGCACGGGATCTCCTCCTGCACCGCGACGTCGCCATCAAGGTGCTGCGCGCCGACCTCGCACGCGACCCGACGTTCTACCTCCGGTTCCGTCGGGAGGCCCAGAACGCGGCCAAACTGAACCACCCGACCATCGTCCAGGTCTTCGACACCGGTGAGGCGGAGACGCCCGACGGCCCCCTGCCGTTCATCGTCATGGAGTACGTCGAGGGCGACACCCTGCGCGACCTGCTGCGGTCGAGCGGGCACATCGCGCCCAAGCAGGCGATCACCTGGATGGCCGACGTCGCCGCGGCGATGGACTTCTCGCACCGCAACAACATCGTGCACCGCGACATGAAGCCCGCGAACGTCATGATCGACCGCACCGGCGCGGTCAAGGTCATGGACTTCGGCATCGCCCGCGCGATGGACGACACGTCGGCGACGATGACCCAGACGTCCGCGGTGATGGGCACCGCGCAGTATCTGTCGCCCGAACAGGCTCGCGGCATCAAGGTCGATCCGCGCAGCGACATCTACTCGATGGGCTGCGTGCTGTTCGAACTGCTCACCGGTGAGCCCCCGTTCACCGGCGACTCGCCGATCGCCGTCGCCCACCAGCACGTCCACGAGGATCCCCGGCGTCCGTCGCAGGTCCGGTCCGAGATCCCCGCCGAGCTCGACTCGGTGGTGATGATGGCGATGAGCAAGAATCCGGCCAACCGCTACCAGACGGCGGCCGAGTTCCGTTCCGACCTGGTCAAGGTGCTCGCCGGCGGCAAGCCGTCGGCGCCGATGCTCCTCACCGACGAGGAGCGGACCGAGATGATCGAGGCGCCCGGCCGGATGCCGGTCCGCAACGAGCCGCTCCCGAGCCGGCGCCGCCGCACCCGTCCCGACGACGAGGAGCAGGAGGTCGCCGCCGGCGCCGGGTTCTTCAGCCGCCGCGGTGTCCGGATCGCCACCGCCGTCGCGGCGATCGCGATCCTCCTCATCGCACTGTTGGCGTGGTCGCCGTGGAGCGGCGACGAGGAGCGGATCGCCGTCCCCAAGGTGACCGGTCTGACCGCCGATGCCGCCGAGGCGAACCTCGAGCAGTACGGGTTCTCGGTGAAACGCACGCAGGAGGCGAGCAGCACCATCGCCGAGGGACTCGCCACCCGCACGGTGCCGGGCGACGACGTGCCGACGCCCAAGGGTTCGGAGGTCACGCTCTACATCTCGTCGGGACCCCAGAAGCAGGAGATCCCCCGGGATCTGTACGGCAAGTCGGTCAAGGAGGCCACCGAGGCCCTCAAGGTCCTCGGCTTCGCTCCCGACAAGATCAAGACGTCGAAGACCGAGTCGAGCATGAAGCTCAAGGACAAGGTGGTGCGGACGTCGCCGAAGTTCTCCACGTCGGTTCCGGTGACCGACACGGTCACGCTGTACGTCGGGACGGGCCCCAAGGAGGTCAAACTCCCCGACCTGCGGGGCAAGTCGCGCGACGACGCCGCCAAGGAGTTGGAGAAGCTGGGCCTCGACATGACCGCGGTCGACGCCGACTCCGAGCTGCCCAAGGGCGAGGTCGTCAACACCTCGCCGGGGCCGGGCGCCACGGTGCCCGGCGGCAGCACGGTGCAGGTGATGGTCTCACGGGGCAACATGTTCGTCGTCCCCGACCTGCGCGGCAAGACGCTCTCGGAGGCGCAGCGGGCCCTCGAGGAGGCCGGCTGGGAGACCAATACGCTCAGCTCCACCGAACGTCCCGTCGGACTCACGAGTCGTGACGACGGCAAGGTGATCTCGCAGACGCCGCGCGCGGGTGGGAAGCTCCGCAAGGACGAGACCGTGTCGGTGGTCGTCGGTCGGGCCAGCCTGATTCCGGGCTGACCCGCCGACCCCGGACTGTTCCGGGCGGTTCTGTTCCGGGCGGTTCTGGGCTCGTCTACTCCGCGTCCGACAGGGCCCGCGCCATCTGACCCTCGAGGTCGGCGACGAGCGGCTCGCGCACCGTCAGACCGCACACGGCGAGCCAGTTCGCGAGCATGCGGTGCCCGCCCTGGGTGAGGACGCTCTCGGGGTGGAACTGCACGGAGTGGATCGGCAGGTCACGGTGCCGCATCGCCATCACGACGCCGTCGGGGGTCGTGCCGGTGACGATCAGTTCGTCGGGTACCGACTCGGGCGCCAGCGTGAGCGAGTGATAGCGGGTCGCCGTGAAGGGGTCGGGGAGTCCGGCCAGGACGCCGGTCCCGTCGTGACGCACCGGTGACGTCTTTCCGTGCAGCAGTTCATCGGCCCGCACCACGGTCGCCCCGAAGACCTCCCCGATCGCCTGGTGGCCGAGGCACACCCCCAGCAGCGGGGTGCCGGTGGCGGCCGCGGCCCGGACGAGCGGTTCGGTGGCGCCGGCGCGGTCGGGCGTCCCCGGTCCGGGGCTCAGGAGGATCCCGTCGACGTCGGCGACGACGGCGTCGAGGTCGGCCAACCGCGGATCGTCGTTGCGCCAGACGTCGGCATCGACGCCGAGCTGTCCCAGGTACTGGACCAGGTTGTAGACGAAGCTGTCGTAGTTGTCGATGACGAGGATGCGCACGTCGACCAGGTTATCGGGTTCACCGCCGGGGGCGCTCCTCGGTTACCGTAGAGGCATGCCCAAGTCAAAGGTTCGCAAGAAGACCGACTACACGATCAACACCGCCAGCCGCACTCCGGTGAAGGTGAAGGCCGGTCCGTCCGGCATCTGGTACCAGTCCGTCATGTTCGGGCTGATGTTGATCGGTCTGATCTGGCTGATCGTGTACTACCTGGGCGCCACCGTCGGGAAGTACGAGATCCTCAACTGGATGACCGAGCTCGGTCCGTGGAACATGTTGATCGGCTTCGGATTCATGGTGGTCGGATTGTTGATGACCATGGGGTGGCGCTGACGCGATCCGTGGATGATCTCCCCCTCATCCCTTGCGACCTGGGGAATGACATGTGTGTAATTCATCCCCATTGTGGATGACTCCTGTGGACGAATCGGATTCAGCTGTGCATGACGAGTGGGCGACGCCGCTGCCGGCGAGCATCGCGATGATCGGAGCGGGCCTCGCCCTGGGCGCCGCGGCCGCCGCCTCCTACGCCGACCCCGTCGGCGTGGTCTTCCTCGGGATCGCCGCCGCGGCCGTCATCGTCGCCGGTGCGATCAGCCTCGTGCGACGGCCGCGGCTGACCCTCCTCGAGGGTCCCGCGCTGCAGGTCAAGACGCTCCGCGGTCCGGCGACCCTGCAAGTCGACGACATCGCGCAGATCTCGGTGATCTCGACGCGGCACCTGTTCGCGCGGTCGCGCCAGCTGACGATCGACCTGGCCGACGATCGGCTTCTCGTCTTCGGGCGATGGGATCTCGGTGCCGCTCCGACGCTGGTGGCGCAGCGGCTCAGCGAAGCCGGACTCCCCGTCGTCGATCGGAACGCCGACCGCTGAACGCGGTCAGTGAATGCTGTCGCTGACGGCGATGCCGGTGCCGATCGCCAACGCCAGGATCAGGAGGGCGGCCAGGGTTGCCCACCCGATCCGATTCACCCGCCGGTAGGTGCGCTTCTCGGGCGGCAGGATCGCGGTCGGCAGCCACAGGACACCGGCCGCACTCGCCGCACCGAAGACCAGACCGCCCAGGTGGCCGAGCAGTGAGATGCCCGGGATGGTCAGGGAGATGACGAGGTTGATGACGATCACCGTGATGATCGTGGACGCGGGGGCCTTGATTCGGACCACCACGACGAGCAGGGCGCCCATCAGGCCGTAGATCGCGCCCGACGCACCGGCCGTCACCACCTGACCGCCTTCGAAGGCCATGACCGCGGCGCTGCCGCCGAGCAGCCCGATGCCGTAGACGGCCATGTATCGGAGTGGACCGAAGACTCGTTCCAGGTCGGCGCCGATGAGATACAGCGCCAACATGTTCACCGCGAGGTGAAGGATCGACCAGTGGAGGAAACCGCTGGTGACGAGGCGCCAGTATTCGTTGTCGAAGTCGTCGCCGGTGATCAGCGCGCCGTACTGCATCACGGTCGATGCGCGCGGATCGAAGATGCTCCCCGACTCGAGCGCACACGCGAGGTAGATGATCACGTTCACCGCGATCAGCGCGTACGTGATCATCGGGGCGCGCGACTCGGTCTCGAGGGCCACGGATTCGGCTGTGCCCACGCGAGCCGAGCCGACGGCCTCGCCGACGCAGTCGACGCAGTGTTGGCCCACCGATGCGGGCCGGAGACACTCCGGACACGCCGACCGCCCGCACCGCGTGCAGGAGAGCGCGGTCGGGCGGTCGGGGTGCCGGTAGCAGGTCTGCGTCAAGTTCAGCTGATCTCGACGCTCTCGATGACGACCTCGTCGACCGGGCGGTCCTGACGATCGGTCGCGGTGGTCGCGATCGCGTCGACGACGGCCTGCGAGGCCGCGTCCTTGACCTCGCCGAAGATCGTGTGGCGACGGTTCAGGTGCGGGGTGGCGCCGACGGTGATGAAGAACTGCGAACCGTTGGTGCCGGGGCCGGCGTTGGCCATGGCCAGCAGGTAGGGGCGGTCGAACTGGAGTTCCGGGTGGAACTCGTCCTTGAACTGGTAGCCGGGGCCGCCGCGACCGGTGCCGGTCGGGTCGCCGCCCTGGAGCATGAAGCCCTCGATGACGCGGTGGAACACCGCGCCGTCGTAGAACGGGCCGCTGGCTTCGCCCTTGGCGTTCTTGGTGCTGTAGTCCTTGGTGCCCTGGGCCAGGCCGACGAAGTTCTCGACGGTGACCGGGGCGTGATTGCCGAAGAGTTCGATGACGATGTCGCCGCGATTGGTGTGCAGGGTCGCGGTCTTGTTCTGCTCACTCACAGTGTCCATAAAACCATGACTCGACGATGCGGGGCGCACGCCGCCGTGATCCGGGCGTCGGCCACTGGCGATGAGGGACCCGCGCCTGGCACGCTGGAGGGATGCCGAACAAACTCGTGGTCTTCCTCGTGTCGACGATCGTGGTGCTCATCACCGGTGTCGCGATCGTTCTGCGCAAGTCGAGGACCGAGCATCCGCCGGTCGCCGCGGCTCCTCCGCGGCTCGACGATCTGCCCGGCGGTGAATCGCGCCTCGGCGATTCCGCCGGCGATTCTTCGGCGTCTTGACCGTCAACAGGTAATTTGGACGACGTGACTTCCGACGATTCGCGCGAGAACGACCCGGCCGACGATCAGGCGGGTCCCACGCCGGCGCCTTGGGAACGGGCGGCATCGGTGAAGCCCTCGTCTGCCCCGGACCGTCCGGCCGGCGCCGACGGCGGGTCGCATCGTCGACCGGGGAACCCGTCCGCGTCTCAGGCCGATCCCGCATCGGCCGTTAGCCGGCCCTCCGGTTCCCAGTCCTCCGGTAACCAGTCCTCCGGTGTTCCCGCTCGGAGTCAGCAGGCGCCGAACACTCCGCCGCCGTCTAGTCCGTCACCGTCTGGTCCGTCGCCGTCTGGTCCGTCGCCGTCTGGTCCGCGGGCGCCGCAGGGACCCGGTGCACCCCAGCAGTCGGGGTCCCAGCAGTCGGGGTCCCAGCAGTCGGGGTCCCAGCGGCCCGGTGCGCCGCAGGGCCGGGGGCCGCAAGCCGGTACTTCGCAGCCCGGCAGCCAACAGTCGGGTGGCGCCCGGCCGACCCACGGTCCCGGAACGCTGCAGCCGCGCCAGGGCCCCGCATCGGGACCGTCACAGGGCCCGACCCCATCCCCGGGCCCGACATCATCACAGGGTCCGGCGTCTTCCCAGAATGTTCCCGGCCCGCGACCGACCCCGGGCGGACCGCCATCGACAGGACGCCCGCCTGCCGGGCCCCCGTCTGCCGGATCACCGTCTGCGGGATCACCGTCTGCCGGATCACCGTCTGCGGGATCATCGTCTGCGGGACGCCCGCCGGCAGGCTCGCCCCCGTCGGGCACCGGCACGAACGCGCCCCGCCCGTCGGGTCCGCTCGCATATTCGGCCGTCGCCAAGCCGCCGGTGCCGCTGGGACCTGCCCCCATCAGCGGCGACCAGCGGCACGAGCCGACGGGAGCCGATTCCGGCTCACCGAACACCGCCTCCGCCGGCACTTCGACGCCGGTGGTACCGACTCCGTCGAAGGAACCCGATTCCGTGACCTCCCCTGCCGCATCGTCGGCTACCGACTTCAACTGGAACGCCGTGTGGGCCTTCCTGATGTCGGCCGTCGGCGTCCTCTCCCCGTTCGGAATCTGGCTGGGATACCGCAGCCGCGCCCGGATCGACCGCGACGGCACGCTGGGCCGCGAATTCGCGACCGCCGCCATCGTCGTCGGCTACCTGTGGGTGGCGTTCCTGGTTCTCGGAGCGCTCGCCTACCTCTGGATCCTGCTCTAGCGCTTCAGGACTCGGGCGAAGAACCGGTCGAAATCCGCCCACTGCCGAGCGTTCATCTCGGTGTGTGATCCGTTCGCGACCGACGTCGCGAAGTCGACGCCGCCCGCCGCGAACTGCGCGACGAGCGCTGCGTGCAGCGGTGACGGCACGGTCGTGTCGAGGGTGTTGAGGACCAGCAGGATCGGCCGGTCGTATCCGCTCGTCGGCACCTGCATGTATCGATTCAACGCCGGGACCAGCGGGCCGACCCCGAGCGGTTTGGTCAACAGAGCGCCCAGTGGGATCGACGTGTCGACGTCGGGTCGGCACTCGCCGGTTCCCACGGAGTGGACCACCTTCTCACCCAGCGGCGTCAGATAGTCGTCCACCCGCGCGCCCGGGTCGGTGCTCCGCAGGCCCGCCAGGATCGCCAACACGTACTCGTAGGCTCCGTCCGCCAACGACGGCAACCGGGGAATGTACGGGCCCAGCAGTCCGGCGATCTTCTCGACGTCCGACTCGGGGTCGATCGCCACGGTCCCCCGGAAGTCGGTCCGCGGCCCGTAGGTCCGCTGCCGGTGCGCAGTCGCCAGAGCCGCCTGACCGCCCTGCGAGTCGCCGGTGACGGCCCAGGTGTTCGAGAGCTCGGGTTCCACGCTGCGTGCGGCGCGCAGCAGGTCGATCGCGGCCGTGGCCTCACTGCGGGTGTTCAGGTACGGGTGCGGGCCGGTGTGGAATCGGCCGAGGCCGACGTAGTCGGTCGCCACCACGGCGTATCCCTTGCGGACGAGGCGGGTGATGTAGCGGTTCTCACCGGCCGCCGGCGCGCTCTGGCCACCGCAGCCGGCCGAGAAGCCCGAGGTCCCGTGGTTGTAGACCACCACCGGCCAACCGCCACGGGGAGCGGGCCCCGGCGGAACGAGGAGGGCGCCGCTGGTCGGCACGGGACGTCCTCGACCGTCTTGGGTCCAGTAGTCGATGGCGCGACCGCCGTCGAGTCCGCGCCACCCGTCGGGGCGGTCGAACACCCCGATGATCTGGCCCGGAGCGTTCACCGGGCGGGCCGCTGCGACGCCGGGGGTGAGGGCGGTGACGACCACTGCCGCGAGGACGGTGCCGAGGATCCGGCGGAACGCACTCGTCGCGGCCCGGGTCCGTCGGGATCGGTTGTCGATCACTGCTGACTCCACTTCCCGTCGATCTGACTCCCCCGTGTGTCGGAGATTACTCCGTTCGGTGGACCCCCGTGCCCGGTCCGCACGGTCAGTCGTCGCGCTTCTCCAGATGGATCAGCGCGCGCACGTGCACATCCGTCCCGTCGAAGGCCGACCGCAGGTCGTCGAGGGACGACGCCAACGCGCCGACCACCTCGTCGTACGACCGTTCCGGACGGGCCGCGACCGAGACGAGGATCATCTTGCTGCCGCGGTCGTCGATCGCCTGGACGCGGACGTCCCGCAGGATCGTCTGCGCCGTGAGCTCCCCCTCGACGGCGCGGGCGACCTGCTTGAGCGGGATCGTCATGCTGCCCTCGGGGCCGCTGCCGCCGATCGTCAGCACGTCCGGTCGGCGCGGTGCGATCGTGGTCCGGATCAGTCGCCACCCCCAGTACAGGGCGATCACGGCGACACCGGCGATCACGGCCGCGAACCAGTCCTCGCCGACGGTGTCGGCGATCCTCGCGGTGTCGAGGCGGGCCACCCAGTCGGCGACGGGATCCACCGAGAGCCGGACGAGGACGATCGCGACGGCGACGACCAGCGCTATGACGCCGATCAGACCGAGCGACAGTCGATGCAGTGCTGCTGCTCCCCTGTTCATTCACCGACCCCCTTCTTCACCTTGACGACGATCTTCTGGCCGACCTCCGCCGAGCCGATCGCCGCGCGCGCCGTTCGGCCGACGCGGTCGGTGTCGACCGCGGTCGTGGCCGTCACCAACACCTTGACGCGCCGACCGGTCACCGAGGTGACGGCGTGCCGGGCGTCCGGCAGATCGGAGACGGCGGCGCTCACGCGACGGGCGACGTCGATGCGTCGGGTCCACACCACCGGGTAGTCGGTGAGGTTCACGTGGGTGCGGCGCCGCGGTTTGGCCGCGAGGAGGACGAGGAGCAGGCCGACGACCGCACAGGCGGCGGGGACGACCCACATCCAGTCCGACCACGTCTGGGTTCCCAGGTTCACCGCCGCACGGTGCACCCAGGTGTCGTCGTCGAGGACTCCGGCGACCGCGAGCAGGTCGCGGATCAGGAGGCCGCAGCCGCCGAGGAGCACGACGCCCAGCACTCCGCCGGCGATCGCGGCGCCCGGGAACGCCGTCGGCGGACGGACCGGGGTGTCGGAGATGTCGGATGCGTTCACGCGCTCGACCGGCGTCTCGCGGTCGTCGATGTCCCGCTGATCGAGCGGCTCTCCCGTCGACGCGGTCATGAGGTCACCTCTTCCTCGCGGTCATCTTCCTGGCGGTCATCGGATGATTCGGGGGTCCGGCGCTCGTCGCCCCCGTCGTCCCTGTCGTCCCTGTCGTCCCCGTCGGCCCCGTGGTCCCCGTCGGTGTCGGGCAGTTCGACGATGCCGCGCTTGCGGAGCCGCGCCGCGTCGCCGGCCACCACTTCGCCGACCGTCACGTCGACGCGGACGGGACGGCCGCCGGTGAGGCGGTCGAGTTCGTCGCTGACGCGCGTCCGTACGTCCCGGCAGATCCGGGCGATCGGCGACGGCCACACCACCGCGAGGGTGATGTCGACGACGTGTGCGGCGCCGCCGACGCTCTCGACCCGTGCCCGGGGGAATGACGTTCCGGCCGTGGTGTCGCGGCTGACGAGGCTCCCGATCCTTCCCGCGACGGAGTCGCCGTGGCGGACCACACCGTCGACCTCGAGCGCCGCCCCGAGGGCGATCTTCTCGAAGACGGCGTCGACGACCGTCAACCGTCCGGGCAGCTCGTCGCGTCGCCCCTCCCCGGGCGCCACGTCAACCACGGTTGCGGTTGCGCACGATCGCGCGCACGTCGATGGTCCCGTCGGCTTGCAGGCCGACGAGGAGTCCCACGGCGCCCAACACCACCGCCAGGACGAAGCCGCCGAAGCCACCGGTGGTCGCCGCCAACGCCAGCAGCAGACCGGTGAGCAGCCCGATCATTGCGGTTTTACTCATCGGATCCTCCTTCGAATTGCCGTGCGGTGTCGGCAGTGGATTCCGCTGACGCCGACCCTGCCGACCCCGTCGTGCCCGTCTCGGACGCTTCGGATGCCTCCAATGCCGGGGAGGTCACGTCTTCGACGGTGACGGAGAACGGTCGGTCGGCGATCTGCTCGGCGGCCGCCGCGGCGGCCGCGGCGACTTCTCGCAAGTCGTGGCGCAGGTCGACGACGATGTGGACAGACCCCTCATCGTCGGAGAGCTGCACGCCGCTGACCCGTTCACCGGGCAGGTAGGTCGCGACCTCTCCGAACAGTCCACCGTCGAGGTCGACGACTCCCGGCACCGCGAGGACGGCGCGTGCGATCCGCTTGGCGAGCGGTTCGTCGGCGGCCGACGCCGATTCGGCCGTCATCACTGGACTCGCGGCTCGCCGGCGTCGGTGTCGTCGTCATCGGCGAAGTGCACGTCGTGGACCATGACGTTCACTTCGGTGACCTCGAGGCCGGTCATCTGTTCGATCGCGTTGATGATGTTGCGGCGGATCGCGCCGGCGAGCTGATGGATCGCCACCCCGAACTCGGCGACGATCGCGACGTCGACGGCCGCCTGACGCTCGCCGACCTCGACGTCGATGCCCTGCGTGACGCTCGATCCGGTGCCGGGGATCACGCCGCGCACCTTGCCGACGGCCCGCTCGGTGGTGCCGCCGAGGTCGTAGACGCCGTCGATCTCGCGGGTCGCGATGCCCGCGATCTTGGCGACGACGACGTCGGCGATCGAGGTGGTGCCGTGGGATCCGTGCAGCGAGGTGCTCGAATTCCTGGAGAGCTCGACGTCCTTGCCGGTCGTCCGCGGCGCCTCTGCGGCGTCGGTGGTGGTCTTCGTGGTGGCCTGCTCGCTCATCTCGATCCTTTCTCGTGTCCCCCATCGGATTCGGGGCGTGTATAGAGTCAGTCGCGGAACACCCGAAAATTGCACGCGACCCAGGCAGTGATGTGCATCACACCGATGATATGAGTGACGACGTCTCGCTCGCCGGCTTCTCCGACGAGGAGTTGGCGGCGGCTGCCGCGGCGGGCGACCCCGAGGCGTTCGAGGTCCTGGTCGCCCGCACCGCGCCGATCGTCCTGCGTTTCATCCGGCGGATGGTCGACGATGCGCAGGTCGCCGAGGATCTCGCGCAGGAGACACTGTTCGCCGTGTGGCGGGGGCTGCCCGACTTCGCGTTTCGCAGTGCACTGCGAACCTGGGTTCTCGGGATCGCGCACCGCAAGGTGATGGATCACTACCGGAAGCGTCGCGACGTTCCCGCACCGTCGGAGAGCTTCATCGACGTGGAGTCCACCGAGCCGCTGCCCGCCGAAGCGGCTGAACGCCGGGAGTTCCGCGATGCACTGGCCTCGGAACTGCGGCGGATGCACGCGACTCCGCGGGCGGTGTGGTGGCTGCGCGAGGTGGAGGGCCTGTCGCTGGCCGAGATCTCCGCGGTCCTGCGGATCAGCGACGGCTCGGTGCGCGGCCATCTGCAACGAGGCCGCACGTATCTGACCACTCGGCTGGCACCGTGGAGACCGGGGGCACCCGTCAGGGGTGCCGATGCGAGACCGGAAGGACGACGACCAGAGGGGAGGGAGGACAGATGACGTACGACGACATCGACGGCGAACCCACCGACATCTGGCTCGTCGACGCGAGCCGCCGCCTCGACGAACCGTCGGGCGATGTCGCGCGCCTGATCTCGTCGATCACCACCGGACTCCCCCGCGTCCGCCGTCCCGGCCGCGACCTCGACACCGACGACGCCCACATCCGCGTCAACGATCGGGTGATCAAACAGCTACTGGCCACTCGCGTCCGCGCCGCGTCGGGCCGCCTCGTGGTCCACGTCCAGTTGCACGGTGACGACGGTGACCTCGCCGGCGTGACGATCGGATTGATCGCCCGCTACCGCGACGATCTGCACGCCCGCGCCGACACCGTCCGCGACACCGTGCGCACCGTGATCGAGTCCTGCCTCGGGCCCGCGCGCGCCGCGGAGGCCGGCGCCGACATCCATGTCCGCTGGCAGGACGTCTACACCCTCGAATGGCTGCAGTGATCGGTCGGTACGGCGGACGCGCCGAGCGCACGAGTCCGTGACAACAAGAGAGGGAGGGACACCGAGCAGAAGAAGCGGTCTCCGTCGTCGACGAAAACCGCTTCTGGTCTGGAACAGTCCTTGTGGAGATCAGTACTTGTGGAGCCTAGGAGATTCGAACTCCTGACATCCGCCTTGCAAAGGCGGCGCTCTACCAACTGAGCTAAGGCCCCGTGCCGGGGAACCCGGTCGGTGAAGTTGTGGTGGGCCTAGGAGGACTTGAACCTCCGACCTCTTCGTTATCAGCGAAGCGCTCTAACCGCCTGAGCTATAGGCCCGTGAACCGAGAATGAAGATTACCCGACCGTCAGATCTTCTCCAAAACGGCTGGTCATCAGGTCAGTCCAGATCAGCGAGGGTCACCTCGACGCCGCCGACCATGTCGGCGCAGACGTTGTAGATGTACGCGGAGATCGTGGTCAGGCCGGTGATGAGGATCGCGGCGACCACACCGAACAGCGCACTCATGGTGAACACCTGGCCCCCGGAGATCAAGTCGTCGCCGGTGCTCGTTCCGTCGGCGCTCACCAGGGTCCCGAACGAACTGTTGATCTGCTCCCAGATCCCCATCCCGTCGAGGACGCCGTAGAGGATCGCGACCGCGATCATCCAGACGAAGAACCCGGCGACCGACAGCACACCGGAGATCTTGAACACCGACCACGGGTCGACCCGCCTCAACTGCACGGCGGCACGCAGCGGCGTCGAGACCGAGCGCGCCGGGATCGTCTGACTGGTCGCCCGGGCGATCGCCTGCTCCTTGACCTGCTCGGTGTGGTGGATCGAGTCGAGATCGGGCAGCTCATCGCGCTTCGCGAGATCCTCGCGCGGGATGTTCCGCGTCGCGGACTCGACGAAGCCCTGCTGACCCGAACCCGGCGAGCCCACACTCTGCGAGCCCGAACCCTGGGCACCAGAACCGTGCGGACCCGGTGCCTGCGGACCCGAACCCGACTGAGACGAGCCCTGCGGGGCCGCAGGCGGCGCGGCGGGAGCCGGACCCGGCGTGTTGGGCCGCGGCGGGCCGGGCGGACGCCCCGCCGACGCGGGACCCGAACCCGAGCCGGTACCCGGACCGGGACGATCGTCGCCGATCGCTCCGGCCGCCTTCGCCATCTGACCAGCGGTGAGACCCGTCGCCGCTGACTTCTCGCCCCGTTTCCACGGCGGCGTGACGCCGGCGCGATCCGAGCTCGTGTCGTCCGGCTGATTCGGTGTGCTCACTGGCGATTCCTCACTGAACGGGTGCTACCCAACCCTAAACGGTGGGCGGCTCATTTCTCGTCAGCCGCGCCCTCATCGTCATCCTGCTCGTCGGCGTTCCGCGCGATCGCGATCACGTTGTTGCCCTCGGACAGGTTCATCAGGCGCACGCCCTTGGTCTGGCGGCCGGCCTTGCGCACCTGCTTCGCCTTGGTGCGGATGACGCCGCCGCCCGAGGTGATCGCGTAGATCTCACTGTCGAGATCCACCACGAGCGCCCCGACGAGATCGCCGCGCTTGGGATCGTGCTGAATCGTCAGCACACCCTTGCCGCCGCGACCCTGACGCGAATACTCCTCGATGTCCGTGCGCTTCGCATAACCGCCGGACGTCGCGACCAGCAGGAACGTGTCGGGTCGCACGACGGTGAGGCTGAGCAGCTCGTCGTCGGCGTTGAACCGCATGCCCTGGACGCCGGACGTCTGTCGACCCATCGGCCGCAGCGTCTCGTCATCGGCCGTGAAGCGGATCGACTGACCCTTCTTCGACACCAGCAGCAGATCGTCGTCCGAACTGCACAGCCGGGCGCCGACCAGCTCGTCGTCGCCCCGCAGATTGATCGCCGCGATGCCGCCCGACCGGTTCGAGTCGAAGGCGTCCAGACGCGACTTCTTCACCAGACCGTTGCGGGTCGCCAAAACGAGGTACGGCGCATCGTCGTAGCCGGAGATCCGAATGACCTGCGCGATCTTCTCCTCCGGCTGGAAGGCCATGAGGTTCGCGACATGCTGTCCGCGCGCCGTGCGGTTCGCCTCCGGCAACTCGTAGGCCTTCGCCCGGTACACGCGCCCCTTGGTGGTGAAGAACAACAGCCAGTCGTGGGTGCTGGAGACGAAGAAGTGGGCGACGATGTCGTCCTGCTTCAACGTGGCGCCCTGCACGCCCTTGCCGCCGCGCTTCTGACTGCGGTACAGGTCGGTGCGCGTCCGCTTCGCGTATCCCGTCTCGGTGATCGTGACGACGACCTCCTCGCGGGCGATGAGATCCTCGTCGGTCACATCCCCCTCGGCCGCAACGATCTGCGTACGACGGTCGTCGCCGTACTTGTCGACGACGTCCTTGAGTTCGTCGCGGACGATCGCGCGCTGGCGCTCGGGCCGCTCCAGGATGTCCTTCAGGTCGGCGATCTCGCGCTCGATCTCGGCGAGCTCGTCGATGATCTTCTGCCGTTCCAGAGCCGACAGACGACGCAGCTGCATCGCCAGGATGGCATCCGCCTGCAGCTCGTCGATGTCCAGGAGGTCGATAAGGCCCGACCGCGCGGCCTCGGTGTTCGCCGACGCCCGGATGAGGGCGATGACCTCGTCGAGGGCGTCGAGCGCCTTCACCAGACCGCGCAGGATGTGGGCGCGCTCCTCGGCCTTGCGCAGCCGATACCGGGTCCGCCGCACGATGACGTCGATCTGATGGGCCACGTAGTGACGGATCATCTGGTCGAGCCGCAGAGTGCGCGGAACGCCGTCGACGATCGACAGCATGTTGACGCCGAAGTTGGTCTGCAACTGCGTGTGCTTGAACAGGTTGTTCATCACCACGCGGGCGACGGCGTCACGACGCAGCGTGATCGCGATCTTCAGGCCCGCGCGATCCGACGACAGATCGTCGATCTTGCTGATGCCCTTGAGCTTCCCGTCGTTGAGCTGCTCGCCGATGTTCTGGATCAGGTTGTCGATGTTCACCTGGTACGGCAACTCGGTGACGATCAACTGGGTGCCGCCGGTCTTCGTCTCCTCGATGTCGACGACACTGCGCATCCGGATGCTGCCGCGACCGGTCATGTAGGCGTCGCGGATGCCCTGACCACCGACGATGAGACCCGCCGTCGGGAAGTCCGGACCCTTGACGACCTCCATGCACGCCGCGAGCGTCGTCTCCTCGTCGGCCTCCGGATTCTCCAGAGCCCAGAAGACGGCGTCGGCGACCTCCCGCAGATTGTGCGGCGGAATGTTGGTGGCCATACCGACCGCGATACCGCCCGAACCGTTGATCAGCAGATTCGGGATGCGCGACGGCAACACCGTCGGCTCCTGCGTCTTCCCGTCATAGTTGGGGACGAAGTCGACGGTCTCCTCGGTGATGTCGCGCAGCATCTCCATGGCCAACGGCGTCAGCCGGGCCTCGGTGTAACGCATCGCGGCGGCACCGTCGTTACCGCGGGAACCGAAGTTGCCCTGCCCGTCGATGAGCGGATACCGCATCGACCACGGCTGGGCGAGACGGACGAGGGCGTCGTAGATCGAACTGTCGCCGTGCGGGTGGTAATTACCCATCGTCTCCGACACCGGACGCGCCGACTTCACATAGCCACGGTCCGGGCGGAATCCGGCATCGAACGATGCATACAGCAGACGCCGGTGCACGGGCTTGAGGCCGTCGCGCACCTCGGGCAGCGCACGCCCGACGATCACGCTCATCGCGTAGTCGATGTAGCTGTTCTGCATCTCCTGACCGAGGTCGACGGGCAGAACGCGGTCGCTCTCTCCGTTGTTCTCCGGCAGATCAGTTTCGTCGCTCATGAATCACTTTCCCGCGGCGCATGCCGCTGCTGACATCATGCGACCCGGCGTGCATCCGAGGTCACGAGTGTTGGTTCGGTGGCGGTTCCGGCTCACTACACGTCCAGGAAGCGGACGTCCTTGGCGTTGCGTCCGATGAAGGTGCGGCGTGCGGCGACGTCCTCCCCCATCAGGATCGAGAACAGCTCGTCGGCGGCCGCCGCGTCGTCGAGGGTGACCTGCTTGAGGACCCGGACCTCCGGATCCATCGTGGTCTCCCACAGCTCGCTGGCGTTCATCTCACCGAGACCCTTGTAGCGCTGGATGCCGTCGTCGGTGTTGATCTTCTTACCCGCTGCCTTGCCCGCCTCGAGCAGCGCGTCCCGCTCGCGGTCGTTGTAGGCGAACTCCGGAGCGGCACCCTTCTGCCACTTGAGCTTGTAGAGCGGCGGCATCGCGAGGTAGACGTGACCCTGCTCGATGAGCGGCCGCATGAAACGGAACAGCAGCGTGAGCAGCAGCGTCGCGATGTGCTGACCGTCGACGTCGGCGTCGGCCATGAGCACGATCTTGTGGTACCGGAGCTTGCTGATGTCGAATTCGTCGTGGATGCCGGTGCCGAACGCCGTGATGATCGACTGGACCTCGGCGTTCTTCAACACACGGTCGATCCGTGCCTTCTCGACGTTGATGATCTTGCCGCGGATCGGGAGGATCGCCTGATACATCGAATCGCGTCCCGACTTGGCGGAGCCGCCGGCCGAGTCGCCCTCCACGATGTAGACCTCGCACTTGGTGGGGTCGTTGCTGCGGCAGTCGGCGAGCTTGCCGGGCAGTCCGCCAATGTCCGTCGCGGTCTTCCGGCGGACCAGCTCACGCGCCCGGCGGGCGGCCAGGCGGGCCTGCTGGGAGTCGGCGGCCTTCTTGATGATGGTCTTCGCCTCGGCGGGGTTGGCGTCGAACCACATCGAGAGATGCTCGTTGCACGTCTTCTGCACGAAGCTCTTGACCTCGGTGTTGCCGAGCTTCGTCTTCGTCTGACCCTCGAACTGGGGGTCGGCGACCTTCACCGAGATGACGGCGGCGAGACCTTCGCGGATGTCGTCGCCGGACAGCTTCCCGTCCTTCTCCTTGATGAGCTTCTTGTCGAAGGCGTACCGGTTGACGGTGCTGGTGAGGGCCGCGCGGAAACCCTCCTCATGCGTTCCGCCCTCGGCGGTGTTGATGGTGTTGGCGAAGGTGTGCACCGATTCGGCGTAACCCTCGTTCCACTGCATCGCGATCTCGACCTCATGGCCGTCACCCTTGGCGGTGAAACCGACGACGGTCTTGTGGATCGGCGACTTCGCCCGGCTGTTGAGGTGCTTGATGTAGTCGACGAGCCCGTCCGGGTAGTGATAGGTCCGGGTCTTGACGCGGGCCTTCGCCGACTCCTTCTCCTCCTCGGACTTGATGCTCGCATCGCCGTCCTCGCCCTCCTCGACCTCGGCTTCGAGGACCGCCTCGTGGATGCGGTCGTCGGTCAGCGTGATCGTGAGGCCCTTGTTGAGGAAGGCCATCTCCTGCAGACGTCGAGCGATCGTCTCGATGTTGAACTCTGTGCTCTCGAAGATCGTGTCGTCGGGCCAGAACCGCACCGTGGTGCCCGTCGCGGAGGTGGCGTCCCCCTCGATCAGCGGGCCGGGCTTGGCCTGATCGTACGTCTGCGCCCAGTTGGAGCCGTTGCGTTTGATCGCCAGTTCGACCTTCGTCGACAGCGCGTTGACGACCGAGATGCCGACACCGTGGAGGCCGCCGGAGACGGCGTACGAATCCGAGTCGAACTTACCGCCGGCGTGCAGCTGGGTCATGATGACCTCGACGGCCGGAACACCGGTCGCGTGCATGCCGACCGGCATGCCTCGACCGTCGTCGACGACCTGGATGCCGCCGTCGGCGAGCAGGGTGACGTCGACGCGGCTCGCATAGCCTGCCATCGCCTCGTCGACCGAGTTGTCGACGACCTCCCAGATCAGGTGGTGCAGTCCCCGCTCACCGGTGGAGCCGATGTACATGCCGGGACGCTTGCGAACCGCTTCCAGACCCTCGAGGATGCTGATCGAGTCGGCGCCGTATTCGGGCGGCTTCGACTTACCGGACTTCTTGGGTGCGTTGCCGCTGGTGTCTGCCACGGAGGGTCAGCTCCCATTCTGATTGGGGACAGTTACACCTCAGTGTACGTGGGAAGCGACCAGAAGCCGGTATCCCCACGCCCTGAATGCGTCACAGAACGACGATCGACGGTTCTGACGGGACCGACCATGCCCGATCGGCTTTCAGTCGCTCTGGCGCGCAGGAGGGCGACGATCCGACGACACGGAACGATCAGCCGTAGGTGTCCCGGGGTCCGCGGCCCGAGATGTGCCGCGGACCCTTCCGCCACGACGGCGCCTGGGGGCCGGTGATGCGCAGTCGGGTCACCATGTCGTGACCGATCACGCCGGCGATCTTCGCGATGATCTGTCCCTGCATGTACCGGAGCTGGGTGGCCCACGCCGTCGACTCGGCACTCACATGCAGGACCGTGCCGTCCAGACGTGTCGGCGTGGCGTGCGCCGCGATGTCGTCACCCACGATCGACGGCCACATGCCGAACAGGGTCCCCTCGGAGATCTTCGGCTGCCAGCCGTGCCGTTTGGCGACGGCGCCGATCATCGCGCCGAAGGGTTGCGGATCCCTGGGATCCGGCCCGGCTCCCGACCAGCGACGACGGGAGCGATCCCCGGTCCGACCACGCGGCCGGATCGGCGCGGCCCGGCCCATGCCGACCGGTTTGCCTGCGGCCCGGGCGGCGGCGCGAGCCTCCTCGAGCGCCGCGCGCGCGAGGTCGTACCCGGTCTGACCGGTCAGGGGACCGTCCGCCGACTCACTCGGCGTCGTCCCGCGCTCCTCGTCCGACATCGCCGACCTCCTCATCTGCTCCGATGGTGTCTCGCACTCCGCCGGTCTCCCGCACTCCCGTGGTCTCCCGCACTCCGATGGTCTCATCGTCGGTGATGACCGAGTGTCGAGCTCCATCATCGTCGACGACCCCGACACGAATGCGACGTCCGACCACCTGATCGGGAATGTCCTCGGCGACCGCCGCCGTGATCAGAAGCTGATCCGCGGAGGCGGTGAACTCGGCGAGTTTGGTGCGGCGGGCGACGTCGAGCTCGGCGAACACGTCGTCGAGCATGATCACCGGTTCCACACCGTCGGCGCGCAGCAGCTCCACGCTGCCCAATCGCAGCGACAGCGCCAACGACCAGCTCTCACCGTGGCTGGCGAAGCCCTTCGCCGGATCGTCGCCGAGTTCGAGCAGCAGATCGTCCCGATGCGGTCCCACGAGGCACAGGCCACGCTCGATCTCCTTCGTCCGCACCGCGGCGAGCTGCTCGGCGATCGCCGCGCGGATGTCGTCGACGGCGCCGTCCCCGCCCGCGCTCTCGTCGACCGCTGACCCCGCAGCCGACCGGTACGAGACACGAACGGGCCGCGAATGCGGAGCGATCGACGCGTACGCGGCCACCACGTGGGGGGCCAACTGCCCCAGAACGGCGAGACGGGCCGCCGTCACCTGAGCGCCCAGGTCGGCGAGCTGTCCGTCCCACACGTCGAGCGTCGAGAGCACCGAGTCGGCCTGGTCTCCGCCGCGGCGCAGCGCGGCGCCCGCCGACTTCAGCAGGGCTGACCGCTGCCGCAGCACCCTGTCGTAGTCGGCTTTGGCGCCGGCGGCCATCGGCCGGAGTTGAGCGACCAGCTCGTCGATGAAGCGCCGCCGCTCACCCGGATCGCCACGGACCAACGCCAGATCCTCCGGCGCGAACAGCACCGTCCGGAGAATCCCGAGCACCTCGCGGGTACGCCGAACCGGTCGGGTGTTCACCGCCGCCCGGTTGGCACCCTGCGCGGCGACGGTCAGCTCGACGGTGAGCTCGCGACCCTCGTTCTCGACGGTCGCCACGATCCGTGCCGCATCGGCGCCACTGCGCACCAGCGGAGCGTCCGACGACACGCGATGCGAACGCAGCGTCGCGGTGTAGAACAACGACTCCAGCAGGTTCGTCTTACCGAAACCGTTGCGCCCCACGAAGATCGTCGTTCCCGGCTGCAGATCGAGGTGGATCTGCGGCCAGGATCGGAAATCGTGCAGCGTCAGCTCTCGAACGAACACGACGGCCTACTCGATCGACTGCATCTCCCGATCAGCCCGGCAGTCGCACGGGCATCAGGAGATAGCTGAAATCGCTGTCGGACGCGGCGTACGCGCCGGACTCGTCACGCGCCGGGCTCTCCCCGGACGCCGGCCGCAGCACCGCCGGCCGGATCGCGGCCCGCCGCTGCCCGGAACCGTCGGGTTCGGGATTGGTGAACCCGAACTCCACGGTCTGAGAACCGATGGCGGCCAGACCGTCGAGGAGGTAGTGCGGGTTGAACGCGATCAGGATCGACTCACCGTGGAAGTCGACGGGCAGTTCCTCCTCGGCCTTCCCGGCCTCATCGCCGCCCGCGGTGAGCAGCACCGACTGGTCGGTGAAGTCCAGACGCACCTGGGCTCCGCGCTCGGCGACCAGCGACACGCGCTTGATCGCCTCGATCAGCGGAGCGCTCTCGATGGTGGCCACGGACGTGTGGTTGGGCGGGAACAGCTGACGAAACTTCGGGAACTCCGCGTCGAGGAGACGGGTCGTGGTCTTCTTGGCGTTGTTCGTGATGCCGAGCATGCCGTCCGAACCGATGGCGTGCGCCGAGCCGAACGCCAACTCGACGTTCCCGGTGGCATCGGCGCCCGCGGCCTTCGCCGCCTCCGAGAGCGTCTTGGCCGGCACCAGCGCCGCCCCCGACGCACCGGCCTCCGTCGGTTGCCACTGGAGTTCGCGCACGGCGAGACGGAAACGGTCGGTGGCCGCCAGCACGACCTTGTCGCCCTCGATCTCGACGCGAACGCCGGTGAGCATCGGCAGCGTGTCGTCCTTGCCGGCCGCGACGGCGACCTGCGAAACGGCTTCGGCGAACAGATCGGCAGGCACCGATCCGGTGTTCTCGGGGACCTCGGGAAGTTCCGGGTAGTCCTCCACCGGCATGGTCGGCAACGAGAACTTGGCACTGCCGCACGCGATGGCGACACGAGCGCCGTCGATCGTCACGTCGACGGGCTTGCCGGGCAACGCCTTGGTGATGTCGGCGAGCAGTCGGCCCGACACCAGGGCGGTCCCCGATTCGGCGACCTCGGCGGAGATGGTCTGGGTGGCCGAGACCTCGTAGTCGAATCCGGCGACGCGCAAGCCGGTGTCGGTGGCCGTCAGGACCACGCAGCCGAGAACGGGAACCGGGGGGCGCGCCGGAAGGCTGCGGGCCACCCACGCGACGGCATCGGCGAACTCGTCACGCACGACACGAAACTTCATCTGCGGTGTAACCCCTTCTCGACATACCGGGTCCGCCACGAGATGGTGCGGAGCCGGCGATTACTGGTCGCCGAATCCCACTCTAGAGCGCTTCGCCGATGTGCGGCGAACTTGGGGCGAGCTCGAGTGATCGAGGGCCGCCCGAGCGTGTGGCGAGCGAGCCCTCGGTGCTGTGTATGCACACAGCCTGTTTTAAAAGATCTTCTCTAAAGAGAAATTCTTAGTAGTAGTAGGCGCTGTGAGTTCTGTGGATTGTCGTCGTCTGCGCAGGTCACCTCGTCTCCACTGATGTGGAGCATCGGTGGATGACACCGGTGGACAACCTCGACGGTGTGTGGACGGCTGTGATCGTCCGCATCGGTCCCCGGCGCCGTCCACAGATTCGGCCCCGGTTGTCACCAGGCTGTCCACAGGATGCGGGCGCCGGTGTCCTGGGACTTCGCAGCCGGCGATGAGACCTCCAGCGTCGTCCGGGCGTCGGGGTGTGCGTCGACCGGACGACACCCGAGTCTCTGGGACGCCTTGAGAGTCGTCGTTCTGCGGTTCGTCGTTCTGCGGTTCGTCGTCGGGAGCCGACGGGTCGGGAGCCGGCGGGTTGGAAGCCGGCGGGAACGATCAGCGGTTGGCACGCTGCTTGATGCGCGCCGTCAGCTCCTGCACCTGGTCGTAGGTGTTGCGGTTCTCGTGCATCATCTTCCGGATCTTCTTGTCCGCATGCATCACCGTCGTGTGATCGCGATCGAAGGTCTCCCCGATCTTCGGCAGGGACAGATCGGTGAGTTCACGGCACAGGTACATGGAGATCTGGCGGGGCAGGGTCAGCGACCGCACCTTGCTCGGACCGCACAGGTCCTCCACCGTGAGGTCGAAGAAGTCGGCGGTGACCGCGACGATCCCGGCCGCACTGATGTCCATCGGACCGGAATCGGGGATGAGTGCCTTGAGCACCACTTCCGCGAGCCCGGTGTCGAGCTCCGCGTTGTTCAGCGACGCGAAGGCGGTGACGCGGATGAGTGCGCCCTCCAGCTCGCGGATGTTGCGCTCGATCTTCGAGGCGATCAGTTCGAGGACGTCGTCGGGTGCCGCGAGCTTGTCCATCTGCGCCTTCTTGCGAAGGATCGCGATCCGGGTCTCGAGGTCGGGCGGCTGGACGTCGGTGATCAGACCCCACTCGAATCGAGTCCGGAGGCGGTCTTCGAGCGTCGCCAACTGCTTCGGCGGACGATCGGAGGAGACGACGATCTGCTTGTTCGCGTTGTGGAGGGTGTTGAAGGTGTGGAAGAACTCCTCCTGAATGCCTTCACGGCCCTCGAGGAACTGGATGTCGTCGATGAGCAGCATGTCGATGTCGCGGTAGCGGCGTTTGAACCCGACGCGGCGATCGTCGCGCAGCGAGTTGATGAAGTCGTTCGTGAACTCCTCGGTCGAGACGTACTTGACGCGCATCCCGGGAAACAGTCGTTGTGCGTAATGGCCGGCGGCGTGCAGCAGATGCGTCTTGCCGAGGCCGGACTCACCCCAGATGAACAGCGGGTTGTAGGCCCGCGCCGGGTTCTCGGAGACGGCCACCGCCGAGGCGTGCGCGAATCGGTTCGACGCGCCGATGACGAAGGTGTCGAAGGTGTAGCGCGGATGGAGCGAGGTGGTCCCGTTGTCTGGTGCGCTGGTCTCGCGCTGCGCGAAGTAGGACGACCATTCACGTCGCTCCACCGGTCGCTGCTGCTCGTAGTTGAGGGTGGCGAACTGATCGTCCGACGGCGACGCCGACGGCACCGGGGGTGTGTCGGGTGTGACGCTTGTTGCACCCGTGGGAGTTCGAGTCGGACCGGGAGTGTGCACAGGGTTGTCCCCAGCCGCGCCGGAACCGTCCACCGGATGGGGAGGGATGTCGTCGGGCTCCTCCACGCGCACCGCGATGTCGACGCCCTGACCGAGATGACGGCTCAGTGTGGTCCGAACGGTGTCGCGAAGATTCCTCTCGATCTGTTCCTGAACGAGTGCCGAGGGCACGGCCAGCAGCGCGAACCCCTCGGTCATCGTCAGCGGCCTGACCAGTGACAACCAGGCCTTCTGCTGTCGGGTCAGCGGCTCACCGTCGAGGGAGCCGCCAGCGCTGGACAGTTCATCGACCACAGCGTTCCAGATGTCGCCGAATGACTCCCGGTCGCCCGCCACGCGGTCCCCCTTGCTTGCTGGTGTGGATTGACTCTGCGTCTTTGAGGGTGCCACGAAACCCGGTGGAAGTGCGACTTGTCCACAAAGTTGTCCACACCTGTGGATCGGCCTGTTAACAAATCACACGGATGTCATTCAGTTCGAGGGGTCTGTGCAGGTCGATCGTCGTTTGATTTGGTTTCACCCGGCCAGTACCCTCGAAAGGTCGCCTGAACACGGACTGGATTGCGCGCGCTCACCTCACGGCGGAGCCTGCACGCGAGCCGGCGGTGTGGGGCCCAAGACCAACCGCAGTACCGACACAAGGAGTCCCTCATGGCTAAGGGGAAGCGTACTTTCCAGCCGAACAACCGACGTCGCGCTCGCGTGCACGGCTTCCGTCTTCGCATGCGTACCCGCGCCGGCCGCGCGATCGTGAACGGTCGCCGTTCCAAGGGCCGCGCCAAGCTGACCGCCTGACTCGGCGATCCGGCCCGGGCGATCGGTGTCGGCCGACTCAGTGCGGATTTCGAGGAAGTCCGATTTCACCCGCACACTCAGTCGTGGTGTGCGGGTTTCGGCGCGTGATCTGAGTGTTCACGTCGCTCGCGTACCCCCGCGTTGGCCCGATGACTCCGCCGTCCGTCCCGATGTCGCAATGACCGGCGGCCCGTGGCTGGGGCTGATCATCTCGAAGCGGGTCGGCAACGCGGTGGTCCGTCATCGCACGGCGCGTCGACTCCGCCACGCATTCGCCGCGACCGCACCGGACCTTCTCGGTGCCGAGACCTTCGTGGTGATCCGGGCACACCCGGGTGTGGTCGAACGGTCGAGTACCGAGTTGGCGGACACGCTTCGCGAGGCATTCGGTCATCGAAAGGTGGCGGCGTCCCGCGACCGGGCGACGGCGGTGAGCCGATGACCGCCGCAGAGCAGATCTACCGATTCCCGCGCCGGGCACTGATCTTCGTCATCGAGCTGTATCGGACATGGGTCTCCCCGATGAGATTGCCGAGCTGCCGGTTCGAGCCGACGTGCAGTGCCTATGCAGTCGAAGCACTCGACAGACACGGCTTCCTCTGGGGAACGGTGTTGGCCGTATGGCGCCTGCTCAAATGCGGACCGTGGCATAAGCCCGGCTACGATCCGGTCCCCGAACAGGGCCCGGTGCAGTGGCTGCGCCGAACACAGACTTCACACACAGGTGCTTCGGCACCGACGTCAGATAGGGGTAAGTGAGCGGTGCTCAACTTCATCTATTACCCGGTGACCTGGATCATGTGGGTCTGGCACTGGTTGTTCGACAAGATCCTCCCCGACACTCCCGGAGGTTCGGGCGTCGCCTGGGCCCTGTCGGTGGTCTTCCTCGTGTTCAGCCTGCGAGCGATCCTGTACAAGCCCTTCGTCAAGCAGATACGCACGACGCGGCAGATGCAGGAAATCAACCCGCAGATGCAGGCGATTCGCAAGAAGTACGCCAACGACCGCGTGAAGATGACCGAGGAGATGCAGAAGCTCCAGAAGGAGCACGGCTTCAATCCCCTCCTCGGGTGTCTCCCGATGTTCATGCAGATCCCGGTGTTCATCGGTCTGTTCCATGTGTTGCGGTCGTTCAACCGGTACGGCGGAACCGGCGGCGGTTTCCAGCTCGGACACACCGGGGCGGATCTGTCGCTGGCCGACAACCGGGCCATCGGAAACTACGCGTTCAGCCCGGAGCAGGTGCAGGACTTCCTCGACGCCCGTCTGTTCGGGATCCCGCTCTCATCGTTCGTCACGCAGCCCGAAGAGCAGTGGAAGGCCTTCGTCTCATCGGGCAGCCTCGACAGCGTCGACTTCACGCGGTGGCACATCGCGGCCGTCGTGATCCCGCTGATGCTCATCGCCTCGTTCGCCACGCACATGAACTCGCGGGCGTCGGTGGCCCGGCAGACCGCGGCCGCCGAGGACAATCCGCAGACCCGCATCATGAACAAACTCGCCCTGTACGTCTTCCCGCTCGGCATCCTCGTGATGGGCGTCTTCTTCCCCGTTGCCATCCTTCTGTACTGGGTGTCGAACAACGCATGGACCTACGGACAGCAGCACCTCGTGTTCGGCCGGATCGCCCGCGAAGAGGAAGAGGCCAAGCAGGCCAAGGAGGAACGTCTGCGTGCGGCGGCACCGAAACCCGGCGCTCGGCCGGACAAGCCTAAGCGCGGATCGGACGACGCCGACGACGTCGTGAACGATTCCGATGCGGAAGCCACGACCGACACCGCGACGAAGACCAAACCGGCGGCCGGGAAGAAGCCGTCCCCGGGTCAGAAGCCGACGCGGCCCGGTGGTGCCCGCCAATCTGGCAGCAAGCGCAACAAGAAGAAGGGCCGACCGGGCGGTCGTCGCTGACGATCCCGCGACCCACACCAGACTTGTCCATGAAGTGAGGTACCCGAATGACTGACCAGACCGAGTCGCGCGATCCCGCGACCGATATCGACCCCGCGAAGGGCGACATCGTCACCGATGATGCGGTGACGGATGGCGCTGTGACTGACGGCGCTGTGACTGGAGACGCTGTGACTGACGGCGTCGCGACAGAAGACGCCGCGACGCAGGACGGCGCGACGCAGGACGGCGCGACCGATGAGGGTGATACCGACGCTGACGGCGATCAGGACGCCGGTGCCGACGCGGATGATGACGATCACGACGAGGATGACGAAGACGATCACCTGGTCGAAGAAGGTGAGATCGCCGGCGACTACCTCGAGCAGCTTCTCGACATCCTCGACTTCGACGGCGACATCGATCTCGACGTCGACGGTGATCGTGCGGTCGTCAGCATCGACGGCGGAAACGATCTCTCCAAGCTCGTCGGTCGTAACGGCGAGACGCTCGACGCCCTCCAGGAGCTGACTCGCCTCGCCGTGCAGCAGGCGACGGGTGACCGAAGCCGCCTCATGCTCGACATCGCTCGGTGGCGAGCCGACCGACGCGAACGACTGGCACGGATCGGTACCGACGTCGCCAAGCGTGTCTTGGAGTCGGGAGAGCGTGAATCGCTGGATCCCATGACTCCGTTCGAACGGAAGATCGTGCACGACGCGGTCGCCGCGGTCGATGGCGTCTACAGCGAGAGCGAGGGCGCAGAGCCCAAGCGGCGCGTCGTCGTCATCAAGGAGTGATGAGCGGAGTCGGGTAGGAGCCCGACTTTGACGCGATGGGCCCCGGGACGGTGCGAACCGTTCCGGGGCCCTCGTCGTTCCCGAGACCGCCCCGGTGTTTCACGTGGAACCGCGCGCCACCTGTTTCACGTGAAACGGCAGACGACCGTTTCACGTGAAACACCATCCGCATGGACCCACTGCATGGACCCACCGCATGCATCGCCGGCGTTGTGGCAGCCGGCCGTCGGTCACAGTCGGCGGGCGTTTCCCAGAACCACTCCCCTCCCCTGGGCAATCGTGCCGATTCGAAAACCCTGTGGGTAGGACCAGGCGGACTGAGGATGCTCATGCACAAAGGCGAGGTGGTTCTGTGGATGAAGGAGCTTTGTCTGTGCAATTCGAGGTGGCCTGATGTGGGGCCACAGTCGCCGACTAAACTGATGGCAGCGGATAACGCACCGTAGCCAGACGCACGTGCGGAGACGCGCCCGCCACGGAGAGACGGGATCTGCGACTCCGGAATCGGCAGGAGCTACGCCTCTATCCGGATGACCACCGACGCCGTTTCACGTGAAACAGACGTGTCGCGAGCCGACCTCTGTTCCACGTGAAACATCGAACCTGACGAATGAGGAACCATGGGTGACGGACCCGACCCCGAGGGAGAACCGACACCGGCGATCGCCGGCGAGATCTTCGGAGATCGGCTTCCCCTCGCCGAGGGGTATGCGGCAGCACTGAATGACGAAGGGGTGTTGCGCGGACTCATCGGTCCGAGGGAACTCCCCCAACTGTGGACCCGACACATCCTGAACTGTGCCGTGGTCTCGGAGGTGATCGACCGCGACGCGACAGTGATCGACATCGGTTCCGGAGCGGGCCTGCCCGGACTTCCCCTGGCGATCGCGCGACCGGACCTGCCGGTGACGCTGATCGAGCCGCTGCTCCGACGAACGACATTTCTCGACGAGATGGTCGACGCCCTCGGGCTGACCAACGTGACCGTTGTCCGCGGGCGGGCCGAGGAGAAGGCGGTCCTGCAGCGAGTGGAACCGGCCGACGTGGTCACCTCTCGCGCCGTGGCCCCCCTGGAACGTCTCACGAAATGGTCGGCACCACTGATCGGCGTTGACGGTCGACTGGTCGCCCTCAAAGGACGATCAGCTGCCGACGAGATCGAGCGCGATCGTGAGAAGGCGAGGCGACTCGGCATCACAGATCTGAAGGTCGTGACATGTGGAGCACGGCTGGAGACGCCGACGACGCTGATCGTCGGTCGTCGGACCCAGATGTCGACGCGGGGGTCGACGCGGCGATCCGGTCGACGAGGCTGAGAAGGAGGCGAGATCATTGGTGTCATTTCGACGCAGGGCGCACAATGGAAGCACTGACCAAAGGAGTCCCGGGGTGCCCGACAACGAGTACAACGTTTCACGTGAAACGCCCGCACCGTCCGTCTCGCAAGGGTTTGATGACACCCCGATTGCAGCGGCTGCCGCACGTGCCAGCGAAGTGCTGACGCCGGGAGGAGCCGGTCGGCTCCCCCGCCCGCCGGCCCCCCGCATCATGACGATTGCGAATCAGAAGGGTGGGGTCGGCAAGACGACGTCCGCCGTGAACCTCGCCGCCGGACTGGCTCTCCACGGACTCGGCGTCCTGGTCGTCGATTTGGATCCGCAGGGTAACGCCAGCACCGCACTGGGTATCGATCACCGGAAGCCGGGCATCGCATCCGTGTACGAGATGCTTCTCGACGAAGTTCCACTGCGCGATGCGATTCAACGGTCGCCGTCGAGTGACCGGCTGTACTGCGTCCCGTCGACCCTCGATCTCGCGGGTGCCGAAATCGAACTGGTGTCGATGGTGGCCCGCGAGAGCCGGTTGCGGAACGCCATCGACATGGAGCTCCTCACGGAGCTGGACATCGATTATGTCCTCATCGACTGCCCGCCGTCGCTCGGTCTGCTCACGGTGAACGCGATGGTGGCTGCCCGCGAGGTGCTGATTCCCATCCAGTGCGAGTACTACGCGTTGGAAGGCGTCGGACAGCTTCTGCGCAACATCGAACTCGTGCAGGCACATCTCAATAAGGACCTGCATGTCTCGACCATTCTTCTGACGATGTACGACGGCAGGACCAAGCTGGCCGACCAGGTGGCCGCGGAGGTCCGCGGTCACTTCGGCGAGAAGGTGTTGTCCACGATCATCCCTCGGAGCGTCAAGGTCTCGGAGGCACCGGGATTCGGTATGACCATCATCGAGTACGACCCGGGTTCACGTGGATCCATGAGCTATCTGGATGCGGCGCGGGAACTCGCCATGCGCGGTGTCGCGGAAGGGAGAAACGGTTCATGAGTCAGCGTGAGACGCAGCGTCGCGGAGGCCTCGGTCGTGGCTTGGCGGCCCTGATTCCGACCGGTCCGACGGAGGACGACCGGAGCATGAACACGAGCAAGATGGGCTCGGCGGCCGCCGACGTCGTCCTCGGTGGGAACACTCCGCCCGCGCCGCCGACGTCGACCGGGGGGGCGCAGTCGTCCAACCGGGAGGACACTGATTCCTCGGACTCGAATCCTGCGGACACCAACCCCTCGGAGTCGGGTCCGTCGGAGGTCGGTGTGGCCGACGTCGGTGCGACGTACCGGGAGATCGCACCGTCCGACATCGAACCCAATCCGCATCAGCCGCGCACAGTCTTCGACGAAGAGGCGCTGAACGAGCTGGAGCACTCGATCCGCGAGTTCGGCCTCATGCAGCCGATCGTGGTGCGTGAGCTTCCCTCCCCCGCTCCGGGCGGTCCGCGGTATCAGCTCATCATGGGCGAGCGTCGGTGGCGAGCCGGTACGAACGTCGGGCTCGAGGCGTTGCCGGCGATCGTTCGGGAGACGCCGGACGCCGATATGCTCCGGGATGCGTTGCTCGAGAACATTCATCGGGCCCAGCTGAACCCCTTGGAAGAGGCGGCGGCCTACCAGCAGTTGCTCGACGAGTTCGACGTGACACACGAGGAGCTGGCGAACCGGCTTGGACGATCACGCCCGGTCATCACCAACATGATCCGGCTGCTGCGGTTGCCGATACCCGTACAGCGCCGAGTGGCTGCGGGCGTCCTGTCGGCCGGTCATGCCCGGGCGCTGCTGTCGCTCGAGACGGGTACGGAAGCGCAGGACGCACTGGCAGCTCGTATCGTCGCGGAGGGTCTCTCGGTCCGTGCGACCGAGGAGGCGGTGACCCTCGCGAACCGCGACGGTGGTGAGGAGAAGCAACCGCAGCGAAAGCGCAAGCCCATGCAGATGCCGGGTTTGCAGGACGTGGCCGACCGGTTGTCGGACCGTCTCGACACCAAGGTGTCGGTGAGCCTGAGTAAGCGAAAGGGCAAAGTCGTCATCGAGTTCGGCTCCGTCGACGACTTGGAACGGATCGTGAACATGATCGCCGAGGAGAGCTCGAAATAGGGTGTTCGAGGGTGTCACCGACGTACCGGACGATTTCGTCACTGTGACAATCCATCGAAAGTGAAGTAGTCGCGATTCATATCGAACTGATGATCGGGAGCGAGGAAGTCTGATGGGCCTGACGGTGTATCCGTTCGAGCTCGACGGTTTCGATGCTCTTCCGATGCACTCCCGTCGATGTGTCTTCTGGGAGCTGGGATCGAGCGCGGAGAGCCCGATGTTCGACACCCCTGCGTTCGACTCCCCTGCGTTGGATCACGCGGTCTCCGGGATGCGCAATGAGGTGAGCGGACCCGAGAGCGAGTTCGATAAAGAGGCATGGCTGTCGGGAGTGATGCTGGAGTGGGGTGCGTGCTGCCAGGTCGCCGTGGAGCCGAGTACCGACCGCATCGTCGGCGCGGCCTTCTACGCACCACCGTCGCGCGTGCCCCGCGCCCGCCGCTTCCCCACCGCGCCGGTGGGAACCGATGCCGTCTTGCTGACGACGATCACGATGGAACCCGGATTCGAGACGGAGGCGATTCACGTCCTCGACGCCGTCGTGATCGATCTCGTCCGGCGCGGGGTCCGCGCGATCGAGGCCTTCGGTTTCAGCGGAGAGGACAGCCCGTTGGCGAAGGACCTCGCAACCCTCGTCCTCGGCAGCGGATCGGGTGCCGACATGTGCCACCGGTGTCTCCTCGACCGCGACTTCTTGACCGACGCGGGATTCGAGATCGTCGCCGACGATCCGTATCTGCCGCGCCTGCGCCTGGAGCTCGACGAGGGGCTCGGCTGGAAGAGTCAGGTGGAGCGGGCGCTGCGTAAGCTCGTCGACTACGTCGAGTCGCCGATGCCGTCGGCGGGACGGCCGCAGCCGGTGAGCTGCTGACGATCTCTCGGATTCGGTCAGCCGGTGATCTGTTCGGCGGCGAGGAGGTCCGCGAACGTGTACGTACCCGTCGGACGGTCGTTCTCCCCGAGCAGGTAGAGACGCTTGACGGCCACGAGGACGGCCTCGGCGAGCGTGTCGCGGATCGCGCGGTCCGACAGCCGCGCGGCGTCGTCGGGATTCGTCGCGTAACCGGCCTCGATGACCACGACCGGCATTCTCGTGGAACGCAAGATGTTCCAGGTCCGTCCGTGGGTGCGGCAATCGAGGAAGTCGGTGCGGGCGACGATCTCGCGCTGAATGTAGCCGGCGAGGTTCTTACCGATCGTCGAGTACGAGCCGTGGGTGTTGCCGAAGTAGAACGTCGAGACGCCGTTGGCCTTCTGGTTGGGATAGTGACCCGTCCGCAGGCAGATCATCAGGTCGACGTCGGCGAGGTTCGCGACCCGGATCCGCTCGTCGTCCGAGGGGCGACTCTTGGCGTCGTGGGACACGAACGTCTCCATGCCGGCGGCCGACATGCGGCCCTCGAGTCGCGCGGCGAGGTCCCAGAGCATGTCGTTCTCGGCGCCGATCGGTTCCTCGGTGCCCGGATCGATGAGGATCCGCTTTCCGGTGAGCTGCGGCCCCGACTTGCGGACGTGCTCCTCTTCGCGGATGGCGTGGGGTGATCCCCCGGTGACTCGAGTACCGAGTCGTTCCAGCGAACGCAGGGTGGACGGGCCGCAGATGCCGTCGGCGGACAGGCCGTACTCGGTCTGGTACAGGGTGACGGCGTTGTGGGTCACGTCGCCGAACACGCCGTCGACCAGTCCGTGGTAGTAGCCGAGGTTCTGCAGGCGGGATTGGAGGGTGGCGACGTCGTCGCCCGACATCGGTGCCGACAGTCGGTAGAGGAGGACGCGGGCACCGAGCCGGTAGGAGGCCTCGCGCAGTGCGGTGTAGGTGGCGAATCCGACGATTCCGTCGACGATGAGTCCGCGCTCCTGCTGGAAGGCGCGAACCGCGCTGTCGCAGGCGCGGTCGAACACGGCCTCGGGCGGACTCCAGGGGCCGCCCGAGGCGTCGGAGGGCGTCGTGGGTTCGGCGGGCAGCAGTCCGCGACTGGCCAGGATGGCCCGGATCTCGGCAACTGCTGACCCGTGGTCACCCAGACGCAACACCTGCATACGTATGTCCCGCTCTCTCGCTGCCGTCGTGCTGTTGGACGAGGACCCACAGCCGACTGGTTAGCCCAGGGCCTCAAGCCGCTGACGGCCCAAACCCCGTCCATTCTCTCAGTCCGGGGGACACCGGACAAATGATCAGGTCGATCTGTGACCATTATCGGGCCGTCACACGGCCGGTCACTCCAGAACGTCGGCGAGTTCCCGGAGGATCGCGGCCTTCGGCTTGGCGCCCATGATGGTCTTCACCGGCTTGCCCTCCGAGAACAGCATCATCGTGGGGATCGACATGATCTGGTAGTCGCGTGCCACGTTGGGGTTCTTGTCGACGTCGACCTTGGCGATGGTGATCTTGTCGCTGTTCGCGTCGGCGATCTCCTCGAGGACGGGGGCGATCATCTTGCAGGGACCGCACCAGGTGGCCCAGAAGTCGACGAGGATCGGCTTCGAGGACTCGATGACCTCGCTGGTGAAGGTGTCGTCGCTGACGGTGACGATGTTGGACATGGTGCCTCCTGTGTGAATGGGCGTGATGCGGTCTCAGGCGTGGTTGTCGGCGAGCCAGCGTTCGGCGTCGATGGCTGCCGAGCAGCCGCTGCCGGCGGCGGTGACGGCCTGCCGGTAGGTGCGGTCGACGAGGTCGCCGCAGGCGAAGACGCCCGGGATGTTGGTGTAGGTACTGCGACCGTCGACGAGGACGTAGCCTTCGTCGTCCAGTTCGACCTGACCGCGGACGAGTTCGCTGCGGGGGTCGTGGCCGATCGCGACGAACATGCCGGTGGCCTGCATGGGTGTGACCTCGCCGGTCTGGGTGTCGGTGATCTCCAGTTCGGCGACCGCCGTGTCGCCCTTGACCGCGGAGACGGTCGCATTGGTCACGAAATTGATCTTCTCGTTGTTGCGAGCGCGGTCGAGCATGATGCGTGACGCACGGAACTCGTCACGGCGGTGGATGAGCGACACCGAGCGCGCGAACTTGGTGAGGAATGTCGCCTCCTCCATCGCGGAGTCGCCGCCGCCGACGACGGCGATGTCCTGGTCCTTGAAGAAGAAGCCGTCGCAGGTGGCGCACGATGACACACCGCGGCCGAGCATCTCCTGTTCGCCGGGAACGTCGAGGTAGCGCGCTGCGGCACCCATCGCGAGGATCACGGCGCGGGCTCGGTGGACTTCGCCGCCGACCTCGACCTCCTTGACGTCGCCCTCGAGGCGGACCGCGTCGACGTCCTCCATGCGGAGGTCGGCACCGAAGCGGATGGCCTGCTCGCGCATCTCGTCCATGAGGTCGGGGCCCTGGATGCCCTTCTGGAAGCCGGGGAAGTTCTCGACGTCGGTGGTCGTCATGAGGGCGCCACCGAAGGAGATGCCTTCGAAGACCAGCGGCGCCAGTTCCGCACGGGCCGCATAGATGGCGGCCGTGTAGCCGGCGGGTCCCGATCCGACGATGATCAGGTCGTGGATCTGGGTATCGGTCTCGCTCATCAATCCTCCGTTGTCGCGTGCCGTGCGTGATCGCGCCCGCAGTGGTCTCGTCTGCGGCGCTTTCCTGTGGGTCGATCACGTGCGGGCGCACGTCTGGTGCGCGCCGCAGCCGTACTCGTCAACACCAGAGTATGTGTCAATGTTCCCGCGCGGGTATCGGCGGGGACGTCGGCGGAGGCGTGTCAGGAGTCGGTGAGCTCGTCGACGAGGCGGTCGAGTCGCGCCTCGATGTGCGGCGGAACGTCGGGGTCGGGTTCGCGGCCGAGGGCGGCGAGCTCGGTGCGCACGCGGGCGAGTGCTGCGAGCACGTCGACGGCATGCGGATCGTCGTCCAGGTGGCGGCGGATGTGGTCGGCCACCGACGGTGGCAGGAGACCGGCGTGGAAGTCGGCGATGAGACGACGGTCGAACGGCGGCGCGGGCATGCGAGCCGTCGTCGTCATGTCTGTCGTCGAGGTGTGCACGTGACGAGTGTGTCACCCCGATGGTCGCGAACGCACGGTTTCTGCGAAGCGGACGTGTCACATGGTGTCGGGGACCGGGAGTGTCAGGCGATCCCGCGGAGTCTGCCGATCGCCAGGGCGAACGCGACCCCGGCACCGCAGGCGCTGCACAGCACGATCGCACGGGCGGCGGCACTCCGCTGAAGGTATGCCGCCAGCAGGATGCATCCCGTCACGCCGACGGAGAACAGCACGTACACGACGGGAAGCGTGTCGTAGACGCTCGATGCGGCGAGCGCGACGAGTGATGCGGCGATGAAGCCGGCGCACAGTGCGACGAGAGCGCTCACGAGCAGACCGGTCGTGGAACCGATGAGTGCCAGCGGACCGCGGCGACGCGCGGCTCGGATGATCGTCATCGACGCGATCCTCGGAGGGCGCCTGTGCCGTGCGGGAGCACCGGGGCGTTGCATGATCGGGCGCGGCGTGATCGGACGTTGCGTGGTGGGGCCGTGCGGGGTGTGGGCATCGGGCGCTCGTTTCGCGGGAGGGAGAACTAGTAGTCGTCGCGTAGATATTCCAGGACGAGTGCCAGCTTCTCGCGGCCTCGGGAACACCGACTCTTAACCGTTCCCGAAGCGATATCCAATGTTGACGCGGCGTCGCGAACGGAGTAACCGTGCAGGTCGACGAGGATGACGGCATCGCGTTGCTCCGGTGGGAGAACGTCGAGTGCGCGACCGATCGACAGCGACAGGTCGATGGCTTCCGTGTAGTTCTTGGTGTCGGCCATGACGGCCGACTCGTGCTCTACCAGCGGGAGCGTCTCGTGGCAGCGATTGCGCCGCAGTCGGTCCAGTGAGGCGTTGACGACGATCTTGTGCAGCCAGCTCGACACCGAGCTGTCGGAGCGGAAGGTGGTCGCCGTCCGATGGATCGAGATGAGCGCGTCCTGGAGGGCGTCGGCGGCGTCGTCCGGATTCCCGGTGGTCCGCAATGCGATGGCCCACAGATGCCGGTAATGGCGGTCGTACAGTTCGCGGAACGCGGCGGCATCACCCTCGACATGCGCGTTCAGCAGATCCGCGTCGCTTCGTTGATCGACCATCCCCCGAGTCATGCGATGACAGTAAGCCCGTTGACACGTCCGTTTCGTGCTTTTCGCATCTTTGTGGATGAATTGCCGGAGGCTGTGGATAGTTGCCGTCGGTGCAGGTCGACGCGATACACACCGCACTGTGCGGGTCACTCGGGCGTCGGGCGAGACGTTCACTAAGCTGACGGTCATGACCGACGAGAAACCGCAGGCGTCGTGGCGCGCCGCCCGTTCGATGGGTCGCCTCGCCGTTCCGGGCCGACTCGAACTGACGAAGACGCACGTCGTCTTCGAACCGAAGTCCGAACGGACCGCCGGTGCCCGATTCTCCGTCGCGTTGACCTTCGTGGCGGGGGCCGGACGCGCGCCCGGCACGGGGAAGTTCTTCTCCGGCGGCAAACGCGAACGCCTGAGCCTCACCCTGGGAGACGGTTCGGAGTGGCTGTTCGTGATCGCCGACCTCGACGACGCCATCGAGAAGATCACGGCCCGCCTCAAGCGCTGACCGCCCTCGAGCGCTGACCGCCCTCAAGTGCTGACTGCCCTCAAGTGATGATTGCGAGGTCAGGGACGAAAGATCCGGTTGTAGCTGGCGATGAAGATGTCGGTGACGACTCGATGGATCGCCTCGACGTTGAACAGGTCCGGACCCGCCTCATCGCTGATCGGCGCACTCATCGCCGTCTGCCAGTCGACGAGCAACTGCGTGATCGCCCCGACCATGCCGATGGCCGCCAACTTCTGGGCCGGGGTCGGCGGCCGCCCGCCGCACGCGAACCCGGCGATCAGATCGGCCCAGTCGTGAATCGCGCCGAGTCGCAGCTTCTCGATCTCCGGGGCCACCCCGACGACCTCGATGAGGATCACGCGGGCGCGGCGCGGATCGTCCACCAGCGCGGAGATGAAAGCACCCAGGGCCTCCTCGGCGAGCGCCGGGATCGCGACGGCGGGGACCGCGTCGCCCTCGATCTCCATCCGCCCCAGCACATCTGCCGCCGCGGCGATCGTCGCGCTGCGACCGATGTCGACACAGTGCTCGTACACCGCAGCCAACAATTCCACCCGGTCGGCGAACGACTCGTAGAAGTACCGCTGGGTGAGACACGCCTCGTCGCAGATCTTCTTGACCGACACATTGGGGTACCCCTCGGTGCCGAACAGCTCGAGGCCGGCCTCCACCAGCGCGGAACGCCGCAGCTTCTGCCGATCGGCCGCGGACACTCCCCCGTAAATGCGCCCAGCACCCTGTGTAGTCATCGAATCCGATACTACGTAATCACCGACGAAAGGTCGCGCGACTCGACCCCATGTCGAGCCGGAGATGACAATGAATTTTCGCGAACCGCGGGGCGACTCACTCCACGCTGATCCGCGAGATCACCGCCTGATACCCGTCGGGACCCTCCGGGAGAGACGTCAGCCAGATGATGAGATAGGGCGCCGGAGCGGGCGAATCGACGGTCAGCTCCGTGGTGCGTTCGCCGACAGAACCGCCCCCGACCCTCGTCGTCGCATCCAACGAGGAGGGTGACTTGCTCTCCGACGTCCGGAGCTCCACCGTGAAACCCGGGGTGCTCGTCTCCACCGTGACCTTGTGCACCGTCCTGTCGCCGCCGGTGGCCAAGACCAGACCGAGCCCGTCCTTGAGGCCGCCGAACCGGCTGCTGCCCCGATAGGTGTCGGTCCGCCACGCGGGAGACGCGCCGGTGATCACGTGCTCGAGGTCGGCCGTCGAATCGGCCGGCTGATCCGACACGTCGAGCAGGGAGATGCCCCGCAGCGAGACGCCGCCGGGCGTCGTCGCCGACTGCGACACCGACGACTCGTCCGGGAGGATCGAGTCGATGTCGCCCTCGTCCGACGACGACGCGAACATGTTGGTGAGCGCGACGATGATCGCGAGTACCAGGAACAGGACGAACAGTCCGGCGCCGGCGAGGAGCGCGACATTCCGCCGGCCGGCATCCCCCTCACCCATCAGGCGTTCCTTGCGGGTACGGGAGAGCGGGGCCACCGACACCGGAGCCTGCCGCGATTCGACGCGCGGGATCATGTCGGTCTTCAAGTCCACGACGGTCGCCTGGTCGAGGACGTGCTGGACCGTCGCCGCGGTGCGGATTCCGCGGTCGCCCTCGAGGGCGCGCGAGGCGACGGCCGACACCTCGAACGGCACCTCGGGTTTCACGGTGCGCGGCGGCACCGGCCGGTCGGGTTTCTCGGGGTCGGGATCGGCAGGGACCATGCCGCCGACCCGACCGCCGCCGACTCGACCGCCACCGACCCGACCGCCGCCGTCATTGGACGTCACGAGCCGATGCCCGGTGTCGCCGTCGAGCGGCCACCGGTTGAGCAGCAGGGCGTAGAGGACGGCCCCCAACCCGCGGACGTCGTCGTCGCGTTCGTCGCCCGGAACGACGGCGGGGAAGGCGAGCACGGCGTCACCGCCGGAGCTCACCCGGATCCGGTCCGGGTGGTCGATCGAGAGGACCGTGCCGGCACGGTGGGCCGCCTCGGCCCCCGCGGCCAGAGCCCGGACCGCCCGCGCGGCACCCATCGCCGACGGTTCGGTGGCGGCGACCTCGGCGAGCGACGATCCGGCGACCCATTCGGTGACGATCACGCCGCCCGAAGCGCTGCGTACCACGTCGAGGATTCGCGCGACGCCCGCCGTATGGAGCTGGCCGAGGCTCCGCGTGCGGTTGAGCACGTCCTGCGGTCCCTGTGCGGGGCCGTGGTCCCCCGGGCGAACCGCCGGAGCCCGCTGATCGGGGTCGACGAACGTGAGGCCGACCTCGCGGTCAAGGCCGGTGTCCTTGGCCCGCCAGAACTCCATCCCGCGGGTGCCGCCCTGCTTGGCGAGAAGCCGGTAGCGTCCGCCGGCGATCGCCGCCCCGGGGATCAGTCGGGGGCCGCGCGGCGGACCGGCCGGAGCTCCGGCCGATGCGGGCGGGACACCCATGACTCGGGTCGGCCCCTCGGACGGACCGCGCGCCGGGGTCCGATCGTCGGCAGCGTCGGACGCCGGAGCCTGCGGCGAACCGTGCGGCTCGCCTGCGCTCTGGTCGTCCATGGGGCGTGCTCCTCGGGGACGGGTCGGCGCCGCGCCCGACGGCCTCGGCCGCGGCGGACGACTGGTCTGCGGCGCCCCGACCGCCGGTATCACCATCGTCTCGCCCACGGCACCGCCGGACAGCACCGAGTACTCCTGCCACGTCGCCGTTCCACGGTCGAAGCGGCGACGAACGTCTACCTGACCAGAATACGGGGTCGGGTCGTCCGGCGAGATCCGCGGGAACTGCACGGTCATCGTGACATCGCGGGCCCGGTCGGCGGCCACGACGTCCTTCGGTGCGAGAGCCGGCACGAAACGACCGACCAGACGCATCAGCGACGCGCTGATGGTGACCAGATCGGGGATCTTGAGTGCGGTCAGGATCAGGTACGTGACGCCGAGGACCACCACCGCGACGATCCCCAGGTAGGCGACCGAACCGATCTTGCCGGCGTGCGTGGACATGCGGGCCAGGCCGGTCAGCTCGGCGACCGCCCACACGACGACCGCGGTCGCCACCGAGACGCCGATCGTCATCAGCGTGGTGCGCGCGACATCCGACAGGCGGGCCACGCCGAGACGCTTGTGCAGCAGGATCTGCCCGACGACGGCACCGACGAGGTAGCCGAGCCCGTTGGCGAACGAGAGCCAGCGGACCACCATCTCGGGGTCGCTGAACACGGCCGCACCGAGGTAGGAGGCCGCGATCTTGACGCCGGTGATGCCGACGACCATCAGCGTCGGCGTCCACGCGTCCTCCCGCGCGTAGAACACCCGCAACTGGACGAGCGTCATCGCGTACGGGATGAGGGTGAACGCACCCCACGCGAGCACCGAGCCGACCTGGGAGGCGGTCTCGGCGTCGAACTTCCCGAAGTTGAAGATCGCCACGCCGATCGCGGGGCCGAAGAACGTCATGAACGCGACGACCGGAACGAGCGCGATCATGGTGAGACGCGTCGCCAACGACATGTCGTCGATCACCGCCCGCGTGTCGTCGGCGGCCGCATTACGCGACATGCGCGGCATGATCGCGGTGAGGATGGTGACGCCGAGGACGCCGTACGGCAGCTGGAGCAGCTGCCAGTGGGTCGCGTACGCGGAGATGCCGGCGGCGGTGGCGCCCGACGCGATCCGGTACGTGACGAACAGTCCCACCTGGAGGACCACGACGTACGAGATGATCGCGACGGCCATGTTGCCGAAGCTGCGCAGGCGGGCGTCGATGCCCCACTTGATGCGCAACTGCACCCCGGCCTTCTTCAGGTAGGGCAGCAGGACCGCCACCTGGATGACGACGCCCAAGGTGGTGCCGAGACCCAGGACCAGCAGCTTCGGGTCGGAGAGGCGGACCGGGTTGAGCGTGATCTCGCCGGGCGTCAGGTAGAAGAGCACCAGCGTGGTGATCTGGACGATGTTGTTCATCACCGGCGCCCAGGCACCCGGCTTGAACAGACCCTTCATGTTCAAGATCGCGATGAACAGCGCCGTCAGACCGTAGAACAGGACTTCGGGGAGCAACAGGTACGCGAGCGCCGTCGTGAGCGGCCGGTTGACCGTGCCGTCACCCACATTGAGCATGGTCAGCACCGGTGCCGCGATGACGGCGACGACGGTCGCCGCGCCGAGCACGGTCACCGTGAGGGTGAAGATCCGGTTGATGAAGTCCGCGCCGCCGTCGGCGTCCTCCACCTCGGCGCGCACGAGCACCGGGATCACGATCGCGGTGAGGACGGCGCCGAGCAGCGCCTCGGCGATCATGCCGGGCAGCACATACGCCGCCTGGAACGCCGAGGCGAGCGGGGGGCCGAGCATGGCGAGCACGAGGACCGTGCGGACGAAACCGGTGATCCGGCTCGTCAGCGTCGCGACGGCGATCGAGCCGCCCGTCCGCATCACGCTCGCATCGTCGGGCTGATTCTCCACGGTCGCCGCCGCAGACCGCGACACCGCCGGGGATCGACGATCGGTCATCGGCGCTCCTCGTCGGTCGCGGCCTCCCCGTCGTCAGACGCCGTCGCGGCAGAACCGTCCACGTTCACGTCGGTCTCGACGAGTCCGGGTTCGGCGCGTTCGGCCGCGAGTCGTTGCTGATACGTCAGGGTCGCCAACTCCAGTTCGTGCTCATCCGGTTCGGGCCGATCCTCATCGGCGGGATCGGGCTCACCTGTGAAACGGTGCCACAAACGTCGGGCCGTCAGCAGGATCAAGACGATCGCCGCGCCGATCGTGATCCAGAAGAGAGGTTTGCCGTACGCGTTGGCGTACACCGAGAGCTCCACGGGAGCACTCAGCGGGACCTCACTGGAGGTCACCAGGCTGATGTGCACCTTCGCGGGTTCCGAACTCGACGCATGCGTGGGGATCTGGAGCTGTCGCGTACCGTTCGCCGGGATCTCGAAGGTGCCCAGGTCCCCGATCTCGAGGGTGTCGGGCGCGTCGATGTCGAGCCGGACACGGATCGGCAGCGCCAGCGAATTGCGGACCACGAGCAGCAGGGGACTGCGTTCGGACGCCAGGGTGTAGCGTCCGCTCGGGTCGAGCAGGCCGACGGCTTCGCGCATATGACGCAGGGTGACGGCGACCGCGGTGAGACGTTCACGCCGGGGATGCCCGGCGATGCCGGCGTCGGTGGTCGAGGCGCTCGACAGGGCGCGCAGGAGGTCGTCGCGCAGCGGTGCCATGTAGGTGGCCGGCGTCGTCACGGTGTCGGCGGTACCGACCAGCGCCGCCTGCATCCGGTCGACGGCGGTGACGCGTTCACGAACCGCGGAGGCCTCCGACTCCGACACGGGGCGCCCGGCCGCGGCCGACGGCGTCACGTCACCGGGGACCTCGAGGTGGGCGGGGGCGCTCGCCGACGGCATCTGATCGACGACGGTCGCGAACGGTACGGGGCGGGCCGTCCCCGACGCGATCAGCAGCGACGCCGTGCTGTGCAGGGCGCGGGCGTCGTCGACGGTCGGCGACCAATAGGTCGGCGGCATCACGAATGCGGAGCGGCCGGTCGTCGGCAGGCGACGATCCGGGGGCGCGCCGTCGTCGGTGACCGGAGGCGGGGCGCTGAGCATCGGGAACGCGAGCGCGGCCAGCGCGGTCTGGCGTCTGCTCGCCGCCGATTCATCGGTGAGATGGGGTTGCTGCCAGTTGGGCATGATCCCCGGAACCACCGGGGTGATGCCGGTGGCGCCCAGCGCGGCCGACACCGCGGCGTCATAGCTCTGCACCGACAGGCTGCCGACGCCGTAGCGTCCGGACGGGATCCCCGAGGTCGGGGACCTGTCGGCCGGCGAGATCGGTTGCAGTGACGTGGACGCGACCGCGGCCGCACGGACGCGGAGTCCGGCGAGCAGATCCCGGCCCGCAGTGGTGAGGGTGCCCGTCGCGGGGACCGTCATACCGCGTACCGACCTGACGCCCAGGACGGAGTCGACGACGTCGTACGGTCGCAGAACGGCGCGCTCGCTGAGCTGCGGCTCGGCGACGGTCGCCAGGGAGTCGAGACCCGCCTGCGCGTACGGGAGAGCGGTGACGCACATGCGGGCCGCGACGCGCGTGAGCCGCCGCAGCCACGACGCCGCCGTCGACGCGCCCTGACCCTCGTGCGTGGAGGCCTCCGGGTCGGCCGGATCGGTGGTGATCGCGTATCCGTCGGACATCGCGGAGACCGTCGTCAGCAGATCGGGATCGACCGCCAGACACAGCGCATCGCGGACCGGATCGTCCTCGGCGCCGCCACCGTCCTCGCGGGTTCCGGTGAGTTCCTCGAGGGCGGAGAGCGCGAGCCCCAGCCGTCCGTCGCGTTGCAGGGAGTGACTCAGCGAGTCGTTGGTGAGCCGCAGTTCCGACGTGCCGCCGCCGAGCACGCCCGCCGCCTCCTGGGGCGATGCGGCCAGCGGCCACAGCATGGTGAGCGCAGCGGGACTGGAGGTGTTCGGGGCCAGTGAACCGTCGCGGCCGAGCAGCGGATCGGCTGCGACGCCGCTGCCGGGTTCCACGAAGTCCCGTGCGCGGGACTTGTCGGCCGGAAGACTCAGCACGGGCAGCAGGGTGCGCGACTCGGCGATGGTGACGACGCCGCCGCCCTGCGGGCTGCCGACCACGTCGACCAGCAACGGGTAGACGCCGGCACGGTTCAGGGCGAGCGATCGCACCGAGACCGAGACGGTGAAGTCCGCCGATTTGTGCGGACCGATCCGGTTGGCGACCCGCCGGGAGGGCGCCGCCACGCCGTACTCCCCCGCCGGCGCCGTGAGCGCGCTGCGCAGCTGGTACGACTCATGCACCGGCTCGGCCCGCTGAAGCCGGGCGGTGACATCGGTGATCGGCTGGTCGGTGGTGTTCACGATGCGGCCGCTGACGGTCACGGTGTCGCCCGTGGAACTGGTGATCGTCGACGGCGTCACCTCGGTGAGGGCGAGCGTGGCATACGCGTCGGCGCTCGCCGGATCCGCGCGCGCCGACGGCGGAGTCACGCCGACCGCGATGAGCAGCAGCGCGACGACGGCCGTCAGCGAGACGGCCGTCCGGGTGATTCGAGACAGGGAGGAATGGTTCTGGCCAGCACGGTTCTGGGCAGTACGGGTCTGGGCACCGACGAACCACGGCGCGACGGGCATGGACCGGCGACTCCCCCCGCCGCGGTCAGCTGTCACCGGAGCCACTGCGGCGCGGTCGACGACGCCGCCGGCGAGGCTTCGGAGCCGGCGGGGGTTCGTTTCGGCGCTGATTGCGTGCGGCTGCGGCTTTCTCATAGTCGTTCGGCTCGGTGCGGAGGCAACTGGCCTCCGACTCCGCCAATCGATCCGGATCACTCTGCAGGTCGGCGATCACCGATTCGGCCATCCGCGCCAGACGCCGCTCGTCAGAGTACGTCAGCTTCCGGGGCAGTTCGGTCAGCGGCACCCACGCGACGGCGCTCACCTCGTAGTCGGCGTCCGACAGTTCACCGCCGGTGAAACGCAGCAGATAGTGGTGGACGGTCTTGTGGATCCGTTTGCCCTCGCTGACGAACCAGTAGTCGATCTTGCCGAGGGGCGCGACGATCGTCCCGCTGATCCCCGTCTCCTCGGCGACCTCGCGCATCGCCGTCTGTTCCGCGGTCTCACCGGTCTCGATGTGCCCCTTGGGGAGCGACCACATCATCCGGCCGCGGCGGTCGATGCGACCGATCAGCGCGGCCGACAACTCCTCGAAGGGGGCGTCGATGTCGGAGAGGACGAGTCCGCCGGCCGACGTCTCGCGGACCGTGTGGAGCCGCGGTGCGCCGTCCTGGTCGGGACGACGCCCGGACCGTCGACGGGTCCGCGGCATCGAGGCCGGAGAGTTGGTGTTGCGGCGGTTGCGGCCGGCGAGATCGGACGGCTTGGTCCGCGCGTCGCCGTCGGCGGACTCGCCGCCGGTCGCCGCCGGCGTCTCGGGACGGCCCGTCCCCTGCTTCCCCGCACCGGCTCGTGCGCCGGTGGACTGTGCGGGCCCCGCAGGACCCGCCGCCGGCCGCGGCTTGTCGCCGCCCTTCGCGGACTGGTCGGTGGCAGCCGTCGCCGGGCCCCGCTGCTGACCGTTGCGGGAGCGTCGACCCCGTCGGCGTCGGCCGCGACGCTGCCGCGACCGCCCGCCCTGAGAGCCGTTTCCACTGCCCGACTGCTGATCGACCGTCTGCTGCTGACCTCCGGACCGCTGGCCGCCGGACTGCCGTCCACCGCCGGACGACGAGCCCTCGCCGGGCCCCGACGCGCTCCCCGCACCCGTGCCGCGAGCGCCGTTGCGGCCGGGCCGCTGACCCGAGGCGCCATCGACGGCCGGACCGTCGGAACCGACGTCCGGTCGCTGCAGCGAGGATTCAGCGGACACACCCCGATGCTAGCCGCTTGTTACCGTGTGTTCGCTTAACAGGCCGGGGCGACCGCCGAACTCCGGTGGGCCCCGTGGGAGTCGGTAGTCTCTGATCCCATGACCGACCCTGCTCCGCGACGCCCGATGACCGACGCCGACGGCGCCGACCGTCGCACCGACCTCCTGGCTGCGGCAGCGGTGACACTGCATTCTCTGCGTGACGTCCTGGCGCCGCTCGCCGACCGTTTCGCCGACCGCGGCAACGAGCTCTACCTCGTCGGCGGATCCGTCCGCGACGCGGTTCTCGGCCGCCTCGGCAACGACCTCGACTTCACCACCGACGCTCGGCCCGAGGCGATCGCCGAGATCCTGCGCGGGTGGGGAGACGCCGTCTGGGACACCGGGATCGACTTCGGCACGGTGAGCGCGGCGAAGGGTGAGCAGACCATCGAGATCACCACCTTCCGCTCGGATCTGTACGACCAGCAGAGCCGCAACCCGACGGTGACGTTCGGCGACACCCTCGAACACGATCTGGTGCGTCGGGACTTCCGGATCAATGCGATGGCCGTCCGCCTGCTGCCCGGCGGCGAGCAGGAGTTCTGCGATCCGCTCGACGGGATGTCCGATCTGTTGGCCGGCGTCATCGACACGCCGGCGGCGCCCGAGTCGTCGTTCAACGACGATCCGCTCCGGATGCTCCGGGCCGTGCGCTTCGTCGCGCAGCTCGGTTTCGCGCCGACCGAACGCGTCCGACGGGCGATCGGGGAGATGGCGGACCAGATCGAGCGGATCACCGCCGAGCGGGTGCGGGTGGAACTCGACAAGATGATCTGCGGCGACCACCCCCTCGACGCGGTGGAACTCCTCGTCGCGACGGGGCTCGCCGATCGCGTGATCCCGGAGATCCCGGGGATGCAGCTGACCATCGACGAGCACCACCAGCACAAGGACGTCTATCAGCATTCGTTGACCGTGCTCAAACAGGCGATCGACCTGGAGGACGGCGGACCGGATCTCGTGCTGCGCTGGGCCGCGCTGCTCCACGACATCGGGAAGCCGGCGACCCGCCGTCACGAGGAGGGCGGCGGAGTCAGCTTCCACCATCACGAGGTGGTGGGCGCCAAGATGGTCCGCAAGCGGATGCGGGCCCTGAAATACCCGAAGAGCGTGGTCGACGACGTCTCGCAGCTGGTGTTCCTCCACCTCCGGTTCCACGGGTACGGCGACGGTCGGTGGACCGACTCGGCCGTCCGGAGATACGTGAACGATGCCGGTGACCTGCTCGACCGACTTCACCGGCTGGTTCGAGCCGACTGCACCACCCGCAACCGGCGCCGCGCCCGCCGACTGCAGGAGACCTACGACGACCTCGAGCGCCGGATCGAGGCGCTCCGCGAAGCCGAGGATCTCGACCGCGTCCGGCCCGATCTCGACGGGAACGCGATCATGGAGCTGCTCGACCTGCCGCCTGGGCCGGTGGTCGGTGAGGCCTGGCGTCATCTGAAGGAGCTACGCCTCGACGTGGGGCCGATGAGCCGGGACGACGCGGAGGCCGCACTGCGTGCGTGGTGGGCGGAGCGCGGCTCGGCCGACGGGCGTGCGGGCCGGTAGATTCGAGGCATGTACTGCAGCGAACTCGGTGACCGGTGGCACGGCGCGCGCATCGAGCCGTCGATAGGGCACCTCGACGCGGCGTCGGCCGCCCGGTCCTCCAACGCGGTGATCGACACCCTGCACCGACATCTGCTGCGGGAGGCCGAGCGCGGGTCGTACGTGGCCGCCGACGAGATCGCCGCCGACCTCACCGACGGCCGCCGCGCGCTGGGATCGCTGATCGGCCACCTCCCGGAGGAGATCGCGTTCCGCGACAGCGCTCGGGCCGCTCTCCGGGCCGTCCTCAACGCCTGGAACCTGCCGCTGTCGCCGACCGTGTGGGTGGCGAAGAACGAGTTCGGCCCCAACCTCACCGAATTCGAGGACCGTGACTTCGCGGTCCGCACGATGCCGGAGTCCGACGTCTACGGGCACGTCGACGTCGACTCGGTGGAGAACATGCTGCAGTTCGAGCAGCCCGACTTCATCCACGTCTGCCACATCGGTTCGGCGAGCGGGATCGTCCAGCCCGTCGCCGAGATCGTCCGCGTGGCGCACGACGCGGGTGTTCCGGTGGTGGTCGACATGGCGCAGTCGGTGGGTCACGTGCCGACGGTGACCGGCGCCGACATCGTGTACGGGACTGCGCGCAAATGGCTGTCGGGTCCCCGCGGCGTCGGATTCGTCGCCGTGCGACCGGACTCCCTGGCCCGGGTGGACGTGCTCTCCTCGGAGTCGTTCATCGCCGGGCAGCTCGCCCTGTCGACGGCCGTCGGCGAGATCGTCGACATCGGGCAGCAGCGGGTGTACCGCGAGCTGGCCGAGATCGGGCGGATGACCCGCGAACGTCTCAACGGCATCGGCAGCTGGGAGGTCATGGAGCCGGTGTCCGAGCCGTCGGCGCTGGTGACGTTGGCGCCGCCGCCCGGCTTCCAGGAGTCCGACGTCCTCGCCGCGAAGAACCGGCTGTTGGCCGGCGGGCTGCTGGTCACGGCGGCCGACTCGTGGCGGGCGCCGCTGGCGGGCGAACAGTCGCTGCTGCGCGTGAGTCCGCATCTCGATGCGACTCGGGAGCAGCTCGATCAGCTGGCGACCGACCTGCGCGTGATGGGGTACTGACCGCCGCCGGTCAGTTCTCCTCGGGCCGCAGCGGGTAGGTGGCCAGCAGCGGCAGCGGCCACGGCTGACGCCGGAGCACGGTGTGCCACACGTCCACGGACGGTTCGGCGAGCAGATCGGTGGGCAGGCCGGGTGCCACGATCCAGCTGCCCTCGGCGATCTCGTCGTCGAGCTGCCCGGCATCCCAGCCCGCGTATCCGGCGAAGATCCGCACCCCCGCGAGGACCTGCGCCAGCTCCTCGGGGTCGGCGTCGAGGTCGACCATCGCCACCGGGCCGAGCACCTGGTGCAGTTTGGGTTGCGCGCTGATGTCGATACCCGATTTGGCGACGCCGAGGCACAGGGCGGACGACGTGCCGACGGGGCCGCCGACGAAGACGGCGCGCGGCTGTGCGGCGAGGTCCGACCAGGCGGGCAGCACGTTGAACACCGGTGCCTCGCTCATCCGATTCAGGACGACGCCGAGGGTGCCGTACTCGTCGTGCTCGATCACGTAGACCACGGTTCGCGCGAAGACGGGCCCGGTGAGGGAGGTCGAGGCGATCAGCAGGCTGCCGGGACCCACCTCGGGCATCGCGGAGGAGAAATCTGCGCCGGTCACCCTTCAATGATGACACTCCCCGGGGACACTGCGGCGCGCGTGCGGTGCCGCCGCCGATCGCCGCCGTTCGCCGTAGGCTCGACGGGTGAGCTCCATTCGGTCGATCGTCCGGCATCCCGGCCTCGTTCGGCTGCTCACGGTGCGTCTGCTGTGCCAGCTCAGCGACGGTGCGTTCCAGGCGGCTCTGGCGTTCTCGATCCTGTTCAACCCGGACCGCCACTCGGAGCCGCTGGCGATCGCGGGCGGGTTCGCCGTGTTGCTGCTCCCCTACTCCCTCCTGGGGCCGTTCGCCGGAGCCTTCCTCGACCATTGGGACCGCCGCGCCGTCCTGCTGTGGGCCAACCTGCTGCGTGCGGCCGCGGTCGTCCTCGTCGCCGGGGTGATGACGGTGAGCACGCCCGACGCGGTGGTCCTGATCTGTGCGCTGCTGGTGACCGGGGCGAGCAGGCTGGTGAGTTCGGGACTGTCGGCGGCACTCCCGCACGTGGCGCCGGGGCCGGTGATCGTCGAGGTCAACTCGGTGTTCACGACCCTCGGGGGTGCGATGCTCGCCGCGGGCGCGGGGGTGTCGGGAGTCCTCCGACTGATCTTCGGTCCCGACAACGGCGGGTCGGGTGCCACGTTGCTGGCGGGTGCGGTGTTCGCGGTGGCGGCCGCGCTGCTCGCGGCGCGGTTCGCTCCGCGGCGACTGGGCCCCGATCGGCCCGACGGTGCTGGACACACCGTCGTGTACGCGGTGCTTCGAGGTCTGGCGCACGGCGTGCGGCAGGTGCTGCGGATACCGAGCGTCGGGATCGCGTTGGCGGCGATCGGCGTGCACCGGCTGGTCTTCGGCGCCAACACGTTGATGTTCCTGATGCTGGTGCGGCACACCGAGTTCGGTGATGCGCTGGGGGCCGACGTGACGGCCCTGGCGTTGATCGGCGGCGCGGTGGCGCTCGGTGCTCTCGTCGCCGCGGCGGCCACGCCGATCGGCATCCGTGTGGCGGGTCGCCGCGCCACCATGGTCGCGGCGTTGATCGGCGGTGCGGCCGCCGAACTGGTGATCCTCACCCAGCGTCCGATCCCCGTGCTCCTGGCCGCGGGTGTGATCGGCCTGGCGGGGCAGACGGTGAAGCTCTGCGGGGACGTCGCGATGCAGTGCGATGTCGCGGACTCCTACCGCGGGCAGGTGTTCGCGGTGCAGGACGCGGTCTTCAACTCCCTGTTCGTCGTCGCGATCTTCCTCGTGGCCCTGGTGATCCCGCCCGACGGTCTCAGCGTCGCGGTCGTGGTCATCGGTGCGCTGGTGTACCTGGTCGCGGGCGTGGCGGTGCGCGCGGCGGGCCCGCGCGCCGACGGCCCGCCGCCGGCGCCGCTGCGTCCCGAGTCGGTCGCCCTCGATCAGGGATCCCCCGGCGAGTCGGGCGCCCCCGCCCGATAGGCGGTCGTCCGATCGGCGGTGGCCCGACCGGTGGTGGCCCGGTGGGTGTCGGCGTATCCGTCCCCGTCGGTGTCGAGCAGGATCGCGCCCCCGACGTCGTCGCTGCGCGGCAGCTCCCACAGGCCGGAGCCGCCGTCGGCGAAGAACGTCTCGGGAACACCGTCGTCGTCGAGATCGAGAACGGCCATGTCGGCGATCCCGTCGCCGTCCGAATCCCACATCGCGTCGTCGCGGCGCCCGTCACCGTCGAAGTCCAGGAGCACGGCGTCCGGGGTGCCGCCACCGTCGAGATCGAGGTCGGCGGCCGACGCCCATCGTGACACCGGCCCCGACCCGGTCCCGAAGACGTACTCGATGAACGGCTCCATACAGATTGGACGCGCCGGGGTTGCGCGCGGTTCCACATCCCGACGCTCCGGGCGCGTCGCCGAGTGGTCGGTCAGGCCGCTTCGGCCGCGATCGCCTGGCGCTCGTAGCGCCCCGCGAGGATGGAGCACACGATGAGCTGGATCTGATGGAACACCATCAGCGGCAACACGATGAACCCGACCGTCCCGCCGGCGAACATCACCGATGCCAGCGGCAGGCCGGTCGCCAGGGACTTCTTGGTGCCGCAGAACTGGATCGCGATCGTGTCGGCGCGGTCGAAGCCCAGCCGCCTCGGCACCCACCCGGTCACCCACAGCATCGCCAGGACGAACACCGTGGAGACGACGCAGACGATGACCACGTCCCAAGCGCTCACCATGCTCCACATGCCGGACACGACGCCCTCGCTGAACGCCACGTAGACCACCACCACGATGGACGACCGGTCGACGTACTTCGTCGGGGCCGCGTAGCGGGCCATGAACCCGCTGATCAGCGGTCGCGCCAACTGGCCGACGATGAACGGGACGAGGATCTCCAGGAGGATCTTCGTCACAGACGAGCCGGTGATCTGGACGCCCGCGCCCGAGCCCATCACGAAGACCACCAGGAGCGGTGTGAGGACCACCCCGAGGAGGTTGGACGCCGAGGCGCTGACGATCGCGCCCGCCACGTTGCCGCGCGCGATCGAGGTGAAGGCGATCGACGACTGCACCGTGGACGGCACCAGCGTCAGATACAGCATGCCGAGGGCCAGATGCTCGCCGATCACCGGCTCCAACAGCGGTTTCAGGGCGACCCCGATGATGGGGAACGCGATGAACGTGAACGACAGGATCGTCAGGTGCAGTCGCCAGTGGGTGAGGCCGTTGAGCGCTTCCCGCGGGTGCAGGCGCGCCCCGTACAGGAAGAACAGCAGGGCGATGAGGAGCGTGACGACCCAGTCCATGACGTCGGCGAATCCGCCGTCGGCGGGCACGACGGCCGCCACCACCACGGCCAGCAGGATGGAGAGGACGAAGCCGTCGATCGGGGAACGATCGAGAAGTGAACGCATGCGACGTCAGACGCGGTTGTGCGGGTTGTCCTCGGCGAGGCACATGCCGCTCAGTGCGCAACTGCCGCAGCTCGACTCGCCGCAGTCGGCGGCCGCCTGATCGGCGTCGGCGGAGCTCCCGCACGTCGAGGCCGTCTCCGCGCCGCCCGAGCAGCACCCGCACCCGCCCTCGTCGGTCGGCGGGACGGTCCGGGCGGCGGCAATCGCCATGGTGCCGATCGCCGAGATCACCAGCAACGCCACGACGATCCCGAACAGTGCGAACAGGAAGCCCCACCGATCGAATGCGACGCCGAGAGCGCCGGCGACGGCGAGGATGACCGAGGCCCCGACGAATCCGGGACCGGCGACGCGGCCCGCGAGCGCGAACGCCTCCTCGGAGCGCATCGTCTCCACCGAGCGCACGCCCACCCAGCGGTTGCGTCGCAGCGTTCCGGTGAGCCCCGCGACGCCGACGCCCAGCCAGACGGCGGCGAGCACGAGGGCGACGACGGAGACGACGATGGATGCGATAGCCACATGGTCACTGTACGACGGCGCGGCGACAGGCTCGAACCGTGATTCCCACGGTGTGCTTTTGGGCACTGTGACGCGAGGATTTACGCTGGTCGGGTGACTTCTGCTGATTCTGAGAATCGTTCGTCCGACGGCCACCGGTACACGGCGCGCGCCGCGGGCGAGATCGAGGCGCGCTGGCAGGAGTTCTGGACGCAGAACCAGACCTTCGCCGCGCCGAATCCCGTCGGCCCCCTCGCGGGCGATTTCACGGACTTCGAGGGGCCGTCGCCGGACGCCGACGACAAGCTCTTCATCCAGGACATGTTCCCGTACCCGTCGGGCGCCGGCCTGCACGTCGGGCACCCCCTCGGGTTCATCGCCAGCGACGTCTACGCGCGCTACCAGCGGATGACGGGCAAGAACGTGCTGCACACGATGGGCTTCGACTCGTTCGGCCTGCCCGCCGAGCAGTACGCCGTGCAGACGGGCACCCACCCGCGGGCCACCACCGAGGCCAACATCGAGCGGTACCTGCAGCAGATCCGCCGCCTGGGTCTGGGGCACGACGAGCGTCGGCGCATCGCGACCACCGACATCGACTTCTACCGCTGGACGCAGTGGATCTTCCTGCAGATCTACAACGCGTGGTTCGATCCCGAACAGGGTCGTGCCCGCCGGATCGACGAGCTGATCGAGGAGTTCGAGAACGGCACCCGCGAGTTGGAGGACGGCCGCGACTGGGTGGCGCTCAGCCGTGCCGAACGTCGGGAGGTCCTCGACGAGCACCGTCTGGTGTATCTCAGCGATTCGCTGGTGAACTGGTGCCCGGGCCTGGGCACCGTGCTGGCCAACGAGGAGGTCACCGCCGAGGGGCGCAGTGATCGCGGCAACTTCCCGGTGTTCCGCAAGAACCTGCGGCAGTGGATGATGCGGATCACCGCCTACTCCGACCGCCTGCTCGACGATCTCGACCTGCTGGATTGGCCGGACAAGGTCAAGACGATGCAGCGCAACTGGATCGGCCGGTCGCGTGGTGCGCGGGTGCGTTTCCCGGTCCGGGACGCCTCCGCCGCCATCGAGGTCTTCACCACGCGACCCGACACCCTGTTCGGTGCCAGCTACATGGTGTTGGCGCCCGAACACGAGCTGGTCGACGAGATCGTCGCCGCGGCGTGGCCCGACGGTGTGGACGAGCGGTGGACCGGCGGGGCGCCGTCGCCGCGGGAGGCCGTCGCCGCGTATCGCGCGTCGATCGCCGCGAAGAGTGATCTGGAGCGTCAGGAGAACCGGGAGAAGACCGGTGTGTTCACCGGCGCGTACGCGACGAACCCGGTGAACGGTGCGCAGATCCCGGTGTTCATCGCCGATTACGTGCTGATCGGTTACGGTACGGGCGCCATCATGGCCGTCCCCGCGCACGACACCCGCGACTACGAGTTCGCGACCGCTTTCGGGCTGCCGCTGCTCGAGGTGATCGGTTCGGCCGAGGGCATCGGCGAGGAGGCCTTCGTCGGCGACGGCACGCTCGTCAACTCCGGTTTCCTCGACGGGATGGGCGTCGACGAGGCCAAGAGCGCCATGATCGAGCGTCTGGAGGCCGACGGCACGGGTGTCGGCACCGTGCAGTACAAACTGCGCGACTGGCTGTTCGCGCGCCAACGGTACTGGGGTGAGCCGTTCCCCGTCGTGTACGACGGCCAGGGGGCGCCGCACGCCCTGCCGGAGGCCATGCTGCCGGTGGAGCTGCCGGAGGTCGCCGACTACCAGCCGGTGTCGTTCGATCCCGATGACGCCGACAGCGAGCCCTCTCCCCCGCTGGCGAAGGCCACCGAATGGGTCGCCGTCGAGCTCGATCTCGGCAACGGGCTGCAGACGTACACCCGCGACACCAACGTGATGCCGCAGTGGGCCGGCAGTTCGTGGTACCAGCTGCGGTACATCGATCCGACCAACGACGAGACGCTGTGCGCAAAGGACAACGAGGCCTACTGGATGGGTCCGCGTCCGGCGGTTCACGGTGCGGACGATCCGGGTGGCCTGGACCTGTACATCGGCGGTGTGGAGCATGCGGTGCTGCACCTGCTGTATTCGCGCTTCTGGCACAAGGTGCTCTACGACCTGGGGTACGTGACGAGCCGCGAGCCGTACCGGCGCCTGTTCAACCAGGGGATGATCCAGGCGTACGCCTACACCGATTCGCGCGGGGTCTACGTGCCGGCCGCGGAGGTCGAGGAGGTGGACGGAAAGTTCCTGTACCAGGGGCGGGAGGTCCACCAGGAGTACGGGAAGATGGGCAAGTCGCTCAAGAACTCGGTGGCGCCCGACGACATCTGCCGCGATTACGGTGCCGACACCCTGCGCGTGTACGAGATGTCGATGGGGCCGCTCGACCAGTCGCGGCCGTGGGCCACGAAGGACGTCGTCGGCGCGCAGCGGTTCCTGCAGCGGGTGTGGCGGCTGGTGATCGACGAGGAGACCGGTGACGTCCGGGTCGTCGACACCGAGCCCTCCGATGATGCGCAGCGGGCGTTGCACCGCGCGATCGACGGGGTGAGCGACGATCTGGAGAACCTGCGGACCAACACGGCGGGCGCCAAGCTGATCGAGCTGACGAACTTCCTCACCAAGCACTACCCCGGCGGGGCGCCGCGGGCATGCGTGGAGCCGCTGGTCCTGATGCTCGCTCCCCTGGCCCCGCACCTGGCCGAGGAACTGTGGGACCGGCTCGGCCATGACGGGTCGCTCGCGCACGGCCCGTTCCCGACGGTCGACGAGCGGTGGCTCGTCGACGAGTCGATCGAGATTCCCGTCCAGGTGAAGGGCAAGGTACGCAGCCGCATCACGGTCGCCGCCGACGCCGATGAGCCGACGGTGGTGGCCGCCGCCCTCGGTGACGAGAAGATCGCCGCGCTTCTCGACGGCGAACCGCGCAAGGTGATCTTCGTTCCGGGCAAGATGGTGAACGTGGTGCCCTGACGGCGTGCCGTGTCGTCGGGCGACCGCGGGAAGGCGGGCTGTTCGATGCGCAGAAGCGACTCGCTCGGCGCCGGTCTCGCGATCGGCGTGGGTCTGGGTGTGGCGCTCGGTGCCGCGTTGGGAAACGTCGCCGTGGGCATCGCGATCGGTCTGGCGGTCGGCATCGCGATCGGGACCACGTGGGGCCGCACCGATCGTGCCGACGCGGACGGCCCGCGGGATGCGGCCGGCGATCCGGAAGACGGCCCCGGCGATCGGCCCGCGGGATGACGCCGGCTCCGGATTCGCCGCGCCCGTTGTCTGTGGACGACGGCCCGGTGGTGTGCGAGGCGACGCTGCTGAATTTCAACTGGTCACGCGACCGGTTCACCTCGGATGACGTCGAACGGCGACCGGAGCTGCGGCGCTACACGCGCTTCGTCCCCGGCCGCGGCGACTTCGGCTTCGTGGTCGACGGCCCAGAGGGGTGGCAGGCGGTGGTGTGGGTGCTGATGCTTCCGGCCGACGATCCCGGCTACGGCTTCGTCGCGCCCGGAATCGGTGAATTGAGCGTCTGCTGTGCACCGGACTCTCGAAGGCGCGGACTCGGGGGTCGGTTGGTCTCGGTCGCTCTCGACCATGCGGCGCGGGCGGGTCACCACGGCGTGAGCCTGAGCGTCGAGAAGGGCAACCCGGCGCGCAGGCTGTACGAACGCCTCGGATTCGTCGACGTGGACGGTCGGCCGGGGACGATGCTGGCGACCGTCGTCGCTCCTTGACCGGGGTTACAGCGAGATGCGCTTCTGTTCGCCGACCCCGAACATGCCGTCGACGGTGAGCGTCGTGTGCTCGGCGTGGATCACGCCCTCGTACCAGCCGTACGGCGCGTAGTACTCGGCGAGGGCCTTGCGCGGGCCGACGTGCATGGTCGACGGAACCGTGGGCGTGAAGGTCACGTCGACGGCGCCGGAGGCGTCGCGGATGTGCCATGTGCCCCACGGGCCGTCGGGGCGGTGGACGGTGACGGCGGGCAGTCGGTGGACCGTGTCGTCGATCCAGATCGCGTTCTCGTTGTAGACGCCGGGATTGCGGATCTGGTTGTCGGTGAGGTTGAACCCCTCGACGCGGCCGTTCGCGCCGCGGCGGGCCGCGGTCACCCAGTCGTACTGCATCGGTCGCGGGTAGTCGCCGTGGTGGTCGTCGAGGATCAGGAATCCGCGCTCGTCGTCGAAACCGACGCGTTCGCCGTCGACGACCAGCGACCCGTGCGCGGGCATCATCGTCTTGTGCGAGTACAGCGCGTGGTCGTCGTCGAAGGGATGGACCACGGCGAGGTGTCCGGCGCCGCCGCAGTCGCCGGTCACATGCAGCCCGAGAACCGATTTGAGGGCGGTGCCCGCGTGTTCCGCGTCGACGGTGACGAGTCCGTCGGCGAGATCGTTGCCGATCTCGAGGCGCAGTCCGGCGAACTCGCCGGACGACGCGGTGCCGGTGAGGCCGTGGGCGACGTCGAGCAGCGGTGCGGGGAGTTTCGTCTCCCACCGGGCGATGGTGGCGGCCTGTTTGTTCACGACCAGCACCTGGAGGAGCCCGAGCACCTTGGCGTTGTAGACCGCACCGAGGACGAACCAGTCGTCGTCGCCGAGTTGGAAGGCCTCCCACTCCTTGAGGCGCAGGTCGCGGCTGCGGCGCCGGGCGCGCGGGAGTGGGCCCGGGGTCGTGGCGTCCAGGGGGTTCACCACCGGCACCGGACCGTTGTAGGTGCCGAAGACGTAGCGGCCGTCGACGACGATCGCCGGAGGCGGCTCGGTGGCGTCGGGCGGGAAGAGAGGTGAGGTGGTCACATGCCCGACCGTAGCGCGACGGATTCGGGTCGGCCTGTTGGCAATGACCTTACTCAGTAGTAAGATAGCGTCATGGCAATCAACCTTGAGCTCCCGGAGAAGCTGAACTCCACGGTCGAGCGCGCCCGCATGGCGGCCGAACACATCTTCCGGCCCATCACCCGCAAATACGACAAGGCCGAACACGAGTACCCGGTCGAGCTCGACGAGCTCGGAAAGCTCGCGAAGAAGGCCCGCTCCGGCGACAAGGATGCCGACGGCGGCACGGCGTCCGACGAGGGAACCGTCAACGGCGCGAATCTCCGCTCGGTGCTCAATGCGCGCGAACTGAGCTGGGGCGACGTCGGACTCATGCTCTCGATTCCCCACCAGGGCCTCGGGAACGCGGCGATCGCCGCGGTGGCGAACGACGAGCAGCTCGAGCGGTTCGCCGACGTCTGGGCCGCCATGGCCATTACCGAGCCGAGCTTCGGCTCGGACTCGGCCGCCGTCTCCACCACCGCGGTGCGCGACGGCGACGACTACGTCATCAACGGCGAGAAGATCTTCGTCACCGCCGGCAGCCGTGCCGACCACGTGGTGGTGTGGGCGACCCTCGACAAGAGCGTCGGCCGCGCGGCGATCAAGAGCTTCGTGGTGCCGATGAAGACCGACGGTGTCACCGTCGCCCGCCTCGAGCACAAGCTCGGCATCAAGTCGTCCGACACCGCTGTGGTGCGGTTCGAGGACGTCCGGGTGCCCGCGGACAATCTGCTCGGCACGCCCGAGATCGAGGTCAAGAAGGGCTTCGGCGGCGTCATGCAGACCTTCGACAACACCCGCCCCGTGGTCGCGGCGATGGCGGTCGGCCTGGGACGGGCAGCGCTCGAAGAACTGCGACGGATGCTCGAGGAGGCCGGCCACGAGGTCGACTACGACCGCCCGGTGGCCGCCCAGCACGCCGCCGTCGCCGAGTACATCCGCCTGGAGTCGGACTGGGAGGCGTCGTGGATGCTGACCCTCCGCGCCGCATGGATGGCCGACAACAAGGAGCCGAACTCCGCCGAGGCGTCGATGTCGAAGGCCAAGGCCGGCCGCACCGTCACCGACCTCACCAATAAGGCGGTCGAGATCGGTTCTGCGGCAGCCTATTCGGAGACCGAACTCCTCGAGAAGTGGGCCCGGGACTCCAAGATCCTCGACATCTTCGAGGGCACCCAGCAGATCCAGCAGCTGATCATCGCCCGCCGGGTCCTCGGTAAGAGCAGCGCCGACCTGAAGTAGCGGTCCGTCCCGAAGCAGTGCACTGCGTCGGCGGGGCGGTACGCGGTCTCAGCCGATGAGCGACCGCGGCATGTACATGATCACGGCGACGCCGACGAGGCAGATCAGCGCGCCGACGACGTCCCACCGGTCGGGCCGGTAGCCGTCGACGAGCATCCCCCACAGCAGCGATCCGGCGACGAAGACGCCGCCGTACGCGGCCAGGATGCGGCCGAACTCGGCGTCGGGCTGCAGGGTGGCGATCACGCCGTACAGTCCGAGCGCCGCGACGCCGCCGCCGATCCACAGCAGTCCGCGGTGTTCGCGCAGGCCCTGCCACACGAGCCACGCACCGCCGATCTCGGCGAGTGCCGCCAGGGCGAACAGGATGAGGGATTTGGCGACGGTCATGCCGTCGATCCTGCCAGCAGCCCCGTGCGGGGCGGCGCCCGCTGCTAGCCTGGTCGCTAGAACGTGTTCCAATTCAGGGAGTGGCAATGACTGCTGAACAGCAGGAGACGGGTCTGTCGGACAAGATCGCGGCGACGGTCCAGGCGTACATCGACGGCCTCAACACCGGCTCGGCCGACGACATCGTCGCACTGTTCGCCGACGGCGCGACCGTGGAGGACCCGATCGGGACCCCGGTCCGCAGCACCCGTGACGAACTGCTCGAATTCTACGGCGTGGTGACCGGCCTCGACAGCCGGAGCGCGACCCTCGCGTGGACCCGCATCGCCGGCGACACCGCCGTCTTCGAGTTCACCCTGGTCACCGGGACCGGGGGGATGACCTTCCAGATCACCCCGATCGACATCATGACCTTCGACGACGACGGCAAGATCCGCACGATGCGTGCCGTCTGGGAGCAGTCCGACCTCACCCAGGTGTGATCCGGCCTCGCCGGGACAGGGTTTAGGCTGGCGGGGCGCAGCGAGTCGTACGCGAATGGACCGCATCGGGCGATCCGGTCCGGGGCTTCGACTCGCTGCGCCCCGCGCAGCGCGCGGCGGAGTGCGAGCGGCCGGGTCTCAGAGCAGAGCAGAGGGAGCCGGAGCAGCGAAGTCAGAGCAGGGCAGTCAGTGCGGTCGCGGCCGCAGGACGATCTCGGTCGGATGCGCGTCGGCGGGGGAGCCGACGGCGTGCGCCACCGCCGCCGCCACGCTCTCCGGGCGCAGAAACTGCGACGGGTCGTAGTCGCGACCCTCGACGGCGACGATGTCGCGCTGCATGTCGGTGTCGATCCGACCCGGAAACACCGAGGTCACGCGGATCGACGGCTCCTCGGCGCGGACGCCGTCGGCCAACGCCCGCAGCGCGAACTTACTCGCCGCGTAGGGCGTCCACCCGGGGCGAACGTTCATCCCCGCACCGGAGTTCACGTACACGATGTGCCCGCCCGCCGTGCGGAGCGCGGGCAGCAGCAGCCGCGTGAGCTCGGCGGCCGCCACCACGTTGGTCTCCATGAGCGCCCGCCACTCCTCGACCGGCGTGTCGGCGACGGCCTCCAGGCTGGAGGCGATGCCGGCGTTGACGACCAGCACGTCCAGCGACCCGATGGCCTCGGTCGCCGCGTCGAGAGCCTCGTAGTCGGTGACGTCGACCGGAAAGGTGACCGCACCCTCCAGGTCGGTGGCCAGGGCGTCGAGTTCGGCGGAGCCGCGTCCGCCCAGAAGCAGATCGTGGGTCGGTGCGAGCGCGCGGGCGATCTGCGCGCCGACGCCCCGACTGGCTCCGGTGATCAGTGCGGTGGGCATGGCTCCGATCGTAGTGAACGCCCCGCCGAGCCTCAGAACTCCTCGGCGCCCACCAGGACGTCGGCCTCGTCGACCTCGTGTTCACCAGGTCGTGTTCCACCGGTGATGAGCAGTGCGAACAAGGCCAATGCGCAATAGCCGGCGGCGAACCAGAAGGGCGAGGCCAGACCGAACCACTGGCCGAGGTAGGCGACCAGGATCGCCGACGCCGCCGCACCCATCCATCGCAGGAAGCTGTAGCCGGCGCTGGCCACCGACCGCGGAGTCGATTCATCGGTCGCCGACATCGCCACGCCGGTGAACAGGGTGTTCAAGATGCCCGACGGGATGCCGGAGAGGACCACGGCCGCGCCGATGAGCCACACCTGGTCGCCGACCACGCCGACGCCGGCGAGCAGCATCACCACGAGGTAACCGCAGATCGCCGCCATGACACCGCCGCGGTCGCCGATCGCCTCCGCGACGCGGGAGGCGACGAAGACACCGGCGAGTGCGGTGAGCAGACCCCAGCCGAAGAAGATCATGCCCGCGTAGATGGGCCGGAGCCCCATCGCGATCGGCGCCCAGGCGATGACGGTGAACAGGGCGCCGGTGTAGAACGCCGAGCCGATGGAGTTGATGAGCAGTGCGCGGTTCCGCAGCGCCTTGATCGGGTCGAGGAGCGCGACGGGCTGGCGTTCGGTGCGCGGACCGTCGGGCGGCAGCATCACGGTGCACAGGATGGCGCCGGCGAGCATGAGCAGGGCGGTGCCGCCGAACGGTGCTCGCCACGTCCACTCGCCGAGGACCGCGCCCAGCAGCGGGCCGACGGCCAGACCGGCGCCCAGCGCCGCCTCGTACAGCAGGATGGCACCGTGTTGGCCGCCGGTCGCCTGTCCGACGATGAAGGCCAGGGCCGTCGCGATGAACAGTGCGTTGCCCAGGCCCCAGATGACGCGCAGTGCGATGAGCTGGTCGATGTTCCCGGCGAACGTGGAGACGCCCGCGGCGATGACGATGCACACCAGGCCGGTCGTCAGGGTGCGCTTGGGGCCGAAGCGGTAGGCCGCCCAGCCGGTCAGCAGCATCGCGACCACCTGAACGCCCATGTACACGCCGAACAGCAGGGTCAGCTTGGTCTCGGGAGCGTTGAGGGCTTCGCGGATGGTGTTGAGGATCGGGTCGACGAGGCCGATGCCCATGAAGGCGATCACCGCGGCGAAGGCCGTCACCCAGACGGTCTTCGGCTGGCCTTTGAACGCCTCGGTCAGCGAGTGGCTATTTCCGGTCATAGTTCTCCAATCGGGACTGCATGTCGCGCAGGGCGGGGAGGGCTTCGGCGATCGCCGAACGGTGTGCCTCGGACAGGTCGGCGAGTGCGCGGGTGACGGCGTCGTCCCGGCGGCTGCGGATGTCGTCGACGGCGTCGACGCCCTGCGGGGTGATCGAGATGAGGACTGCGCGGCGGTCGGTCGGGTCGGGTTCGCGAGACACGAGCCCTTCTCGGCACAGGCCGTCGATCAGTGCGGTCGCGGTCGGCATGCGGATGGATTCGCGGTCCGCGAATTCGCCCATGCGCATGGGGCCGTGGTCGTGCAGGAGGGCCAGTGCCGACCCCTGAGCGGCGCTGATGTCACCGAGTGGTGCGTTGCGCCGCAGCGTCAGATAGAGCCTCGTCAGGGTGTGGCGAAGACCGGACGCGAGGTCGGGAGAACTGTCGTCAAGCACTTCGCGAGACTAACACTTCGTAAGTCTAAGTAAAAATCGGCCGGGGTGCGACCACTCCGATCACCGAGGAGATCCCAGTCAGGCGTGTTCGCTCAGGGGTGTTCGGTCAGACGCGTTCGCCGGTCCCGATCCGACCCACGGTCGACGAGCCGCCGAACGACGCCGGACTCCGACCGCCTGCGGTGAAGCCCCGCGGCGCCGGACGAGCGGCCCCGACGGTGACCTCGTCGCGCACGATGCTGTCGACGAGGATCCCGGCGAGAACCGCGGCCGAATCGATGCCCGCGGCGGCGACGTCGGCCTCCGCCGCCGCAAGCGCTTCGGCCGCCACCCGCGAGGCACGACGCGCGGTCACCAGCGCCCGGTCGGGTGCCGACTCGGCCGCGGCGACCGCACCGCCGCCGAGCTGCTGTGCGCGGGACAGCAGGATGCGGGCGCGGGCGCCGATCGCACCGCGGCGAGCGACGACGAAGTCGGCGGCCGCCTGCGTGCGGGCCTCCGCGGTCTCGAGGGCATTACGCACCAGTTCGGCCGAACGCGGGTGATCGGCCGGCGCGCCCCGCAATCGATCGAGCGCGGCGGCGAGATCGGCGTCGGCGTCGGCCAGATCGCCGAACGCCAGTAGCGGATCGGTGTCACGGAGGGTGTCCGCGACGTCGAGCGCCTTCTGGGCGGCGTCGATCTCCGCGTCGAGCACGCCGTCGGCGGACTCCCGACGGGCGGCGGCCACCTCGGCGCGGACGGCCGCGATCAGGCCGGGCAGCCCCGTCCCCGCGCGCGCCGATGTGCGGCACACCGAATCGACGGCGTCGAGCAGAGTGTCGGCCGCGCACAGGGCACCCTCGGCGGCGCGCAACGCAGCCACGGCCTGTCCGCGCGCCTCGGACGGCTCGGTCACGGCGTCGGCGCCCTCGACCAGGCTGTCCTCCGCGAACTGCATGTGCTCGCGGGTGAGCCGGATGTTGTCGGCGATGAACGACGGCGCCGTACCGCCGCGTCTGGCGGCCAGATCGACGAGGAGCCGCTCACCGTCGGCGATGCGCGCCGTGGTCTGCGCGACCCGGTCGCGCAGGGAACCCAGCCGGACGTCGGCGTCGGTCGAGAGGTCCCGCAGCCGATCGAAGGCGGGCGCCTGAGCGTCGAGCAGCGCGTCGGCATCCGAGCACGAGGTGATGATCTGGGTGAGGACCCCGCGCCGTTCCGCCTCCGCGACGTCGGGGGCGCGATCGAGTCGGTGCCGGGCCGCGAACGACGCGGTGAGCGTCTGCTGGGCGTCGGCCAGGGCCCGGGAGAAGGGAGCGGTGGCCGCGACGCCGAACTCCTCGACGGCCAGATCGAGCTCGTCGGCGCTGGTGGTGACGACATCATCGGTCGCGGTGAGAACCTCCAGCGACCAGGCGTCGAGGACCCCGAGCGGTTCGTCCGCCAGCTCGTCGACGGTCAGGGCGTTCGACGACTCGGCGGCGGGAGTCGGCGTGCCGGACGCCGTCGCACCGACGGAACGGCCGCGGCGGCGACGGATCAGCAGCGCCAGACCGATGCCGAGGACGATGAGGACGGCGAGCACGGCGAGGACGGCGCCGACGATCAGACCGGTGCGCGAGTCGTCGTCCGCAGCATCGTCCACTTCCGTCACGGCGTCGACGGCCGTGTCGACCCACCGCTGTTTGGAGAGTCCGGGCAGCAGCGTGTCCTCGGTGATCGACCGCAGTTCGTCGTCGGTGAGCCCGTCGATCGGATCGGTCACCGCGAGACGGCCCGCATCGGGGCCGCCGGCCGTCGCGGCGGCGAGGACGACGTCGCGCGAACCGAGGTCGCTGAGATCGACGGTCCGACGGATCCATTCGACCGGCGTGAGACCGCCGAAGTCGTCGACGAAGACGACCCACATCTGGATGCCGCGGTCGGCGTCGAGATCGTCGATGGCGCGCTGGATCCGCTGCCCGTCACCCGGCGCCAGGACGCCGGCGGCGTCGACCACCTGGTCGCCGAGGCGGATGGGAGGTTGCGCCGCGGCCGTCCCCGCGCCCAGCGGCGCCGCCAGCAGGGCCACCATCCCCGTCAGGACCGCTCCCGTCACAATCGCCAGGAGCCGACCGACCGGCACACGCCGACAACTCGTGAACGTCATGGCACTCAATCTAACGTGAGGAGGCGACAGACTTCCGTGGGTGAGTGGAGTGCGGTGAACGACGAAGCAGATGCGGTCGTGGTCGGGGCGGGTCCGAACGGTCTCACAGCCGCCGCCGTCCTCGCGCGCGCCGGACTGGCGGTCCTCGTCCTGGAGGCGTCGTCGAGCATCGGCGGGGGATGCCGCACCGACGAGGCGTTCGGCGCGGGCATCCGCCGCGACGTGTGCGCCGCGGTCCATCCCACCGGGTACGCGTCGCCGGCCTTCGCCGATCTCGGGCTGCACGACCGCGTCGACTGGCTCGTCCCCGAGATCTCGGTGGCGCACGCCTTCGGTCCCGGCGATGCGATCGGCGTGCACCGAGACGCCGTGCGGTCGCCCGCCGTCCCCGGACGCGATGCGCGAGCATGGCGGAACCGGGTGGCCGCCCACCGCGACCTCGTCGACGACGTCCTCGCCATGCCGGGACTCCCGACGCGACCCGCGGCGATGGCCCGCTTCGGAGCGTCGGCGGCCGCGCCGGTCGACGCCTTCGTGCGCGCGGCGTTCCGCGACGAACGGACGCGGACGGCGTTCGCGGGCATCGCCGCGCACGGGGCGCGTCCGCTGCGTGCACCGGGATCGACGGCGCCGGGACTGTTGCTCGGCGCCCTCGCCGACTCGGGGTGGCCGATCGCGGCGGGCGGGTCGCAGGCCATCGTGGACGGGCTCGCGGCGATCGTCACCGAGCACGGGGGCCGCATCGAGACGGGGCGAGAGGTGACCTCGATGGCCGACCTCCCGGCGGCCCCCGCCGTGTTGTTCGACGTCTCGGCCCGATCGCTGGCGCGGATCGTCGGCGACGCGTTGCCCCGCCGGTATGCGCGCCGACTCGACGGCGTCCGGCACGGACCCGGTGTGTGCAAAGTGGACTTCGTCCTGTCCGAGCCGATTCCGTGGGCTGACGGGTCGGCGCCGACGCGGACGGCGACCTTTCACATCGCCGAGGACCGCGCGCAGATCGGCCGCAGCGAACTGCTCGCCGACACCGGACGGATCCCCGACCGGCCGTGGGTGCTCGGCGGGGAACCCACGCGCCTCGACCCGACCCGAGCCCCGCGCGGACGGCATCTGGCGTGGGCGTACTGCCACGTGCCCCTCGGTTGCGACACGGATGTCTCCGACCGGATCGTCGCGGAGATCGACCGGTGCGCACCCGGTTTCACCGACACCGTGATCGACCGGATCACCGTCACCGCCGCCGAGCTGGAGGCGTACAACGCGAACTTCGTCGGCGGCGACATAAGTGGAGGGACGGCGAGTCTGCGCCAACTGCTCGCCCGGCCCACGCTGACGAGCCCGCACACCACCGGCGTCCCCGGCGTGTACCTGTGCTCGTCGGCGGCCGCGCCGGGCGGGGGAGTCCACGGGATGAGCGGATACCGCGCGGCTCGGGCCGCGCTGCGCGACCTGCATCGGGCGTGAATCGGCCGTGAACGGCACCGACACCGGGACTGATCAGTCGGCGCGCGCGTCACGCCAGCGGACCAACTCGTCCACGGCGGTCAGGTCGTAGTCGGGACCGCCGGTCGCCACCGTCAGCAGGGAGACGCCCTCGGCGGTGATCGCGTCCGCAAAGCTCAGCATCGCCGCCACGTCGCCGTCGTAGCGGATCTCGGCCGACCGCTCGATCTGCGCGGGGTCGCGGCCGACGTCGGCGCAGTGGTCGGCGAGGATCGCCGACTTGCGACGGTACGAGTCCACATCGACGAAGGCGTGCCAGATGGTGGCGTGCCGCGCCACATGCCGCAACGTCTTGCGCTCACCACCGCCGCCGATGAGGACCGGGATGTCGCGCACCGGTTGCGGGTTCAGGGCCGCCAGCCGGTCGGCGATGCGCGGCAGCGACCGTCCGAGATCGTCGAGACGACTGCCCCTGGTGCCGAAGTCGTAGCCGTACTCGTCGTAGTCGCGGGCGAACCAGCCGCCGCCGATGCCGAGGATCAACCTGCCCCCGCTGATGTGATCGACGGTCCGCGCCATGTCGGCGAGCAGGTCGGGGTTCCGATAGCTGTTGCAGGTGACCAGCGCGCCGAGTTCCACCCGCGAAGTCTGTTCGGCCCAGGCGGCGAGCATCGTCCAGCATTCGAAGTGAGCGCCGTCGGCGTCCCCGTACAGCGGGAAGAAGTGATCCCAGTTGAAGACGATGTCGACGCCCGAGTCCTCGGCCCGTCTCACCGCGTCGCGGATGAGGGCGTAGTCGGGGGCGTGCTGGGGTTGGAGCTGGACTCCGATCCGGATGCGTGACGTCATGGCTTCGAGTGTGGCAGCGTTGACGTGTGACCGACGACCATCAGGAATCCGAGTCCCACACCGAGCACGGGAACCGGCAGGAGACGCCCGCCCACCCCCGGACCGCCGCCGACTGGGACGAGCTGTACGACTCCGCCGACAGGCTGTGGACGACGGATGTGAACCCGGCGGTCGTCGCCGAACTCGGCGACCTCGCGCCCGGGACGGCCTTCGACCTCGGCTGCGGTGAGGGCGCCGATGTCCGGTGGCTGGCCGATCGCGGTTGGACGGTCGTGGGCGCCGACATCTCGCGCGTGGCTCTCGAGCGAGCGGCCGCCCGCGATTCACGTGAAGCGATCACCTGGACGTCATTCGACGTCACGACCGACGACTTCGGGCGCCGGTACGACCTCGTCACCGCCAGCTACTTTCACATCGCCGCCGACGATGAAGCCACGCTCCACAAGCTCGCCGAGGCGGTCGCGCCCGGCGGCACTCTGCTCGTGGTGATGCACGATCCGGAGGGGCTGCGTGCACACGGCCGCGATCCCGGCGAGTTCCTGTGGCCCGACGACATGGTGCGAATCCTCGGAGACGGCTGGACGGTCGTCACCCACGAGACCCGGGAGCGCGGCATCCCCGCCGGCGGCGGACACCACGTCAACGACGTGGTGCTGCGGATGGTGCGGGAACCCGCCTGAACCCTGTGGGTCGAACGGGCCCGCATCCCCGGGGTCACGCAGCGGGTGGGAATCGCAGATCGGTGTCGCCGGTGGGCGTCGCCGGGTGGGACGCGAGGAGATCGAGGACGACGTACTCGGCTGCCGATGCGCGTGGCGAGGGTGGATGCGCGGCGGGTGGTGGGCGGCGCAGTGGCAGGTCCGCGTGGTGGATCGGGTTGACCGCGGGTGGGATGTCGCGCTTTGCGGGCTTCCACCCCACGCGGCCGGCGTTCGGCCCGGCGTCGGAGCCCAGCACCTCGGTGTCCCAGCGGGCCGGTCCGGTGCTCGCTGCGCGGTTGTGGCCGCCGCAGGCGGCGCCGAGGTGATCGATGTCGGTGGATCCGCCGTACTGCCAGTCGGGCATGTGATGGGCCTCGGTCATGGAGAACGGACGATCGCAGCCGGGAGCGGTGCACCCGCGGTCGCGGCCGAACAGGGCGAGGCGCTGGGCTTTGCCGGCGAGGCGTCGACCGCGTCCGAAGTAGAGGACTTCGCGCGTGGCGTCGGCGAAGACCTCCAGGTAGGGCACCGCGTCGGCGGCGATGTCGACGAGCGCACCGACCGGGAGACGGGTGCCGGTGGCGGTGAGTGCGATGCCGACACGGGCGGCGAGGTCGGACAGATCGGCGGTGATCACCAGCGACGACGACAGCTTTCCGGGTGCACCGAGCGCCTTGTGCGAGAGCGCGAAGTCGAGAAGCGCCTCGAGTGCGTCGTGATTGCGCTGGCCGGGGGAGCGTTGATCCCGTTCGGCGGCGGCCTCGCGAGCTGCGGGGTCCACGCCGGGGGCGTCTGCGGCCCCGCGCAGCGAGTCGGGGTCGTCGGGGTCGTTGAATCCAGGCGCCGCCCACGCCTGCAGGACGACATCGAGTTTGGCGCGGACCTGCGGGGTGAGGTGGGCGGTGAGCTTGGACATGAGACGAAGGTCTTGGCGGGCGAGGACGAGTTCGCGGTGGCGTTGTCGGTCGCGTTCGTCGGTGAGCCGGCCGTCGGGATCCAAGTGTGCGAGCAGGCGCATCCCGACCTTCTTGAGCTGGTCGGGTGCCAGGGTGCGGGCGGCGTCGGCCAGGTCGGCTTCGGCGCGGCTGACGGTGTCGGCCGGTACGCGGTCGGGGATCAGGCGCACCGTCTCGGCGATCACCAGGACGTGAGCCGTGGACGCGGCACCGTGGGCGACAGCGGTCGCGGTCGCGGGCAGCACGGGGTCGAGGACCTCACCCTGCAGATTGCTGAGGCGACCGATCTTGCTCGCGGCCAGGGTGCGGCGCTTCACTTCGCCGGGCGACAGGCGCAGCCCGAAGCCGAGGAACTGGGACAGGCGGATCCAGCCCGCATTTCGGTAGGCGGCGCGGTCGGAGACGGCGGTGATGAGGGCGGCATCGGTGGCGTCGCCCTTGCGCCGGGCCTGTTCGACGGTTTCGGCGACGGTGATCAGTTGATCCTCGGTGAGCGCGTCGAGATCGGCGGTGCGCAGGGCCTCGGTGGCGTCGACGAGCAGACGAGCCAGAGCAACGGGATCATCGGGCAGCGTGATCGCCGGAGCGACGGCGGGATCGCCAGTCGGGTCGTTGTCGGCGAAGGAGGGGGCGGCAGGCGTGGTGGACATCGGCCGGCCTCCCCTCATCGCTCATACATTTGATTACTATGTGATCTATAATACTCTGATGAACGGCCAGGTCAAGAGGTTGTTCGAAAGTTCTTTCGAGGGCGTTCGCCTCCGTGCTGTCGTAGGTGAGTGGCACCATGACGTCATGAAGATCGAGTCCGGAGAGCGACGGCAGGCGTCGATCCTGCACGCGGACCTCGACTCGTTCTACGCCTCCGTGGAGCAGCGTGACGATCCGTCGCTGCGCGGTCGGCCGGTCCTCGTCGGAGGCGGGGTGGTGGTCGCCGCCAGCTATGAGGCCAAGGCGCTGGGCGTGCGCTGTCCGATGCCCGGCCACGAGGCGCGGGCGCTGGTGCCCCGCGCGGTCACGGTGCCCCCGCGGTTCGCGGCGTACACGCAGGCCGGCCGCGAGGTCTTCGACGTCTTCCACGACATCACCCCGCTCGTCGAACCGATCTCCGTCGACGAGGCCTTCCTCGACGTCGGCGGTCTTGAAAAGATCAGCGGCACACCGGTCGTGATCGCGACACGAGTTCGCGAGCGAGTCCGAGAGCAGGTGGGGCTGCCGATCACGGTCGGCATCGCGACGAACAAGTTCGTCGCCAAGGTCGCCAGCGCCGCGGGCAAGCCCGACGGACTGCTGCACATTCCGGCCGGCGGCGAGATCGACTTCCTGCATCCGCTGCCGGTGCGCAGCCTGTGGGGCGTCGGTGCCAAGACCGAGGCGCGCCTGCACGATGCCGGGATCGAGACGGTCGGACAGATGGCCTCGCTCGGTGAGGAACATCTGAGCTCCCTGCTGGGCCGCGGCACCGGGCGGCACCTGTACGCGCTGGCGATGGCCCACGACCCTCGCCGCGTCACGACGGGCAAGCGCCGCAGCTCGATCGGAGCCCAGCGCGCGCTCGGCCGCCGAGCGAAGTCGGCGGCAGACATTGAGGCCACACTCATCGCGATCGTCGACGACCTCGGGCGACGTCTGCGGGCTGCTCACCGCGAGACTCGAACCATCGTGCTGCGCTTGCGGTTTCACGATTTCGAGCGCATCACTCGCTCCCGAACGCTCGGCGAACCGACGGATGGCACCGAGGTGGTTCTGGCTGTGGCGAGAGGTCTGCTCGATGAAGCGATGCCGCAGATCCGTGACCGCGGTTGCACCTTGATCGGCCTGTCGCTGACCAATCTGTCCGATCACGGCGCAGTCCAACTCGCGATTCCGTTCGGCGGCGACGATCACGCGGGCGAGCTCGACGTCGCCATCGACTCGGTCAGCACACGCTTCGGCAAGGGTGCGGTGACCCGCGGAGTGCTCGTGGGGCGGCGCGCGATGCCGGAGACGCCGAAGCTTCCGGACCGATGACCGAGGCCGACGATCGGTGCCGGGGAAGCGGTGGCGGCTTCAGTCGGTAGTCGCCGCGAGGATCTGCTCCGCGAGCGGCCCCGCGGCGTCCGCGCGCGACGGGGTCAACGACAGCCGTGTGCGCCGCTCCAGCAGATCGTCGACGTCGAGCGCCCCTTCGGCCAGTGCGCCGAACACCAGTTCCGCGCCGGTGACGTCGGTGCCGTCGGCGACCGGCTCGGCCAGTGCCGGATCGGCGTCCGCGAGTGCGGCGACCGCGGGCGCCTCGGTGCCGTACTTGGCGACGAGACGCTCCGGCGCGTCCACCCGAGTCAGCTCGGCGACGGCGTCGCCGCCGGTCGGGGCCCCGACCAGTGGGAGCGTGCGGGTCGAGCACGGCCGCGCGGTGCGTCCCGAGACGGCCAGCGCGGCGTCGACCGCGTCCTGCGCCATCCGCCGATACGTGGTCAGCTTGCCGCCGACCACCGTCACCAGGCCGTCGTCGCGGGTCAGGACGGCATGCTTGCGGGAGACGTCTGCGGTCGCACCGGAGCCCGCGTCGAGCAGCGGACGGAGCCCCGAATAGGTGCCGACGACGTCGCCGCGCGTGAGTGGTGCGGCGAGCGCGAGGTTGATCGTGTCGAGGAGGAAGTCGATCTCGCCGGCTTCGGCGACCGGAACGTCGGGCACGGGGCCCGGCGCCTCCTCGTCGGTGAGGCCGACGTAGACGAGCCCGTCGGGTTGGGGGAGTGCGAACACGTAGCGGCCGAAGTGGCCGGGAACGGCGACGGTCAGACCCGCACGCAGGTCCCCGAAGCTGTGCTGCCGCATCACCAGGTGGGTGCCCCGGCTCGGGCGCAACGCGATGCTGTCGTCCACCTCGGCGGCCCACACGCCGGTCGCGTTGACGACGGCGGCCGCCGACAGGTCGAGCGACTGCCCGGCGACATCGTCGACGATCCGCACCGACCGGCCGGTCACCTCGGTGGCGGCCGCTCGGGTGAGGATCGTGGCGCCGAGTGCGGCGGCGGTGCGGGCGATGCCGGTGACGAGGCGGGCGTCGTCGGTCAGCTGCCCGTCCCAGTTGAGCAGGCCGCCTCGCAGGCCGTCGCGACGGACCGTGGGCGCCAGGGCGGCGACCTCCGACGATGCGATGCGCCGGGAGCGGTGCAGGGTGGCGGCCGGCGTGCGCGCCGCGATCCGCAGCGCGTCGCCGGCGAGGAATCCGAGGCGGGTGACGGCGGTGTCGACCGCACCGGCGTCGGGGAGGAGGGGGACCACCTGCGGCAGCGGTCGCACCAGGTGCGGCGCGATGCGGCGGATCAGCGCATCACGTTCCACAGCGCTCTCGTATGCGATGCCGACCGCCCCCGAGGCGAGGTAGCGGAGCCCGCCGTGGACGAGTTTCGACGACCATCGGCTGGTGCCGAAGGCGAGGTCGCGGCGCTCGACGAGGACGGTTCGCAGACCGCGGGCGGCGGCGTCGAGGGCCACGCCGGCGCCCGTCACACCGCCGCCGATCACCACCAGGTCGACCGACGGGGTGTCGCCGAGACGCCCCAGCTCGTCGGCGCGGCGCCCCCGTGACAGCAGGGAGCCGGCCGGGACGGCGGGGTGCGCGACGAGGAGGTCGCGGAGGGCGGTCGTCATGGGCGGAGATACCTTTCGAGCAGGTCGGAGAGCTCGGAGTCGAGGGTGGCCGGGTCGGCGAACACGGGTCCGGTGAGCGCGAACGACCATGCCATCTGGAGGACGGTGGCGGCCATCGCGTCGACGTCGCCGGGACGGACGTGCCCGCCGTCTTGGGCCGCCGCGAGCAGCGACCGCACCAGTGCGAGCTGGTTGCGGGCGGTCCGTCCGGTCCGGTGCAGCAGATACGGCATGAGGAACTCGGGGTCGAGTTCGATGATCCGGCGCAGCAGCGGGTGGGTGCGGGCCTCCCGGACCAGGTGGACGAGGGTGGCGACGAGGTCGTGGCGGGTGTGTCCGCCGCCGAGCGGTGCCGTGGCGACGATCTGCTCGAACTCCCGGGTGGTGACCTGGGCGGCGAGAGCCTCGACGTTGGGGAAGCGTCGGTACAGCGTGGCCCGCGAGACGTCGGCGGTCCGGGCCACATCGGCCATCGTGGTGCGTCGGATGCCGATCGTCGACATGAGGGTGGCGGCCGCGTCGAGGATCACGTCTTCGCTGATCGCATTGGGTGCGGTGCGCCGCGAGGCGACGTCATCCGCGTTGATTTGCTGCGACATCATATGTCACACTGTATCAGCATTGCGGGGCCGTCCGGACGAGACGCGCTCCGCCGTCAGGAAGGGTGACACGATGACGCGCAGCGAGATCGACGTCGACACGGTCGACTTCGAGCCCGGCCGGTGGGGCGACCCCGCCGACCCGATGCATCTGTCCGACTCGGTGACCGGAGCGCTCGGCATGCTCGGGATCACCGACCCCGCACCGCCGACCGCGGCGCCGCAGATCCCGGAGACCCGGCTCGACGCCGCCGCCGCCGCGGCACTCGCCGCGACCGGCGCCGACGTCCGCACCGACCCCGAAGCACGGATCGCTCGTCTCCGCGGATTCTCCACCCCCGACCTGCTGAAATTCCGCTCCGGCGACGGCAGCGACGCCCCCGACGCCGTGGTGGCCCCGACGGCCGAGGAGCAGATCGTCGCGGTGCTCGCCGTCTGCGCCGACCGCGGACTCGCCGTCGCACCGTTCTCCGGCGGCACGTCCGTGACCGGCGGTCTGGCCCCCGAACGCGAACGCCCGGTCATCAGCCTCGACCTGCGTGCGCTCACCGGCCTGCTGCACCTCGACGAGGTGTCGCAGGTGGCGACGCTGGCCGCAGGCACCCGCCTGCCCGACGCCGAACGACTCCTGCGTGAACACGGGCTCGAACTCGGACACTTCCCGCAGTCGTACGAGGGCGCGACCATCGGCGGCTGCGCCGTCACCCGGTCGGCCGGACAGTCGTCGATCGGCTACGGACGCTTCGACGAGATGGTCGTCGGGCTGACGGTCGTGACACCCGCCGGCGTCGCCGAGATCGGAACCGCCCCCAAATCGGCGGCGGGCCCCGACCTGCGGCAGCTGTTCCTCGGCAGCGAAGGCGCCCTCGGCGTCGTCACGGCGGTCCGCGTCCGGGTGCACCCGGTTCCCGCGGTCCGCCGCTTCTCGGGATGGCATTTCGCCGACTTCGGGTCCGGAGCCGCCGCCATGCGCGCCCTCGCACAGGGATCGGTCCGCCCGACCGTGCTGCGACTGTCGGACGAGGCCGAGACCGGCCTCAATCTGGCGAACCCGTCCGGGGCGGGCAGCGCCTCCGCACAGGGCCCGACCGGTGGATGCCTGATGATCGTCGGCGTCGAAGGCGATGCCGACGACGTCGACTGCCGTGAGCCGTACGTCGCGGCTCGGCTGCGCGCACTCGGCGGCACGCCCCTCGGCGAAGAACCCGGCGAACACTGGCGTGAAGGTCGGTTCCGGGGACCGTACCTGCGGGATCCGCTGCTCGACGCCGGTGCCCTCGTCGAGACCCTGGAGACGGTGACCTTCTGGTCGAACATCGAGCGGCTCAAGGCCGACGTCACCGCCGCGATCACCGGCGCCCTCGGCGAACAGGGGACGCCGGCGGTCGTGATGTGCCACATCTCGCACGTCTACCCGACCGGGGCGTCCCTGTACTTCACGGTGATCGCGAAGGCACTGGAGAACCCCGGCGAGCAGTGGGCCGCCGCCAAACAGGCGGCCAACGCGGCGATCCGAGCGGCCGGCGCCTCCATCACCCACCACCACGCGATCGGCACCGACCATCGCGACCCGTACCTGGAGGAGATCGGAGACGTCCAGCTCACCGCATTGCGTGCGGTGAAGAACGCGCTCGATCCGAACGGCGTGCTGAATCCGGGGATCCTGCTGCCGTGACCTCGAGCCATGATCCGCCGATCGTCGCCGTGGTGAATCCCATCTCCGGCGGCGGCGCCTCGCGGCGCCTGTGGACGGCCGTGGCCGCCGAACTGACCGAGGCGGGTCGCCGCGACCTCGAGGTCGTCGAATCCGAATCGTCCGAACACGCGACGGCCGCCGCGGCCGCCGCCGCGCACCGCGGTGCCGTCACGGTCGCCGTCGGCGGCGACGGTCACGTCCGCGACGTCGCATCCGGCGTGCTCACCGTCGACGACGCACCGATGGCCATCGCCGCCGCCGGCCGCGGCAACGACCTCGTCCGGCATCTGGGCCTGCCCACCGACCCCGCCGGGATCGCCCGCGTGATCGCCGACGGCCACCGGCGGCGCCTCGACGTCCTCGACGTGACGCGGCCCGACGGAACCGTGGCCGTCGCGGTCGGCAACGTGTACGCGGGCCTCGACTCCGAGGCCACCGAACTCATCAACGGCGTGCGGTGGATGGGTCGGCTCGCCTACCGCGTGGCACCGGTCCTGTCCGCGCTCCGCTGGAAGCCGATGGCGGTGAGCCTGACCGTCGACGGTGTGACGCACCGGCTGCCCGCGCACCTCGTCGTGATCGCGAACTCCGGCGAGTACGGACACGGACTGCGCATCGTTCCGACGGCGTCCGTCGACAGCGGCCGCATCGAGATCCTCGTGGTCGACGGCACGCAGTGGACGTTCCGGCTCGCCGCACTGATGAACGAGGCCAAAACCGGCGCCCACGTGCGGCGGCGGGACGTTCGCCTGCTGTCCGGGACGCGTGTGGAACTGACGATCGACAGGCCCCTGCCCGTCCACGCCGACGGCGACTACCTGTGCCGTCCGCCGGTCACGGTGGCGGTCCGCGCCGCGGCCCTCCCGGTGCTCACGGGCTGATCGGAACCCGTCGCCCGGCGCGGACGGCGGACGCCAGGACCGTCCCGGCGAGGAGGACGGCGGCGACGGAGGCGCCGAGGACCCCGATGAGACCGCCCGCCGGCGAGGCCGTCACCGACAGGTGCCGACCGACCGCGGGCGTCCCGGCCGTCTGTTCCAGACCCCGGAGGCGCGCCCGCGTCGCGTCGTCGAGCACCAGGGGCCGATCGCGGTGGTGCAGGGGCACGACGGCGGGGACCTGGGCGGCGGCGAACATCGTCGCGGACGGGGTGTCGAGCACCGCGTCACCGGGTCGCACCGTCACGTAGGACGCCGCCCCGACGGCGGCGAGCGCGACGACGACGCCGAGAGCGCCCGCGAGCCGCGGGAGACGACCGGCGGCCGACACCGCCCCGACGATCACCAGCACGATGCCGAACGTCAGGGTCGTGGCACCGATCGGCGTCGCCCGCTCGCCCACCCAGTCGGCGCCGAGATCGTGGTAGCGAACCGAGTCGGTGGCGGCCGTGGTGTCGATGAGGTCGGGCCAGTTGGTCCGGAAGCCCGCTCCGCCGAGCCCCGACACGGTGGCGTGGGCGACGAGGTCGCGGTCGCCGGGACCGTCCTGCGTCGCGGTCACCTGAACCCACCCGATCGATGTCAGCACCGCGATCAGCACGCCGAGCACCGCGACCGCGGCCCCCGCCGCTCGCCCCGTCACGGGATCAGCACGATCTTGCCGTGCGCGCGGCCCGACGCCACCACGTCGAGGGCCGCGGGGGCGTCGGCCAGCGGAATGCGAGCCGCGATCGGCACCGTCAGGGAGCCGTCGGCCAACAGCTCCAGGAGGGGACCGCGCATCCGGTCGCGGAACGCGGCGCTCTCGGCGTCGGCACCCGAGAGGGCCACGAACCCGTGGTCGGCGGCAGCACGGCGGTCGGCGACGGTGATGATGCGGGAGCGGTCGGCGACGAGGTCGAGGGAGACGGCCGTGGCCTCGTCGGTGCCCGCGGCGTCGAGGGCCGCGACCGGCGGTCCGTCGACGCCGATCCGGATCAGTGCGTCGCGGACCCGATCGGCCAGCCCCGGACCGTAGGCGACGGGTACGCCGCCGAAGCGGGCGACGGCAGCTGCGCGGTCGGGTCCCGCAGTGCCGATCCCCGCGGTGCCGATCCCAGCAGTGCCGATCACCGTCACGCCCGCGCGGGCGGCCAGCTGGACAACGATCGCACCGACCGCACCCGACGCACCGTGCAGGAGAACGGTGTCGCCGCGTCGCGCCCCGGACCTGTGCAGCATCTCGGCGGCGGTGGTGCCGGCGAGCAGCAGGCCCGCCGCCTGATCGTCGGGCACCGCGGCCGGCAGGACGAAGGCCTTCTCGGCCGGCAGCGTCATCTCCTCGGCGTAGGCGCCGTGGACGCGGAACGCCGCGATCCGATCGCCGACCGCGACGGCGCCCGACGCCGCGCGGGTCCCCGGACCCACCGCGGTCACGTCGCCGACCGCCTCGTAGCCGATCGGCATCGGCAGGAGAGCCGGATCGTACGCCCGGAGGACGTGCTTGAGGTCGGCGGGATTCACCCCGGCCGCGCGGATGCGGACCCGCAGCTCGCCGAGGCCCGGGTCGGCGGGTGTGCACGGGACGGCCGCGAGATCAGTCGATCCCGAGAACCCGTTCGCCACCCACCTGATGCCCACCATGACCGGCACCCTAGCGTCCGCGTTACTGTGACGTGCATGACAAGCAATGTTGGTGGCTCTCATCCCGATCTGGTCACGTCCGATCTGGTCACCGTCGATGTTCCGACGCACTGGTACAACCTCGCCGCCGAACTCGATGAGCCGATTCCACCGCACCTGCACCCGGGCACCGGGGAGCCCGTCGGACCCGACGACCTCGCCGCGCTGTTCCCCTCCGGACTCATCGCCCAGGAGGTGTCGAGCGAGCCGTACATCGAGATCCCCGAACCGGTCCGCGACATCTACGCGATGTGGCGGCCGTCGCCGCTGTTCCGTGCGCGCCGGTTCGAGGAGGCCCTCAACACGAAGGCGCGCATCTACGTCAAGTACGAGGGTGTGAGCCCCGTCGGCAGTCACAAGACCAATTCGGCTGTGGCGCAGGCGTATTACAACAGCATCGACGGCGTGACGAAGCTGACCACCGAGACCGGGGCCGGACAGTGGGGCAGCGCCCTGGCGTTCGCCGGCGCACAGTTCGGCATCGACGTCGAGGTGTGGCAGGTCCGCGCGTCGTACGACTCCAAGCCGTACCGCGGGTTCCTCATCCGCACGTACGGCGGCACCCTGCACCCGAGCCCGTCGGACCTCACCGCCGCGGGGCGGGACATGCTCGCCAAGGACCCGCACACCACGGGCAGTCTCGGCATGGCGGTCTCGGAGGCCGTCGAGGTGGCGGCCGGTGACGCCGACACCCGCTACGCGCTCGGCAGTGTGCTCAACCACGTCGTGTTGCACCAGAGCGTGATCGGCCAGGAGGCCGTCGACCAGCTGAACCTCGTCGAGCCGGGCGGCGCCGACGTCGTCTTCGGGTGCGCCGGCGGCGGCTCGAACCTCGCCGGCCTCGCCTTCCCGTTCATTCGGGAGAAGTTGGCGGGCCGCTCCACCCCGCGCATCGTGGCCGCCGAACCGGCCGCCTGCCCGTCGATCACCCGCGGCGAGTACCGATACGACCACGGCGACGTCGCCGGACTGACCCCGCTGCTCAAGATGCACACGCTCGGCATGGACTTCGTGCCCGACCCGATCCACGCCGGTGGCCTGCGTTACCACGGCATGGCGCCCGCGCTCAGCCACACCGTGGAGCTCGGCCTCGTGGAGGGCACCGCGATCGCCCAGCACGACGCCTTCACCGCGGGCGTCACGTTCGCGCGCACCCAGGGCATCGTCCCCGCACCGGAGTCCACGCACGCGATCGCGGCCTGCGCCGCCCACGTCGCCGACAGCGACGAGGAGCAGGTCGTGGTGATCGGACTGTCCGGGCACGGGCAGCTCGATCTGCCCGCGTACGCCGAGTTCCTCGACGGCGCCTTCTGACGGTCGGTCTCCGCTGCGGGGGCGGCTCGGCGGGAATCCGCATCCCCCGATGCGGGCGCTGATCCCGCGCCTGGCTGACGTGGCATTTCACCCCGCGAGGTCACCTCGTCCTCTGCGGCGAGGAATGATGGAATGGGTACAACTGAATGTCAGTGCAGATCGGGACGCCCGCCGACACCGTGGGGGCGGCCCAGAAGGAGAGTCATGGCCGAAACAGGACAGCGTCAGGCGCAGATCGGCGTCACCGGACTCGCGGTGATGGGCTCCAACATCGCCCGCAACCTCGCGCGTCACGGACACACGGTCGCGCTCCACAACCGCAGCATCGCCAAGACCGACGCGCTGCTCGCCGAGCACGGCTCGGAGGGTGACTTCATCCGCACCGAGACCACCGCCGAATTCGTCGCCGCCCTGGAACGCCCGCGGCGCGTGCTGATGATGGTGAAGGCCGGCGACGCCACCGACGCCGTCATCGACGAACTCGCCGACCTCATGGAGCCCGGCGACATCATCATCGACGGCGGCAACTCCCTCTACACCGACACCATCCGCCGTGAGGCGGCGATGGCCGCGCGCGGACTCAACTTCATCGGCGCCGGCATCTCCGGCGGCGAGGAGGGCGCGCTCAACGGTCCGTCGATCATGCCCGGCGGCCCCGCCGAATCGTACGAGTCGGTCGGCCCGCTGCTGGAGTCGATCTCCGCGCACGTCGACGGCGTCCCGTGCTGCACGCACATCGGACCCGACGGCTCCGGCCACTTCGTCAAGATGGTCCACAACGGCATCGAATACGCCGACATGCAGCTCATCGGCGAAGCCTACGACCTCATGCGGGGCGTGCTCGGCATGGACGTCGCCGAGATCGCCGACGTCTTCCGCGAATGGAACACCGGCGACCTCGACAGCTACCTCGTGGAGATCACCGCCGACGTGCTCTCGGCTGTCGACGCGACCACCGGTCGGCCGCTCGTCGACGTCATCGTCGACGAGGCCGGCCAGAAGGGGACCGGCCGGTGGACGGTGAAGTCGGCGCTCGACCTCGGCGTCCCGACCACCGGCATCGCCGAAGCCGTGTTCGCGCGGGCGCTGTCGAGCGCCCCCGACCAGCGGCGGGAGGCTCGCGGCCTGCACTCCGGCGCCGACCGCTCGGCCGCCCCGGCCGACCGCGCGGCCTTCATCGAGGACATCCGCCAGGCGCTGTACGCGTCGAAGGTGATCGCATACTCGCAGGGTTTCGACCAGATCGCCGCCGGCAGCGAGGAGCACGGCTGGAACGTGCACCCCGGCGACCTCGCCACCATCTGGCGCGGCGGCTGCATCATCCGGGCGAAGTTCCTCGACCGCATCCGCGACGCCTACGCCGAGAATCCGGAACTGCCCGCACTGCTGCTGGCCCCGTACTTCCGCGACGCGGTCGAGACGGCCGTCGGCAGCTGGCGTCGCGTCGTGATGACCGCCACCGCCACCGGCGTTCCCGTCCCGGCGTTCGCATCGTCACTGTCGTACTACGACGCACTGCGCGCCGACCGGCTCCCGGCCGCCCTCACCCAGGGCCTGCGCGACTATTTCGGCGCCCACACCTACCGGCGCATCGACAAGCCGGGCTCCTTCCACACCCTCTGGAGCGGCGACCGCAGCGAGGTGGAGGCGTAGCGGTCCGCGGAGGCGACGAAGTCGAGGGGCGATTAGCCCGACGGGCGCACGGCATTTAAGCTGGCCATATGTCGAAGGTGCTGAGCTCATTGCCGAAGGGAGAGCGCGTCGGAATCGCGTTCTCGGGTGGTCTGGATACGTCGGTCGCGGTTGCGTGGATGCGCGAAAAGGGCGCCGTCCCCTGCACGTACACCGCCGACCTCGGTCAGGCCGACGAGCCGGACATCGCGTCGGTGCCGGGCCGCGCCACCCAGTACGGTGCCGAGATCTCGCGGCTGGTCGACTGCCGGGCGGCCCTCGTCGAAGAGGGTTTCGCCGCTCTGCAGTGCGGTGCCTTCCACATCCGGACGTCGGGCAAGACCTACTTCAACACCACCCCGCTGGGGCGCGTGGTGACCGGCATGCTGCTGGTCCGCGCGATGAAGGAGGACGACGTCGACATCTGGGGCGACGGATCCACCTACAAGGGCAACGACATCGAGCGGTTCTACCGCTACGGGCTGATGGCGAACCCGAACCTCAAGATCTACAAGCCGTGGCTCGACACCGAGTTCGTCGAGGAACTCGGCGGGCGGCACGAGATGAGCGAGTGGCTCACCGCGCGCAACCTGCCGTACCGCGATTCGCAGGAGAAGGCGTACTCCACCGACGCCAACATCTGGGGCGCCACCCACGAGGCCAAGACCCTCGAGCACCTCGATCACGGCCTGGACGTCGTGGAGCCGATCATGGGTGTCGCCGCGTGGCGTGACGACGTGGAGGTCAAGACCGAGGACGTCTCGATCCGCTTCGAGCAGGGACGTCCGGTCGCGATCAACGGCGAGACCTTCACCGACCCGGTGGCGCTGGTGCTCAAGGCCAACGAGATCGGCGGCCGCCACGGTCTGGGCGTCTCCGATCAGATCGAGAACCGCATCATCGAGGCGAAGTCGCGCGGCATCTACGAGGCGCCCGGCATGGCGCTGCTGCACATCGGCTACGAGCGCCTGGTGAACGCGATCCACAACGAGGACACCGTCGCGAACTACCACAACGAGGGCCGTCGTCTGGGTCGCCTCATGTACGAGGGACGCTGGATGGACTCGCAGGCGCTCATGCTGCGCGAGGCCCTCGTGCGGTGGGTCGCCTCCGCCGTCACCGGCGAGGTCACCGTCCGACTGCGGCGCGGCGACGACTACCACTTCCTCAACACCGAGGGCCCCGGCCTCTCGTACCATCCGGACAAGCTGTCGATGGAGCGCGTCGGCGACGCCGCCTTCGGTCCGTCCGACCGCATCGGCCAGCTCACCATGCGCAACCTCGACATCGCCGATTCGCGTGCACGCCTCGAGCAGTACGCGCAGCTCGGTGTGGTCGGCGGCGCGACCGCCGATCTGGTCGGCGAGCTCTCGATCGGTGGCGCGCAGGCGATCGCGGGCGGACAGCCGGGCGACCCGGGGTCCGAGACCCTCGACCGCGCCGCCATCGAATCGGGCGTCGACTAGGGGCGCTTCACCGGGCCGGTCCAGCTGAGATCAGGACAGCTGACGGGCACCGACGACCATGTGTCGTCGGTGCCCGTTTTTCGTGTTGATCTCAGTGGTCGTCTGTCGGGCCGATCCGCACGCAGCAGTAGCCTTCGCGCTTGTCGAGTCGCGCCCGGCGATGGGGGGCCGATTCGACGAGTCCGTCGATGAGATCGAGGTTCATGCCGCACACCAGATCGGTGTGCGCGCGGGCGAGCGCATGGAAGGGGCAGTTGACCAGCGCGATGTCGTCGTCCTCCACGCGCGGTTCGTAGCCCGAGGCCTCGAGGATGCGCAGCAGGTCGGCGTCGGAGGCGCCCGCGCCGCGCCCGAGGTCGCGGCCGAGGGCGGTCGCCAGTCGTGTCAGGATCGCCCGAGGCGGCTCCCCCGTCTCGGCGGATTCGTCGACTGCGTGGGCGAGCAGGCTGCCGGCGAGCTCGTAGGAGCGTTCGGGAAGTCGGATCTGGATGTCGCGCACCGCGCGCCGGTACAGCTTGGCCGGTCGGCCGGCTCCGGGCCCGGTGCGGCCCGTGCGCCGTTCGAAGTCGACCTCCAGCAGTCCGACGTCGGCGAGTTTGTCGAGATGGAAGGCCGCGGTCTGCCGGGGGATCCCCACGGCGTCGGCGGCCTCGTCGCGCGTGACGGGGTCGATGCGACTGCGGACGAAGTCGTACAGGCGTCGCCGCGTGGGCTCATCGAGTGCGGAGACGGCCGCGACGTCGATGAGCCGCTGGTCTGTCCGCTCCGGTTCGGCGTTCATGGCTCCCATTGTAAAACCAACGGATGTGTTGTAATTTCATTCTATAACTAATGATGATGAGCATTGATTTTAGAAAGTCGATCGCTCACCCACCCCGCAGGAGAAGCACCGTGAGCAGCCCCGATCCCACCGCGATCCAGTCGGGCGCCGATCGACCGACGGCAAAACAGCCGGTCAGCGCAGCCCTGGCCGGACCGTACGGACATCCCTATCACCCGATTCTCGTCACCGTGCCGATCGGCGCCTGGGTCACGAGCCTCGTCTTCGACATCGGCTCCCACCTCGTCGACGATCCGGACGCCCTCGCCCGAGGGGCCCGGTGGCTGATCGCCGTCGGCGTGATCGGTGCTCTCGCGGCCGCGATCGTCGGCCTCCTCGATCTCCTGGCGATCCCCGCGAAGACGACGGCGATGCGCACGGCCCTGGCCCACATGTCCCTGATGCTCGTCGTCACGGTCGCCTTCGCCGCGGGCTTCTGGTGGCGCGCAGACGCCGGCGGGGCCGTCGGCACGGGCCCGATCGTCCTGAGCGCCCTCACTCTCGCGCTGCTCGCGGTGGGCGGATCCCTCGGGGGGCGCCTCGCGTACCGATACGGCGTCCGCGTGGCCGACGAGACCACCCAGGCCGCCGGTTTTCGGCGTTGACCCGACCCGGCGACACCACGTCCCGCCGGCACCGCCGGCCGGCCACTCTCATCCCGAGGAGGCACGTATGACCATCGCAGCACTCGTACTCTGGATCATCACCGCGGCGGGCGGGTTCGTCCTGCTCGCCCGATGGATCGCCGCAGGCGGCATCGCTGATTCGCCGACCCGCCTTCCCGCCCCCGTGGTGTTCGCGCACTTCGTGTTCGCCGCGATCGGGTTGGTGCTGTGGATCGTCTACGCGGTCGTCGACGCCGCCCCTCTCGCCTGGATCGCCTTCGGCCTGCTCGTGGTGATCGCCCTGGCCGGGTTCGCGATCTTCGCCCGCTGGCTGCCGGTCTACCGGGGCGCACCGGGTACCGAGGACGCCCCGGAGAGGAACTTCCCGATCGTCGTCGTGGCGGCTCACGGAGTCGTCGCCGTGGCTACCGTGGATCTCAATGCGGGTGCGCAAGGATGGGCCAGCTGGTGGATGCGGGGCGACTCTTCTGCTTGGTGGCGTGCCTGGCGGTCGCTAGTCGGCCTGAAAGAATCTGGTGATGAGGTCTGCTGTGGCGCCCCAGTCTCCGTGACGAAGAAAATGACTCAAGTCGACCTTTACGAAGACCGCTTCTGCGGCGAAATAGGTTGTGTCGCCGACAGTACCGTTGGCTTCGATGAAGAGCGCGCGGTCGGTTTCGTCGACGAGGGAGGCGGTGATGTGCACGGGGGTGTGCAGTGGGACCGGGCGTCGATACTCCACGGTGAGGGTTCGGGTGACTGCGGGTGTCTCGGCGATCCACAGGGTGAAACCCATGATGTCATCGCATGCCGCTGAGATGGCTCCGCCGTGGGCGAGTCCCGGGGCTCCTGAGTGGCGCTCGTCGAATTGCAGGTCGGCGTAGACGTGGTCGCCGTGCAGGTGTACCTCGAGGTGCAGGCCATTGGGGTTGTCTTCGCCGCATCCCATGCACCATGGTGCGTGTGCTGGTAGTGGTTTGTCGCCCCTCATAAGTGACCTTTCTGAGCCTTCAATCGGTACCGCCACTGGCAGTTTCGCTCTGTTACCGACGGTATTGTTGTGCAGTCAGGGGTTCGTGATTTTGGCTATATAGGGAGTGGCCAGGTGGAAACCATCGATTCCGACGATGTTGACCCGAGGCGGGTTCGGTCGCGTCAGCGTTTGTTGGATGCTGCGGTGACCTTGCTGAACAGTGGCGGGGTCGAAGCCGTTACCGTGGAGGCGGTCACTCGACTGTCTCGTGTTGCTCGCACCACCTTGTATCGTCACTTCGAGAGCTCCACAGATCTGGTGGCGGCTGCCTTCGAGCGATTGTTGCCTCAGGCCGAGACCCCCGAGACGACGACGTCGATCCGTGATGACCTGCTGAAGCTGATGCAGCGGCAGGCTGAGCTTATTGAGCAGGCACCGCTGCAGTTGACGACGCTGGCATGGTTGGCAATGCTTCCCGAGCAGCCCCGGCAATCCGGGCAATCCGACGGGGATCAGAACGCGCTCGCGCCACTGCGTCGTCGAGTCGTCGAGCAGTATCGAGAACCATTCGATCGAGTTTTGACGAGTGACGTGGCCACGGCGGAGCTCGGCGACCTCGATTTGACCATGGCAGTCACTCAACTGGCGGGCCCCCTTGTCTTTGCCAAGCTCACGGGCATTCGGTCGATGACCGTTGGCGATCTCGAACAGCTTGTCGACGATTTCCTCATGGCCCACCGGCGACACCAAACCTCCTGACCTCCTTCCCCATCTACGGTACTGCTAGTACCGTAACGATACCGTCGGTTTCGTAGACGGGCTGGGTCGAGGGTGAGGTGCTGCGTATGGTGGTCCAACGTCCAAGTGGTGGGCGCTTGGCGGCGCGCCGGTTGGCGGAACGCAGCGAGTACAGCACGACATTGGGGCGGTTGGCACGGTTCACCTTGGCGCACAGATTCCTCGTCATCGGGGCGTGGGTGGCTGTGGGTATCGTCTTGGCGATACTGTTTCCCCAGCTGGAGACGGTGGTGCGGCAGCAGTCTGTTGATCCGATCCCTGCTGGGGTTCCATCGTTTCAAGCACTCGATCAGATGGGTGGTGCGTTCGGTGAGAAGGGCGCCAAGACCACTGTTTTCGTGACCATGGAGAACCCGAACGGGTTCACCGACGTGGCGCGGGAACGCTACGACATGCTCGTTCTGCAGTTGCGCGAAAATTTCGACGATGTGCAGTCAGTGCGGGATTTGCTCTCCGATCCGACGACGGCCGGCCAGGCCTTGAGTGAGGACGGGCAAGCCTGGTACTTGCCTGTCGGGGTCACCGGAACTTTGGGAGGGCCAACGGCCACGCATGCTGTGGAGACCGTGCGCCAAACCGCGCAGCGCGTGTTTGACGGTACGGACACCACTGTCCATGTCACCGGGCCGACGGCCACTTTCAGTGACCAGATCGTCAGTGCTGAAAGCGATTTAGTCGTGATCACTGTGGCGACGGTGGCGCTTATCGCGATCATTCTGTTGATCGTTTACCGATCGCTGTTCACCGCGCTGGTGCCGTTGTTGGTGATCGGTGTCAGCCTCGGCGTGGGCCGCGGGGTCTTGTCCGCACTCGGCGAACTCGGTATGCCGGTATCGCAGTTCACCGTCGCGTTCATGACCGTCATCCTGCTCGGAGCCGGGGTCGACTACTCAGTCTTTTTCATCAGTCGCTATCACGAACGGCTACGCCAGGACGCTACCACTGAGGTTGCGCTCGTGGACGCGACAGCAACTATCGGACGGGTCATCCTGGCTTCAGCTGCCACGGTGGCGCTGGCCTTTTTGGCGATGGTGTTTGGTCAGCTGAGCGTGTTCTCCACCTTGGGTCCGGCATGCGCGATCGCCATCCTCATCGGATTCCTCGCCACGGTCACCCTGCTACCACCGGTGTTGCTGTGGGCGGCGCGATTCGGCTGGGGCGCACCCAGACGAGATCTGACCCGAAAGTACTGGAATCGCGTCGCCGTGCTCGTCGTGCGGCGTCCTGTGCCTCTGCTGGCACTAACCCTGGTCGGGCTAATCGTGCTTAGCGTCTTCGCGATGGGCATCCAGATCACCTTCGACGATCGTGAGGGGCAGCCCGCGACAACCGACAGCAACGAAGGCTACGCGTTGCTCGACCGTCATTTCCCTCAAGACGTCACTATCACTGAGTTCCTCGTTGTAGATGCACCGATCGATCTCCGTACTGCCAGCGGGCTGGCCGATCTTGAGCAAATGGCCTCACGTGTATCCCAGATCCCCGGAGTGACTCGAGTCATCGGTGTTACCCGTCCCACCGGGGACAAGCTCGAGCAAGCCGAGCTGTCCTGGCAGAACGGTCAGATCGGGGACCGGCTGGCGGGTGCGGTCGACGATGGCCAGAACCGCCGAGGTGACCTCGAACAGCTCCGTACCGGCGCATTCCAACTCGCCGACGGGCTTACTCAGCTCGACACCCAGGTACGCACCAACTTGGCCCCCCTGGCCGGCATCCTCGATCAGGCAAGCACAGCAGGGCAGCAAATTCAGCAGTACCAGCCGATACTCCGCCAACTCGCCGCATCTGCACCAGCGCTCGATCGCGCTTCTCAGAATGCCCCACAGCTGGCCGCGCTCACCCGCCAAACATCTGCAGCCCTGGCAACAGTGACCTCGATCCTGCCCATCCTCGATAATGCGCCCTGGTGCACCCAAGTCCCGCAGTGCGCAGCTCTGCGCGCGCAGACCCGCAATCTCGACGCCCTACTGAGCAACGGGACCCTCGACCAGATCGCCACGCTGTCAACACAACTCGCGCAGCTGGATACACCGATCTCAACAGTCACCGACCAACTCACTTCCACCGTCAACTCACTGGGCTCCACGCTGGGAAGCATCAGCAGCCAAGACCTTCCCGGCAAGCTCACCCAACTGCAAACAGGTATCAGTCAACTCGCGGCGGGATCACGCCAACTCGCCGCCGGTGTATCCGCGCTGATCGACAGCAACCTTCAACAACTCGCCGGGATGGCCGCGCTAGCCACACAACTACAAACCTCCGCCCGCGAGACCGCCGGAACAAACTCAGCAACCGGCTTCTACCTCCCACCTCAGGCCAACGCAGACCGCCGTTTCGTCGACGTCGCTCGCCAGTTCGTCTCGCCCGACGGCCATACCGTGCGCTACGCAATACAAACCAGCTTCGACCCCTACAGCACCGAGGCCATGCAACTGGCCGACACAATCACCGATGTCGCACTCGCCGCCAGACCGAACACAACCCTGCAGGACTCCAACATCGCGATAGCCGGGTTCCCCGCCATCAACGCCGATCTGCAACGTCTACTCACCGAAGACTTCCGACTCCTAGCGTTGGCCACCCTCACCATCGTCGGCCTGATCCTGATACTCCTACTCCGAGCACTCATCGCGCCGCTATACCTTCTGGGCACCGTCATACTCAACTACACCGCGGCACTGGGTATCGGTGTCCTGATCTTTCAACACATCCTCAAAACCGATATCGCCTGGCCCGTACCACTACTGGCCTTCATAGTCCTCGTCGCGGTCGGCGCCGACTACAACATGCTTCTTATCTCTCGCCTACGCGAAGAATCCCAAAACAACATCCGCATCGGCGTCCTGAGAACCGTCACCAACACCGGATCAGTCATCACCTCGGCCGGCCTCATCTTCGCTGCCAGCATGTTCGGACTCATGGCCGGATCCATCTCGATCATGACCCAGGTCGGACTCATCATCGGCATCGGCCTGCTGCTCGACACCTTCATCGTCCGCACCATCGTTGTGCCGACCATCGCCACACTTGTCGGCAGAGCAAGCTGGTGGCCGAGTACCCGAACCGACACGCATCCAGTGTCCCGCTAGTACGCACGCACGTGCCGAGATCTGACCGGCCCCGCCAGTCATCCAGCCATCGCGCCCACCTCATCGACTGACACCCGCTCGACGGTCGGCCGCGGCAACCACACCCTACCGTCGCGGATCAGTGCCCAGACCACGTCAACCAGACGTCTAGCGAGAGCGATGAGAGCGTGGACGTGGGAACGCTTCTCGCGTCGTTTGCGCTGGTAGAACTCGCGGGACGGGCCGTCGCGTTGCGAGCTGTTGAGTGCGGCCATGTAGAACACCTTGCGAAGTCCTCTGTGGTAACGCTGGGGTCTACGCAAGGCTCCCCGGCGGTTACCGGAGTCGTGCGGTACCGGAGCAAGACCGGCGTAGGCGGCGAGTCTGGCGGGCGAGCCGAACGAAGTGAGGTCGCCGCCGGTGATCGCGACGAGCTCAGCGCCGCTTCGGGTGCCGATGCCTGGCACGGATTCGAGAATCCGTGCGTGACGGTGGCGGCGGAACACCTCGGTGATCTGCTTATCCAGGTCGGCGATCTGACGGGTCAGCATGACCAACGAGGTAGCCGCGTGTTGCACCAGTAGGGCTGTGGTCGCCTCGCCAGGCAGGGTGACGGTCTGCGCGGCCGCCGCGGCACGGGCTTTGTCGATCATCTTCGGGATCGTGGGTCGGCGGACGCCGTGACTGCGCAGGTGGTCGTAGATCTCGTCGTCAGAGACCGCAGCGATCGCAGATGGCGTGGCGAAGCGGGTGAGGAACGTTAGACCGGTCAGTGTCGAGTAGTCGAAACACCGTTCTAGTGCAGGGAAGATGCGGGTCAGCAGGCCGCGCAGGCGGTTGATGCCTCGCGTACGTTCAGCGACGAGGTCGTTGCGATGTCCGGTCAGCAGGTCGAGTTCGATCGCGACGTCGTCGGGCGCCGAGACGGTGGCGAGATCGCCACGTAGGCGGGCTGTCTGGGCGATCACGACCGCATCGCGGGCATCGGTCTTGCCCTCACCCGCGAACGCACCGGTCATGCTGTGCACGACCCGGCCGGGCACGTAGCGGATCTGCTGGCGCCGCGCAGCCAGCACACCCCTCAGCAGCGCCGATTCCGGTGCGGTCATGTCGATCGCCCACACCACGAATTTCATGTCGGCGACCCGGTCCATGAGCGCTTCGATCGCCGGTTGATCGTTGGGAAGCCGCCGAGACCACAGCACCGTTCCCGCCTCATCGACCGCGGCGGCGTGATGCGCATGCCGACCGACATCAATTCCTACCCAGATCTTTTCGTCCATACTGTCCTTCCGTGTGCGGTTGGCTCGTCAGGGTGGTTTCGCCGGCACACCTTTACACAGCGACAAGTTCGCGAACACATCTCAATCAGCGGCCGAAACGACCCGTCACGGTCCGGGGTGACCTTCCACGCCAAGCCACCAGCGACAACAGGTGATTGTCGAGCCACGCCCCGAACCGCGGACGAACGTCCGAGGCGACCGCCCCGGACGTACTCCAACGTAAAGGTGACTGTGCTCCTCAGTGCGGCCGGTATCGGCTGACCGCACCGTCGAAGCCGTCGGACGACGTACTCACGGACAGCGAAAGGGAGACGAGAACAATGACGAGATCGACACATCCGGTGGTGGTGATCGGCGGGGGACTGGCGGGAGCCACGACCGCCGAGGCACTGCGGACGAAGGGATACGACGGGCCGATCGTGCTCGTGTCCGGTGAGGATCACCTGCCCTACGAGCGGCCACCGCTCTCGAAGGAGTTCATGGCCGGCGGCAAGGGGCCGGATGATTTCACCGTCCACGACGCGAACTGGTACCAGACCTCGAGCGTCGATCTGCGGCGCGGAGTGACGGCGACCGCGATCGACGTCGCGGCGCGCACCGTGACGCTCTCGGACGGCGACGTCCTCGAGTACTCCGCGCTGGTCCTCGCGACCGGTTCGGCGTCGGCCCGACCGCCGATCCCGGGGTCGGACGCCGACGGCGTCCACTACCTGCGGACACTCGACGAGGCGACGGCCCTGCGGGACCGGTTGCACGCGGGCGCACGCCTGGCGGTGATCGGCGCCGGCTGGATCGGACTCGAGGTCGCGGCGTCGGCGCGCGGCCGCGGTGCCGAGGTCGCGGTCGTCGAGGCGGCCGATCAGCCGCTGCGGGCGGCACTCGGTCCCGAACTGGGAGCGGTGTTCGCCGATCTGCACCGAGAACACGGCGTCGACCTGCGACTCGGGACGCGCGTCGAGTCGATCGGCGTCGACTCGGGTCGCGCCGTCGGGGTCGACCTCGCCGACGGCACCCGCATCGACGCGGACACCGTCCTGGTGGCCGTGGGGGCGGCGCCGCGGATCGACCTGGCCGAGGCCGCCGGCCTGGACATCGTCGATCGCGGTGTCGCGGTCGATGCGGGACTGCACGCGTCGGCCCCCGACGTGTATGCGGTCGGTGACATCGCGGCCGCACAGAATCCGTTTCTCGGCGCGCGGATCCGCACCGAGCACTGGGCGACGGCCCTCAATCAGCCGGCCGTCGTCGCCGAGAACATCGTGGGCGGCCCCGCCCGATACGACCGGCTGCCGTACTTCTTCACCGATCAGTACGACCTGGGCATGGAGTACCGCGGCCACGCCGTCGACCATGCCGCGGTGGTGACGCGGGGCGACGTGGCGGGCCGGTCGTTCCACGCCTTCTGGCTCGGTGACGACGACGCGGTCCTCGCGGCGATGAACGTGAACCTGTGGGACGACGGCGACGACCTGGCGGCCCTCGTCTCGGCGCGCCGCGTGGTCGACCCGACGCGACTGGCCGACCCGGACGTCCCGCTGGCCGATCTGCTCGCCTGACGGAGGTGGTCGGCCCGATGATCGTCCCCGTGACGAGGCATCGCGGACATATCGCCCGCGAAGGCCGATGACGGGGACGATCAGCTGACGTCGCGTGGTCGCCGCCGCGCCGACCGGTCCGGTGACCAGACCAGCGGTCGCAGGGAGTCCGAGAGGGCGTCCCACGCGGCGGGGTCGCGGTGCAGGACGTCGGCGGACCGCTCGACGGCCTCGAGGCCGTCGTCGACGAACCGCCAGCGGAGGCCGGGCACTACCCGCTCGGCCTCCCGGACCACCAGGGTGCGGTACCCGGGCTCGGTGAGCATGCCGCCGCACGCCACCAGCGACGTCGGCGACCCGGCACGGACCGCGGTGCGCGCCAGCAGATCGACGAGCGCATGAGCCTCGCTGCGCAGGACCTCGGTCGCCGCAGTGTCACCGTCGGCCGCAGCCGCGCACACACCCGCCGAGAAGCGGGCGATCTCCGCCTTCATCCGAGGGCCGGCCACCGCGAGTTCGCGCAGCCCGGCGACGTCGTCGCGGGGGGAGTACGTGGCGCCGAAGGCGTCGCGCAACGCACTGGGCCGATCGGCGTCCACGTCGCGGGCGACCTGCCGGATGCCCTGGAGCCCGATCCAGAATCCGGACCCTTCGTCGGAGGCGGCCCAGTCGTGTCCGCCGCCGGTCACGACGTCGTCGCCGGACCGGATGAGCACGCTCGACCCGGTGCCCGCGACGACGACGCCGTCGGCGTCGTGCCCGAGGAGCAGTGCGGTCGCATCGTTCATGACCGCGGCGCCCGTCACCGCGCCGCCGAACGCCCGCGGCATGATCTGCGCGATCGCGGCGCGGAAGACGTCGCGCAGCCCGGGGGTGAAGCCCGCGGCCCCGATCACGACCACGACCGGACCGGCGGCGGACTGCGACCAGGCGTTCTCGATCGGTGCGAGGATCGCGTCGAGCACCGTCGGGATCTCCCGCGGATCGAGGTACCCGGACAGGCTGGCCTCCCCGGCGAACCGGTGCCGCTCCCGGGCCGTGCGGAGCGTCGCCTTTGCGCTCGTGCCGCCGCAGTCGACGGCGACGATCGCGGGTCGGTCAGTACTCTGAGCCACGCGCTCACCCTAGCGGCTCCCGGTGCGGGGACCGTTCGTCGAGAAAGGCCGGTTCGTGTCGTGATCCGCATCTTCGGCGTCTCGATCGCGGTGACGGTCGCCGCGCTGGTGGTCGCCTTCGTCTACGGCGGTCCGACGGCCCTTCTGCTCACCGCGATCCTCGGCGTCCTGGAGATCTCGCTGTCGTTCGACAACGCGGTCATCAACGCGACGGTCCTGCAGCGGATGAACGAGTTCTGGCAGCGCATGTTCTTGACGGTCGGTGTGCTCCTCGCCGTCTTCGGTATGCGGCTGGCGTTCCCGCTGGTGATCGTGTGGGTGACGGCCGGTCTGGACCCGGTCGAAGCGCTGCGGTTGGCGCTCGATCCGCCGACGGACGGCTCACCGACCTACGAGGACATCGTCGTCGGTGCGCATCCGCAGATCGCGGCCTTCGGCGGGATGTTCCTGCTGATGCTGTTCCTCGACTTCCTCGTCGCGGAGAAGGAGATCACCTGGATCTCGTGGGTCGAGCGACCCCTCATGCGTCTGCACGGACTCGATCGGGCGCCGGTCGTGATCGCGATGACGGTGCTGGTGGTGACGGCGGTGGTCGTCGCGCCTGCGGACGAGGCGGTCACGGTGATGATCGCCGGCACGCTGGGGACGATCACGTACCTGGTGGTCAACGGGTTGGGGGACTTCTTCCACGTCGACCGGCCCGCTTCGCCCGAATTGGATGCGCCCGAATCGGATGCGCTCGAGCCGGATGCGCCGCGGGCCGCGGCGGGCCCGTCGACGGTGGCGAAGGCCGCCGGCCGCGCCGGCTTCTTCGCGTTCCTGTATCTGGAGGTCCTCGACGCGTCCTTCTCGTTCGACGGCGTGATCGGTGCGTTCGCGATCACCGCGGACCCGATCCTCATCGCGCTCGGCCTCGGTCTCATCGGCGCGATGTTCGTGCGTTCGTTGACGGTGTACCTGGTGCGGCGCGGCACGCTCGCGGAGTACGTCTACCTGGAGCACGGCGCTCACTGGGCGATCGGCGCGCTGGCGCTGATCCTGCTGTACTCCATCGGCACGGCGGTCCCGGAGGTCGTGACCGGGCTGGTGGGGGTGGTGTTGATCGTCGCCGCGTTCATCGGCAGCGTGGTGCGCCGGAGAGCAGAGAACCCGGTCCACTGATGACGGTGGACCGGGTTCGCCGCGGACGCGTGACTAGTCGGCGCCGATGATGAACGCCTCGAGCTGCTCGCGCGCGATGTCGTCGGCGATCTGCTTGGGCGGGCTCTTCATCAGGTAGGCCGACGCCGGGAGGATCGGGCCGCCGAGGCCGCGGTCCTTGGCGATCTTGGCGGCGCGGACGGCGTCGATGATGATGCCGGCCGAGTTCGGGGAGTCCCAGACCTCGAGCTTGTACTCCAGGTTCAGCGGGGCGTCGCCGAAGGCGCGGCCTTCGAGGCGCACGTAGGCCCATTTGCGGTCGTCGAGCCAGGCGACGTAGTCGGACGGGCCGATGTGCACGTTCTTGTCGTACACCTTGTTCGCGAGGCTGCCGTGCAGGTTGCTGGTGACGGCCTGCGTCTTGCTGACCTTCTTGGACTCCAGGCGCTCACGCTCGAGCATGTTCTTGAAGTCCATGTTGCCGCCGACGTTCAGCTGGTAGGTGCGGTCGAGTGCCACGCCGCGGTCCTCGAACAGCTTCGCCATGACGCGGTGGGTGATGGTGGCACCGACCTGGCTCTTGATGTCGTCGCCCACGATCGGGACGCCGGCGTCGGTGAACTTCTTGGCCCACTCGGGGTCGGAGGCGATGAAGACCGGCAGCGCGTTGACGAAGGCGACGCCCGCGTCGATGGCGCACTGCGCGTAGAACTTGTCGGCCTGGTCCGAGCCGACCGGGAGGTAGCTGACCAGGACGTCGACCTGATTGTCCTTGAGGGTCTTGACCACGTCGACGCCGTCGCCGTCGGCCTCGGTGATGGTCTCCTTGTAGTACTTGCCGAGACCGTCGAGGGTGTGACCGCGCAGCACCGGCACGTCCATCGGGGGGACGTCGGTGAGCTTGATGGTGTTGTTCTCGCTGTTGTTGATCGCCTCGGAGAGGTCGAAGCCGACCTTCTTGGCGTCGACGTCGAACGCGGTGACGAACTCGACGTCGCGCACGTGGTAGTCGCCGAACTTGACGTGCATCAGGCCCGGGATGGTCGCACCCTCGTCGGCGTCACGGTAGTAGTGAACGCCCTGGACCAAGGATGAGGCGCAGTTACCCACGCCAACGATGGCCACGCGCACTTTCTTGGTTTCACCCATGGTCGGGATCTCCTTCTTTTTGCGGCGGAACGGCGGATTGCGGTGCCGCCGAGTTCTTACTTACTTCGCCTCGTGCAGCCGAGTCGGGCTGCGCGGTTCGAAAATCTGTCGGGCCGACGGAGGCGGACGCCTCGTCGGCGATGAGCTTGTTGAGCCACTGGACCTCGCGTTCGGAGGTCTCCAGGCTCAGCTCGTGCATCTGCCGGGTGTAGTGGTCGTTCGACTTCGTCGTCCGGCCGAGCAGGTCGCGCAGACCCTCGCGGCGCTCCTCGACCTGCCTGCGGCGTCCCTCGAGGATCCGCATGCGGGCGACCGCCGGGGTGCGGCTGAAGAACGCCAGGTGCACGCCGAAGCCGTCGTCGGTGTAGTTCTGCGGCCCGGTGTCGGCGACGAGCTCGGTGAAGCGCTCTTCGCCGGCGGGCGTCAGCCGGTAGACGCGGCGTCCGCGACGGACCTTGGTGCCGGTGGGCGACTCGGAGTCGTCTTCGGCGATGAGGCCGTCGGCCTGCATGCGACGCAGTGTCGGGTAGAGCGAGCCGTACGAGAACGCGCGGAACGCTCCGAGCAGGCCGGTGAGCCGCTTGCGCAGCTCGTACCCGTGCATCGGCGCTTCGAGGAGGAGTCCGAGGATCGCCATCTCGAGCATTCCCGGCCTCCTTTCGTCCCGTTATCGCGCCGTGATGCAGCAACCAATGTATCGCATCGATATAACCGAACGCATACCAGCGAGTAGCTTAGGGGGTTGATGTCCATCACACGGACTGCTCTCAGATCACCCGACTACGCTGAGGACCGTGCATCGGCAGATCGTGGACTACGCACTCGCGCGCCGCGGGTGCCTCGCGCGTGTGCGCACGGGCCAGACGGCGCTCGATGAGGTCTGCGACGCCGACCGCTACCTGGTCCGTGCCGCGAAGTTCCACGGCCGCCAGACCGACGAGGTGTGCCCGATCTGCCGTAAAGAGCAGGTCACACTCGTCTCGTGGGTGTTCGGCGACAAGCTCGGCGGCGTGAACGGCTCGGCGCGATCGATCGCCGAGATCGATGCACTGGCCACACGCGCCGAGGAGTTCAGCGTGCACGTCGTGGAGGTGTGCCGCTCGTGCCGATGGAACTATCTCGTCACGTCGTACGTTGCCGGTCTGCCCGCGGGGGCCCGGCGCCGTCGTCGCCGGGTGGCCGAGTGAGGTTCGGCACAGGCACGATCGACGCAGGTGCGCGGCAACCGGCAGCCGGAGAAGATGCTGTGGCGAGAGTTGGCGAGTGCGCGCAGATGCGTCAGAGTTGTGAACGGAAACAGTCCGCGAGGCGGTACACAGGAGTGGGTGAACGATGACCAGCGATAAGGACGCCGGGACCGGTGGATCGACGACCGGAAACCAGACGGCGATCCGCGCATCGGCGTGGGGCCTCGGCCTGCTCGCCGGCGCGGTGCCGCTGCTCGCGCTCGGCCTGGTGGTCGCCTTCCTCGTCACCTACCTGACGGCATCGGTGCCCTCACCGGGCGAGATCAAGCAGAACCAGGTCGCGACCATCGTCGACGACAGCGGCAAGGTCATCTCGCGCATCGTCCAGGACGGCGGCAACCGCAGCGACGTCAAATACGAGGACATCCCGACGACGATGGTCGAGGCCGTCAAGGCCGCCGAGGACCGCGACTTCGACTCCAACTCCGGCTTCTCCTCCACCGGATTCATTCGCGCCGTGATGGGCAAGGTGTTCAACCGCGAGGGTGCGGGCGGCGGCTCGACGATCACCCAGCAGTACGTCAAGAACGCCATCGTCGGCGATGAGGTGAGCTACAAGCGCAAGTTCAAGGAACTGGCGATCGCCACCAAGATGTCGCAGAAATGGTCCAAGGAAGACATCATGGCCGCCTACCTCAACACGATCTACTTCGGTCGTGGCGCGTACGGCATCGCGGCGGCCGCCAAGACGTACTTCGACAAGGACATCACCAAGAAGACCAAGAAGAACGAGCTGACGGTCTCGGAGGCCGCGCTGCTGGCCGGCATCATCCGCGGCCCGTCGATCTATGACCCCGCCGTGAATCGGGACCTCGCCGAGAGCCGCTGGAACTACGTGCTCGACGGGATGGTCGACACCAAGGCGATCACCGCCGCCGAGCGCAAGGAACAGCAGTTCCCGGAGCCGGAGAAGGTGAAGGCCGAGAAGGCCGCCACCGATGAGGGACCCAACGGAATCATCAAGGCCCGGGTCCGCGACGAACTGAACCGGCGCGGCATCAGCGACGATCAGATCCGCACCGGCGGCCTCAAGATCACCACGACCATCGACCCGAAGGTGCAGAAGTCGCTCGTGGGCGCCTCGCGCGGGAAGCTCGAGGGCGAACCCGACGACCTGCGCACGGCGTCGGTGGCGATCGACCCGGCGACCGGCGCCGTCCGCGGCTACTACGGCGGCGAGTACGGCACCGGACTCGACTACGCGTCGGCCGCCCTGCAGACCGGTTCGGTGTTCAAGGTGTTCGCGCTGGTCGCGGCCCTCGAACAGGACATTCCGCTGTCGTCGCGGTACTCGTCGTCGCCGTTCGAGGCGACCGGCGGGATCACCGTGGAGAACTCCGACGGCGAATCGTGCGGCACCTGCAACCTCGCGACCGCTCTCAAGATGTCGCTCAACACCGTCTACTACCGCCTGATGATGGACCTCAACGGGAAGGCCGACACGGTCGCGGACACCGCGCACCGCCTCGGCATCGCCGAGAGCTTCCCCGGGCATCCGCACACGCTGCAGGAGAAGAACGGACACACGCAGGGCGGCGTGGTGCTCGGTCAGTACGATTCGCGGGTCATCGACATGGCGTCGGCATACGCGACCCTCGCGGCGTCGGGCGTCTACCGCGAGCCGTACTTCGTCGAGAAGGTCGAGACCTCGACCGGCGACGTCCTGTACGAGCATTCGAAGAACGACGGCAAGCGCGTGGTCCCGGCCGCTGTCGCCGACAACGTGACGGCGGCGATGGAGCCGATCGCCGCGTACTCCAACGGCAACGTCGTCACGGACCCGAACCTCGGGACGCGGCCGTCGGCGGCGAAGACGGGTACCGCGCAGCTCGGCAACAGCGGGCAGAACCGGTACGCGTGGATGGTGGGGTACACCCCGCAGCTGTCGACGGCCACCTGGGTGGGCACCAAGAACGGCGACAAGCCGCTGGTGAACTACGGGGGCGCCATGATCTACGGCAGCGGGCTCCCGGCGCAGATCTGGGCGCAGGCCATGAGCAACGCTCTCGCCGGTGACGAGATCAAGCAGTTCCCGAACCCCGATCCGGTGGGCGGCCAGGCGGGCGTGCCGTACGAGGCGCCGACACCCACGCAGACCGAGGAGCGGAAGCCGACGCGCACCCGCAGTCGGGACCGCGGCGACATCACCTTCGAGGTGCCCGGCCCGTGGGGCGACATCACGATCCCCGGCGGCGGTGGCGGTGACCGCGACGACGGCGGCGGCGAGACCGCCGATCCGGGCGACACGGCGGAGCCGACCACGCAGGGACGTCGCGGACGGAGCCCGGCGGCCGAGTCGACGACGGAGCCCGCCGCGGCCGAGTAGTCGGGGCGCGCCGCCGTGGACCTGACCGGTCGCGTGGACCACACTGGTCGCGTGGATCGAAGTGACGCCGTGGACCGGACGCCGGACGAGCACGGGTACGACTCGCCGGAGCGGCCGGCCGCCGACACCCGTGTCGACTACGACCGCATGCTGCCGTCGTGGTCGAGTCGGCAGATCGCCACGGCGAGCGACACCATCGGCGGGCCCGTCGGTCTGCACGCCGCCGTCGGCCGCAGTCGACTGTGGACCCCGCTGCGGGTGATCTTCCTGCTGGCCCTGGTCGGTCTGTCGCTGAGCTGGTTCGGGAAGGCGGGATGCCTCCAGCAGGCGCCGGTGGCCGACGAGCCGGGGCAGGTGCGGCTCAACTGGGACAATCAGCGGCAGTTCTACGGGCTGTGCTACACCGATCTCGTCCCGGCGTACGGCGAGAACAGACTGTCGCCGGGTGACCTGGCCGACGGCTCGTTCCCGTACCGCACCTACTGGACCGGACCGGACGGTGACGGCAAGCGGTATCTGGCGGCGCCGGCCCTGACGGGCATGCTGATGTACGCCGACGCCCAGGGGGCCCGCGCGTGGGCGTGGTTCGCCGACGCCGCCGGGTTGCCGTCGACGCTCGACGCCGTGAACTTCTTCAACATCAGTGCGGTCGTCCTGGCGCTGTTCTGGCTGCTGGCCGTGTGGGCGACGATGATGACCGATCGTCGGCGGCTGTGGCTCGGTGCGCTCATGGCGCTGTCGCCGCTGGTGTTCTTCCACGCCTTCACCGACGGGTCGGGGGTGCTCGGGATCGCGATGCTCGCCGTGGCGATGCTGCTGTGGACCCGGAGTCGGCCGGGGTGGGCGGGCGTCTTCGTGGGGCTCGGCGCGGCCGCGGCCGTCTATCCGCTCCTCATGCTGCCCGCTGTCGCGATCCTGTGTGTGCGGCGACGACGGCTGGGTGATCTCGCGCAGACGCTGGGCACGACGGTGCTGGCGTGGCTGGCGGTGAACCTGCCGCTCATCGTCCTGTACCCGGCGGGGTGGAGCCACACCTACCGGGTGTGGGCGGACCGCGGTGTGGAACCCGACACGCTGTACCGGCTGATCGCCGAGGCCACCGGGTGGCAGCCGACGTCGACGCTGTTGACCGCCCTGGTCCTGCTGCTGTTGGCGGCCGTGATCGCGACGGTGACGTACATCGGGCTGCGGGCGCAGAACGATCCGACGCTCCCGCAGCTGGTGTTCCTCCTCGTCGCGGGATTCCTGCTGTTCGGCAAACAGTTCACCCCGCAGTCGTCGCTGTGGCTGGTGCCGCTCGCGGTCCTTGCGGTGCCGTATCCGAGGGCCGTCCTGGCGTGGATGACCTTCGACGCTCTCGTGTGGATTCCGCGGATGGGGCTGTTCCTCGACTCCGACCGCAAATGGTTGCCGCCGGAATGGTTCTACGCGTTCAACACGGTCCGCGGTGCCGTCGTCGTCGGACTGTGCGCCGTGGTGATCTGGCGGATGCTGCGTCCTCTCGACAGACAGGGTCCTCGCGACGGGCTGGGTTCTCGGGACGGGATGGGGCCGGAGGGGCAGTACCCGCCGGCGAGCGACGGCCGACGCACGGTCGGATCAGCGGCCGACGCGGCCGGCATCTGACTCGACCGCCGCGGCCACCCGGGCGCGCAGGGCGGCGCGGGCGGCAGGCCACTCGTCGTCGGTCAGCGCGAACTGGGCTGTGGTCCGCCAGCCGTCGCCGAATCGTCGATGTTTAGCCAGTTCGCCCTCGGCGCGGGCCCCGATCCCCTCGATCGCCCGCCGTGAGCGCGCGTTCTGCGCGTGGGTGTGCCACACGATGCGGACCGCACCGCAGTCGGTGAACGCGTACTCGCACGCCAGGAGCTTCGCCTCCGGATTCACCGCGGTCCCCATCGCGTCGGGGGCGTAGAAGGTGTATCCGATCGCCAGCGACCTCGTCGACTCGTCGACGTCGTAGAAACTGGTGGTCCCGACCACGTGGCCGGCGGCGTCGACCACGGCGAACGGGATGCGCTCGGGATCGGCGAGCGCGTCGCGGATCCAGGCGGCCGCCGCGGCCCGCCCGCGCGGCACGCCGCTCGTCCACCGGTAGAGGTCGGGATCGCTCGCCACCGCGCCGAGGGCCTCGGCGTCCGCGAGGGCCAGCGGCCGCAGGGTCACCGCCCGGCCCGCGAGCGTCGGGGTGCCGAGCCACACGCGGGCGGCCGCGGCGTCGGCGGCACGGAGGCGGGTGAGCGGTCCGGGCGGGCCCTGGGCGCCGGCGAGGTATGAGGCCAGCGGCTCGCGCGCCGGGGTGCGAGGCAGCACGAACAGCAGCGCCAGCAGCACGACCGCCTGGATCCACACGCCCGCCGCGACCCCGCTCTCGACCGCCTCGAGCGTGGCGGCGTCGTGGTCGGCCAGAAGGTGGAAGACGGTCAGCGCGACGATGAGATCGCCGACCAGATAGGTCACGATCCACCACCAGCGGACGCGCAGGAGGACGAAGAACGGCAGGATCCACAGCGTGTACTGGGGCGAGTGAACCTTGTGGAACAGCATGAAACCGGCGAGCGCCGCGGCGCTCACGCCCAGCCACGGGAAGGCGCCCGTCCGCCGGTACACCCGCATGCCCAGTGCGCATGCGGCGAGGAACGCCGCGGCGATGAGCACCGGCGACGCGACGCCGACGATGCGGTCGTACTCGGGCGTCTCACCGCCCATCAGCGGCCGGAGACCCCAGTACCAGACGGAGTTGGTCGTCATGTCGGCCATCCGGCGCGTCTGAAAGCTGATCGCCGCGCGCCAGCCGTCGAACCCCGCGATCATGAACGGCAGTTGGGTCGCCGCCACCGTCGCGGCCGCCGCCGCGACCACGATGAGCGCGCCGCGCGGATCGAGTCCCCGCCGCCGGTCGGCGCCCGGCTCGCCACGGGTGAGGGCGTACAGCGCGAGGGGGATCACGAACAGGCCCGGGTAGATCTTCAGGGAGAAGCCGACGCCCAGCGGGACGGCCGCCAGCGCGGTCGTGGTGCGCACCGACCACCGTCGGAGCCCGGTGGCGGGGTCCGCGGAACCGCCGCGCGCCATGACGGCGACCGCCACCACCGACGCGCACACCACCGGGAGCTCCCAGTTGTGCAGCGCGTACAGCAGCAGGGGCGGGGTCGCGACCCACAGGAGCACCCACCAGCGGCTCAACACGGCCAGGATGATCGAGGTGACGAACGCGAACGGCGCCAGCACCAGGAGGCTGTGCCACAGGAACGCGAAGTCGCTGTCCGCGCCGAGCCCGCTGATCCACATGATCAACCCCGACAGGACGGGATACTCGACGGCGCCCCCGAACAGCTGCCCGTCGGGCGCGATACCGCCGTGGATGTACGGGAAGACGTGGTCGGCCAGCCCGCGGCCGTGCCACATCGTCATCAGGTCGGAGTAGCAGGGGACGGCGTCGCGGGGCCCCGCGAACAGCCACTGACGGTAACCGTCGGGATACCCGGGCGGTGTGGTGCACGGCGCCTTGACGGCGAACGCCGCCGACAGGGACGCCGCGGTCGCGAGCATCGCGGTCGTCAGCAGGAGGACCGTCTCGCCCGGGTGGAGTCGGGTGAGACGGCGGCGGACCGATGGCATGGGGACGAGAGTAGTGCAGCCCATTCTTGATTTCGCTGGTCAGTACCCGCTCATGTATCTTTGACAGGTTGCCGACGCAGGCGACCCTCCTGCCGCGGACCGTCCGCGGCCGATCAGCCCATGGGAGGTGATGTGGTCTTATGCGTCATTACGAACTGATGGTCATCCTCGATCCGAGTCTGGACGAGCGCACCGTCGCCCCATCCCTGGATACTCTCCTCAACGTTGTCCGCACGGAAGGCGGCAAGGTGGAGGACGTCGATGTCTGGGGCAAGCGCCGTCTCGCATACGAGATCGCCAAGCACAGCGAGGGCATCTACGCCGTCGTCCAGCTGAACGCGACCCCGGACACCGTGAGCGAGCTCGACCGTCAGCTGAAGCTGAACGAGTCGGTCCTGCGCACCAAGGTCCTGCGCAAGTAGCCGTCCACAGGCCCGCGAAGCCTGCTGCGGATGTCGGCATCGGCACATACTGTGGAAGCGAACCACTCCGGTGCGCGCCGAACCCGCGCTTTCTTCACACGATTTAGGGGAGTCTCATGACTGACACGGTCATCACGGTTGTCGGAAACCTGACCGCCGACCCGGAACTGCGGTTCACCGCATCCGGTGCTCCGGTCGCCAATTTCACGGTGGCCTCCACTCCGCGCACCTTCGATCGTCAGACGAACGAGTGGAAGGACGGCGAAGCGCTGTTCCTCCGCTGCAGCATCTGGCGTGACGCCGCGGAGAACGTGACCGAGTCGCTCACCAAGGGCGCCCGCGTGGTCGTGCAGGGCAAGCTGAAGCAGCGGTCGTACGAAACCCGCGAGGGCGAGCGGCGCACCGTTGTGGAGCTGGACGTCGACGAGATCGGCCCCTCCCTCCGCTACGCCACGGCGAAGGTCACCAAAACCCAGCGCGGCGGTGGCAACTTCGGCGGTGGCGGCGGCTTCGGCGGTAACCAGGGCGGCGGCAACGCCGGCGGCGGTTACGGCCAGCAGCAGGGCGGTCGCCCACAGCAGGGCGGCCAGCCGGCCGACGACCCGTGGGGCAGTGCGCCCGCAGCGGGCGGCGGTTTCGGCGGCGGGGACGACGAACCACCTTTCTGATTCCGGGCGCCGTCCGCTGAGGCGGCCGTTCCGGAGAGCATCAAACGGAGCAACATATGGCAAAGCAAAAGGGCCGCAAGGTCCGCGTGGAGAAGGTCACCAAGGCCAAGGCCTGCACCTTCTGCAAGGACAAGAAGACCGAGATCGACTACAAGGACACCGCGCTGCTGCGTCGTTTCCTGTCCGACCGCGGCAAGATCCGCTCGCGTCGCGTGACGGGCAACTGCGTCCAGCACCAGCGTGACATCGCCGTGGCCGTCAAGAACTCGCGTGAGGTGGCCCTGCTGCCGTTCACGTCGACCGGTCGCTGAGCGGGAAGGGACGCAGAACGATGAAGCTCATCCTCACCGCCGATGTCGAGAACCTGGGTGTCGCCGGCGACACCGTCGAGGTGCGTGACGGTTACGGCCGCAACTACCTGCTGCCCCGTGGGCTGGCGATCGTCGCCACCCGCGGCGCCCAGAAGCAGGTGGAGGGCATCCGCCGCGCTCAGGAGGCTCGCGCTGTCCGCGACCTCGATCACGCCAACGAGATCAAGCAGGCCCTCGAGGGCCTGGATTCGGTCTCGCTGACCGTGAAGACCCACGATTCGGGCCGACTCTTCGGCTCGGTCACCGCGGCCGACGTGGCCGGCGCCATCCGCACCGCCGGTGGCCCCGCCGTCGACAAGCGTGCCGTGGAGCTGCCGAAGGGCCACATCAAGGCCGTCGGCTCCTACCCGGTGGTCGTCAAGCTGCACCCGAAGGTCGAGGCGTCGTTCAGCCTCACCGTCGTCAGCTGACGCAGACGGTTCAACGACGAAGGCCGGTCCCCGCGGGGGACCGGCCTTCGTCGTGTCTGGGGCGGCTGTGGGCGGTGCGGCCGCCCGGTGCCGACTCCGCGGTCAGCGGAGCTGGGGTGACCGGATGTCCTTCGGCAGGTACCGGGGGTGCGGATTGCGGTCGTGGTACCGGTCGCCCTTCGGGTAGGTGAACCGGTGCCATGACCGGCTCACGGTGAAGCTCCGGTTGTTGTTGTGGCAGATGATGACGCCGGCCTTCGGGACTCCGCAGGTGGTGTTGCGGACGGTGATGCGGTGCCCGGGTGTGAGCGCGGGTGCGCGGAAGCGGCTCACGGGTCCGAGCTGGAACGACGAGTCGCGGCGTACCCAGTACGGGCCGGCGTTCTCGCCGCTGAGGGTCACGCCGATCGCATTGGGCGGGGCGGTGGCCGGACGGATGCGGCAGGCTGCCGAGGACGCTCCCGAGCCGATCTGGCAGAGCGTGGAGCCGGCGCGGAAGAAGTGCCTGCCGCCGTTGGCGTAGGAGAGGGAACGGTAGGGCGTCGCGTCGACGGCGGTGAGTGCGCTCAGGTCGGGGACGCCCGACGCCGGTGCTGCTGCGGCGGCGCCCGGGACGAGGGCGGCGGTGACCGCCGCGACGGCGGTCATGATCGTCAGCAGGCCCGTTCGGGTGAGGTGTGAGGCACGCACAATGTCATTTCAGCACGTCGGAGGGCCGAGTGTGGGCGGTTCGAAGAACCCTCCGGTGCGCGCCGCCGGAGACCTGGATTCGGTGCGGTGGACGGTCGATCTCAAGGGGTACTCGAAGCCTCCCTCGGCGTGGCGCAAGGCAACACGCCGGGGTTTGGAAAACTCCTGGCTGTGGATTGGGAAAATGGCATCTGACCAGTGCTGATGTCAGAGCCTGTGAGGTAATTCCCCAGTGTTTCCACATGCCTGTACACACCCGGTCCTGCGTCATCCACCGTTGTCCACACACGGTTCACAGCGTTGTCCACAGGGCTCGTTTGGCGCTGTCGGAGTCTGGACCTAACCTTTCTGCAGGTTCTCGTTTGCCGGGTCGCTACCGGCGCGGAACCCGGACCCGTCGTCGTGGGAGACACGGGGCCGCAGTCAATGCCGTTGACGACATGAGGGGAGTCCAGAGGTGGCAGTCGACGCCGGTCGCGATCTCGCATCCGACCTCCCCCCCGAGCCTCCGACGGAGGAGTTCGGGCGGCAGCCACCCCAGGACGATCAGGCCGAGCAGTCGGTTCTCGGCGGAATGATGCTCTCGAAGGACGCGATCGCCGACGTCCTCGAGCGTCTCAAGCCGGGCGATTTCTACAAGCCCGCACACCAGGCCGTCTACGACGCGGTCCTCGAGCTGTACGGCAAGGGCGAACCCGCCGACGCCGTCACCGTCGGTGCCGAACTCGAACGGAAGGGCGAGTTGCGGCGCGTCGGCGGCGCGCCGTACCTGCACACGCTGATCTCGACCGTGCCGACGGCCGCCAACGCCGGGTATTACGCGGAGATCGTCAGCGAGAAGGCGATCCTCCGGCGTCTGGTGGAGGCCGGCACGCGCATCGTGCAGTACGGCTACGCCGGCGCCGACGGCCAGGACGTGGCCGAGGTGGTCGACCGTGCACAGGCGGAGATCTACGACGTCACCGAACGCCGCACCGCCGAGGACTATGTGGCCCTCGAGGAGCTCCTGCAGCCGACACTCGACGAACTCGACTCGATCGCGTCGCGCGGCGGGCTGTCGCTGGGCGTGCCGACCGGGTTCGCCGACCTGGACGATCTCACCAACGGACTCCATCCCGGACAGATGATCATCGTCGCGGCCCGACCGGGTGTGGGGAAGGCCCTGGCGCTGGACACCCCGCTGCCGACGCCGACCGGGTGGACCACGATGGGCCGCGTCGCCGAGGGCGACCGGCTGTTGGGTCCCGACGGCCGGCCGACGACGGTCGTGGCGGCCACCGAGGTGATGACCCGGCGGCCGTGCTTCCAGGTGGAGTTCGACGACGGCGCCGTGATCGCCGCCGACCAGGAGCACCAGTGGAGCGTGGAGGTCGACGGCTCCGACCGCGTGCTGACCACCGATGAGCTTCAGCTGTACAGCGGCCGCGCCGTGGTGCACAACACCGAACCGATCGACCTGCCGTACCGGTCCCTGGCCTACGGGCCGTACACGGTCGGCGCGCTGGCCGGGATGGCGTACGACGATCCTGAGATCGGCGCGCGCATCGAGGCCGAGGGCCCCGTCGACGTGATGACGTTGATGACCGACCTCGGCGGCCGGATTCCGCCGGAGTATCTGCGCGGTTCGATCTCGCAGCGGCGCGCGCTGCTGGCGGGCATCGTCGACTCGCGGGGCCGGGTGGACGACGACGGATGGATCACCGTCCCGGCCGTCACGAACCACATGTCGTCGGTGGTCGGCGATCTGGCTGCGGGCCTCGGCTACACGTTCCGCCGCGCCAGCAGCGGCTGGGTGCGGCTCAACGCGCCGGACGACGTGTTCACCGTCTTCGACAAGGCGCAACGGCACAAGGAGCTGCGGGGCAACGTTCGGGCGCGCCGCGTCGTGTCGGTGCGGTCGGTGCCGAGTGTGCCGGTGCGGTGCGTCCAGGTCGACAACGGCAGCCACCTGTACCTGGCGGGTGAGGCGATGGTGCCGACGCACAATTCGACGCTCGCGCTCGACTTCCTGCGGTCGTGCAGCATCCACAACGGGCAGACCGGTGCGATGTTCTCGCTGGAGATGAGCAAGACCGAGATCGTCATGCGGCTGTTGTCGGCGGAGGCGAAGGTGAAGCTCGGGGACATGCGGTCGGGCAAGATGAACGACGACGACTGGAGCCGTCTCGCTCGACGCATGGGTGAGATCACCGAGGCGCCGCTGTTCATCGACGATTCGCCGAACCTGACGATGATGGAGATCCGCGCCAAGGCGCGTCGCCTCAAACAGCGGCACGATCTCAAGCTCGTGGTCATCGACTACATGCAGTTGATGACCTCGGGCAAGAAGGTCGAGTCGCGGCAGCAGGAGGTCTCGGAGTTCTCGCGCTCCATCAAGCTGTTGGCCAAGGAACTCGAAGTGCCGGTCGTCGCGATCAGCCAGCTGAACCGAGGACCCGAGCAGCGGACGGACAAACGCCCGCAGGTGTCGGACCTGCGTGAGTCGGGCAGCCTCGAGCAGGACGCCGACATGGTGATCCTGCTGCACCGCCCCGACGCGACCGAACGCGACGATCCCCGCGCCGGCGAGGCCGACATCATCGTCGGCAAACACCGCAACGGTCCGACCGCGACGATCACCGTCGCCCACCAGCTGCACCTGTCGAAGTTCGTCGACATGGCGCGGGGCTGAGCGGAGCTGGAGCCGATATGGATGGTGGCCTGACTGCATAGGTCCGCGTAATGACAACGGCGGATGCAAATGGAACCACATCCACTGGGATATGTCTCATGACCTGATCGTCCGTGGGCAAAGAATGGCCACTACCAGCTCAGAATATGGGTTCGCACTCTGGTGTGGCGCGGTGCTTTCGGCAGTGGCTGCCGAGACGGCCGTGGGATCGTTGTTTGCCGGAGCTGCAGGTGCAGCTGCCTGCACAATTTCGTACGCTTGCATTCGCAACGAGCCCAAAACCCTCGATGAGGATGAACATCATCAGATCGAAGTAATGCCCGGATCCCTTGATATCCAAGTGCATCGGACCGGGGACTAGAATCATGTCGCGATCGAAAGTTCTCAGAATCGTATTCGCAGTACTACTGATCTCTGCGATGGCAACGTTCATTTACTTCAAACAGCGCGGCGCTCAGGATCCGAGCTTGTTGGTCATCGTCATCCTTGCGATCAGCATCATCCCATTCGGGAGGATCGTCTGGAGAAGAATGTCTACCGACAGGGGCCGTTAGCCCTCAATGCCGTTCAGTCAAGTGACAAGCATTCAGTTTAGTTGCATGCCACGTGCGGGATGGGTGAAGCCCGAGTCGGATCGTCGTCTGTCTGATCTGGTGTCGGTGGGTGTGCTGACGGGGGTGTTTCCGCCGGATCTGGTTGACGAGGTCCGTCGACGCACTGCGGCCCCGTCGAAGGCGACGGGGCCGCAGTGGGGTTGTCGGATCGGGGTCGGACCGATCAGCTCGCGAGGTCCAATCCCGGGAGCGACGGCAGGTCGGGCTCGTCGCGCTCGGTGAACGGGTAGTCGTCGAACTCATCGTCCGGGACGGACGCGGTCTGGTCGAGCCAGTCGGCGTCGTCGCAGCGCGGAATGGTGTCCATCGTCATCATGCGTTGCTCCTTCCCTCGGCGACGGGAGTCAGTCCGAACCGCGGGCGGCGATGGCCTGCGGACGGTCGGCGTGTTCGACCGTGATCTTGCGGGGTCTGGCCTCGGCGGCCAGCGGGATGATCACGGTGAGGACCCCGTTGTCGTAGTGCGCGGTGATGCCCGACGGGTCGATGCCGTCGCCGAGCGTCAACTGCCGACGGTAGGTCCCGGAGAACCGTTCGCTCGTCAGCCACTGGACGCCCTCGTCGGACGGTGCGCTCCGCTGCGCGGACAGAGTCAGGACACCACTGTCGACGTCCACGTCGATCGACCCGGGATCGGCGCCCGGGAGATCGGCGACCAGCATGTAGCGGTCGTCCACCTTGTAGAGATCCAACGGCATGAACTTCGGCGTTCGCTGGGTGCCGGCGAGAGAACCGGTCATCAACCCCCGAGCAAGGGCGTCGACGTCGCTGAACGGATCGAATCGAAGCACAGCAACTCACCTCCTGAAGACAGGCTGCCCGCCACCCGTCGGCCGAGCAGCACATGCTGTACACCACTGAGAATACCCGCGACCGACACCGATTTCTAGCACTCGCATGCACCGAGTGCTAGCGACGTCCGGGGTGGGCGGATCGTCAAATTCGTGCCGATCGCGTAGTCCGATGAGCGGACACTCCGAACATGGTGTTAGCTGATGCGCGACGGAAGCGACGTGTCCGAGATCGCTGGTCGGGGAACAAAGGCGCAGAGAACATGGCAATCAGTGTGCGTTCGTGGCGGTCGCGTGCCGCACGTGCGGTGGCGGTGACCCTCGTGGGTGCCGTGGTGATCGGCAGCGTGTCGCAGAGCGTGAGCGCGGCACCGGGCGAGCAGCGCGCGACGCTGCAGTCCGAGTCGACCACGCAGAACGTCGCGGACGGCCCCGGCCGCCAGGCGGCGACGAAGCAGGCGGCCGAGCGCACACCCCCGACGACGGTGACCGCCGACGGCGCGACCTGCGTGGGCGCCGAGGAGGCGACCCTCGACAAGGTCTTCGTCGCGGTCTTCGACTCCTTCATGCCGTCGATCCCCGCAGAACACCGCGGTGCGGCGCGGGCGGCGAAGCGCCAGGTGCTCGCGGACATGCACCGCATGACCATCTCCACGACGGCCGTCTCGATGCACCCCACCCAGCTCGGGGCCTCCGACGACGCGCCGATGAACACCTACCGCGACCCGCTGTCGCAGTGGATCGTCACCCAGCTGATGAACGTCCGCGAAGGACGTGCCGCGCAGCCGATCCGCGTGGAGAACCTGACCCTCTCGCAGGCCGTCGAGACGGCGTGGCTGTACTTCTACCTCACCGCGATCATCCCGCTGACCTTCGTCAAAGACACGATGCCGGGCCTCGTGTCCGTGGGGCCGGTGGCACTGGGAACCCTCATCACCCTGCCGATCACGATCGGCGCAGCCGGACTGAAGCTGATGTACCGCCAGATCAGCGACGCGATCATCGGCGGCTGCCTCGTCACGATGACACCGCAGGAACGGGCGCGCGCCGGCAAACCCGAACCCGGGAACTTCTCCTCCCAGGTCCCCGCGATCATCGAGGACATCGCCGGCCAGGTGATGATCGCCGAACCCGGCACCTGCCCGGCGATCGGCGACCTCCCGCTCAAACGGATCGTCGCCCGCACCTCGGCCTACCTGCAGGCCATCGCGCCGAACGCGCGCGCCGCACGGCAGATCGCCGCGAAACAGAAGGAGTTGGACGCCTTCATGCGGCAGGTCCGCGTCCCGGAGAACCTGATCCCCGCCGACCCGGCCGACTTCACCACCATCGAGACCCTCCTCTCGTACGGGCTCGGAGCGATCCCGTACGTCGGCGGTGCGATCACCGAGATCGCGATCGGCATCGGCCACACGATCGGTGAAGGCAAGGACCTCGGGAAGACGGTCCGCCTCGCGGACCTCACGGTCACCAAGACGATGACGGCGGCCTACTACGCCTACGCGCTCACCACGCACTTCATCTCCGTCGCCAACGACTTCGCCGCCGACGCCCTGGCGCCGATGACCGGCGGCATCGACCTCCTGCCGCGCGCCGACGGACTGATCAACGCCCCCAACACCTACGGTCTGGTGGTGTACCACAACGTCCTGCGGTCACTGTGCCTCGCCGAGGATCAGCAGACCGGGAAGGCGCCGGCGACGACCCGCTGGTGATCGGCGCCGAGCGTCAGCGGTCGTCGCCCCACAGCCCCCGCCCCTCGAGCATCTCGACGACGTAGTCGGCGCTGCCGAGGGTGTGGCGTTCGGTGACGGCGCGGGCGCGTTCGGCGTCGTGCGCGGCCAACGCCGCATACAGGTCGCGATGGTCGGCGGGCACGGTGCGGATGTGCGCTTCGATGGAGCCGTAGAACGAGTTCGGCAGATGCTTGACGATCGACGCCAGCATCCTGGCCAGTCGATCGGACCGGGCGACGAGGTTGACATGCCGGTGCAGGCGGTGACCGTACTCGCCGATCGCGACGGGATCGCCCGAGGCGATCGCCGCGTCGGACATCGTCATGAGACCCGAGAACTCGTCGAGCTCGTCGACGGTGATCCGGTCCGCGGCCCGCGCGGCGAGTTCGCCGGCGAGCCGCGACTGCGCCCAGAACAGATCGCGGACATCACGGCGGGTGAACTCGGCGACCACGAAACCGCGTCGCGGGACGGCCGTGACGAATCCCTCGTTGGTGAGCCGGACGAGCCCCTCGCGGACCGGGGTGATCGACACCCCGACGGCGTCGGCGATCGGCTCCATCCGCAGGAACTCCCCGGGACGGATCGCACCGGACATGATCTGTTCGCGGACGTGCGCGGCGACCATGTCGGGCAGCGGCCGGTGCCGCGGGCCCTCCGGTGGCATCGCTGCGTTCACGTGGTCGAACTCCTCGCCGTGCGTCGACGGAACTCGGCGGCCGACGCTTTCCATATTATATAAAATCAGTGGTCCCACGAGGGGAAGGAACCCGCGATGACTGCCCCGACTCTGCGCCGCGCCGCGATCGTCGCCCCGCTGCGCACCCCGGTAGGAGCCTTCGGCGGCACGCTCCGCGACGTGCCGGTGGAAGACCTCGGCGCCGCCGCCGTCCGCGCCGTCGTGCAGCGCTCGGGCATCGACCCCGCGCGCATCGACGACGTCGTCTTCGCCCAGTCGTACGCCAACTCCGAGGTGCCGTGCGTCGGCCGCTGGCTCGCACTGCACGCCGGTCTGCCCGTGGAGGTGCCCGGCATGGCGCTCGACCGCCGGTGCGGCGGCGGCCTGCAGGCCCTGGCCACCGCGGCGATGATGGTCCAGACCGGCGCCGCCGACGCGGTCCTCGCCGGCGGCGTGGAGTCCATGAGCCGCATCGAGTACTACACGACCGCGCAGCGATGGGGCTCGCGGGCGGGCAACGCCGTCCTGTACGACCGTCTCGACCGCGGCCGGGAACGCTCCCAGCCCGAAGGCCGGTTCGGCGTGATCTCCGGAATGATCGAGACCGCCGAGAACCTCGCCGCCGACCACGGGATCTCCCGCGCCGCCGCGGACGCCTACGCCGCCCGCAGTCACCGGCGCGCGCACGCCGCATGGGAGGACGGACGCTTCGACGACGAGGTGATCCCGATCGACGTCCCGCAGCGCCGCGGCGAGGCGATCCCGTTCGTCCGCGACGAGGGCATCAGACCCGACTCGACGCCCGAGACGCTCGCACGCCTGCGCACGGTGGTCCCCGGCGGAACGGTCACCGCCGGGAACGCCAGTCAGCAGAACGACGCGGCCGCGGCCTGCCTGATCGTCGCCGAGGACCGTCTCGACGCCCTCGGCGTGGAGCCCATCGGATTCCTCACCGGGTGGGCGGCCGCCGGGTGCGAGCCCTCGCGCATGGGATTCGGTCCCGTGCCCGCGGTGGCCCGACTCGCCGACCGCGCCGGGGTCGGCACCGCCGAACTGCTCGACGCCCAGGACCTGGTGGAACTGAACGAGGCGTTCGCCTGTCAGGTGCTCGCCGTACTCGAGGGCTGGGGATGGCGGGATCACGAACGGCTGAACGTCAGCGGGTCGGGGATCTCGCTGGGGCACCCGATCGGGGCGACCGGTGTGCGGATGGTGACGACGCTGCTGCACGAACTGCGTCGCCGCGGCGGCGGCCGGGGACTGGCCACCATGTGCATCGGCGGAGGCCAGGGGATGGCGGCGACGTTCGAGACCGCCTAACCTCGCGGCGCCCGGGACTCCGCAGACCCGGAGAGCACCGCGTCCAGGACCGTCCGGGGCGCGCCGTCGGGGCCGAGGACGCGGGCGGCGATCCCCGCCGGTCGCGTCTCGACCGTCACCGACGCCGATTCCCCGCAGAACAGGGGCGCCACGGTGCGGTGGGTCACCGAGGCGAGGGCGACGTCGCCGCGGAGCCGCAGCGCCTCGATCAGCGAGAGCGTCATGAGCGGCCCGTGCACGACGAGTCCGGGGTAACCCTCCACCCGTGTCGCATACGGCCAGTCGTAGTGGATGCGGTGCGTGTTGGCGGTCGCCGCGGAGAAGCGCATCAGCAGGGCGGGGTCGGTCCGCAGGGCCCAGCGGTCGGGTCCGTCGGCCCGCAGGGGCGCCCCGACCGGCGCGGGCGCCGGATCGACGTCCGCCGCGGCGCCCGGCGGCGCCGCCTCCCGGTAGACGAGGTTCTGCGTCTCGCGCACCGCGGGCGCGCCGTCGCCGCCGTACAGGGTGGTCGCGACGACCACGATGACGAGCCGGCCGCTGCGTCCCCGCTTCTCGGTGACCGACTCGACCACCGACTCGCGGCGGACGGTGTCCCCGACGCGGACGACACCGGGGTATTCGACGCGGCCGCCGGCGAACATGCGGCGGGGCAGGTCGACGGGCGGCAGGAAGGAGCCCCGTCGCGGATGTCCGTCGGCGCCGAGCTCCCGCGACGGCGACCAGCGCGGCAGGGCCACCCAGTGCCACAGCGGCGGCAGCGGATCGCCGGGCCGCGGCGTCGGCAGATCGTCGTCGAACATTGCGGCGAGGGCGGCGACCGGCGCGGGGTCGACGAGCTCGTCGCTGGTGACGGTGCGCGGCCGCCACGCGGCGTCGGGACTCACATCAACCGTCCGCCGGTCACCTCCATGACGGTGCCCGTCATGTACGACGACAGTTCGGAGGCCAGGAACAGCGCCACCGATGCGATCTCGCCCGGTTCGCCCGCGCGGCCCATCGGGATCTCCGACATCTTCTGATCCCAGATCCGTTCGGGCATGGCCTCGGTCATCGCGGTGCGGATGAGTCCGGGCTGGATGCAGTTGATCCGGACGCCGGCGTGCGCGACCTCCTTGGCCGCGGCCTTCGAGAGGCCGACGATGCCGGCCTTGGCCGCCGAATAGTTGGTCTGACCGACGAAGCCGACCTTTCCGGAGATCGACGACATGTTGACGATGGTGCCGCCGCCGTTCTCCCGCATGATGGTCGCCGCCGCACGCGTGCCGAGCCACGTGCCCTTGAGGTGGACGTCGAGGACCTCGTCGAACTGTTCCTCGGTCATCTTGCGCATGGTCGCGTCGCGGGTGATGCCGGCGTTGTTGACCATCACGTCCAGCGATCCGAACGAGTCGATCGCGGTGCGCAGCAGGGTGTCGACGTCGGCGGCGGAGGTGACGTCGACCGGTACGCCCATCGCCACGTGGGGACCGCCGAGCTGATCGGCGGCGCGGGCCACGGGGTCGGGGTCGATGTCGCCGAGGACCACGCGGGCGCCCTCGCCGACGAAACGCTGGGCGATGGCGAAGCCGATCCCCTGCGCGCCGCCGGTGACGACGGCGGTCTTCGCGTCGAGAAGCGGTCCGGTCATGGTGGGTCTCCTTCGTGAGGCGGTCCGGTCAGTGCGATCCGGCCGGTGCGGACTGGGGGCCGGCCGCGTCCCTTTCGGCCTGCTTCACCAGGCCGCCGCCGATGATGAGGCGTTGGATCTCGCTGGTTCCTTCGTACAGCCGCAGCAGACGGACGTCGCGGTAGATGCGTTCCACCGGCATGTCGCGCATGTAGCCCGAGCCGCCGTGGAGCTGGACGGCGCGGTCGGCGACGTCGCCGACCATCTCCGTGCAGAAGAGTTTCGCGACCGACGGCGCGATCCGCCGGTCCTCGCCGGAGACCCATTTGTCGGCGGCGTCCCGCACGAGCGCGCGGCCGGCCATGACTCCGGCCTGCATGTCGGCGAGGTGAGCCTGGACCAGCTGGAAGTCGCCGATCCGGACACCGCCCTGGGTGGTCACCGCGACGTGGCGCAGCGACTCGTCGAGTGCGCGTTGGGCGGCGCCGACCGCGAGCCCCGAGATGTGGACGCGGCCGCGGGCCAGCGACGTCATCGCCGCCCGATAGCCGACGTCCTCGCTGCCGCCGACCAGCGCGGTGTCCGGGAGGCGGACGCCGTCGAAGGAGACGTCGGCGGTCGCCGAGCCCTCCTGGCCCATCTTGCGGTCGGGTGCGGCGACCCGCACACCGGGTGCGTCGGCGGGGATGAGGAAGACGGCGATGCCGGGGCCGGCGGAGTCGGCGGGGCGGGTGCGGGCGAAGGTGACGAACAGGTCGGCGGCGGGGGCGTTGGTGATGAAGCATTTGGCGCCGTCGACGACCCAGCCGCCGTCGTCGCCGCGGACGGCGCGGGTGCGCAGTCCGGCCGGGTTGGAACCGGCTCCCGGCTCGGTGAGTGCGAAGGAGGCGACCACGTCGCCGGACGCGATCCGCGCGAGCCACGTCGACTTCTGCTCGTCGGTGCCGAATCCGACGAGGACCTGGCCGGCGATCCCGTTGTTGGTGCCGAACTGCGATCGCAGGGCCAGCGACGTGTAGCCGAACTCCTCGGCCAGCTGGACGTCCTGGCGGAGGTCGAGTCCGAGGCCGCCCCATTCCTGGCCGATGGCGAAACCGTAGAGCCCGATGTCCTTGGCGGCGGCGATGAGGTCGGCGGGGACGGCGTCGGCGTCGGCGATCTCCTTCTCGCGGGGCATCACGCGGGTGCGGACGAAGTCGCGGACGGCGTCGCGGATCGCGGTGAAGTCGTCGGGGCTGACCTGTGACATCGGATCTCCTCGCATCCCGGCGGCATCGACATCTCGTATAATATATTAATTGCTCGACCCCACGGAGGAAGCATGCCGCAGGCCGACCGGTCGTCCCGTCCGCTCGCGGGGGTTCGCGTCATCGAGTTCGCCAGCTTCGTCGCAGGCCCCAGCGCCGGCCTGGCGCTGGGGCACCTGGGCGCGGACGTGATCCGCGTCGACCCGATCGGCGGCAACGCGGACGTCGACCGCTGGCCCCTCTCGACCCGGACGGGCGCCAGCCTCTATTGGAATTCGTTGAACCGCCAGAAGCGCTCGGTGACCCTCGACCTGCGCGGCGACGAGGGCCGCGACCTGCTGCTCCGCCTCGCCACGGCGCCGGGCGCGGATGCGGGCATCGTTGTCGACAACGCGGTGGGCCGCGCCTGGTACTCGTACGACGCCCTCGCCGCACGCCGCCCCGACGTGATCGCGGTGCGGGTGCAGGGCCGCGCCGACGGCGGCGCCGCCGTCGACTACACGGTGAACTCCGACGTCGGTGTGGCGGCGATGACCGGACCCGCGGCGTCGGAGACGCCGGTGAACCACGTCCTGCCCGCGTGGGACCTCCTGTGCGGCCAGCAGGTGGTCACGGCGGTGCTGGCGGCGCTGCGGCGCCGCGACCGCACGGGAGCGGGCGCCCACGTCGAGATCGCGTTGCGCGATGTGGCGCTCGCGGCGGTCGCCGACCTCGGGTGGTACAGCGAAGCACGCGAGCGGGGCGACCGAGATCGGCACGGCAACGATCTCTACGGCGCCTTCGGCACCGACTTCGTCTGTGCCGACGGCGAGCGGGTCATGGTGGTCGTGCTGACCCCGCGGCAGTGGTCCGCACTGGTGGACGTCACCGGGACCGCCGACGTCTTCGCCGCCCTGTCCGCACCCCTCGGTGCGGACTTCGCGACCGATGCCGACCGCTACCGGCATCGCGCGGTCATCGAGGCCGTGTTGGCTCCGTGGTTCGCGCAGCGCCGCGGTCGGACGGTCCACGCCGACCTCACCGGTGCGGGCGTCCTGTGGGGGCCGTACCGGACGCCCGCGCAAGTCGCGGATGCGGCCGCCGGGGAGCCCGTTCTCGATCTGCTCGATCAGCCCGGCGTCGGGAGCGTGATCTCGGCGAGTTCGCCGGCGCGGTACGAGTCGGGGTACTCGGGGACGGGCGCCGCGGCGCGGCTCGGCGAGCACACCGACGCGGTGCTGCGCGAGGTGCTCGATCTCGACGACGGCGAGCTCGCACGGCTGCGGCGGACCGGTGTCATCGCCTGACGTCTCCGGCGATTGTGACCCGCGACACCCACCCATCTGATAACGTGTGTTTGCACACTCTGTGCCCGCCGAACCCGGGAAGATCGACGGAACCCGACTAGGCTCCCAGGCCATGAGTACTCTCCCCGACACGGCCGCGTCCATGGCCGTCGTCGCGCGCGGAATCACCAAGACCGGACCGTGGGGGCCCGTGTACGGCCCCCTCGACCTCGACATCCCCGCGGGTGGGCTCACCATCCTGCGTGCCGAGGCCGGCCCCGGACGAACCGCGCTGCAGATGACCCTCGCCGGACGCATGAAACCCGCCTCCGGCACCCTCGACGTCTTCGGCCGCACCACGGCGAAGTCGATCTTCCGGAACGCCTCGCTGGCGGCCATCGCCGCCCTCGACGACGTGTACGCATCGGTGCGGGTCGTCGACCTGCTCACCGAACAGCTCCGCTGGGACGCCCCGTGGTACCGCCTGATCGGCAAGGCCGGCCGGGACGATCTCGAACGCATCTGCCGCCCGGTCTTCGGCGACCTGCCGCTGCCCGCGCTCGACGCGTACATCGAGGAGATCTCCGAACTCGACGATCTGCTCCTGCGCGTGGCACTCGCCAACACCCGGCTGCGACCGCTGCTGGTCGTCGGCAACATCGACCAGGTCACCAGCGACGCCAACCACGGCGTCCTCGTGCGCCGACTGGCCGAACTCGGCAACCGCCAGACGGTCGTCACCACCACCGTGAATCCCGTCGACCCCGGACTGGGGCAGCGGGCCGTCATCGAGGTGCCGTCCATGCTCGACGGTGACGGCGCGGCGGCGCCGACCGTCGAGACCGCACGAATCGAGGGGGAACAGTAGATGCTCGCCGGAATGTCGCTCGGCACCGAGCTGAAGCGTTACTCGAAGGGCGCGATGCCGCGCATCGCGATGGTCACCATCATCCTGATGCCGCTGCTCTACGGCGCCATGTACCTGTGGGTGTTCTGGAACCCGTTCGACGAGGTCAACAAGGTTCCCGTCGCGCTGGTCAACGAAGACCAGGGGACCCGGGTCGGCGATGAGACCCTCGACGCGGGCAGGCAGGTGACCGACGAACTGCTCTCCTCGGGCGAACTCGACCTGCGGCCCACCGACGCCTCCGGCGCCGCGAAGGGACTCGCCGACGGCGACTACTACTTCACCATCACCATTCCGAAGAACTTCAGCTCGGCGATCGCCTCGCCGCTGACCGACGATCCGCACAAGGCGCGGATCGAATTCCAGTTCAACGACGCGAACAACTACCTCGCGGGCATCATCGGACAGAACGCCGCCGCGCAGGTGTCGCAGGCGCTGAACGACAAGATCGGACAGCAGGCCGTCGACAAGGTCCTGGTGGGCCTCACCAGTGCCGGCGAGGGACTCAAGACGGCCGCCGACGGCTCAGCGCAGTTGGCCGACGGGCTCGGCACCGCCGACGACGGCGCGCAGCAGCTCGCCGACGGCTCGCAGGAGCTCGCCCGCAACATGGTGACCGCACGGGACGGCTCGGCCGAGCTCGCGTCGGGGACCGAACAGCTCGCCGACGGCATCACGTCGGCCACCGTCCCGCTCTCGAAGTTCCTGTCGCAGGTGCAGACCTCGGGCGTCAAACCGTCGGAGTTCGCCGACGACGCGGCCCGGCTCTCCTCTGACCTCTCCGACGTGCTGCGCGTGATCAGCGCCGCGGGCGCCGGACAGTCGCAGGCCGAGAAGGCCGTCACCCAGACCGTCGCCACCCTGCAACGCAGCGCCGACCCCAATGCGCGCGCGGCCGCCCGCGCCCTGGCGCCGGTCCAACAGTTCCTGCGGACCGAGGGGATCGACCCGCAGACCGCCGACCGCGTCGAACGCCTCGGCCGACAGTCGCGCTCCCTGTCGGCGCAACTCGGCGACGAGGGCTCCGACCTGCGGGGAATGCTGTCGATGCTCGAGAGCGGCGGCCTGGCCGCCAAGGTCGACCAGCTGCAGTCCGGCGCCGACCAGCTCCGCACCGGCGCGTCGTCACTGCACGAGGGCCTCGTCGCGCTCACCGACGGCGCCGATCAGCTCGCCGACGGCGCGGGCCGGTTGGCCGAGGGCACCCCGCAGTTGAAGGCGGGTGCCGACGAGTTGGCCGACGGACTCGGCGACGGCGTCAAGCAGATCCCGTCGTTCGGCAGCGACGATCAGCGGCAGACGACGGCGGCGAACCTGTCGCAGCCGGTGGAACTCAACTCGGTGACGCACAATCAGGCGCCGACCTTCGGTGCCGGGTTCGCCCCGTTCTTCCTGCCGTTGGCGCTGTTCATCGGCACCATCATCATCTGGATGCTGCTCAAGCCGATCCAGTCGCGACCGGTCCTCGCGGGGCTCGGCGGTCTGCGGACAGTCCTGGCCTCGTACTGGCCGGCGATCCTGATCGCCGCGGCGCAGGTGGTCGTGATGTTCCTCGTCGCGCACTTCGCGGTCGGGCTCGACGCGGCCCACCCGATCGGGATGATCGCCTTCATGCTGTTGATATCCGGGGCGTTCCTCGCCTTGATCCAGATGTTCAACGCGGTGCTGGGGGTCGCCGTCGGCCGCGTCGTCTCCCTGGCCTTCCTGATGATCCAGATCGTGGCGTCGGGCGGCATCTATCCGGTGGAGACGACGGCGACACCCGCGCAATGGTTCCACCCCTACGACCCGATGAGCTATGCGGTGACGGGCCTGCGCCAGCTCATCAGCGGCGGCGTCGACTCACGCCTCTGGGTGGCGGTGGCCGTCCTGGTCGGCGTGGCCGCCGTCAGCATGGCGATCAGCTCGTGGGCCGCCAGACGCAACCGCCAGTACACGATGGAGCAGCTCTTCCCACCCATCGAAGTGTGACGCGCGCTCGCGGTCGCGGTGGTCACACCACCACCGCGAACGCGAGCGCCAGGACGATGAGGGCGATGATGATCGCCCAGACCGGACCGGTGCCGGGCATCTCGCCGCCGCGCGCCAACGTCTGCGTGACGCGCCGCCACCGCCACGCCCCGGTGAGCGCGCACAGCGCGCCGAGGACCACCAGCGCCACACCGAGCGCGATGCGGATCCCGCCCTCGGCGAAGTCGTTCATCACATGCAGGACCGCCACACCCGCGGCGATCAGGCCCAGCGCCGTGCGCAGCCACGCGAGCATCGTCCGTTCGGCGGCCAGGGTGAAGCGGGCGTCGACGCGGCCCGGCGGGCCGTCGGGGTCGGAGTTCTCGCTCATCACTCGCCTCCCGCCCGGTCGATGAGGGTCGCCACCGTGCGGAGGTTGCGGGACGTTCCGGTGACGCCGAGTCCCCGGCTGATGCGTGCCGGGGTCACCCGGGTGGGAGCGGCCCCGTCCGGGTAGTCGATGTGCAGGTCGCGACCGATGACCCGCAGCCGCTCGCCGCCACCGAAGTCGGTGGCGCAGAACTCCTCGGCGGCGTCCGGATCCGGTTCGCCGGTCAGAAAACAGATGTGACCGTGCGGGGCCTCGCCGAACGGGTACGCGGCCAGCGCGTCACGCAGCTCGGCCGGTGTGCGGCTCACGGCCTCCCGGAAGAAGCCGAACTCGTCGGCGATGGCGCGCTCGAGCGAGCGGTCGAACCGGTCCGGGTCGCCGGGCGGCGTGCACAGCAGATTGCCCGACGCGATGTACGTGGAGACGTCGGTGGCCCCCAACTCGTCGGCGATGGCGCGCAGCCGTGCCATCGGCAGCTTCGCTCCGCCGACGTTGACCGCGCGAATCATCACGATGCGGTCGGCAGCCATGGGGATCTCCTCACCCGGTAGCGTTGTGCGTCATGAGCGACGCCGGAACCACCTCGAAGGTAGTGGAGATCTCGACCGACGGCGCGTGTCTGGGCAACCCCGGGCCCGGCGGGTGGGGCGCGGTGCTGCGATACGGCGACGTGGAACGGGAGATCTCCGGCGCGGAACCGGACACCACGAACAACCGCATGGAGCTGATGGCGGCGATCGAGGCGCTGCGCGCCCTCACCCGGCCGTCGACGGTGATCCTCTACACCGACTCGAGTTACGTCCGCAACGGCATCACCGGCTGGGTCGCCGGGTGGCAGCGCAACGGGTGGAAGACGTCGAGCAGGCAGCCGGTCAAGAACGCCGACCTGTGGCAGGAGCTCATCGAGGCCGAGAAGCTCCACCGCGTCGAATGGCGCTGGGTCAAGGGGCACGCCGGCGACAAGTACAACGAGATCGCCGACACCCTTGCGACGGGAGCGGCCCGCGCCCTGCGGGACGGCTGACCGCGACATCCGCGACGGTCTCGCGGTCACACGGGGGCGTCGACGTCGTCGACCGGCGCGCTGAACTGTGCGTTGTAGAGACGGTGGTAGGCGCCGCGGCGTTCCAGGAGCGCCGCGTGATCGCCCTGCTCGACGATGCGGCCGTCCTCCATCACGACGATGAGGTCGGCGTCGCGGATGGTCGAGAGCCGGTGCGCGATGACGAAGCTGGTGCGGTCGGCCCGCAGATTCGCCATCGCCTTGCCGATCAACAGCTCGGTGCGGGTGTCCACGGAACTGGTCGCCTCGTCGAGGATCAGGATGGTCGGCTTGGCGAGGAACGCCCGTGCGATCGTGATCAGCTGCCGCTCGCCGGCACTGACGCCGCTGCCCTCATCGTCGATCACGGTGTCGTAGCCGTCGGGCAGGGTCCGCACGAAGTGGTCGACGTGACTGGCCCAGGCGGCTTCCATCACGGCCTCGTGCGACGCCGTCGGATCGCCGTACGCGATGTTCTCGTAGATGGTGCCGCCGAACAGCCACGAGTCCTGCAGCACCATTCCGGTCCGCTCGCGCAGATCGTCACGGCTCATCGCGGCGGCATCGACCCCGTCGACGTAGATGCTGCCCCCGTCGAGTTCGTAGAAGCGCAGAATGAGGTTCACCAGCGTCGTCTTGCCCGCGCCGGTGGGACCGACGATGGCGATCATGTCGCCCGGCCGGGCCTCGAGCGACAGATTCTCGATCAGCGGGCGGTCGGGCTGATAGCGGAACGAGACGTCGTCGAAGACGATGTGGCCGGTGTCGGAGGCCGGAGACGCCGGATCGACCGGATCGGGCCGCTCCTCGTCCTCGTCGAGGACGTCGAAGATCCGCTCGGCCGACGCCACACCGCTCTGCATCAGGTTGAACATCGAGCCGATCTGCGTGAGCGGCTGCGTGAACTGGCGCGAGTACTGAATGAACGCCTGGATCTCACCGAGGCTCAACTGACCGGAGGCGACACGCAGTCCGCCGACCACCGCGACGGCGACATAGTTGAGGTTCCCCAGGAACATGATCGTCGGCATGACCATGCCGGAGATGAACTGCGCGCGCCACGAGGCGCCGTACAGCTTCTCGTTGCGCTCGTCGAACGTCTTCTGGACCTCGTCGCGGCGGCCGAACGCCGTCACCAGCTCGTGACCGGTGAACGTCTCCTCGATCTGCGCGTTGAGGGCGCCCGTCGACGTCCACTGCTCGATGAAATGCGGCTTCGACCGTTTCGCGATCAGCGCCGTCGCGACCGCCGCGACCGGGATCGTCGCGACGGCGATCAGCGACAGCAGCGGCGAGATCGTCACCATCATGATGAGGATCGCCACCACCATGAGCAGCGAGTTCAACAGCTGGCTGATGGTCTGCTGCAGCGACTGCGACAGGTTGTCGAGATCATTGGTGACGCGGCTGAGCAGATCGCCGCGGGCCGAGGCGTCGTAGAACGACAGCGGCAGCCGGTGGATCTTCGCCTCCACCTCGGCGCGCAGCCGGGTCACCGTGGCGACGACCACCTTGTTCAGCAGGTAGGCCGCCAGCCAGCCGAGGACGGCGGAGGCGAGGTACAGCGCCAACACCAGCGCCAGGATCCGGCCGACGGCGGCGAAGTCGACGCTCTGGCCGGGCGTCACGTCCATCGACGACACCATGTCGGCGAACGTGGAGTCGCCGCGGCCGCGCAACGCCTCGACCACCTGCTCCTTGGACTGGCCCGCCGGCAGTCGCGAGCCGATGACGCCGGCGAACAGCTCGTCGGTGGCCGAGCCGAGAACGCGCGGCGCGAAAGCCGTCAGCGTGACCGACCCGACGATCGACCCCAGGATCACCAGCATCAGCGCACGGTGATCGTCGAGGCGCCGGATCAGGCGTTTCAGCGACGGCGCGAACGACTTCGGCCGCTCCAGGCCCGGTGCGCCGGGGCCGCCCGGGCGGCTCATGCGCCCGCTCCGATCGCCATCTGCGACTCCGCGATCTCCGCGTAGGTCGGGCAGCTCTCGAGCAGTTCGGCGTGCGTGCCGAGACCGACGACGGTGCCGCGGTCGAGGACGATGATCTGGTCGGCCCCCGTGATCGTGGAGATCCGCTGGGCGACGATGACCGTGGCGGCGTCCCGCGTCGCCGGGATCAGGGCCTCGCGCAGCCGCCGATCGGTGGTCAGGTCGAGGGCCGAGAACGAGTCGTCGAACAGGTACACCGACGGCCGCCGGATGAGGGCGCGGGCGATCGCGAGCCGCTGACGCTGGCCGCCCGAGACGGTCGTTCCGCCCTGCGAGACCGCGGTGTCCAGACCGTCGGGCATCGCGCGGACGAAGTCGGCGGCCTGAGCGATGGTGAGCGCCTCCCACATCTCGTCGTCGGTGGCGTCGGGTCGACCGGTGCGCAGATTGCTCGCGATGGTGCCCGAGAACAGATACGGCCGCTGGGGCACGAGACCGAAGTGCCGCCGCAGAACGTCGGGGTCCGCATCGCGCAGATCGGTGCCGCCGACGGTGACGGCGCCGCCGGTCACGTCGAGCATGCGGGGCAGCAGGTTGATCAGGGTGCTCTTCCCCGATCCGGTGGACCCGACGATCGCGGTCGTGGTGCCGGGGGCCGTGCGGAAGGAGATGTCGTGCAGCACGGGTTCGGCTGCGCCCGGATATCGGAACTCCACATCGGTGAGCTCGACGACCGCGGGGTCGCCGGTGACGGCGACCGGATGCGTCGGCGCGGTGACCGACGCCTCGGTGTCGAGGACCTCGCAGATCCGTTCCGCGCACACCGTGGCCCGCGGTGCCATCATCGTCAGGAACGAGGCCATCATGACCGACATCATGATCTGCATGACGTAGGTGATCATCGCGGTCAGCGCGCCGATCTCGACGGTGCCGTCGTCGACGGCGTGGCCGCCGAACCACAGGACGGCCACCAGCGTCAGGTTGGTGATCAGCATGACCAGCGGGAACATCAGCGCCATCATCCGGCCGACACGGAGGGACGCGTCGGCGAGCCGATCGTTGGCCACACCGAACCGCGTCACCTCGTGGCGTTCGCGGACGAAGGCGCGCACCACGCGGATACCGGTGATCTGCTCGCGCATCACCCGGTTCACGTCGTCGATCCGCGTCTGCATGGCGCGGAAGCTCGGGATCATCCGGGCGATGATGAGGCCCATCACGATGCCGAGCACCGGCACGGCGACCACGAGAATCCATGAGATCGCCGACGCGATGCGCACGCCCATCACGATCCCGCCGATCCCCATGATGGGGGCCGTCACCAGGATCGCCATCGCCATCACGGCGAGGAGCTGGACCTGCTGGACGTCGTTGGTGGTGCGGGTGATGAGCGACGGGGCGCCGAACTGGCCGACCTCGCGGGTGGAGAATCCGCTCACCCGGTCCACGAGGTCGTGCCGGATGTCGCGGCCGCCGCCGAGGGAGGCACGCGCGCCGAAGTAGGTGGCGCCGATCGAGCACAGGATCTGGGCGAACGACACCGCCAGCATCCAGGCGCCGGTCGACAGGATGTAGCCGGTGTCGCCGACGGCGACACCGCGGTCGATGATGTCGGCGTTCAGCGTCGGCAGATAGAGCATCGCGACCGTCGACACGAGCTGGAGCGCGATGACCGCCCCGATGGCGGCGCGGTAGCGCAGCACGTAGGTACGCAGCAGGCGGATGAGCACGAGTCACACAGTACGTGTCCCGCGCCCATCCGGCGACGGAGAACCGGCCGCTCCCGCCGCGGAGATCGCTCAGCCGAGGGTGACGGCGGCCTCCGGCGAGTACGTCATGTAGGTGAACGTCTCGAAGAAGTACAGGTTCACGGTGTCACCGTCGTGCGAGTCGTACCCGATGGACACGTCCTGGCCGATGATGAGCTCGAAGTCGCCGCCGCGAGTGCTGAGCAGGAAGCCGCCCTCGATGGCCGGCGCCCAGACGATCTCACCGTCCACGAGGATCCGCTGCAGGTGCTCGCGGATGGGGTTGCCGTGGTCGGAGGTCTCGTTGACGAGCGTGTACTGCTCGGCCGACAGGGCCAGCGAGTACGGGCCGTCGACGGAGGTGAGCCGGAGCTTGCTGATCGCCTGGCTGAGCGCCTCCGGATAGTCGCGGACGTCGTCGGGCAGCGCGAGCGCGCTGACCCCGTCCTCATTGCGGATGCCCGTGATCGACGCGGCCGGGTAGCCCTCGAAGATGGCGCGGTCCTCGGCCTGCGCCAGGGAGCGGGCGGCGCACACCACCGGATCCCAGTCGGCGTCGGACGCCCCGCGGTCGACGCTGTCGATGGCTTCGCGGGACAGCGTGAACGGAACCTTGAGCTCCACCATCGGCTGCGTGCTGCGCAGGAAGGCGTGGATCCCGTCGGTGGGGGAGTCGATCTTCGCGCGGTGGCCGCGGACGGCGGAGTCGACGTCGAGGCCGAGGGGACCCGACATGTCGACGAGGCGACGACCGGCGATGTTCCGTTTGAACGAGCGCGACGCCTCCTCCTCGATCTCCGCCCAGGCGGCGGTGGAGATCGGGGCGAGTTCGCGGTGCAGATTGTTCATGGTTGTCCTCACTCGATTCGGGGTCTGGGGTCAGCGGAGCGAGCCGATGCCGAGCGAACCGTCCGTGGGCGAACCGTCCGTGGGCGATCCGTCCGTGGGGGATCCGTCGGCGGGGCGCTCGGGCACGGGTTCGTGATCATCGGGGTTCGCGGCGTCGGGGAACGGTGCCGGCGGCGGATCGGCGAGGAAGTCGCCGGTCGGCACGTAGAACTGCGATCCGGTGACGGCGGTCGTGAAGTCGAGGAGCCGATCGTGGTTGCCCTCGGGTTCGCCGATGAACATCCGACGGAGCATCTCCTCGCTGACGTCCGGACCGCGCGAGTACGCGATGTAGAACGTGCCGCGCTCGCCGCCTCCCGAGACGTCGCCGTACGGCATGTTGTCGCGGACGACGTCGATCTCCTCGCCGTCCTCATCGGTGACGACGTTGAGTGCGATGTGCGAATTGGTCGGCTTCACGTCGTCGTCCATCTCGATGTTGTCGAGCTTGGTCCGGCCGATCGCACGCTCCTGATTCTCCACCGACAGGCTGTTCCACGACTCGAAGTCGGTCACATACCGCTGGATCACGACGTAGCTGCCGCCGGCGAAGTCGGGGTCCTCGTCGCCGACGGTGATCGCATCGACGGCGTCCTGCCCGGTGGGGTTCTCGGTCCCGTCGACGAAGCCGATCATGTCGCGGAGGTCGAAATACCGGAAGCCGTGGACCTCGTCGACGGTGGTGACGGCGTCACGCACCGATTCGGCCCACTTCTGCCCCACCTCGAAGCACAGATCCATGCGATCGGCCTTGATGTGGATCAGCAGGTCGCCCGCCGTCGCGGGCGCGGTGTGGACCGCACCGTGGAGTTCGGTGAACGGGCGCAGGCCCGCCGGCCGCGGCCCCGAGTAGAGCCGGTCCCAGGCGTCCGAGCCGATCCCGGCCACGGCGGTGAGCGCCGACTCGGGGGCGCGGGACCCGACCGCGCTGACGAGGCCCGCCAGGTCGGCGAGGGCGTCCCGCACGGTGCTCTCGCCGCCGTCGTCGATGGTGTGGACGAGGAAGACGGCGGACGAGGTCTTTCGGGTCAGGATGTTCTGAGGCGTCGGCACGCTCCCAGCTTACCGATGCCCGCCGACAGCCGCTCTCGCTCCGGAGTCGCGCGGCGCAGACGCCGACGGCCGGCATCCTCGGTGAGGATGCCGGCCGTCGATGCGCGTCAGGCGATCAGAAGAACGCCGGGCGGAACGTGGTGCGCCACGACTCCTTGAAGCGGGCCTGCCAGTAGTCCCACCAGTGCGCCCCGTCCGGGGTGATGTGGGTGGTCAGACGGACGCCCGGAACGGTCTGCAGGCGGGCGATGTACAGCTGCGAGCTGGTCGACGCCGCGACCTCCAGCGGAACCATCTGCGCGAACTTCGTCGGGTTGAACGCCGGGTTCCCCGGGGTCAGGCTGGCGTCGTACTTGCTGCCGACACCGGTGCCGGACGAGACGTAGACGCGCTTTCCGGCGAGGTTGCCCGCCGACAGGAACGGGTCGTTGGCGAACCACTCACCGGCGGGGTAGACGCCCCACATGTTCATCGGGTTGCCGCCCATCTCGGCCACGGAGGCCATGATGCCCTGGGTGAAGCCCGGCATCGTGACGGTGGGGTAGCCGCTGTAGGAGGCGACGGCCTTGTAGAAGTTCGAATGACGCGACGCCAGGTTCAGCGCGGCCGTGCCGGACATCGACAGGCCGGCGACGCCGTTGCGGCGGTTGTCGCTGTTGTGCTTGCGCTTCATGTAGGCGGGGAGCTCCTTGGTCAGGAACGTCTCCCACTTGTTGAGGCCGAGCTTCGGGTCGCGCCGCTCCCAGTCGGTGTAGAAGCTGCCGCCGCCGCCGAACGGAATGGCGACGTTGGTGCCCTTGCCCGCCATGTAGCGATCGACGTCGGTCTCGATGAGCCAGCCGCTGTTGTTCCGCGGGGCGCGCAGGCCGTCGAGGAGGTACAGGGTCGGCTTGGCCTTGCCGCCGCCGCCGTCGATGATGCGGACCGGAACATTCCGGTGCATGGCGTTCGAGTAGACGTATTCGGTGGTGCCCGCGGCCTGGGCCTGCGGGGCCACGGCGGCAGCGGTGCCGACGAGGGTCGTCAGGGCGGCGACCGTGATCGTCAGGCGTTTACCAACGCTCTTGAGCATAGAAATCCTTCGGTGTGTATCGGAGTCGCTGACGCGACCGGATTGTCGACGCGGCAGGACTTCGTCGATTCCCGCAGCGACGTCCGAGCCGTAGCCCGAAGTTGCCCCCGCACGCGTCGTGAGCGTAGCGGAAACGTGATGTCGCTGCAAAGCCTCGGCATGTGATCCGCCGCTGGTCGCGACTGTTTCGCCACGAGAGACCGACGCCCGGATCACGATTCGGTAACTGTCGGCGGTGGGCGCGGGTGACGCGGAAACCGCTTGTGGGGGCGGTGTTCCCGTCGCGGCGCGGAACGCGATTCTCCTGCGGGTAGGGTCTCCTGCAGAGGTGGTCTGTGCGGTGGACCACAGGAGATCTCAGGGTCGACGTGCCCGGGAAGCAGGTGGTCTCGTGAGCGGACGAACGGAGGCGGCCGACGCGATCGTCGTCGGCGCCGGACTGGCGGGTCTGGTGGCGACGTACGAACTGACGCGGGCGGGCCGGACGGTGATCGTCGTCGATCAGGAGAATCGGGAGAACCTGGGCGGTCAGGCGTTCTGGTCGCTCGGCGGACTCTTCCTGGTCGACAGCCCCGAACAGCGGCGCCTGGGCATCAGGGACTCGCCCGAGCTGGCGCTGCAGGACTGGATGGGGTCGGCGGGTTTCGATCGCGACGACGAGGACTACTGGCCCCGGCAGTGGGCGCGCGCCTACGTGGAGTTCGCGTCGACGATCAAACGCTCCTATCTGCACGATCTGGGGCTGCGGTTCACCCCCGTCGTCGGCTGGGCCGAGCGCGGCGGCGGATTCGCCGACGGACACGGCAACTCGGTCCCGCGCTTCCACCTCACGTGGGGCACGGGGCCGGAGGTGATGCGCGTCTTCGCCGAGCCGGTGCTCGAGGCGGAGAAGCGAGGCCTGGTGACCTTCGCGTTCCGGCGGCGCGTCGACGACCTGATCGTCGAGGACGGTGCGGCCGTCGGCGTGCGCGGCACGCTGTTGGAGCCGACGGACGCCGCGCGCGGAACACCCACCTCGCGGACCGAGGTCGGTGACTTCGAGCTGCGGGCGGGTGCGGTGATCGTGACCTCCGGCGGCATCGGCCACAACCACGAGATGGTTCGGGCCAACTGGCCGACGCAGCGGCTCGGCCCCGCACCGAAGACGATGATCGCGGGCGTCCCCGACTATGTGGACGGCCGGATGCTCGGCATCAGCGAACGGGCCGGCGCCAACATCGTCAACCGCGACCGCATGTGGCATTACACCGAGGGCATCAAGAACTGGAACCCAGTGTGGTCGGATCACGCGATCCGGATCATCCCGGGGCCGTCGTCGCTGTGGCTCGACGCGGAGGGCAACCGGCTCCCCGCGCCCAACTTCCCCGGGTTCGACACCAACTCGACGATGAAGGCGATTCTCGACACCGGATACGACTACTCGTGGTTCGTGCTGACCCGCTCGATCATCGAGAAGGAGTTCGCCCTGTCGGGCTCCGAGCAGAACCCCGACATCACCGAGAAGTCGCTCAAGGTGGCGGCGAGGAGTCGTCTGGCGAAGGGGATGCCGGGCCCGGTGGAGGCGTTCACCAAACACGGTGAGGACTTCGTGGTCCGCGACAATCTCGCCGATCTGGTGGCGGGGATGAACGAGATCGGCCGCGGCGGCCACATCGATCTGCAGGAGCTGGAGTTGACGATCTCGGCGCGGGACGCGCAGGTGGACAACGCGTACAGCAAGGACGCGCAGATGATGGCCGTGTCGAACGCGCGGCACTATCTCGGCGACAAGGTGGTCCGGGTGGCCAAACCGCATCGGCTGCTCGATCCGGCGCACGGTCCGCTCATCGCGGTGCGCCTGAACATCCTCACCCGGAAGACGTTGGGCGGGCTGGAGACGAATCTCGACTCGCAGGTGATGCGTCCCGACGGCACGCCCTTCGACGGCCTGTACGCGGCGGGCGAGGTCGCCGGCTTCGGCGGCGGCGGCGTCCACGGGTACAACGCACTGGAGGGCACGTTCCTCGGCGGCTGCATCTTCTCCGGACGCGCCGCCGGGCTGGCGGTGGCGCGCGACCTCTGACCGGTGCCCGTGGTCAGTCGCGACCGTGGCGGCGGTACCGGCTCAGGTCGGGCATGGGCCGCGTGGGATCGGCGAACGGGTACGGGTTGCTCTGCTGGGCCCGATCGCCGGGTTCCGGGTCGTCCGGTGCGGGGTCCTCGACGATCGGGGTGAAGCCGTCGTCGGGCTGACCGGTCGCGGGCTGTTCGGGAGACGCGGGTGCGGTCCAGTACGAGTCGGCCGGGTTCGGATCGATCCGATACGGTTCGGCGCGGTGCTGATTGACCCCGTACGGGTCGCCCCTGTACTGGGTGTCGCTGTACTGGTCGGCCCTGTACCGCTGGTCGCCGTACTGGTCGGCCCCGTACCGCTGGTCGCTGTACGGGTCGGCCCCGTACTCAGTGTCTCCGTACTGGGTGTCCCCGTACTCGGTGTCCCCGTACTGGGTGTTCCCGTCCTGCCGGTCGGGGTGCCCGCCGGTGTCGGGCTGCACGGGGATCCCGTAGGCCGCGGTGTCGGTCACGTCGGCGGGGCTCTCCACGGACGGGATGGGCGACGCGGGTGCACTCTGCGTCGGTCGTGCGAAGACCGTCGTCGCGGCCTGATCGGCGTTGCTCCAGCCCCGGTGGTCGGTGGTGTCGGGATCGGCGCTGCCGGAGTCGGGAGCGCTGCCGCCGTCAGCGGGGTCGACCGGGCCGTCGGGCCCGGTGTCGTCGGGGCCGCCGTCGTCGGGGCCGCCGGCCGTCCGGCGGCGCCGTCCCAGGATCACGAAGGCGAGCCAGGCGAGCAGGAGCAGTCCGCCGAGCACTCCGAGGCCGATCGGCGCGTAGAGCCCGCCGAAGCGGAGCTGGTCCAGATAGTCCTTGGTGCGTGACGCCTGTTGGGCGACCGTCTCGTCGTTCCACTGGAACCGGCCCTTGAGCACGTCCATCTGGAAGTCGCGGACTGCGCGGGGCGCGGTGGGGTCGGGCGACTTGAAGTACTGGTGCTGGTCTTCCATCCCGTAGACGATGGTGCCGGTCTGCGGTTCCACGTACACGTGCCGCGTCGCCTTGGCGTAGCGGTGCATCGTGATGACGTCCTTGGACTTGACGCCCTTGCCCTTGATGCCCCACCACCGGGCGGGCATGTCGAGGATGGTGCCGAGGGCGGCCTCGTCGTCGGCGTCGGGCAGCTCGGAGAGGTCGGTCTCGGGGACGTCGGCCACGAAGTGGTACGTCTGGACGCCGTCGATCTCCTTCTCCTCGACGAACTTGGCCGTCGCATCGCTGCGGGTGTTGGTGTCGTAGTACAGGTAGTCCTGCTTCTGGACGTCGAAGCCGAACTTGTACTGGAAGCCGTGGCGGTCGTCGAGGCGCACCGAGACGTCGTCGACGCTCCCGCCGTCGGGCACGGATGCGAGCTGCAGGGAGCTGACGTCGCCGTCGGGCACCGACGTCTTGCGGTTCACCGACACCCGGTCGATGGTGGCGGTCAGCAGGGCGTCGTCGCACCCGCGCTCGTCGTTGTCGGCCGCCATCGTCAGATCGTGCTCGGCGCCGTCGGCGCCGCGGACCCGGTCGATCTCGACGGTCTGCGCCGACTGGAGGGTGGCCTGTTCGGCGTCCGAGGGCTCGACGATCACCGACCGTCGCTGCTGCGTGAGGTGGGCGGCCATCGTCGCCGCCTTCTTCTTGGTGATGGAGCAGCGGTCGAAGATGGTGGCCGGGAAGCGGTCACCGGCCTGGCCGTCGCCGGGCACGGTGGTGGCGACCGACGTGATGTCGAGGTCGAGGGGCACCACGCGCAGTTTCGGGACCAGGTAGGTCGGGATGGCGACGGCTGCGACGATGCACGCGATGCCGACGAAGGCCAGCAGTGCCAGTGCGGCACGTTTCATATCCGGTCGTCTCCTCATCGGGTGTCGGTCGCGGTGGCATCGGCGGTGTTCCGGTCAGCCGCGGGCGGCACGCCGGTCGCGTTCGGCTTCCTTCATGATCCCCGCCATGTAGCCGTAGATCTCGCGGTCGGAGATGGCCTTCCACCGCGGGGCCAGCAGCTTCATGTACTTCTCTACATACAACAGCTGTTTGCCCACGAGCACCAACTCCCGCGGCAGCCGCGCGTCGTGCGCCTTGGCGACGGCGGCCAACTGGCGGCCGAGGTCGGTGTACGACATCGACGCCATCGACGTCGTGGAGAGCGGGGCGGTGACGCGTTCGAGGTCGGCGCCGCCCTTGGCGGTGGAGCCGGGCTTGTGCACGGCGCCGAGGAGGAAGATCGCGCGGCCCGCGGAGTCGTAGTCCTGTTTGACGATCAGGTCGACCACGAGCTGACGCAGGATCCGGCGGGTGCGGGCGTCGAACCGGCCGACGATCCCGAAATCCAGCAGGACGAGGGTGCCCTCCTCGTCCACCAGGACGTTTCCGGCATGCAGGTCGCCGTGGAACAGTCCGCCGTGGAAGGCCGAGTCGAGCAGCGACAGCAGCAGGTTGCGGCAGAGGGCCTCACCGTCGTGGCCGGCGGCCCGCACGGCGCGGACGTCGTCGATGCGGGTGGCGTAGATGCGTTCCATCGTCATCACGCGGGCGGTGGTGAACTCGTCGTAGACCGCCGGAACCCTGACTCGGTCGCCGAACGGGCCGGGTTGCAGACACTCGAACCACTCGCGCATGGTGGCGGCCTCGTTGCGGAAGTCGAGCTCGGAGTCGAGGCCGTCGGCGAAGTCCTCGACCACGTTGCGGGCGCTGAGCATCCGGCCGTAGTCGGAGAACTCGAGCAGGCCCGCCAGCCGTTCGAGGATGGCGACGTCGGGGGAGAGTCGCTCGGCGATACCCGGCCGCTGGATCTTGACGACGACCTCTTCGCCGGAGGCGAGGGTGGCGGTGTGCACCTGCGCGATCGACGCCGACGCGATGGGTTCGACGTCGAAGGTGGCGAAGACGTCTTCCGGTTCGGCGCCCAGCTCCTCGACGAACACCCGGCGGATGGCGGCGGGGTCGGCGGGTCGCACCTGGTCGAGCAGGGACTCGAATTCGTCCGACATGGTGGTGCCGAAGACGCCGGGGCTGGAGGCGATGAGCTGTCCGAGCTTCACGTAGGTGGGGCCGAGTCGTTCGAAGGTGCGGCGCACCTCGTGCGCCACGGCGGGGGCGCCGGGGCGGCGGCCGCGAAGGAGGCCGGTGGCGGATCCGGCCACGAATCGGCCGACTCCGACGGCGGCGTGTCCGGCGGTGGTCGTGAAGCGTGTGACCTCGGTGACCGCCGAGACGCCGGGGAGCCGATCACGGTCCACTGCGTGCACGTTGTCCTGTTCAGTCGTCACCATTCGGGATTGTAGTGGACCGGCGGGGTGCGGCCACCTCGTCGCGCGCGGCGGCGGGGGCGTACGCTCAACCGATAGTTTTCGACCAGTAGTCGATAACCGTGCGGGTCACCGACCCGGCACGCCGTCCGCCGGGAGTCGCGATGAACCAGGAAACCAGGGTCGATGTGGTCGTGATCGGCGCGGGCGTCGCCGGATTGACCGCTGCGCTGTCGGCCGCCGCCCGCGGACTGTCGGTCACCGTGCTGACGAAGGGACGCGTCGGAGCCGGGAACGAGACCGAGCACGCCGCGTCGACCCACTACGCCCAGGGCGGAATCGCGGTCGTCGACCCGGACGATCCCGACGACTCGGTGGGACTGCACCTGTCCGACACCCTCGCCGCGGGCGCCGGTCTCACCGATGCGACGGCGGCCGAGCCGATCCTGGCCGGCGGATGGACGGCCGTCGGCCGGCTGATCGAGCACGGCGCCCGGTTCGACACCGACGCCGACGGCCGACTCCTGCGCACCCGCGAGGGCGGCCACACCGTCCGACGGATCATCCACGCCGGCGGCGACGCGACCGGCGCTCGCGTCCAGGCCTCCCTGGAGGCGGCCGTCGCCGCGGCGCCGATCCGCGTGGTCGGCGAGGCGTGCGTGACCCAGATCCTGCTCTCCGGTGGTCGCGCGGCGGGCGTCGAGTACCTCGGACCCGACGGGCGGGGCGTCGTGCGCGCACCGGTCACGCTGCTCGCGGCCGGCGGCATGGGCCACCTGTACTCGGCGACCACGAACCCCCGCGGGTCCACCGGCGACGGAGTCGCCCTCGCCCTGCGTGCCGGCGCGCACGTCGCGGACCTGGAGTTCATCCAGTTCCACCCGACGATGCTGTACGTGCCCGGCGCGCGCGGTCGGCGGACCCTCGTCAGCGAGGCCGTGCGCGGCGAGGGCGGCGTCCTCGTCGACGCCGACGGTCGCAGTGTCACCGACGGCGTCCACCCCCTCGGCGACCTCGCGCCCCGCGACGTGGTGGCGCGGGCGGTGACCGCCGCGATGCACCGCACCGGTCGCCCCCACGTGTGGCTCGACGTCGCCGCGGTGCCCGCGTTCACCGATCGCTTTCCGACGGTCACCGCCGGGGTGCGCGCGTCGGGGCTCGAGATCGTCGACGGGCGGCTGCCGGTGGTGCCGGGCGCCCACTATCTGTGCGGCGGCGTGGTGGTCGATGCCGACGCCCGCACCGGGGTCCCGGGGCTGCTGGCGGCCGGCGAGGTGGCGCGGACCGGACTGCACGGTGCCAACCGGCTCGCGTCGAACAGTCTGCTCGAAGGGCTGGTGGGCGGCCGCGTCGCGGCGCGCAGTGCCGCGGCCCTCGTCGGCGGGCGTGTTCCGGACGCGGACGTGCCGCTGCTGCCGGCGCTCCCGGCGCGGGATCGCCGTGCGCTGCAGGACGCGATGTCGACGTCGGTCGCCCTCGACCGCACCGCGGAGGGGCTCGCCGGCGTGGAGGCGCTGCTCGTGTCGGCTCCCGCCCGGAGCCAGGGCGACCGCGACGGCATCGAGGACGCGAACCTCACGCTCGCCGCGCGTGCCGTGGTGGCGGCGGCCGGGTGGCGGCGCGAGTCGCGGGGGTGTCACCACCGCACCGACTTCCCGGCGACGGCGACGTCGTGGGCGACGTGTCGTTTCCAGTTCGACGGTGAGGGGTTCGGGATCGTCGAACCGCAGCCGATGTGACCGAGGCGTCCCGAATTCGATGCACCTGTAGCCACGGCAGATCGCTGCTCCGTACACTCGCAGGAGTCGGTCGGCACGACTCGCGACAGGAAGGGGCCGAGCATGCGCGGTGATCGCTGCTGGTCGTCCGTCGTTGCGACTGCTCAGGAGCGCGACGCGCTGCTGTTGACATCTCGGCACGATTGGCTCGTCGACTGTCGGCTGCCCGCAGGACACTCCGGGTCGCACGCATCCGACGGGGCGCAGCCGCACCGTGGGCGTCGACGCTGGCTCCTCTGGGACGACTACGGCCGTGGCGGGCAGAATCTCGTCGTGCAGTCCGCGTGTCCCCTGCGTGCGCTCGACGACGATGCGCCGTGTCTGTTCTTCGCCGGCCACGGTGGGCCGCACCGGTACCCGGAGCCGGCGGCGTCGCCGCGTCCGACCGGCCGCGCGGACGCCGCTTTTGTGCCCCGCCCGCCTGCCCCCGGACCGTCCGCGGCGCCGGGGTCGGGCCGTGTCCCGGCGCCCTCGGGACGATTTCCGGCTGCTCCCGCAGCTCGACCTCGCCCGCCTCGGTCGGAAGTCCACCCTTCAGCGACAGACCTGGCAGGGACACCGCAGTTAGGGAAACCGCAGTCAGGGAAACCGCAGTCAGGGACACACCTGGCAGGGACACCGCAGGCAGGGACACAGCAGTTCCAGCGTCGGCAGCCCTCGACGCCTCCCCGGTCCCCGGCCCCGCCTGCCCCGCCGCCGCCCGCCCCGCCGCCTGCCCCTTCTTCCCTGTCGTCTCCTTCTGCTCCGGCGCCGGTACCGCCGCGGTCGAGCGGCGCGCGTCTCGGTGATCCGGGGACCGAATTCGCCGAGGCGACCGGCGGCGCGCCGGGAGCGTTCTCCACGCCGTCGCTGGACGATCTCTTCGACGGGATGCCGACGCTCTCGTTGCCCGCGGAGCAGGCCGGGCTGTCCTTCGGAGCCCTGCTCGACGGCGCGCCGCCGCCGCTGCCCCCGCCGCCGCCGCTTGCCCCGACACCACTTGTCCCGCCGCCGCTGCCCCCGACACCGCCGACCGAGGAGTCGGGCCCCGGCGGATTCGAGCCCGGCCCGGCCGAAGGTGACGCGGTGTCGAGGGTCTCTGTCGTTGATGAGCCGATGATGGAGGTCCGCTCGCCGTCGAACACGGTGATGACCACGCCGATGATCCGGGTGATCTCGTCGACCGACGATCCGGTGCGGATGGGCGTTCCGACCTCGCATCGGCGTCTTCCGGATGCGGCCGGCGACGTCGGATCGATCGCGTCGGTGGTGGAGGAGGCCGCCGCCCAGGTGCGGTCGTTGCCCGAGGCGTCGTCGGAGGGCGAGGTCTCCGAGGCGTTGCGCGATGTCTCCGACGCCCTCGCTCGTCTGGCGGACGTCCTCAACGAAGGCTGACCGCGGCGCGTCGCCGCGACCGTTCTCCCATCGAAATTCGATACCCCTAGGGGGTAGACGTATGGGTACGGTGGGTGGTACAACTATCGGCAGAGATACCCGATGGGGGTATCGAAGGAGAGTGAGATGTCCACGGAGCAGGCAGGCGTCGAGTCCGACTCGACGACCGAACACCACCAGCACGGGTACATGCCCGAGAAGGACAAGTACGTGCGTCGCCTCAAGCTGATCGAGGGGCAGGCCCGCGGACTGCAGCGGATGGTCGACGAAGAGGCCTACTGCATCGACATCCTCACCCAGGTCGCCGCGATGACCAGGGCCCTCGAATCGGTCGGCCTGGCGCTCCTGGAGGACCACATGAACCACTGCGTCGTCGACGCCGCGCGTGAGAGCGACGAAGCCGCGCAGGCCAAGGTGGCCGAGGCCGTGAAGGCCATCGCCCGCCTGGTCAAATCCTGACCCCGGGGCCGACCGGCCCCGAGCGCGCCGACCGTCTCCTCACCGGGGATGTCGACGCGACAGCACGAGTAGAGAACACGAGAAGGAGTTCACAGCCATGAGCGAGACCACCACCGTCACCGTCACCGGGATGACCTGCGGGCACTGCGCATCCTCGGTCCGCGAGGAGATCTCCGAGATCGCCGGCGTGCGCGACGTGGCCGTCGACGTCGACAGCGGTCGCGTCGAGATCACCAGCGACGCGCCGCTCGACCGGGAGGCCGTCGGGGCCGCCGTCGTCGAGGCCGGCTACCAGCTGGCATGAGCGCGATCGAGCGGCCCGCGGTGCGGATCGCAGCGTTCACAGCGGCCGCCGTCGTCGTCTTCGGCGCGGCGTTCGGCGTGGGACGCGCGGTCGGCCCGTGGGACGAACCGTCCGCGGACCCGACCGTCCAGATCCACGAGGCACCCCGACACTGAACGAATGAGAACGAGACACAGGTGAGACGATGACCAGCACTGCCGCCGGTCCGCAGACCGGCCCCGCCGAGACCACCGAGGCGTTGCGCGACGTCGATCTGGAACTGATCGGCATGACGTGCGCGTCGTGCGCCAACCGGATCGAACGCAAGCTCAACAAACTCGACGGTGTCACCGCGACGGTCAACTACGCGACCGAGCAGGCGCACGTCGAGTACGGCGGCGACCTCGCGCCGACCGACCTCATCGAGACCGTCCGGTCGGCCGGGTACGACGCCGCGGAGATCTCCCGGGAGCCCGCGGGCGCACACGACGACGGCGACCTCGGACCGTCGCGCGCCGAGACGGAGCTGGCCGCGCTGCGGCAACGGTTGATCGTCAGCGCGATCCTGTCGGTGCCGGTGATCGCGATGGCGATGATCCCGGCCTGGCAGTTCACCAACTGGCAGTGGTTGTCGCTGACGTTGGCCGCGCCGGTCATCGTCTGGGGTGCGCTCCCCTTCCACCGGGCGGCGTGGGCCGGACTGCGCCACGGCACCACCACCATGGACACCCTCGTGTCGGTGGGGACGTCGGCGGCCTTCGGCTGGTCGATCTACGCCCTGTTCTGGGGGACCGCCGGCACGCCGGGCCTCACCCACGGGTTCACCTTCATCGCGACCCGGGGCGAGGGCTCCTCGCACATCTACCTGGAGGCCGCGGCCGGCGTCACGACCTTCCTGCTGGCGGGCCGCTACTTCGAGAAGCGCGCCAAACTGCGGGCCGGTGACGCGCTGGCAGCCCTGGCCGAGGTGGGCGCCAAGGAGGTCACGGTGATCCGTGACGGCCGCGAGGTCACCGTCCCGGTCGCCGAACTGAGCGTCGGTCGGCGGTTCGTCGTCCGGCCCGGCGAGAAGATCGCCACCGACGGCGTGATCCGCGACGGGGCCTCGGCCGTCGACCAGTCGATGATCACCGGCGAGTCGGTGCCCGTCGAAGTGGGGCCCGACAGCCGGGTGGTCGGTGGGACGGTCAACGCGCACGGCCGGCTGATCGTCGAGGCGACGGCCGTGGGCTCGGACACCGCGCTGGCGCAGATGTCGAAGATGGTCGCCGACGCGCAGGCGGGCAAGGCGCCCGTGCAGCGCCTGGCCGACCGCATCTCGTCGGTCTTCGTCCCGGTGGTCATCGCGATCGCCGCCGGCGTCCTCGGCTTCTGGCTGGGAGTCGGCGGCGGGACCGTCCTGGCGTTCACCGCGGCCGTCTCGGTGCTCGTCATCGCCTGCCCCTGCGCCCTGGGGCTGGCGACGCCCACCGCGCTGATGGTCGGCACGGGTCGCGGCGCGCAGCTCGGCATCCTGATCAAGGGGCCCGAGGTGCTCGAGTCGACGCGGCGTGTCGACACGATCGTTCTCGACAAGACGGGCACCGTGACGACCGGCGACATGGCGGTCGACGGCGTGGCGGCCGCGACGGCGGTGGACGTCGACGAGGTCCTCGCCCTGGCCGCCGCCGTGGAGGCCGGCTCGGAGCATCCGATCGGTCGGGCGATCGTCGCACATGCCGACGCGCGGGAGACCGCGGTGCCGGCGGCACTCGATTTCGAGAACCTCGCGGGTTCGGGGGTGAAGGCGCTCGTCGACGGCGTCGACGTCCGTGTCACCTCACCGCGTCACGCGCCCGGAGCGCTGCCCGGTGAGCTCCGGTCGGCCGTCGATTCGGCGACCGGGCAGGGGGCGACGCCGGTGGTGGTGAGCCGTGACGGCGCGCCCGTGGGCGTGGTGGTGGTGGCCGACACGGTCAAGCCGTCGTCGGCGGACGCCGTCGCGGCACTGCGCGCGATGGGTCTGCGGCCGGTCCTGCTCACCGGCGACAACGCCGGGGCGGCGCGGCATGTCGCCGAGCAGGTCGGCATCGACGAGGTGATCGCGGAGGTGTCGCCGCAGGACAAGGTCGACACCGTGGCGCGTCTGCAGTCCGAGGGCGCCGTGGTGGCGATGGTCGGCGACGGTGTCAACGATGCGGCCGCCCTGGCCGCCGCCGATCTGGGGCTGGCGATGGGGACGGGCACCGATGTGGCGATCGAGGCCGGCGATCTCACGCTGGTCAGCGGCGACCTCTGGGCGGTGGTCGACGCCATCGCGCTGTCGCGCAAGACGCTCTCGACCATCAAGTCGAATCTGTTCTGGGCGTTCGCGTACAACGTCGCCGCGATTCCGCTGGCCGCATCGGCGTTGTTGAATCCGATGATGGCGGGTCTGGCGATGGCGTTCTCCTCGGTATTCGTGGTCGCCAACAGTCTGCGATTGAAGGGATTTCGAACGCGGCGCACCTGACGGCGGAGCAGGTCGCTGACCTGCGGAAGTGAACTGAGGTTTGCCTTCTCTATCTTGGCGGTGACGAGCGTCATGAATAGTTAGGGTTGCCATTCCTCTGCACTATTCGGGCACCCTTTCCTTGCTGTTGCAAAAGGATTTCGGCACCTATCATCAATGCATGACGGCGACAGCGCCGAGAAGACATCCATGAATGACGAGGAGATGGTTGCCGTGAAGATGAATGAGGAACTCGAAGTCGCGTTCAACAAGCAGATCACCAAGGAGATCGAGTCGTCGATGCTGTACCGGCAGCTCGCCGCCGAGCTGGAACTCCGCGATCTCCCGGGGATGGCGAGCTGGATGCGCAGCCAGTCCGACGAGGAGATCGGTCACGGCGACCGTCTCATCAAGCACCTGACCGACCGTGACAACCGCCCGGTGATCGGCGACATCACCATCCCGTCGGTCAAGGCCGACACGGTCGCCGAGCTGTTCGAGATCGCGTTGGAGGCCGAGCGGGGCATCTCCGAGGCGGTGCGCGAACTGCACCGGCTGGCCGACGCCCACGGTGACATCGACTCGCGGCCCACCATCGAGTGGTTCATCAGCGAGCAGATCGAGGAGGAGGCCACCGTCGGCGAGATCTACGGGCGCCTGCAGCTCGTCAACGAGGAGGGGCCGGGCCTGTTGCGCATCGACGCCGAGCTCGCCTCGTCGCAGAGCTGACGCGGACGTCCGTCGAGCCGGTGCCGAACTGATCGGCGCCGGCTCGACGCGTCTGAGGAGCGGCGCACAGCGGCGGCTCAGAGGTGGAACAGTCCGGTGGCGGCGGCGAACAGCAGCCAGAGGACGACCGTGCCCGCGATGGTGACCAGAGTGCCGCGCCGGAAGTGGACGACGATGGCGGCGAACTCGCGAAGGAAGGCGGTCGGCAGATAGTAGGCGGCCGTCCGTGCGCCGACGGCCGACGCGGTCAGACCCATCCGCTGCGTGAGCGAGGCTGCGCGCAGGACGTGGAAGTTGCTGGTGACGACGGCCATCCGTTCCCACGGGACGCCGTGCTCGGCGAGGAGGGCGGTGGTGAACTCGAGATTCTCGGCGGTGGTCGTCGACCGGTCTTCGACGATGATCAGATCGGGGTCGACGCCCCGCTCGACGAGGTGGTCGGACATGGCCTTCGCCTCCGAGACCACCTCGTCGGAGCCCTTCCCGCCGGAGACGACGATCCGCGCGTCGCGGCCCGCATCTCGGCATTCGCGCAGGACGTCGATGCCGCGGTCGAGGCGGGACGCCAGCAGCGGGGTGACGCGGTCGCCGTTGAGGCCCGCGCCGAGGACCACCACGATGTCGGCGTCCCGGACCCTGTCGAGGCGCGAGTACGCGATCGCGTACCCGGTGTAGGCGAGCAGTTCGAAGACGAACACGGCGCCGGGGATCAGCAGCAGGGGCAGGAAGAGGACGGCGACGTGGCTGACCCGGGTGTCGCCGGTCGCCCCGGTGACGACCAGCAGCCACCACGTCCCGACGCCGAGGGTCACGGCGAGTGCGATCGCGATCACCAGCGGGACGAGGGTGGCGATGCGCAGTCCCTCTCGACGCACCACCACGGGGGTGTTGCCGACCAGGGCGACGGTCGTCCCGAGGAGCAGGATCGGAATGATCAGGACGGGTGCCACGGCGACGAGCACGACGCCGGCGGACGCTCCGTCCGGCGATCCGAGTGCGATGAGGGCGGCGGTGAGCCATCCGAGGGTCAGGCAGCCGAGCAGCCACAGGCCGTTCGAGGGACGTCTGCGGTCGGTGATGATGCGGCGAAGGGTGTGGACACCGGCGGCGACGGTGGCCGCGCCGGCGACGATCGCCGGGATCCACTCCGGATCCATGCGTCACTCCTCAACTGGTGGCGGCCGACGGGGGCGGCGGCAGTGCTGCCGCCTGTTCGCCTCCCGCGTCTGTTGGAGACTTTCGGATTCATCAGAGAGCTTAGACAGTCAGACGACCCGGCCGGCGGCGCCGCCGTCGAGAACAACCCGGACTGCCGGTTCACGAATCCGCCATCTCGATAGAACACGTTCTATTTTTCGATTAGCCTGGCCGCTATGAGCGGACTCGACATTCCCCAGACCGTCAACGCATCCGACGTCGCCGACTACTCCGACACCGTGGACGTGCTCGTGGTGGGTGCGGGCATCGGCGGATGCTGCGCGGCGGTGGAGGCCGCCGACCACGGCGCCTCGGTCCTGGTCCTGGAGCGATCGGCCGCCGCCGGCGCCACCACGTGCATGGCCGGCGGGCACTTCTACCTCGGTGGCGGCACCGCGGTGCAGCGGGCCACCGGCCACGACGACTCCGCCGAGGAGATGGCCAAGTACATCACCGCGGTCTCCCGCGAACCCGAGCCGGACAAGATCGACGCCTACTGCGCCGACAGCGTCGCCCACTTCGACTGGCTGGAATCGCTCGGCTTCGAGTTCGAGCGGTCCTACTACCCGGAGAAGGCGGTCATCCAGCCGCAGACGCAGGGGCTGATGTACACGGGCAACGAGAAGGTGTGGCCCTTCGCCGACCAGGCCGTGCCCGCGCCGCGCGGCCACAAGGTGCCCGTCCCCGGCGACACCGGCGGCGCCGGCATGGTCATCGACCTCCTCGTCGAGCGTCTCGGCGAACAATCCGTCGAGATCCGATACGAGACCGGGGCGCGCCGTCTGATCGTCGACGACGACGGGGCCGTCGTCGGCGTGCACTGGAAGGCGGGCCGCGAGGAGGGGTTCATCCGAGCCGGTGCGGTGGTGATCGCCGCCGGCGGCTTCGTCATGAACCCCGACATGGTGGCGCAGTACGTCCCGCAGCTCGCCGAGAAGCCGTTCACCCTCGGCAGCACCTACGACGACGGCCTCGGCATCCGGATGGGCGTCTCGGCGGGCGCGCACCTCAAACACATGGACCAGGCGTTCATCACCGCACCGGTGTACCCGCCGTCGATCCTGCTCACCGGCATCGTCGTCAACAAGGAGGGTAAGCGGTTCGTCGCCGAGGACTCGTACCACTCGCGGACGTCGGGCTATGTCATGGACCAGACCGACCGTGCGGCGTACCTGATCGTCGACGAGGCGCACATGGAACGCCCCGAGTTCCCCCTCGCACCGTTCATCGACGGCTGGGAGACGGTCGAGGAGATGGCCGACGGTCTCGGCCTGGACCGGGCGACGCTCGCGGCGACGCTCGACCGGTACAACGAGTACGCGGCCCGGGGCGAGGACCCCGACTTCCACAAGAGTCCGGAGTTCCTGGCGCCGCAGGACACCGGTCCGTGGGCGGCGTTCGACATGAGTCTCGGGAAGGCGCTCTACGCCGGATTCACCGTCGGCGGGATGGCGACGTCCGTCGACGGTCAGGTGCTCGCCGAGGACGGCGCACCGATCGCCGGGCTCTACGCGGCGGGCGCCTGCGCCGCCAACATCGCGCAGGACGGAAAGGGGTACGCCAGCGGTACTCAGCTGGGCGAGGGATCGTACTTCGGGCGGCGTGCCGGACGTCATGCCGCGGGGTCGTCCCACGTGGGGGAGACCTTACCGGCCGGTAAGTGACGAACCTAACGGCCTCCGGGAGTCGATGGGGGACCGTGCTACCGTCATGCCACGTTTTCCATAAGCAGGGTCGGTCCGCGGACCGCCTGCGGCGTGTCGCGCGAGTCCGATGATGCACTGGCCGGCGCAGGCAGGGACGCTCGCCGAACGGCGGGCCGCTGCCCGGCGCCCTCGCTCGTGTTCTCGGTGCCTTCGCGTCACGCTCCGTGAGACAAGGTGAAGAGATGAGTGTGGGAGAGGCAGTGACATGTTGATCGGCATCCCCCGGGAGTCCAAGGCGGGCGAGACGCTCGTCGCCGCGACCGCCAAAACGGTGGGGCAGCTCCAGTCGCTCGGCTACGACGTCGTGGTCGAATCCGGCGCCGGTGACCGATCCGAGCAGCCCGACGCCGCGTTCGCCGACGCCGGGGCGCGCCTCGGTTCGGCCGACGACGCGTGGGGCGCGGACGTGGTCGTCAAGGTGAACGCCCCGAACGACGATGAGATCGCGCGCCTGCGCCGCGGAGCGGTCCTCATCTCGATGATGGCCCCGGCGCGCGACGCCGAACTCCGCGAGAAGCTCCGCGAGGCCGGCGTGACGGCCCTCGCGATGGACGCCGTCCCCCGTATTTCGCGGGCCCAGTCGATGGACGTCCTCTCGTCGATGGCCAACGTGGCCGGCTACCGCGCCGTCGTGGAGGCGGCGCACGAGTTCGGCCGCATGTTCACCGGCCAGGTGACCGCCGCGGGCAAGATCCCGCCGGCCCGCGTCTTCGTCGTCGGCGCCGGTGTGGCCGGTCTCGCCGCGATCGGTGCGGCGTCGGCGATGGGCGCCGTGGTGCGCGCCTTCGACGTGCGCCCCGAAGTGGCCGAACAGGTCGAGTCGATGGGCGCCGAATTCGTCAACGTCGACTTCGAGGCCGAGAAGTCCGAGGACGGTTACGCCAAGGAGATGACCGCGGAGCAGGAGGCGGCCACCGCCTCCATGTACGACGAGGAGGCGCGCGGCGCCGACATCGTCATCACCACCGCGCAGATCCCGGGCCGTCCCGCGCCGCGCCTCATCACGGCCGAGACGGTGGCCGCCATGAAGCACGGTTCGGTGATCGTCGACATGGCGGCGTCGAGCGGCGGCAACGCCGCCGGGGCCGTCGCCGACGAGAAGGTCGTCACCGACAACGGCGTCACGATCCTCGGCTACACGGATCTGGCCGGCCGACTGGCCGCCCAGACCTCGCAGCTGTACGGCACCAACATCGTCAACCTGCTCAAGCTCGTCACCCCCGAGAAGGACGGCGAGCTCACGCTCGACATGGACGACATCGTCCAGCGCGGCATCACGGTGACGCGCGACGGTGAGGAGATGTGGCCGCCGCCGCCGGTGCAGGTGTCCGCCGCGCCGAAGGCCCCGGCCGCCGAGCCGCAGCCGGAGCAGGAGCCCAAGGCTCCGATGTCGCCGGCGAAGAAGGTGGCGCTCGCGCTGGTCGGCATCGTGATCTACGGGGTGGTCGTCGCGTTCGCGCCGCAACCGCTGCCGCAGCACTTCACGGTGCTCATGCTCGCGATCGTGATCGGCTACTACGTGATCGGAAACGTGGCGCATGCGCTGCACACGCCGCTGATGTCGGTGACCAACGCGATCTCCGGCGTCGTGATCGTCGGCGCGCTCCTGCAGCTCGCCACGGCCAACGTCGCCGTCCAGATCCTGTCCACGGTCGCGATCCTCGTCGCCTCCATCAACGTCTTCGGTGGCTTCGCGGTGACGCGCCGCATGCTCGCCATGTTCAGCAAGGAGGCCTGACGGTGTCGATCGGAATCGTGACCGCGATCAGCGGTGCGGCGTACATCGTCGCGTCGCTGCTGTTCATCCTCTCGCTCGCCGGACTGTCGAAGCACGAGTCCTCGCGCAGCGGACTGACCTACGGGATCGTCGGCATGGGCATCGCGCTCGTCGCCACGATCGCGATGGTGCTCGACCACGTCTACAATCCGACCGACGAGCAGAAGGCCGATCTCCCGGATCTCACGTGGGTCCTGATCGTCCTGCTGGTCGGCGCGATCGTCGTCGGCGCCGTGATCGGCCTGTGGAAGGCCCGCGTCGTCGAGATGACGGGCATGCCCGAGCTCATCGCCCTGCTCCACTCGTTCGTCGGTCTCGCGGCCGTCCTCATCGGGTGGAACGGTGCCATCGGCGGCTTCGACGCCTCGGGCGTCGAGAACCCGCAGGACCTCGGGGCCCTGACGAACATCCACGAGGCGGAGATCGCCATCGGCATCTTCATCGGTGCGGTGACCCTCACCGGCTCGATCGTCGCGAACCTGAAGCTGTCGGCGAAGATGAAGTCGGCGCCGCTCATGCTGCCGGGCAAGAACTTCATCAACCTCGGCTCGCTGGTGGTGTTCGTCATCCTCACCGGCTTCTACGTCGCGATGGACACCCACGCGAACACCACGCCGGCCTACATCCTGCTGGCCGTCATCACCGCGCTCGCACTGTTCCTCGGCTGGCACCTGGTGGCGTCGATCGGCGGCGGCGACATGCCCGTCGTCATCTCGATGCTCAACTCGTACTCCGGTTGGGCCGCCGCCGCGTCGGGCTTCCTGCTCGGGAACGATCTGCTGATCGTGACCGGTGCGCTGGTCGGCTCGTCGGGTGCCTACCTGAGCTACATCATGTGCAAGGCGATGAACCGCTCGTTCATCTCCGTGATCGCCGGCGGCTTCGGCATCGAGGCCGGCCCCGCCGACGACACCGATTACGGCGAGCACCGGGAGATCCAGGCCGACGCGGCCGCCGAACTCCTCGCCGACGCCAAGTCGGTCATCATCACGCCGGGCTACGGCATGGCCGTCGCCCAGGCGCAGTACCCGGTCGCCGATCTCACGGCCAAGCTGCGCGCCAAGGGTGTCGACGTCCGGTTCGGCATCCACCCGGTGGCCGGCCGTCTGCCGGGGCACATGAACGTGCTGCTGGCGGAGGCGAAGGTGCCCTACGACATCGTGATGGAGCTCGACGAGATCAACGACGACTTCGATGAGACCGACGTCGTCCTGGTCATCGGCGCCAACGACACGGTGAACCCGGCCGCCGCCGAGGATCCGGGATCGCCGATCGCCGGCATGCCGGTCCTGGAGGTCTGGAACGCCAAGGACGTCATCGTCTTCAAGCGTTCGATGGCCGCCGGCTATGCGGGCGTCCAGAATCCGCTGTTCTTCCGCGACAACACGCAGATGCTGTTCGGCGACGCGAAGAACCGGGTCGAGGACATCATCGCGGCCCTGTAGAGGAGTCCGACCGGCTCATGCCGTATGTCCGAACCCGATGGCGGGTCGGACGTACGGCATGAGTGCTTTCCGGGCCGATACCAGGCTGGCGGTGCGGTGCGGTGCGGTGCGGTGCGGGGTGCGGTGCGGTGGGGAGTGTCAGCCGGGGACGCCGCGGAAGTGCGTCGTGAGACGGTGCGCGTCGTCGATCAGGTGGAAGGCGACGCCCGGCCGGTGCGAGGAGTTGATCACCGCACTGCCCTCGAACGGCAGATTGAGCGTGGAGGCGACGCCGGGGGCCACCGCGTGGGGGCGGCCGGCGAACGAGGTGACCGCGGCCGTGTGGGCGTGTCCCGAGACGCAGCCGACGATGCCGGGATGCTCGGCGACGAAATCGGCCAGGAGCCGCGGATCGAGCTGCCGCATCCCGTCGATGAAACCGATGCCGATGTCGATGGCGGGATGGTGGAAGGCGACGAGCACGTCGGTGTCGGGGCCGGCGTCGGCGATCTGGGAACGTGCCCAGTCGAGCGTTGGCCGCGACAGGTATCCGTCGGAGCGTCCGGGGATCGACGAGTCGAGAGCCAGGACGAGCAGGCCCGAACCGGCGTCCGACGCGGGCACCCGCAGTGCGGAGTTCACCGGATCGGTTCGCCCGGTCCCGGCGGTGACCTCGGTGAAGGCCGCGCGGTCGTCGTGGTTGCCCAGCAGCATCACCGTCGGAATGTCGGTGACCAGCGTGTCGAGTGCTTCGCGGTACTCGGTGGGCAGGCCCTCGTCGGCGATGTCGCCGGTGACGAGCAGGGCGTCGATGTTCCGCGGCCCGCCGCACCGCCCGTTGAGGTAGTCCATCACCGCTTCGGCGCGCTTGCGATTCTCGGCCGTCCCGTTGAAATGGAGATCGCTGACCTGCGCGACGACGTGCATTGTGCTCCTCGTGTCTCGCAGCGGTCGGGTGGGCGTTCCCGTCCAGGCTAGACGACGTGCGAGCGCCCGTCAGATCGTGCGCCCGGCCGCCCGCCGGTCGACGATGCGGACCGTCTCGGCGAACCGATAGGGGCCCGCGGCCAAGACGGCGCCGAGCCGTCGACGGAGGCGGGACATCTCGGCGCGGACCGTCACGGTGCTGTCGGCGCTGCCGAACAGCAGACGGGCCAGCGCGGCCGCACTGAGACCGTCGCGATGCGCGACGAGCAGGTCGAGGATCTGCAGGTGCCGCGGTGACGGATGCAGCACCCAGGCGGCGTCGCCGGTACCGATGTGCAGTGCGGTGACGCCCCCGTCGTCGGTGAGGGTGAGATCGGTGCGCCCCGGTGCGTCGGTGCCGGGGACGCGCCGCAGCAGCCAGCCGCCGGGCAGGGGCTCGGCGTCGCAGACGCCGAGGGGGTGCACCAGGTGACGTCCGGGACCGAATCCGCCCGGCAGGGGGATCCGCCGGGTCGGCGGGAGGCGGTCGACGGCCGCCACCCAGCCGTCGCCGTCGACGATGACGGCCGGACCGTCGAGTCGAGGCAGGATCGATGCGGACACGGTGCGCAGTCGGTCGAGGTCGTCGCGGTGGGCCTCTCGGAGCTCGGATTCGGTGAGCCGGGCGACCGAGTCGACGAGCGCGAGTGTCGTCGGATGGATGGAGGCAGCCGGGCCGCTCACGTCGACGACCCCGAGGACGTCGCCGGTTCGCGGATCGCGGATGGGGGCTCCGGTGCAGGTCCAGGCGTGATGGGTGCGCACGAAGTGTTCTGCGGAGAACACCTGGACCGGCTGTCGGGAGGCGAGCGCCGTGCCGATGGCGTTGGTGCCGACCGTGCTCTCCGCCCACGAGGCGCCCTCGGTGAATCCGAGCCGGTCGGCCTGACGGAGGGTGCGGGGAGCGCCCGCCCGCCACAGGACGTGGCCGGATGCGTCGGCGACCACGAGGACGTTGTCGCCCGCGGAGATGAGGACGTCGAGGCGGCCGGTCACGGATTCCAGGACGTCGGCGAGTCCGGACCGGGTGCGGCGGTGTTCCAGATCCGCCGAGGCGAGGGGGTCGCCCGCGCGACCGTGATCGGGGTCGACGCCCGCGTCGACGACCCGGCGCCACGAGTCGCTGATGACCGATCGGGGGCGGGCGGGCAGGCGTGTCCCGGACATGGCGGCGTCGTAGACGGCGTGCAGGACGGCGGCGTACTCGCGCGGGTCGGCGCCGGAGACGATCGCCGGTTCGAGGGGCACCGGTGGCGGAACGGTCGTCGTGCTCACCTCCCGGTCTCGGCGGATCACCCGTCTCGACTGTGCGGGAGATCACATCGGATTCAGCATCGCCCGCGGGTGTCGGGGGGTCAAGCGGTGTGCAACCCCCGTGCAACGTCCGCCGCGGCCGACCCGCGGCCGGGGTCAACCGGCGGCGGGTGCCGGGAGGGTGGCCAGGAGTCCGGCGACCGTGGCGCGGATCTGTGCGATGGCGTCGGCATGGGGGCCCCGGCTCTGCAGCAGGTGGCTCACGGTGAGTCGGACGAAGACCTCGGTGACGGTGTGCACGTCGTGCTCGCCGAGTTCGGTGCGGTGGGCGCGGATCTGGTCGGCGACCACCTGCATGGCGCGTCCGAGGACGGTCTCGGAATCGACGGCGACGAGGGAGAGCAGTTCGCTCTCGTCGCGATGTCCGGAGACCACGGAGAGCAGCAGTTCGTTGTCGTCGCCGACGTCGAGCGTGTGGGCCGCCGCCGCGGCGAGGCCGTCGACGATGTCGCCGGGGTGGCGGTCGATGGCCTCGACGACGCCGCGCAGGAAGCGGTCCGCCTCGCGTGCCACGAGTGCGCCGGCGAGGTCCTGGCGGGTGCCGAACTCGTTGTAGAGGCCGGCGCGGCTGATGCCGACCTCGCGCGCCAGCCGCGACATGTTGACGGCGGTCCAGCCGCGGTCGACGACGAGGTCGCGGGCCACGTCGAGGACGCGGTCTCTCAGGAGCTGTCGCACTTCGGAGTGGAAGCGGCGCGGTCCGGGCATATCGCCATCATACGGACCGAAAATGGTCGTTCTGTTGACACTTCTACCTAAAGTGTATACAAACAATGCAACTTAGATCACAGTGTCGGTCGGCGGCGGTGTTCCTCACCCGTCCGAGTCGACGCCACCGACCCCGGGCGATGGAGAAGATGTCGATGAGTCAGGCCCCCCAGCACCAGCCGCTCGGCGACGACGTCGACTTCGACGTCGTCGTGATCGGTTCCGGTTTCGGGGGCAGCGTCACGGCGCTCCGCCTCACCGAGAAGGGCTATCGCGTCGGTGTCCTGGAAGCGGGCCGACGCTTCGCGGACGACGAGTTCGCCTCGACGAGCTGGGATCTTCGGCGTTTCCTCTGGGCGCCGCGCCTCGGCGCCTACGGCGTCCAACGCATCCACCTCCTTCGCGACTGCGTCATCCTCGCGGGTGCCGGCGTCGGCGGCGGGTCTCTGAACTACGCGAACACCCTCTACAAGCCGTCCGGTGCCTTCTTCGACGATCCGCAATGGGCCCACATCACCGACTGGGAGAGCGAACTCGCGCCGTACTACGAACAGGCTCGCCGCATGCTCGGTGTCGTCACGAATCCTCACCTGACTCCCGCCGACGAGATCGTGAAGTCGGTGGCCGACGACATGGGCGTCGGGGAGACGTTCATCCAGACGCCGGTCGGCGTCTACTTCGGGGAGCCCGGGGTCACCGTGCCCGACCCGTACTTCGGGGGTGCCGGCCCGGAACGGACGGGTTGCATCCAATGCGGAGAGTGCATGACCGGGTGTCGACACGGCGCCAAGAACACACTGGTCAAGAACTATCTCGGTCTCGCCGAACGGGCTGGTGCGGTGGTGCATCCGCTCACCACGGTGGTCGATCTGGAACAGCGCGGCGACACGTGGGCCGTGCACACGGTCCGTACCGGAGCGGCGTTGCGCAAGCGCGCCCGGACCGTCACCGCCCGCCACGTGGTGTTCGCCGCGGGAACCTGGGGCACCCAACAGCTCATGCACCGACTACACGACCGGGGGCGGCTGCCCGGCCTGTCGGCGCGGCTCGGGCAGCTCACCCGGACGAACTCCGAATCGATCCTCGGCGCCATCCGTTACCGCGTCGACGAGTCCCTCGATCTCACCCGGGGCGTCGCGATCACCTCGTCGTTCTATCCGGAGCCCGACACGCACGTCGAGCCGGTCCGATACGGCAAGGGGTCCAATGCGATGGGGCTGCTGCAGGCGTTGATGACCGACGGCGACGGTCGCCTTCCCCGCTGGCTGCGGTTCCTCGGCACCGCCGTCCGCCACCCGATCGCCATGGCGCGCGTCCTGGCGGTCGCCGGCTGGAGCGAACGCACGGTGATCGCCCTGGTCATGCAGAACCTCGACAACTCGATCACCACCTTCACCACGCGCGGACTGTTCGGCCGCAAGCTGTCCAGCAGGCAGGGGCACGGGAAGCCCAACCCCACCTGGATCCCCGCGGGCAACGAGGTCACCCGGCGCATCGCCGAGAAGATCGGCGGGGTCCCCGCCGGTACGTGGGGCGAAGTCTTCAACGTCCCGATGACCGCGCACTTCCTCGGCGGATGCGTGATCGGCGACGACTCGGAGTCCGGCGTCATCGACCCGTACCACCGAGTCCACGGGTACCCGACCCTCAGCGTGGTCGACGGTTCCGCGGTCTCGGCCAATCTCGGGGTCAACCCGTCGCTGACGATCACCGCCCAGGCGGAACGAGCTGCTGCGTTGTGGCCGAACAGGGGCCGACCCGATCCGCGCCCCGCCCAGGGGGCGGGTTACGTGCGCATCGATCCGGTGGAACCGGCGACGCCCGCGGTCCCGTCATCGGCTCCCGGTGCCCTCCGGCTTCCGATCACCCCGATCAGTTCCGACCCGGGGGCCCGATGAGCGGCGCGGCCGCCGTCGACGAGCGGCCCGCCGAGCGCGGATCCGCACGCCGCGAGGCGTGGTGGGACCCGCTCCAGACGAAGGTCCGCTCCGGAGTCGAGACGCTCGGCGCATTCTTCCTGACCTTCTGGGGCATCGTGAAAGCGCTGCCGCGGCGGCCGTTCCAGTGGCGGGAGGTGATCTCCCAGGCCTGGTTCATCGCGAGCGTCTCCATCGTCCCGACCATGCTGATGTCGATCCCGTTCTGCGTGATGGTCGTCTTCCAGATCAACGTGCTGCTCGGCGAGATCGGTGCCATCGATCTCAGCGGCGCCGGTGCCGGCGTGGCCGTCATCCGCGAGATCGGCCCCATCGTCACCGTGCTCGTCGTCGCCGGCGCGGGGGCCACCGCCATCTGCGCGGACCTCGGCTCGCGCACCATCCGCGAGGAGATCGACGCCATGCGGGTGCTGGGCATCGATCCGATCCAGCGTCTCGCCGTCCCCCGCGTGATCGCATCGTGCGTCGTCGCGGTGTTCCTCAACGGACTGGTCACCGCCATCGGCTTGGCGGGCGGTTACGTGTACGGCGTCTTCCTGCAGGGCGCGACACCCGGGCAGTACATCACGGCCATCCCCATCCTGACGGGAATCCCCGATCTGCTCATCAGCGAGCTCAAGGCCGGGATCTTCGGGCTGCTGGCATCGGTGGTCGCCTGCCACCTGGGCTTCAACGCCGGCGGCGGCCCCAAGGGGGTCGGTGACGCCGTCAATCAGACCGTCGTCTTCAGCTTCGTCCTGCTCTTCCTGGCGAACGCCGTCATCACCACCCTGTCGCTGCAGTGAGGAACCCGATCAAGATGCCCCGGAACGAGACGCGCCCGAGTGGGAGGCGAGCATGACGCAGTCAACGGTCACGCACGAACCGTCGCGATCGATCGCCGCGCGGTTGGAGCCGTCGAAGGTCCTGACGCCCGCCGAGAACTTCGGCAGGCAGCTGGCCTTCTACGGTGCGTCGTTGCGGTCGATCCCGAAGGCCGTCACGCACTACCGTCGTGAGACGATCCGGCTGCTCGCCGAGGTCTCGTTGGGTGCGGGTGCGCTCGCGGTGATCGGCGGCACGGTCGTCATCATCGGTTTTCTCACGGCTGCAGCGGGTTACGAGGTCGGCCAGCAGGGGTCGAGTTCACTCGGCCGCGTCGGCGTCGAAGCCATGTCCGGGTTCATCTCGGCATTCTTCAACACTCGCGAAGCCATTCCGGTCATCGCAGGCGTCGCACTCACGGCGACTGTCGGCTCCGGATTCACCGCCCAGTTGGGGGCGATGCGGGTCAGTGAGGAGATCGACGCCCTCGAAGTGATGTCGGTGCAGTCGCTCCCGTACCTCGTGTCGACACGGATCGCGGCGGGCCTCGCCGCGGTGATCCCGCTGTACGCGATCGCGCTGTTCACCGGGTACGCGTCGACCAAGTTCGTCAGCGTCTTCCTCTCGGACCAGTCGCCGGGCACCTACGACCACTACTTCCAGCTCTTCCTCCAACCGGGCGACGTGGCGATCTCCCTGTTGAAGGTGGTGGTGATGGCCGTGGCCGTGATGGCTGTGCACTGTTTCTACGGGTACAACGCGAGCGGCGGACCGGCGGGTGTCGGCGTGGCCGTCGGCCATGCGGTCCGGATGTCCCTGATCATCATCATGGTCGTCGACTTCATCGTCGGCATCGCCCTGTACGGCGGCGTCCACGCGACGGTGCGGGTGTCGGGATGATCGAGCACTCGCGCACGCGACACGTGCTGTATGCGGCCGCCGCCGTCGTCATCGTGGCCGCCCTCGTGGCAGTCGCACTGCTGTCGTACAACGGCCGATTTCAGGACACCAGGACCGTCTACCTCAACGCGCCCCGCGCGGGGCTGCTGCTGTCGGCGGGCTCGGACGTCAAGCTCTACGGCGTGGTCGTCGGCCGCGTCTCGAAGGTCACGGTGGACGACGACCGCGCCCGCATCGAGATGGCTGTCGACAGCGACACCCTCGCCACACTCCCGGTCAACGTCGAGGCCGAGATGGAACCGACCACGCTCTTCGGCCGAAAGTACGTCGCCCTCCGGATGCCCTCGGAACCGGCGAAGGCCACGTTGGACGACGGTGCGACGATCGACACGTCTCGCACGCCCGTCGAGGTCTTCGACACCTTCGAGCTCCTCGTGGGAATCCTCGACCGTGTGGACCCCGCACAGGTCAACTCGACGCTGACCGCGGTTCAGACCGGAACGTTCGAGCGCGGCGACACCCTCGCGACATTGATCGACACGGTGGACGAGTATCTCGCACGCTTCAACAAGTCGCTGCCGACCCTCCAACGAGACCTGCGCCTCGGAGCCGACAACCTCGAGACGTTCGCCGACCTGTCGCCGGATCTGATGACCACGCTCCGGAACCTCACCGTCACCTCGAACACGGTCGTCGAGAATCAATCGCAGCTCACGGCATTCCTGCTGAGCTTCACCCGATTCGGCAACGCGGGCAACCGCTTCATCACCGACACCGGACGACCGTTGGAGATGGCGGCCGACGCGCTGGCTCCGCCCGTTACGGCGCTCGGGGATTACGGACCGATCTATCCGTGCTTCCTCGAGGGGCTCAACACCGGCCGCAAGTACCTCGAACGGGCATTCGGCGGTGCCCGCTCGGGACTCGACATCGTCGGCACCCTGATCATGGGAGACCCGCCGTACCGGCCGGGCGTCGACGCTCCGAGAAACTCCGCGGGCCGGTCCGGGCCGAGTTGCTACGGCTACCCGCGCGCCCCCGGCGGCCCGGCTCCCGGTCACGTCGACTTCGACGACGGCAGCCACGCCTACCGGGACGTCTCGTCGGTGGAGGACATCATCGGCAACCCGTTCGCCTCCATGATCTACGGAATGACCAAATGAGCATCACGCGGCAGGCCATCAAGCTGGGAATCTTTCTCACGGTCAGCGCCCTGATCACGGGTGCACTGTTCGTGGTCGTGGGAGATCTGCGGTTCGGACCCACGACAGACTTCCGTGCGAAGTTCACCTCGGCGTCGGGGCTCCGGTCGGGAGACGACGTCAAGGTGGCCGGCGTCGTGGTCGGGAAGGTGACCGACGTGGTCATCACCGACGGCTCGGGCACCGGCGCGCAGAAACTCGGTGCCGAGGTGGCGATGGACGTCGACTCCGACATCCCCGTGACGACGGCGACCACCGCCGCCATCAAATACAAGAACCTCATCGGCGACCGCTACGTGGAGCTCACGACCGAACCCGGCCGCATCGCGGAGCAGCGTCCGTCGGGCAGCACCATTCCGATCGGCCAGACCCGTCCGGCGCTCGACATGGACGCCCTGGTGAACGGTTTCAAGCCGTTGCTGGCGGGCGTGAACCCCGATCAGACCAACAAGCTCTCGGCGGCCCTGGTCTCGGTCCTCAACGGGCGCACCGCCGACGTCGGTGAGCTGATCACCCAGGTCGGCGAGCTCGGCCGGACCATCGCCGATCGCGACGCCACCATCGGATCGATGGTCGGCGACCTCAACACGGTGCTGGGAACCGTCGCCGACCGTCGGACGGCCTTCGCGGGCGTCCTCCGCGAACTGCAGCGATTGGTGTCCGGGCTGGCCGACGACCGCACGCTCATCGCCGACGGGCTCACGAACATCTCGTCCGCCACCGCGGAACTCGACGAGCTGTTGACCGAGGTCCGCCCCGATCTCACCGCCGACGTCGACCATCTGCGCGGTCTGGCGAAGAACCTCAACGACAACACGTCGACGATCAACATGCTGTTGGCGAAGCTGCCGGAGGCATACCGGCTGCTCGGGCGATCCTCGGGCTACGGGAGCTTCGTGAACTTCTTCGTGTGCGGCCTGGCCATCCGGTACCCGACGCTCGACGGCGGGCACCAGGACACCCCGATGATTCAAGTCCCCGCTCAGAGGTGTAAATGAGATCCGACGAATCCTCCCGCACACTGCGGGCCGGCGTGATCGGCATCGTGGCCATCGTCGCGGTGCTGGCGCTCGCGTTCAACTACCGCTCCCTGCCGTTCTGGCCGGGGACGACGACCGTCGTCGCGGAGTTCGCCGACGCCGGCGGCCTCAACCCGGATGACGAGGTGCAGATCGCGGGCGTCTCGGCGGGCACGGTCCGCTCGATCGATCTCAAAGACGATCATGTCGACGTCACATTGCGGCTGACGGAGGGCTGGAAGCGTCTCGGTGAGGAGACCAGCGCTGCGATCAAGGTCGAGACGGCGCTCGGTCGCCGCTACGTCCAACTTCAGACCGGTGGCCCCGGGGATCTGGGCGATCGGATTCCGCTGTCGCGGACCACCTCCGGATTCGATCTCACCGACTCGCTCGAGCAGTTGACCGACACGGTGGAGGACACCGACAAGGAGCGTGTCGTCGACGCCGTCGAGAGTCTCAACGCGGTGATGAACGATCTGCCGTCCGACATGGCGGGCTCCCTGACGAGTCTCGCCGACGCCGCCCGCACCGTCTCGACGCGCGACGCCGGAATCCGCACCCTGCTGCAGCGGGCCGACGCGGTGTCCGGGGTCCTCGCCGAACGCAAGGGCAACATCACCCGGCTGATCGACGACGGCACCGTGCTGTTCACAACCCTCAACGACCGCGCCGCGGTGATTCACCGGTTGCTGGTCACCCTCCGCGGGATGGCCGACGAGATCGAGAAGGTGACCCGTGAGACCAGAACGACGGCCCCGGCGATGCTCGAGGAGTTGCGCGCCGTGACCGCGACACTCAACGAGAACTACACGAACCTCGACGAGTCGATCAAGGGAATGCGGACGTTCGTCACCCAGTTCACCGACGTCCTCGGGAGCGGCCCGTTCTTCGCGGTGCTGCTGGAGAACATCACCCCGGCCAATCTTCGCGGGCAGCAGCCGGGAAGCCCGGGAGGTGGACGATGACCGCGATCGCACGGATCAAGAGAATCGGCGGACCGGCGGTCGCCGTCATCGTCATCCTCGTCGTCGCCCTGGTCGTGGTCGTCGCGGCGAACCTGTGGGAACGCACCCACACCTCACGCGCCACCATCTGGTTCACCAACACAACCGGGCTCTATCCCGGCGACCCCGTCAAGATGCGCGGTGTGTCGATCGGGACGGTGGCCGACATCGAGGCGACACCGGGCAAGGTCAGGGTCGACGTCGACTACGGCACGGACGTGTTCGTCGACGCCGAGGCGCGCGCCGCCATCGTGGCACCGACGATGGTGTCGGGCCGCTACGTCCAGTTCGTCAACCCGGACCCGGCCTCGCGGGGGGATGCTCTCGCCGACGGCGCCGTGATCGACGTCGGTCGAACCGCGGTTCCGGTGGGCTACGACGAGATCAAGACTCAGGTCACCGATCTCGCGGATCAGCTGGGGCCGCGCGGCGCCGACGACCAGGGCGCGCTCAGCCGACTCGTCGACAGTTCGGCCGAGGCGCTCGACGGCACGGGAGGCTCGCTGCGGACGTCGCTCGATGCGCTGTCGGACGCCATGGCCACCTTGTCGGCCGGCGGTCCCGACCTGTTCAGCACCGTTCGGAATCTGCAACAGGTGGTGACGGCGCTGCGGAACTCCGACGAGCAGATCGTCGCCTTCTCGTCGCAGCTCGCGGACGCCTCGGCGATGCTCGACGACAACCGCACCGAACTCGACGCGGCGCTGGTCGCGATGAACTCGATGGCGCCGCGCCTCCGCGACTACCTGGCGGAGAATCGGTCGGCGCTGAGCGGTGACGTCAAGGACCTCACGCGAGTGTCCCGTCTCCTCGTGGATCGCCAGGACGAGCTCGCCCAGGTGCTCCACGCGGCACCGACGGCGCTGTCGAACCTCTACAACATCTACGACCCGGATTCGAACTCGCTGACGGCGGGTTTGGCGATCGCGGACTTCCCCGATCCCGTCTCGTTGATCTGCGCGTTGCTGACCACCGTGGATGCACCGAAATCCGAGTGCCAGAAGGCGAATGCGACGCTGACCCGCGTCCTGACGTCGGAGTTGGCGCGATCCGCCGCGAGCCGGAAGGGAGGCCGGTGATGCGGTCGGTCGAACATCAGGGACGCGGGCGGCGCCGGGTCGGTGCCGCCGTCGCCGCCGCCCTCATCGGGGCGTCGACGCTGGCGGGCTGCCGCTTCGACGGCCCCAACTCGCTGCCGCTGCCCGGTGACGCGATCTCCGGCGACAGTTACTCGCTCACCGTTCAGCTCGCCGACGTGCAGAACCTGGTGTCCAACTCGCTGGTGAAGTACGACAACGTGACGGTCGGGCAGATCGGCGCGATCCGCGTCAACCAGTCGCTCGCCGAGGTCGAGGTGCAGATCTCCGAGGGCGTCGAGATACCGCACGATGCGACCGTCACACTCGCTCAGACATCGGTGCTGGGAGCCCAATACCTCGAGTTCGTGCCACCGGCCGATCCCGGCCCCGGCCATCTGCTGCCGGGCGACACGGTCGGCGTCGGCCAGTCGGCGGCCTACCCGTCGACGGAGTCGGTGCTGGCGGCGCTGTCGCTGGTGCTCAACGGCAGCGGTCTCGAACAACTGAGATCGATCATGACCGAGCTCAACGGTGCGACGGACGGCCGGACCGCCGCCGCCAACCGAGCGATCGCAAAGCTCAAGACCTTCGTCGGCGGGCTGCACCGTCAGCGCGATGACATCGGGCGCGCCATCGACTCCCTGGGCGAGCTGAGCGGCACGCTCGCCGATCAGAACTCGACGATCGCCGAGGGCGTCGATGCGATGGCGCCGGCACTGACCGTGCTCGCCGACCAGCGCTCCGACCTCGTCGCGATGCTCGATCGAGTGGGCGTGTTCGGCGACAAGGTCGACGACGTCCTCTCGCGGAGTCACGACGATCTGGCGACCGTCGTCTCCGAACTGCGGCCCGCGGTGAAGGGCCTTCGCGAGTCCGGCGACGACCTCGTCGGCTCCCTGCTCGTCGGCCTCACGGTGCCGTTTCCGGTCACGACCATCGACAAGGGCATGAAGGGCGACTACCAGAACCTCTTCCTGACCCTCGACCTCTCGGTCGGGGCGATCAGGGACAAGGTGATCGGCAGCATCCCCAGTGTCGATCTGGCCAAGATGGCCGTCTCGCGGCAGGCGGCGGACCCGTTGCGCGCTCCCCTCGAACGCGTGAACCGACCGAAGGCAGGACGACGATGAAACTCACCGGATTCGTCCGCTGGCAGCTGATCGCGTTCGCGGTGCTCACCGTGGTCAGCGTCGTGTACGGCACCGTCCACTACATCGGGATCGGCCGCGTCACCGGGATCGGCACCTATCGGGTCGTCGCGGAGTTCGACGATGCCGGCGGTGTGTACCCGACCGGGTTGGTCTCGTACCGGGGCGTCACGGTCGGCAGGGTCGACGCCGTCGACGTCGACCTCACCGACCTCAGCGCACCGGTCCGGGTCACGTTGACGATCGACTCGACGATCCACATCCCCCGCGACAGCGCAGCCCACATCCGGAGTCAGTCGGCGGTCGGTGAACAGTACGTCGACCTCATCCCGGCGTCGGCGGACGGCCCGGACCTCGCCGAAGGCGATGTGCTGCCCGCGGCGTCGAACGTCTCGCCGACCCCGACGAAGGACGTCCTGGAGCGGACCATGAACCTGGTTTCGACGATCTCGCCGGAGAATCTGGAGACCACGATCGACGAGGTGTCCGGCGGGGTGGGGCACACCGGTGAGCGATTGGCCCGTCTCGTCGACTCGTCGCAGCGGCTCCTGTCGTTGGCGCAGGTCGATCTGACCCCGACGCTGAGGCTCATCGACGACGCGGAACCGCTGCTGCGGACGGGTAATCGAGTGGCGGACGACCTGCGTTCATCGGTCCGCGACCTGGCGTCGTTCACCGACCAGCTCGCCATGAGCGACGGGCAGATCCGGACGCTGCTCCGCGAGACGCCCGCGGCGGCCGACGAGGTCACCGAGACGTTCGACGAGTTGACGCCGACGCTGCCGACCCTGCTCGCCGATCTGCAGTCGGTGGGGCAGGTCCTGCGCGTCAACGTCCCGAACCTGCGCCACATTCTGACCGTCTACCCGGCATTCACATCGGGAACCCTGTACTCGGTCAAGGACTTCGAACTCGGACAGAGTCCGCAGGCGCCGCTCGACGTGAAGCTGGGCAACACGCTGAACCCGCCACCGTGCACCGAGGGATACGGGGGCACGCAGCGGCGCGACGCATCCGACACGAGCACGGTCCCCGCGGTCCCGGATCAGTACTGCACGGCGCGTCCCGACAACCCGAAGGTGGCGCGCGGCGCACGGAACGTTCAGTGCGCGACCGATCCGAGTGTGCGGACCGGCCTGGTGGCGGACTGCCCTCGCGGTCTCCCGTCGACCTGGCCCGAGATGCTCTCGCGTCCCGGCGGTGCCGCCGGCGGCGACGGAGCGACCGGCGGAGACGGACCGAAGAAGCGGAGGACGACGCGGGCGCGACCGGCGGTGCGGCCGATTCCGTACTCCGAGACGACCGGTCGATTCCGCGGCCCGGACGGAGTGACCTACTTCGTCGGCACACCCACCCGGACGGCCTCCGGAAAGGAGAAGGCGACATGGCAGTCGTTGATGATGACGTGGTGACCGGCACCGAGGACCGGGGACGATCCCCGGTGAGATCCGGGTCGAGGACCGTAGCACTCGTGTGGGTGCTGATCCTCGCGGTGATCGCGGTGATCGCGACTCTCGGAGTCGTCGGCACTCGGCTCTACGATGCGCGGCACGACCAGCAGCGCGACGACCAGGTGCTCGAGGTGACCCGCGATGTGGTCGCCGGGCTCGTCAGTCTCGACTACGAGCGGTCGAAGGCCGACTTGGATCGGATCAAGTCCGTGTCGACCGGGGCGTTCCAACAGCAGTTCGACCAGTTGGCGGCATCGTTCTCGCAGGTGTTGTCGTCCGGCGAGGTGCGGTCGACCGGTTCGGTGAAGGAGGCGGGGATCGTCGACGCCGACGACGACTCGGCGTCGGTGCTCGCGGCGGTGAGCTCCGTCGTCAAGAACACCGAGGCGCCCGACGGCCAGCAGCGCGTCTACCGCATGCGAGTCGAGCTGGAGCGGTCCGACGACGACTGGAAGGTCAGCAACGTGGAGTTCGTGTCATGAGCGGGGCGACGATGACGGGAGACGATGTGACCGAAGACGACGTGACCGAAGACGACCGTGACGTGCTCGTGGAGCAGGACGTGCCGTTGGAGGGCGTCGAATCGGCGCCGAGCGGTGACGGCTCGTCCGGGGGCGGCGCCGGGGAACCGGACGTCCTCGAGGATGCGGCGAGCGACGGGCGGCCCACCCGATTCCTGCGATCGACGGCCGCGGCGTTCTCGTGGCCCGCTCGACTCTCGCCACGCGCCCGTCGACTCGTGATCGGCGTTCTGGCGGTGGTGATCGTCGGGGCCGCCGGCTCGCTGGGATATGCCTGGTTCGAGGCGGATTCGCTGGCGTCCGACGCCGCGGCGGGACAGTCGGCGCTCGACGCCGCCGAGTCGGGCATCCCGGAGATCCTGAGCTACGACTACCGGTCTGTCGACAAGGATCTCCCGGCGGCGGCGAACGCGATGCTGTCCGGCGACTTCCGCGACGAGTACGCCGAACTCGGTTCGTCGGTGATCCAGCCGACGGCCAAGAAGGACCGCATCGTCACGAAGGCCGAGGTGGTGGAGTCGTCGGTGGTGTCGTCCGACAGCGATGGCGCGACACTCCTGTTGTTCGTCAACCAGACGACCACCAGCGCCGAGATGGAGGGGCCGCGGTTGGACGGCAGCCGGATCCGCGTGGAGATGGTGCGCGACGGGCAGGACTGGAAGATCTCCGGATTCACGCCGGTGTGACGTCCGGGGGCTGCAACCCCCTGCAACCCTTGTCCGCCCGTCGGAGGCGGAGTGTGCTGTGCATCACAGAACGTGGTGATTCGCAGTGAAAGGACACTCCCCATGACGCAGACCATCGACACCCCGTCCGCACCCGCGGCGTCGACCGAATCGCAGCGGGTCGACGCGTGGCTCGCCCGTTTCACCGATGCACTCGCCTCGGGCGACCCCGCGGCGGTGGCAGCACTGTTCGTCGACGACTCGTACTGGCGGGACCTCGTCGCGTTCACCTGGAATCTCAAGACGGTCCAGGGTCGCGAGGAGATCGTCGCGATGCTCGCCGAACGTCAGGTCCCCACCGGGGCGAGCGGGTTCGTCCGGACCGAGGACGCCACCGACGCCGACGGTGTCCTCGAGGCGTTCATCGCGTTCGAGACGGAGGTCGGCCGCGGTGACGGTCACCTGCGCATCCGGGAGGACGACGACGGTGTGGACCGGGCCTGGACATTCCTGACGACCCTGCAGGAGCTCAAGGGGCACGAGGAGCCCAGCGGCTTCACGCGCCCCCTCGGCGCGGTGCACGGCAGCGATCCCGACCGGCGGTCGTGGGCCGAACGCCGGGAGGACGAGGAGGCCGAACTCGGCCGCGCCGTGCAGCCGTACGTGCTGGTGATCGGCGGCGGCCAGGGCGGCATCGCGCTGGGTGCCCGACTCCGCCAGCTGGGTGTTCCGTCGATCGTCGTCGACAAGCACGACCGTCCCGGAGACCAGTGGCGCGGTCGGTACAAGACGCTCTGCCTGCACGACCCGGTCTGGTACGACCACCTTCCGTACCTGCCGTTCCCGCAGAACTGGCCAGTCTTCGCCCCGAAGGACAAGATCGGCGACTGGTTGGAGTTCTACACCAAGGTCATGGAGGTGCCGTACTGGAGCCGCACCGAATGCACGTCGGCGTCGTACGACGAGGCCGCCGGCCGGTGGACGGTCGACCTCGTCCGCGACGGCGAACCGATGACCCTGCATCCGACGCAGCTGGTGCTCGCGACCGGCATGTCGGGGAAGGCGAACGTGCCCGAGTTCCCCGGCCGCGACGTCTTCGCCGGAGAGCAGCACCACTCCAGCGCGCACCCCGGCCCCGACTCCTATGCCGGTACCGGTAAGAAGGTCGTCGTGATCGGCGCCAACAATTCGGCGCACGACATCTGCAAGGCGCTGGTCGAGGCGGGCGTCGACACCACGATGGTCCAGCGTTCCTCGACGCACATCGTGCGGTCCGACTCGCTGATGGAGATCGGTCTGGGGGCCCTGTACAGCGAGCAGGCCGTCGCCGGCGGGATGACCACCAAGAAGGCCGACATGACTTTCGCGTCGCTGCCGTACCGGATCATGCACCAGTTCCAGATCCCGCTGTACGACCAGATCCGCGAACGCGACAAGGAGTTCTACGCGCGGCTCGAGGCGGCGGGCTTCGACCTCGACTTCGGTGAGGACGGGTCCGGTCTGTTCATGAAGTACCTGCGACGCGGTTCGGGATATTACATCGATGTCGGTGCCTGCGACCTCGTCGCCGACGGAACCATCAAACTGGCCAAGGGCGGTGTCGACCACCTGACCGAGCGGTCGGTGGTCCTGTCCGACGGAACCGAACTGCCGGCCGATGTGATCGTCTACGCCACCGGATACGGCTCGATGAACGGTTGGGCCGCCGACCTCATGGGGCAGGACGTCGCCGACCGCGTCGGGAAGGTGTGGGGACTGGGCTCGCAGACTGCCAAGGATCCGGGCCCCTGGGAGGGCGAGCAGCGCAACATGTGGAAGCCGACCCAGCAGCCGGGCCTGTGGTTTCACGGCGGCAACCTGCACCAGTCACGTCACTACTCGCTGTATCTGGCGTTGCAGCTCAAGGCGCGGTTCGAGGGGATGGACACTCCGGTCTACGGGCGCCAGGAGGTGCACCACCTGAGTTGATCGTGGCCGGGCCGTGCGCCGCGCCCCTAGGATCGACGGTATGAGCGAGAGCCCCGAACTGAGTCCCACCGGGTGGGTTCGCGACCAGACCGAGAAGATCCTGGCCGCCGGAACCACGGATGCCGCATCGATCGACGGCCGCAGGGTGGTGCTGTTCACGACGATCGGCGCACGGTCGGGGACGAGGCGCTACGTTCCGCTGATGCGTGTCGAAGAGGACGGAAAGTACGCGATGGTGGCGTCGAAGGGCGGCGCGCCGCAGCATCCGGCCTGGTACTTCAACGTGAAGGCGCACCCGGAGGTCACCGTGCAGGACGGTGCGGACGTCCGCACGATGACCGCGCGCGAGGTCTCGGGGGCCGAACGCGAGCACTGGTGGGAGCTCGCGGTGGCGGCCTTCCCCCCGTACGCCGAGTACGAGAGGAAGACCGATCGGCGGATCCCGGTGTTCGTCCTGGAGTGACCGGCCGGCCCCGTCACAGGTCGCCGGGGAGCTTGTCGCGGCGAATGCCGCGCCAACTGGGGTGACGCAGATGCCCGGTGGACGTCCAGTTCATGAACCGCACATCGGCGACGAGGGTCGGCAGCACCCAGGTGGCGCTGCCCGCCACCGGTGCGTCGACGTCGATGAACGGGCTGCGGCCGATCCGCAGCGGTGCCAGCTCCGCGGCGAGATCGGCCAGCTCGGCGTCGGTGAACCCCGTGCCCACCCGACCCACGTACCGCAGTCCGGTCTCGGCGGGAAGGCCGACGAGCAGGGACCCGATCCGCGACGTCGATCCGCGGCCGGTCCGGTACCCGCCGACGACCACCTCGACGTCGCGCCAATTCTTCTGCTTGCGCCACGACGGGCTGCGGCGTCCGCCGCTGTACGGCGCATCGCGCCGCTTGGCGACGATCCCCTCCCATCCGTTGGCACGTGCCTCGCGGACCGCGGCGTCGGCGGGTCCGGCCAGCAGCGGCGGGACCTCGACGAGCGGCCCGAGGGCCGTGACGTCGACCGCGTCGAGGACCTCGCGGCGCACGTCGAACGGCGCGGACCAGAGGTCGACGCCGTCGAAGTGCAGGATGTCGAACACCCGGACGCGCAGGTCGGCGCGCCCGGGCGTGCGGCGCCCGGAGGTGAGCAGCGCGAAGTCGGTGATCCCCGCATCGTCGAGCGCCACGATCTCGCCGTCGAACACGGCGTCGACCGGCCGGCCGTCCCGTCGCAGGCGTTCCCCGATCGTCGCGAACTGCGGGAACTCGTCGGTGATGTCGGCGCCGGTCCGCGAGATCAGCCGCGTTCGACCGTCGAGCACCCGGATCAGCGTCCGATAGCCGTCCCATTTCCCCTCGTAGGCCCAGTCGTCGCCGAGTCCGTCGACGGGGGCGTCGGAAGCCAGCATCGGACGGAGCGCGAGGAGGTCGGTGCGGGACGCCTTCCCGCGTTCGGCGCCGGCCCGCGCCGGTGGACGCGCGTCACGCCGGTACGCGCCCAGGTCGACCACCTCGGGGTCGGGCCGCCCGTGCGGCGGACCGTCGCTCTCGAGCCCGGCGAGCAGATCCCCGTGGGCGTCGATGCGGCGCAGCACGTCGCCCGGTGTCAGCTGGGCCAGACCGGTGTCGGACAGTTCGTCCCACGACCGCGGGGCGGCGACCAGCGGCGTCGCCGCGTCACGCAGTGAATACGGTGCCGCGGTGGTTTTGGCGGCGGAGTTCTGACTCCAGTCGATGAACACCCGGCCGTCGCGTTCGGCCTTCGCCATCGTCGCGGTGACGGTGCGCGGGTGCGTCTGCGCGAGGGTCGTCGCGATCTGGCGCGCGACCGCCCGCGCCGACCGGGTCCGCATCGGCGTCTCCGTTCGCGCGTAGACGTGGATGCCCGTGCCGCCGCTGGTGACGGGATACGAGGCGAGGCCGACGTCGTCGAGCATCGCTCGGATGTCGACGGCCACGCGGGCGCAGTCGCGCAGCGACACCCCGGGTCCGGGATCGAGGTCGAGCACGAGGCGCCGAGTGCGGCGGTCGGGGCCGTCGGTCAGGTCGATGCGCCACTGCGGCACATGCAGTTCCACCGCCGTGAGTTGCGCCAGCCACACGAGGTCGGCGGCCGACTCCACCACGGGGTAGACGGTCCGATGGTCGGTGTGCTCGACGGTGTAGCGGGGGATCCACTCCGGTGCGCCGGCCGGCAGGGCCTTCTCGAAGAACGGCGCGGTCGGCACGCCGCCGGGCCGGCGGAGGCGGGTGACGGGCCGGGCCGTGAGATGCGGGAGCATCGCGGCAGCCGCCCGGAGGACGTAGTCGATCACGTCGGCCTTGCGCATCCCGGCCTCGGGATAGAGCACCTTGTCGAGATTCGACACGGTCACCGTCCGGCCGTCGACCTCGAGCTGCGCGCGCCTCATGTCCGCCATTGTGGTCCGACGGCTGGCACAATGAGCGCCATGCGCTCGATCTGGAGAGGCGATCTGAGCTTTGGCCTGGTGAACGTCCCGGTCAAGGTGTACTCCGCGACGCAGAGCCACGATCGGACCTCGCATCAGGTGGACGCCGCCGACGGCACCCGAATCCGCTATCGGCGGGTGCGCGAGGGAACCGACCGGGAGGTCGACTACGCGAACATCGCGAATGCGTACGAGTCGAGCGACGGGCAGCAGGTGGTGCTCACGAAAGACGATCTGGCGAGTCTGCCGGTGACGCGGAGCCCGGAGATCTCGATCCTCGAGTTCGTCCCGATCGACCAGGTCGATCCGATCTACTTCGACAAGCCCTACTATCTGGAGCCGGCGTCGCGGTCGCCCAAGGCGTACGTCCTGTTGGCCCGGGCGTTGGAGACGACCGAACGCCTCGCGATCGCGACGTTCACGCTGCGCAGCAGAACCAGGTTGGCGGCGCTGCGCGTCATCGACGGTGTGATGACGCTGCAGACCCTCCTGTGGCCCGATGAGGTGCGGCGCCCCGATTTCGACTTCCTCGAAGCCGACGTGGAGATCCGCGACCAGGAGTTGGAGATGGCGTCCTCGCTCATCGAGACGATGGCCGACGATTTCGACCCCACCCGGTTCGAGGACACCTACCAGGTGGAGTTGGCCAAGCTGATCGACGCGCGGGCCGAGGGCGGGCAGGGTTTCCCCGAACCGGTCGACGACGCGTCCGACGACGACGCCGAGGTCGCCGATCTGCTGGCCGCGCTGCGGGCGTCGGTGCGCGACCGTGCCGCCGGTTGACCGGTGGCGCCGACCGGTGGCGCCGCCGCCCGTGCCGGGGTGAGCCGGGGTCCGCGGCCCCCGTCGTCTGTCGGTAGAGTGACGACAGTCATATCTGCCGGTGAACCTGGAGGGTGCAGTGACAGACGGTGTGGACCGCGGGCCGAACGCGGATGACCGCCATCGGGACGACCGCGATCAGGCGGCGAATCAGCCCCTCGACGTCTTGATCGTCGGAGCCGGACTGTCGGGCATCGACGCGGCCTATCGCCTGCGGGAGCGCAATCCCGACCTCGACTACCGGATCGTGGAGCGCCGCAGTCGGATCGGCGGAACGTGGGATCTGTTCCGCTATCCCGGCGTGCGGTCGGACTCGGACATCTTCACGCTGAGCTTCCCGTGGAATCCGTGGCGCGGACAGCGGACGGTCGCCCGCGGCGACGAGATCCGCGAGTACCTGGAGCGGACGGCGGAGGAGTTCGGGATCGCCGAACGCATCACGTTCGACGTCGACGTGACCGGTGCCGATTTCGACTCCGCCACGGATCTGTGGACGGTCGACGCCCTCGTCGACGGCGAGCCGACCACGTTCGTCACCCGATTCCTCTACATGTGCACCGGGTACTACCGCTACGAGGCGGGATATCGGCCGGAATTCCCCGGCGAGAAGGATTTCCGCGGCACCTTCGTGCACCCGCAGTTCTGGCCCGAGGACCTCGACTACGAGGGCAAGGACGTCGTCGTGATCGGGTCGGGCGCCACGGCGGTCACGCTGATCCCGTCGATGGCTCCGCGCGCGGGCAGCGTGACGATGCTGCAGCGGTCGCCGACCTACATGTTCCCCCTCCCGTGGGAGGACCCGATGACGAAGCTGTTGCAGCGGGCGCTGCCGGCGCAGGTGTCGCACACCGTCATCCGCTGGCGTAACGCCGTCAGCACGATGCTGATGTTCCTGTTCTGTCGGGCGTTTCCGAAACTGTCGCGGCGTCTGCTGCGTCGCATCGCGATCGCGATGCTGCCCAAGGGGTTCGACGTCGACACCCATTTCAAGCCGCGATACGAGCCGTGGGATCAGCGGTTGTGCGTCATCCCCGACGGCGACTTCTACACGGCGATCAAGGACGGTGACGCCGATGTCGCCACCGACACGATCGCGCGCATCACCGAGACCGGTGTCGAGCTCGACTCCGGACGGCACCTGCCCGCCGACATCATCGTGACGGCGACCGGCCTGGACCTGGTCTCGTTCGGGGGTGCGTCGCTGTCGGTGGACGGCGAGACGGTGGAGCCGGGGGAGAAGTACGCGTACCGCGGTTACATGCTCGACGACGTCCCGAACCTCGCCTGGTCGGTGGGGTACACGAATGCGTCGTGGACGTTGCGGGTCGATCTCACCAGCCAGGCGGTCGCCGAGCTGATCGAGTACATGCGCCGTGGCGGCCACACCCGCGCGGTCCCGTCGCTGCGGGGCGCCCGTCCCGAGGCGCACGCACTGCTCGAATTGGACGCCGGATACGTCAAACGTGCCGGATCGCGGCTGCCCAAGGCCGGTGACCGGGCCCCGTGGCAGGTGCGTCACAATCTGCTGCTCGACGCGTGGGATGCGCGGCGCTACGACGTGACCGAGGAGATGTCGTTCTCCTGACGCCCGGCGCCTGGCGCCCGGCACCTGACGCCCGGTTCTCGGCGCCCCGTCTCGGGACCCTAGCCGGGACTGTGGGCGATCGCGTCGATCTCGACGGTCGCGCCGTAGGGCAGGGCCGACACCGCCAGGAAGGTCCGTGCGGGGCGCGGCTGGGCGAAGATCCGCTCGAACTGCCGGTTGGCCTCCTCCCGGAGGGTGACATCGGTGACGTAGTACGTCACCTTCACGACGTCGCGCAGATCGGCGCCGACGGTCGCGAGCCGCTCGGTCATCCGCTCGACGGCGGCGTCGAGGGCGTCGTCGCGCCCCGGCACGGGGCGGTAGTCCCGGTCGACGGACAGGGCGCCCGAGACGTAGACGGTGTCGCCGGCACGGAACGCCGGGCTGTAGGGATGGTCGGGCGAGACACTCGCAGACATGATGTAAGCCTCCGATGACGTGGTGGCCGCCATCCTACGGACGTAGGCTGACGACATGGCTCAGCTGACTCGCGACGAGGCCGTCGCCGACTTCTTCCGCCGTGTCGACTCCGGGGAGGTCAGCACCCCGGACGAACTCGACGCCGTCTGGGCACCGCTGCCCACGGTGCGGGTGGAGGAGATGATGGGCCCGTGGCGCGGCGGTGAACTGCCGTCCGGTCACCGGATGGACGGGCAGCTGGCGGCGGTGCGATGGCACGGCAAGACGTTCACCTCGTGGCACGACGTCGCACCGATGGTTTGCCGCGATGAGAACGGTGAGCTGTACTCCAACACGGAGATCGGCAAGGGCGAGGCGAGCTGCTGGATGGTCGAGTTCCGCGGTGAGTCGACGGCGTCGATGGTCTACGACGGTCAGCCGGTGATCGACCATTTCAAACGAGTCGACGACCGGACGCTGATGGGAATCATGAACGGCAAGACGTCGCTGGTCCGCGATCGGCACTTCTACTTCTATCTGGTTCGCGACGACGACTGAGTCGATCCGGGCGCCGGTTTCGCGTGCGTCCGCGTGCGGTGCGCCACAATGGGCGCATGGTCTCGATCGGATTCGGCAGGGCGCGGCAGAACGACATCTACACCGGAGGAGTCCACGGGCGGAAACCCGTGGTGCCCACCGATTTCGGTGAGCTCGAACGGCGCGCCCGCGCGGCGATGAGCCGTCGGGGGTGGGCGTACATCGCCGGCGGTGCCGGCGAGGGGCGCACGATGGGCGCCAATCGGGCGGCGCTGGACCGCTGGGCGATCGTCCCCCGCATGCTCCGCGACACCTCGGAGCGGAGCCTTCGGGTGGAGCTGTTCGGTCGGACCCTGCCCGCCCCGGTGCTGTTCTCCCCGGTCGGCGCCGGCGCCCTCGCGCACCCGAACGCCGACGTCCACATCGGTGCGGCCGCAGCCGAGCTCGGCGTCCCGTACATCTTCTCCAACCAGGGGTGTGCGCCCATGGAGGACGTGGCCGCCGCGATGGAGGCGGTGACCCCCGGTGCGCCGCGCTGGTTTCAGCTGTACTGGTCCACCGACGAGCGGCTGGTCGACAGCCTGATCTCGCGGGCGGAGACGATCGGCGCCGACGCCCTGGTGGTCACCCTCGACACCACGATGCTCGGGTGGCGCCCGCAGGACCTCAACCTCGGTTCGCTGCCGTTCGCGCGCGGCGAGGGCATCAGCCAGTACACCTCGGATCCGTCGTTCTGGGAGATCGTCGCCGAGCGGCTGTCGACGGCGACCGCCGAGAAGCCGGAGATCTCGCTCGGGGCGCTGCGCACGCTGTGGTCGATCGCCCGGAACATGCCGGGGGATCTGCGCCGGAACCTCACGCGGCCGGAGTCGCGCGCCGCGGTGCAGACATTCCTCGACACGTACTCGCGTCCGTCGCTGAACTGGGACGACATCACCACCCTGCGGGACCGCACGTCGCTGCCGATCGTGCTCAAGGGCATCCTGCATCCCGACGACGCGCGGCGGTGCGTCGACGAGGGGATCGACGGGATCATCGTCTCGAACCACGGCGGACGTCAGGTGGACGGCTCCATCTCGTCGACCGATGCGCTCGTCGACGTGGTCGACGAGGTGGGCGGTGAGATCCGCATCCTCGTCGACTCGGGGTTCTACACGGGCTCGGACGTGTTCAAGGCGCTCGCACTGGGGGCGGATGCCGTGTGCATCGGCCGCCCGCACATGTATGGCCTCGCGCTCGACGGCACGGCGGGGGCGCGGGACGCGGTCGCGAACATCGTCGGCGAACTCGACCTCACGCTGGGGCTGTCGGGGCATCGCGACGTGGCGACGCTCGACCGCAGCGCCCTCAAGCACCTGACCTGACTCGTGGAGCGGATGCCTCTCAGGGCGATCCGCCCCGGGGATCTGCTCGGGGCGATCCTCTCAGGGTGATCCTCTCAGGGTGATCTCAGTGATCGCTCTTACCGTGAGGTGATGCCCGACTCCGACCAGCCAGCCGAATCCCAGTCAGTCGAATACCAGCCGGCCGAATCCCAGTCAGCCGAATCCCAGTCAGCCGAATCCCAGTCGGTCGAGTCCCAGCCGGCCGAGTCACCGCACTCCTCGACCGATGGACGCCACGGCGCCCGGCGGGGCGGTCGCCGGCGGGCCGGTCGTCGGCGGGACGGTCGTCGACGGGGTGGGGCGGTCGGGCGCGCGCCCTGGCTGATCGGTGCGGTCGCGGCGGGCGTCGTCGTCGGCAGTGCCACCTTCCTGACCGTTCCGCCGGACGTCACCGAGTCCGAGTCCGATCCGTCGGCCGATCAGATCGAGAACGCACGGTCGTCTCTCGACTCGGCGAACCTGATGTTCGGACTGATGTCGTCGGCGGTCACGGGTGCCACGGGAAGCGTGGAGAAGATCGTGGGCGGCGCCGAGTCGGTGTTCGACGCCGTCGACCGGGCCTCCGGCGCATCCGAGCATCTGGTGTCCGGGCTGCGGCAGGCTCCCGACGCGAAGGCCGCGGCCGCGCAGGTGCAGCGACTGTCGACGTCGATCGGGGCGGGTCTGGACCGCGCACGGGATCTCACGGCGGCCGCCGACCAGATGAACTCCCTGGTGACGCCGCTGTTGCGGTTCGTCGAGTCGAGTAAGGCGCCCGGGACGCGCGATCTGGTGGAGACGTTGACGGCGTTGCAGAAGTCGGGAGCCGAGATCGCCCGTCAGTCCGACACCATCGACGCGTTGCGCGGAGAACTGCGCGGAATCTCGTCGTCGGTCGACGGCGCGTCTGCCGAGTTCGACCGGGTGATCGGTGAGGCGCGGCGGTCGGCCGAGCAGCTCGAGTCGGGGATGAAGCGGCTGGCGTCGGCGCGCGGGGAGACGGTGAAGGCCGCGGGTGACGTCGGCGACGGTGTGCGAGAGCTGCAGAAGGTGCTCGACGGCATCGGCGGCGACATCGACTCGGCCGCGAGCGAGTTGGAGCCGGCCGACGAGGTGGTCGCCGTCGATCGTCGGGTCGACGATGCCGACCGGACGGCCGTCGCTCTACTCGCGGGGTCGGGGACGTCGTTGGTCCTCATGGTCGTCTTCGTGCTCGTCGCGCGGCGCCGGGCACGTCACGGCGAGGAGGAGCTCGAGCGCGAGTCGGCCGAACTGGACCGGGCCGCCCGGGAGCGGCCGACCGGCGGTGCGGCGCTCAGAGCAGAGGACGTCCCTGGCGAAGACGACGACGGACGTCGGCCAGCAGGACGTTGAAGGGGAACTGTTTGACCGGGCCCGGCATGAGCCGCACCGCCTGCCGCAGCACGGTGTTCTGGGCGTCGAACACGCGCTGCTGCCACGGTGCGAGGCGGACGTCCATCTTGTCCCGGAACTCCGGCGGCAGGTAACCGACCGTCAGCATGAGCGAGAGCGGCCCGACGACGGCGGACAGGGGGCGCGGCAGGAACTCCATGCGCACGATCCGCAGCAGGTACTCGCGGATGGTGTCGTCGATCTCGAGTCCGGCGACGGTGTCGTTCCAGTACTTCTCGAAGTCGGCGCGGGTGGCGGGCCACATCTCGGGCGGCATCTGCAGTGTGGTGCCCATGACGGCGCCCTGGCGGTAGGCCTCCTCGGTGATCGCGGCCGGATCGCCGTACAGCCGTTGCATGTCCTCCCAGCCTCGGTAGAGGCAGGCGGCGACCCACAGCTGCAGTGCGGGATCGAAGGCGTTGTACTCGACGGGGCTCTCGCTGGTCGACCGGATCTGCGCGTGCGCCTTGTTGACGGCCTGCCGGTAGCGGCGGCGGTCCTCTTCGCTGCCCATGGCGGCCACCGCGAGGTAGGTCAGGGTGGTGCGAGTGCGGCTGACGGGCGATTTGAAGAGGTTGCCCGAGTCGACCTTGCTCTCGTAGACGCCGTATCCGACGGCGGGGACGGCGAGCTGCATGATGACGTTCGCGGGTCCGGCGAGCAGGGCGAGCCCGATCATCTCGAGGTCGTCGACGGTCTGCGAGTCGAGTTCGACTCGCCGCGAGTGCCGTTCGGCGGTGGACGGGTCGAGTGCCTCTGCGGTCATGGCGCCTCCTGCGGTGCGCCCGGTGCCCCGGGAAGTGATAACAACCGTTTCCTATTTGATTGAACTCTCGGGCCGCCGAGGTGTCAAGATGTCTGGTGTGAATGATCGGGATCGGGCCGCACCGGAGTTGCGGCTGTACGGCGGTGAGTCGGGGGACGCGCGCGTCGCCAGGCGCCGCGCCGCGCTGATCGACGCCGCGCTCGACATGCTGTCCGCGTCGGGGCCCGGACAGGTCACCGTCCGGGGGATCTGTGCGCGCGCCGGGCTCACGCCGCGTTACTTCTACGAGAGTTTCGAGAACGTCGACGCCCTCGTCGGTGCGACCTACGACGGCATCATCTCGGAGATCGCCGAGCGCGGGCTGGCGGGATTCGACGCCGGCGACACCCCGCGCGCCAAGGTGACCGGCGCCGTCGAGGCGATCGTCGAGGTGGTGGCCGGCGACCCGCGCAAGGGCGGCGTGATCTTCTCCGACACGCTGCGCAGCCCGGTCGTCATCGACAAGCGCGCCGAATCGCTGCAGATGTTCGCCCGCCTCACCTCGCAGAGCGCCGCGCAGGTCGCCGACGTCTCCGGTGGTCAGCAGACCCTGGCGGCGGCGCACTTTCAGGTCGGCGGCCTGGCTCGGCTGCTCGCATCGTGGACCGAGGGCGTCATCGATGTGGATCGCGAGACGCTGGTGGGAATCTGCGTTCAGATGCTGCTTCCCGAGAGTCGCACGGCGGACTCCGCGCGGACGCGGCTAAGTTGACTGTATGACGAATTGGCGCGATTACGGCGCGGTGAACCTGCCCGCCCCGCTGCGGGCAGCGCTCGACGCCTTCGTCGAACACGGCTATCACGGTACGTCGGTGCGCGACATCGCTGCGCGTGCCGGACTCTCGGTTCCCGGTCTCTACCACCACTATCCGTCGAAGCAGTCGCTGCTCCAGGGGTTGTTGGAGTTGACGATGTCCGATCTGCTGCGACGCTCGGAGGAGGCGCTGCGGGAGGCGGGTGTCGATCCGGTGGCGCGGTTCGACGCCGTGGTGGAGTCGCTGCTGCGGTTCCACATGTATCGGCGCGAACAGGCGTTCGTCGGGTCGACGGAGCTGCGGAGCCTGGACCCGGAGTATCACCGTGTCTACATCGGGCATCGGATCCGGCAGCAGCGGATGGTCGACGAGGTGGTGCTGGCCGGAGTCTCGGACGGCGCGTTCTCGACCGACTCCCCGAAGGGGGCCGCGCGTGCGGTGGCGACCATGTGCGTGGGGGTCTCGACCTGGTATCGCGTCGACGGGCCGATGTCGGCCGACGAGCTCATCGCCCAGAATCTCGACTTCGCGCGCGCGATCGTCGGGTACACCGGACGCGGTCGGTAGCGCACGGGATCGGCCGATCGCTTGACGGCACGGCGCGGGCGTGTCAGGGTGCAATCTGACCGAACGCTTGTTCGGTATCGTGAGAGGGAGTCCCATGGCGATCGATCTGAGCTACGACGACGAGGTCATCGACCTCGTGGCGCGCACGCGCGATTTCATCGAGACCGCGGTCCTGCCCGTCGAGGAGCGCCACCACGGTGATGTGGCCGCGGCCGGCGGCGACGACCTCCGCCGCGAGTTGAACGCCAAGGCCCGGGAGGCCGGGGTCTTCGCGCCGCACGCACCCGTCGAGTACGGCGGACTGGGTCTGTCGATGAGCGATCGGGCCCCGGTGTTCGAGGCGGCGGGCGCCTCCATCTTCGGACCGATGGCCCTGCACATCGGCGCACCCGACGAGGGGAACGTCCACATGCTGGCGGCCATCGCGACACCCCACCAGCGCAGCCGCTTCCTCGAACCCCTCGCCACCGGTGAGGTTCGCAGCGCCTTCGCGATGACCGAACCCGCGCCCGGTGCCGGCGCCGACCCGAACGGGCTGTCGACCACCGCCGTCCGCGTCGACGGCGGCTGGCGGATCAACGGCTTCAAACGGTTCATCACCGGTGCGGAGGGCGCCGCCTTCTTCATCATCATGGCGCGCACCGCGGGTGTGCCGGGCGACCGCGGCGGCGCCACGATGTTCCTCGCGCCGGCCGAGACCGACGGCATCGCCGTGGAGCGACACGTGCACACCACCGACAAGTCGATGATCGGCGGCCACTGCGAGGTCCGCTTCACCGATGTCTTCGTCCCCGACGAGGACGTGCTCGGCGAACCCGACCAGGGCTATCGGTACGCGCAGGTCCGGCTCGGGCCGGCACGCATGACCCACGTGATGCGCTGGATGGGCAGCGCCGTGCGCGCCCATCGCGTCGCGGTCGACTACGTGTCACGGCGCGAGGGGTTCGGCGGAATGCTCTCCGACCTCGGGATGATCCAGCAGATGATCGCCGACAACGAGATCGACCTCGCCGCCGCCCGCGCGCTGCTGGTGCGCGCCTGCTACGAACTCGACCGCGGCGAGCACGCCTCCGATGCGACGTCGATCGCCAAGACCTTCGGCGCAGAGGCGTTCTCGCGGGTGATCGACCGCAGCATTCAGATGTGCGGCGGACTCGGGGTGAGCGAGGAGGACCTGCCGCTGGCGCGGCTCGCCAACGAGGTCCGCCCGTTCCGGATCTACGACGGCCCCAGCGAGGTGCATCGGTGGGCGGTCGCCAAACGCGCCGTGTCCCGCGCGCGCCGCGCCCGCGAGAGCTGACGCCCGAACGCCCCATCCCCGAACGCCCCATCCCCGAACTCCCCATCCCCGAACTCCCCGACCCCGAACTCCCCGACCCCGACCGAGAGCGAGATCCCCGTGGGCGACCATCCCGGACTCACCACCGACGCGCTGCGCGCGCTGCTGACCGCGAACGACGTCGAGGTGATCGGCGACCTGCGGATCGAGTTGATCAGCGGCGGCCGGTCGAACCTGACCTTCGACGTCCGCGACGACGTGCACCACTGGGTGGCGCGGCGCCCGCCGATGGGCGGCCTCACACCGTCGGCGCACGATATGAACCGGGAATGGGCGGTCACCTCGGCGCTCGGCGCCACCGACGTCCCGGTGCCGCCCAGCGTCGCGATCGACGCCACCGGCGACATCATCGGAGCGCCCTGCACCGTGGTCGGATTCGTCGACGGCCGCGTGATCCGGTCGGCAGACGACCTGGCCGCCCTCTCCGACGAGGAGGTCACCGCGAGTGCCGACGCCCTCGTGTCGACGCTCGCCGATCTGCACGCCGTCGACTACCGGGCCGTCGGGCTCGGCGACTTCGGCCGCCCCGAGGGGTTCGCCTCCCGACAGGTGTCGCTGTGGGCGCGGCAGTGGGGGCTGGTGAAGACCCGGGACCTCGACGACGTCGACCGGCTCGCGACACTGCTGGCCGACCGCGTCCCCGCGTCGGCGCGCAGCTCGATCGTCCACGGCGACTTCCGGATCGACAACACCATCCTCGACCCGCGGGACGCCGGAACCGTCGCGGCCGTCGTCGACTGGGAGATGTCGGCGCTGGGCGACCCGTTGACCGACCTCGCCCTGGCGTGCGTCTATCGCGCCCCGGTGTTCTCGTCGGTGCTGGGCTTCGATGCGGCGTGGACCAGTGAGCGCTATCCGGACGCCGACGGGCTGGTCGAGCGTTACGTCGACGCCACCGGCGCCGCCCTCGGCGACTGGAACTTCTATCTCGGGCTCGCCAACCTCAAACTCGGTGTCATCGCCGAGGGCATCACCCATCGCGCACTGGCCGGCGGATCGTCGGGGGCCGACGGCGCCGAACGCGCAGCGGAGGCGACGGGCGAGTTCATCGCCGCCGGACTCCGCGCCCTCGCCGCCTGACCGCTACCGGAAGGTCGCCAGGCCCGAGTGCACGTCGGCGAGGTGCGCGTGGTCGTTGATCGAGACCGGGGTGAGCCCGCGCCGCCCGGCGATGACCGTGGTGATCGACCCGTTGACGAAGGTGCGCGACAACTGCGGCCACGCCGGGGCGGGGACGCCCCACAGGCGGGCGATGAGCGCGGTGATGACGCCCGCCGACGAGACGACGAGGACCGACCGTCCGGATCCGGCGAGGGCCGCCGCGCGGTCGGCGGCGGCGCCGGTGCGGTCGATGAACGACGCGTACGTCTCCGGGCCGATGTCGGCGCCCGCCACCCACGCGGCCAGGGCGTCGTCGAGGGCGTCTTGGAAGGGACGCCCGCCGTCGGCGTGGATGTCGTCCCCCTCGGGGAGGGCCGGGGTCACGTATTCGTTCCAGTCGGCGTCCACGTGCGGCATCGTGCTCTCGGGGAAGGCCTCGAGGACGCCGGCGATCGTCGCCTGCTGACGGGGCAGATCACCGCAGATCGCGGCGTCGAACCCGGTGACCCGTCGGGCCAGGGCGACACCCGTCGCCCGCGCCTGGGCGTATCCGAGGTCGGTGAGCCCGGGCCCGCCGCCCGGATCACCGGTGTAGGCGTGCGCGGGCGCCTGGCCGTGCCGGACGAGGTAGATCGTGCCCATGTCAGCGGATCCTCGATGCACGTCGGGGGAAGGAGTCGGTCGTCACACCCTCACGCTAGCCAGCGCGGTCCGGTTGCACCCCGCGGGGGTGCTTGCTATCATATAGCGATTATGACCAGTCAGCCGTTCGTCGTTCCGGAGGTCACCTACGTGACCACCGCTCTGGGATGTCGCCTTCCGCTGGCCAGGGTCCTCTGTTGTCGCCGAATGCGCTGATCCAGCCCGAACCAGCCCCGTCGCCTCACCGCAGGTGAGCACCATTCGGCGGGTGCGCGCCCCGAACCGGCGCGTACCGCCCCAGGCCTCAGGACCCGTGAACCCATGACTTCCACTCTCGACCGCCCCGCCGCATCGGCCACCGCCCCCGCACCGCAGGCGCCTGCCCGCGCTCCGCGCCGTCCGGCGACGGCCGTGGCGCCGACCAGCACCCGGAACACCGCGTCGCCGCACGTGACCACGGCGTCGCTGCAGCTCTCCACCAAGGCGGCGGCCCTGGTGCTGCGCACCGCCCGCGTGTCGGGGCCGGTGTTCCGCGACGATGCGGCGGCCATCACCGGATTGTCGATCTCGACGGTGAACCGTCAGGTGACGGCGCTGCTGAAGGCCGGCCTGATCCGTGAGCGCGCCGATCTGACTCCCCCCGGCGCGGTGGGCCGCCCGCGCGTGCCGTTCGAGATCAACACCGACGGCTTCCTCACGGTCGGCATCCACATCGGTTTCAAATCGACCTCCATCACGACCCACGACCTGCAGCACCGCGTGGTCGGAGCGATCGCCATCCCGACCCCGCAGGCCGAGACGCCCGAACAGGTGGTGGCCGCGGTGGGGCAGAGCGCCCGCCGGTTCGCGGACCGCTGGGTCGGCAAGCGCCTGCTGTGGGCGGGGGTCGCGATCGGCGGTCGGGTCGCGCAGGACGGCGTCGTCGACCATCCCCGCCTCGGGTGGACCGGGGTTCCGGTCGGACGGGTGATCGCCGAGAACATCGGGCTGCCAGTGTCGGTGGCATCGCACGTCGAGGCGATGGCCGCCGCCGAACAGGTGGTCAATCCGGCCGATCAGAACCAGAACTTCCTGTACTTCTACGCCCGCGAGATGGTCGGCATCGCCTTCAGCGTCGACGGTGCGGTGCACACTCCCGCCGCGGGCCCGCCGACGATCGGGCACTTCCCGGTCGGCGGCACCACGCTCCTGGATCCGGAGCGCACGGGGCGCCTCGAAGAGACCGTGAGCGACTCGGGTGTGCTCCGGGCCGCCCAGGCCGCGGGTCTGGAGGTGTCGTCGCTCGACGAGCTCCGCGCGGCCGCGCGCACCGGCGACTCCGTGGCCGACCGGCTCCTCACCGAGCGGGGTGAGGTGCTGGGCCGGACGGTCGCCCTCATCGCAGACATCTTCAATCCCGATCACGTGATCCTCGGCGGGCAGGCGTTCACCGACTACCCCGAGGCGCTGCCCGCGGTGAGCAAGGCGCTGCGCGCCACCACCGTGATCACCCAGCGTGACGTCCGTGTCGCGCGGTCGGCGATCACGGTGCAGCAGAAGGCCGCGGGCGCCGTGGCGCTCGACGCGCTGTACGCCGATCCGCTGGAGGCCCTGGCCCGCACGGCCTGACCGGGCGGCGCGGGCCCCGGACGGGGTGTCAGCCGGAGGGGGGACCGAAGCCGGCCTCCACGAATGCGCGGCCGCCCACCGGCCCGATCACCGCGGCGATGAACTCGGCGGCCAACGAACCGCGCGGCGAGTCGCGGGCCACCCCGATCGGATAGCGGTTGATCGCGGTGGAGAACACCGGGTCGGCAACGATCCGGGTGGGCGAGTCCGCCCCGGGCGCATCGGTCCGGTAGGCCAGCGCGGCGTCGACGCGACCGGCGAGGACCTGTGCGACGGCGTCGGCGCTCGAGCGGACCCGGACGGGATCGGTCACCGACGCCTGCGTGCGGCGTTCCACCGCGGTCACCGCCGACCCGCACGGGAGGTGTTCGGCGCAGACCGCGACCCGCAGTCCGGACCGGGCGAGATCGGTGAACCCGGTGATTCCCGAGGTCGCGGTCGACGCGGAGGGCAGCACGATGACCAGGGAGTTCGACGCGACCCTCCGAGGGGTGACGACGCGGTCGCCGAGCCGGTCCATGGCGGCCTCGTCCGCCGTCGCGATCACGTCGGCCGCCGGATCGGCCCCCTCGGCGGTCCGGACCGTGACGTCGACGCCGGGATGATCGTGCTCGAACGACGTCGCGATGGAGGACATGACCGCCCGCAGCGATGTCGGCACGGCGACGGTCAACTCGCGGTCGTCGGACGCCGCGCAGGCCGTCACGGTCCAGGATGCGACGGCGACGGTCGCGAGCAGCGCGGCGGCGGCCGCGGGACGGGTCGTCATGCGCCCAGAATAGTGGTCGGTGTGCGGGCTCAGTTCTGCCAGTTCCGGTTTCGGACCAGCGTGGACGCCTTGAGACGGCGGTACCCGCGGACGGACAGCGGCGAGATCGAGCTGATGTGGAAGGGCTCGGCCTCGCGCAGCGCATCGGCGAGACGTTCGTCGACGAGCGTCGTCCCCGAGCGTGCGGCCCCCGCCAGACGGGCGGCGATGTTGACCGGCTCCCCGAACAGATCACCCATGCGAGCCAATGCGTCGCCGAGGGCCATGCCGATCCGCAGGACCGGGAGGTCGCCCTCGCCGGACAGCCGGTGCAGGGCCAGCGCGATCTCCGCGGCGGCGCCCGGGTCGACGACGCTGAACATGACGGCGTCGCCGATGGTCTTCACCACCCGTCCGCCGCGGACCGTGATGACGGTGTGGGCGGCCGACTCGAAGGACTCCAGGAGGTTCTCCAACTCGGTCATGCCCATCCGCCGAGACATGGACGTGTAGCCGACGATGTCCGCGAAGCCGACGATGACGTCGGGATGCTCCTCCGTGCGCCCCTCGTCGTTCAGATAGGTCGCCAGGTGGCGCCGCCAGATGAGCGACTGCAGATGGTCGAGGGCGTCGATCATCTGTTGCGCGGTCGCGTCGACGGTGGGATCGGCGGCGAGTCGGGCGATCTCGTCGGCCTGCCACTGCGCCAACCGGGCCGACGACTGCCCGATGGCGCGTGCCGCGGCGAGTTGCGCGGTGGTGTCCATCGCCTGGTCGTTGCCGGCGAACACGCCGAGCGCCGACAGATCGTCGTCGGTGAAGCGGTGTCCGTCGGCGGTGCCCGGGTCGTGGGCGAAACCGAAGGCGTTCCAGAACTTCTGGGCGTAGGCCGGGTCGAGGCGCAACGCGGCGATCAGCTCGTCGCGGGTGTAGTCGATCGGCTCGTCAGACACCCAGCACGCCTTTCATCAGGTAGGCCATCCGTGCGGCGAACTCCGGCCGCGGAGTGCTGCGGGGCATCCGGACGGCGTCGTTCACGACCGCGAGGGCTGCGTGCACCGCGAGCGGAACGGCCACGGGCGTGCGGTCCGGATCGATCTCGGTGAGCAGGTGCATCCAGCGTGCCACGTATCGGCGTTGCACGGCGAGCAGATCGGCGCCCTGCGGTTCGCCGGTCAACGCGTAGGCGCTCGTGAACGAGACGAGCATGTCGGGTGTGGAGACGACGGCGTCGACGTAACCGTCGACGAGTCCGTGCAGCCGCCGCCGCGGGTCGGTGGTCGTCGAATAGGTCGCCAGCACACCGGCTTCGAGCCGCATTCCGCTGCGCTGCCCGATCCCGACGAGGATCGCGATCTTCGACGGGAAATGCTTGTAGACGCTGGGACCGGTGATGCCGACGGCGGCGCCGATCTCGTCCATCCCGGTGCCGGCGAAGCCGTGGACCGCGAACAGCCGGGCCGCGGCGTCGAGGATCTCGTCGCGCCGGGTGACGGTGTCCGGTTCGAGTCCGATCCGGGTGGGGAGCGCGGTGGCCTCCCCCGGGCTCAGCGCGATGGTTCGGCGGACGAGTTCGAGCAGTGCCGCGCAGGTCTCGTCGCGGGCTCCGCCCCGCAGTGCGCGGCCGGCGCCGCTGCCGATGACGCTGAGGACCGCTCCGGCGACGTACATCGATTCCCGTTCGGTGAGGTCGGTCCGACCGGTGCGGATGGCGGCGGCCCAGCGGCGCAGGACCGACCGGGTCCGGCGGACCACCTCGGTGTTCTCCCGCGGCGACAGGTGTTGGCCCGACCAGCGCCACAGCGACGTGGCGTGCGGGTTGGCGATGCTGAGGGCGGTGACGCTGCGCGCCAGGGCGTCCTGCGGATCGGCGGCGTGCTCCAGGCCGGCGTTCTCGGTGCTGGCCTCCAGTTCGTCGACGCGCGTGGCGACGGCGGCGGCGAGCACGTCGCTCTTGTCGGCGAAGTGGCGGTAGACGGTCGGCACGCTGACCCCGGCCTGGCGGGCGATGTCGGCCACCGCGACGTGCGGGTAGCCGCGTTCGGCGAACAGGGTGGTCGCCGCGTCGACGAGTTGCCGCCGACGACCCTCCGACCGCGTGCGCCGCGTGGCCTTCTCAGAAGTCATGGTGAACCGACCATAGCCGAAACACGACACGATAGAAACGAGTTGACCTCTAAGTATGGTCAAATACGTTATTGGGGGTTAGCCTACGATGGTAACCATTCCGGGGTAACCATTCTCGGTTCATGTGAAAGGAACACCAGTGTCCGACGAAGCATTCATCTACGAGGCGGTGCGCACGCCCCGTGGCAAGCAGCGCGGAGGTTCGCTGCACAGCGTCAAGCCGATCGACCTCGTGTCCGGTCTGATCGACAGCCTGCTGGCGCGTCACGGTGACCTCGACCCGAAGGACATCAACGACGTCGTCCTCGGCGTCGTGTCGCCGGTCGGCGAGCAGGGCGCCGTCATCGCCCGCACCGCGGCCCTGACCTCGGGGCTCGGCGAGACCGTCCCCGGCACCCAGATCAACCGGTTCTGCTCGTCGGGCCTGGAGGCCGTCAACCTGGCCGCGGCCAAGGTCCGCTCCGGCTACGACGACCTCGTTCTGGCCGGCGGCGTCGAGTCGATGTCGCGCGTTCCGATGGGCAGTGACGGCGGCGCCCTGTTCATGGACCCGGCGACGGCGTACGACAACTACATCGCCCCGCAGGGCATCGGCGCCGACCTGATCGCCACCATCGAGGGCTTCTCCCGCGAGGACATCGACGGCTACGCCGCCGAGTCGCAGCGTCGCGCCGCACAGGCGTGGGACGAGGGTCGCTTCGCGAAGTCGATCATCCCGGTCAAGGACATCAACGGGGTCACCCTGCTCGACAACGACGAGCACCGTCGTCCCGGCACCACCGTCGAGAGCCTCGGCAAGCTCAAGCCGGCCTTCCAGGGTCTGGCCGACATGGCGGGCTTCGACGACGTCGTCATGCAGAAGTACCCGAACGTGGAGAAGGTCAACCACGTCCACACCGGCGGCAACAGCTCCGGCATCGTCGACGGCTCCGGCCTGGTGCTCGTGGGCACCGAGGAGGCCGGCAAGCGCAACGGTCTGACGCCGCGCGCCCGCGTCGTGTCCTACGGCGAGGTCGGCTCCGAGCCGTCGATCATGCTCACCGGCCCCACCCCGGCGACCGAGCTCGCACTCAAGCGCGCCGGCCTGACCATCGACGACATCGACGTCTTCGAGCTGAACGAGGCGTTCGCGTCGGTCGTCATGAAGTGGATGAAGGATCTCGACGTCCCGCACGAGAAGGTCAACATCAACGGTGGCGCCATCGCTCTCGGCCACCCGCTCGGCGCCACCGGCGCCATGATCCTGGGCAGCACCCTCGACGAGCTCGAGCGCGTCGGCGGCCGCTACGGCCTGGTCACCCTGTGCATCGGCGGCGGCATGGGTGTCGCCACCGTCATCGAGCGCCTCTGAGCCTGAGAACGAGAAGGAAAAGACTCAACCATGACTGACAACATGATCCAGTGGGAGAAGGACGCCGACGGCGTCGTCATCCTCACCATGGACGATCCCAACCAGGGCGCCAACACCATGAACCAGCTGTTCATGGATTCGCTGGCGGCCACCGTCGATCGCCTCGAGGCCGAGAAGGACGACATCGCGGGCGTGGTCCTCACCTCGTCGAAGAAGACCTTCTTCGCCGGCGGCGACCTCAAGGACATGACCAATCCTCCCAAGGACCAGTCCAAGGAGGAGATCGCCACCGCGATCACCGAGCGCACCAACGGCATGAAGAAGGTGCTCCGTCGGCTCGAGACCCTCGGCAAGCCCGTCGTCGCGGCCATCAACGGCGCCGCGCTCGGCGGCGGTCTGGAGATCGCGCTCCACTGCCACTACCGCGTGGCCGCCGACGTCAAGGGCAACCAGCTCGGTCTGCCCGAGGTGACCCTCGGCCTGCTTCCGGGCGGCGGCGGCGTGGTCCGCACCGTTCGCCTCCTCGGCATGCAGCAGGCGCTCATGGGCGTCCTGCTCCAGGGCCCGCGCCTCAAGCCGGCGAAGGCCAAGGACCTCGGTCTCGTCAACGAGGTCGTCGGCACCGTCGACGAACTGGTCCCGGCCGCCAAGGCGTGGATCAAGGAGAACCCCGAGGCGCAGCAGCCGTTCGACGTCAAGGGCTACAAGATGCCCGGCGGCGCGCCGACCAACCCGGCCGTCGCGGCGAACCTCCCGGCGTTCCCGGCGCTCCTGCGCAAGCAGATCAAGGGCACCAACATGCCGGCGCCGCGCGCCATCCTGGCCGCCGCCATCGAGGGCGCGTACGTCGACGTCGACACCGCCGACGAGGTGGAGACCCGCTACTTCGTGTCGCTGGTGACCGGTCAGGTCGCGCAGAACATGATCAAGGCGTTCTTCTTCGACCTGCAGCACATCAGCAGCGGCGGCTCGCGTCCCGCGGGATTCGACAAGTTCCAGGCCAAGAAGGTCGGTGTCATCGGTGCCGGCATGATGGGTGCGGCGATCGCATACGTCTCGGCGAAGGCCGGCATCGACGTGGTCCTCAAGGACATCGACATCGACGCCGCCAAGCGGGGCAAGGGCTACTCGGAGAAGCTCGAGGAGAAGGCCCTCTCGCGCGGAAAGACCACGGAGGAGAAGAGCAAGGCCCTGCTCGACCGGATCCATCCGACTGTCGACCCGCAGGACTTCAAGGGCGTCGACTTCGTGATCGAGGCCGCGTTCGAGTCGGTCGAGGTCAAGAACACGGTGTTCCAGGAGATTCAGGACATCGTCGAACCCGACGCCGTCCTCGGCTCCAACACGTCGACCCTGCCGATCACCTCGCTCGCGGAGGGCGTCAATCGTCCCGAGGACTTCATCGGCATCCACTTCTTCTCGCCCGTCGACAAGATGCCGCTGGTGGAGATCATCTGCGGTGAGAAGACCAAGGACGAGGTGCTCGCCAAGGTTATCGACTACACCCTCGCGATCCGCAAGACGCCGATCGTGGTGAACGACAGCCGCGGGTTCTTCACCTCGCGCGTCATCGGCACCTTCATCAACGAGGCCATCGCGGCCGTCGGCGAGGGTGTGGAGCCGGCGTTCATCGAGCAGGCGGGCGGCCAGGCCGGTTACCCGGCGCCGCCGCTGCAGCTCTCCGATGAGCTGACGCTCACGCTGATGCAGAAGATCCGCAAGGAGACCGAGGCGGCGGCGAAGGCCTCCGGCGTCGAGTTCCCCGACCACGGGTCGTACGCGGTCATCGACAAGATGGTCGAGCTGGGCCGTACCTCGAAGAAGGACGGTGCGGGCTTCTACGACTACACCGACGGCAAGCGCGGCCTGATCTGGCCGGGCGTGCGGGAGAACTTCAAGTCCGGGTCGAACGAGATCCCGTTCGAGGACATGAAGGAGCGCATGCTGTTCGCCGAGGCGCTCGAGACGGTGAAGTGCTTCGACGAGGGCGTGCTGACGTCGGTCGAGGACGCCAACATCGGTTCGATCTTCGGCATCGGCTTCCCGGCGTGGACCGGCGGCGTCGTCCAGTACATCAACCAGTACGAGGGCGGCCTGAAGGGCTTCGTCGCACGTGCTCGCGATCTCGCCTCGAAGTACGGTGCTCACTTCGAGCCGCCGGCCTCGCTGGTGGAGAAGGCCGAGTCGGGCGTCGAGAAGCTGACGAACGAGAACCTGGTCCCGAAGTAGTCGTCTGACGCGACGAACAGGCCCCGATGAACCGTCAGGTTCATCGGGGCCTTGTCTGTCGGCGGTGGTCTATCGGCCGCGGATCATGGGGACCAGGATCTGTTCGGCGTAGGCCCGCATCTCCTGCGGTGTCGACAGGGGCGGACCGGCGTCGGGCGTCAGGAGGAGCGACTGGGTGAGCCGTGCGAGGGTGTCGCTGAGCGCGGCGACGCCGTCGTCTGACACGCCGCCGCCGGACACGCCGCCATTCGACACGCCGGCGTCTGGCACAGTGCCGTCTGGCGCGCTCCGGTCGGGGTCGTTCCGTCGGTCGACGGTGGCGCGGATGCGGCGAACGTGTTCGGCGACGTAGGCCGACGCCAGCGAGAGCACCGGGCCCGCCTGGAGGGTCAGCGCGTGCAGCGTCTCATCGCGGTCGACGTCGAGCAGGCGTTGCAGCAGGACGTTCTCGCGCAGCGTGGTGAGCGTCGTGGTGAAGAAGGCGACGATGTACGCGTCGACGTCGTCGATCTCGTCGGGGAGCTCCGATTCGATGGCGCTCAGGACCCGACCGGCCTCGTAGAGGAACGCGGTGCCCACGATGTCGCTGCGCGGTCCGAGGCGGCGATACACGGTGGCGCGGTTGACGCCCGCCCGGCGCGCGATGTCGTCGGTGCTGGTGCGGCGGACGCCGGTGAGTGCGAACTGCTCCAGGGCGGCCTGGACGATCTCCTCGTCGCAGCCCTGTGCGCCGGACTCCTGGAGCAGGGACAGCAGCGATTCCGTGGTCGACACAGCTCGATGGTACGCCGAGGGTCTTGCAACCATGCGCGTACAGTGCAACACTTTCAGTTGAAACGTTGCACGTGGTGAGACGTCGAATGTCGATCCGAGGCGAGCGAGGAGACAGATGATGACTGTGGCATCGGCCGGGACACCGGCGGGGACACCGGCCGGGACGGCAGCGCGCGGAACCGTCGACGACACCGACTTCGGTCTCAACACCATGATCGGTGAAGCCTGCCTGTTCCTCGGGGCGGGCAGCACGGTGCTCCTGCAACTCGCCGAACCCGGTGTCGGCCACGGCGTCGCCGACCACAGCACGGTGCTCCGCCGCCCCCTCGACCGACTTCGCACCACCATGTCGTACGTCTACGCCGTGACCCTCGGCAGCGAGGACGACCGCAAGCACATCGTGCGGACCACCAACAAGGCGCACGTCCCCATCCGCTCGGCGACCTACAACGCGTTCGATCCCGAGCTGCAGCTGTGGGTCGCCGGCACCCTCTACCGCAACGGCGCCACCCTGTACCGGCGATTCTTCGGAGAGCTCACCGACGCGCAGGCCGACGCCCTGTACCGCGACTCGGCGGTCTTCGGCACGGCCCTCCAGGTGAAACCCGACATGTGGCCCGCCACCCGCGCCGAATTCGACGCCTACTGGGATCGCAAACTCGACGAGCTCTCCTGCGACGACCAGGTCCGTCGCTTCGTCCACGCCCTCCTGCGCGGCGGCGACGCGCCCTGGTACATCAAACCCGGCATGCCGCTGAACCGGCTCGTCACGACCGGGCTGCTCCCCGAGCGGGTGCGCACCGATTTCGAGCTCCCGTGGGGGCCGGGCCGCCAGCGGGCGTTCGACCTGCTGATGACGATCATGCCGCCCGTGTACCGACTGATCCCGCGGCCCATCCGCTGGCTCCCCGCCAAGTACTACCTCTGGGACCTGCGGCGGCGTCGCCGAGCCGGGGAGGGCGTCGCCCGGCCGCGGCGGGCCTGCGGCTGAGTCAGTTCGCGGTGCGGCGCCGGAACGCCCGCAGTGCGAACGGTGCGAACGCCGCGGTGAACACCAGCGACCACACGATCGTCGCGATGATCGGATGATGCAGCGGGAACGCCGCGCCCTCGGCGGCGACAGGCCCGTTCCCCCACAACTGTCGCATCGCCTGCACCAGCGACGACACCGGATTCCACTCGGCGATCGCCCGCAGCCACGGCGCCATCGGCGCCGTCGGGACGAAGGCGTTCGACAAGAACGTCAGCGGAAACAGGAACGTGAACATGAAGCCGTTGACCGCCTCCACCGACTTGAGCCACGAGCCGATCAGGATCCCGAACCAGATCATGCCGAAGCCGAAGACCAGCACGAGGGCGAAGCCGAGGACCGCTTCGGGGAACGACGTGTGGATCCGCCAGCCGATCGCCAGACCCGTCAGCGCCATGACGACGATGCCGATCGACGAATGCAGCAGCGAGGCCACGGCGCGTCCCAGCAGATACGACGTCCGGTTGATCGGCAGGGAGCGGAACCGGTCGACGATCCCCTTGTCGACGTCCGCGGTGATGCCGTTCGACACGATGAACGCCGTGAACACGATGGTCTGCCCCATGATGCCGGGGAGCAGGTACTCGCGGTAACTGCCGCCGCCGGGCGTCGGCATCGCCGGCCCGAACACGAACGCGAAAAGGACGACGAACATGATCGGCTGCGCCGTCACGTCCGACAGCATCTCGGGCATTCGTTTGGTGTGGATCAGGCTGCGTCGCACCATGATCGAGGTCTGACGCCAGGTGCTGGGCGGCTTCGGCTCCACGCGCTCGCCCACGGTGGACGCGGTCATGCGTCGACTCCTTCGAGGTCGGCCGACGACTCGTCGGCCACGGCACGGTGCCCGGTGAGGCTGAGGAAGACGTCGTCGAGGCTGGGTCGGGACAGACTCAGATCGTCCACCGCGATCGCCGAGCGGTCCAGGAGCTGAGCCACCCGGGTCAGATCGGACAGACCGCCCGCCGGGAGCGTCAGCGTCCGCGCATGATCGTCGACGAAGATCTCGTCGGACACCTCGGCCAGCAGCGCGTGCGCGGACGGCAGGTCCGCGGCATGGGTGAGCGTCGTGACGAGGCTCGCGGCGCCGGCCTGAGTCTTCAACTCCAGGGGCGTGCCCTCGGCGATGATCCGGCCGGCGTCGATGACGACGATCCGGTCGGCCAGCTGGTCGGCCTCCTCCAGGTACTGGGTCGTCAGGATCAACGTGGTGCCGCCGTCGACCAGCCCCCGCAGCACGTCCCACAGCTCGTTGCGGCTGTGCGGGTCGAGGCCGGTGGTCGGTTCGTCGAGGAACAGGACGGGCGGCGAGGCGAGGAGACTGACCGCGAGGTCGATGCGCCGTCGCATGCCGCCGGAGTATTCGCGGACCGTCTTGTCTCCGGCGTCGGTGAGGGAGAACTGCGCCAGCAGGTCCTCGGTGCGGCGCCGCAGCTCCCTGCGGCCGATGCCGTAGAGGCCGCCGATCATGGCCATGTTCTCCCGGCCGGTGAGCAGTTCGTCGACGGTCGCGGCCTGTCCCGTGAGCCCCATGCTCCGCCGGACGCCCGCCGGATTCTCGAGGACGTCGAAGCCGTTGATCCGGGCGGTCCCCGACGTGGGGGTGCTCAACGTGGTCATCATGCGGACCGTGGTGGTCTTGCCCGCCCCGTTGGGGCCGAGCATGCCCAGGACGGTGCCGGCCGGGACGGCGAAGCTGATGCCGTCGACTGCGGTGAAATCGTCGAACCGCTTCACCAGGTCGATGGCTTCGACGGCGATCGTGTCGCCGGGGCGTGAGGTCATTGGTTCACTGTACGGAGAACCGATGCCGCCTGGCGAGAGGTTTTTCTCAGGCGCCCTCGGAGCCGACGGCGGGCCGGTCGGCCGGAGCTCGGACGGGCGACGGGACGGGCCGCTTGGGCTCCCGGCCGTCGCCGAGGGACCGGCCGCGCAGTCGGCGGATCATCCACGGGGTGAAGAACTCCGCCGCCCACCGGAGGTCGGCGGCCGCCTGGGCGACCGGATGCGGTGTGTCGCGTCCCGGCAGCGGCGCGCCCCACTCGGGATCGCCGTCGGGGAGGCCGAGGGCGTGGGCGGCTCCGGCGGCGAAACGCTCGTGGCCGAGCGGGGAGGCGTGCAGGCGGTCGGGTGACCACGCCCGCGGGTCGACGAGGACGGGTGCCGCGTACAGGTCGACCAGGACGAAGCCGTGCTCGCGCGCGAAGTCGCGCATGAACCGGTTCAGCTCCAGGAGTCGTTCGCCGAAGAACCGGCCCAGCGGGTTGATCGCCGAGATGTCGGGGAACGTCGAGACGATCACCGTGGCGCCGGTGGCGGCGAGTCGCTCGTAGATCGTCGACAGGTCGGCGTGGACGCGGTCGAGGTCGGTGCGCCCGATCACGTCGTTCATGCCCAGCGGCGCGGCGATCAGGTCCGGGTGGAGGGCCAGCGCGGGTTCGAGCTGCTCGACGAGGGTGTCGCGGGTGTTCTTCCCGCGCACCGCCAGATTCGCGTAGCGCACGTCGGGGCGGAGGTCGGCGAGGCGCTCGGCGAGCCGGTCGGCCCATCCGCGCAGTCCGCCCGCGCCGTCGTCGTCGCACATGCCTTCGGTCTGGGAGTCGCCGATCGCGACGAATCGCGAGAACGTCATGCCGCCGATGGTAGTCCGCGACGGTCCGGGATCGGCGGAGCGAAACATCGGCGCAGGTGAAGCCCGTCACTTTACAAATAATGGGTTAATGTATAGACACAGGACGCGAAGTGTCCTACTGTCAAACACAGAAGAACTCGCCGTACCGAGGAGGACTGACATGGCGAACCCGACGATCGACGATCACAGCGTCGAAGTGGAGCCCTGGCGCGACAAGAAGCGCCACCTGTGGCTGCTGGGCCTGGTCCCGCCGACCGCCGTCTTCATTGCGACCGGATTCGTCGCACTGATGAACTGGGGCGCGGACGCGGCGAACGCGGAATGGCTGCGCACCGTGTCGCCCGCGTGGTGGTGGCTCGGGCCGATCCTCATCTACGGCCTGCTGCCGATTCTCGACATCTTCTTCGGCCCGGACGGGCAGAACCCGCCCGAAGAGCTCATGGAGCAGCTGGAGAACGACAAGTACTACCGGTACTGCACCTACGTCTACATCCCGTTCCAGCTCGCGAGCCTCGTCTTCGCCTGCTACCTGTGGACCGCAGGCGACCTGAGCTGGCTCGGCATCGACGGCGGCCTCGGCCTCGCGTCGAAGATCGGCCTGGCCTTCTCGGTCGGCGCGATGGGCGGCATCGGCATCAACACCGCGCACGAACTCGGCCACAAGAAGGTCGACCTCGAGCGGTGGCTGTCGAAGATCACCCTGGCGCAGACGTTCTACGGACACTTCTTCATCGAGCACAACCGCGGCCACCACGTGCGGGTCGCCACCCCCGAGGACCCCGCGACCTCGCGTTTCGGCGAGAGCTTCTGGAGCTTCCTGCCGCGCAGCGTGTTCGGCAGCCTCAAATCGGCCTGGGAGCTGGAGTCCTCGCGGATGAAGCGCATGGAGCGGCCCGTCTTCCACCCGAGCAACGACGTCCTCAACGCCTGGGCGATGTCGGTCGTCCTGTGGGCCGCGCTGACCGCGATCTTCGGCTGGCAGATCCTGCCCTTCATGGTCCTGCAGGCCGTCTACGGGTTCTCGCTGCTGGAGACCGTCAACTACCTCGAGCACTACGGTCTGCTGCGGCAGAAGAACGAACGCGGCCGCTACGAGCGGTGCACCCCCGAGCACTCGTGGAACAGCGACCACATCTGCACGAACATCTTCCTGTACCACCTGCAGCGTCACAGCGATCACCACGCGAATCCGACGCGTCGCTACCAGACGCTCCGGAGCTTCGAGGAGGCGCCGAACCTGCCCAGCGGCTACGCGAGCATGATCACCGTCGCGTACTTCCCGCCGATCTGGCGCAAGATCATGGACCACCGCGTCGTCGAGCACTACGACGGCGACATCACCAAGGCCAACATCCAGCCGAGCCGTGAGAAGAAGATCCTCGCCAAGTACGGCGCGGACGCCTGAGAGAGGAATGACCCGATGAGTTCCTACCGGTGCGAGGTCTGCGACTACGTCTACAACGAGGCCGACGGGGACCCTCGCGAAGGCTTCCCGGCCGGCACCGCGTGGGCCGACATCCCCGACGACTGGCCCTGCCCCGACTGCGGGGTCCGCGAGAAGATCGATTTCGAGAAGATTGGACAGTGACATGAGTGACACCGCCTTCAAGCTCTACCGCTGCGTGCAGTGCGGCTTCGAATACGACGAGGCCGAGGGGTGGCCGGAGGACGGCATCGCCCCCGGCACCCGCTGGGACGACATCCCCGACGACTGGAGCTGCCCCGACTGCGGCGCCGCGAAGGCCGACTTCGAGATGGTCGAGGTCGCCCGGTCATGAGTGATCAGACCGGAATCGGCACCGGCGGACAGCCCGGCGTCGTCATCATCGGAGCGGGCACGGCCGGCGTCACCGCCGCCACGACGTTGCGGAACTCCGGCTACGAGGGGGCTCTCACGCTGCTGAGCGCCGAATCCGGTCTGCCCTACCGTCGCACCGCGCTCTCCAAGGACCTGATGGCCGCCGATCTCTCGGTGGAGCGGATCAGCCTGCAGAAGCCCGACTTCTGGGACGCGAAGCAGATCGACGTCCGAGCATCGGTGCGGGCGATGGCCGTCGACCCCGACGCGCGGACCGTCACGCTGGACGACGGGACGACGCTCGACTACCGAGCCCTGCTGCTGGCCACCGGCGGCAGCCCGCTCCGGCCGGCATGGCTCGACGCCGCGGTGCCGACGCTCCGCACCCGCGACGACGCGCTCGGCATCCGGGACGCGATCGCCGCCTCGGGCGGACTCGTCGTCATCGGCGGCGGACTCATCGGACTCGAGCTCGCCGCGTCGGCCGCCGCGCACGGCCATCGGGCGACGGTCCTGGAGGCCGCCGACCGAGTGGCCGGCCGCGTCGTGCCCGCCGTGGTCTCGGACTTCCTCGCGGGGATTCACCGCGAGCGGGGCGTCGACATCCACACCGGTGCGTGCGCCGAGTCGGCGACCGGCGGCGAGGTGGCCTGCGTCGACGGGTCGCGCCATGCGGGAACGGTCGTCGCGGCGCTCGGCATGGCTCCCGATCTGGCGCTCGCGTCATCGGCCGGCGCGGAGACCGTCGCCGAGGGCATCGTCGTCGACGGGTCCCTGGCGACGTCGGTCGCCGGGATCTACGCGGCGGGCGACGCCGCAGCACTGCCCGACCTCCGCACCGGTCAACCGGTCAAGGGTGAGCACTGGTTCGGAGCCACCGACCAGGGCAAGGCGGCCGCGCAGTCGATCCTCGCCGGCCTCGACGGCCGCGAGGCCCCCCGATTCACGGAGGTGCCGCGTGCGTGGACGATGCAGTACGGGGTCAACGTGCAGATGGTCGGCTGGCCGTCGGCGGACGGCGACGTCCGGGTCGACGGCGAGGTGACCGCCGGTGACGCCACCGTCACCACCCACGTCGGCGGCGACCTCGTCGGCGCCGTCACGATCGGCCGCGCGGCCGCGGCCCGCGAACTCCGCACGCAGATCGCCGCGGGACTAGGCTCGAGCGTGTGAGTGCTCCCACCGCCGTCGCCGGCCACCCGAGTTTCGCGTCAGCAGCCAAGCAGCTGCTGCGCGACACTCTGCTCGACGGACTGCGGGACCTGTTGCGGCAGAAGGACTGGTCGCGCGTCACGATGGCCGACGTCGCCCGCGGCGCCGGGGTGAGCCGACAGACCGTGTACAACGAGTTCTCCTCGCGGGCGGGGCTCGCGCAGGCCTACGCGCTGCGGCTGGCCGAGGAGTTCACCGCGGAGATCGCCGAGGCCATCGAACAGAACGAGGGCGACGTCACCGAATCGCTGCGCGTCGGATTCACCCGGTTCTTCGCCGGCGCCGCCGACGACCCGCTGATCCAGTCGCTGCTCAGCGGCGAGGCGAAACCGGACCTCCTCAAGCTCATCACCACCGATGCGGCCCCGATCATCGACGCCGCCACCGGGCGGATCGCCGTCGTGCTGCGCGAGTCGTGGGTGGCGATGCCGACCGTCGCCGCGGGACGCGTCGCGCGCATGGTGGCGCGGATGGCGTTGAGCTACGTGTCGATGCCGCCCGCCGCGAATGCGGACAACGACGTCGCCGAGGACCTCGCCGTGGTCCTCGCTCCGGCGATCATCGCCGCCCGCGGCTGACCCGTCGGCGTCGCCCGGTCAGTCGCCCGGCCGGCGTCGCCCGGTCAGCGTGTCAGGAACGCCCGCACCGACGACTCGAAGGCGTCCTTCGCCTCGATCATCACCCAGTGCCCGCTGTTGGGGAAGACGACCAGTTCGGCGTTGGGGATCAATCGCATCGGGACCAGTGACATGTCCGGCGGGCTCACCCGGTCGTCGCGCCCCCACGTGAGCAGCGTCGGGCACTTCACCTTGTGCATCATCGCCCAGTAGGGCGGGGTGTCGGAGTTCGCCTGGAACTCCTGCATCATCGCGAAGGCCTTGGAGCCGTACATCATCGCGGCCGTCTTCTGCGCGTCCGGATCGTTCGCGGCCGCCCAGCGCTCCTCGATCAGATCGTCGGTGACGATCGAACGGTCGAAGACCATCGAGTTCAGCCACCGGACGAGTTTGTCGCGGTCGGGGGCGTCGGTGAACTCCTGAAGCAGCCGCAGTCCCTCGGACGGACTGGAGCTGAACAGGTTGGGCCCCACGCCGCCGATGGTGACGAGCTTCTCGACCCGCTCGGGGTGCTTGACGGCGAGGTTGATCCCGACGACGCCGCCCATCGAATTGCCGATCATGGCGGCCGAAGCGATGTCGAGCGCGTCCATGAATCGGATGACCGATCCGCCCGCGGTGAGGACGGGGTGACCCTCGACCGGGTCCGAGACGCCGAATCCGGGGAACTCGACGATGTAGGTGTGGTGGGTCTCCGCGAAGAATCCGAGGTTGCCTCGATAGTTTCGCCACCCGTTGACGCCGGGGCCCGATCCGTGGAGCAGGATCAGCACGGGGCGATCGCAGTCGCCGTGCTCGTGCCGGCCGTCGACGGCGCAGGCTTCGTGGTATCGGATGACTCCCTTGTCCGTGCCGATCTCGCGCTTGGTTCCCTCGTAGCTCACGTCCATGCGCCCATAGTAGAACGCGTTCTAGTTTTCGAACAGTCGTACTCTGGAGAACGTCGGGAGACGACGACGAGGGGACGACGGTGGTGAGTGGGTTCAAGTCGGCGATCGCAGTGATGTCGCTGGTGGTCGCGATGCTGATGGTGGCTGCATGCGCGAGCGACGCGCCCGATGCGGCACCGCCGCCGCCCGCGACGATCTCGGTGCCCGTCGCCGACGGTGCGCCGATCAACCCGACGACGCCGATCGTCGTCGACGCACGGGGCGGCGAGCTGACCGCCGTCACCGTCACCAATGCCGACGGCAAGCGCGTCGACGGCACCGCGGATCGCGAAGGCACCCGCTGGACCACCACCGAGGACCTCGGCTACGACCACACCTACACCGTCTCCGCGACGGCGGCGAACGCCGACGGACACCGGACGCGCAAGACGTTCACCGTGAGCACCCTCGCGCCGAAGAGCACGGCCTACGCCAATGTGATCCCGGCACCCGAGACGGTCTCCGACGTCGGCATCGGGATCGGACAGCCGATGGTCTTCCAGTTCACCGAGCCGGTCGCGAACAAGGCCGAGGTGACGAAGCACCTCAAGGTCACCACCACACCCGCGCAGCCCGGCTCCTGGTACTGGATCGACGATCAGAACGTCCACTACCGCGGGCCGCACTACTGGAAGCCCGGCACCCGCATCCACCTCGAAGCGGACGTGTACGGCGTCGACCTCGGCAACGGGGTGTACGGGGCCGAGGACAACGCCGTCGACTACACGGTGCACGACTCGTGGGTGGCCGAAGCCGACGGCGCCACCGAACTGCTCACCGTGTTCCACAACGGCGAGCAGGTGCGGCAGATGCCGATGAGCCTCGGGGAGCCCGACACGCCGTCGCACACCGGACCGCACGTGATCTCCGAGAAGTCGCCGGTGACGGTGATGGACTCGTGCAGCTTCGGCGTCTGCCAGGGCGACCCCGGGTACTACCGGGAGACCGTCTACAACGACCTGCGGATCTCCAACGACGGCGAGTTCGTGCACGCCGCACCGTGGTCGGTGGGGCAGCAGGGGGCGGCGAACGTCTCGCACGGCTGCGTCAACCTCAGCAACGCGGACGCCAAGTGGATGTTCGATCACTTCGGCATCGGCGACGTCGTGGAGGTGACCGACTCCGGGGGGCCGCCGCTGCCGGTGTGGGACACCTACGGCGACTGGGAGCTGAGCTGGGAGCAGTGGAAGGCGGGCGCGCCGACCTGACCCGCTCGAGCATTACCAACGCGTATAGCGCGACGATGGCGCCTACAGGCCGTCACACCATCGCAGACGTGGTGGAAATGTTCGCGCGTCAGCGCTCCAACGACGCCCGATCCTCCGCAGTGAACGTCTCCTCGAGGGTGACGGGGCTGTCGTCGACGTCGATCTCGGCCACCGGCCGGCCGCGCGCCGACGCGATCGCGTTCATCCGCCGCTGCGCGCGATCGGCGGCATAGGCGATGAAGGCGTCGTTGTCGAGGCCGAACGGCGTCTCCTCGAACTGGTCGTTCACCCAGCCGATCATGCCGACGGCCATCGGCATCAACTCGCCGAAACGGTCGGTCGCCACCTGCCACAGTCCGTCGTCGGCCGCGATGTGCCGACGGCAGGTGAACGTCCCCCACGCCATGTGCCGCGTCTCGTCCTCCGCGATGGAGCCGATGAGACGCTGCATGCCCGGCAGGATGCCCTCGTCGGCGCAGATCGTCCGCCACGCGTGGTACCCGGTCAACGCGAGGCTGCCCTCCACCACGTGGTTGTAGGTGACGCTGGCCCGGACCTGGTTCTCCGGTGACGGATCGCGCGTCAACACGCCGAGCGCCGCCGGCAGCTCGTCGTAGAAGATGCGCCGGTAATGGGGGTTGTCGGCGACGAACGGGTGCAGATCGTCGGTGAGGCCGACGGCGTCCATCCACAGTCGGAACCCCTGCGCGTGTTTGGCCTCCTCCAGGCAGAACTGGGCGAGGTACATCTCGTCGCCGAAACGGTCCTCGGCCGCCATCGCCGCCATGAACGGCTGGATGTCGTGAGTGACGGCCTCCTCGCCGGCGACGAACTGGGCGACCAGGTACGTCGCGCTGCGCCGCTGCTCATCGGACAGTGCCGCCCAGTCGCGGGCGTCCTGCGTGAAGTCGATGTCGGCCGGATTCCAGGCCTTGGCATTGCCCTTGGTGAACAGTCGCAGGGGGAACGAATCCCAGTTCATGCCGCCGGAACGCAGCGACGTGAACCTGTCGCGGACATCGGGTCGAGGTGAAGGTGCGGTCACGGTCGTCGCCTCCCGCTCGTCGGTTCGAGTCCCCTTCGACGCTAGTCCGTCACGGCGGGCTCCGGTGCGCGATCGGCGTGAGCCAGGGCGGTGGTCACGCCGGCATGGGGAACGCCGCGTTGTGCGCGAGCTCGACGCGGTCGGTGCCCAGCTGTTCGGCGAGGACCTCGGTCACGGTGGCGCCGATCTCCGGTCGGGTGTGATCGGAGTAGGCGACGCCCAACTGGATGGTCGGCGGGAGCGGGGCGTCGTCGAGGGCCACCAGACCGTCCGGCAGTCGGTCCAGGACCGGGACGAGCATGGTTCCGATGCCCGCGCGGACGGCGTCGAGGCCCGTCGCCAGGTCGTTGACCTCCACGGCGAGCCGCCACGGACGGCCGACGGCGCTGAATCCGTCGAAGGTCGGCTGGCGCAGGGTGCACGGCGGGGAGAACGTGACGAGCGGGACGGGATCGGTGTCGGCGGGCGTCGGGGCGTCGGCCGACCACAGCCACCGCAGTCGGAAGCCGTCGCCGCGGGGTGCCAGTTCGGGCGCCACCCGGGTGGTCACGACGACGTCGACCCGCGCGTGATCGAGCATGGTCCGCACCGTGGCGTGCCGGTCGAGGTGGAAGCGGACGTCCTTGTCGGGGAACCGCTCGCGCAGTCGGCTCATCACCAGGGGCAGCACCACCGCGGCACTGTTCTGGGCGGCGCCGATCACCACCGTGTCGTCGGCGGCGGTGTCGAACCGCGCGACGGCCGCATCGTGGGCGGCGAGGATCGCGCGGGCGTGGGCGAGGAGCTCCTCGCCGTCGGGGGTGAAGGCGATGCGGCGTCCGTCCCGTCGCACCAGTGCGGTGCCCGCCTCCCGTTCGAGGCGGCGCAGGTGCTGGCTGACCGCCGACTGGGTGATGACGAGCGACTCGGCGGCGCGGTGGACGCCGCCGGTGGTCGCGACGGCGGCCAGCGACCGCAGGGGTGTGATGTCGAAGGTGCGGGCCATGACTGCAGGGTAGTCCTCCTCGGCCCGAACCGATCAGTGATCGCGATCGACCGGACCGACCGGCGCGGAGGTCAGGGGGAGGTTCGGCGACGATCACCGAATCGATGGTTCACGAATGCTTATCGGATGGCGAACGATATGTCGTTGGACGGCGCGGCGTGATGCGACGACCATCGTCTCCTGTGAGACTCCCCTTCCCGCTCGGCGCATCGACGGCCTTCTTCTACGCACTCGGCTACCCGGTCGGTGCTCTCGCCGTCCAGGCGGCGACGCCGGGGACGGTCCTGGTGAGCAGGTTCCTCGTCTCGGCGGTGCTCCTGGCCGCGATCGTCGGCGTGCGCGGACTCGCCTGGCCGCGCGGCCGCCAGGCGTGGCACGCGGTGGTGGTGGGATTCCTGTCGCAGGGCGTCCAGTTCGTCGGCTGCTACCAGGCGATGTACGCCGGCGTCTCCCCGGTGCTCGTCGCATTGGTGATCGCGATGAACCCGGTCGTCACGGCCTTCGCGTCGACCGTCGTGCTGCGCGAGCCCCTCACCGCGCGGCGGGTGGTCGCGGTGCTGCTGGCACTCGTGGCCGTCGGTGCCGCCTTCGCCGGACGGGTGATGGAGGTCGGGCACGTGGACGTCGCGGTGGGCTGGGTGGTCGTCGCGGTCCTCGGTCTCGCCCTGGGCGGTGTCTACCAGCAGCGATACCTGCGTGATGGTCATCCGATCGCGGTCAACACGATCGGCGTCACGGTCGCGCTGGTGCCCTCGGCGGTGTTCTTCGCTCTCACGCCGCAGCACGTCGCGGACGCGCCGACGGCCGTCGCGACGATCGCGGTCCTGGTGATCGCCAACTCGGTGATCGCCGCGACGCTCTACCTGGCGGCGATCGCACGGGCCGGGGCCGCCGCCGTCTCGCTCCTGTTCGGCGTGATCCCGTCGATCGCCGCGGTGCTCACGTGGGTGCTGATGGGGGAGCGTCCCGACGTCGGTGTCGTGATCGGTCTGGTGGTGGGGGCCGCGGCCTGTCGGGTCGGCGTCGACCGGCGCCGGGCGACCGAGAGTCCGGTCGGCGAGCTTGCGGGGGAGGGCGCGGGCGCGCAGGTCAGGGAAGCCGACTCGGCCACCACACCCGACGACCGATGTCGAGGGTGAGGGCGGGCACCAGCAGGGAGCGGACGATGAGCGTGTCGACGAGGACGCCGAAGGCGACGAGGAACGCGACCTGAGCGAGGAACAGCAGGGGGATCACGCCGAGCGCGCCGAAGGTCGCGGCCAGCACGAGGCCCGCCGCGCTGATGACGCCGCCGGTCCCGGTCAGCGCGCGGATCATGCCCTCGCGGGTGCCGGCGCGCAGGGACTCCTCGCGGGCCCGCGTCATCAGGAAGATGTTGTAGTCGATCCCGAGCGCGACGAGGAACACGAAGGCGAACAGCGGCACCACCGGGTCGGCGCCGGGGAAGCCGAACGGGCCGTTGAACACCAGGGCCGCCACCCCCAGCGCCGTCCCGAACGAGAGGACCGTGGTCGCCAGGAGCAGGACGGGTGCGAGCAGGCTCCGCAGCAGCACGATGAGCACCAGGAGGACCACCGCCAGCACCAGCGGGATGATCACGTTGCGGTCGCGTTCCGCGGTGGTGCGGGTGTCGAGGTCGACGGCGGTGTCGCCGCCGACCAGCGGATCGGCGTCGGCGAGCGGCGGGGCGTCGGCGAGTGCCGCGCGGAGGCGGACCACGGTGTCCTGCGCGGCCAGTGAGTTCGGTTCGTCGGCGAGGGTGGCCTGGACGGCCTCCCGGCCGTCGTGCGTCACCGGGGCGCCCTCGGCGGTGAGGACCACCGCATCGGCGACGCCGGGCACGGAGCGCGCCGCGTCGACGGCATCGGTCGCCGCCCCGGTGCGCACGAGGATCCACGTCGGCGTGCCGGAGCCGCCGTCGAAGTGGCGGGCGTGCATCTGCGCGCCGGCCACCGATTCCACCTCGCCGAGGAAGAAGTCGTCGGTGGAGACGCCGTCGGCGCGGAACATCGGTGCGAACGCCGCGCCGGCGACGAGCACGATGAGCGTCCCCGCCCAGACGCGTCGCGGTCGACGCGCGACGAACGCGGCCACGCGCTCCCAGATCCGATGGGCGGAGCCGCCGGTGGCCTCGGGGCGTCGCGGCCAGAACGCCGACCGGCCGATGACGGCGAGGGCGGCGGGCAGGAAGGTGGTGGACGCCAGCAGTGAGGCGACGATGCCGATCGCCGCGACGGGTCCGAGACTGCGGTTGGAGTTGAGATCGGAGAACAGCAGGCACAGGACGCCGAGGGTGACGGTGGCCGCCGACGCGGTGATCGGGGCGATCGTGGCGCGCCAGGCGGCGACCAGGGCCGTCCGGGCGTCGGGTTCCTCGGCGAGGTTCTCGCGGTATCTGGCGACCAGGAGCAGGGCGTAGTCGGTGGCGGCGCCGAACACCAGGATGAACAGGATTCCCTGACTCTGCGCGTTGAGTTCGAGGGCGCCGGACACGGTGAGCCCGTACACGGCGCCGGAGGCGAGGGCGAGGGCGAAGACCGCCGACAGCAGGACGACGATCGGGAGGATCGGCGACCGGTACACGGCGATGAGGATGAGCAGCACCACGGCCGCCGCCACCAGCAGCAGGACGCCGTCGATGCCGGCGAAGGCGGCCGAGAGGTCGGCGGCCTGCGCCGCGGGGCCGGTGACCGCCACCCGGACTCCGGTCGGCGGTTCGGCCAGCCGGTCGCGGAGTTCGGCGATCTCCTCCTTGGGCTTCCCATCGGTCGACACCGGAACGATCAGCGTGACGGCGCGCCCGTCCTGTGAGGGCAGGGGTGGCGAGAAGTCGGGGCCGAATCCGGTGGTGCCGCGCAGCGGGGCGACGGCGTCGGCGACGGCGGCGCGGTCGCCGGCGGTCATCGGGGAGTCCTTCTCGGCGACGACGATGGCCGGGAAGAAGTCGGTGTCGGTGAACCCGGGCAGTTCGTCGGACACGCGGGTCGACTCCGCCGAGGCGGGCAGGAACGCGCTCGCGTCGTTGGTGGTGACGCCGGCGAGGGCGCCGGCCAGCGGTCCGGTGGCCCCGGCGATGCCGAGCCACACCAGGAGGACGACGGCCGGCAGGAGGCTCCGGATGATTCGCCGCGATGTCATCGCATTCCCTTCACGGTGTCCCTGAAGTCCGGTGTTGCTGAAGTCCGGTGCTGCTGCGGCCCGGGGGCCGGATCACCAGATCCGGACGCGTTCCTCGGGTGCCAGGTACAGGGCGTCGCCGGGGGCCACGTCGAACGCCTCGTAGAAGGCGTCGACGTTCCGGATCACACCGTTGCAGCGGAACTCCGGGGGCGAGTGCGGGTCGATCGAGAGCCGGCGGACGGCTTCCTCGTCGCGGGTCTTGGTCCGCCAGATCTGGGCCCAGCTGAAGAACACGCGCTGCACGCCGGAGAGCCCGTCGATCACCGGCGGCGTCTGGCCGGATGCGGCGACGGCGATCTCGTAGGCGACCAGTGCGATCGACAGTCCGCCGAGGTCGCCGATGTTCTCCCCGAGGGTGAACTCGCCGTTGACCTTGTACTTCTCGTCGAGTCCGTGCGGTGTGAACTCGGCGTACTGGGCGGCGAGCGCCGCGGTGCGGGTGCCGAACTCGGTGCGGTCGTCGTCGGTCCACCAGTCGACGAGGTTCCCGTCGCCGTCGTACTTGGCGCCCTGGTCGTCGAAACCGTGTCCGATCTCGTGACCGATGACGGCGCCGATGCCGCCGTAGTTGGCGGCGTCGTCGGCGTGCGGATCGAAGAACGGCGGCTGCAGGATGGCGGCCGGGAACACGATCTCGTTCATCCCGGGGTTGTAGTAGGCGTTGACGGTCTGCGGGGTCATGAACCATTCGTCGCGGTCGACGGGGTCGCCGATCTTCGCCAGCTCCCTGGCGGTCTCGAAGGCCGCGGCGCGGCGTGAGTTGCCGACCAGGTCGGTCCTGTCGACCTCGAGGGACGCGTAGTCGATCCACGTGGCCGGGTAGCCGATCTTGGGGGTGAAGGCGTCGAGTTTCGCCAGGGCGCGTTCGCGGGTCGCGGGCGTCATCCACTCCAGGTCGGAGATGTTGCGCCGGTAGGCCTCGACGAGGTTCGCGATCAGCTCGTCCATCCGGGCCTTCGCCTCGGGCGGGAAGTGGCGTTCCACGTACAGTTCGCCGACGGCGAACCCGGCGGCGTGCTCGACGAATCCGACGCCGCGCTTCCAGCGGTCGCGGATCACCTCGGCGCCGGTGAGGGTCCGGCCGTAGAACGCGAAGTTCGCGTCGACGAAGGCGCTCGACAGGTAGGGCGCGGCCGAGCGGATGAGCCGCCAGGTGAGCCAGTCCTTCCACGCGTCGAGGGGCTGGGCGGCCACGAGTGCGGCGGCGCCCTCGACGAACGACGGCTGCCCGACGACCACCTCGGCGAACTCGTCGCCCGCGCCGATCCCGGCCAGCCAGGCGTCCACGTCGAAGCCGGCGGCGGCATCGGTGAATTCGGTCAGGGTGCGCAGGTTGTACGACGCCTCGGCGTCGCGGCGGCGCACCACGTCCCAGTGCGCTGCGGCGATCGCGGTCTCCAGTGCGAACACCGCGTCCGCCCTCGTCGCGGCGTCGTCGCGTCCGGCGAGGTCGAGCATGGTCGCCAGGTGTGCCCGGTACGCCTCGCGGGTCTCGGCGTGATTGTCCTCGCGATAGTACGACTCGTCGGGCAGTCCGAGGCCGCTCTGCACGATGTGCACGAGGTAGCGGTCGGAGGCCCGCGCATCGGTGTCGACGTAGAACCCGAACAGACCGCCGACGCCGTCGCGCTGCAGTGCGCCCATCGTGCGTACGAGGTCGGAGGTGGAGGAGACGGCGTCGATCGCGGCGAGATCCGCCGCGATGGGGGTGACGCCGAGCTCCTCGATGCGCTCGACGTCCATGAAGGAGGCGTAGAGGTCGCCGATCTTCTGCGCGGGGGTTCCCGGTGCCGACTCCCGGTCGGCGCACTCCTCGACGATCGCGCGGACGTCGGCCTCGGCGTTGTCGCGCAGGACGTGGAACGCGCCGTCGATGCTGCGGTCGCCCGGGATCTGGTGGGAGGCCAGCCACCGGCCGTTGACGTGGGTGTAGAGGTCGTCGGCGGCGCGGACCGAGTCGTCCATCCATTCCAGGTCGATGCCGGATCGCATCCGGTCGGTGGTCGCTGCGCCGGAGGTCTGCTCGCTAGTCACGCCCTCCATGGTGGCATCACCGTGCGCTTCGTGCCGCGTCGACCGCGTTTGTTCAGAGGTTTTCGCCGAGGCGGGCGTCCATGGACCAGAGGAGGATCTCGCTGTCGCCGGCGGCGCGGACGACGGTGCCGCCGATGCCCTCGGCGCGGACGGTGTCGCCGACGGTGAGCCGTTCGCCGTCGACGTCGACGGCGCCGCGCGCGACGAACAGGTGGGTGAAGCGTGCCGTCGGCACGGTGACCTGCTGGTCGGGGGCGAGTCGGGCCACCGACAGGGTGGCGTCGGCGTTGGCGATGCGGATCGCGGAGTCGTGGTGCGGCGATCCCGACGCGAGGGTGACGAGGCGACCGGGGGTCAGCTCGTCGGTGATGTCGTGCTGGGCGTAGTCGGGGTCGGTGCCGTAGTCGTCGGGCATCACCCACATCTGGATGAGGCGGACCGGTTCGCCCCGCGTCTCGAGGTGATCGTTGCGCTCGGAGTGCAGGATGCCGCTGCCTGCGCTGGTCCGTTGGGCCAGTCCGGGGTAGATGACGCCGGCGTTGCCCTCGGAGTCCTGGTGCACCAGGGAGCCGGACAGGACCCAGGTGATGATCTCGGTGTCGCGGTGCGGGTGGGTGTCGAATCCGCGGCCGTGGGCGACGGTGTCCTCGTTGTGGGCGAGCAGGACGCCGTGGTGGGTGTTCGCGGGGTCGTAGTGGTCGCCGAACGAGAAGCAGTGCGCCGAGTCGAGCCAGTCGGTAACGGTCCGGCGGCGATCGGCTGAACGAACGACGGTGAGGGTCATGCGGCCCATTATCCTCGGCTCACGGGAAGAAGATCGAGGTGCGGGGCGTTGTGAGATTGTGACCACTTCGACGCGGGACACCGGGCCGAGATGGATGAAACGTGTGTGAAAGAAGTGATAATTGAGGCTATGGCTTTCCGGGGAGGACGATCGGCGGTCGCACTGATCGCCGCGACGGCGATGACGCTCGGGGTCGCGTCATGCTCGTCGGAGCAGGAGACGGATGCCGCGCGGGCGGTGAACGAGTTCGCCGATGCGATGGCGCGGCAGGACACGCAGGGCGCCGCGGAGATGACGACGTCGCCGAGTCAGGCGGCCGAGACGCTCGGCGCCACCTTCGCGTCGATGCACGCCCGCGAGGTCTCGAGCGACGCGGGCAAGCTCGTCGAGTACAGCGACGGCAGCGCATCCTTCACCCTGTCGACCACGTGGCGGTGGTCCGACGACCGGAGTTTCGAGACCACCACCTCGGGCTCGGCGCGCCGCCTCTCGTCCGGATGGAAGGTTCAGTGGGACCCGGGACTGCTGATGGCCGGGATGACGGCCGACAGCCGCCTCCAGGAGGTCCGCACCGACGCCACCCCCGCGCCCACCGTGCGGTCGGCGAACAAGAAGCCGTTCATGCAGATGGAGCCGGTCAACGAGATCGTCTTCAACCCGAAGGCCACGCGGAACGTCGACAAGTCGGTGACCGCGCTCGCGCGAGCCATCAAACCGATCGCCCCCCTGGTCACCGCGAAGACCATCGGGAAGAAGATGGCCGAATCGCCCGGCGACGAGATCGTCGCCGTCACCCTCCGCGACCCCGACATGAAGGTCCTGGCCTCCGATCCCGCCCGCATCGCCGGGGTGACCGTCAACAAGACCGGCAAGCTGGTGATGAGCGACCGCAGGCTGTCGACGCCGCTGGCGACGGGAATCACCAACTACTGGAACGCGATCCGCGACGCCACCGCGGGCTGGCAGGTGCAGCTCGTCGTCCCCGGGTCGCCGCCGCGCAAGCTCGCCGGCCACCAGGGCGGCCCGGGCCCGGACGTCATGACGACCATCAGCCAGAGTCAGCAGCTCACCCTCGGCGACGCCGTCGTCGAGGTGGCCCAACCGGCGACCATGATGACCCTCGATCCGAAGACCGGGGGCATCCTCGCGATGGCGCAGAACGATGCCGCCGCGAAACGCTCCATCGATGCGGTGGGCGCGCACCCGGTCGGGGACACCCTCGATCCCCTCTACGACGCGATCGACGGGGTGACGCGGGGTGATGAGAAGGCGTCCCGCGGCGCGCTGCGGTCACTCGGCCTCGGGGTCGACTTCGTCACGGCGGGCGTGAGCCTGCCCAAGAGGGTCGGGAAGCCGAACGTCTCGGCCGCCTCGTACCGGCCCGAGAACCCCACCGCGTCGATCCTCAACATGGCCGCCCTCGGCGTCGCCCTCGACCGCTCCGCGTCGGGCACCGACCGGGCGGCCCCGCCGTACGTCATCAAGGGCGCCGAGACCAAGGTGCGCGGCGGCGGCGACCTCGGCACCATCGACGACGACGTGGTGCGTCGCGTCCGCGCCGAGATGGCGCGCACCGCCGCGAAGGGTGATGCCAGCGACCTGACGAAGGCCCCTGGGCTGCGTGCGCTCGTTGGCACCGACGGCCCGCAGGGACCGGGATGGTTCATCGGCTCGCAGGGCGGCAGGGTGATCGTGATCTATTGCGAGGGCGAGAAGTCCGGTACCGCGGCACTCCAGGTGGCGCAGAAGTACTTCACGATCAAGTAGCGCCCCGCTCGTCCTACCGGCGGCCGCCGATGAGGTGGGTTGCGATGAGGTGGGCCGCGATGCGCCAGCCGACGAGGAGCAGCCCCGTCGCGACGGCGGCGACGATGACGAACGCCGCCGCGGTGCCCTGACCGGACGCCGTCCGCAGGAGCATCCCGACGATCACGGTCGCCGGCCAGATCACCACGCCGGCCGGCACCGGCGCGGCGGGGACGAACCGGCGTCCGCGCCCGACGGCGAACACCGCGAGCCAACCGACGCCGCCGCCGACGAGGAACGGCCACGCGGTGGTGAGGAAGCCGACGACCGCATTGCCCTCGTCATGGGTGGTGCGGCCGACGGCGACGAAGACGCCGATGGCGATCACGTCGGCGAGCGCGGGAAGAACGTAGCGGCGGGTCGCGGGCGACGCCGGTGCGGGTGCGGTCATGACGTCCACGGTAGCTACTCGCGCGGCGCGTCTCCCGGCTCGTCCGGGCGGATGACCGGGTTCTTCTCGGTGGTGTCCTCGGCGATCTCGTCGTCGAGGCTGCGGCCGCCGGCGAATGCGCCCCGGTATCGGATGGCGATGATGACCCAGCCGACCAGCGAGATGAGGATGTAGCTGACGATGCGGTACAGCAGGACGGCGGTGAAGGCGTCGGCCGAGGGGACGCCGGCCGAGACGAGGGCGGCGAACAGCACGCCGTCGACCACTCCGATGCCCGCCGGGAGCAGGGGCACCGCGGTGCCGACGGCCTTGCCCGCCGCGTACGCCACCATGAGGCCCGCGATCGACGGGTGGGCGTCGACGGCGTAGCAGACGGCGGCCAGACAGGCGACGTCGGCGACCCAGTTGAACAGGCTCCACCCGAACGCCTGCGCTCCGTGGCGCCGATCGAGCTTCACGGCCTGCAGCTGGTGGATGATCTGGTGGAGCTTGTCGGTGCCGAAATCGGCGGGTTTCTCACGGAGCTGGTTGAACCAACCGAGTATCCGGGCCGCGATGGACTCCAGGACCTGCGGATGCCCGGCCAGATACTGCATGATCACCAGGAACAGGACGAACGCCGAGACCGAGAAGATCACCGAGAACGGGCTGGTCTTGGCGCCCGCGAGGAGTGCGCCGCCGAGTCCGAGCAATGCGAGGCCCGCACCGGCCAGCAGCCCGGACATCACCAGCTGCCACGACGCGACCACCGGGCTGGCGCCCCACTTGCGGGTCTCGCGGTAGACGAACGCGGGCGCCAGCACCTGCCCACCGGGCATCGTCTGCGAGACGGCGTTGGACGCGAGGATCACGGCGAGCGATTCGCGTTGCCGCACCCGCACGCCGGCCGACCGCATGAGGACGCGCTGCACCTGTGCGTAGCTGTCCATCGACAACATCGCGGCACCGATCGAGGCGATCACCCATTCCCACCGGAGATCGCCGATCCGCTGCCAGGCCAGCGACAGTTTGGGCCAGATGATCACGGCTTCGGTGACGAGGATGGCGACGACCACGGCCACCAGTAGCCACCGGAGCCAGCGCCGCCACGACCGCGACGAAGACTGTGCGTCCTCGGCGACGGGGTCGACGTCGTCGGTGGGCATGGCGTACAGCCTAACGGGCGGGGTGTCTCCCGTCCTATTCGTCGTCGGGGCGGTTCGCCCGGCTCCGCCGCAGCAGGTCCTGCACGCTGATCTGATTGCCGGACTCGCCGCGGTCGGGGCGCAGCTCCCGCGAGGGCGCCGGTTCGGACTGCTCCTCGTGCGTCGGACGGGGTGCCTCCGGACGGGGTGCCTCCGGACGGGGTGCTTCCGGACGGGGTGCCTGGGGGCGGGGTGCTTCCGGACGAGCGGGTCCGGGCTGCGGTGCCGGACGCGGTGCCGGTTGCGGGCGCGCCGAGCCCTGCGGACCCGCCGGGCCCTGCGGTCTTGACGGGGGGACCACCGCGCGCGGCGGGACCCGCCGCGGGGGTTCCGGCTGACCGATCGGCCTGCGGTCGGCGGGCACGTCGCCCGGACGGCCGAGTACGGGCAGCGAACCGGTGGTCGTCGGTGTGACCGGGCCGCGAGACACCCGCTGGGGGCCGCTCATCGGCGGCGGTGTGGTCGGCCGCGCGGGACGGGCCCGCTGGTCGGCGCCGACCTGCCGCACCCCGCCCTGGCCGAGTCGCCAGGAACCGGTGTCGGGTCCCGAGTCGCCGCGCCGTGAGCGCGCGGCGTCGGGGCGGCGCGGAGTGCGGGGCTCGTCGATCAACTCGTCGAGGGTGCCCTCGGCCGCCAGATCCTCGGCCGCGGGATCCTCCGCCGCCGACGGGCGTCGTGACGATCCGCCGCGGTCGGGCCGTCCGCGGCCGGTGCCCGGGTCGCTCTCCGGTGCGCCGCCCGCCGGTGTGGACGGCAGCGACCGCCAGCGGCCGGTGGGTTCGGCCCGTCCGGCGACCGGGCGGTCGCCGCGATCGGCGGACCGGTCGGGGGCGCGGAACGCCGTGGTGGGCGCCTCGGCGGCGGCCACCACACCGCCCGACGTCCCGCCGACGTGTGCCGGCTGGTAGTCGGGCCGCTTGTGCTCGGGCTCCTCCTCGAGAATCGTCTCGCCGAGACCGATCCGCTGCTGAAGCCACTGCATCCACCGCGGCGACCACCAGCAGTCGTCGCCGAGCATCTTCATGATCGACGGCACCAGCAGCATGCGGATCACCGTGGCGTCGAGGATCAGGGCGGCGATCATGCCGAACGCGATGTACTTCATCATCACGATGTCCGAGAGCGCGAACGCTCCGGTCACCACCACCAGGATGGCGGCGGCCGCGGTGATGATGCGACCGGTCTGGGCGGTGCCGACGCGGATGGCCTCGGTGGTCGAGGCCCCCTGTTGTCGGGCCTCGACCATGCGGGACATCAGGAATATCTCGTAGTCGTTCGACAACCCGTAGATGATCGCGATGATCAGCACGAGCACGGGTGCGAAGAGGGCGCCGGGCGTGAAGTTCGCCAGCGACGACCCGTGTCCGTCGATGAAGATCCACGTGAGGATGCCGAGCGTGGAGCCGAGTCCGAGCGCCGTCATCAACGCCGCCTTGATCGGCAGGATGATCGAGCCGAACGCGAGGAACATCAGCAGGCCGGTCACCAAGACGAGCAGCACCGCCATGAACGGCAGTCGGGTCATGAGGGCGTCCACCGAGTCCTGGGTGAGCGCCGGGGTGCCCGCGACGTAGACCGTGGTGCCGCGCGGGTCGATCTCGCGGAGTTTGGAGATCGCCTCGGCCGCGGTGTCCCGATCGAGCAGTCCCGCCGACATCTGGACGACGGCGTCGTCACCCGACGATCCCCACAGGCCGTTCTGGTCGGCGTCCGGCGAGAACTGGCGGGTGAAGCCCGGGATCTTGTTGGCGTCGTTCTTGATGGCGTCGACGGCGCCCGCGGCGTCGTCGATGGTCGGCGGGACCTTGACGATGAGCTTGATCTCTTCGGTCCGCTCGCTGGGGAAGTACTTGTCGAAGTCCTCCTGCGCCACGCGATTGGGCTGGTCGGGCGGCAGATACGATTCGCTCATCCCGCCGAAGGTGATGTCCTTGAACGGGATGATGAGCGCCAGCAGGATCAGGGTCGTCGGCACGGCCGTCTTCATCGGGTGCTTCATCACCCAGCCGGCCAGCTTGCCCCAGAATCCGGCCTCGACCTCTTCGCGCGTCTTGGTGCGACGCAGGAACGGCAGTCCCAGGGCGTCGACGCGGTGGCCGAGGATCGACAGGACCGCGGGCAGCACCGTCACCGACAGGATCGCGGCCAGCGACACCGACGCGAGGGCGCCGTACGCCACGGATTTGAGGAACGCCTGCGGGAACATCAGCAGACAGGCCAGCGCGGCGATGATGATCGTCGCGGAGAACGCCACCGTCTGACCGGCGGTCATCACGGTTCTTCGGACCGCGGCCTCGACGGTGTAGCCGTCGGCCAACTCCTCGCGGAATCTGCTGACGATGAACAGGCCGTAGTCGATCGCGATGCCCAGTCCGATCAGCGTGACGACCGACTGGGCGAAGATGTTGAGTTCGGTGACGCGCGCCAGGAGCGTCATGATGCCGAGCGAGCCGGCGATCGTCAGACCGCCGATGAACACCGGGAGCACCGCGGCGATCACGCCGCCGAAGACGAAGAACAGCATCACCGCGACGACGGGCAGCGCGATGAGTTCGGCGCGCGCGATGTCGGCGTCCATCCCAGCGCTCATCGCCGTCGCGATCGGCTGCAGACCCGCCAGCTGGAACCGGGTTCCCGGGAGGTCGTAGCGTTCGGCGAGATCGTCGAAGAACGGCTGGATCTTCTGGTAGTTCTTGACGATGCTGGTGTCGTCGTCGCCGGCGACGCCGATCGACACGAACGCATGTTTGCGGTCCGGCGTCCACATGCGTTTCTGCTTGGTCTCGGCGGCGATGTCGCTGGCGCCGCCTGCCGCCGGTTCGAACGGATCGATCATGCCGGCGTGGCCGTCGCCGCTCTCACGGCTGACGACATCGGGGTGCTGCTCGGTGAGATCGTCGAGGATCGTCTCGATCTTGGCGCCGAACGCCGGATCGTCGACCGTGGTGCCCGCCGGCGGCGTGATCAGCAGGATGACGTCGGACTTGTGGTCGCGGCCGAGTGCGGAGTCGGCCAGCACCGATCCCTCCACCGATTCGGAGCCCGGGGCGAACCATCCGCTCTGGGACAGGTGATCGCCCAGGCTCAGGCCGTACAGTCCCAGGCCGCCCATGAGCGCGACGAGCACGGCGATGACGGTGTAGCGCATCCGGTGGACGAATGAGCCGATGGATCCGAACACGCCGGTGTCCTTTCTTACTTGCCGATGTCCGATCGGGTGATTCTCTCAATCATTACTGAGAAATCGAGCCGCACGGATTCAGGTTGGGCGGGGCCGCTAGCTGAGCAGCGCCGAGAGCGGGCGGAACGGGGTGAGCCAGGCGCCCTCGTCGGGCAGTGCGTCGAGGCTGATCCGCGGGAGCGGTTCGCGGAATACGCCGGGGATGTCCTCGAGGTCGATGAACTCGATCTCATCGCAGGTCAGCGCCCAACTCGCGTGCTCGCGGAAGCCGATGACCGTCACCGGGACGCCCTCCGCGGCGATCTCGAGAAGCGGCTCCCGGAACGCCTGCCCGTCGGCTGAGGCGACGATCACTCCGGCGAGCCCGGGCGAGTGTCGACGCACCTGGATGTGGTCGAGCATGTCGGCGTCCACATCGCTGTCGTCGGTGAGTTTGGGTTTGGCGAACACGGCGTAGCCGACGTTGCGGAGCGCCTCCACCCACGGACGCACCACCTCCGCGCTGCCGGGGACGATGTTGGTGAAGACCGTCGCCTCGGGCTCCACCTCGGCGTGGAACCGGGCGCCCAGTGCGGCGGACTGTTTGAGGAGCCACCGACCGAGGGCGTCGAACCGGGGCCGGTGGGCCGCGGTCGGACGGCCGCCGAGGATGCCGCCGAGCCCCATGTCCATGTTCGGGGCGTCCCACACGAGCAGGACGCGACGGTGGGACGTGGTGCCGGCGATCGTGTCGGCGAACTCCGGGGTCATGCCTTCTCCTCGCTCGTCGTGTCCGACGCCGCGCTCATCCGCGGCGGCGCCGTCGCAGCCGGGGCCGGTCTCGCAGCCGGGGCCGGTTTCACATAGACGAACTCGTTGACCCCGCGTCCCTCCTCGTGGGCGCGACCCTCGAACTTCGTGGTCGGGCGGTCGAGGAGGATCGGCGAATCGAAGGTCAGCGGGACCACGTGCGGACGGTCCCGAGGCTGGGTGGCCAGCAACTCGGCGATCCACGCAGCGTAGTCCGCGTGGTCGGTCGCGATGTGCAGAATGCCGCCGGGCGCCAAGCGGTCGGCGATCAATTCGATGGTCCCGGCTTGCAGGAATCGCCGCTTGTGATGCCGCGCCTTCGGCCAGGGGTCGGGGAAGAACACGCGAACGCCGGTCAGCGAGTCGGGTGCGATCAGCTCGGTGAGCACGACGGTCGCGTCGCCGCGGATCATCCGCACGTTCGTGAGCCCACCGCGGTCGACGAGGCCGATGAGCTGGGCGAGACCGGGCTGGTAGACCTCCACGGCCACCACGTCGACGTCGGGCTCGGCGTCGGCCATCGCCGCGGTGGAGATCCCGGTGCCGCTGCCGACCTCCACGATGAGGGGCGCGGTGCGGCCGAACCACTCCTGCGCCCGCAGCGGGGGCTCGGCGTCGCGGTCGGGGCCGGTGCGCAGATCGCGTCCGAGCGTCGGCCACAGGTTCTCCCAGTTGCGGCGCTGCCCCGGCGTCAGGGTGCCCCGGCGGAACCGGAAGCTGGTCACGCGCGGGTACAGGCGGGAGCGATCGGTGTCGCTCGACGCGCCCTGTCCGGCCGGCTCCCGCGTGGACGAGTCCGGATCGGACGAACTCGGGGTTGGATCGATGCTCACATACACATGGTGTCTCATCACCGCTGCTCACTCACACCGGACACCCCGAATACGGCACCAAATGTCCGATCCGGGGAGTAGCGTCGGCGTATCGAGGACGCCTTGGGGGAGGTGGACGGGGTGGATGCTGACGGGACTCTGCGCGTCGCCGTGTCGGGAACGGCCGGTGTCGGCGTCGCGACGATGGTGCGAGCGCTGCACCGCCGGTTCGGGGTGGCGGCCACGGCCCGCCCCGACGATGCGGATGCCGACGCCGATCTCCTCGTACGCGTGATCGGCGCCCAGGAACGGGGCCCGGACCGGGTGCTCCTCGACCGCTGTCGGCGACGCGGCGGGCCGCCGGTCGTCGTGATCGCCGGTAAGGCCGATGCGCGACCGACGGCCGACCGGCTCGCCCGAGCGGCCGCCGACCGCCTCGGTCTGCCGGTGACACCGGTGTCGGGCCTGCTCGCCGGGGTCGACCTCGACGACGCACAGGCCGCCGCCCTCCGACGGTGGGCGGACCGGGGACGCGATGCGGGGCGCGGCTTCGGTGTCCCCGTGATCGCCGCGATGTTCCCCGACGGCGCGACCGACCCGGCCGACCAGCGGATGCGCGCCGACGTCCTGTCGTCCGTGGGCCGCACCGGACTGGTCGCGGCGATGCGTGCGCTGGTCGACTCGCCAGAGCTCGACGCCGCCGGCCTGTCGGCGCACCTCCGGGGCATCAGTGGGATCGATGCGCTGATTCCCGCGGTGCGCGCCGCGGTTCCGGCGATCGTCGAACGGCGTCGCGTGCTCGCTCTCGCCGAGGTTCGGCTGTCGGCGGCGCGCGGTCACCGCCGGGAGGACGCCGAGCGGTGGCTCGCCGGTGCGGTCGGAACGGGTGCCCGGTGACGGCGTCGGCGACCACGGCGTCGGCGACCGTCGTGGTGGCGGGGACCGCCGGCGCCGACCCCGCGGGGCTGGCGGCGGAGCTCGCGGAGCACGGCGTGGACGGGGTGACCCACATCGCGGTGCGGTACGACGAGCCGGTGGTGGTCGGTGGCGCCCGGACGGTCCTGCTCGCCCTCGACGCCACGGCTCCGGCGGCCGACGAGGAGCGGGCGGTGCTGGCCGCCGCCGCCCGCGCGGGAGCGGCCGTGGCGATGGTGGCCGTCCACGTGGATCGGCATCCGGGGTGGCCGGCGGTGATCGCGCGGTCGCGTACCGCGCTCGACCCGGATCGCCGCGTGCCGTTGTTCGCCGTCGCACCGGACGCGGGTGACCGGTCGGGGGTCCGAGACGTGGTGCGCTGGTGCACCGACGATCCGCCGGCACTCTCCCGACCCGCCCCCGAGGAGGCGGTGTCGCCGCCCGTCGCGCGCCGGTCGGTCGACACGGCAGCGGTGTTGCCGACGCGTGCCGAACGCCTCACCGCGGTGCGTGCGGGGATCGTCGAGGTCCGCGGCGAGGCGGTCGCGGCGTTGCGTGAAGCGCTGCGCGAGACGGCGGCGACGGCCACGGCGACGGGACCCGGTGCGCTCGACTGGCTGCCGCCCGCGCTCGATGCGGTGGAGCGGGGGCTCATCGAGGCGGTGCGGCGTCGGGTCGACCGGATCCAGGCCTCGGCCCTGGCGGGCCTGTCGTCGCCGGGGCCGCCGCGACCCGTGGAGATCGGTCGGGACGCCGGGCCGCCGTGCCCGCCGCCCGAGCAGGTGCGCGGACGGGCCGAGGGGGCGATGCTGTTGATCGTCGGCGCCTCGATGGGTTTCGGGGTCGGCCGGATGGTGATCGCCCCGGCCCTCGACTGGGCCGGACTCGGTGCCCTCGGGACGGCTCTCGCGCTCGCCGCCGGGGTGCTGCTCGCGGCGTGGATCGTGGCCGTCCGGCGGGATGCGGCGCGCCGCGCGGCGGTCGTCCGCTGGGTCGGTGAGACCGTCGCCCGGCGTCGCGGCGACATGGAGCACCGGCTCGTCGCGGCCGTCGGGGCGGCGGAGGCGAGCATCGGCCGAGAGATATGGAACCGAACGCGGTCCGCGCGCGTCTAATAGATGAGGGGTGTGTCCGCTGGGGTGTTCGGGAAGGTGCCGGTGAACGATGGACGAGCTGTTCGGCGAGTCCGATGCGGAACGTGAAGCTGATCTCATCTGGACCCCTGCGGAGGCGGGTTCTCCGGAGGCTCCCGATGTGTTCGGCGACACCGAATCGGCCGACGGTGTCTCGGCCCACGACAACCTCTGGTGGTATGCCGACGGCACGGTGTGGGACCTGGGTCCCGCGGACATCGACGCCGACGGCGACGGCGTCCCCGAATCGTTGACCAGCGGACTCCGCGGTGTCCCGGCGATCGTCTCCGATGCCGACGGCGACGGACGGGTCGACCGGGTGACCTCCGTCGACGGACCGGACGGGGTGACCGAACGCTCGCTCGACGGTACGGTCGGCGAGTGGAGCCCGACGACTCTCGGCCGTATCGACTGACGGCCGCTCGGTCCGCCCACCGGCCCGGGCCGGGAGAAACGGGCGTATCCTAGGCCGGGAATGCGTCCGCACAGCTGTTGCGCGCAGGCACCGTGAATTTCGACGAGGAGATCCGCATGACCGCTGCGACCGTTCCGGGCCTCGAACCCGGGAACGCCCCCACGAACCACGCCGGGCTCATCGCCTGGGTGGCCGAGGTTGCCGAGCTCACGCAGCCCGACCGCGTGGTCTGGTCGGACGGCAGTGACGACGAGTGGGACCGTCTCACCGCTGAGCTGGTCGACGCAGGCACCGTGGTCAAGCTGAACGAGGAGCGCAAGCCGAACTCGTTCCTGGCCCTCTCCGATCCCGCCGACGTGGCTCGCGTCGAGTCGCGCACCTTCATCTGCAGCAAGACCGCGGATGCGGCCGGCCCCACCAACAACTGGGTCGATCCCGACGAGATGCGCTCCACGATGACCGACCTGTACCGCGGCAGCATGCGCGGACGGACCATGTACGTCATCCCGTTCTGCATGGGGCCGCTGGGCTCGGACGATCCGAAGCTCGGCATCGAACTCACCGACTCCCCGTACGTGGTGCTGTCGATGCGCGTCATGACCCGCGTGGGCCCCAAGGTCCTCGAGGCGCTGGGCGACGACGGGTTCTTCGTCAAGGGCCTGCACTCGGTGGGCGCGCCGCTCGCCGAGGGCGAGGAGGACGTCCCGTGGCCGTGCAACACCGAGAAGTACATCGTCCACTTCCCCGAGGACCGCGTGATCTGGTCGTACGGGTCGGGCTACGGCGGCAACGCGCTGCTCGGCAAGAAGTGCTACGCGCTGCGGATCGCCTCGGCGATGGCGCACGATGAGGGCTGGCTCGCCGAGCACATGCTGATCCTCAAGCTGATCAGCCCGGAGGACAAGGTCTACTACGTGGCCGCGGCGTTCCCCTCGGCGTGCGGTAAGACCAACCTCGCGATGATCCATCCCACGCTGGACGGCTGGCGCGCCGAGACCGTCGGCGACGACATCGCGTGGATGCGTTTCGGCGACGACGGACGCCTGTACGCCGTGAACCCCGAGTTCGGCTTCTTCGGTGTGGCGCCGGGCACGAGCTACGACTCGAATCCGACCGCGATGAAGACCATCGAGGCGGGCAACACGATCTACACCAACGTCGCGCGCACCGACGACGACGACGTCTGGTGGGAGGGCATCGGCGGCGATACGCCGGCCCACCTCATCGACTGGCACGGCGAGGACTGGGGTCCCGACTCGGAGACCAAGGCGGCCCATCCGAACTCGCGGTACTGCACCCCGATGTCGCAGTGCCCGACGCTGGCCCCCGAGTGGGACGACCCGCAGGGCGTCCCGATCTCGGCGATCCTGTTCGGCGGCCGTCGCAAGTCGACGGTCCCGCTGGTCACGCAGGCGCGGGACTGGGAGCACGCCGTCTTCATGGGTGCCACCGTCGGCTCCGAGCAGACCGCCGCCGCCGAGGGCAAGGTCGGCACCGTCCGCCGCGACCCGATGGCGATGCTGCCGTTCATGGGCTACCACGTGGGCGACTACTTCGAGCACTGGCTGAACATCGGCCGCCGCGAGGGCGCCCAGCTGCCCGCCGTGTTCTACGTCAACTGGTTCCGCCGCGGCGAGGACGGCCGCTTCCTGTGGCCGGGCTTCGGCGAGAACAGCCGCGTCCTGAAGTGGATGGTCGACCGCATCGAGGGGCGCGTCGACGGCGTGGAGACGCCGATCGGCACCGTCGCCGCACCGTCCGAGCTCGACCTGACCGGTCTGGACGTGGCGCAGGAGGATCTCGCCGAGTCGCTCGCGGTGAACGCCGACGAGTGGCGTGAGGAGATCCCGACGATCGAGGAGTGGTTCGAGTTCGTGGGCGACAAGCTGCCGCGTGAGCTCAGCGACCAGCTCGAGACGCTGCGCAGCCGTCTGGGCTGACTGGGACACGAGGGTTTCCGAGGGCCGCACCGGGTTCGATCCGGTGCGGCCCTCGGGCGTCCGGCGGCTCCCCTCGGGGACGTCTTCAGGGATGTTCCTGATGCGCGGCGCGGCCAGACGTGAGATTTTTGTTCACATGACTCCAAGGGAATCGACCGACGCGGACACGATCGCAGCGCGCGCAGACTCGGTGGTGAAGACCTACGGCAGCGGAGACACCGCGGTCCACGCCCTTCGCGGGGTGTCGATCGGGTTCCGAGCCGGTGAGTTCACCGCCATCATGGGGCCGTCGGGTTCCGGGAAGTCGACGCTGATGCACTGCCTGGCGGGGCTGGACGCCGTCACCGACGGGTCCGTCTGGATCGGCGACGTCGGGGTGGTCGGCCTGTCCGACAAGGAGATGACACGGCTCCGGCGCGACCGCATCGGCTTCGTCTTCCAGGCGTTCAACCTGGTGCCGACGTTGACCGCGGAGGAGAACATCACCCTCCCGCAGGGCATCGCCGGCCGTCGGGTGGATCGGGAGTGGTTCGACACGGTCGTCGACCGGCTCGGTTTGCGCGACCGACTCTCGCATCGGCCGTCGGAGCTGTCCGGAGGCCAGCAGCAGCGGGTGGCCTGCGCGCGCGCTCTGGTGGGGCGGCCCGACATCATCTTCGGCGACGAGCCGACCGGCAACCTCGACTCGCGGTCGTCGGGCGAGGTCCTGTCGATCCTGCGGGCGGCTACCGACGAGTTCGGTCAGACGGTGGTGATCGTGACGCACGATCCGCGGGCGGCGGCCTACGCCGATCGCGTGGTGTTCCTGGCCGACGGGCAGATCGTCCGCGAGCTCTCCCGGCCGTCGGCCGACGACGTGTTCGAGGTGATGCGGAATCTCGACGACGAGGCGCCCGCGGCGGAGTCCGGCGACGGCGAGGTGGGCTGACGTCATGGCCGCATCCGTCATGCGCAAGGTCTCCACCCGGAGCCTCGTGCAACACAAGGTGAGGTTGATCCTCACCGTCTTCTCGGTGGTGCTCGGCACCAGCTTCGTCGCCGCGGCGGTGGTCTTCACCTCCACGGTCTCCGAGGCCTTCAACGGCATCTTCGACAATGCGGCGAAGGGCGTCTCGGTCCAGGTCAGCGGGGCCAAGGACGATTCCGCGGGAGTCCCGACCGCCCTCGCCGACGATCTCGACGCCCACGCCGGCGACCTGGGGATCGCTCGCCTCGCCAAGGACTACTCGGGGTCGGTGACCGTCGCCGACTCGTCGGGGCGCGCCATCCAGACCGGCGGCGCACCGAGCATCGGGATGGCATACCTGCCGCCCGACCGCGCCGTCGGCGAGCAGATGACGATCGAGGAGGGCCGCGCCCCGCAGCGATCAGGTGAGATCGCCCTCAACGCCGATGCGGCCGAGAAGGCCGACCTGCGTGTGGGGTCGACGACCAAGGTCGTCGTGGGGGCCGGAACGGAGCCGCCGATGACGGTGACGGTCGTCGGGATCACCGACATGCCGACGTCGACGGGCGGGTTCGTCGGCGTGACCTTCGACGAGCAGACGGCGGCCCGACTGTTCTCCGACGGCGAATACGTCTCGACGGTGAATCTGGCGGCCGCACCGGGGGTCTCGGACGACGAGCTCCGGGACGCCGTGGCGTCGTTCCTCACCACCCGCGACGCATCGGCGCCGACGGCCTACTCGGTGCGCACCGGCGATGAGGTGCGTGCCGATCAGAAGGAGGCCATCGGCGAGTTCCTGACGATCTTCCAGGCGATCCTGCTCGCCTTCGCGGCGATCGGGCTGCTGGTGGGCACGTTCATCATCTACAACACGTTCTCGATGATCGTGGCCCAGCGGAATCGCGAACTGGCGTTGCTGCGCGCCATCGGCGCGGGACGCTCGGACATCTCGCGGTCGGTGATGCGCGAGGCGCTGATCGTCGGCGTGGTCGGCGGGGTGATCGGACTCGGTCTGGGCATCGGGATCGCCGCGGCGATGCTCGCCTTCACCGAATCGCAGGGCCTGCCGTCGAACGGTGTTCAGGTGGGTGTCGCGGCCGTGGTGTCGGCACTGCTCGTCGGCGTGGTCGTCACCCTGCTGAGCGCCTGGATCCCGGCGCGCCGCGCATCGCGGATCCCGCCCGTCGAGGCGATGCGCCAGAGCAGTGTGGAACCGGGAGCGGGGTCGCTGCGCGGCCGGACGCTGGTGGGAGCCGTGATCGGGGTTCTCGCGGTGGCCGCGCTCGTCGTCGGCGGACTCGGTGAGGGCGTGGGCCCGGCCGTGACGGTGGGCCTCGGTGCCCTGCTGGCGGTGATCGCCGTGGTGGTCGGGGCGCCCGCGGTGGCGCGGCCGGTCGTCGGCGGACTGGGTGCGGTGTTCCAGCGGCCGTTCGGCACGGTCGGCCGCCTGGCCCGCACCAACGCGGTCCGCAATCCGCGCCGCAGCGCGGCGACCGCGTTCGCGTTGACCCTCGGTCTGATGCTGGTCGTGGTGATCGGCACGTTGGGCTGGTCGTTCAAGGGCACCGTCAACGCGGCGGTCGACAAGGGACTGCAGGCCGACTTCGTGGTGACCGGCACCAACAACATGCCGCTCTCCCCGGCGGTCGCCGACGCCGTCCGCACGGTGCCGGGAACGTCCGCGGTGGTCGCCCAGGCGTACAGCCGCGCCGGCGTGGACGGTTCGACGACGTTCGTCTCGTCGCCGATGGGCGGATCGATCGACGACGTGGTGGCGCTCGACATGGAAGCGGGAACCGCCGACCTGTCCGGCCACGACCTGCTGGTCGCGGACGACGTCGCCCGCGACAAGGGGTGGACGCTGGGCGATTCGGTCGACCTCGAGGGGACCACCGGGCAGGACGTGACGGTGCGGGTCACCGGCGTCTTCGCGCCCAACCAGCTGGTGGTCCCGGTGATGGTCGGCGCCGACGCCTACGACGAGCTGGTCCCGGTGGCCGCGCAGCGGATCGTCGGACCGATCCTGGTGAAGGCCGCCGCCGGGACGTCGCTCGACGAGCTCCGAGGGCGACTGACCGATGCGACGGCGCCGTACCTGACCGCTCAGGTTCAGGATCGCAACCAGTTCAAGAACTCGATCTCGTCGCAGATCGATCAGATGATGGCGACGCTGGGCGCCCTGCTGGCGCTGTCGCTGGTGATCGCCGTGCTCGGCATCATCAACACCCTCGCCCTGTCGGTGGTGGAGCGGCGCCAGGAGATCGGCATGCTCAGAGCAGTCGGGATGAGCCGGGCCCAGGTCCGCCGGACGGTGTACCTCGAGTCGACGTACATCGCGGTCTTCGGTGCGCTGCTCGGCACCGTGCTGGGGTTGGCGATCGGCGTCCCGCTGGTCCGCACCCTGGCGCATTGGGGCATCGACGGGGTGGTGATTCCGTGGCCGCTGATCGGCGCCACCCTGGTCGGGTCGGCGGTCGTCGGAGTGGTGGCCGCCCTGTGGCCGGCGGTCACGGCGGCCCGCACGCGGCCGTTGGAGGCGATCACCGCCGAATGACCGAGGGGCCGCGCCGCGATACCGTGAGGCATGAGCAATGCGTCACCGGGTCGCGGCCGGACCGTCCTGCTGTCGATCGTGGTGGTCCTCGCCGTGATCGTCGTGGCCCTGGTCGGCAAGATCGTCTTCGACCGCGTGTCAGAACCCGACGAGCAGGCGGGACCCGCTTCGAGCAGCGTGGCGAGCAGTTCGTCACCGACCAGTTCGTCGTCGACGTCGTCGTCGACCGCGGTGCCGTCGCGCACGCGGCCGACGGCCCCACCGGGTTCGGTCACCTACCAGCTCACCGGCAGCGGCGACGTCATCACGCTGACGTTCGCGACGGGGAGCGGGACCAAGGTGGTGGTGGCGGCCGGTGCGCCGTGGTCGCAGGCCACCACCGTCAAGGGGCGGAAGGCGACGATGGATGCGATCGTCACCCGTGGAACGGTGACCTGCACGATCCTCCACGGTGAGGACCTCATCGCGTCGAGCACGAGCCGCGGCGGACCGCTGCACTGCTCGGGCCGTCTCCCGCGGTGAATCGGTTCGCGCCGGTCGCTACCCGGTGGCGGTCCGGGCGAGATCGTCGTAGCGTTCGCGCAGCGTCCGTTTGACGATCTTGCCGCTGGGGTTCTTCGGCAGCTCGTCGACGACGACCACGTACTTGGGGCGTTTGAATCCGGCCAGTCGGTCGCGGAGGTGGTCGAGGATCTGCTGTTCGTCGATGTCGACGCCGGCGCGGGGGACGACGGCGGCGGTGACGGCCTCCACCCACCGCGGATGCGGGACGGCGAAGACGGCCACTTCGGCGACGCCCGGGATCTCGTAGATCGCCTCCTCGACCTCCCGGCTGGCGACGTTCTCGCCGCCGGTGCAGATCATGTCCTTCTTGCGGTCCACCACCGACAGGTATCCGTCGGCGTCCATGACACCGAGGTCGCCGGAGTGGAACCAGCCGCCGGCGAACGCCTCCGCGGTCTTGTCGGGGCGGTGGTGGTAGCCGGCGCAGATGTGCGGACTGCGGTGGACGATCTCGCCGACCTCGCCGGGCGGGACGGCGTTCCCGTCGTCGTCGACGATGATGGTCTCGGCGTTGAGGGCGGCGCGTCCGGCACTGCCCGCGTGGGCGAGCTGTTCGTGCGGCAGCAGGATGGTGACCATCGGCGACAGCTCGGTCTGCCCGTAGAAGTTCCACAGCCGGACGTCGGGGAGTCGGTCGAGGAGTTCGCGGAGGACTTCGGCGGGCATCGGGGAGGCGCCGTAGTAGCCCTTGGCGAGCGTCGACAGGTCGGTCGACGCGAACTTCTCGGAGCGCAGGAGCCCGATCCAGACGGTCGGGGGTGCGAAGTACTTGGTGGCTCCGTGCCGTTCGATCGCGGCCAAGACGGCGTCGGGGTCGGGGGTCGGGAGGATGACGCTGGTGGCGCCGAGGTACACGTCGACGCAGAAGAAGCAGTCGAGTTGGGCGCAGTGGTACATCGGCAGCGAGTGGATCTCGATGTCGTCTGCGGTGGCGCCGCCGTCGACGATGCAGCTGACGTACTGGGCGATGAGGGAGCGGCTGGTGGAGATGACGCCCTTCGGCGACGACTCGGTGCCGGAGGTGTACATCAACCGGATCGGGTCGTCGTCGAGGACGTCGACGTCGGGCGCCCGGTCGGGACCGTCGTCGGCCCATCGTGACGCGGACTCCCATCCGGCTGCCGCCGATCGTGTCGCCGGCTCCCCGATGACGGCCCGGACCCGGATGCTCGCGGCGGGGGCGGCATCGCCGGACTCGGCGGCGATGTCGGCGGCCGCCGCGGCGACGTCGAGGAGGTCGCCGCCGGCGATGAGCCCGGATGCCCCGGAGTCGGCGAGGATGAAGGCGACTTCGCGCGGCTGCAGGGCGAAGTTGATGGGCACCAGGATCACGCCGAGCCGTGCCGCGGCGAAGACCAGGGCGCCGAACTCCCAGCAGTTCCGGGACAGCAGGGCCAGCCGGTCGCCCTTGACCAGCCCGCGGTCGGCGAGCGCATGCGCCATGCGGTTCACCGCGACGTCGAATTCGGCGAAGGTGAACTCACGCTCGGCGGTCACGACGCCGAGTTTGTCGGGCACGCGACGGGCCGTGCGATGCAGCAGGTCGCCGAGACTGTGACGACGTGCGCGGGTGATCTCGGGAAGAGCGGTGTCGACGGTCATGGCGTTCTCACCTTCTGACGGGGATCCGCGGAGGGGATCCGGAACTGTGCTTCGGTGACCTGTGACCCAGTGTCTCCCACGGGTGGTGCGGCAGGTGTCCACTTTCTGATCAGCTGTCGCCGGTGGCGCGGACGACGATGGAGTCGTCCGATTCCGTGCCGTGTGCTCGAGACGCCGCGGCCGCTCGAAGGAGAACCCCATGCATCGTGTGAACGTCCTGTACGGCGAACCGACTGATCACCGGCAGTTCGAGGAGTACTACCGGAGCACGCACCTGCCGTTGGCGGCGGCCATCCCGGGCGCGAGCGGATTGACCTTCGCGTTCGGCGTCGAGGCGGCCGAGGGTTCGTCGCCGTTCTGGGCGATCTTCTCGGCCGACTTCGCCTCGGCGGAGGCGTTCGGTGCGGGGATGGCGTCCCCGGAGGGGCAGGCGGCGGCCGCCGACATCGCGAACTATGCGACCGGTGGCGCCACGATCGTCCACTACGACGTGTTCAGCCGGTAGCGGCGGATGGCGCGGTAGAGGGTGGTGCGGCTGACTCCCAGCCGCGCCGCCGCCGCGCTCTTGTTCCCGTCGGTGACACGGAGGGCTTCAGCGATCGCGGTGCGTTCGGCCTGTTCCAGCGGGGTCAGTGAGGAGCGGATCGCCCCCGAACGGATGTGGGCGGGGAGGTCGGCGGCGGTGATGTCGCCGGCGCTGCGCCGGGACGTCAGCGCATCGACGACCCGGACGAGTTCGGCGACGTTGCCGGGCCACCCGTATTCGGTCAGTGCGGCGATGGCGTCCGGTGTCAGCCGCACCGTGTCGTCGGGCCGGTTGCGGGTGAGGCGGGCGGCGACGAGTGCGGGGATGTCGCCGCGCCGGTGGCGCAGCGGGGGCAGGTCGACGTGGTGATCGGCGAGAGCGATCAACCGCGTGTGTTCGCCGGTCAGATCGGCTTCGGGCAGGCACGTGAGGACGACCGGCGCCGGCAGGGGGCGGGCCGTGAGCAGGTCGGCCAGACCGTGCGCGACGGGGGCGGGCAGCAGGTGCACGTTCTCCACGACCGCGGCCCGATCGATGGTGGCGGCGACGTCGCGGAGCCACTCCCGGTGGTCGCAGACCACGGTGTCGGCCCCGTCCATCCAGGCCGCCTCGAAGCCGTCGAGCGTGGTGGCGGCCGCGGTGGTCCGACCGGTCCCCGCCTCACCGGAGACCACGGTGAGGCCGCCGGGCGGGGCTGCGGAGACGGGTGCCGCGACCTCGGGTGCGCTCCGAGGTTCGGGTGTCGGGGTCAGGACGATCAGTCCGCCGTCGCCGTACCGGGTGACGGCCGCGCGGACCGCGCGCCCCGAGACGAGGGTGAGATCGTGTTCGCTCGTCCCGGCGAGGGGTGCTTCGCGGATGAGCACGCTCAGGGTCACTCGGTCGGCGGGGTCGAGGAGCCGTCCGGCGTGCACGTTCTCCAGGTCGATCTCGGAGTCGATGGCCGCGACGGCGGAGCCGCGGAAGAGTGCGACCGCGCGGTCGAAGGCGTCGATCAGTTCTCGTTGGGGCGCTGAGGCGCTGCGCAGCAGGCGGTCCTCGATGCCGCGGACCACGGAGACGAGGAACGGCGGCAGGAGGCGGTTCTCGGCTTCGAGTCCGCAGGAGATGTCGAGGACTCCGACGGTCCGGCGGGTCACCGGGTGCCGGATGGGGTGGCGGTAGCAGGAGAAGCCGCGCAGGGCCTCGGCGAAGTGCTCGGTGCCGCGGACGCTGACGCCGCCGCCGACCTCCAGGGCGGTGCCGACGGCGTTGGTGCCCGCGGCCTCTTCGGCGAGCCACCGTCCGGTGACGACGCCGGACCGGTCCACGTGGTCGCGGACGCTGGCTTCGCCGGCGCGGATGTCGACGACGTGGGCGCTGCTGTCGGCGAGCAGGACGGCGAAGTCGGTGCCGGCGAGGGCATCGGCGACCCGGTCGAGGACGGGCCCTGCGGCGGCGAGGAGGCGACTGCCGGTGTTGACCTCGACGATGGTGTCGTCGCCGTCGAGGCAGCGGGCCGGGTCGACGCCGCTGAGCGCCGATCGGCGCCATGACGATCCGATCGCGGCGGAGGCCTGAACGGACATCGGATACACCTCCCCGGGGCGCGGACCGAACCCGCGAACTGGTCCTATCAGTGTGACACCTCACGCCTGTTCGCGGTGTTCACTTTCGCTACACCGTTGACAGACCGATCTCGTGATCAACCGAGGTAGATGGTTTGCGGCTGCCGGTAGTTCTCGAACCCGCTGGTGGCGAATTCTCGGCCGATGCCGCTGTTCTTGAAGCCGCCGAAGGGGCCCGCCGGGTCGGGGGTGTAACCGTTGATGCCGACGGTGCCGGTCTGCAGGCGCCGCGCCACCCGGGCGGCGTGCTCGGCGTCGCGGGACCAGACGGTGCCGCCGAGTCCGTAGACGGAGTCGTTGGCGATGGCGACGGCGTCGTCTTCGTCGCGGTAGGGGGCGACGGTGACGACGGGCCCGAAGATCTCCTCCTGGCCGATCGGCGAATCGTTGTCGACGTCGGCGAAGACGGTCGGCTGCACGAAGAATCCGGGGCCGTCGGGGGTGCCGCCGCCGGTGACGAGCCTGCTGGTGGCCCGTCCCTGGTCGATGTATCCCATCACGCGGTCGCGGGCGCGGGCGCGGGCGTGGACGAGTGGGCCGATCGCCGTGGCGGCGTCGCGGGGGTCGCCGACGGCGGCGCCGGACGAGAGGTCGGCGAGCAGTGCGACGACTTCGTCGTAGCGACGCTGTGGGGCGAGGATTCGGGCGGTGCGGAAGCAGGTCTGGCCGTTGTTGATGAAGACGGCGCCGAACAGGTCTTCCACCGAGGACGCGAGGTCGGCGTCGTCGAGGACGATGCCGGCGGACTTTCCGCCCAGTTCAAGGGTGACGGGTCGCAGGAGGTCGCCGCAGACGCGGGCGACGTCGCGGCCGGCGGCGGTGGATCCGGTGAACGCGACTTTGGCGACGCGGGGGTGTGCGACGAGGGCGCGGCCGGCGTCGACGTCGCCGGGGAGGATGTTCAGCACTCCGGCGGGCAGTCCCGCCTCGATGGCGGCGTCGGCGACGAGGCGGGCGTCGAGGGGCGATTCGACGGGCGCTTTGAGGACCACCGTGCAGCCGGCGGCCAGGGCGGGTGCGTATTTCATGGCTGCGAGCGTCTGCGGATAGTTCCACGGTGCGATGGCGCCGACGACGCCGTAGGGGACGTGCCGGATCTCGACGCGGCCGCCGAGCATGCCGTCGACGATCTGGGGATGCGAGCTGCGGGCGAGGTCGGCGTAGTACCGCAACAGCAGGGGCGCGAAGGCACCTTCGAGTGCGGTCGCCAAACCGATCGGCATGCCGTTCTGCGAGGTCACCGCGGCCGCGATCTGGTCGCTGCGGGCGGTGAGGGCGTCGGCGAATCGGTCGAGTGCGTCGGCGCGGGCCTCGCCGGTCCACGAGGACCACCCGGCGGGGTCGTCGAATGCGGCGCGGGCCGCTGCGACGGCGGCGTCGACGTCGTCGGTGGAGGCCAGGACGACGGTGCCCAGTGGGCGTTCGGTGGACGGGTCGACGACGGTTCGGGTCTCGCCGCCGCGCGACGGCGTCCAGGTGCCGCCGATGAACAGGTCGGTGTGGTCGGTTCCGATGGTGGACTCGGTCATGGCGTCACGCTTCCTCGGAGATCGTCCGGCCGCCGTCCGACGGTCCGGAAGCGACGGCCAGGCAGTCCCCGGTCGATGCGCTCAGTGCCGATTCTGCTGGCGCCCGCCGCCCGCGACTGTGCCGAAAGTGGACGACCGCGCGAGTTGTCCACAGGGCTTGTCCACAGTGTGGATGAATTACACACATGTGATTCAGCACGTCGCGGACCTGATCTCGCGGTTCGCAGGCTCGTCCTTCAGGCGGGTCGCCGTCGCCGACGATCCCCGGCATCCGGATCCTCAGCGGACGCGGAGAACGAGGACCAGGTTGGTCGCGGCGACCTCGCGGACGCCGGGAACGTGGACGACCGGCCACGCCCAGCGGGGGAGATAACGCGGAAAGGCGGCGACGAGATCGGCGGCGGAGGTGCTGTGCGCCCAACGCAGCCCCGCTGCGGCGGTGATCGGGAACAACGAGACGCCGTACAGGTTCTTCGGCAGTCGCCCGTGACGCCGCGTGTACCAGCGGGCGGCACGGTGCCCGCCGGCATAGTGCGTCAGCCCCATCTCGTGTCCGCCGAACGGGCCCCACCACAGCGTGTAGCTGAGGATTACGGTCCCGCCCGACCGGGTGACCCGCACCATCTCGTCGGCCATCGCCCACGGGTCCGGAGTGTGCTCGGCGACATTGGAGGAGAAGCAGACGTCCACGCTCCCGCTCCGAAACGGCAGTCGCTGCCCGCGCGCGCGAACGGTGGTGCGGTGGTCGATTCCGGCGGCCGACATCTCCCCGGCATCCGGCTCCACCGCGAGATAGTCCGCGCCGCGAGCGGTGAACGCGTCGGCGAAGAATCCGGGGCCGCCGCCGACATCGAGAACCGCCGCACCGCGTAACGATTCCGGGACCACGCCGGCGACCATCGCGGCGGTGTCATCGGCGAGGGCCGAGTAGAAGACGGCGGGCTCGGACTGCTCGTGACCGAACGCCCGCAACAGTCGAACCGATCGGGCCGCGGTGGCCCGGCGGGCGAACGGGAGCATGGTGTCAGGGTCGCATACCCTGGGTCGCGTGAGCGTGCCGACCGACGTCCTGCTGCTGTGCTGGCGCGACACCGGCCACCCGCAGGGCGGCGGCAGTGAACGGTACCTCGAGCGAGTCGGCGCGGAACTCGCCCGTCGCGGATCACGCGTCACCCTGCTGACCGCCCGCTACCGCGGCGCCCCCCGCAAACAGATGCGAGACGGGATCCTGGTGCTCCGGGCAGGCGGCCGACTCACCGTGTACCCGCGGGCCCTGGCGACGATCGCGGCGGCCCGGCTCGGGCGCGGCCGCCTACGAGCTCGGGTGCCCGACGTCATCGTCGACACCCAGAACGGCGTGCCCTTCTTCGCCCGCCTCGTCACCCGGACACCGACGGTGATCCTGGTGCACCACGGTCACCGCGAACAGTGGCCGGTCGCCGGCCCCGTCTTGTCGCGCCTGGGCTGGTTCATCGAATCCCGGCTGTCGCCGCGCGTGCACCGGCGGAGCCGCTACGTGACCGTGTCGGACCCGTCGGCCGCCGAACTGGAACGCCTCGGCGTGGACCGCGACCGGATCACGGTGATCCGGGGCGGCGTGGACCCGATCCCCGCCGCGGCGAGAACCGACGCCCCCCGGACCGCCCACCCCGCGGGAGACGGCGTGAACCTCGTCGTGGTCTCCCGACTGGTGCCGCACAAGCAGATCGAGCACGCCCTGCAGGCCGTCGCGCGCCTCGCGGTCCGCGGCGTCGACGTGCGGCTCGACATCGTCGGCGACGGCTGGTGGGCCGACCGGCTGACCACCGCGGTCGCCGACCTCGACGTCGCCGACCGGGTGCGATTCCACGGCCACGTCAGCGACGTCCGCAAACACGAGATCCTGGCCGCCGCCGACCTCCATCTGATGCCGTCACGCAAGGAGGGGTGGGGGCTGGCCGTCATCGAAGCGGCCCAACACGGCGTCCCGACCATCGGCTACCGCAGCTCCGCGGGACTGGTCGACTCGGTGATCGACGGGGTGACCGGCGTCCTCGTCGACGACACGGACGGCCTCGTCTCCGCGACGGCGCAGCTCGCGGTCGACGCCGCCCGACGCACCGCCCTCAGTGCTGCGGCCCGGTCACGGTCCGCGGACTTCTCGTGGCACCGCACGGCCAACGGTTTCGTCGACGTCTTCGCCGCCCTCCGGAACTGATCGTCGCCCTGCGGAACTGATCGTCGCTCTCGCAGGCGGGAGGCGTCAGCCGACGGTCGCGGGGTGGGCGGCGAACCGTTCGGGACGCATCAGCGCCGGCAGGATGAAGCCGATCAGTCGGTCGACACGGTCGAGCAGGTCGACGCCGCCGGCGACGATCTGCGAGCTGAGCTGGACGCCGACGAACGAACCGATGATGAACTCGGCGGCGTCGGCGGGCACCACCTCCGGCCGAACGTCGCCCTCGGCGATCGCCCGTGTCACCAGGCGCCGGGAGGCCTCGATCCAATCCAGGTAGGCCGGGATCGGCTGCTCACCGCGATTGAACTCGAGGATGAGCCCGATGCCGGCGCGGATCACCGGGTCGTCGGCAGCCAACCGGGCGAACTCGCGGGTCAACTCGACGATCGTCGTGATCGCGTCGGCGTCGGTGGCGGTCACCCGATCGATGAGGGCACGAGAACGGGCATGCTGCTCGTCGATGACGATGCGGGCCAGCTCGTCCTTCGACTGGAAGTGGAAGTACAGGGCCCCGCGCGTGACCCCGGTCTCGTCGACGATGTCGTTGAGTCGGGCGCGTTCGAATCCGAGACGACCGAAGACCCGCGCGGCACCGTCGAGGATCTGACCGCGGGTCGCGACGGCTCTCGCCTGTTTGGCCACGAAGCCTCCCGCCTCTGCGCTCGCCCTTGGTGTGTCCGCCCGGTCCGACCGTGGCGACGCCGTAGATCTTGCCGGTATGTACAGGGGAGTATAAAGTTTCATACCGGTGGACCGGTTTCCGGTCCCGACGCTGGGGCTGCGAGATCGGCTGGAGACACGGAGGAGTCCGCCGAAGAGCCGAGGGGTGCCTCAGAGGCGGGACCGGCGCCGGACAGCCCACGTCCCGCGCCCCCGACGGAGCCGCGCGGCCCAGGCGACGACCCCGGCGAGCAGACAGGCCGCCCAGGCGCCGTGGGCGATCCCGGTCGCCACCCAGCTCGCAGTCGACGGGCTCGGTGCGGGCACCGCGTCGGGAATCTGATACACCGACACGTGATCGCCGGTCGTCACCGGCGGACCGGCGGCGGCCAGCAGTCGCGGGGGCGGCGCCTCCTCGACCACCACCCAGCCGACACCGAGCGACGCCAACAGGTGTGGATCACCGCCCCGGTCGAGCGCGTCGACCACCTCCGCCACCCGCCCGTCGGGTGCATCGACCGAGGTTCCGTCGACGGTGAGTTCGCCCGAGGCCAACACCGGGGCGTCGATCATCCGCGGCAGCGGCGACAGCGACGGACCGCGCGTCCACGAGAGTCGACGGACCTGGTCGGACGGCCACAGTGCGACCGCCGAACCGCCGCCGTCCCCGATCGCCGCGACGGCCCGCGGGTAATCGGCGGGGTACGCCACCGGCCGGATCCCGCCGGCCCCGACGAGATCGGGCAGCGGCGCCACCACCAGGGCGACGACGGCGACGCCCGCGAAACCGGCGGGCACCCAGCGGCGCAGCCGGGCGACGCACGCCGCGGCGGCGACGGCGACGAACGGCACGGCCGTCGCCACGAACTTCTGGGTGTCGCGCAGCAGCCCGGCACCCGGTACGTGCTCGAGAACGCCGTCGAGCAGCCACAGCCCCGGCGCGGTCGCCGCAGCGGCCACCGCGATCACGCTCACCGCGGCGAGCACCGCGAGCAGCCCGACGACGCGGGCCTCCGGTGAGTCCCGCCGGCCACCATTCATCCGGTGACCTCGCGCCAGGTGCACCGAGCCGACGGCCACCACGGTCACGAGCAGCGCCGTCGCGACGAGCGCCCACGGCGACGTCCGACTGCCCGGCACCGCCTCGGCATTCCAGATGCCGCCGAGACCGAGCAGGGTCCCCAACGTGCCCAGGGCCGGTTCGGCGCGAGCCGCGAACAGGGCTGCGCCACCCGACCCGCCGACCGCGGACGACACGGCCGCCCCGACCAGCCACGGTGACGCGGTGACCGCCCACAGTGCCACGATGCCGACCGTTCGGCGCACGGGCAGGCGGACGGCGACGGCCGCAACGGCGGCCACCACCAGCGCCAACACCGAACCGGTCGGCGTCAGTCCCGCGGCGGCGAGCACGCTCGCGAGCACGGCCCACCGTCCGAGCGTCGACCGTCCGGGCGTCGACCGGAGTCCGGGCGTCCACTCCGGGACGCCCGACGTTCCGGTTCCGGAGGTGCGGGCCCCGGATTCCCGGGCGAGGCGCATCACGGCGAGCACCGTCCACCCCAGGGCCGCATACCCGGTCAGCAGACTCCACTGCCCCTGCAACAGCCGCTCGGCGACGAACGGGTTCCACACGGCCACCGTGGCCGCGACCACCTGGCCGGCGGTGCCGGCGTCGGGCACCAGCCGACCGGCGAGACGGCCGTACCCGATCGCGGCGGCGAAGACGGCGACCGCCGTGATCGCGGGCACCAGGGAGCTGCCGTCGATCCACGGTGAGACGACCGCGAGGAAACCGTCCTGGGGGACGGCGCGTGGTGCCGATCCGTCGATGCCGAACGCGGCGGCGGTCGCCGACCACTCAGGAACGGCGACGGCGTCGCGGTACAGCAGATGCCCGGCGCTCGTCGACCACACGAACAGCGGCCCGCAGATCAGCGCCGTGAGCAGGCCGCCGACCGCGTAGAGCACGATGTCAGTAGTGGTAGGTGTCGGTCGGCGCCGGCATGTGATCGTTGATGCCGTAGTCGCTCGGGACGATCTTGTAGGCGCGGGCCAACTCGAGGATCTTGGTGGCGCGGGCGATGCGCGGCAGGTCCGAGCCGTTGCGGATCTCACCGCCGTCGGCCTCGAACTCGGTGAAGAACTCGCGGGCCCACTTGATCTCGTCCTGCGACGGCGAGAGGCCCTCGTTGACCGGTGCGCACTGATCGGGGGTGAGACAGATCTTGCCGGTCATGCCGAACTCCGCGCTCACCGCCGTCGCTTCGGAGAGTTTGAGTGCGCTCGACCCCACGGTGGGGCCGTCGATGGCCGACGGCAGGTTCGCGGCCTTCGCCGAGATCGTGAACCGCGACCGCGCGTAGGCGAGGGTGGCGGGTTGATCGCCGAAGCCGGTGTCGCGGCGGAAGTCGCCGATGCCGAAGGCGAGTCGGAAGGTTCCCTTGGCCGAGGCGATCTCGGTGATGCGTTCCAGGCCGCGCGCGGTCTCCACGAGGGCGACGATCGGCACTCCGGGGACGCGGCGCGCCGTCTCGGTGATGTGGTCGACCGACTCGACCATCGCCAGCATGATGCCGCCGATCGACGTCTTCGACAGCGCGGTGAGATCAGACGACCACCAGGGTGTGCCGAAACCGTTGATCCGGACCCAGTCGGAATGACCGTCGTTCAGCCAGCGCACCACGTTGTCGCGGGCGCGGTCCTTGTCTTTGGGTGCCACGGCGTCCTCGATGTCGAGGACCACGATGTCGGCGCGCGACCGGTGGGCGGGCTCGAACCGGTCGAACTGTGTGCCGTTGACCAGCAGCCAGCTCCGCGCGAGGACCGGGTCGATGCGGGAACCGACGTCGGTGGGGTCGGGCTCGGTGAAGGGCTCGCTGTCGTACATCGACTCTTTACGCTCGTCTCGGACTCGGGGTGGGATGCTGCCGAGCAAGTCTATCGTGACGCGGGCAGGCAGACTGTTCAGCATGGTCGACGTCGCCGCACGCGTGCGCCGCGGGTCCACCGCGGCGTCGCTCGGGTGGGTCACGGCGGGAACGCTGCTGGCCAATCTGCTGGCCTATGCTGCGCAGATCCCGGCCAGTCGGGTGCTGGGGACCGACGGTTTCGGTGAGTTCTCGGTTCTCAACGCGGCCATGCTGGTCGCGTCCGTCCCGGCCCTGGCCGTTCAGACGGTCGTGGCGCGCGAGGTGGTGCGGGGGACCGCGCGGCGGCGGCTGTGGCGGTTGATCGCCGGAGTGCTGCTGGTTGTGGCCGGCGGCGCGGTGATCGCGGTGGCGGCGATGATGCGGATCGCGCACACCGGTCTGGCTCCGACGGCGGCCGCGCTCGCCGGTGCCGCGCCGTTGGCGGTGATCGCGGGCGGGCAGGGATTCCTCCAGGGGGCGGGCCGGTTCCGGATGCTCGGCGGTGTGCTCGCGGGTGTCGGTGTCGCACGATCGGTGCCGGTGGTCGCCGCCGTCTACGCCGGCGCCGACGCCACCGGCGCCCTCGCGGCGGGTACCGCGGGCACCGTGGTGGCCGCCGCGGTCGTCGTCGCACTCACGGGACGTCGCCGGACGCGGGAGACTCCGGTCGGTGCGGGAGTCGATGCGGGTCCGGGGAGCGGTCCGCGCGTGGGGCTCACCGACGTGCTGGCCGCCTCGGGCGTCCAGTTCGTGATGATCGTCGCCGTCTCGGTGGACCTGCTGCTCTCCCGCGCGGTGTTGACGCCCGGCGATGCGGGCCTCTACGCGTTGGGTGCGGTCGCCACGAAGGCGGCGTTCTGGCTGCCGCAGGCCATCGGCGTGGTGGCCTACCCGCGGCTCGCCGATCCGGTGCGGTCGGCGGCGGCCCTGCGCCGCGCCGCGGTGGTCCTCACCGGAATCGGCGTCGCGGTGACGGCCCTCGCCGCCGTCGGCGGACCGCTGGTCCCAGTGGTGATCTCCGAGGACTACCGGCCCGTCGCGGGGTTGATGTGGCTGTTCGCGCTCACCGGATCGTTGTTGGCGGTGCTGCAGCTGTTGCTCCTGGCGGCGATCGCGCGCGACCGGGCGCGCGGCGCGGTCCCGGCCTTCGTCACCCTGGCGGTGGAGGTCGTCGTCATCGCGACCTGCGTGGAATCGGTGGTCGGGCTGGCTGCGGTGGCGGCGATCGCCGCGGCGACGGCCGTGGCCGCGACCGCCGGTTATTCGACCGTGGTCGGTTAGGCGTATTCGGGTCGGATGTCGGGCACCTCTGAGCTGCCGGCATCTCTCACAGCGACCGCGGCGTCAGTCCGGTTCTGGTGGTTCTGGTGGTGTCGGTGGTGGGTCGGGGTCTGTGGTCGGGAGCAGTTCGGCGTGGTGGATGGTGTTGATCTGCCACCGATGGGGTCCGCCGGTTGCCGGTCGCCAGTGGACGCGTCCGGTATGGGGGCCGGTGGCCGCGATGCGGGTTTCCCATTGGCCGGGTGCGGTGCCGACGGTGCGGTTGTGGCTGCCGCAGGCCGCCCCGAGG
>NZ_AUHE01000003.1:240004-347796 GCF_000423025.1 Gordonia shandongensis DSM 45094
CGAGCCGACCGCACCGCCGGACGCCACCGGCGGCGACATCCGGTTCAGCACGCTGAACATCGCGCTCACCGCCGGCATCGCGGCGGCCGCCCCCGCGGCGAGGACGATCGTCGTGGTGCAGCCCGACCTTCCGGCCCTGACGCCGGAGGTGCTGCGCGACGCCGTCGGGGAGGCCGAGGCCGCGCTGGCGACCGGAGCGCCCGCGGCGCTGGTGGCCGACCGCGCCGGGGAGGGCACCGTCCTGCTCGCGGTGCCCGCCGGACCGTCCTTCGCTCCGCGATTCGGTCCCGCCTCCGCCGCCCACCACCGCGGAGCGGGCGCGGTGGAACTCGATCCGGCACGCCGTCGGTGGTCCGGTCTGCGCACCGACGTCGACACGGCCGACGATCTCGGCGCCGCCCGCGCACTCGGGGTGGGACCCGAGACGACGACGGTGCTGCGTGGTTTGCGTCGCGTGGACGCGACAGCATCGCCTCGATGGTTCACAATTGACTCGTGAGTGCCACGGACGAGATCGATGACGAATCCCTGACGACCCTGCCATCGGCGCTGCCCGCCGAGACGGTCGATCCGGACGAGGCGGCGGACCTTCCGGCCGACCGGTATCTGAACCGCGAACTGAGCTGGATCGACTTCAACTCGCGTGTCCTGGCCCTCGCCGAGGACGTCTCGCTGCCGCTGTTGGAACGCGCGAAGTTCCTCGCGATCTTCGCCTCGAATCTCGATGAGTTCTTCATGGTCCGCGTCGCCGGACTGAAACGACGCGACGAGACGGGCCTGTCGGTGCGATCGGCGGACGGGCGGTCGCCGCGCGAGCAGCTGCAGATGATCGCGGTGCGCACCCAGAAGGTGGCCGATCGGCATGCTCGCGTGTTCCGCGATTCGGTGGCTCCCGCGCTGTCCGAGGAGAACATCCACATCGTCGGGTGGGACGATCTCAGCGCCGAGCAGCGAACCCGCCTGCAGGATCACTTCCACAACGAGCTCTTCCCGATTCTGACGCCGCTCGCCGTCGACCCCGCCCACCCGTTCCCGTACATCTCGGGGCTGAGCCTCAATCTGGCGGTGACGGTCCGCGACCGCACCGAGGGCGGCCAGCACTTCGCGCGCGTCAAGGTCCCCGACAACGTCTCGCGGTTCGTGCGGGTCGACCAGTTGGTGCCCGCCGACGACCCCGACTCCGACGGGCCCCGGCGCGTGCTCCTGCTCCCGGTGGAGAATCTGATCGCCGCGAACCTCACGGAGCTCTTCCCGGGGATGGACATCGTGGAGCATCACGTGTTCCGGGTGACGCGCAATGCCGACTTCGAGGTCGACGAGGACCGCGACGAGGACCTGCTCCAAGCCCTCGAACGCGAACTGGCGCGTCGCCGTTTCGGCTCGCCGGTGCGGCTCGAGGTCGGCGACGACATGACCGATTACATGCTCGATCTGCTGCTGCGTGAGCTCGACGTGGACCCCGCGGACGTCATCCAGGTGCCGGGGCTGCTCGACCTGACGTGCCTGTGGCAGATCTACGGCATCGATCGACCGGCGCTCAAGGAGCGGCCCTTCGTGCCGGCGACCCATCCGGCGTTCGGCGAACGCGAGACCCCGAAGAGCGTCTTCGCGACACTCCGTGAGGGCGACGTCCTGGTGCAGCATCCCTACGACTCGTTCTCCACCAGCGTGCAGCGGTTCATCGAGCAGGCCGCGGCCGACCCGCACGTCCTCGCGATCAAACAGACGCTGTACCGCACGTCGGGCGACTCCCCGATCGTCAATGCGCTGATCGACGCCGCCGCCGCCGGTAAACAGGTCGTCGCGCTCGTCGAGTTGAAGGCGCGGTTCGACGAACAGGCGAACATCCGGTGGGCGCGACAGCTGGAGCAGGCCGGCGTCCACGTCGTGTACGGACTGGTCGGACTCAAGACACACTGCAAGACGTGTCTGGTGGTGCGGCGCGAGGGATCCACGCTGCGGCGCTACTGCCACATCGGCACCGGGAACTACAACCCGAAGACCGCGCGTCTCTACGAGGACGTCGGCCTGTTCACCGCGGCCCCGGAGATCGGCGCGGACCTGACCGACCTGTTCAACACGCTCACCGGATACTCGCGCAAACAGGAGTACCGCAATCTGCTGGTGGCGCCGCATGGGATCCGCGACGGCATCATCGAGCGGATTCACGGTGAGATCGCCCTGAAGAAGGCGGGCGACGACCGCGCCCGCGTCCGGCTGAAGGCGAACGCGCTCGTCGATGAGCAGGTGATCGACGCCCTCTACCGCGCATCGCAGGCCGGTGTCCCGGTGGAGGTGGTGGTCCGCGGAATCTGCGCGCTGCGGCCCGGGATCGACGGCCTCAGTGAGAACATCGTGGTCCGGTCCATTCTCGGTCAGTTCCTGGAACACTCGCGGATCCTCCAGTTCGGTGCGCAGGACGAGTTCTGGATCGGCAGCGCCGACATGATGCACCGGAACCTCGACCGCCGCGTGGAGGTGATGGTGCAGGTCCGCGACCGGCGACTCACCGCCGATCTGCAGGACATGTTCGATTCGGCGCTCGATCCCCGCACCCGGTGCTGGGAGTTGCGGCCGAGCGGCTCGTGGGAGGCGCAACCGGCGGCCGGCGAGCAGGTCCGTGACCACCAGCGCCAGATGATGATCCGCAACCGCCACCACGCCGAGCCCGCCGCCCACTGATGGGCGGTCGGGTCGGCCCGCGCTCATCTCGGACGGTGTGGGCGGGCGGCGGTGTCCTGTGGCGGCCGTCGGGTTCCGGGGTCGAGGTGGCGTTGGTGCACCGGCCGCGGTACGACGACTGGTCGCTGCCGAAGGGGAAGTCGGAGCCGGGCGAGATCCTCCCGGTGACGGCGGCGCGCGAGATCGTCGAGGAGACGGGTCTGGCGATCCGGCTGGGCCACCATCTGCGAACGGTCCGCTATCGGCTTCCGTCGGGGGCCTGCAAAAAGGTCGGGTATTGGTCGGCGCGCGTCGTCGACGGCCGTTTTCGCCCGAACCGGGAGTGCGACGAACTGCGGTGGATGCCGGTCGACGAGGCGATCGCGGCGACCAGTTACGCCCTCGACGCCGAAGTGCTCCACGAGTTCGCCTCCCGTCCGGTGAGCGAGCTGCACACGCTGCTCGTGGTCCGCCACGGGTGGGCCGGGTCCCGGTGGCCGGGCGCCGACGACGTGTCGCGTCCGCTCGACGAGGTGGGTCGCCGTCAGGCCGATGCGCTGGCGCAGATCCTGGGACTGTTCGGGGCCGGCCGGTTGCACGCCGCGGACCGTACGCGATGCGTGCAGACGCTGGAGCCGTTGGCCGAACGGCTCGACGTCGCCATCCGGCCCGAACCGGCGCTCTCGGAGGAGGCTTTCGACGCCGATCCGGATGCCGCGCACGCCCGGCTCCGCAAGATCGGCGCGAAGACCGGATCGGTGCACGTCGTGTGCAGTCAGGGCGGTGTGATTCCGCCGATCCTGGAGCGCTGGGCCGATGACGACGCCGTCCTGCTGCCGGCGGCGCGGACCGAGAAGGGCAGCGTCTGGGTGCTCAGCGTGCGCGACGGGGTCCTGGTCACGGCGGACCACATCGCCGATCCCCTGGGCTGACCGGTCGAGGCGTCTGGGCCGTCAGGCGCTTGGCTGCGTCTACTTCCCGGCGGTGCCCTTCTTCGCCGCAGTCTTCTTTACGGGGGCCTTCTTTGCGGGAGACTTCTTTGCCGCGGTCTGCTTTGTTGTGGTCTTCTTTGCCGCGGTCTTGGTCGCGGTGGTCTTCTTCGCCGCGGTCTTCTTCGCGGCCGGCTTGGTCGCCGCCGTCTTCTTCGCCGCCGTCTTCTTCGCCGCCGTCTTCTTCGCCGCCGTCTTCTTCGCCGCCGTCTTCTTCGCCGCCGTCTTCTTCGCCGCCGGCTTCTTCGCCGCCGGCTTCTTCGCGGCGGGCTTCTTGACGTCCGCGGCGTCGTCGTCCGTGGCGGCCGCTGCACGCTTCACCGCCGGCTCACCGGCCTTGATCTTCTGCTTCCCCGCGACGATGTCCTTGAACTGGGCTCCCGGCCGGAACGCCGGCACCGACGTCGCCTTGACCTTCACGGTCTCACCCGTGCGCGGATTGCGAGCGACCCGCGCGGCACGGCGACGCTTCTCGAAAACGCCGAAGCCGGTGAGGGTCACGCTCTCGCCCTTGTTCACGGCGCGCACGATGGTGTCGATGACCTGCTCGACGTAGTTGGTTGCGGTCTTCCTGTCAGCGTCGAGGCGTTTGGTGATCTCCTCGACGAGTTCTGCCTTGTTCATCCGTACCTCCGCAGGATCCTCCACCGGCTCGGCCCGCCGATTATCCACACGGTAAACGCCTTGCCGCACAAAAGGTTGCGAACCAGCGCAAATGCCGGAAGAACGCGGACATCCCCGACACCGCGCACGGCGGGAACCGAATCCCGCTCTCGCCGTGCGCGTCCCGGATCCCGGGTGAACGGATCAGGGAATGGTCGTGGGCTTGAACTCCGGACGTCGCGACTCGTACTCGCCGATGGCGTCGACCTCGCGGAGGGTGAGGCCGATGTCGTCGAGGCCCTCCATGAGGCGCCAGCGCGTGTACTCGTCGAGCTGCATCGGAACGACGAGGTCGCCCGCGGTGACCGTCATGTCGTCCAGACTCACGGTCACCTCCAGGCCGGGCTCGGCGTCGAGCCGCTTCCACAGCAGCTCGACGTCGGACTGATCCACCTGGGCCGCAACGAGACCCGCCTTCCCGGAGTTCCCGCGGAAGATGTCGGCGAACCGCGACGAGATGACGACCCGGAAGCCGAAGTCCATGAGCGCCCAGACCGCGTGCTCACGCGACGATCCGGTGCCGAAGTCGGGTCCGGCGACGAGCACCGAGCCGTTGCTCCACGGATCGTTGTTGAGGATGAAGTCCGGGTCCGTCCGCCATCCGGCGAACAGGCCGTCCTCGAATCCGGTCCGGGTGACGCGTTTGAGGTAGACGGCCGGGATGATCTGGTCGGTGTCGATGTTGCTGCGCTGCAGCGGAACTCCGATTCCGGTGTGCGTGATGATGGGTTCCATGTGAGGTTCCTCGCGATCGATTCTCGGGTCAGTCCAGGTCGGCGGGAGCGGCGAGGCGACCGCGGACGGCGGTCGCCGCGGCCACGGCGGGCGACACCAGGTGGGTGCGGCCGCCCTTCCCCTGCCTGCCCTCGAAGTTGCGGTTCGACGTCGACGCACAGCGCTCGCCGGGCGAGAGCTGGTCGGGGTTCATGCCCAGACACATCGAGCAGCCCGCCATGCGCCACTCGGCGCCCGCGGCGGTGAACACCTCCCCGAGCCCCTCGACCTCGGCCTGCTCGCGGACCTTCATCGACCCGGGGACCACGAGCATCCGCATGCCGTCGGCGATCCGACGACCGCGCAGGACGTCGGCCACCGCCCGGAGATCCTCGATCCGGCCGTTCGTGCACGAGCCGACGAACACGGTGTCCACGGCCACGTCGCGCAGCGGCATCCCGGGAGTCAGGTCCATGTATTCGAGCGCCCGCGCCGCGGCCGTCGCCTCGGCCTCGTCGACGATGTCGGCGGGGTCGGGCACCGACGCACCGAGCGGCAGGCCCTGCCCGGGGTTCGTCCCCCAGGTCACGAACGGAGTGAGGGTCGAGGCGTCGATGCGCACCTCGCGGTCGAAGACCGCGTCGTCGTCGGTTCGCAGTGAATCCCAGTACTCCACGGCCGCGTCCCAGTCCGCGCCGGTCGGCGCATGCGGACGCCCCTTGAGGAACTCGTAGGTGGTCGCGTCGGGGGCGATCATCCCCGCACGGGCACCCGCCTCGATCGACATGTTGCAGATCGTCATCCGTGCTTCCATCGAGAGCTTCTCGATGGCCGACCCGCGGTACTCCAGGACATGGCCCTGGCCGCCGCCGGTGCCGATCTCCGCGATCACCGCCAGGATGAGGTCCTTGCTCGTCACACCGTCGGGCAGTTCGCCGTCGACCGTGATCGCCATGGACTTGAAGGGACGCAGCGACAGCGTCTGAGTGGCCATGACGTGCTCCACCTCGGAGGTGCCGATGCCCATCGCGAGCGCGCCGAACGCACCGTGGGTGGACGTGTGGCTGTCGCCGCACACCACGGTCATGCCGGGCTGGGTGAGACCGAGCTGCGGGCCGACGACGTGAACGATGCCCTGCTCGGCGTCACCCATCGGGTACAGGCGGACACCGAACTCCTCGCAGTTCTTCCGCAGCGTCTCCACCTGAAGAGCCGAGACCTGGTCGGCGATGGGGCTGAAGATGTCGACGGTCGGGACGTTGTGGTCCTCGGTGGCGATCGTGAGGTCCGGACGGCGGAGCTCTCGTCCCGCCATGCGGAGGCCGTCGAAGGCCTGCGGGCTGGTCACCTCGTGCACCAGGTGCAGGTCGATGTAGATCAGGTCGGGGGTGGCCTCGCCGCCTGCGTCGACCGTTCCGGGGACCACCACGTGGTCGTCCCAGACCTTCTCCGCCAGAGTGCGCGGCGTGCCGGAGTTCTCGCTCATGAGCTCTGCCATCTACTCGTAGTTGTCGCTGCCGAAGTCGATCTCGTTCGGACATCGACTTCATTCTCAGTATTTGGACCGCTAGTATCGTCCTATGGGAAAGGATAGCGGAATCGGCGTGCTCGACAAATCCGTGATGATTCTGCACGCCGTGGCCGCGCAACCGCGCAACCTCGGCGAGCTCTGCGACACCACCGGACTGCCCCGGGCGACCGCCCATCGGCTGTCCGTGGGCCTCGAGGTGCACCAACTGCTCGCCCGCGACGAGTCCGGCCGGTGGACCCCCGGGCCCGCCCTCGGCCGCCTCGCGTCGTCGGCCCGCGACCACGTCCGCGACGCGGCGCTGCTGATCCTCCCCCGACTCCAGGAGACCACCGGAGAATCGGTGCAACTCTATCGCCGCGAAGGCGCCGAGCGAGTCTGCATGGCCGCCGCGGAGCCGCCCACCGGTCTGCGCGACACGGTGCCCGAGGGCACCCGCCTCCCGATGTCGGCGGGATCGGCGGCCAAAGTCCTGCTGGCATGGGCCGACACCGACACCGTCGCCGGCCTTCTGCCCGACGCCGTCTACACCCAGCGGACCTTGGCCGAGACGCGTCGTCGCGGGTGGGCGCAGAGCGTGGCCGAGCGGGCCGCGGGCGTCGCAAGCATCTCCGCACCGGTCCGCAGCCCGCTGGGCGAGGTGGTCGCCGCCGTCTCGGTGTCCGGCCCCATCGACCGCATGGGTCGTCGCCCCGGCGAACGCTGGGCCGCCGATCTGCTCGCCGCCGCCGAGGCGATCGGCGCCCGCCTGTAACTCGTCCGGTGCGTCACGGCTTCGTGTGACTCGGCTAACGTCTCGGGCATGGGAACCAACCAGCGCGCACAGATCGTGATGTCCGACGAGGAGATCACCGAGTTCATCGACCGACACCGGACCGCATCCCTCGCAACCCACGGCAGAGACGGGATCCACCTGCTGGCCATGTGGTACGCCGTCATCGACGGTGAGATCTGGTTCGAGACCAAGGCGAAGTCGCAGAAGATCGTCAACCTCCGCCGCGACCCGCGCGCCACCGTCCTCATCGAGGACGGACTCACCTACGACACGCTGCGCGGCGTCAGCATCGAGGGCACCGTCGAGATCCACGACGATCCCGACACGTGCCTCGCGGTCGGCGTCTCCGTCTGGGAGCGGTACAACGGCCCCTACAGCGACGAGCTGAAGCCCGCGGTCGAGGCGATGATGAACAAGCGCGTGGCCGTCCGATTGAAGGGCACCCGCACGCGGTCGTGGGACCACCGCAAGCTGGGCCTTCCCGCGATCCCGCTCGGCGGCACCACCGCCCAGTTCCTCACCGACTGACCCCGTTCCCCCCAGAGACGACTGTGCCGTATTTCGTTACCCGAATCGGGTAACGAAATACGGCACAGTCCGCTCGATGCGTTGTAGCCCCGACGGGATTCGAACCCGCGCTACCGCCTTGAGAGGGCGGCGTCCTAGGCCGCTAGACGACGGGGCCCTAGGACAACTCCATGGAGTTGTGAGGCACACAGAGTAACATCCGTGTACTTTGCTGGGGTACCAGGACTCGAACCTAGAATGGCTGAACCAGAATCAGCTGTGTTGCCAATTACACCATACCCCAAGGGTCTGAACCGAAATTCGACCGACTGATCCTGCCGTCCGCTTTCCGGGCCGGGAAGAAGACTACCAACAACCCCCACCGAAAGCACAAATCGGCAGGTCAACCCGTCAGAGCGAGGCCGACAGCTCCCGCGCCCGACGCATCCGAACCAGCGACGACTCACGCCCCAGCAGTTCCATCGACTCGTAGAGCGGCGGGCTCACCGCGGCACCGGTGACACCGACCCGCACGGGACCGAAGGCCTTGCGCGGCTTGAGCCCGAGACCCTCGACGAGCGCACCCTTGAGCGTCTCCTCCAGGGTCGCCGTGTCCCAGACGTCCACGCCCTCGCACGCGGCGATCGCGGCGTCGAGGACCGCGGTCGCCTCCCCGCCGAGGTTCTTGGCGACCGACTTCTCGTCGTATTCCAGGTCGTCATCAGTGACGAACAGGAATGCGATGAGCGCCCAGGCGTCGCCGAGCACCTGAATCCGCGTCTGGACCAGATCGGCGATCACCGCCCACCGCGCATCGTCGACGTCGTCGACGAGCAGTTCCCGATCGGCCAGGTAGGTCCGCAGCCGCGCCGCGAAGTCCGCCGGATCCAGACGCCGGATGTGCTCGGCGTTGATGGAGTCGGCCTTGCGCTGGTCGAACCGCGCCGGGTTGGAGTTCACCTCGCGCACATCGAATGCGCCGATCATCTCGTCGAGCGTGAAGATGTCGTGGTCGGCGGAGATGCCCCATCCGAGGAGCGCCAGGTAGTTGATCAACCCCTCCGGGATGAATCCGCGATCGCGGTGATGGAACAGGCTCGACTCCGGATCGCGCTTCGAGAGCTTCTTGTTGCCGTCCCCCATCACGAACGGCAGGTGACCGAACTCGGGCACCCGCTCGGCGACGTCGATCCGCATCAGGGCGCGGTACAGGGCGATCTGCCGCGGGGTCGACGGCAACAGGTCCTCACCCCGCAGCACGTGCGTGATCTTCATCATCGCATCGTCCACCGGGTTCACCAGCGTGTACAGCGGCGCCCCGAGCCCGCCGTCGGGTGCGCCCGCGCGGGTGAGAGCGAAGTCCGGCACCGTTCCGGCCTTGATGACGGTGCTCCCGCGAACGAGGTCGTCCCACGCGATGTCCTCATCGGGCATCCGCAGCCGGATGACCGGCGTGCGCCCTTCGGCGCGGAAGGCCGCACGCTGCTCATCGGTGAGGTCGCGGTCGAAGTTGTCGTAGCCGAGCTTGGGGTCGCGGCCGGCCGCGCGATGGCGGGCCTCCACCTCGTCGGCCGTCGAGAACGCCTCGTACGCCTCGCCCGCGGCCACCAGGCGCGCGACGACGTCGAGGTGGATGTCCTTGCGCTCCGACTGCCGGTAGGGGCCGTGCGGTCCACCGACCTCGGGACCCTCGTCCCAGTCGAGTCCGAGCCACCGCAGGGCGTCGAGGATGGCGTCGTACGACTCCTGACTGTCACGGGACGCGTCGGTGTCCTCGATGCGGAAGACGAAGGCGCCGCCCGTGTGGCGGGCCTGGGCGTAGTTGAACAGCGCTGTGCGGGCGAGGCCGACGTGCGGCGTTCCGGTGGGCGACGGGCAGAAGCGGACACGGACGTTTTCGGCACTGGTCATGCAGGTCAGCCTAGGGCATCGGACCGTTCCGGTTCACGGCGAGGTCGGCTGTCCCGGCGTGAACCCTTGACGTTATTGTTCTAGTTGAACTAGAACTAGTTTATGTTGTTCCGCATCGACCCCGTCGGCGACGCACCGATCTTCCAACAGATCGCCGACAACGTCCGCATCGAGGCCGCCGCCGGCCGGATGCGCCCGGGACATCGACTGCCGGCGGCACGCGAGGTCGCGGCCGCCCTGGAGGTCAACGTCCACACCGTCCTGCGGGCCTACCAGGAACTCCGCGACGAGGGCCTGGTGGAGCTCCGCCGCGGCCGCGGCGCCGTCCTCACCGATGCGGCCCTCGCCCTCACCTCGGTCCACGACGACGTCCGCGCGCTCGCCGCGAAGGCCACCGCCGCCGGACTGTCCCACCAGACCCTGACCGCACTGATCCAGGAGGCCCTCCGATGAGTCGTTCCCCCCGCACTCCCGCCCCGCGCAGTTCCGCGGGTTTCATCCTCGTCGGCGCGGGCATCCCGCTCGTCGCGGTCGCCGTCGCCGCCGTCGTCCAGGGGCTCGCGTGGCCCGACCTGCCCGACCGGATCGCCGTGCACTGGAGCGCGGACGGCGACCCCGCCGGGTGGGGATCGCCGTGGACTCTGCTGGCGATCACCGTCGGCGTCGGCCTGGGGCTGCCCGCGCTCCTCGTCGCGCCGAACATCCGTCCGTTGCGTCAGGGTTCGGCCGGCTCGTCGTTCGCCTATCTGGCCGCGGTGTCCGCGGCGACCGCTGTCGGTGTGAGCACGATCCTGACCTGGACGGTCCTCGAGCAGACGCGGGACGACGCGGTACGACCGGGCCTCATCTCGCTGGTCGGGGTCGCCGCGGCCGTGGGCGTCGGGCTGGCGGCGTGGTTGCTGCTGCCGCGCGACACACCGCCGCCGACCCGGTCGGCGACGCCGATCACGACATCGGGTCGCGAACGACTCCTGTGGATCAGCACCGAGACGATCGGCCCTGCGATCGGCTTGCTCGTCGTGGCGATCGCCGTGGTCACCCTTGTCGTCGTGACGACGGCGGGACTGCACGGCGACTCCGCGTCGGCCCTGCTCGTTCCGTTGATCGTGCTCGCGGCGACGGCGTTGACCGTCGCATCGACGATGGCCTTCCATGTCCGGATCGACCAGTCCGGCTTGACCGTGCGGTCGCTGATCGGACTGCCCCGCTTTCGGATCGCGGCGGCCGACGTCGCCGAGGTCGCGACGACCGATGTGTCGCCCCTCCGCCAGTTCGGCGGATGGGGGATCCGGTTCCGTCCGGGCGCCCTCGGCGTGGTGCTGCGTTCCGGCCCCGCCCTGACGGTCACCAAGTCGGGCGGCCGAACATTCGTGGTCACGATGCGTGACGCGCAGACCGCGGCCTCCGTGCTCGCCGCCGTCGCCGACGTGTCGGCGCGCTAGTCACCGTCGCCGACGCGCGGTGACTTCAGTCGGCGGTCGGGTGCGTCACTTGTCGATGACCGGGTTGGCGAGCGTCCCGATTCCGTCGACGGTCACCGAGACCGTCTGGCCTGCGACCATGGGGCCGACGCCTTCCGGGGTGCCGGTGAGGATCACGTCGCCGGGCAGCAGTGTCATCACCCGCGACACCCATTCGATGATCTCGCCGACGCTGTGCAGCATGAGGGAGGTCCGGCTCGACTGTTTGACCTCTCCGTCGAGTTCGGTGCGCACCGCGATGTCGGCGGCGTCGAGGTCGGTGACGATCCAGGGTCCGAGTGGGCAGAAGGTGTCGTAGCCTTTGCCTCGTGTCCACTGACCGTCGTATTTCTGCTGGTCACGCGCGGTCACGTCGTTGGCCACGGTGTAGCCGAGGATCACGTCGGCGGCTTTGGCGGCGGGCACGTCTTTGCAGGGTCGGCCGATGACGACGGCCAGTTCGCCCTCGTAGTCGACTCGCTCGGACGACGGCGGGCGGACGATGGGCGCGCCGGGGCCGACGATCGAGGTGTTGGGTTTCATGAAGATCACCGGGTCGGCGGGCGCCTCGCCGCCCATCTCGGCGGCGTGCGCGGCGTAGTTCTTGCCGATCGCGATGATCTTGGTGGCGAGGATCGGGGCCAGGATCCGGGTGTCGGCGAGCTTCCAGGACCGGCCGGTGAACGTCGGTTCCCCGAAGGGGTGCTCGGCGATCTCGCGGGCGGTCTCCTCCCCCGGAGCACCTTCGACGGCGACGAATGCGACACCGTCCGGACTGGCTACGCGACCCAATTTCATGACCGCCAGGCTATCGCATACCCCATCGAGTTCTATACTCTGGAACAGAAATATCATTAGGTGGGATTTCGGGAGGAGCGTGATGGGGCCGGCCCGATGGCGGATGAGCGCTCACGACCCGACGACTGCGCAACGGTGGGCGATGCTCGTGTGCTCGCTGGTCGCCGCCATGACCACCACCTGCGCCACCGCCGGAGTGGCCTACGTGATCCCGGCACTGCACGAGCAGCAGGGCGTCTCGCTGACCGCGGCCGCCGCGCTCGCCGCCATCCCCACCATCGGCCTCACCCTCACCATCGTCGCCTGGGGTGCGGCGCTCGACCGCTTCGGCGAGCGCCGGATCCTCCTCGTGTCGCTCGGCATCACCCTGTTCGGGACCCTCATGGCGCTCACCGCGGCCCTCACCGACGCCGGTTTCACCGCACTGGCCGCCGGTCTGCTGATCGGCGGGCTCGGCTCCGGTGCCGCGAACGGCGCGAGCGGACGCATCGTGGTCGGCTGGTTCCCCGCACGGCAACGCGGCACGGCGATGGGGATCCGGCAGATGGCCCAGCCGCTCGGCGTGGCCCTCTGCGCGCTGACCATGCCCGCGCTCGCCGCCGGCCCCGGCCTCGCGGCCGCCTTCGCCGTCCCACCGATCGTCACGGCGGTCGGACTCGTCGCCGTGCTCGCCGGCATCGTCGACCCGCCGCTGACCGCGGCGGCGCACGCGGCAGCCGCCAACCCCTACCGGGGCGCGACGTTCCTGCAGCGCGTGCACGCCGTCAGCCTGCTCCTGGTGATCCCCCAGTCGATGCTGTGGACGTTCGTCCCCACCTGGCTGATCGTCGGTCACGACTGGTCGCCGTTCGCCGCGGGTGTCCTGGTGACCTGCACTCAGATCGTCGGTGCCGTCGGACGCATCGCCGCGGGTCGCATCTCCGACGTGTGGGGTTCGCGGATGCGGCCGATCCGCGCCATCGCCGTCGCGGCGACCGCGACCACCGCCGGTCTGGCACTCGCCGATCAGCTCGACTCCCCGCTGGCCGCCGCCGTGATGGTCGTCGCGTCGATCAGCGCCGTCGCCGACAACGGCCTCGCCTTCACGGCGATCGCCGAATTCGCCGGCCCGTCCTGGAGCGGCCGCGCCCTCGGCGTCCAGAACACCGCACAGTACGTGACGACGGCCGCCGCCACCCCCGTACTGGGCGCGGTGATCGAGTTCGGCGGCTACCCGGCCGCGTTCGCGGTGGGCGCCGTCGCACCGCTGCTCGCGATCCCGCTGGTGCCGGCCGACCCGCCCCGTCGCCGAGTCGAGACGCCGGTCGACGAGAGCGGTCCGCGACCGGCGCGTTGAGCACGCCGCCCCCGCGCCGCGGCGGACCTGCCACGATCAGGCACCCGTCACACCAGCGACAGGATCTCCTCGCCCACCTCGGTGGTGGAACCGCGGGTCTCACCGCGCTGCGCGACCGAAGCGGCGACCGCCTTCTCCACGCGCGCGGCGCCCTCCTCGTCACCGAGGTGACGCAGCAGCAGGCTCACCGACAGGATCGCGGCGGTCGGGTCGGCGATGTTCTGGCCGGCGATGTCCGGCGCACTCCCGTGGACGGGTTCGAACATCGACGGGTTGGCGCGAGTGGCGTCGATGTTGCCCGACGCCGCCAGCCCGATCCCGCCGGAGACCGCGGCCGCCAGGTCGGTGATGATGTCGCCGAACAGGTTGTCGGTGACGATCACGTCGAACCGACCCGGGTCGGTGACCAGATAGATGGTGGCAGCGTCCACATGAATGTAGTCGGTGGCCACGTCCGGGAACTCCGCGCCGATCTCCTCGACCGCACGGGTCCACATCCCACCGGCGAAGCTGAGCACGTTGTTCTTGTGCACCAGCGTCAACTTCTTGCGGCGCGCCCGAGCACGCGCGAACGCATCGCGGATCACCCGCTCGATGCCGAACCGGGTGTTGACGCTCACCTCGGTCGCGACCTCGTTCGGCGTGCCGACTCGGATGGCTCCGCCGTTGCCGGTGTACGGCCCCTCGGTGCCCTCGCGCACCACGACGAAGTCGATGTCGGGTCGACCGGCGAGCGGTGACTCGACCCCGTCGAACAGGATCGACGGGCGCAGGTTCACGTGGTGATCGAGGATGAAGCGCATCTTCAGCAGAAAACCGCGCTCCAGGGTGCCCGACGGAACCGACGGGTCGCCGATCGCGCCGAGGAGGATCGCGTCGTGCTCGCGCAGCGATGCGACGTCGGCGTCGGTCAGCAGATCGCCGGTGCTGTGGTAGCGGCGGGCACCGAAGTCGTACTCGGTGGTCTCGACGTCCGGGTGCAGTTTGCGCAGCACGCGGAGCGCCTGCTCGACCACCTCGGGGCCGATTCCGTCGCCGGGGATGACGGCGAGCTTCATGGGCTGATCGGTCATGACAGATCCACCTGCTTGATCAGGGTGGCGTTCACGGCCTCGCCGATGGAGCCGACCAGGGCGTCGTCGATCTCACGGTCGAGGCGCAGGATCATGGTGGCGCCCTCGCCCTCCACGTCCTGGGCGAGCGCGGCGGCGACGATGTCGACGCCGGACTCGCCGAGGAGCGTGCCGATCTTGCCGAGGGATCCCGGCTGGTCGGCGTAGCTGACGAGGAGGTTGCGGCCCTCGGCCCGGAGGTCGAAGTTGCGGCCGTTGATGTTCACGATCTTCTCGACCGCCGTCGGACCGGTGAGGCTGCCGGCCACGTTCACCACGGCGCCGTCGGCGAACACGGCCCGGACGTCGACCTGGCTCCGGTGGTTGGGGCTCTCGGTCTCGGTGACGACCTCGTGGGTCACGCCCCGCTCGGAGGCCACCGTCGGGGCGTTGACGAAGGTGATCGGTTCGTCGACGACCGCCGAGAACAGTCCCCGCAGTGCGGAGAGGCCGAGGACGTCGACGGGGCTCGCCGACAGTTCGCCGCGCACCTCGACGGTGAGGTTGGTCGGCATCGCGCCGGCGACGACGCCGGCGAGGACGCCCAGCTTGCGGGTGAGCTCGAGCCACGGGGCGACGAGCTCGTCGACGGGGCCGCCGCTGACGTTGACGGCGTCCGGAACGAAGTCGCCGGCGAGGGCGAGCTTCACGCTGGCCGCGACGTCGGTGCCCGCCCGGTCCTGCGCCTCGGCCGTCGAGGCGCCGAGGTGCGGTGTGACGACCACCTGGTCGAGTTCGAAGAGCGGCGAGTCGGTGCACGGCTCGGAGTCGAAGACGTCGAGGCCCGCTCCGCGGACGCGGCCCGCGGTGATCGCGTCGGCCAGCGCCTGCTCGTCGATCAGTCCGCCGCGCGCGGCGTTGACGATGATGACGCCGTCCTTGACCTTGGTGAGCTGCTCGGCGCCGATCAGACCGGCCGTCTCCTTGGTCTTGGGGAGGTGGATGGTGATGAAGTCGGCGCGCTCCAGCAGTTCGTCGAGATCGACCAGTTCGATGCCGAGCTGGGCCGCTCGGGCCGCCGAGGCGTAGGGGTCGTAGGCCACCACGCGGGTCTCGAACGCCGACAGCCGCTGCGCGACGAGCTGGCCGATGCGTCCCATGCCGATGACGCCGACCGTCTTGTCGAACAGTTCCACACCGGAGAACGACGACCGCTTCCAGGTGTGCTCCTTGAGCGTCGCGTCGGCCGCCGGGACCTGGCGCGCGGTCGACATCAGGAGGGCGATCGCGTGCTCGGCCGCCGAGTGGATGTTGGACGTCGGGGCGTTGACCACCATGACGCCGCGTTCGGTCGCGGCGGGCACGTCGACGTTGTCGAGGCCGACGCCGGCACGGGCGATGATGGTGAGGTTCTTGCCCGCGTCCAGGACCTCGGCGTCGACGGTGGTGGCCGAACGGACCAGCAGGGCGTCGGCGTCGACGACGGCCTCGAGGAGCTTCGGACGATCGGGGCCGTCGACCCAGCGGACCTCGACGTCGGACCCGAGGGCCTCCACCGTCGAAGGTGCGAGTTTGTCAGCGATGAGGACGACTGGACGGCCGCTTTCGGTCACTACACTCTCCAGGATTCTTGTCGGCGATGGACACCCGTGCGGCACCCAAGACTTGCTCGTTCACTGTAGGCGGGACACGGCCGACGGCCTCATCCGCCCTCCGCGGAATGTGGCACTCGACACGCGCGACGGGTACGTTCTAAGGGTCGTCTCGATTCCATCACAACTTGATCAGGACGTGAGGTGGACAGTGGGGGTTGTCCGAGGACGCACTTAGAGTAGGCCTGTCCGGTGCAGATCGCGCGGGCCGAGGACGAAGTACTGAGCGGAGAAGCCCATGAAGAAGCTGACGGTGATGCTCGCGGTCGTGGCCGCGGGGCTCCTGTCACTGGTCGGAGTTCCACACGCGGAGGCGGCGGCACCCGTGCCGCTGGGCGGCGGATCGTCGATCCTCGTCTCCAAGGGCGGAAACACCGCCTCGGCCTGCACCGTCACGGCCGTCGGCCGCCCCACGGCCGGTAAGCACAAGGGCGAGCTGATCGCCCTCACCGCCGGTCACTGCGGAAAGCCCGGCCAGCGCGTGTTCTCCGAGAACTTCACCAGCCGCGGCCAGATCGGCACCATCGCGTACACCGCGGCCGACATCGACATGGCCGTCATCAAGCTCGGATCCAATGTGCGCCCGGTCCGCACCGTGCGCGGCGTGACCATTCGCGGCATCAGCAAGCGTCCGGTGAACTTTCCGACGGTCCTGTGCAAGTCGGGCCGCACCACCGGCAACACCTGCGGTGTCACCTGGTTCTCCGACAAGCAGACGCACTTCAGCCAGATGTGCGTGATCGAAGGCGACTCGGGCAGCCCGGTCGTCGTCGGCGACCGCCTCGTCGGCATGGTGAACGCCTACTACTTCGTCTCCTGCCTCGGCCCGGAGACCGGCACCAACATCTCGACGATCCTCAAGCGACTCGACGCGAAGGGCTACGGCAACTTCAAGGTCGCCTGATCCGCGGGATCATCGCGAACAGCAGAATGCGAAGGCGGGCGGACCGAGATGATCGGTCCGCCCGCCTTCGTCCTGTGATCGGTACCGTCCGGTGATCAGGCCGCACCCTCGACGTTCGCGCGCAGTGCCGATTCGGTCTGGCGGACGGCCTGCCCGACCACGGGTTCGATGATGGCGGCCAACGCCCGGCCGGCCAGCCCGCCGGGCAGGGTGTAGTCGAAGTTCACGTCGAGCACCGTCTGCCCGTCGTCGCCGTCGGCGAACCGCCAGCCCGTGCTGACGTCGAATCCCGCGATCGAGGTGAGCACGATCCGCTCGTTCTCGACCCATTCGGTCACCTGAACCGTCGACGACAGCGATTTCGGCCCGATCTTCATCACGGCGTCGTAGGTGGCGCCCAGACCCGATGTCTGCGACGGATCCCTGGCGACGAACGACGTGATTCCGAACATCCAGTCGGGGACGTTGGTGTGGTCGTCGACGTAGGCGAACACTTCGGCGCGCGGACGGCTGGACCGTGCCTGGTGCCGGACTGACGGCATGGCTCCTCCTGGAGACGATCGATCTGAAACGGTGGTGTCACAGACATGTGGGGACAACAATGCCATGCACCGATGGCACAGTCGTCGCGGACCCCGCACTCCGCGGGTATCACGCAGACGACCCCGCACCCACCGCGGAGGCGGGTGCGGGGTCGTCGCTGCAATCGTGCGGAGCTACGCGGTCTCGGTGATCGGGCGGTCGACCCAGCTCATCAGGTCGCGCAGCTTCTGGCCGGTGACCTCGATCGGGTGCTCGGCGTTCTCCTTGCGGAGGCCCTCCAGCTCCTTGTTGCCGCCCTCGACGTTCGCGACGAGACGCTTGACGAAGGTGCCGTCCTGAATGTCCTTGAGGATGGCCCGCATGCGCTCCTTGGTGTCGGCGTCGATGACGCGCGGACCGGACAGGTAGCCGCCGAACTCCGCGGTGTCGGACACCGAGTAGTTCATGCGTGCGATGCCGCCCTCGTACATGAGGTCGACGATCAGCTTCAGCTCGTGCAGGACCTCGAAGTACGCCATCTCCGGCGCGTAGCCGGCCTCGACCATGACCTCGAAACCGGTCTTGACCAGTTCCTCGGTGCCACCGCAGAGCACGGCCTGCTCACCGAACAGGTCGGTCTCGGTCTCCTCCTTGAAGGAGGTCTTGATGACGCCCGCGCGGGTGCCGCCGATGGCCTTGGCGTAGCTCAGCGCGAGCGCCTGGCCCTCGCCCTTCGGGTCCTGGTCGACGGCGATCAGAGCCGGAACGCCCTTGCCGTCGACGAACTGGCGACGGACCAGGTGCCCCGGGCCCTTGGGCGCGACCATCGCGACCGTGATGTTGTCGGCCGGCGTGATGAGGTCGAAGTGGATGTTGAGGCCGTGACCGAAGAACAGCGCGTCGCCGTCCTTCAGGTTCGGCTCGATCGCCTCGGTGAAGATCGAGGCCTGGCTGGTGTCGGGAGCCAGCAGCATGATGACGTCGGCCCACGCCGCCGCCTCGGCCGCGGTCATCACGGTCAGCCCCTGCTCCTGAGCCTTCTCGCGCGACTTCGATCCCTCGCGCAGGCCGATGACCACCTCGACGCCCGAATCGCGCAGCGACAGCGAGTGCGCGTGGCCCTGGCTGCCGTAGCCGATCACCGCGACCTTGCGGCCCTGGATGATCGACAGGTCGGCGTCGTCGTCGTAGAACATCTCGACTGCCACAGTTGTTTCCCTTCAGAAGAGTCCGGACACAGTCTCGTCCGTGTCGGTCGGTGTTGTCGTGTCTATCTTGTCGTGTCTATTGAACCGCGCCCGCGCCCGGGCGTGCACGGCCGGGTCAGCGATTGGCCGACATGCTCTTCGGTCCGCGGCCGAGGGTGACGCCGCCGGACTGAGCGATCTCGCGGATGCCGTACGGATCCAGCATCCGCAGCAACGCCTCCAGCTTGTCGGAGGTGCCGGTCGCCTCGACGGTCACCGACTCCGGTGAGACGTCGACGACCTTGGCGCGGAACAGGTTCACCACGTCGATGAGGTCGCTGCGGTTCCCCGCGTCGGCGCGGACCTTGATGAGGATCAGTTCGCGGGAGACCGAGTTCGCCGGCTCCTGCTCCACGATCTTGATCACGTTCACCAGCTTGTTGAGCTGCTTGGTGACCTGTTCGAGGGGGAAGTCCTCCACCGAGACCATGATGGTCATCCGGGAGATCCCCTTGTTCTCGGTCGGTCCGACGGCCAGCGACTCGATGTTGAAGCCGCGGCGGGAGAACAGGCCCGAGACGCGGGCCAGGACGCCCGGCCGGTCTTCGACCAGGACGCTCAGGGTATGGGTGCTCACTGCTGGTTCCCTTCCATCGTGCCGTGGATCTCGACCGGGTCGGCCACCGACTCGTCGTCGTCGAACAGCGGCCGGATGTCGCGCGCCGCCATGATCTCGTCGTTGCCGGTGCCCGCGGCGACCATCGGCCACACCTGGGCGTCCTTGCCGACGATGAAGTCGATGAGGACCGGGCGGTCGTTGATCTCGCGCGCCTTGGCGATGGTCGGCGCGACGTCCTCCTCCTTCTCGACGCGGAAGGCCACGCAGCCGAGCGCCTCGCCGAGCTTGACGAAGTCCGGGATCATCCGCGAGTGCGTCGAGAGGTCGGTGTTGGAGTAGCGCTGCTCGTAGAAGAGGGTCTGCCACTGCCGGACCATGCCGAGGTTGCCGTTGTTGATCAGCGCCACCTTGATCGGCAGCCCCTCGATCGCGCAGGTGGCGAGCTCCTGGTTGGTCATCTGGAAGCATCCGTCACCGTCGACGGCCCACACCTCCGTGTCGGGTGCGGCCGCCTTGGCCCCCATCGCGGCGGGGATCGAGTACCCCATCGTCCCCAGACCGCCCGAGTTGAGCCACGTCCGCGGCTTCTCGTAGTCGATGAACTGTGCGGCCCACATCTGGTGCTGGCCCACACCCGCGACGTACACGGCGTCGGGGCCCGCGGCCCTGCCCAGCTCGGAGATCACGTATTCCGGCGACAGCGAACCGTCGGACTGCGCGTCGTAGCTCAGCGGGTAGGTGGTGCGCAGATCCTCGAGGTACTCCCACCACTTGGTCATCTCCGGCAGCGATCCGCCGGCGGCCAGATCGGCGCGGACCGCCTCGATGAGTTCGGTGATGACGGCTTTGGCGTCGCCGACGATCGGCACGTCGACGTCGCGGTTCTTGCCGATCTCCGCGGGGTCGATGTCGGCGTGGATCACCTTGGCGCCCGGCGCGAAGGAGTCCAGCTGTCCGGTGACGCGGTCGTCGAAGCGCGCGCCCAGGGTGATCAGCAGGTCACTGCGCTGGAGTGCGCCGACGGCGCCGACCGAACCGTGCATGCCCGGCATCCCCATGTGCAGCCGGTGGCTGTCCGGGAACGCGCCGCGGGCCATGAGGGTGGTGACCACCGGGATGCCGGTGAGCTCGGCGAGCTCGGCGAGCTCGGCGGACGCCTCGGCCTTGATGATGCCGCCGCCGACGTACAGGACCGGCGCGCTGGCCGCCGCGATCATGCGGGCCGCCTCCCGGATCTGCTTGCCGTGCGGCTTGGTGACGGGTCGGTATCCGGGCAGCTCGAACTGGGGCGGCCACGCGAACGTGGTCTGCGCCTGCAGGATGTCCTTGGGGATGTCGACGAGGACGGCGCCCGGACGGCCCGACTCGGCGATGAAGAACGCCTCGGCGATGATCCGCGGGATGTCCGCGGCGGAGCTCACCAGGAAGTTGTGCTTGGTGATCGGCATGGTGATGCCGGAGATGTCGGCCTCCTGGAAGCCGTCGGTGCCGATGAGCGAGCGACCGACCTGTCCGGTGATCGCGACCACCGGAACCGAGTCCATCTGCGCGTCGGCCAGCGGGGTCACCAGGTTGGTGGCGCCGGGCCCGGAGGTCGCCATCATCACGCCCGCCCGCCCCTTCACCTGCGCGTATCCGGTGGCGGCGTGGCCTGCACCCTGCTCGTGACGGACGAGCACGTGGCGGACGCGCTGCGAGTCGAGCAGCGGATCGTAGACCGGGAGCACAGCTCCGCCGGGAATGCCGAACACGACCTCGACGCCGAGCTCTTCGAGCGACCGGACGACCGACTGGGCGCCGGTGACTCGCTCGGGAGCGACGACGGCGTCCGGCGAACGCATTCCCTCCGTGGACGGCGACTGCGGTCGCGGTCCACGCGCTGTTGGATTACTCACTGCACGATCCTCATCTGTTTCGTGTTCTGCTCTTCCACGCTCCCGGCCCGACCCCGTGGCGGTGAGGCCGCGTTCCGGGTTCCGGCAAGAAAAAACCCCCGCCAGCGAGGCTGTGCGAGGGGCGCGTCGTAAATGGTTCTGAAGGTCTACGAAGTGACCGATCAGGCGTGGACGCGCCGACCGATTACTACGAGAAGCTTCTGAGTCATCACCTGCACAAAGTAAGGCAGTTCGACCGCGGGAGTCAAATCGGCGGTCTGTCGGTCTCTCGCGCCGTCGCCGACCGCGCCGATCGTGTGACGAGGCCAGATCGTGCGACGGCAGATCGTGCGACAATGGCGGATATGAGTGCAACGACGACCGACTTCAAGATCTCGCCGCTGGCCTACCTCGTGGTGCCGCTCGTGCTGTTGCTCAGTTTCATGATGATGGGCGTGTCGGTGGCCGGTTTCGGCTGGACGCTGATCTTCCCGATCGCCCTGGCCTGGTGGATCCACCACCTGCGCACCGAGGTCGACGCCCAGGGGATGACGGCCGTCGGCACGTTCTCCACCACTCGCGTCCCGTGGGGCGACGTCGACGGGCTGCGCTTCCCCCGGTGGAGCGCTGCTCGCGCCGTCCTCACCGACGGCACCGAGGTGCCGCTGCCGTCGGTCGGTTTCGGTGACCTCCCGGTGCTCGCCGAGATCAGCGGGGGCCGCGTCCCCGACCCGTTCGCCGCCGAACGCGAGACGCGGTTGGCGGCGGGCTGACACCGCCTCCCCCCGTCACGTCCCCCCGTCACGTCCCCCCGTCACGTCCCCGACCGCCCCCACCGCCCGGACGGCCCGCACGGTCCCCCGACCGCCGACGCCGCCGGAGAGAATCAGCCGAGGACCCCATGCAGACCCTCAACGCCAAGGACCTCCAGAACGCGATCGCCGACGGGCGGCTCTCGTTCGTGGGCCGCGAGCTCCCCGAGCTGGCGCCCCAGGACACCGCCGCGCTTCTGGACGCGATGGATCGCAGCGACCGGACGATCGCCTTCCGGCTGCTCCCCAAGGACTACGCGGTCCAGGTCTTCGACGATCTCACCCCGACCGCGCAGGCGACGCTGATCCGGTCACTGGGCACGGTCGAGGTCGCCGACGCCTTCGACAACCTCGATCCCGACGACCGGGCCGAGCTGCTCGACGAGCTGCCGGCGAACGTCGCCAAGGCGCTCATCCGGAGCCTGTCCCCCAGCGAGCGGGAGACGACGGCCGTGGTCCTCGGGTTCGCGCGCGGTTCCGTGGGTCGTCGCATGAGCCCGGAGTTCGTCCACGTGTTCCCCGACGACACCTGCGGCGAGGCCGTCGATCGCATCAAGGCCCGGGGCCGGGACGCCGAGACCATCTACACCGTTCCGGTGGTCGACCATCACCGCCGCCTGGTCGGTGTGGTGAGCCTGCGCGAACTGCTGCTCTCGGACTCCGACGTCGCCGTCGACGAGCACATGAACCCCCCGATCTACGCGCACGTCGACGAGGACGCCGAGTCGGCCGCGCAGCGATGCATCGACCGCGCGATCTTCGCGATGCCCGTCGTCGACGGCGAGGACCGTCTCCTGGGCGTGTTGACCCTCGACGACGCCGCCGAGGTGGTCGAGGCCGCCCGTGACGAGGACGAGGCGCGTGCCGGTGCCCGCGAGGTCCTGAAGACGCCGTATCTGCAGTCGTCGATCCTCGCGATCACCCGCGCCCGCGTGGTCTGGCTGTTCGTCCTGGCGGTCTCGGCGATCCTGACCGTCAACGTGTTGGAGATCTTCGAGGGCACCCTGGAGCAGCGGGTGGCCCTGGCCCTCTTCATCCCCCTGCTCACCGGCATCGGCGGCAACACGGGATCGCAGGCCGCCACCACGGTCACGCGCGCGCTGGCGACCGACGAGGTGACCTCCGGCGACGCCGGCCGCGTCGCCGGCAAGGAGATCCGGGTCGGCCTCACGATGGGTGCCGCCCTGGGCGCGGTGGGCTTCGTCGTCGCCTCGGCCGTCTACGGTCTGGACATCGGCACCGTGATCGGGCTGACCATCGTGTCGGTGTGCACCATGGCGGCGACGGTCGGCGGGCTGATGCCGCTCGTGGCGAAGACCGTGCGCGTCGACCCCGCGGTCTTCTCCACGCCCTTCATCTCGACCTTCTGCGATGCGACGGGCCTGATCATCTACTTCACCATCGCCAAGTCGGTCCTCGGAATCTGACCGGATTCGCGCTCGGCGTAGAGTGGTGAACCGGTCCGACGGCCGACGGCCGAACCGGACCGCAGTTCCGATTTCTCTTTCTGAGCGAGGACCCTGATGCCAGCCCTGCGATCTCGCACCACCACCGTCGGCCGCGAGGCGTCCGGCGCCCGCGCCCTCTGGCGCGCCACGGGTATGACCGATGACGATTTCGGCAAGCCGATCGTCGCGATCGCGAACTCGTACACCCAGTTCGTGCCGGGCCACGTGCACCTGAAGGATGTCGGCGAGATCGTCGCCGACGCCGTCCGCGAGGCCGGCGGCGTCGCCAAGGAGTTCCACACCATCGCCGTCGACGACGGGATCGCCATGGGGCACGGCGGCATGCTGTACTCGCTGCCCAGCCGTGAGATCATCGCCGACTCCGTCGAGTACATGGTCAACGCGCACACCGCGGACGCCCTCGTCTGCATCTCCAACTGCGACAAGATCACTCCGGGCATGCTCAACGCCGCGATGCGCCTGAACGTCCCGACGGTCTTCGTCTCGGGCGGTCCGATGGAGGCGGGCAAGGCCGTCGTCGTCGACGGGGTGGCCCAGGCCCCCACCGATCTCATCACCGCGATCTCCGCGTCGGCCAACGACGCCGTCGACGACGAGGGGCTGGCCGCCGTCGAGGCCAGCGCCTGCCCCACCTGCGGCTCCTGCTCCGGCATGTTCACCGCGAATTCGATGAACTGCCTCACCGAGGCGCTCGGGCTGGCGCTGCCCGGCAACGGTTCGACGCTCGCCACCCACTCCGCGCGGCGGGCGCTGTTCGAGCGGGCCGGCCGCACGGTGGTCGAGGCGGCCACTCGCTGGTACCGGGACGACGACGCCTCCGTGCTCCCGCGCAGCGTCGCGACGTCGACGGCGTTCCGCAATGCGATGGCCCTCGACGTCGCGATGGGCGGCTCGACGAACACGGTCCTGCACATCCTCGCCGCCGCGCAGGAGGGCGAGGTCGCCGACTTCGACCTCTCGGCGATCGACGAGATCAGCCGGAACGTGCCGTGCCTGTCGAAGGTGTCACCGAACTCCGACTACCACATGGAGGACGTGCATCGCGCCGGCGGGATCCCCGCCATCCTCGGCGAACTGCGCCGCGCCGGACTGATCGACGACACCGCGTCGACCGTTCATTCACCGACGCTCGCGCAGTTCCTCGACGACTGGGACATCCGCGGCGGAACCGCCACCGACGAGGCCGTCGAACTGTTCCACGCGGCACCCGGCGGCGTGCGGACCACCGAGCCCTTCTCCACGTCCAACCGTTGGAGTTCGTTGGACGTCGACGCCGCCGAGGGGTGCATCCGCGACTATGCGCACCGCTACACCGATGAGGGCGGGCTGTGCGTCCTCACCGGCAACATCGCACCCAACGGCTCGGTCCTCAAGACCGCGGGCATCGACGAGGAGCTGTGGCATTTCCAGGGGCCGGCTCGCGTGGTCGAGAGCCAGGAGGCCGCCGTCCACGCCATCCTCTCCAAGGAGTTGCAGGCCGGTGAGGTGCTCGTGGTGCGCTACGAGGGGCCCGCGGGCGGCCCGGGCATGCAGGAGATGCTGCACCCGACCGCGTTCATGAAGGGCACCGGCATGGGTCGCAAGTGCGCGCTCATCACCGACGGCCGCTTCTCCGGCGGTTCGTCGGGCCTGTCGATCGGCCACATCGCGCCCGAGGCCGCGGCCGGCGGCGCCATCGGTCTCATCGAGGACGGCGACGAGATCTACATCGACGTGAAGGAGCGGGCGCTGAAGGTGCTCGTCGACGACGAGACGCTCGCGGAGCGCCGCGCGAAGATGGCGGCCTCCGAGCATCCGTGGGCGCCGCGGAACCGCGAGCGCACGGTCACCACCGCGCTGCGCGCCTACGCCGCGTTGGCCACATCCGCCGATCGCGGAGCGGTCCGCTCGGTGGACTGACCTCGTCGCACTCGATCAGCGGTGGGCGCTGCTCCACGATTCGAGCGGGTTGGCGCCGTTGAACACGATCCACGTGGCGATCGCGGCGGCGATCGCGATGACGACCCACGCCGCCGACCCCCACGACGGACGCCGTGACCAGCCCCAGAGTCGGTCGACGGAGTAGGTTCCGGGCCCGGTGAGGATCAGCGCCGCGGCCGCGGCCGCGAGCAGCAGTTCCAGTTCGATGCCCGAGTTGTCGCCCTGGGACGCGAAGAACCACAGTCCGCCGGAGATCGTCACCTTGTAGGTCAACGCGACCGCGATGGTGCCGAGGACGGCCGATCCCGCCAACGGGGTCAGCAGGCCGAGGATCAGCAGCACCCCGCCCGCCGTCTCACTGACGGCGCCGACGATCGCGAGCGCCGTGGTGGCGTCGGGGGTGAAACCGAGACCCGGGTCGGCCGAGTTCTTCAGCATGTCGGCGAATCCGTCGAGCCCCGGACCGTTCATCCATCCGGTCAGCTTCTGCAGTCCGTGCAGTGTGAACGTGAGACCCACCACGACCCGCAGGATCAGCAGGCCGAGGTCGATGGTTCCGCGCCGCGCGTGCGCGGGCGCGACCGGTGCGGGCTCCGGGTCGTAGCCCGCGTCGCCGTCGAGCCCGCCGTCGTATCCGGTGCCGTCGTATCCGGTGCCGTCGAATCCGGTGCCGTCATCGAGCAGCGGCGTGGTGGGCGACGGCTCGATGTACGGCAGCGGCGGCTCGGTGAGGTGTTCGGCGTACCGCCGACCCGATCGTTCGGAGACCGACTCGTCGGTGTCGATGAACGGCTCGGTGTGCACGGGGTCGTCGGAGGAGCTCATCCGGACGGCGTTGCGCGGTTCGGCGTCGGCACCGCTGATGATGACGGCGGTCTTCGCCTCGTCCTCGTCGGCGGTCCCGTCGAGATCGGCGGCGAGATCGCCCGCATCGCCGTGATCGTCGGCGTCGGGAATCTCCACGTCCTCCTCCACCGGTGCGGCGGCGGCCTTGCGCCCCCGCTTGACCGGCTCGATGCGCTGGGGTGCGGCCTTCCCCGAGACGGGATCGCGCCGGCGCTGCGGCCGGGCCTCGATCGCCTCGGTGGGCTCCCCGCCGTCACCGGCGGCGGCCGTGTCCCCACCGGCCTGCTTCCCGCCGACGGGCTCCCCACCGGCCTCATCGCCGTCGCGGGCCGCCTTCTCGGCCATCGCACCGGTCACCTCCGGTGCGGGTCGCCGCCCGTGGCGGTCGAAGAAATCGTCGTTGTCCGGTCGCGGCCTACGCACCGAGCGCCGCGCGATCGACTCGGTCGGCCGGTCGTCGTAGGGGCTGCCCACGGGCGCGTCGCCGGGGTCGGCGGGCGTGTCTTTCGCATTGCTCACAGTTATCGACTGTATGACCACGGGCCCGTGCATTGGCTGAGCGCCACTAGACGATTTGATAACGATCGTCGCATTCGGGCCGTGCCGCGGCTCATCTACATTGGAGGAATGACGCCGCTCCACCGGAACGCCCGCCGCGCCGTGCTCGCCGTGACGTCCACGATCGCCGCGGCCGCACTCGTGACGTCCTGCGCCAGCTTCAGCGACCAGGACGCCGCACAGCAGCAGGGCGATTTCAGTCCGCTTCCGTCGGTCGTGGAGCAGCCGAAGGCGCCGCCTCCCCCCACCACCGACGAGGTGGATCCGCCGGAGGGACCGTGTGTCGACCCGAATCCCGCGGTCATCGCCACCTGCCTGGAGACCACGTCGGGGGTCCGTCCCGCCGACCCGACCGGGAAGACCACCTACGTCGCCGAGCGGACGACCGGCAAGATCTTCATCTCCAAACGCTACGGACCGCAGCGTGAGATCGCCTCGGCCCGCGTCGACGGCTCGGGTGACGGCGGACTCGTCGACTTCGTCCTGTCCCCCGCATACCAGTCCGACCAGATGATCTACGCGCTGATCACCACCGGATCGGACAACCGGGTGGTCCGGATCGCGCCGACCGGATCCGCACAGCCGGTCCTGACCGGCATCCCGAAGGGGCCGCGGGGCAACATGGGATCGATCTCGCTCGCCTCGCCCACCGAGCTGATCGTCGCGACCGGCGACGCCGGCGACCGGGCGGCCGCCAAGGACCCGTCGTCCCTCGCGGGAAAGATCCTGAGCATCGACCTCAACCGGCCGAACGCCAAACCCGACGTCCGCGCCAGCGGTCTGGGTTCGAACGTCGCGCTGTGCCCGTCGGGCGGCGCCGACGGACAGCTCTTCGTCGCCGACAGCGGCGCCGACGGCGACCGGCTGTCGGTCGTCGGCTCGCACGGACTGCGGAAGCTGTGGAGCTGGGCCGACCGGCCGGGCATCGGCGGATGCGCCGCCAGCGATTCGACGATCGCCGTCTCGATTCCGCGCGCCCAGCGTCTCGACGTGTTCTCCACCCCCAAGTCGGGGAGCCCGTCCATCGGCGAGCCGAGCGAGTCCGACCTGAGCAAGACGTTCGGCGCGGTCGGCCGGATGGTCACCTACGGCGGCGGCCCCCTCCAACTCGCGACCATCAACACCTCGACTCCCGGCGCCAAGCCGCAGTCGTTCGACGACCGCGTGGCCATGTACCTGCCCGAGAGCGCCACCGAGGACCGGATGTGACGTCTACCGGCAGGCTTCGAGCACGAGTTCCTTGACCCGCGCCGGATCCGCCTGCCCGCGGGTGGCCTTCATGACGTCGCCGACGATCTTGCCGGCCGCCTGAACCTTGCCCCCGCGGATCTTGTCGGCGATGTCCGGGTTCGCCGCGAGCGCCTCGTCGACGGCCTTCTGCAGTGCCGAGTCGTCGCGGACCACCTCCAGGCCCCGGTCGGCGACGATCTGCGCCGGGGCGCCCTCACCGTCGAGCACCGCGACGGCCACCTGCTGTGCGAGCTTCGTGGTGAGCTTTCCCTCGTCGACCATCCCGATGATCTCGGCGACCTCCTCCGGAGCGATCGACAGATTGTCGAGCTCCACCTCGCGGACGTTCGCCTGCTGCGCGAGGAACGAGACCCACCAGCTGCGGGCGGCGTCCGGTGACGCCCCGGCCTCGGCCGTCGCGATGATGAGGTCGACGGCGCCGACGTTCACCAGATCGCGCATCACCTCGTCGGAGACCCCCCACTGCTCCTGGATGCGCGCCCGCCGGATCCACGGCAGCTCCGGCAGCGTGCCGCGCAGCGAGTCGACCCACTGCGGGTCGGCCACAACGGGCGGCAGGTCGGGTTCGGGGAAGTACCGGTAGTCCTCGGCGGTCTCCTTGCGCCGCCCGGCCGACGTGGTGCCGTCCGCCTCGTGGAAGTGACGGGTCTCCTGGACGATCTCGCCGCCCGCGACGAGGACCGCCGCCTGACGCTGCATCTCGAAACGGACGGCCGTCTCGACTGATTTGAGCGAGTTGACGTTCTTCGTCTCGGTGCGGGTGCCGAACTCGCTCGCGTCCTTCGCCATCAGCGACAGGTTGACGTCGCAGCGCATCGACCCCTGATCCATTCGCACATCGGAGACGTCGAGCGACTTGAGCAGGTCGCGCAGCGCGGTCACGTACGCCCGCGCCACCTCCGGTGCCCGCTCACCGGCCCCCTCGATGGGCCGGGTGACGATCTCCACCAGGGGGACGCCCGCGCGGTTGTAGTCGAGGAGCGAATGGCTGGCGCCGTGGATGCGGCCGGTCGCACCGCCGATGTGCAGCGACTTACCGGTGTCCTCCTCCATGTGGGCGCGTTCGATCTCCACCCGCCACGTGGTCCCGTCGCCGAGGACCACGTCGAGGTGGCCGTCGTAGGCGATCGGCTCGTCGTACTGGCTGATCTGGTAGTTCTTCGGCTGATCCGGGTAGAAGTAGTTCTTGCGGGCGAACACGCTCGACTCCCGGATCGAGCAGTTCAGCGCCAATCCGATGCGGACGGCCGATTCCACCGCCTGCGCGTTCGCGACCGGGAGTGCCCCGGGCAGCCCCAGACACGCCGGACACACCTGAGAGTTGGGATCACCGCCGAACGTGGTGGGGCAGCCGCAGAACATCTTCGTCGCGGTGCCGAGTTCGACGTGGACCTCCATGCCCATCACGGGGTGGAACGCCGCGATGACGTCGTCGAAATCCATCAGTTCGTCGATAGCCGCAGTCATGGCGTCCATCGTATCCGGGGGTCGATCTCGGGGTGCTCACCGATGCCCCGCTCGCGGCGCCGGACCTACCGTGAAGGCATCGATCGGATCGAGCTCCAGACCGTTCCCGAGGAGGACATCGTGACCCAGGACCACTCCGGACCCCAGAACTACGCAGAACCCCAGAACTACGCGGGCCCCCAGGACAACGCAGGACCCCAGAACCACGCGGGGACCGGGCCGAACCGCCCACAGCCCGCACGCCGTCGTCTGACCCGCTCGACGACGGACTCGATGATCGGCGGCGTCGCCGGCGGCATCGCCGAATACTTCGGCATCGACTCCACGTGGGTGCGCGTCGCCTTCGTGGCGTCGATCATCCTGCCCGGACCGCAGGTCCTGGCATACCTGCTGCTGTGGCTGGTGATCCCGAAGGGCTGACCCGACGTCACCCGAAGACGGCGCGCGCCCCGTTGTAGTACTCGATCGGCACGTTCTTGATGTTCCCGACGGCCGCCGAGAACGGGACGCGGACGATGTCGGTGCCGCGCAGGGCGACCATCTCCCCCCAGCCGCCGTCGGCGACCAGATCGCTGACCGCCTGACCGAACCGGGTCCCCAGAACCCGGTCCCACGCCGACGGCACCCCGCCGCGCTGGATGTAGCCGAGGATCGTCGCACGGGTCTCGATGCCCGTGCGCTCCTCGATCAGCGGGGCCAGGACGTCGGCGACACCGCCGAGCCGCGGACGGTCGAAGCCGTCGCGACCGCCGCGCGAGTACGCCTCGGGCATGTCCGGCAGCGTGAAGCCCTCGGCGACGACCACCATCGGCGACCGACCGCGCCGCCGCACGCTGGTGACCCACTCGCAGATCTGCTCCAACGATTCGGGCCGTTCGGGAATGAGGATCGCGTGTGCGCCCGCGGCGACGCCCGCGTACATCGCGATCCAGCCGGCGTGCCGCCCCATCACCTCGAGCACCATGCACCGGGTGTGCGAGTTCCCGGTGGTCCGGAGCCGGTCGACGGCCTCGGTGGCGATCTCGACCGCCGTGTTGAAGCCGAACGTGTAATCGGTGGCCCGCAGGTCGTTGTCGATGGTCTTCGGGACGCCGACGACGGGGACGCCGTCGTTCATCAACCGGTTGGCCGCAGCCATCGTGCCGTCGCCGCCGACGGCGATCACACCGTCGATCGCGAGCCGGTCGAGGACCGCGGTGATGTTCTGCGCCCCGCCGTCCGGCTCGGTGTACGGCCCGTATCTGCTGGTGCCCAGGATCGTGCCGCCCTGCTGCGAGATCCCCCGGACCACGGGCCGATCCAGTGTCCGCACGTCGCCGTGGACCAGTCCGAAGAATCCGTCACGGAAGCCGACGAACTCCTGGCCGTGCACCGTCTGCCCCTGCAGCACCGTTCCGCGAATCACCGCGTTGAGCCCGGGACAGTCGCCGCCGGAGGTCAGAATGCCGTATCGCGCCATGCCGCCGCCCTCTCATCCGCCGGGTGATCCTCCCGCCCAACGTACCTCGGGACGCGTGCCGCGCAGCTGTCACTTGAGGCCGTTCTCGTAGGCGAACACCACGGCCTGTGCACGATCACGCAGCCCGAGTTTCGTCAGCATGTTGCTCACGTGCGTCTTGACCGTCTGCTCGGAGACGAACAGTTCGCCGGCGATCTCCGCATTCGACTTCCCGTCGGCCACCGTCACGAGGACCTCGACCTCCCGCGGCGTCAACGTCCGCACGGCCGCGGTCGGCGCACGTGCGGTCCGGGCGGTGACCCGTTCGATGAGCCGTTTGGTGACCGACGGCGCCAGCAGTGCGTCACCGGCCGCGACCACCCGCACGGCGCGGACCAGTTCGTCGGCGGGGGCGTCCTTGAGCAGGAACCCCGACGCGCCGATCCGCAGCGCGGAGTACACGTAGTCGTCGATGTCGAAGGTCGTCAGCATGAGCACCCGGGTCGGTCCACCGTCGGCGACGATCTTCTCGGCCGCCCACAGTCCGTCGCGATGCGGCATCCGGACGTCCATCAGCACGACGTCCGGACGCAGCCTGCGCACCTGATCGACGGCGGCGGCTCCGTCCGCGGCGTCCCCGAGCACCGAGATCCCGTCGGCGGCGTCCAGCAGCGCGCCGAAGCCGGCCCGAACCATCGCCTGGTCGTCGGCGATCACCACGGTTATCGGCCCACTGCCCACTGTCACCGTCTCAGCTTAGGGCCATCGGGAGTCGCGCGCGGACGGCGAATCCGCCGTCACCGGTCGGTGCCGCGGTGAGAGTGCCGCCCACCGCCAGTGCGCGCTCGGTCATTCCGAGGATGCCCAGACCGCCCCCGGCGCTCACCGGATCGGCGTCGGGCGGCCCGTTGGCGACCTCGACGGCCAGGAGGCCGTCGTGCGTCGCATCGGGGGTGATCGACACCCGAATCGTCGCGCCGGGTGCATGCCGCGTCGCGTTGGTCACCGACTCCTGGACGATCCGGAAGACGGCGGCACCGATCGCCTCGGCCACCCGCGCGTGGTCGACGGTGTCGGTCGTCTCGACCGCGGTGCCCACCGCGCGGACCCCGTCGAGCAGCGGTGCGATGTCGTCGAGCCCCTGCACCGGGCGCAATGCGGCGGCGTCGGTCCCCGCGGCGTCCGGACGCAGCACGCCCAGCAGCTGGCGAACTTCGTCGAGGGAGCCGCGCGCCGCCGCCGCGATCGCGTCGAACTCGGCCGTCGTCGCCGGACCGACGGTCTCCGGCTCGTCGGCCGCCGCCAACCGGTACGGTGCACTCTGCGCCATCACGACGACCATCGACATCCGATGCGCCACGATGTCGTGCAGGTCGCGGGCGATGCGCGTCCGCTCGGCCAAGACCGCCTCGCGGGCGCGCAGGACCTCGGTCTCCTCGCTCTGTTCGGCGAGGTCGCGCTGAGTGGTCGTCCGGTAACGCACGAAGGCGATCGCCATCGCGACCACGATGAGCGCGAAGATCCACCCGATGCGGGCCTGGGCGTCGACGCCGAGCACGAAGACGCCCGCCGTGGCCACCACGACCGTCGGGAGGCGCCGCAGCGGCTGGGTGCACAGCGCGGCCGCGGTCATCGCCAGGACGGACAGGAACAGCGGAATCGGCATCCGCCACAGGTCGACCGTGCCGATCACCGATGCCACCCCGGCGGTGATGACTGTCGCCGCCCAGCCGTACCGGACCGGCACCGGTCCGGCGAAGATCAGAGCCAGACCGCCGCATCCGCCGACGGCGAACGCCGGGAGTGCGAACCCCGGGATCTCGGTCACGTCCGCCATCACGGGCCACGCGACGGCGATCATCACGACCGCCGTCCCGGCTCCCAGCCAGTTCCACCGCCGCGCGAGATACCGTCGCACCGCGGGGTCGCCGATCCGGTCGATCACGGAGAAGTCCACTCCCCGAGCGTAGGGCCGCGGCCGGCGGCGCACCTCCCCCGCGAGGACCAGATCCCGCTGCCTCCCGGGAGGCAGACAGCGCCCGCCGGCTCCCCCGCACGGTGCGGGGGCGAACCGTCTCGCCGGGGGATCCGCCGAGGTGCCCGCGATTCATAGCGTCAGCGCATGCTCAATCGGAATCCTCGTCGAGACGACCCCGCCGACGCCGCCCTGCGGTGGCCGGCCCGCGCTGCGATCGCCGTGACCGCGGTGGTGCTCCTGCTGGGCTTCGCCCCGGTGACGGCAGCGGCGGCCGCCACCCGTCGCATCGCCGTCCCGGATGCTCCCGCGACCCCGGCGGGTCGGGCGATCGCCGCGCTGGTCGGCGATCGTCCGGTCGACACACTGCGCATCCTCCCCGACCGGTTCCGTGCGCGGACGGGGTACACACCGGTCGTGCTCGACGGGCGCCCGGCCGCACCGCACGGCGACTGTTCGTCCCCGGTCCCCCTGCCCTCCCGGTTCGAGAACGCGTGTCGCGCCCACGATTTCGGCTACGACCTGCTCCGTTACGGTGCGGCGACCGGACGCCCCGCCGGCGACTGGGCACGTCCGGCACTCGACGCGATGCTCGTCGACGACATGCACGCGGCCTGTGCCGGCGACGCCGGCTGCGACACCGCGGCCGAGGCGGCCCGCACCGCGCTGTCGGTCAACACCTGGCGTCAACGGTTCGGGCCCCCGACGGCCGAGACGACCGCCGAGATCGCCGTGACCTACCTGGCCCGCCTCACCGAGACCCTCGGCGGGCCGCTGTGAGGCACCGCCCCGGCAGGGGTACCGCGGTCGGCGCGCTCACCGGCTGGCTGCTGTCGCTGTCCCCGGGGATGCTGCCGCGGTCGGCTCCGGTCGCCGCGGGCGTCGGCACCGTCCTGATACTCGTCGGCGCGGCGATCGGTGCGGCCGGCGCCGCCGTGCTCGCTCGACGGCGCCGTGAGGAGGACCGGTACGGCGACCGCCCAGGGGTTTCAGGCGTCCCAGGGGTCTCGGGTCTCGCTGTGACCGTCGGCCTGATCGTCGCCGGCGCGGCCCTCGGTCTGAGCGTCCGGCACGAGGTCGCGGTCCGTGCGGCGCTCGACGCCCCCGGTATCGGTCTCCGCTGGGTCCTGGTCGTCGCCCTCACGCCCCTGTCCGTCGCGGCGGCGGCGTTCACCGTCCCCATCCGCGTCCTGACCGCCACGGGGCTGATCGGAACGATCGTCGCAGCGGCGATGCTGATGCCGGGGCCGGCGGATGCGCGAGCGCCGGACGTCCCGGACCGCGCGATCATCGACTACGGGCCCCTCCCCGCCGGCTCGGCGCGCACTCACCCCGGGCTCGCCGAGCGCGCGAGAACCCTCGTCGACGACTGGGAGCGGCGCGGCGGCATCACCCAGCGGGCGGTCGTCGTCGCCGTGCCGACCGGCTCCGGCTGGCTCGACGCGGCGACCGTCGACGGGATCGACCGTGCGTTCCACGGCTCGGTGCGCGTGCTCGCACTCCAATACGACGACGCACCGTCCTGGCAGTCCTACCTGCAGTCGCCGGACGCCGCCGGCGCGAGCGCCGTGGCCGTCCTGCGCACGGTCGCCGCCCGATTGCGTGCGGTTCCCGAACGCGCCCGCCCCCGGGTGTACCTCGTCGGTCAGAGCCTCGGCGCGATCGGCGCGGACCACGCCCGCCGGTGGGCGTCGGAGCATCGCGTCGCCGTGGCCGGAACCGTGCTGGCGGGCGTGCCCGCCGGGGCCCTCCACGACGCACCGTCCACCACGCCCCGGACGGTGATCGCCAATCCCGACGACCCGGTCACCGTGTTCGAGCCGGCCCTGCTGTGGCGACCGGCCGAGCGGTCGTCGTGGCTCCCGGTGGTCTCGTTCATCGGAACGGCCGTCGACCTGCTCGGATCACTGAACGTGCCCGTCGGGCACGGGCACCGCTACGGGAGCCTCCCGGACGCGGCCGTTCCGGATACGGCCGATCCGGACAAGCCGGTTCAGCCGATCGGTCCGCGCGCCGCCTCGTAGGCCGCGCCGACCCGGTACAGCCGGTCGTCGGCCAGCGCGGGCGCCATGATCTGCAGGCCGACGGGCATCCCGTCGGCCGGATCGACACCCGAGGGCACCGACATCGCCGCCGTCCCCGCCAGGTTGACCGGCAGGGTGCACAGGTCGAACAGGTACATCGACAGCGGATCGTCGACCTTCTCGCCGAGGTGGAACGCCGTGGTCGGCGTGGTCGGCGAGATGAGGACGTCGACCTGCTCGTAGGCCGCGGCGAAGTCGCGGGCGATGAGGGTCCGGACCTTCTGCGCCTGACCGTAGTAGGCGTCGTAGTAGCCCGAACTCAACGCGTACGTCCCGATCATGATGCGACGCTTGACCTCCGGACCGAATCCGGCGGCGCGCGTGAGGGCCATGACCTCGTCGGCGCTGTGGGTGCCGTCGTCGCCGACCCGCAGCCCGTACCGCATCGCGTCGAAGCGGGCGAGGTTGCTCGACACCTCGGACGGGAGGATGAGGTAGTACGCGCCGAGCGCATAGGTGAAGTGCGGGCAGTCGACCTCCACGATCGTCGCACCCAGACCCGTCAGGGTGTCGCACGCTTCGCGGAACGACGCGAGCACACCGTCCTGGTAGCCCTCGCCCTGCAGCTGCGAGACGACGCCGATGCGGACCCCGGACAGGTCGCCGCCGGCTCCGGCGCGCGCCGCCGCCACCACATCGGGCACCGCCGCGCTCACCGACGTCGCATCGCGTGCGTCGTGACCGGCGATGACCTCGTGCAGCAGCGCGGTGTCGAGGACGGTGCGACCGCACGGTCCGCCCTGGTCGAGGGACGAGGCGCAGGCGATCAGCCCGTACCGGGACACGGTGCCGTACGTCGGCTTCACGCCGACGGTCGCGGTGACCGCCGCCGGCTGCCGGATGGAGCCGCCGGTGTCGGTCCCGATCGCCAACGGCGCCTGATGGGAGGCCAGCGCCGCCGCACTGCCGCCGCCCGATCCGCCCGGGATGCGCGTCGTGTCCCACGGGTTGCGGGTCACCTGGTAGGCCGAGTTCTCCGTGGAGCTGCCCATCGCGAACTCGTCCATGTTGGTCTTGCCGAGAATCGGGATGCCCGCCGCGCGGAGTCTGGCCGTGACCGTGGCGTCGTAGGGCGACATCCACCCCTCGAGCATCCGCGAACCGCACGTGGTCGGCGCATCGGTGGTGGTGAAGGCGTCCTTGAGGGCCAGCGGCACACCGGTCAGCGCCGACGGCGCCTCGCCCGCCGCGACGGCGGCGTCGGCGGCTTCCGCCGCGGCCAGCGCCTCATCGCCGCCGACGTGGAGGAACGCGCCCAGTTCACCGTCGATCTCGGCGATGCGATCGAGGTGGGCCCTGGTGACCTCGACCGACGAGAGTTCTCGGGAGGCGATCTTCTCGGCGAGCTCAGCGGCGCTGAGGCCGGTGACGTCATTTGACGCTCGCGTGGCCCGAACACCGTCGGTGGACACGTCGGTCATCCTCACTCCTCTCCCAGGATCTGCGGTACGGCGAAACGCTCCTGCTCCTCGCGGGGCGCCCCGGACAGGGCCTCCTCGGCGGTGAGTCCGGGCGCGACGACGTCGTCGCGGAGACCGGCGTTCACGTCGAGGGGATGCGCGGTCGGCGGCACCTCGTCGGCGGCCACCTCGGAGATCTGCGCGACGTGGCTCAGAATCGAGTCGAGCTGCGTCGCATAGCGGTCGAGCTCGGCGTCGTCGAGCGCCAGGCGGGACAGTCGCGCCAGGTGCGCGACCTCTTCCCGGCTGATCGTCGGCTGGGAATCGGTGGACATCGTCGACCTCTCTGCACAGCGTCGCGGCCGCAGCCGCCGGATGACTTCTCGGTCCCAGGATATGCGGTCGTCCCCGAGTCGGTTCGCTCCCCCCTCTCGCGATCCGCACATGATTTTTTCCCTGGCCCGAACCCTCACCGCGACGTAGCGTGGACGCCATGATCATCGTCACCACGAATGAGCTGCCCGGCTACCGGATCGAGCACACGTTCGGAGAATGCTTCGGCCTCACGGTCCGATCCCGTCACATCGGCTCCAACATCGGCGCCGGACTCAAGTCCATCGCCGGTGGCGAACTCCGCGGCATCACCACGCTGCTGCAGGAGGCCCGCCAGGAGGCGCTGGGCCGCCTGGCCGCCGAGGCGCAGGCGAAGGGCGCCAACGCGGTGGTCGCCTTCCGCTTCGAGACGAATGAGTACGCCGGTTCCGGGGGTGTGGAGGTGTGCGCATACGGCACGGCCGTGGGCGCCCGTCCCGTCGAGGGGCCCGCCGGTCACGTCGCTCCACCGCCCCAGCCGCCCCAAACACCGCAGTCGCCCCAGACACCCCAGTCGCCGCAGGCACCCCAGCCGCCGCAGTTCTGACGCTGTGTCGTACCTGCTGCGCGTACTGCTTCAGGACCGACCCGGCAGCCTCGGGATGCTCGCGATGCAACTCGGTGAGATCGGAGCCGACATCCGTTCGCTGGAGGTGATCGAACGCGGTGACGGCTTCGCGGTCGACGACATCGTCGTCGACCTGCCGCCGGGAGCGCTGCCGGACACGTTGATCACGGCTGCCGAGACGGTCACCGGTGTCCGCGTCGACTCGCTGCGGCCGCACACCGGCGTGCTGGACACCCATCAGGAACTCGAGCTCATCGATCTTGTCGCGACCGGCGGGAAGCGGGGACTGCAGTTGCTGGTGGACTACGCACCGCGCGTCCTGCACGTGTCGTGGGCCTCGGTCATCGCCCGTCCCGGCTCGGACGTGGTGCGGCTGTACGGGAGCTCCGGTAGTCCCGAGACGCCCTTGACGGCCGCGCCGTGGCTCCCGCTCGAGCGGGCGCTTCGGCTCGACGGCGACGCCGACTGGGTGCCGGAGGCCTGGCGGGACATGGACACCAGGCTCGCCGTCGCACCCCTGGGATCGCACGGGCAGACACTGCTGCTCGGCCGCATCGGCGGACCGGACTTCCGCCCGTCCGAGATCGCCCGGCTCGGCTATCTGACCGGAATCATCGGCTCGGTGCTCCCCCGCGGCGGCACGACCGCCCCCTCCTGACCGGAGGCCTCGGGGGAGGTCACTCGGGCGACCCCGTCTCCAACAGTCGGGTGAACGCCTCCTCGTCGAGGATCGGCACGCCCAGCTGCTCGGCCTTGTCGGCCTTGCTGCCCGGGGAGTCACCGACGACCACGAAATCGGTCTTCTTCGACACCGACCCCGCGGCCTTGCCGCCGCGCGCGATGATCGCCTCCTTGGCGCTGTCGCGCGAGTAGCCCGTCAACGATCCGGTGACGACGAGCGTCCTGCCCGCCAAGGTGCGGGGCGTCGACTCGTCGAGCTCGTCGGCCATCGACACACCGGCGGCACGCCACTTGGCGATGATCTCGCGATGCCAGTCGATGGCGAACCAGTCGTGGACGCTGGCGGCCCGGGTGGGGCCGAGCCCGTCGACGTCGGCGAGCTCGTCGACCGTCGCCGCCTCGACGGCCTCCAGTGAGCCGAACTCGCCGGCCAGGGCGCGGGCCGGGGTGGGGCCCACGTGCCGGATCGACAGCGCCACCAGCACCCGCCACAGCGGGACGCGCTTGGCCTTGTCGAGGTTGTCGAGCAGGCGCCGTCCGTTCGCCGAGAGCGCGCCGCTCTTCGTCGTGAACAGCTCGGTGGCCAGCAGATCGTCCTCGTCGAGCGCGAACAGATCCCCCTCGTCGGTGAGCGCCCCGCTGCTCAACAGCTCCTGTGCGGCCTCGTAGCCGAGGGCCTCGATGTCGAACGCACCGCGCCCCGCGAGGTAGAACAGCCGCTCGCGCAACTGCCCCGGGCAGGTCCGCTGATTGGGGCAGCGGATGTCCTTGTCCCCCTCCCTGGCCGGCGCCAGAGTGGTCCCGCACTCGGGGCATTCGGTGGGCATGACGAACGGGCGTTCCGTGCCGTCACGCAGGTCGACGACCGGCCCCAACACCTCGGGGATCACATCGCCCGCCTTGCGGATGGTGATCGTGTCGCCGATGAGGACGCCCTTGCGTTCCACCTCGTGCGCATTGTGCAGCGTGGCTCGCGAGACGGTGGACCCGGCGACCAGCACCGGCGTCATCAGCGCCCACGGCGTGACGCGACCGGTCCTGCCGACCCCGACCATGATGTCCAGGAGCTCGGTGGTGACCTCCTCGGGCGGATACTTGTACGCGATCGCCCACCGCGGCGCTCGGGAGGTGGCGCCCAGTCGTCGCTGCACCGCCACATCGTCGATCTTGACGACGAGGCCGTCGATCTCGTGCTCCACCGAGTGACGGTTCTCGCCCCAGTATCGGACCACGTCGAGGATCTCGGCGGCCCCGTGTGCGGGCCGGGTGTGCGTCGACACCGGCAGCCCCCACTCGCCGAGGGCGAGGTAGGCGTCGTGCAGCGACTCGGGCGCCCAGCCCTCGATACGTCCGATGCCGTGGCAGATCATCCGGAGATGGCGACGAGCGGTGACCTGCGGATTCTTCTGGCGCAACGAGCCGGCCGCCGAATTGCGCGGGTTCGCGAACGGCGCCTTGCCGTCCTCGACGAGTGCGGCGTTGAGGTTCTGGAAGTCTTCGACGCGGAAGAACGCCTCACCGCGCACCTCGAGCAGGTCGGGCACCGGGCGCACCGAATCGTCGAGCTCGTGCGGGACACCCGCGATGGTCCGCGCATTGAGCGTGACGTCCTCGCCGGTCCGGCCGTCGCCGCGGGTGACGCCGCGGACCAGCCGCCCGCGCTCGTAGACGAGGGCCAGCGCGACGCCGTCGATCTTCAGCTCGCAGAGATACTGCGGCGCGGCGCCGATCTCGGCTTCGGTCCGCGACAGCCACGACGACATCTCGTCGGCGTCGAAGACGTTGTCGAGCGACATCATCCTCTCCAGATGGTCCACCGAGGCGAAGTCGGTGGAGAACCCGCCGCCGACCAGTTTGGTCGGCGAATCCGCGACCGCCAGTTCCGGGTGCGCGTCCTCGAGGTCCTGCAACCGTCGGAGCAGGACGTCGAACTCTCCGTCGCTGATGATCGGCGCATCCTGCACGTAGTACCGGAACTGGTGTCCGCGGACCTCCTCGGCGAGACGTGTCCACTCCCGTTCCGGCGACTCGTCAGCTTCACTCACGGGTTCAGGTTAGCCGAGCACCCCGACGGAGACCGCGTCGAGCAGTCCGGTCAGAGCCGCTCGGCCACCGTCGAACAGACACGCAGGACCAGCGCCGCCTGCGCGGGCGTCACGCCCGCCAGGCCGCACGCGGGCGCGACCGTCACCTGTCCGGTCAACACCGACCGCGGCAGGCCGATCCGATCGACGAGACCGGCGAGCCTGCCCGCCGCATCGTCGACGAGGGCGTCGGGTTCGCCGCGGGACGTGCCGGCGTCCACCGGGATCACCCCCGCGACCAGGACCCGCCCGGCATCCAGATACTCGCCGAGCGCATCGAGGTCCCGCCCGTCGCTGATCAGCGAGAGATCGACGCCCGCGACCAGGTCGGGCAGCAGCCGCACCAGCTCCCACCGCGGGGCGGCGCACGAGTGCACGACGGTCGGTGCGCCGATGATCGCGGCCGTCGAGGCGAGGAGTTCGGCGACGTCGGGGGCGGGGACCGGCGCGATGGGATCCAGTCGCGTCAGCGGCGTCACCGCCCCGTCGAGGACCGACCCCACCGAGGGCTCGTCGAGCTGGACGACCACCGACGCCCCGGTGCGTCGACGGACGTCGTCGACGTGATCGCGCAATCCGTACGCCAGCGACTCGGCGACGTCGCGGACCGCGCCGGCGTCGCGGACGATCCGGTGGCCGCCGCGGAGTTCGGCGTGCGCGGCGAACGTCCACGGACCGCAGGCCTGCACCTTGACCGCACGGCCGTCACCGGCCGCGCCGGCGCGCTCCCAGCGCTCCTCGAGGGCGTCCAGATCCCAGCGGAGCAGGTCGCGCGCCCGACGGGTCACCGAGGTGGGTCGCGCGGTGAGCCGATAGGCACGGTGGACGTGGTCGAGCGGGATGTCGATGAGCAGCGCGCCGGTGCGGCCGATGAGATCGGCGCCGACGCCGCGGGCGGGCAGTTCGGGCAGAAAGGCCAGTCCGGTCTCGCCGGCCATGACGGCGACCGCCTCGCGCGGGTCGGTGCCGGGCATCGACCCGATGCCCGTCCCCACACCGGCCGGCATCGAGCTCGTCGGGGTCATTCCGTGCCGGTCCCCGACCCGGTGATCCGACCGCACCCGACGACCAGGTCGCCGCGGTCCGCGTCGGGCCGGTACAGCACGGCGGCCTGTCCGCGGGCGACGCCGCGCAGCGGCTCCCGCAGATCGATCCGCATCCCGGGACCGTCGGGGAGGTCCACCGGGGCGGCGACGGCGGTCGCCAGGCCGCCGTGTGCGCGCACCTGGACGACGCATTCGACGGGTCCCTCCGGGGTCTGCCCCGAGGTCCACACGGCACGGCCCGCGGTGATCGACCAGACGTCGAGTTCGTCGGCGCCGCCGACCGTGACCGTCCCGCTGTCCGGATCGATGCCCGTCACGTAGCGGGGGCTGCCGTCGGGCGCGGGAGCGTCGATCCCCAAGCCCTTGCGCTGACCGATCGTGAATCCGTGCACACCGTCGTGTTCGGCGAGCGTGTCGCCGGTCGAGGAGTCGACCACCGCACCCGGGCGGACGCCGATCCGCGCGCCGAGGAATGCCCGAGTGTCGCCGGTCGGGATGAAGCAGATGTCGTGCGAGTCCGGTTTGTCGGCCACTGCCAGCCCTCGGACCTGCGCCTCCCGCCGGATCTCCGGCTTCGGGGTGTCGCCGATCGGGAACATCGCCCGCGACAGCTGGCGGTGATCGAGGACGGCCAGAACGTACGACTGGTCTTTGTCGGCGTCGACGGCGCGCCGGAGCTCACCCTCGTGCAGCCGCGCATAGTGACCCGTCGCCAGGGCGTCGAAGCCCAGGGCGACGGCCCGCTCGGCGAGCGCCGAGAACTTGATCTTCTCGTTGCACGTCAGACAGGGGTTGGGCGTCTGTCCCGCAGCATATGCGGCGACGAACTCGTCGATCACGTCTTCCTTGAAGCGGTCGGCGAAGTCCCACACGTAGAACGGGATCCCGAGCAGGTCGGCGGCACGCCGCGCATCGTCGGCGTCCTCGCGCGAACAGCACCCGCGCGACCCCGTCCGCAGTGCGCCCGGCGCCGTCGAGAGCGCCAGGTGGACGCCCACCACGTCGTGCCCGGCCTCGACGGCGCGCGCCGCCGCGACCGCCGAGTCGACTCCACCGCTCATCGCAGCCAGAACTCGCATCAGAGTGTTCCTCCCGACGCCGCGCCGGCACCCGACAGCATGCCCGCGGCCCGCGCCCGCAGGACCACGTCGCCGATGACGTCGGCCACGACGTCCACGTCGTCGTCGTCGTTGTCGGGCGCGAGCGAGAACCGCAGTGACCCCCGCGCCGTCTGTGTGTCCAGTCCCATCGCCAGCAGCACGTGGCTGGCGGCCGCCACACCGGCGGTGCACGCCGATCCGGTGGAGCATTCGACGCCCTTCGCGTCGAGGAGCATCAGCAGCGAGTCCCCCTCGCAGCCGGCGATCGACACGTGCACGATCCCCGGCAGGGCCCGCAGTCCGCCGTCGGCGGCGCCGAGCGCGCCGTTGACGGTCACCCCGTCGATTCCCCGCAGGATTCCGGCGAGGCGGTCGCGCAGCGCCGAGACGCGGGCGGTGTGGTCGTCCGCGTGTGCCACGGCGACGCGCAGCGCCGCCGCCATCGCCGCGATCCCGGCCACGTCCTGGGTCCCCGAGCGCACATCCCGTTCGTGGCCCCCGCCGTGCAGCAGGGGAACGCAGGTCACATCGCGGCGCAGGATCAGCGCGCCGACGCCCTGGGGTCCGCCGAACTTGTGGGCCGCAACGCTCATCGCCGACAGGCCGCTGCTCGCGAAGTCGACCGCCAGGTGACCGGCGGCGGCCACCGCGTCGGAGTGCAGAGGCACACCGGCCGCCTCGCACACGCGGGCGATCTCCTCGATCGGCTGGACGGTCCCGACCTCGTTGTTCGCCCACATCACCGAGACGAGGGCCACCCGACCCTCGTGCGCGGCGAGTGCGTCACGCACCGTCTCCGGATGCACGGCACCGGCGGCGTCGACGGGCAGGACCACCAGCTCGGCCCCGGCGTCGTCGGCCAGCCACTGCGCCGGGTCGAGGACGGCGTGGTGCTCCACAGCCGAGATCAGGATCGTCCGGCGGCGCGGATCCTCGCGGCGACGGGCGGCGTAGATCCCCTTGAGCGCGAGGTTGTCGGCCTCCGTGCCCCCGGCGGTGACGATCACCTCCGAGGGACGTGCCCCCAGGTCACGGGCGATCGATTCGCGCGACTCCTCGAGGATCCGGCGGGCGCGACGACCCGCTCCGTGCAGTGACGACGGATTGCCTGCGCGACTGAACGCCTCGGACATCGCCGCTGCGGCCTCGGGGACCAGAGCGGTGGAGGCGGCATTGTCGAGATAGACGGGCGGGCGCGGTACAGACATGACTCAACCAGGATAGACGTGCGCGCCCCGGTCGTCCCAGTCGAGGACCTCCCTCACACGGGCACGGTGACGGATCGCGGCGTCAGCGCGACCGGGATCTCCGAACGGACCTCGCCGGCGTCGACCGGTGCGATCAGGTGTTGGGCCGCCGCCGCCACCTCGGACCGGTCGCCGGCGGGGAGCTGCATGTCGAACACCGTGACGGTGATCGACAGGCCGCGGGTCCGGACGATCCGGCGCAGCGTCGTGCCGACGGTGTCCTCACCGAGGAATCCCGGCATGGTGGTGCGGCCGCCGTCGTCGGTGTACGCCAGCCGCACCGGGAGGACGGGGACGCCGGCGTCGATCGCGGCCTGGAAGAACGCCGGCCGGAACCGCCCCGAAGCCGTCCCGCACCAGGTGGTCCCCTCGGGGAACACGGCCACGGGCCGGCCGGTGTCGAGCAGCGCCGCCACCCGGTCGACGATCGGCCGGAGGCGCCGCAGATCGCCCCGATGGTGCGGCAGCACGCCGAACAGTCGGGAGACGACCCCGAACCCGGCCATCTGAACGACCTCGCGTTTGGCGACGAAACGCGCCGGATGGACGCACGCCAGAGCGACGATGTCGAGGAACGACACGTGGTTGGCGACCATCAGCGCTCCCCGGATCCGCCGCGCCGAGGCGGGACGCCGATCGTCGACCTCCAACGACACCCCCATCAGGCGCAACGCCGCCCGCGCGCCGCCCCGCCAGTAGCCGTGGCGCGCCGGACGCGGCAGCGCCACGGTCGCGAGTCCGACGACGACGATGAGCGTGCCCAGCGTCAGCAGCACCGTGAGTCGAGCCGCCGCCCGCAGCCGCGAGACCGGCTCGGCGGCGGTGTGCACGCAATGCGTCCCGCACGGGCTCGTCGGCATCCATGCGCCGGCGTGCATCGTCGCCCTACCCCCGATCCGAGCCGAGCCGGGTCATGGCGCCGCGGAGGCGTTCGGTGTACCGCCGGTCGCCCTGGTGGCGGTCGAGGACCGTGAGGAAGTCGCCGACGTCGAAGATCTCGTCGAAGGCCGGCTCACCGCAGACCCGCGCACCGAGCCGCACATACCCCCGCAACAGCGCGGGCAGGCGGATGGCGGTCGGCGGATCCAACTCGTCGAGCGACCGCCCGTCGACGCGGACGTGCCGGTGGGGATACACCTGCCACGCTCCCCGATGCCGGTCGCGGGCCAGGTCGCGGATCCCGCGCAGGGCGCGCCCGCGACCGAGCTCCGAGTCGAGCGGCACCGACACGCACCCCATCAGGTAGCGGTACCCGCCCTCCTCCAGGTAGTTCAGGACGGCCGCCCACAGCATCGCCGTCACCGACCCGCTGCGATGCTCCGGTGCCACCACGGCGCGGCCCATCTCCACCGTCTCGCCGCGGATCTCCAGGAGCTCGTCGAGGTCGAACTCGCCCGCGGAGTACCAGCCGCCCGCCGCGATCGCGCGCGGCGGCGGCAGAACGCGGGCGCAGCCCACCAGGGCTCCGGTGGGAAGGTGTCGGACCAGCATGTGCTCGCAGTGATCGTCGAAGGCGTCGGCGTCGCGGCCCGTCGCAGCGTCGCCGATGGCGTCCGAGTACCCGGGCTCTGCGGTGAAGACGTCGTAGCGGAGCTTCTGCGCCGCATCGATGTCGGCGGGATCCTCCGAGACGAGGACCTGGTAGTCGCCGCCGGCCAGGACCGGACGGGCGCGGCGGGTGGGTGAGACCTGAATCGCTGTCATGCCCCGAAGTACAGGCGAGGAATCTATCGCCGCGGGCACCGCGACGTGACGACGCCGGACACGCTCGGTGAACACCTGATAAAAGACCCCGGCCCCGTCGCCGGTGGGCGACGGGGCCGGGGTGGATCGTCAGAGATCAGCGCATCACTTGCGCTTCTTGATCTCCTCGGTCAGCTGCGGGGCGACGTTGAACAGGTCGCCCACCACGCCGTAGTCGCTGATCTCGAAGATCGGGGCCTCTTCGTCCTTGTTGACGGCCACGATGGTCTTCGAGGTCTGCATGCCGGCGCGGTGCTGGATGGCGCCCGAGATGCCGAGCGCGATGTACAGCTGCGGCGACACGGTCTTGCCGGTCTGACCGACCTGGAACTGTCCCGGGTAGTACCCCGAGTCGACGGCCGCACGCGAAGCGCCCACGGCGCCGCCGAGTGCGTCGGCGAGCTCCTCGACCACCGAGAAGCTCTCGGCCGAACCGACACCGCGGCCACCGGAGACGACGACCGTCGCCTCGGTGAGCTCGGGGCGGTCGCCGCCGACGTTCGGCTCGAAACCGGTGACCGAGACGCCGCCCTCCTGAGCGGGGACCTCGACCTCGACGACCTCGCCGGCACCGGCCGACGGGGCGGCCTCGACGCCGCCCGGACGGACCGAGATCACCGGGGTGTCTCCGCCGGCCTGGGCGTCGACGGTGAAGGCGCCGCCGAAGATCGAGTGGACGCCTGCGCCGCCCTCCTTGACGTCGATGACGTCGGTCAGCAGTCCGGAGCCGAGGCGCACGGCCAATCGACCGGCGATCTCCTTGCCGTCGGCGGTGGCCGCGACGAGGACGCCCGCGGCGCCCGCCGACTCGGCGACCGACGCGAGCACGTCGACCTTCGGGGTGATCAGGTACGACGCGACGTCATCGGATTCGGCGACGTAGATCTTCTCGGCGCCGGCCGCGGCCAGATCGCCGGTGACCGCCGATCCCTTGCCGGATGCGGCGACGACGACGGCAGACGGGCTGCCGAGGGTGCGTGCGGCGGTGATCAGCTCGCTGGTGACCTTCTTGAGTCCACCCTCGGCGTCCTGCTCGACGAGCACGAGTACTTCAGCCATGTTTTTCTCCTGAGTTCTTTGGTTTCGCCAGTTGAAGGGGACGCGAGAATCAGATGATCTTCGCCGCGGCCAGGTACTCGGCCACCTTCGTGCCGCCGTCGCCCTCGTCGGTGACGCGCTCGCCCGCGGTCTTCTCGGCCTTCGGGGTCACGCCGGTCACGGTGCTGCCGGCATTCGCCAGTCCGACGGTGTCGGCCTCGACACCCAGGTCGGCGAGCGAAACGACGTTCACTTCCTTCTTCTTGGCGGCCATGATGCCCTTGAAGGACGGGAAGCGCGGCTCGTTGATCTTCTCGTTGACCGAGACGATCGCGGGCAGCGACGCCTCGACGGCGAAGATGCCGTCGTCGGTCTCGCGCTCGCCGCGCAGGGTCTGGCCGTCGACCTCCAGCTTGCGCAGGTGCGTCAGGTGCGGGAGCTCGAGGTACTCGGCGATCATGGCCGGGACGGCGCCGGTGCGGCCGTCGGTGGCCTCGTTGCCGGCGATGACCATCTCGACGCCCTCGACGGTGCCGAGCGCCGATGCCAGGACGTACGCGGTCTGGACGGCGTCGCTGCCGTGCATCAGATCGTCCTGGATGTGGATGGCCTTGTCGGCGCCCATCGACAGCGCCTTGCGGATGGCGTCGGTCGCGCGGGCCGGGCCGGCGCACAGGACGGTGACCTCACCCTCCCCGGCGGCTTCCTTGATCTGCAGCGCTTCCTCGACGGCGCGCTCATTGATCTCGTCGAGCACTGCGTCGGCGGCTTCCCGGTCGAGCGTGAAGTCGCCATCGGCGAGCTTGCGCTCGGACCACGTGTCGGGAACCTGCTTGATCAGAACGACAATATTCGTCATGGGTCTACGTCGACCTCCTGCATCGGGTTCGGCAACTTACCGGCCGGTAAGGCCATGGGTCATTGTTCACTTTAGCGGGTGGGGCCGGCCCCGCGAACATGGCGCCTGTCACGTGGCCGACGCCGCAGCGCCCACCGCGGGGTACGGGTGCGCCGACCACGGGTACTAAGGTCGGCACAATGACAGAGCCCTCCGCCGACCAACTCGCCCTCACCGGCGAGCGGACCGTCCCCGGAATCCCCGCCGAGAACTACTGGTTCCGTCGCCACGAAATCGCCTACGCACACGTCCTCCCGCGTCTCGCGGATCTCGAGGTGCTGGAGGCCGGATCGGGCGAAGGCTACGGCGCCTCGATGATCGCCGCCCGCGCCCGATCGGTGACGTGCGTCGACTACGACGAGAAGGCCGTCGAGCACACCCGCAAACGCTACCCCGAGCTGACCGTCCACCGCGGCAACCTCATCGACCTGCCCCTCGCGGACGGCTCGGTGGACGCGGTGGTCAACTTCCAGGTCATCGAACACCTCTGGGACCAGTCCGCATTCGTCGCCGAATGCCGTCGCGTCCTGCGGCCCGGCGGACTGCTGCTGATGAGCACCCCCAACCGCATCACCTTCTCCCCCGGCCGCGACACCCCGCTCAACCCCTTCCACACCCGCGAGCTCAGCGCCGCCGAACTCACCGACCTGCTCACCGACGGCGGCGGATTCGAGGTGCGGGAGATGCTCGGCGTGTTCCACGGCGCGACCCTGACCGCGCTCGACGAGAAGTGGGGCGGATCGATCATCGACGCGCAGATCGATCGCGCCGTGGCCGGCGCCCCCTGGCCCGACGCCCTGACCGCCGACGTCGCGGCCGTCGCCGCCGACGACTTCGACATCGTCTCGGCCGCCGAGTCGGACATCGACGCGAGCCTCGACCTGCTCGCCGTCGCCGTTCGCCGATGACTGCCGGCACCCGCTCCGGCGAGCCCGTGCCGGGGCAGTTCACCCTGGTCCTGCATTCGCATCTGCCGTGGCTCGCCAACCACGGTCGATGGCCCGTCGGCGAGGAGTGGCTCTACCAGTCGTGGGCGAACTGCTACCAACCGGTGTTCGCCGCCCTGCGTCGGCTCGCCGCCGACGGATACACCGACGTGCTCTCGCTCGGCATCACCCCGGTGCTCGCCGCCCAGCTCGACGACCCGCACTGCGTCACCTCGATGCACGAGTGGCTCGCCGACTGGCAGCTGCGGGCCATGGAGGCGGCGACCGACACCGACGCCGATCGTCGCCGGATGGGGCACCGCGAGTACCGTGCGGCCGCCGCGGCGATCGACGACTTCGAGACGCAGTGGCGCCACGGCGGGAGCCCGCAGATCCGACCGCTGGTGAACGCCGGCGTGATCGAACTGCTCGGCGGCCCCCTGGCACACCCGTTCGGCCCGCTGCTCGATCCGCGCCTGCGCCGCTTCTCCCTGCGCGAGGGACTGGCCGACGCCGCGCTGCGCTGGGGTGCGCGACCCACCGGGATCTGGGCGCCCGAGTGCGCCTACACCGCGGGCATGGAGACCGAGTACGCCGCCGCCGGCGTCTCCCACTTCATGGTCGACGGCCCCACCCTCCACGGCGACACCGCACTCGGCCGCCCCGTCGGCGACTCCGGGGTCGTCGCCTTCGGCCGCGACCTCACGGTCAGCTACCGCGTGTGGTCGCCGAAGTCGGGGTACCCGGGACACGCCGCGTACCGCGACTTCCACACCTACGATCACCGCACCGGGTTCAAACCCGTGCGGGTGACCGGCAAGAACGTCCCCGGCGAACGGAAGAAGCCGTATGACGCCGACCTCGCCGACCCGGTGATCGACAAGCACGTCGACGACTTCGTCACCGCCGTCCGCGATCGGCTCGTCGCGGAGTCCGAGCGCATCGGCGGGCCCGCGCACGTCGTCGCCGCCTTCGACACCGAACTGTACGGCCACTGGTGGCACGAGGGACCGATCTGGCTCGAACGCGTGCTCCGCCGCCTCCCCGAGGCCGGGGTCACCGTCGGCTCGCTCGACACCGCGCGCCGCGCCGGATACGTCGGCGACCCGGTGGAGCTCCACGATTCGTCGTGGGGATCCGGGAAGGACTGGCGCGTCTGGGAGGGACCGCAGGTCGACCACCTCGTCCAGCTCAACGCCGAGGTCACCGCGACCGCGCTCGACTCGGTGGACAAACGGCGCGAGGAACCGCACGTCCGCGACGCGGTGGCCGACCAGATCCTCCGCGAGACCCTGCTGACCGTGCAGTCCGACTGGCCGTTCATGGTCTCCAAGGACACCGCGGCGGGATACGCGCAGGACCGCGCGTACAAACACGCGCACGCCACCCGGGAGATCTCCGCGGCGTCCGATGCCGGACGGGAGCACCGGGCCGGCGAGCTCGCACGCGGCTGGCGTCGGGCCGACAATCTGTTCGGCGCCCTCGACGCGCGGCGCCTGGGCCGATGGGAGGACGATCTGTGATGCGCGTCCTCATCGTCTCCTGGGAGTACCCGCCGGTCGTCGTCGGCGGTCTCGGCCGTCACGTCCACCATCTCGCCGAAGCGGTCGCCGGGCACGGCCACGAGGTCATCGTGCTGACCCGACAGCCGTCGGGCACCGACGCCGCGACGCACCCGACCACCGACACGGTGGTCAACGGCGTCCGGGTGATCGCGGTGGCCGAGGACCCCCCGGTCTTCGACTTCGGTGCCGACATGATGGCGTGGACGCTCGCGATGGGGCACGGCTTCGTGCGCGCCGGACTGGCGATCCTCCGCGGCGAGTCCGCACCGGACGTCATCCACGCGCACGACTGGCTCGTCGCGCATCCCGCGATCGCGCTCGCGGAGTACTTCGACGTCCCCCTGGTCGCGACGCTGCACGCCACCGAGGCGGGCCGCCACAGCGGATGGGTGGCCGGCGACGTCAACCGCCAGGTGCACTCGGTGGAGTGGTGGCTGGCGAACGCCGCCGACTCGATCATCACCTGCTCGTCGTCGATGCGCGACGAGGTCGACACCCTCTTCGGGCCCGAGCTGGCACCGGTCACGGTGATCCAGAACGGCATCGACGTCGGCACCTGGAGCTACGCGGACCGCACGCGCCGCATCGGGCCGCCGGAACTGCTGTTCGCCGGCCGCCTCGAATACGAGAAGGGTGTCCAGGATCTGCTCGAAGCGCTCCCGCGGATCCGCCGTGCCCACCCCGGGACGCGGCTGACCGTCGCGGGAGACGGTACCCAGTCGGACTGGCTGCAGCAGCTGTCACGCGAGTTCCGCGTCGCGACTGCCGTCGACTTCGCCGGCCGCCAGGACCACGCGGGGATGCTCGCGCTGATGCACCGCTGCGACGCGATCGTCCTGCCGAGCCGCTACGAGCCGTTCGGGATCGTCGCCCTCGAAGCCGCCGCAACCGGCATCCCGATCGTCGCGTCCAACGCGGGCGGTCTCGGCGAGGCCGTCGAGGACGGCCGCACCGGGCTCAGCTTCGATCCCACCGACGTCGCCGGGCTCACCGACGCGGTGTGCGCGGCGCTCGACGACCCGGTCGGCGCACAGCGTCGTGCCCGGCTCGGTCGCGACCGACTCACCGAGGAGTTCACCTGGCCGGTCATCGGCGCCCGGACCGCGACCGTGTACGCCGCCGCCGGCCTGCGGCCCGCCCGCCGCCTGGGTCGGCCCGAGATCCCGATGCGACCGATGCCCGACCGTGATCCCACCGTCGAGGCGTAGCCCGACTGCGATCCCACCGTCGAGGCGTAGCCCGACGGGCCCCGTCAGGCCTGTTTCTTCTTGCGTTCGATGTCGGCGAGGGCCCGCTCGAGCTCCGCGCGCTGTGCCGCACCGGCCTCCCACACGTCCCTGCGGTTCTTGACCACGCGGGCGGGCGAACCGACGGCGATCGCATAGTCGTCGACGACCCCGCGGACCACGGCGTGCGCGCCCAACACGCATCCGCGGCCGACCGTCGTGTTGCGGAGCACCGTCACCTTGGCCGCGATCCACGTGTCCGGGCCGATGCGGACCGGTCCCTTCACGATCCCCTGATCCTTGATCGGCAGGGTGAGGTCATCGGTCACATGGTCGAAGTCGCAGATGTAACACCAGTCCGCGATGAGCGTCGACCCGCCGATCTCCAGATCCAGATACGAGTTGACGACGTTGTTGCAGCCGAAGACCGTCTTGTCGCCGATCCGCATGCTGCCCTCGTGACAGCGGATCGAGTTGCCGTCGCCGATGTGCACCCACCGGCCGATCTCCAGCCGTGACAGCTCCGGCGTCGCGTGGATCTCGACGTTCTTGCCGAGGAAGACCATGCCCCGCAGGATCACATGCGGATTCGCCAGCCGGAAGCGGGCCAGTCGCAGGTAGCGCACCAGATACCAGGGGGTCCAGGCACGGTTGCGCCGCACCCAGCGCAGCGAGTCGAGCGTCAGGAATCGAGCCTGCCGGGGATCGCGGCGACGGCCGGCGCGAAGTCGGGAGCGGTAGGACGCGTTCCACATCGTCGTCATGGTGACAAACACTAAACGACGACCCGACCCGCTCGGGCCCCAGCGGCCGCAAGCACCCGGGAGCCGACGCGATAGAGTCGTTCGGGCACCCCCGTCCGACATCTCACGTCGCCGACACCACAGGAGCACGATGATCCAGGCCGCCCGTCGTCGCACGCGCACGCTCACCCGTGCCGCGGTCCTCGCCGCCGCGACCGTCCTGGTCGTCACCTCCTGTTCGGACGGCCACACCGATGTCCGGTCGGTGCCCGCGCCCGGCTGGTCGACGTTCGGCGGCGACGCCGGCAACACCGACTACAGCCACGCGAACGTCCCCGACGATCTCGCTCCCGCGTGGGAGCGCCCCACCGAGGGCGCCGTCCGCGCACCGCTGTCACTCACCGGCAGCGGCGACGTGATGGTGACCGCTCAGACCCGCGCCGGCTGCAACCTGTTCGCACTCGACCACCGGGCCGGTCGCAAGAACTTCTGCAAACGGATGGCCGACGGCTTCTGGACCAACACCGCCCTCGTCGACCAGTACAACCAGCCCTACATCGGTGAGCCGGGACGCTTCCTGGCGTTCACCGGCGGCGGCGCCATCCGGTGGCGACAAGACGTCAACGGCGTTCCGACGTCGGCGAAGTTCGCTGCGCCCGAACGCGTCCTGGTGACGACGTCGCGCGGTGAGATCAGCATCGTCAACTCGCAGACGGGCGACGCGGAGTACCCCGCCGTCCAGCTCTGGCGCGGCCCGGCCGCCGCCGACCCCGCCGAGGGGATCGACGACTGCCGGACCGGCGGCCCCGCCTGCGCGGTGGCGGCCCCGCCCGCGGTCGACGGCCCCCGCAGCCGCTTCTTCCTCAACTTCCACCCGCAGGGCGGCGACGCCGCCCAGGTGAAGGCGATGTCGTACGCCGACGGCGAGATCACCGATCTGTGGACCGCCGAACTCCCCGGCGGGATGGTCGGTCCCCCGACGGCGACCGCCGACGGCCGGACCGTCTACGCCTTCTCCCGGGAGAACCGGCTGTACGCCTTCGACGCCGAGACGGGGCGCGTCCGCTGGAGCACCGATGTCGGGGATTCGGGGTTCGCCACCCTCACCGTCTCACCCGACGGCCTGATCATCCCGGCGGGCACCGTGGGGGCTCCGCTGACGATCCTCCGGGACACCGGTGACGGCGTCGAGGTCGTCGCCCGGAACGAGGGCGTCCGCACCGCGGGCCTGTCGACCCTGACCGCCGGTGACCGCGCGTGGACCGTCGGCCGCACCGACCCCCGCGGCCGACTCGCGCTCCTCCAGATCGACGCGACGGACGGCTCGGTGGTCCGGTCCCTGCCGCTCGGCGACGAGAAGGGGCCGCAACCCGAGGGATTCGCGACGGGTGTCGCCGTCGGCGCGTCCGGTCAGATCGCGGTGGCCACCACCGGCGGCACCGTCTACTACTTCGCCGCCCCCGGCGAGTAGCCCGCGCGGCGCCCGGCAAGCCTCGTCAGGCGTCGCCGCCGCGGCGACCCGGCTCGCAGAGGAAGGCCGTTCCGGCGCGCCCGATCCGCGTGATGATCAACGCGTAGGGGGTGCTCCCCGAGAGTTTGAGCCGTTTGCGCAACCGATCCGGATCCACGTCGATCCCGCGCACCAGGATCTCCAGACTCCCGCAGTCGCGTGCCGCGAGCGCGGTCCGCAGTCCGCGCTCGGAGGTTCCGAAACGGTCGATGACCCGGAAGCCGCGTTCGCCGGACGGCACCCGGTCGCCGGTGAGATACGCGATCTGCGGATCGAGTTGCCGAAGCCCGTGCCGGCGCGCGTAATGCCGAACCAGGCCCGCGCGCACCACCGCCCCGTCCGGGTCGATGATCCAGTCGTCGACACCCGGATCCTCGATCTCGTCGGGGTCGGCGCTGGTGACCTCGTAGCCGTCCCCGCGCGACCGGAGCACCGTGGCGCGGCGCGCCGGTCGGGTGATCTCGCTCCACAGGCAGACCTCGCGGACACCGCCGTCGAGTGACACCGCCTGGGCCTGCCCGGCGAAGCCGAAACGATCGCGGAGCAGCCGGTAATCGAGGCCGGGCGCACATTTCACCGCCAACTCGCGTCCGGCGTACACCGTCAGCAGCTCCATCAGCGGCGGGTCGAGTTCGTCGAGCCGGAAGGTGCGCCCCCGCGCCGACCGACGCGCCGGGTCGGCGATCACCACATCGGCGGTCGACGTCGGCACGAGCGCGTCGGCGCGGGCGACGACCCACGGCGCCCGGCGGTCACGGTGACCGATGTTGTGCTCGGCCATCGCGAGACGGACCGGATCGGTGTCGCTGCCGATGACGCCGGCGATTCCGGGGGTGTCGGCCAACGCCACGACCTCGGCTCCGATCGAACAGGTCACATCGTGCACCACCGCATCCGGGCGATGCCGTGCGATGTCCGCGGCCCGGTGCTCGGCCACCGCCGACGCCGTGGCCTGCTGAAGCGCCACGTCGCCGGCGAGGAGCTCACCGGCGTCGGCGAGTTTGCCCGCCGCCTTGCGGCGGGTGCGGACGATCTCCACGAGCGCTGCGGCGCGGTCGCCGTAGCGGGCCCGCAGATCGGGCATCTCCCGCAGCAGCGCCTCGGGAGTCAGCGTCGACTCGGCCGTGGTCAGCAGGGCTTTTCGGCCGTGTCGGGACCGCAGGAAGGCGACGTCGTCGATGCTGAACTCGTACCCCACGCGGGCGCCTACTTCTCCGGCTTCACCCCGGTGATGAGGACGTTGTAGAAGAACTGCGGCGGAACGATCTTGCGCAGCACGTTCTCATCGAGCCACGTCATCCGCTTCCACCCGCCGAACGCGAATCCGGCCCAGCCCCAGCCCAGCTTCTCCCGCGGGACCGCGGCCTCGAAGGTGCGGACCGGCCATCCCAGCATCGCGGCGGCCAGCTCCTCTGCGGTCGTCTCGACCTCCGCGGCGCCCGCGGCGACGGCGAGCCGCTCCAGATCGTCCGGCGAGAACGTGTGGATGTCCACGACGGCCTCCAACGCCGCGGCACGCGAGCTCTCGTCGAGCTCGGCCTGCGGGCGACGCCACTGCTTGAGCGGCCCCAACTTGGTGACCGTGGTGGTCGCCCACCAGGTGGCTCGACTCATCCAACGGGCGTAGAAGTCACCGTAGGTCGACGGTTCACCGGCGAACACGAAACGACCGCCGGGTTTGAGGACCCGCAGCACCTCGCGCAGCGACTGCTCGACGTCGGGGATGTGGTGCAGCACCGCGTGCCCGACGACGAGGTCGAAGGTGTCGTCCTCGTACGGGATCGACTCGGCGTCGGCGACGCGGCCGTCGACGTCCAGCCCGAGGTTCTCGGCGTTGCGCAGCGCGACCTTCACCATGCCCGGCGACAGATCGGTGACCGACCCCTTCTTCGCCACCCCCGACTGCATCAGGTTGAGCAGGAAGAACCCGGTGCCGCTGCCGAGTTCCATCGCACGCTCGTAGGGAACGGGCGCGTCGGGCACGATCTTGTCGAACCGACCGCGAGCGAAGTCGATGATCCGCTGGTCGAAGGAGATCGACCACTTCTCGTCGTAGGTCTCGGCCTCCCAGTCGTGGTACAGCACCTGGGCCAGCTTGGTGTCCTCGTACGCGGCCTGCACCTGTTCGGCGGTCGCGTGCGGGTTCGGGGTGGGATCGACGGGGGTGCGATCGACGGGGGCGGTCTCCCCGCCGGTCGGCTTCTGATCGTCTACTGCGGTCATCGTCTTCGGATACCTCACTACTCTCCGGTGAATTCGGCTTTGCCGGGGCCGTTGGCGACGAACGACTCCATGCCGATCGTGCGGTCGTCGGTGGCGAACAGTGCGGCGAACAACTGCTCCTCGATCTTCAGGCCGGTGTCGAGATCGACGCCGAGGCCGTCGTCGATCGCGGACTTGGCCGCCCGCAGCGCGACGCTCGCCGCACCGTGGAACCGGCCCGCCCATGCGAGCGCCTCGTTGTACACCTCGTCGGGCGCGACGACCTGGTCGACGAGGCCGATGCGCAGCGCCTCGTCGGCGTCGACGAACCGGCCGGTGAACACCATGTCCTTGGCGCGCGACGGGCCGATCAACCGGGCCAGACGCTGAGTGCCGCCCCCGCCGGGGATCACTCCGAGGAGGATCTCCGGGACACCGAGTTTGGCGTTGTCGCCGACGATGCGACGGTCGGCGCCGAGCGCCACCTCCAGGCCGCCGCCCAACGCGTATCCGGTGATCGCCGCGACCGTCGGTTTCGGGATCTCGGAGATCGCGCCGATGGCGCGCTGGAGGCCGCGGGCGACCTTGCGCATGTCGGCCGCCGACATGCCCTGCATCTCCTTGATGTCGGCGCCGGCGGCGAGGACCTTCGGCCCGCCGTAGACGACGACGGCGTCGATGTCGTCGCGCATGCTCGCCTCGTGGGCGGCCTCGGCCAGCTCGGTCTGCACCTGACGGTTGAGGGCGTTCATCGGCGGACGGTTCAGCGCGATGGTGCCGACACCGGGGTGCTCCGGCGACGTCTCGAGGGTCACGAACTCAGCCATGAGGGCAGGTTACCGGTAAGTCAGGTCGAGAACCCAACCGGGCGGCACGGGATCGACGCACGCCGCGACGCACCGGTCACCGGCCGTCGCGCATCCGTTCCATGCGTCCATCGGCCAGGGCAGACAGGTACTCCGCCGAGTCGGCGAACCGCAGTCCCGCCAGGCCTGCGTCGTCGGCGATGTCGGGCTGAATCGGCGTGATCGTGCGCTGTGCACCGAACAGATCGGCCACCGTCTCGAAGCCGGCGACGTCCCGCAACTGCGACCAGGTGGGCGGCAACAGGAAGTGCGCGCCGGACTCCCAGTCGCGCAACGCCTTCGCCGCGGTCTGCCACATGGTGGCCGCCGCCTCCGTCGTCTCACCGTCGGCGCGCTGCCCCGCGGGCAGCTCCGCGACGAAGAAGCGGGTGTCGTAGCGACGGACCTCGTTGGTCGGGGTGATCCAATGCGACAGCGGACGCAGCAGATCGGTTCGCAGCACCAGCTCGTGGGCGGCCAGGAACTCCGCGAACGACAGGTCCTTGGCGACCAGGCGCTGACGCTCGTGCGCCAGCGTCGACGGATCGTCGACCACGGAGTCGGCCGACCCCGCCAGGAGCACACCGCACTCCTCGAAGGTCTCGCGCACCGCGGCGCAGACCAGCGCACGAGCCGTCTCGACGTCGGCGGAGAAGGCGTCGGCCCACCACTGCACGTCCGGCCCCGCCCATCGGATGTCGGCGTCGCGGTCGCGATCGTCGACGCCGCCGCCGGGGAACACCGTCATCCCGCCGGCGAACGCCATCTGCTTGACCCGCCGCTGCAGGAACACCTCGATGCCGTCGGCGCCGTCACGCACGAGGACCACGGTCGACGCGTCGCGGAGCGGGACCTCGGGCTGGGATCTCGACGACTGAGATCCCGACGACTGGGACCCCGGAGACTGGGACACCGTTGACTCCTCACACATCATGCGCCGAGCGATCGCTCGGCCACGGGTCGACCATAGCGCGACGCGACCGTCACTCGGCGCGGCGGTGGCCCCCGGCACGCCGGGCACGCCGAGCGAAGTAGCGGCCGTCGTCGTGGGTCACCGCGATGCTCTGCCGGAACGTCGCCGTCAGGTTCTCCGCGGTCAGCGTGTCGGCGATCGGCCCCTGCGCCGTCACCGCGCCCTCGGACAGCATCATCACGTCGGTGAAGCCCGGCGGGATCTCCTCGACGTGATGGGTGATCAGGACCATCGCCGGCGCGTCGGGGTCCGCGGCGAGGACGCTGAGCCGTTCGACGAGCTCTTCGCGGCCGCCGAGATCGAGCCCGGCCGCGGGCTCGTCGAGCAGCAGCAGTTCGGGATCGGTCATCAGCCCCCGGGCGATCAGCACCCGTTTGCGCTCCCCTTCCGAGAGGGTGCCGAACTCGCGGTCGGCGAGATGCTCGGCCCCCATCGATTCGAGGATGTCGGCGGCACGGTCCCGATCCATGTCGTCGTATTTCTCGCGCCACCGACCGAGCACCGAGTAGCCGGCGGAGATCACCAGGTCCGAGACGCGCTCGTCGCCGGGAACGCGTGCGGCCATCGCCGAACTCACCAGGCCGATCCGGGTGGTCAGCTCCCGCACCTCGGTCCGGCCGAGCTTCTCGCCGACGACGAACGCGTCGCCGCGCGTCGGGAAGTCGAGAGCCGAGGCGATCCGCAGCAGCGATGTCTTCCCGGCGCCGTTGGGGCCGATGATCACCCAGCGCTCGTCGAGCTCCACCTGCCAGGTAACCGGGCCGACGAGGGTCGTGCCCCCGCGGATGAGTTCCACGTCGCGGAAGTCGATGAGCAGGTCGGGATCGGAGAACATGTCGGTCACCCCTCCATGGTGCCGGATGACCGTCCGATTCGAGGGCACCGGAATAGAAACGCGCCGCGGCGCCTTGAACCTGTCGTGACCGACTCCGACTCCTCCCGCCCCGGCCGCATCCCCCTCTCCCTGCTCGACCTGGCCCAGGTGGGTGACGGCGAGACCGTCGCGGGCTCCCTGGCGCACTCACTCGAACTGGCGCGGTTCGCCGATGAGACCGGCTATCGGCGCATCTGGTACGCCGAGCACCACAACATGCCCGCGATCGCTTCGGCCGCCCCGGCCGTCCTCGTCGCGCACATGGCCGCCCACACCGCGCGGATCCGACTCGGCGCGGGCGGCGTGATGCTGCCGAACCACTCCCCGTTGGCGATCGCCGAACAGTTCGGCACCCTCGCCGAACTGCACCCCGGTCGCATCGACCTCGGTCTGGGGCGGGCTCCCGGCGGCGATCAGGCGACCTTCACCGCCCTCCGTCGGACACCTGCCGCGGCCGAGAACTTCCCCCGCGACGTCGTCGAGCTGACCCGGTACTTCTCCGGCGCCGCCGTGAACGGTGTCGTCGCGACCCCGGGATCGGGAACCGACGTCCCGCTGTACATCCTGGGTTCATCGCTGTTCGGAGCGCAGCTCGCCGCCGCGCTCGGGCTGCCGTACGCATTCGCGTCCCACTTCGCCCCGCAGGCCCTCGAACAGGCGGTCGCCCGCTATCTCGCCGACTTCCGACCGGCGCCGCTCCCCGACGGCGGCGAGACCGAACCGCACGTGATGGCGGCAATGAGCGTCATCGCCGACGACGACGCCGACCGCGCCGCCGCCGAACTCCACCGCGCCAAGGTGCAGCGGATCAAGATCCTCTTCAACCGTGGCCGCCGACTCACCGACGACGAGGCGGAGATGCTGCTCGACGGTCCGCAGGGCACCCAGGTCGATGCGATGCTGCGATACGCGGCCGTCGGCACGCCCGCGGAAGTCCGCGACGGCATCGACGCCTTCGCCCGGCACGCCCGCGCCGACGAGGTGATCCTCGCACCGCTGGCCGTCGACCGCGAGGTGTGGTTCGGCACCGCACAACAGCTCGCGCCACCGACCGACCACACGTGAGCCGCAGCTAGCGACCGCCCCCGACTGCCTCGGCGATCACCGTGACCGAGCCGGGTTCCACCTCGGTGAACCCGGCGTCCGCCACCGCCGCGGCCGTCCCCCGCTGCGCCGCAGCGGTGAGCTCCGCCCACCGTTCGGGGTCGGCGGCGCGCACGTCCAGCGGGCATCCCGCCGCGAACCAGTCCTCGGCGCGACTCTCGCTCATCAACCGCACGCCGAGCATCGCCCCGTGCCCGACCTGCGCCGCCGCCTTGCCCACCGACATGTCCAACGTCGGATCGACCCACAGCACGAGACCGACCGCACCGTCCCCGACCGTCGGGCCGTCACCGCGGGGAAGTTCGCCCTCCACCCGGGTGCCGCCGATCTGCAGCCTGCCCACCCGCCTGTCGACGTCGCCGACACGGCCGGGAACGAGAGCTCGGGCCTCCGCGCCGCCGATACGCGCCGTGACACCGTCGACGTCCTGCACCGCAGCCCAGTGCGCACCCCGCGCCCGCCGCGCGATCTTCCGAATCCGCGCATCGCACCACGCATCCATCGGGGCCGCCCAAACCCCCGACGCCCCGCATCGCGGGTCGAGGCACAGACGCGCGACCGCCGTCGCCGCCGCCACCAGCAGCTCATGACCGTCCGGCGGATCACGCTTCTCGATGTGCAGCACCATCTGCATCGCACGGACCTCGCCGGGATCCGCCGGATCCTCGTGACTCCCGCGATAGGCGACGAGCCGCCGGTACTGGTCGGTCACGTTCACGGCGATCAGCCGTCGAGGGGGACGCGGCGTAGGACGCCGTCACGACTGTCGGCCGCCTCCACCTCGTTACGCGTCACACCGAGCATGAACAAGACCGCATCGAGGTACGGGTAGTCGAGCGTGGTGTCGGCGACCTCCCGGAGGGCCGGCTTCGCGTTGAACGCAATGCCCAGACCCGCCGCCGTCAACATGTCGATGTCGTTGGCACCGTCGCCGACCGCCACCGTCTGCTCCATCGGGACGCCGACCTGCTCGGCGAACGCCGCGAGCGCCCGCGCCTTCCCGGGACGGTCGACCACCTCCCCGATCACCCGACCGGTGAGGACGCCGTCGACGATCTCGAGGGTGTTGGCGCGCACGAAATCCAAGTCGAGTTCACCGGCGAGCGGATCGATCACCTGCCGGAAGCCACCGGAGACCACCCCGCAATGGAAGCCGAGACGGTGCAGCGTGCGGATCGTGGTCCGCGCCCCGGGCGTCAGCTCCAGCGACCCGGCGACGCGATCGATCACCGACGCGTCCAGCCCCGCGAGAGCCTTGACCCGTTCGTGCAGCGATTCCGCGAAATCCAGTTCGCCGCGCATCGCCGCCTCGGTCACCGCCGCGACCTCGGACTCCCGTCCGGCCTCCGCAGCCAGCATCTCGATCACCTCGCCCTGGATCAGCGTCGAGTCGACGTCGAAGACGATCACCCGCTTGGCCCGCCGCGCCAGACCGCCGCGTTCCACCGCCACATCGATCGGATACGTCGCCGCGACACCGACCAGAGCCTTCCGCAATGCGCCGTCGGCATCCGCCGTATCGCGCACGCTCACCATCAACTCCAGACCCGTCAACGGATAGTCCGCCACTCCGCGGATCGAGTCGATGTTCCCGCCCCGCGCAGCGATCGCGCTCGCGACGGCCTCGAACGACTCGGCCGACACCGGCTGCCCCAGGATCACCACCGCGTGCGTCGACAGCGCGCGGGCGTGACCGGTCGCATCCACCGCCAGCTCCACCGCCATCCCGCGCCGCCGCATCGGACCGTCGACCGCGTCGAGCACCGCCGCCGCCGAACCGTCCGTCGACACGAGGACACCCAAGGTGAGGTGATTGTGGATCACCACCTGCTCGACGTCGAGGAGATCGACGTTCACCGACGCGAGGGCCCCCATCAGAGAGGAGGTGACTCCCGGCTTGTCCGGTCCGCTGACGGTGACGAGGATGGTGCGCTTGGCGTCCGAAGTACCCACGCCGCAATTATGGCGCCTGCACGGTTCTCGGGGGCCATCGGGTGGCCCCACACCAGCGCCGAACCGGACTCCGGCGCCGAACCGGGCACCAACGCTGAGCAGGACCTGAGAAGTTCATCGCAAGCGGTTCGCAGTCCGAGCCGCGCCCATACCGCACTCCGTCGGCGCCCATAGTCTGGGATGTCATCGACCACGCTGTGACGACCCCCATCCCCGTGGCCCTCCCCGGACGGGGAGGGCTCTGGCGGCAGCTCGCCGACGTCTCCCTGCTGCACGGATGGCTCCCCGCCACCGCCATCGTGCTCACCCTCGTCGCGATCGCATGGCTCACCGCCGTGCCGACCGTCCGCCACGCGTACTGGGTGGGTGCCGCGGCCGCCGCGTCGATCCTCGCATTCGTCGGCGTCCGGCACGCCCTCGCCGCGGGCCTCGACCTCACCGAACCGGTCCCCCGCGCGCTCCGCGGCTGGGCCGCCGTGCTCGCACTCACCGCCGTCCTCGGCGTCGGCAGGGTCGCCGGCGCGACGCACCGGCTGCGCACGAGCCTGATCAGCTGCGTCGCGGTCACCGTGGTCGTCGCCGCCGCGCTCCTCGGCGTCAACCAGTACTACTCGGCATATCCGACCCTCAACGCGCTCGTCGACACCGAGGACGTCGCCGCCTTCCCGTCGGCCCCGCTCACCGGCACCCGCACCGTCGACCTCCCCGAATGGTCACCGTCCCCGGGCGAACCCGCCGCCGGACGCGTGTACTCGACCCCGATCCCCGGCACGGCGTCCGGCTTCGACGCCCGCGGCGCCCTGGTGTACCTGCCGCCGGCGTACTTCACCGACCCGCGACCGCGTCTGCCCGTCCTGGTCCTCCTCGCCGGCGTCCCGGGGAGTCCGCACGACTGGCTGCGCTCGATCCGACTGCCCGCCATCCTCGACCTCTTCGCCGCCCGCCATCACGGTGTCGCACCCATCGTCGTGATCCCCGACGGGACCGGCGAGCAGTGGGCCGACCCCGAATGCGTCGACTCACCGCTCGGCAACGTCTCGACCTACCTGTCCGTCGACGTGCCGGGCTGGATCGACGCGCACCTGAGCACCGCACCCGGGCCCGAGCACCGTGCGATCGGCGGTCTCAGCTACGGCGGGATGTGCGGCCTCCAGACAGCCGTGAACCATCCGGACGTCTACCGGGTGTTCCTGAACATGTCCGGGCTCCTCGCGCCCTCCCTCGGCAGCCACCGCCGCACGCTCGACGTCCTCTTCCACGGCAGCGAGGAGAGGTTCCGCGCGGTCAACGCCCTCGATCTGCTGCACACGCACCGCTACCCGCGCTCATCGGGGGTCTTCGTGGTCGGCGACGCCGACGAACCCTCCCTGCACGCGCTGCGCCGACTGCACGCCGCCGCACACCGCGCGGGCATGCGTGTCGAACTCCGGATCGTTCCCGGCGGCCACGACTTCGGCGTGTGGCGCAACGGCGTCGACGACGCACTGCCCTGGATCGCCGAACGGCTCGGCATCCGATAGCGCCAGCCGTCGAGCAGCGCCGCAGAAACGCCGCGGGCCCGCCCGAGAGAACTCGGACGGGCCCGCGGTGAGACGGGTGCTACACGTTCGCCGGCTCGTGCTTGCCTTCGCTGCCCCAACCGACATGGGCCTCGGAACGCATGCGCTCCACCATGTGCGGGTAGTGCAGTTCGAACGCCGGGCGCTCCGAACGGATCCGGGGCAGCTCGGTGAAGTTGTGACGCGGCGGCGGGCAGGAGGTCGCCCACTCGAGCGCGTTGCCGAAGCCCCACGGATCGTCCACGGTCACGACTTCGCCGTAGCGGTAGCTCTTGAAGACGTTCCACACGAACGGCAGGGTCGACAGACCCAGCACCAGGGCGCCGATACTCGACACCACGTTCAACTCGGTGAAACCGTCCGACGGCAGGTAGTCGGCGTACCGACGCGGCATGCCCTCGTTGCCCAGCCAGTGCTGGACCAGGAAGGTCAGGTGGAAGCCGATGAAGGTCAGCCAGAAGTGCCACTTGCCGAGCGTCTCGTCCATCATGCGTCCGGTCATCTTCGGGAACCAGAAGTAGATGCCCGAGAAGGTCGCGAACACGATGGTTCCGAAGAGCACGTAGTGGAAGTGCGCGACGATGAAGTACGTGTCCGAGATGTGGAAGTCGATGGGCGGGCTCGCCATCATGACACCGGTCAGACCACCGAACAGGAACGTCACGATGAAGCCGATAGCGAAGAGCATCGGTGTCTCGAACGTTATTCGGCCCTTCCACATGGTGCCGATCCAGTTGAAGAACTTCACACCGGTCGGGATGGCGATCATCATCGTCATGAACGAGAAGAACGGCAGCAGGACCGAGCCCGTCACGTACATGTGGTGCGCCCAGACGGCGACCGAGAGCGCGGCGATCGCGAGGGTCGCGTACACCAGGCCCGAGTAGCCGAATGTCGGCTTCCGCGAGAACACCGGGAACACCTCGGAGACGATGCCGAAGAACGGGATCGCGATCACGTAGACCTCGGGGTGCCCGAAGAACCAGAACAGGTGCTGCCACAGGATGACGCCGCCGTTGGCGGGATCGTACAGATGGGCACCGAACTGGCGGTCCACCTCGAGACCCATCAGGGCCGCGGTGAGCAGCGGGAAGATCAGCAGGATGATGACGCTCGTCACCAGGATGTTCCAGGTGAAGATCGGCATGCGGAACATGGTCATACCCGGCGCGCGGAGGCAGACGACGGTGGTGATCATGTTGACCGCACCGAGGATCGTGCCCAGACCCGCGGCACCCAGACCCATGATCCACAGGTCGGCACCCAGTCCCGGCGCGTGAACGGCGTCGGTCAGCGGCGTGTACGCGGTCCACCCGAAGTCGGCGGCACCGCCCGGGGTGAGGAATCCGCCGAGCGCCACCAGGTTGCCGAACAGGAACAGCCAGTAACCGAGCGCGTTCAGACGCGGGAACGCCACGTCCGGTGCACCGATCTGCAGCGGGAGGACGAAGTTGGCGAAGCCGATGACGATCGGCGTCGCGTACATCAGCAGCATCACCGTGCCGTGCATGGTGAACAGCTGGTTGAACTGCTCGTTCGACAGGAACTGCATGCCCGGGGCCGTGAGCTCCGCACGCATCAACAGTGCCATCAGACCGCCGACAAGGAAGAAGGCGATACACGTGGCGATGTACATCTGACCGATCAGCTTGTGATCGGTCGTGGTGATGATCTTGTAGATGAACGAGCCCTTGGGCTGCCGGCGGGCCGGGTACGGCCTCTCCGCCTCAACCCGGGTCGTCGGTTGGTCTACCGCGGTCAAGATTCCTCCTCCTCGGCGCCGAGTGCGGCACCCTGGGCTTTCACACCCACAACACTGCTGCAATGCCACCGTTGGCGCTAGCGCTACGTACTGATCGTAAACCAGACCGGAAGGGCATACCGACCGGGTCCTACGATCTGTCGTACTGCCACTGTAGCGCCGACTGATCGATGCAGGTAGCCCCCATTTCACGGCGCGCCGACGATGCTAGCGTGGGCGGGTGCCTTCCATGCTTCCGAGCTCACCGTCTCGCCGGGGTTCGCCGGCGGCGTCGCTGCTGCGACGCGGCGTCGTCGTCATCACCGCAGCTGCCGCCGTCGCGGCGCTGAGCGCGTGCGGGTCCCAGGACGACACGCTCCGCACCCCCGACGGCTCGGTGATCTCCACCACGGTGACTCGGATCAACGAGGTCGACATCGTCAATCCGGGACGCGACTTCTCGCGCACCTGCCTGGCGGAGACCGCCCCCGACCCCGGCGCCGCCGACGTCCGTCGCATCGTGGTCACCGACCCGGCCCTCCTCGACGCCCTGTGCGCCCTGGGACTGGGGCCGCGCGTGACCGCGGTGACCGCCGACCGCGGCGCCGTCCCCGAGTATCTCGGGCCGCAGCTGACCGCCGTGCCGACGATCGGCGACCAGCCCGACGCCGCCGCCGTGCGAACCGCCGCGCCCGAGCTGGTGCTCAGCTCGCCTGCGACGGCCGACCGCGCCGCCGCGCTCACCGACACCGGCGCCCTGCGCTCGGCCCGCACCGTCGCGATCGATGTCGCCGACGACTGGGAGGCGACGTTCCGGGAGGTCGCCGCTGCCACGCACCGCACGGCGGCCGCCGATCAACGCCTCGACGAGTTCCACACCGAGGCCGCTCGCGTGGGGCGCACGCTGGACGCCGCGCACAGTCAGGTGTCGCTGGTCCGATTCACCCCCGACGCCGAGATGATCGAGGGCACCGACGCCTTCGGCGCACGAATCATGGAGCTGGTCGGCGTCAACCGTCCGGCGGCCCAGCGCCGACCCGACGCCGTCCCCGCGACCGACGACAACTTCACCGACGCCGACGGCGACCTCATCTACGTCAGCTACGACGGCGACGGCGGCCGCGAGCGCGGTGCCGACGTCCTGCTCAGCGACCGCTGGCTCGACATGGGGGCGCCGACCTGGCGTCGCGTCCAGTCGGTCGACGACGCCGTCTGGTATCGGGCGTCCGGGCTCGCCGCCGCGTGGCTCGTGCTCAACGACCTCAAGGTCTCGCTCAACGGCGGCTCGTCCGGATAGTGTCGGAGCCTCGCGGTACAACGGTCCCCATGGGGGATCACACCGACGGCGCGGACGGACCGCCAGGCCTGCGGGGCGCGGGCCGGGTGCCGATCCGGGTCCGCTGGATGCCCGGGTTGGGGCTCGCGGTGTGGCCGGACTCCCCGACCGCCGAAACCCCCCGATCCGAATCACCGGCCGAGGTCGACGTCGCGCCTCCGGGCGCCGTGTTCGGCGAGCACGTCGACCTGCCTGCGGCCCTCGTCGATCTGCTGGGCGCCAAGCGACTGCGGCACACGGTGGAGCTGCGGTCGTCGTCCGGTCGCGTGTTCCGGCCGGCTGCGGGCCTCGGCATTCGCGGCGCCGTCGAACTCCTCGACCGGTGCGAGCACCTGCGTGTCGGCGGCGACATCCGCTTCTACCGGTATCTGCTCGCCGCCGCCCGCTCCTGCATCGACGCCGGCGCGGTGGTGCCCGGAACCCGCCAGTCCGCCGGTGAGTTCGAGACGCGCTGGACACCGCTGCCGGTGCCCGCGTGGCACAGCTGGCTCGCCGTCGCGCAGGCCTCCGCGCCGACCGCCGCCGTCCCGACCGCCGACGGGTTGGTCGACTTCGTCACCGAGGCCGTCGATCACGAGTGTCGCCGCCGCCTGGCCGACGATGGCGTGACCCCCACCGTCCCGTTCGTGGCCGATCTGGTCCGACGGGCGCCCGTCATCGCGTCGCCGGAGACGGGATCGCGCAGTCTGCAGGCGTGGCAGGACTGGGCCGGATCCGCCGGCGTGGGCCGCAGTGCGGTCGTGCTGCGCCTTCATCAGCCCGAGGACGACCCCGACTCTCCAGATCCCGGTCTACCCGACCCCGGTCCCGTCCGCTGGCGCCTCGAGGTGTGTCTGCGACCGGCCACCGGCGAGCTGCGGCCCGCCGATCCGCGGCGCCTCGACGCCCACGAGCTCGACGCCGTCGCCGGCGACCTCGGTCGAGCGGTCGAGGCGTTCGACGCGCTCGCCCGCGCCGAGGCCGATCCGCGGAGCCTCGACTACCTGTTGACCACCGACACCGTCGCCGAGCTGCTCGATCACGGGGCGGCCGATCTTCAGGCGGCCGGGCTCAACGTCCTGCTCCCCTCGTCCATCGCCGCCGTGACGCCGTCGCTGCATGTGCGGGCCGCGCAGGTGCCCGACGGCGGCGCTCGAGTAGGCTTCGTCGGCCTCGACGAGATCTCGGAGTTCGAATGGAAGCTGGCGCTCGGCGACGGCGACGGCACCTGGGAGCTCAGCGGGGCCGACATCGACGAGCTGGCACAGCAGAGCGGCGACCTCGTCCGTCTTCGCGGGACCTGGATGCGCGCCGAGGGCGCCGCCCTTCACCGGGCCGCATCGTTCATCGCCGCCCACCGCACTCTCGGCGGGCGTGAGGCCCCGACCATGGCCGAGTTGCTGTCCCTGGTGACCGATCCCGACGATCGGCTTCCGGTCCCGGTCACCGAGGTCTCCGGTCTCGGCTGGCTCGACGACATCGCCTCGGGCGGAGTCCTGCGGCCCGACCCGGTGACGGTGCCGCCGTCGCTGCGTGCGACTCTGCGCCCCTACCAGCGGCGCGGTCTGGACTGGCTGCATGCGTTGGCCGCGATGGGCGCGGGCGGCGTCCTCGCCGACGACATGGGTCTCGGGAAGACCGTCCAGGTGATCGCACTGCTGACCGTCCGTCGGGACGGGGCGCCGCGCGGTGCACCCGGCCCGGTCGGCAACGGCCCCGGCCCGGTCGGCAACGGCCCCGGCCTGGTCGACAACGCCCCCGCCCTGGTCGTCTGTCCCATGTCGGTGATCGGCAATTGGCAGCGGGAGATCGCGACCTTCGCCCCGCACCTGCGGGTCCTCGTCCACCACGGGGCGGGACGCTCCACCGATGCGATCACCGAGGCCGCGCCCGACGTGGTGTTGACCACGTTCGCGACCCTGGCCCGCGACCGCGCCGATCTCGCGGCGCTGCGGTGGAACGAGCTGGTGGTCGACGAGGCGCAGCACGTCAAGAACGTCAACACCGCCGCCGCGCGCGCACTGCGGGCCGTCCGCGCCTCGACGCGGATCGCGCTCACGGGCACACCGGTGGAGAATCGCCTCGAGGATCTGCGGGCCGTCATCGACCTGGTGAATCCGGGGATGCTGGGGACCGCGTCGACGTTCCGGTCCCGATTCGCCGAGCCCATCGAACGGGACCGCGATCAGCGGGCGGTCGACCGACTGTCCGCCGTCACGCGGCCCTTCATCCTGCGGCGGCAGAAGAACGACCCGACCATCGCCCCCGATCTCCCCGACAAGAGCGAGCTGCTGGTCCGCACCAATCTGACGACCGAGCAGGCCGGCATCTATCAAGCGGTCCTCAACGAACTGCACGCCGCACTCGCCGACACCGGGCAGGGCGGCCCGCGCCGGCGCACCGTGCTGGCGGCGCTGACGCGGCTCAAACAGGTGTGCAATCATCCCGCGCACTACCTCGACGACGGTTCGCCGATGCTCCGTCGCGGACGGCACCGCTCCGGCAAGCTGGAGTTGCTCGTCGACGTGTTGAGCACGCTCATCGCCGAAGGCGACCGTGCCCTGATCTTCACGCAGTTCGCGGCGTTCGGCGCCCTGCTGTCCGAGTGGCTCGAGCCGGTGCTCGGTGCCGAACTGCCCGTCCTCGACGGCAGCATGCCGCGCGCGGAGCGTGATCGCCTGGTGACGCGGTTCGGCGGGGACGACGGCCCGCCGGCCCTCCTCGCGACGCTCAAAGCCGGTGGAACGGGCCTCAACCTGGTGGCCGCGACCCACGTCATCCACATCGACCGTTGGTGGAATCCCGCGGTCGAGGATCAGGCCACCGATCGCGCCTACCGGATCGGGCAGACACGCAACGTGCAGGTCCGCAAGTTCATCTGCGTCGGCACCCTCGAGGAACGGATCGACGAGATGATCACCGCCAAACGCGAGCTCTCCTCGCTGACGGTGAACACGGGCGAATCGTGGCTCACCGATCTCGACGACGACTCCCTGATGGACCTGTTGTCGCTGCGCGACGAGGCGGTGTCCGAATGAGTCGCGGGCGTCGGGCGCCGGTCCGCTCGTACGGCGTGACCGGGTGGGGCCGGGCGTTCCTCGACGCCGTCGAGGGCGGTGCGGAGCATCGGCAGGTCACCGGGGCCCGCCGCTACTTCCGCGACCGCCATGTGGACGCGCTGTCGATCACCCGCGGAGTGGTGACCGCCTCGGTTCGCGGGAGCCAACTCGATCCGTTCGACGTTCGGCTCGAGATGCGGACAGTCGACGCCGAGACGGTCGTCGGTCTCCTCGTCTCCCAGGGAGCGACCGACGATCTGCTCGACCTCGCCCGCGGTGCACAGCCGCCGACCCTCGGCGGCTTCGTCGCCCCCACCGAGAGTGCGGACGTCGTCTCGGACTGCACCTGCCCCGACGAGCGGCCTCGCTGCACGCACGTCCTCGCGGTGGCGTTCGAGGTGGCCGCCGAGATCGACCGGCATCCGGCCACGCTGCTGACGGTGATGGGCACCGATCTGCCCGAGCTGCTGGCTGCCGCTTCCGGTGACGGGGCTTCCGGTGACGGGGCTTCCGGTGATGGGGCTTCCGGCGACGGTGTCGTTCCGGCCGGCAGCACCGGCTCCGACGGCGAGGACCGAGCGCCGTTCGGTGACGACCCGTTCGGCGACCGACTCGTGGCGCCGCCGGTACCGAGCTTCCCGGCGGTGGATCCCCTCGACGACCTGGATCCCACGACGCTGCGGCACGCGTTGCGGGCGACGGGCGTCGCGACGACCGAGGTGACCGAGGCCCTCGACGAGTTGGCGGCGGTGTACGAGGTGCTCACGCGGCGGCGGTGAGCGCACGCCGCCCGGTTCGTGCCCGCTACTCCGTCATCGCCTCGCGGAGCGTCCGCGGACGCATGTCGGTCCAGGTGCGATCGATCCACGCCAGCACGTCGTCGCGGGCCGCGCCGTCCGGGCCGCCGTAGACGATTCGCCAGCCCGAGGGCACCTGCGCGAACGTCGGCCACAGCGAATACTGCTCTTCGTCGTTGACCAGCGCGAAGAACGTACCCTGATCGTCGTCGAACGGATTGGTCGTCATCTCAACTCCTCTGCGTGGGGATTCGTCCATGTCGGAATCTGTGCATCGCGGGACTCGTCCGTGTCGGGATCTGTGCCCGTGGGGATCCGATTGTGCTCGGCCCAGAATCCGGCATACCTGCCGCCGGATTCGAGCAGCTCGTCGTGCGTGCCGATCTCGGCGGCCCGCCCGCCGTCGAGGAAGACGATGACGTCGGCGTCGCGAACCGTGCTGAGCCGGTGCGCCACGATCAACCGGGTCCGGCCGGGCCCGAGTTCGTCGAACGCAGCGCGGACCGCCTGTTCGTTCTCGGGGTCCAGCGCCGACGTCGCCTCGTCCAAGAGCACCACTGGCGCGTCCTTGAGCAGCGCGCGAGCCACCGACACCCGCTGCCGTTGGCCGCCGGAGAGCGCGGTCCCGCGATCACCGACCGGCGTGTCCCACCCGTCGGGAAGCGCCTCGAGCACCTCGTCGAGACGGGATCGACGGGCGACCTCGTCCAGCCGATCGTCGGAGACCTCTCCGTGTCCCACGGTCACGTTGTCCCGAATCGTCCCGTCCACGAGGTGGACGTCCTGGAAGACGACCGCCAGCTGACGGTTCAGGTCCGCGGCGCGCAGGCCTCGGACATCCGATCCGCCCACCCGAACGCTGCCGGCGGTGACATCGAAGAACCTCGCGACGAGGCGAACCAGGGTGGTCTTCCCGCTTCCCGACGGACCGACGATCGCGCACGACCCGCCCGTCGGGACTGCGAACGACACCCCGTCGAGCACCGGCGAGTCGGGCGTGTACCCGAAAGCGACGGCGTCGAACTCGACACCGGCGCCGCGGATCGGCGCCGACCGGGCGGGTTCGGGCAGCGGCCGTGCGGCGAGAACCTCGGCCATCGCCGCGACGTCGGCCTGCGCCGCCCAGATCATGCTCGATGTTCGACCGAGTGCTGCTACGGCATCGACGAGAAGCGCGGCGAACAGCACCAGCGCCACGCCGAACGCGGGCCGCACCGTCCCGGCGTCCACACGGAGGGCGACGGCGACGATCACCGACGACAGGAGGATCGCCGAGCCGAGCGCGAACGCGGTGACGCCGACGATCGCGCGGACGAAGTAGCGGCGTCCGGCACGGCGCGCGACGGCGATACTTCGACGCAGGTCACCGTCCACGTCGCTCGACCGGCCGCACGAGCGGAGCACGCTCTGCTTCTGTCCGAACTCCACCAGGTCCGCGGCGATCTGCTCGGCGACGTCTGCGGCCTCGGCCGTGGCCCCCCGGAGAATCCGTCCCGCACCGACGTGGACGATACCCAGAATCGCCAGGCCGACGGCGCCGACGGCCGCGACGACCGGATCGACGGCGGCCGTCACGACCACGATCGATGCACCGAGTACCCCGGCGCGCACGTTCACCGCGACGATGCCGCTGAGAACCGTGGCCAGTGAGGTGGCCCCGGAGGTCAGCAACCGCTGGACGCGGTCTTGGTTGGCCGGACGGAACCAGCCGAGCGGAAGGGCGACGAGGTGCTCGCCGAGCCTGCGATGCAGTCCCGCGATCACCCGCGTGACCTGAGCCCGCAGCGCCTGCATCGCCCTCCGTTCGACGCCGAAGGCGAGAGCGCTCGCGCCGGCGAAGGCGGCCGCCCACCACAGCGTCTCGGGGAACCGTCGACCGAAGAGGGCCCCGACCAGCGGCACGAGCAGGGCGAAGCATCCGGCCTCCGCCACGGCCGCGAACCCGATGCGAATCAATGCGCGGCGCAGTTCGGCCACCGTGTCACGCCCCACGACGGTCGTCAGAACGGTCAGCATCGCGCCTCCCGACGCCACATGTCGGCGTACACGCCGTCGGCTGCGACCAGTTCGTCATGCGTCCCCGATTCGACGACGGCGCCGTCGTCGAGCACCACGATCCGGTCGGCCGCGGCGATCGTCGCCAGACGGTGCGCGATGGTGAGGACGGTGCGTCCCCGGGTGAGCACGTCGAGTGCGCACAGGATCCCCGCCTCCGATTCCGGGTCGGCCGCCGACGTCGGCTCGTCGAGCACCATCACCGGTGCGTCCGCCACGAGTGCCCGCGCGATCGACACCCGCTGTGCCTCTCCGCCGGACAAGGCGGCATCGTCGCCGATCACCGAGTCGTATCCGCGCGGCAGAGTGAGGATCCGATCATGGATGCCGGCGGCGCGCGCCGCAGCCTCGATCTCGGCGAAGCGTGCCGTGGGGCGCGCGAGCGCGATGTTGTCGGCGATCGACCGACGCAGCAGTTGGACGTCCTGGAACACGAAGCCGACGATTCGGTACAGATCGTCCGGGGTGAGGTCTCGGACGTCGACCCCGCCGAGCAGGACTCGCCCTTCCTCGGGGTCCCAGAATCGCGGCAGCAGTCGAACGAGGGTGGACTTGCCGGATCCCGAACGACCGACGAGCGCGGTCGTGCTCCCGGCCGGAAGGCGCAGCGAGATGTTTCGGACCGCAGGACCGCCTCGGCCGTAGCAGAAGCTCACCGACTCGAACTCGACGGACACCGGGGCGGCCGGTGCCGGTGCAGGCGACGACGGCGGTTCGAGCCGGCGCACGTCAGTGATCGCACCGATCGCACGCAGGAGCAGGAGGGTCCTTCGCCACGCCGCCAACGCCGTGGGCACGGCGAAGACGCTGCGCGACACGGTCCATGCCAACAGCAGGAAGACGATCAGGTCGGTCGGATCGGCCGCACCTCCCCATACCAGGAGTGCCCCGGAGACGACCACGATCGCCAGGACCGAGTTCCAGGACGCGAGCGCCTCACCGGCCAGACCCCGTCGCTGCTGATCGGCTTCGCGACGGGTGTATGCGCGTCCGAAGCCGTCGACGGCTGACCGGAAGCGGTCGGACGACGCATCGACGTCACCGTAGATCTTCACCACCTCGATGCCCTGGACGAGCTCCAGCGACCGTGCGGACAGCCGCTCGAGGGCAGCCTCGTAGTCCGCGTCGGCGGCGGTGGCTCCGCCCATCCGGCGCATCTGTATCGTCGTCGCGGCGACGACCGCCACCAGCACGGGAGCCGCCAGGATCGGTGCGGACAGCACGAGGACCACCAACGCCAGGCCGCTCGTCGTCAGGTACCGCACGACCATCGGCGCCACCTCGGAGACGACACCGTTCACGCCCGCCGCATCGGGCCCCGCGGCCTTGCCCAGTCGGGCGGTCGCCGCACCGTCGGTGAACCATCCCAGCGGCACCCGACTGACGTGGTCGGCGAGATCGACACGCAGTCGCTGCTCCGCCCGACGCCCCGCGGTGAAGCTCATCGCGAAGGATGCCGCATGGATCAGCGGAGTCGCCACCAGCGCCGCGACGGCGGTCCACACGAGCGGCCAGTGCACCTCGCCGGGGTCGATCAACCGGGTGACGACGCCGGCGACCGTCACCATCGCCCCGACGGTCAGTGCTCCACACATCGCCTGAAGGGCGCACGCGACCACTACCAGGGCACGCGACCCGCGGACTATCGACCAGAGGTGTCTCATCGTGACCGGTCGTCCTCTCGGAACCGGCTCCACGCCGACCAGAGTTCGGCATAGCGGCCTCCTCTCGTCAGCAGGTCGGCGTGGGAGCCCGACTCGACGAACTTCCCGTTCTCCATGACCAGAATCCGGTCGGCGCGCGCCGCTTGGCTGAGCCGATGCGCCACGACGAGGGCGGTCCGACCCCGGACGACCGCTTCCACGGCGTCTTCCAGAACGCCCGCGTCCGAGCTGTCGGCGTCGGCCGTCGCCTCGTCGAGGATCACCACCGGTGGATCGTTGAGGAGCACGCGGGCCAGCGCCGTCTGCTGCTCCTGCATCGGCGTCAACGCGTGCCCTCCGGCACCCACCACGGTCTCGGGTCCGTCCGGGAGGCGCGACACCCAGTCCCGCGCGCCCACCCGGTCCAACGCCGCCGCCACCTCGGCGTCGGTCGCGGACGGCGCCCCCATCCGCAGATCCGCGGCCACGGTGCCGGCGAAGACGTGTCCGTCCTGGGTGAGGAGCACCGGTGCCGTCTCGCCGTCGGCCTCCGCCACCGGCCGCCCCGCGATGCGAACCGTCCCCGAATCGGGGCGGTGCACGCCGGCGACCAGGGCTGCGAGGGTCGACTTGCCGGCGCCCGAGGCTCCGACCACCGCGACGGTCTCTCCCGGCGCGATCGTCAGGTCGACGGCGTCGAGGACGCGGCGATCGGGTCCGTAGGCGAAACTCGCCTGATCGACGGTGACGCCCGGCGCGCTGCGGCCGGCGGAAGTGACCGGCACGCCGCCGCCGGCGGGGGCACCGTCCGCCGCGGACACGACACCGACGACCCGGGCCAGTGAGGCCGCCGCCGACTGGACGTCGTCCATCACGAGAAGCAGAGCGCCGATGGGACCGAAGAGCCGCAGGTAGAGAAGCATCGCGGTGGTGATGGCGCCCAGGGTCGCCGACTGCTGCTCGATCAGCAGACATCCGAGGAGCAGGACGGCGGCCATTCCCGTGAACTCGGCGAGATTGACCCGACCGAAGAGTTGATTCTGGACGATCCGCGCCCGCATCGTCTCGCGCACGACCCGCCACGACCATCCCGCCACCAGCCGTTTGGACCGCCCCACGACCCCGTACGCGTGCACTGTCGGCAGCCCGCGGATGGCCCCCAGCAGGTGGTGGGCGCGCGCGCCCGTCGCGGCGCGTTCGGCCGCATACACGGCCGGGGCGGTGCGCAGATACCGTTGTGCGGCGATGCCGTAAACGGGGAGAACAACGGCCACGACCAGGAGGAACCGCCAGTCGAGGGCGGCGAACCCCACGATGCTCGCCGCGACGGCGAAGCCCGATCGCGCGAGTGCCGGCACCCCTCGGGAGATGGCCTGGCTGATCGCACCGATGTCGTCGGTCGCACGTGAGACGAGGTCGCCCGACCCCGCCTGTTCGATCTGTGCTTGGGACATGCGCAGCGCCGCTGCGACCAGTCGTTCACGCAGCCGGGCCAGGGCGGTCTCGAAAACCTGGGCGCTCGCCGCCACTCCGAGCCCCGTGAGAGCGGCCGACCCGACGGCCGCACACGCCGCGGCTCCCCCGATCCGCAGGACCGCGGCGACTCCGGCATCGTCCCCTGCCGCATCGACCAGGGCCCCGAACGCCCACGGGATCGCCAGTCCGAGCGCCGCACCGACGGAGAGCACGCAGAACACGGCGATGAGCGCCCATCGGCGGTCGGCGAAGAGCCCGCGCACGTAGCGGGCGGTCGTCGCCCCGTCTGCGACCGGAAGCGCGGCAGGAGCACCGGTTGTCGTCATCCGAGCACCTCGCTGTCGCTCGTCGCGCCCCGATCGGGGGTCCCGGTCGACCGGACGACCTCGACGCGTCCGTCCGCATTCACCGCGAGCACGGTGTCCGCGGCCGCGATGAGCGTCGGGGAGCTGGTGAACACCACCGTCGCGAGCCCCGGTCGCGACGCGCCGAGACGATCCGCGATCACGGATTCGGTCACCGAGTCGACCGCGCTCGTCGGGTTGACGAGCACGAGCGTTCGCGCCGTCGACGCCAGTGCGCGGGCCAACGCGACGCGTTGACGCTGGCCTCCCGACAGCAGGCGTCCGGCCTCACCGACCTGTGTCTGCAGGCCGTGCGGAAGCGCCTCGACCACGTCGTCGCACGCCGCGGCGACGAGTGCCGGGGCCACGCGATCGGAGGCCCCGCCGAGCGCCACGTTCTCGGCGACGGTCCCTTCCAACAGTGCGCCGTCGTGCGGCGCCACTCGTACGGACGCCAACGCCGCGGACTCCGACAGGTCGTACAGGTCGACGCCGGCGGAGCCCACGGTCGCCGTCCCCGTCGGCGGAACCGTTCGCGCCAGCAGTGTCGTCGCGGCGGCCGTCGTCTCCGCATCGCACAGCACAGCGGTGACTCCGGCCGCGGGGAACTCCAGATCCACGGGGCGACCGTCGGCGCCGAGCGGTCCGGTGATCCGGACCGGGACCGCGTCGTCGTCGGGAAGGTCGCGGGTGCCGCCGTCTCTCGCGAAGGGTGCCTGAAGAACCGTGAGGACTCGTGCGGCCGACGCGGTGCCGGCGACCCAGACCTTGCCGACGTTGGTTCCCATCGCCTGCAGGGGGGCCATCACGACCTGGGTGAGACCGACCACGGTGATGAGCTGCCCGACGGTGAGCGAGCCGTCCACCGCCTGGAGTCCGGCGAAAACCCCGATCACGACGACGAACAGTGCGGCGACGGCTTCCATCGCCGCCACGTAGGCGCCCTCGGACCGTCGGGCCCCGATCACGGCCGCGAGTGCTCGACCACTGGCGGCTCGGTGTCGGCGGCCCGCCTCCGCCTCGGCGTGGATGCCCTTCACGACCCGCAGGCCCGTCACCAGGTCGGCCGCGGTGCCCGCGGCGTCGGCGGCTGTCCGTTGCTCGGTCTCGCTCCGACTCCGAAGCGAGCCACCCGCCTTGTCCAGGCACCACAGCATCGCGGGCGCCCCGAGGAGAACCAGGATTCCGAGCGGCCACGAGATGGCGACGAGGACGGCTCCGCAGAAGATGATCGCGGCGAGTTCACCGACCGGGTACAAGCCGAGTGCGACGGTCATCGCCAGGCGTTGGACGTCCGCCGTCGCGATGGAGAGCAACGCGCCGGGGGGTTGTCGACACCGGAACCCCCGCGGGTCGAGGATCCGGTCGGTCACCTGGGTGCGTAACCGATGCTGCACGGTGTTCATGCCGAGGTAGCCGATTCGGGAACCGAAGCGGTAGCCGATCGACAGCATCGCGAAGACGGCTGCCAGGACCACGATCCAGCGGAGCGTCGCCGACCAGTCCCCCGTCGCCACGGCGCGATCTATGGCCAGCCCCATCACGACGGGGACGAGCGCCTCCCCGATCTGGTGGGCGACTGTCAGCACCCCTGCGGGAAGGGTGCGCCGAACATCGGCGAACACGGTGCGTAGAACGAGCCGGCTCGCGGTGGTGTCCGGGTCGACGCGGATCGGGCGGTGCGGCGGTGGCCGCTCGGGCGCGTGAAAGTAGACCGGCATCCGCGGCGGTGCGATCACGGGTGCCGGCCCGGTGCTCGGGTGAGCAGGTCGATCCAGGATCCGACGCGGGAATCCGACGAGAGCGCGACGACGTCCACGTGTTCGGCTCCGGTCGCACGCCACTTCTCGATCAGGGACATCAGCCGCACCGAGTCGAGTCCGAGGTCGGCGATGTCGTCGCCGTCGGCGATTTGCGTCGACGGGACACCCGTCATCGCTGCCAGATCCTCGACGATCGACTCGCGGGTCAGTCCGGCGTGGTCCGCCATCGTGGGTCCTCTCATTCGTCACGGTTCGGTCGGTTCACCACCGACCGACTGTCATGATGGATAGGCTATCCTTACTTACCCTCGCGAGTGCGGGCACCCCGTCACCCCGACGACCTCGGCCCGGTCACGACGGGGACCACCATCGGCGTGCCCGACTCCGGGTCCGCGATGATCCGGCACCGCAACCCGAACACCTCGTCGATCAACTCCGCGGTCACGACCTCTCGCGGAGACCCCTGGGCGACCACGGTCCCCGCTCGCATCGCGATCAGGTGATCGGCATAGCGAAAGGCCTGATTGAGGTCATGCAGCACGGCCACCACGGTGCGGCCGTGGCTACGCTGCAGATCGGCGCACAGATCGAGCAGTTCCACCTGATGCGCGATGTCCAGATAGGTCGTCGGCTCGTCGAGCAGGATCAGCGGCGTCTCCTGCGCCAGCACCATCGCCACCCAGACGCGTTGCCGCTGCCCACCCGACAACGCGTCGACCGGCCTCGCCGCCAGGTCGGCGACCCCCGTCGCCTCCATCGCGGCCAGCACCACCGCAGCATCGTCGGCCGACCATTGACGAAACATCGACTGCCGCGGGTAGCGTCCGCGACCGACCAGGTCGACGACCCTGATACCGTCCGGTGCCAGCGAAGTCTGCGGGAGAAGCCCGAGGCGGCGTGCGACCTGTTTGGCCGAGTAGGAGCGGATGTCCGCACCGTCCAGCACGATCTGTCCGGCGCTCGGCGCCAACAGTCGCGCCAACGCTTTGAGCAACGTCGACTTCCCGCAGGCGTTCGGCCCCACGATCACGGTGAACTGACCGTCCGGAATGTCGACCGACAGACCCGTGCTGACCGCGGCGCCGCCGTAGCCGATGCTCACGTCATCGGCGCGAAGTCGAACCGGATCCACCGGTGTGTTCATCACGTCCTCCCGTCGCTGAGATGTCCCTGCGGCCTCGCGCCCGTTCCGGCTCATCGCCCCGCCCTCGTACTCAACAACCAGACGAGGTACGCACCGCCCAGCGTGGAGGTGACCACACCGACCGGCAGTTCGACGGCTCCGAACGCGTGTTGCGCCGCGAAGTCTCCCGCCACGAGCAGAAGCGACCCCATGGCGGCGGCGGGCGCGAGCGATGTGCCCGGCAGGCGAGTGAGCCGTTTCGCCAGCTGCGGGGCGGCCAGCGCCACGAACGATATGGGGCCGGCCACAGCGGTGGCCGTCGCCGTCAACGCGACTCCCAGGACGACGGCGCCCAGTCGGGTGCCCTCGACCCGGTGGCCGAGGGACTGCGCCGTGTCGTCGCCGAGTTCGAGGTACGGCAGGCGGTAGGCGATCCAAGCCGCGGGAACCACCTGCACCGCAGCCAGGATGAGGGCCGGTGTGGCAGTCCGCCAGTCGATTCCGTTGAGCGTGCCGGCACCCCAGGTCGCGGCCACCATCGCGCTCTCGAGGTCGGCCCGCATGATGATCCACGTGTTCAACGCGGCGAGCATGGCGCTGACCCCGATGCCCACGATCACCAGACGAAACCCCTGCACACCGGACCGGAACGCCAGCAGATAGATCAGGACCGCCGTCGCGAGACCGCCCACGAGAGCCCCCGCGGACGTCGCGAACGCGCCGCCGCCCACGAGCACGATGACCACGAGAGCGCCCGTGTACGCGCCGGTGCCGAACCCGATGATGTCGGGGCTGCCGAGAACGTTCCGCGTCAACGACTGAAAGATGGCGCCGCTCATCCCGAGCAGCGCACCGAACACCAGGGCGACGACGACCCGCGGTGCGCGCCATTCGGTGACGATCTCGCGTTCCATCGCCGTCGCACCGCCACCGAGCGCTCGCAGCACCCGCAGCGGATCCATCGGATAATCGCCGACACCGAGGGAGACGACGCCGATTCCGATCGCCACCGCCAGGAGGAGACCGGTCACGACCACCCAACGCACGCCGATCCGCGCCGACGGACGATCCGCGCCCGCCCGGATGACCAGCGTGGTGCGACCGGCGTCGACCTCGGCCCTGACGACCACCCCGCCGCCGTAGTCTGCACGGCGCATCACAACCCACCCGCCTTGGCCCCACGCACCAGAACGATCAGCACCGGGGCCCCGAAGAACGCGGTGAGCAGCCCCACGGGAAGTTCCCCGGGCGGTGCCGCGACGCGTCCGACGATGTCTGCGAGCAGAACCAGTGCGGCTCCACCCACGAGGCTGTACGCCATGATCCACGGCCGATCCGGCCCCACCATCCGGCGCGCGATGTGCGGCACCATCAGACCGGCGAACGAGATCGGGCCGGCGGCCGCCGTCGCCGCTCCGCACAGCAGAGTCACAGCGACCGTGCTGATCGCCCGGGTCCGCACCACCGACGCGCCGAGGGCGCGTGCGGTGTCGTCGCCGAGCGCGAGCGCATTCAGGGTGCGGGACACGACGAGCACGAGGACGAGCCCGAGTGCGATCCACGGCACCACCGCGGTCACGACCGCCATGTCTCGACCGGCGACGGCCCCGGCGTACCAGTACCGCATCTCATCGAAAGCGTCCGGATCGAGCAACGTCAATCCGGTCGTCACACCCGTCAGCAATGCACTGACGGCCACCCCGGCAAGGGTGAGCCGGATCGGCGACCCGCGGCTGGGGCCGGCCGACCCGACCGCGTACACGACGACAGCGGCGATGCCCGCGCCGGCGAATGCGAACCAGAGGTATCCGTGAAGCGATGTGATGCCCAGGAGCCCCACCGCGACGGCGACGAGGAACGCCGCTCCGCTGTTGATGCCGAGCAGACCGGGGTCGGCGAGCGGGTTCCGAGTCACCGACTGGATCAGTGCGCCACCCACGGCGAGCGCGGCCCCGACCAGCACGGCGAGGATCGTCCGCGGCACCCGGGAATCCCGAACCACGATCGCGTCACCGGCCGCATCCGTCCCGACCAGCGCCTGCCAGACGGTCCCGAAAGGAATCGGCTTGGCCCCGACCCACAGGCTGAGCACCGCCAACCCCGCCACGGCGACGACACCGACGACGAGACCCGTCGACCGCCACATCGCCGTGCGGTCCACGGTCGCCTCGCCGCCGGTCCGGCGGACCGCGTCGATGACGCTCAATCGTCCCCGGGATCGTGGTGGTCGAGGTTGACCGTCCCCCGCCGCCAGTAGCCGTCTACCTTCACCTGCTCCTTCGGCAGTCCCAGCTCCCGTCGGAGGTACCGGCGAGGGGACTTGAGGCTGTCGGCCTCACCGGCCATCCAGGCGAAGACACGCCCCTCGGGCAGATCCTGGCCGCGGATCGCGACGTCGAGGACGTCACTGTCCCCGGGTGCGGCGTCTCCCCGATGGAGGTACCGCAGCCGCAGTCCCGGGCGCTCGGGAAGCGCCACCTCGGCGTCTTCCCCGGACACCTCGGCGAACGCGAGGACCGGCTTGTCGGCCGGCAGTTCCTCGAGCCAGCGAGCGAGCGCCGGCAACGCCGTCTCATCGGCGGCGAGGAGATACCAGTCGTATCCGACCGGGTAGAAGTGCGACCCCCGTGGCCCCAGCAGGCCCAGCCGGTCGCCAGGGCCGGCCTTCTCCGCCCACGTGCCGCCGACTCCGTGCGTGTGCAGCACGAAGTCGACGGTCACCGTTCCGGCGGCCGCGTCGAATGCGCGCACCGTGTAATCGCGGTGGATGGGGCGCGGTCCGTCCTCGGGTGGCACCATGCCTCGCGGCCCCACTTCCGGCATCACGATGGAGCCGTCTCGGGCAGGGAAGAACAGCTTCACGTGCTGGTCCGGAGCCATCGCATGGAAGTGGAAGCCCGCGGGATCCTCCACTGCGAACAGGACCCGTTTCATCCTCGGCGCGATGTCCTGGACGGACACCACGTCGATCCAGCGCGGCCGGAGGTCGTGCATGACCAGGTTGATCTCGTGCTCGTGCGGACCCAGGCGAGTCTGGTTCACGAGGCGCCTTTCTGTTGCATCGTTTTAGCCGAGCCTACCCTTACCACATGTAGGTCGACCACACGTAGGTCGACCACACGGCGGGTGGACACCCGTCGCGCCGTCATGAGGGCAGCCGCCCCAGACCGTCGGCGATCGACCGCAGGGTCGCCATCGCCCCGGTATAGGTTTCGGCGCCGGCGTGGGCAATCGTCAGGACGCGTCCGGCGCGCACCGCGGGCAGGTCCTTGAACGCAGCCGAGTCCAGCACCTCCCTCATGCGCGGGTATTTGAGCGATCCGTCGGCGTTGACCTGGTAGACGATCACATCCGCGTCGGCGAGGTCCGAGATCCGTTCGAGCGAAACGATGTCGGAGAACTTCTCGTCGGTACCGCCGGGGAACGACATGCCGAGATCGTTGGCGATGTTCGTCGTGAACGAGTCGTCGTACTCGCGCTGGAAGGAGTTCGGTTGCGTCGCGTTGAAGATGGAGAACGCCGCGAACGTCGTTCCCTCGATCTTGTCGGCGTACCGCGCCTTCACCTCGGCAGCGAGCTTCTCGTACTCCGCCTTTCCCTTGCCGAACGCTTCACCGCGGCCCGCCGCCGTCGCCGCCTTCTCCCCCACCGTTCGCCACTGCGTCGGCGTCGTGGGACCCACGTCCACGGTCGGCGCGATCGACTGAAGACGGTCGTCGTTCAGTGCAGACTTGTACGTCTTCGCGGGAAAACCCGAGATGATCAGGTCGGGATCCAGTGCGGCGATCTGCTCGTACGAGACGTTCGCACCGCCACCGGAGTTGGTGGCCGCCGCTCCAGTCGGCAGTTTCGTCAACGAGTCGTATCGCTCGACCATCGCCGGATCGGCGAACGCTGAGACGTCATATCCGTCCGTCGCCGCCACCAGTGGCGCATCGACCTCCAGCAGCGCCGGTATCGCCCGCGACAGAGCGACGATGCGCTGCGGCTCCGCCGGGATCGTGATGGTCCCGTTGTTCGCCGCGAACTCCGTCGTCGCCCCGGCCTCCCCCGAACCGCCGTCCTCGGGCGTGCACCCGACCATCAGCGCCGTCACCGCCAGCGCCACCACGGCCGCCGCGGTTCTCGTACCTCTGAATCCCATGCTCGTGCCCTTACCTGCTCTCACCACTGCCTTCTTTCCCTGCTGTCGTCTCACTGCTGTCGTTTATCGCTGCCGCCATCACGCGATGCGGTTGTCACTCGTCTGTCGTGTCGACGTCGCCGGCCACCGCCTTCTCTCGCCATATCCGCTGCGCCGTGGGGATCCATTCGGAGACCGCCGCCGGGTCGAGGAGGCGGGCGTGTCGGAAACTCGTCGACCACCAGTGGTCGATGGCCGTGAGATGGTGCGCCCATGCGCTCACGGCGGTCGGCGGGTGTGCGTGACTGTCACGGTTCGGTTCGGAGCCGATGATCGCCGTCGGGACGTCGAGCACACCGCGTGTTCCGTACGACAATGTGCGTTCACATCCCGCGTAGGACTCGAACATCGCCGCGAGGTCGTCGTCGGGCAGCGTCGTCACAGAGCGTGCATCGTCGGTCTGTCCGCCACCGCCGAACAAGGTTCGACGAACGAGGTCGGTACGCGAGACACCGGTCGGTGCTCCGGTCCGCAGTGCGAGATCGGTTTCGGCCCGATCGCGAGCATCCGTGACGGTCACTGGAGCGTCCGCGACCGCTACCGACGGGTAGGCGTCGATGATCGTCAACGACGCCACCCGTCGACCCCGAATCGTGAGCTCTCGGGCCGTCCAGTACGCCAGATGGCCGCCGTACGACCAGCCCAGAAGATCGAGGTCCCCGGCCGGATGCCGACTCTCCAGCAGATCCGCATAGGCGGCCGCCACGACCTCGGGTGGCCCTCCTGGTTCGGGTGCGGGCAGCCCGTAGAGACCCCACCCCGGCGGGACCCGATCCGCGAGAACCGCGTATGGGACCACGAGACCGAATCCTTCGGGGAAGCAGTAGACGGACCGGTCGGACGACGCGGCGACGAACTCGGTGAGCGGCGAGGCCTCCTGATCGGCGCGAGACACCTCGCCGCCGCTGTCCGCCCCGGTCACTCGCGCCGCGATCTCGCGGACCGTCATCCCGCTGAGCACGTCTCGCACCGTGACCGCTAGGTGTTCGGACATCGCGGCCTCCTTTCCGAGGACGTCGGCGAGACGCGAGACCAGGCGCATGATCGTCAGCGAGGTGCCACCCATGTCCCTGATCGGCTCCACGACGGAGACCTCGTGCACCCCGAGCAGTTCGGCGGTCACGTCGGCGACGATCGCCTCGGTCGCCGTCGCCGGAGGCACTCGACGGTCGACGGCGACCTCGACCACGGGAAGCGCGCGAACGTCGACCTTCCCGTTGACCGTCAACGGGATCTCGCCGATCGGGATGACGGCGGCGGGCACCATGTAGTCGGGGAGGGCCGTTCGCACGTGTGCGCGGACCGCTCCCGGATTCACCGTCCGACCGGCAGCGGGCACCACGAACGCTAGGAGTCTGCGCTGCCCCGCGCTGTCGAGTGGCGCGACCACTGCTGCGCGGGCCACGTCCCGGTGCGTCACGAGGGAATCGACGATCTCCGCGGGTTCGACGCGGTAACCCCGGATCTTGATCTGATCGTCGGTGCGTCCGAGATAGTCGAGAGCACCGTTGCCACGGCGTCGGACACGATCACCCGTCCGGTACATGCGTTCCCCCGCACCTCCCCACGGGCACGCGGGGAAACGTTCCGCGGTCAGACCGGGCCGCCCGTGATAGCCGCGGGCGATCCCGGCCCCGGCGAGATACAGTTCACCGATCACTCCGGCCGGCACGGGGTTGAGGCCGTCGTCCAGGACATACGCGCGGGTATTGGTGATCGGATGCCCCAGGGTGGGAGTCTCGCTGTCCGCGAGATCCGCGCCGAGCGCGTTGATCGTGTACTCCGTCGGACCGTAGAGGTTGTAGGACTCGACGCCAGGCGTGGTACGCAGCCGCGTCCACAGTGCATCGGGAACCGCCTCACCGCCGAGGGAGACGAACACCACTCCGCAATCCTCGGCCCGTCGTGATCGCCCCGCAGGACGATCACGATCCACCAGGCCCTGCTCCACGAGGACGTCGATGTACGACGGCGTCGAGTCGAAGCCGTCGATGCCCACCCTGTCGTAGTGCTCGAGCAGCTCTGCCGGCTCCTTCCGCAGGGTCTCGTCGATGATGTGGACGCAGTGGCCGTTCACGAGCCAGAACAGTTGCTCCCACGACGCGTCGAAAGAGAACGAGGTGGTGTGCGCGATCGCGAGGCGCCGGCCCTGCTGACCGGCCACCACCGGGTTGAAGATCGTCTCCACGTGGTTCACGTACATGTTCGTCAGTCCCCGATAGCCGACCGCGACGCCCTTCGGCCGTCCCGTGGAGCCGGAGGTGAAGATCAGGTATGCGAGATTGTCCATCCGGACCGGACCGCCCCGTTCGACGTCCCGCACGGGCGACGAGTCCATTCGGGCGATCTCGTCCACCACGACCTCGCTGTCGAGGAGGAGGCTGCGGTGTCCGACCACCAGTGACGGGTCCGACGATGAGGTCGAGATCACGATGCTCGGCGCCGACTCGCCCACGATGTACCGCGCACGCTCGAGCGGCAGATCGGGGTCGATCGGGACGTACGCCGCGCCGGCGGCGAAGACCGCGAACATCGCGATCACCATCCGCTCGTCACGCGGCAGGATCAGCGCCACCCGATGTTCGGGGCGGACCCCGCGGTCGATCATCACCCGCGCCAACCGATTGATCGCGCCGTGCAGCTGGCCGAACGTCAGACTCACATCACCGGCGACGAGTGCCGGCGCCTCGGGAGTCGCGGTCGCTTGCATCGCGAAGAGCCCCGCCACGGTGCGGTCGGGAACAGCCGCCGTCGTCTCATTCCATCGCCGCACCTCCGCGTCGAACTCGGCGGGCGCGATCGTCGTCACCGCACCGACGGCAACGTCGGGCGACTCGACCATGGTCGAGAGGACCCGCACGTACCGCTGCATCAGCTCATCGATCTGGGCTGCGGAGTACAGGTCGCCGCGATATGCGCATCGAAGGTGGATCCGGTTCCCCGGCATCGCCGAGATCGAGATCGGATAGTGGGTCGCGTCGTCGAGCACCCCTCCCGTCAGCCGGATGCCCCCGTTCGGTCCGACCGTCCGGTCGGTGCGCGCCACCGGATGGTTCTGGGTCACGAACAGGGTGTCGAAGAGCTGCGGGAGACCCGATCCGGCCGTGATGTCCGTGAGGCTGACGAACGGTACATCGATCACCTGGATCTGGGCGCGGTGCGTGGCGCGAACGAGTTGTTCGACCGACATCCACGGGGTGGAACGCACCCGCACCGGCACCGTGTTGAACAACAGCCCGACGATGCGGTCGGCGCCCGGAACCTCCGGTGGCCGTCCCGACACCGTGGCGCCGAACACGACATCCGTCGAACCGGTCAGCCGTGAGAGCGTCACACCCCATGCGACCCGGAGGACGGTGCTGGCTGTGCTGCCCGCTCGTCGTGCGAGATGCTCGACGGCCGCGCTGAGTTCGATCGGCAGGTCGGTGCGATAGTCCCGCGCCGAAGCCAAGTCGACCGTGCTGCCGACTGCGTCGGGCCGCAGGATCGTCGGTTCGGCGAGACCGGCGAGGTAGTCCGCCCACGCGCTCGCCGCGCGGGCGGTGTCCTGCCGCTGCAACCACATCGCATACTCGCGATACAGTGCGGGCCGCTCGAGGCCGGTGCCGTCGGGGTCGTCGTACAGCGCCAACAGCTCGTCGAGGACGATCTGGTACGACCATCCGTCGAGCAGCGCGTGTTCGAAGGTCATCGCCAGAACCCAGCCGTCGTCGCCGACCCGCACCGCCAGGAAGCGCACGAGCGGAGGCCGGTCGGAACGGAAGGACGTCTCGCGTTCGCGCTGCAAGAGGGCATCGACGTCCACGCCCGACCGGCCGTCGAGGACGCGGACAGGCACCTCGACCCGCTCCGGCACGACCTGCACGATGCCCCCGTCGATCATCGTGAAGCCCGCACGGAGGTTCGGATGGCGGACCAACAGTGTTCTCACCGCCGCTCGGAGACGTTCCTGCGACAGCCGTCCGCTGAAGTTCAGGCGCGCCTGCGAGACGTACGGGTCGGCGGCCCCGGTCTCTGCCGCCAGCTGCATGTGGAACAGCAGGCCCTGCTGCAGTCCGCTGGCCGGCATCACATCCGCCCAAGCGCCGAAGGTCGCCTCTACCTCGAGCAAGTCGGCGGCGCCGAGTCCCACCAGTGTGGGGCGGGCCGGATCGCGCACGGCGCGTTCGGCGGCCGCGCGGATGAGTTCGGCCTGTCCGGCCGGAGCCATGGCGGCCCGCGAGAGCGCTCGACCCACCCGGCGGGCATCGACAAGCTCTGCCGCCTCCGGTGTGCCGTCGACTCGCCAGCGAATGATGCGGGTGGTACGACCGGCTGTAGCGGTTCCCACGTGCACGGTCACCACCGTCGCGTATCCGTCGAGGGGTTGCGCGGCCGGCCGAGCATCCGTCTCATACCAGCGGATGAGCAGCCGGGCTCCCGAGCCGTCCCGACGGACCTCGGCCGCAACCGGCCGATCCGGAAGGCAGCCGGCCACCGCGGTGACGAGCGTGGCGTGGTCGGCGCCGGCCAGGCCGACGGGAATGACGACGGGATACCGCAGAGCCAACCGTCCCGGTGTCAATGCGGTGTCGTCGGTCCGCACGGACTGCTCGATGTCGATGACGAGGGCGTCGCGTGCACCCGTGACGACGGGGCCGCTGTGGCCGGCGATCCCCGAGATCACCGCAGCCACCACGGCGTCTCGGATCGACACGGCGCCGACCATGGAGCGTTCGACGCCCGCAGCGTGCTCGAGCGCCCGCCCTCCTGCCGTGCCGGGTCCTCTTGGACCGACGACGTTCTCGCCTCGACCGTCGGCGGACACCCGTGCAGCCACCTCATCGGCGGGGGTGGCCATCGCGACCCGGATGCGGCCGGGCGCGGTGGCGGCGGACTCCACGGCGGTTGCGAGCGCGTCGGCGAACACCGGGTCACAGCCCGTGACCACCAGTTCTGCGGCGCGGACGAGTCCGTCGTCCCCCATTTCAATGTCGAGTCCCCGATCGGATCCGGTCCCGACGCCTCCTGCCGCGCCGAACGAATCCCGAATGCGCAGTGCCGTTCCGTAGTCGAGAACGCGATCAATGCCGACAGGAGCCAAGGGGTCCTCGTCGACCCCGGCTGCCTCCTCGCGGGAGGCGCCGGTGGTCGGCACGTCGGCCACGATTGCCGCCAGGCACGCCCGGTGCGCCTGGCGGATACGCTCCACCGGCACCCCCGCCAGGTTCAGTCGACGGCGTTCGACGGACTCCGAACCGCGCCTCGACGCCGAGTCCGCGCTGGGGACGGTGAGGGTGACCATGTCGACTGCGTCGACCGCACCGCTGCTGCTCGCCACCGCAGTCAGATCGTCCACGCCGATGCCGGGGTCCGCGGCGAACGCCGATGCGGCCGCTACTATCCCGCAGAGCATTCCGTCGACGGTCTCGCCGGCGAACAGTTCCCGGGCATAATCGATGCCGATCGACCACGTCCCGTCCTCGTCCTCACCGAGCACGAACACCATCTCGAACTTGGCGACCGAGGCGTCCGGCGAACCCCCGAAGCGAGCGTGGACCTCCTCGCGATCGAGCCTCCGCAGTAGCGCGTCGCCCATGTCCATCGACTCGACGATGGACTGGTCGCGGTAGGCGATCATCACCTGGAACAGGGGCGACCGTCCGCCGAGACCACCCGGCCGGACGGCGTCGACCACGTTCTCGAAGGGCACCTGGCCGTGCTCGATCGCCGACAGACCGTCGTCGCGGATCCGATCCAGCGCCTCACCTGCGAGGGGGTTGCCCGCCAGATCCGTCGTCATCACGACTGTGTTCACGAAGTAGCCGACGACGTCGGCGAAGCCGTGGTCGGGACGGACGGACACAGGGCTGCCGAAGGGGACGACGTCGCCGGCACCGCGTCCGCGCAGCACCGCGGCGATCAGCAGTTGTGCCAGCATCAGCGGGCTCACCCGGAAGCGGCCGGCAAGAGCCCTCAGACCGCGGCTGGTCGCGGCGGGCAGAACGGCCCGTCGGGTCGCGACGGTGTGCCGCTCTCCGGGTCGCGGCGCACGCCTGTGGGGCAGTGCGGTCTCCGCCGGGAGGTCCGCGAGCCGTTCTCGCCAGAAGTCGACGTCGTCCCGGTATCGACCCGATTCGACGCGACGACGCTGAGCGATCGCGTGACTCTGATAGTCGAACCGCGTCGATTCCCGCGGCGCCTCCGCGGCTCCCGCAGAACGCCGACGATACGCGTCGACGAGCGTTCCGATCACCATCGGGAACGACGCCTCATCGGTGGCGATGTGATGACCGGCGAGAACCAGGAGGGCCGTCCCCTCGGCATGGAACACCCGCACGCGGAACGGCACGTGCGTCGCGAGGTCCATCGGTTCGGCCACGAAGCGGGCGATGGCATCGCCTGTCGCGTCTGCGGGCACATGAACCGCGTCTGCGAGCCGATCGAGGTCGACGTCGTCGACTGGAAGCGCACGCTGCCACAGCAGGTCGTCTCGCCACTCGAAAACGGTGCGAAGGACCGGGTGTTCCGCGACGACGTCGAGGGAGGCGCGACGCAGCACGGCGATGTCGATGTCGCCGTCGACTGCGAAGAGTGCGGCCACACGGTATGCCGAACCGTCATCGCCGGTCAGCTGGTCGGCCAGCCACAGTGACTGCTGTCCGAACGACGCGGGCGCCACACCGGGAGCACCGGGCGGCCTCGGGAAGCGATCGTCGACCGCATCCCGATCCCCCGAGTCCGTCTCTCCTGCTCCCGTAGCGCCCGCATCTCTATCGCTCGCCTCCGTAGACGCCGCGAGATGCTCCGCGAGCGTGATCGGCGTCGGATGGTCGAAGACATCACGCAGATCGGCATCGACGCCCCGCGCACGCAGCCGCGTGACGAGTCGGTTCGCGAGCAACGAATGCCCGCCCAACGAGAAGAAGTCGTCGGCGATGTCGACGTCCGCAATTCCGAGCACCGCCGCGAAGTCGGCTGCGAGCGCGTCCCCGGTCACCGGTCCGGTGGGTTCCGCCGCCCGACCGTGGGCTGGAATCGGCGTCCGGGAAGGCGTCGGCAACGCTCCGCGATCGAGCTTTCCGTTGCTGCCGCGAGGCAGTCGATCGACGACGACCACGGTCGCGGGAACAAGATGTCGTGGCAGTACGTCGGCGAGCTCACGCCTGATTCCGGACGCGCTGAGATGATCTCCGGACCGTGATGCAGTCACGTACCCCACCAGCACCGGTTCGCCGGCGAGGATCTCCCGGCAGTCCACGGCGGCCTCGGCGACGCCGTCGACGGCGACCAGTGCCGCCTCGACCTCGCCGGGTTCCACACGGATCCCGCGGATCGAGAGCTGACGGTCTGCACGACCGTGATAGCGCAGTCGACCTCCCTCATCGACGGAGACCAGGTCTCCGGTACGGAAGACGACCGCACCGCTGCCCCAAGGGTCTGCGACGAACCGCGTACCGGTCAGCGCGGCCGCATCGGCGTATCCGCGCGCCACCTGCGGTCCCCCGACATAGAGTTCTCCGGGCGTGCGCAACGGGACCGGTCTGAGCCAGTGGTCCAGGACTCTCGCGACGGCGCCGGGGACCAGCGTCCCCAGCGTGATCTCGGCATCGGGTCCGGTCAGTTCTGCGAATGCGACGTCACCGGCGACCTCGGTGGAACCGTACGAATTGATGATCACGGCGTCGGACTGCGCCCGCATGCGTCCGTACACGTCGGCGGAGAGCGCCTCCCCCGAGACAACCCATGTCCGGATCGACCCGAGAGCCCCGTCCGGGTATGTCATGTCTGGGTGAGTCATGTCTGGGTGAGTCACATCTGGGGTCCCGACGATCTCTGCGGCAACCGACGGGACGGTCGTGATCCGGTTGACTCCCGAAGTTCGGATCACATCGCGCAGCTCGGCTGGATCCGCCGCGGCCGCATCGTCGGCGACGACGATGCGTGAACCCGCGGCCACCCCGCTCAGCAGATCGGTGACCGCGTCGACGAACCCCGGCACCGACCGCAGGATCCGTACGTCCGGTTCGGCGGCTCGGTCGCCGACCGACCAGAGTCGCAGACCCCACGTCACACGGGCGGCGAGCGCACGATGCGACATCACCGTGAGCTTTGGCGGTCCGGTGGTTCCGGAGGTGAAGACGCCCACCGCGCCGCTCTCGGGGAGCACGGGCCAGTCCCGCGCCGAAACAGTTGCCGCACTCCCGGCGCCCGGACGATCCATCACGTGGACCGCGAACGTCGCGGGCACTCGGCCGACGTTCATCGCATCGGTGACCACCACCGCCGGGTCGGTCGCTGTCAACAGGGCCGTCACACGAGCATCGGGGTGCGCGGGATCGATCGGCACAAGCACGCCCGGAGATCGGAGGACGCCGCACGTCGCGATCACCGCGTCGATGCCTCGCGGCAGCAGTACCGCCACATGCGACTCCGGGCGCACACCGAGCGCGGTCAGTGCCTCGACCAGCTCATCGGCTCGTCGGCGAAGCTCGTCTCCGGAGAGCACGGATTCCCCGGCGATCACCGTCGCGGCTCCCTCGGCACCGTCGAGGAGGTCGACGACCGTCGTCGGCGTCGCCGTCGCCGGCGGCCCAGACCAGACCGTCGGTACCGTCTCGGGCGTCGCGAACACGGATTTCGGCATCGCGTGCGGGTCGGTCGCGATCGTTTCGAGAGCTTCGATCATCGACTCGACCAAGGCGGCGCCGAGTGCCTCCGGGACCCCCGCGGTAAAGGTGAGTTCGAGGTCCAGTCCCCCGGACGGCACCACGATCATCGTCACCGGGAACGCCGCTTCGTCCTCCACGCCGGCCATTCGTACCCGCAGGTCGGTGGCTCGATCGATGATCGGCGCCATCGGATAGTTCTCGAACACCATCAGGGTGTCGAACAGAATGTCGCGCCGAAGGTCTCCCAGGATCTCGGAGAGCGGTGCGGAACGGTGCTCGTGAAGCGCGGAGTTCCATGCGTGGAGCCTCGCTGCGACGTCGTCGACGGTCTCGTCCGGCCGCTGATCGACACGGACGGGCACCGTGTTGATCAGCAGACCGACGGCGTCGTCGATTCCCGGGATCTCCGGGGGACGCACCGCCACCGCGGTACCGAACACGACGTCGGCCGAGCCGGTGTGCCGTCCGAGCGTCAGAGCCCACGCAGTCTGCACGAGGGAGTTGATCGTGATGCCCGCGTCGCGTGCCCTGCTCGCGAGCGCCTCGGCGATCCCGGGGGCCACTGTGCCCGTCACCCGCCGTCGGCTGCGCTCACCGCCTGGTCGCGCCGGCGCTCGACCCGCCTCGGCGGGGACGACGATGGTCGGCCCCTCGAGCCCTTCGAGAGCTCGTGACCACGCACGACGGTCAGCCGCGCGGTCCCGTCGTTCCAGGTGCCGCAGATAATCCGCATATGGGATCGCCGCCGGAAGCCGTTCGCCACCTAGGAGGGCGAACAGTTCACGGATCAAGATCGGCATCGACCACCCGTCGAGAACCGCGTGGTGGTGCGTGACGACCAGGCGGTTCCGCTCGGCGCCGAGTCGGATGAGCAGGAAGCGGATCAGTTCGCCGCCGGCGGTGTCGAACCCGCGCGCTCGGTCGTCCGCGATGAGCCGATCCCGCTCCGCCTCATCTGCGGCGTCGAACTCCCTCCAGATCGCGACCGGGCGTTCCGGGACCACCGCCACCGGCCTCCCGTGCACCGTCACGGTGAATGTCGAGGCGAGATGGGGATGCCGAGCGAGCAGTCGGCTCGCTGCCTCCCTCAGGCGCAGCGCATCCAAGGGTCCATCGACGTCGACGAGCAGCTGAACGAGGTACGGGTCGTGATTGTCCCCCGTCGCCGAAAGGAGCCCCTCCTGGAGTGGAGTCGGCGCGAGAACGTCGGCGATCCCGGTGCTCCGCGACACGAGGTCGTCGAGTTCGTCCGGGGCCAGCGCGACGGTGATGTCTGAGGGGGTGAGACCGCCGATGCGCCCGTTACGACCGGCGTCGGCGATCGCGGCGACCGTTTCCTCGAATCGAGCCACGAGGTCGACGACGTCGCCGTCGGCGACGACCCCCGGCGCGTATCGGAACTGGACGTCCAGGGTCGGCTCATCGTGGTCCCCGGCCACCAGTGCGGCATTGATCTGGAGGGCGTGAGACATGCGCATCGACGGATCCATCGCGACCCCGAGCGTGCCGATTCCGTCGCCGGGTACCGGCAGGGCGCCCCACGGGCCTCCAACGCTCTCGGAATGCCTCCCGAGATAGTTGACCAGGAGTTCAGCGGCGACCACCCCCGGAGCCTCGCCGCCCTCGTCGACCCGGTAGCCGTAGCCGATCCCGCGGTGAGGCGCGTGACGCAAGGCTTCCTTCGCGGCCTTCACCACACTGTCGGCGCCCTCGAACCGGTCCTCCGACCACGGAGAGACGTCGACGCGAACCGGATACACGGTGGTGAACCATCCGACCGTCCGCGCGACGTCGTACGGGCGTCCGGTGACGTCGGCGAGCACGTCCGCCTCGCGTCCGTGCCCCTCCACGTCCAGGACGACCGCGCGGTCTCCGTCCGGTGAGAGGTCGGCCACGGCTCTCGCCGTTGCCGCGACGATCACGTCGTCCAGCCGACCGTGCACCGCCGGAACGACGATCTCGAGGATCGACCGGAGGTCAGCACCTCCGATACGGGACCACACGGTCCGAGATGCTGCGACTGTGTCGGCCGGGCCGAGATCGCGACGCACGATGCTCGCCCTGCCCGCCGACGCGAGGATCTGTTGCCATGCGGTCCGATCACCGGGTGCCAGGAGTGCGGCCACACGCCGCCGCTCGGCATTCCAGGTCCGCAGCGAGTGCCCACTCGATGGAACAGATCCCGTCCCCCGCTCGACCGCGGTTCGCAGGTCCTCGAGGATCACGGACCACGACACGCCGTCTACCGCGAGGTGGTGAGCGACCATCACCAGAACACCCGGACCGGCGCGGCCGGGGATCCAGCACGCTCGGAACATCCGCCCCACCGACGGGTTCAGCCAGCCGTACCCCGCCGTCACTGCGGCCGCCACGGCGTCATCTGCCTCCTGAGTCCCCATCCGGACCTCCTCGGCGATCACGAATCCGTCCGTGTCGTCGGCCTCGCGGACACCCGTGTCCGCCGTTTGTCGACGGGGTCGGATGCGAAGCCCCTCATCGACCGAACCGATCATCCGGAGGGCTCCGTGCGCCACCCGAAGGCCGGCAACCGCCCGCCTGAGAGCATCCGCGTCCACGTCCGCGGGGGTCGTCACCACAGTCGACTGGGCGAGGGACCGCGCGACCGACGACGACGTCGACCCCAACAGGTCGATCATGATCGGCGTCTCGATCAACGGCCCGACCGCGGCCTCCTCGGTCTCGCCGTCCGCACCCGGCGCCGTCGGATCCGCCCGTCGGGCCAGGTCGGCGACCGTCGGATACCGCAGGACGTCCGCCGTCCGGATGTGCCATCCGCGACGTCGAACCGCCGAGATCAGCCGCAGCGCGGAGATGCTGTCACCGCCCAGCCGGAAGAAGTCGTCGGCGACACCCACCCGACCGACGCCGAGGACTTCGGTGAATGCTCCCGCCAGCGCACGTTCGCAGTCGGTCGCCGCGTCGCCTCCCCGACCCGCACCGGTATCCCATTCGGGCTCCGGCAGGGCATTCCGATCGGTCTTTCCACTGGTGGTCGTGGGCAGTTCGTCGATCACCATCACCACCGCGGGCACGCCGTGGGCCGGCAGGGTCTCCGCGAGTCCCGTTCGCACCCGTTCGGCGTCCAGCGGATCGAGGCTTCCGGCTCGCGGCACCACGTAACCCACCACCCGGGGCCCGGCCACGGTGTCGACGATCCGTGCGACAGCGGCGCCCACGCCGGGATGACCGAGCAGCGCGGCCTCGATCTCTCCGAGCTCGATTCGCTGACCGTGGATCTTGACCTGGAAATCAGTCCGCCCCACGTAGTCCAGTCCCCCGTCTGGGCGTCGGATGACCACATCACCCGAACGGTAGAGTCTGGCACCCGCCCGGTGGGGATCGGCCACGAATCGTCCGGCCGTCAGCCCCGGACGCCCCAGATAGCCGGCGGCGACCTGACTCCCGCCGATGTACAGTTCGCCCTCCTCACCGATGGGGACCTCTCGCAACCAGCCGTCGAGTACGTGAACCGTCGTGTTCCAGATCGGATGTCCGATCGGCACACTGTCGCCGACGCCGTGGGCGGGCACCGCCGTCGCGGTCACATCGACGGCCGCCTCCGTCGGGCCGTACAGATTGTGGAGTTCGGCGGTCAGGTTCTCGTGAAATCGTCGGCAGAGTGCGCCGGGCAGCGGTTCACCGCTGCAGAGCACTCGCCGGACGCTTCGAATCGACGTCGAGGTCGGCTCGTCGAGAAACGCCGCGAGCATCGTCGGAACGAAATGGACGGTCGTCACCCGGTGCTCGTTCATCACCTCGACGAGGTATTCGGGATCGCGGTGTCCGCCGGGGCGCGCCATGACCAGTGAGGCACCGACCATCAGCGGCCAGAAGAACTCCCACACCGAAACGTCGAACCCCGCCGGTGTCTTCTGCAGAATCCGATCGTCGGCGTCGAGTGCGTACTCCGACTGCGCCCACCGGAGCCGGTTGACGACCGCACGGTGCGAGACCGCGACGCCCTTGGGACGCCCCGTGGACCCGGAGGTGAAGATGACGTACGCGATGTCCTCGGGGCGGACCGGACGACCTCGCTCGTCGTCGGACACCTCGACAGTCGAAGTCTCGTCGAGGGCCGACTGCACGGCGGGATCGTCGAGATTCAGGACGCCCAGATCACCGAACCAGTCAGCCGCGACGCCGTCGCTGACGATCAGAGCTGGATCTGCATCCTCGATGATCGCCTCGATGCGGGCCATCGGAAGCTCCTGGTCGACAGGCACGTAGGCCGCACCGATATGGACAGCTGCGTGCAGCGCGATGGGCAGGCGGCTGCTGCGCGGGAGGCAGACGGCGACCCGATGTCCGGGACGGATCCCGGCGCCCAGCAGATGGTGCGCCAGCGCATTGACCCGGGCCCGAAACGTCGCGTAGTCGAGTTCGGCGTCCTCGGCGATCACCGCTGGGAGGCCGCCGCTGCGGGCGGCGCAGTGCACGAGCAGATCGTCGAGGGTGTCGTCCTGCGGATGTTCGACCGCTGTTTCGTTCCACCGCCGAATGCTCGCGAACTCCGCGTCGGAGACCCGCGGAATCTGCGACACGGGAAGCCCATGCGCTCGCGGGGAACTCGCCTCGCTGAGGAATCGGACGAGTTCGCGGTCGATCGTCGCGAGATCGTCTGCGGAGTACCGCGCCGCGTCCGCGTCGATCGCGATGTCGAGGCCCCCGTCTCGCCCGGATCGTCGGCTCACCGTGATCGTCAATTCGCGGACGGGCCCGCGTGCGAGAGAGTGCACCCTTCCTTCAGTGCCGCCGAAATCGTGAACGTCGGTGAACGGTTTGATGTTCAGCCACACACCGGGTGCACTTCCGGACATCCGATCCACTCGCTCACCGCGGAGCTTCGAGTGCGCCGACAGTCCCGAGACGGCCTCGTGGACCTCACGCGTCAGGTCCACGAGGTCCCGGTCGGGACCGACGCCGAGATGCAGGGGAAGCACGTTCACCGCCATCGTCGGCACAGCGGCCGCAGCGGTGCCGAACCGGCTCATCACGGGGAAGCCGAACGCCGTGCGGATGCTCGTCTGCGCGCTGATTCGGCCGCCGACCTCCGCGGCCAGCAGCGCGGTCATGGCATCCACCCATCCGGCGCCCGCCTTCTCCGCCAGTCGGCTCGCCCCGGACACCACGTCGGGTCCGGCGGCAGTCGTCCGGGTCCTGATGTGCCGGACGGCCTGGTCCTCACCCGCACGCACCGACGCCGGGCGATGCCTACGGGCGAGCGTCTGCCTCCAATACCGTTCGTCGTCGGCCCGACGATCGGAGTCGATGTAGGCGGCCTCGTCAGCGAGAACGCGGTCGACGGCTCCGTACCAGGAGTCGGGAGCCCGCTCCCCGCACTCCGCGGCCGAATAGATCTGGGCCGTGCGACGCACGACGAGGTCGAGTCCATACGCGTCGAGCGCGATGTGGTGCGCGATCAGGAGGAGAAAGGTCAGTTCGTCCCCCACCTCTACCACGGTCGATTCCGCGACGGGGTCGGTCGACGGATCGATCGGTGTCGCCGCGCGCTCCCGCATCCACGCCAGGGCCGCCTGCCTCCCGGCCTCAACGTGCCGTCTCACCTCGGTGGTCGCGCCGGTACCCGACCATCGCCTCACCGAATCGCCGTCGACGCCGTAGGTCGAGAGCAGTCCGTCCGCTTCCGCGAGAGCCTCGGTCGCGGCCGCGACCAACGCACGGCGGTTCACCGGGCCCGGCAGTTCGACCGCATGGGCGACGACGAACGCCGCAGATCCCGGCACCAGGGTCTGACCGAACCAGATGGCCGACTGGGCTTCGGTCACAGGAAGGGCTCGAGTACTCGACACCGGTGACGGCATCACGTTCTCCTCAGTGTTGTCAGCGGGGACGGGTCCTCAGGGGGACGGGTTCTCAGGGGACGGGTTCTCAGGGGACGGGTTCTCAGGGGACGTCGTCAACGGGTGGCCAGCTGGCCCGAGGCCCCCGGAACCGGTGCCCCCGGGTCTGCGCCCAGTGCGACGATCCGATTGGCCGAGTCCACGTGCACGACCTTCGGCACGTGGCCGCGCCGCTCACCGTCGGTCATCTGGACATAGGACATGATGATGATGAGGTCACCGGGGTCCACCAGATGCGCTGCGGCCCCGTTGATGCAGATCACGCCCGAGTCGGCGGGACCGGTGATCGCATACGTCTCCAGACGGGCACCGTTCGTGATGTCCACGATGTGGACGAGTTCGCCCTCCACGAGGTCCGCGGCCGCCATCAGGGACCCGTCGATCGTGACCGACCCGACGTAGTGCAAGTCGGCCTGCGTGACCGTCGCGCGGTGAATCTTCCCGTTGACCAATGTTCTCTTCATGCTCTCTCCTCACCGTTCATGTGCTCGCTCCCGGATCCGGTCGCGCGTCCGATCCCGGCCGCCGTGGCTCGAGGCGGGATCACCGGGTACCGGCCGTTTCTCGGCTCGACGCCGCCGCCGACCCGGCTCGGTCTTCCGAGTCGTCGCAACCTTCGCAACCGCGGAGGTCGCCGATCAGGGTCGACAGGATCTCGCCGGCTCGGACCGCCGCATTCGACAGGAGCGTGGATGCGAGCCCGTGTGTCGCCTCGGTCGCGCCCTGGACATATAGGCCCGGAATCGCCTCGCCGTCGATCACCTGCCGGTACTGTCGGTCGACCGTCGAACCACTCGGTACGGCACCCGATACCTCCAGCAGCTTCTCGGCCCCCACGGACTCGAATCCCGTCGCACAGACGACCGCCGTGTACCGACGTTCGTCGAGAACTCCGGTCAACCGGGACCGCAGGGTCACGGCGACGCCGTCCTCGTCGGCACACGCGTCGAGCACGGCGGTCGCCGGCAGCATGTACAGGCGACGACGACCGACGACCTTCTCGCGATACTCGATCGCGTAGAGCTCGTTGATGAGGTCCAGGTCGACGCAGGCGTAGTTCGTCGTGCTGTGCCTCATCATGAGCTCCGCACGAATCTCCGGCGGTGCGTTGTAGAAGTCGTCGACGGCATCGGGATCGAAGACCCGGTTCGCATACGGGCTGTCGTCGGCCGGCTGGAATCCGTACCCGTTGAACGCGCACTCGACGATCGCCGACCGGAACGTCGTATGCAGGTGCCGCGCGACCTCCGCAGCGCTCTGTCCCCCGCCGACCACGAGGAACCGATCCGGTTCGGGATGCCGAGGGAGGGCCTCGAGGCGAGTGAGGAGTTCATGATTGTGGAACAGGCGTGGACCGCGCGTCGCCCACCGCGGCAGACGCTGGCTCAGGCCCGCCGCGACGACCACCGACCGTGCGTGCACCGTCCGGCGTCCGTCGGGACCGGACACATGAACGGCGAAACGCGCACCGTCCGGCTGTCTGGTCAGCCGAGTCAGGCCCATGACCTCCGTTCCGTACAGAATGGTCGAGTCGACCCGTTCCGAGATCCACCGCAGATAGTCGGTGAACTCCACGCGCGTCGGGAAGAACGTCTGCTGATTGACGAAGTCGACGATCCGTCCCCGGTCCTTCAGGTAGGCCAGAAAGCTGAACGGGCTCTGCGGGTTTCGCAGAGTGACCAGGTCCTTGAGGAACGCGATCTGCATCGTCGCGCCCTCCAGAAGCATGTCCGGATGCCACCCGAAGTCGACCTCGCGTTCGAAAACGGTCATGGCCAGCGGTCCACCGATACGCCGCTGCTCGTCGAGACGATTGTGTTCGTCGAGGGCGGCGGCCAGAGCAAGGTTCGCGGGGCCCGCACCGACCCCGACGAGATCGACGGTGCGCAGGTCCGGGTGCGGGGCATTCGGAGCATGAGAGGTTGAGGTTCGGGACGTCGGATTTCGGGATTCGTCACACATGGTCTTCCTCGGTCGGCTGTCGGATGCGGGCTCACGCGGGGTCATCGGCGGACGGATTCGATCAGTGAGAACGGCCCCAGCACGGCCCGCAGCTTGTTCTCCGTCTCGGCGAACTCGGCGTCCGGATCGGAGTGCGCCACGATCCCGCCGCCGGCGAACGCGCGCAACGAGGTCCGATCGACGCCCACCTCGGCGCACCGGATCGCGACGCGCCAGTGGCCGTCACCCCGAGAGTTCGTCCATCCGACAGCACCCGCATAGAACCGTCGTTCCCCTTCGAACGACGCGATCGCCTTCGCCGCAGACTGTTTGGGAACCCCGCAGACAGCAGCGGTCGGGTGCAGAGCCAACGCCAGATCGAGTGCCGTGACGGACGAATCGTTGACGCGTCCTTCGATCCTCGTTCCGAGGTGCCACACCGGACCTGCGCGGGTTACCGATGGCTCCGCGGGAATCTCCAGGTCACAGCACACCGGTGCGAGCGCCGTGGCGATCTCGTCGACGACATATGCGTGTTCCTCCCTGTCCTTCGCCGAATCGAACAGTCCGTCCGGCTCCGCCGCGGTCCCGGCGTACGGATGGCAGCTGACTCGGTCGCCGTGACGTTCCACCAGCACCTCGGGACTCGACCCCACCAGCCACGGCGATGCGGGGTCGCCGCCGGCGAGGGCCACGCCGAAGGCATTGCCTCGGTCGTCCCGCGAACGCAGCGCCGCCACCAGATCCAGCGGTCGCACCGGTGCCGCCGACTCGAAGTCGACCGCGCGAGCCAGGACTACCTTTCGCAGTTCCCCGGACCCGATCAGCGCGACAGCGCGGCGCACGCGGTCGAGGTGTTCCCCAGGCTCAGGGACCTCGGCCACCTGTCGCAGCGGCGGAAGCGGCCGAACCTCCGGAAGATGTCCGCCACGCCCGAGCACGGACGGCGCCGTCAGCGCGGCACGGTCGGCCAGGTCGAAGGGCAGCGCACCGACCACGGCATCGACGTCACGCGCACGCAACGCGTCCGCCGCGACGTGCGGATCGTCGTATCTGGCCTCGACCCCGGAGGCGGTCACGATGCCTCGACGGTCGGCCAGGACGAAGTGCGGATCATCGCTCGACGTGGTCACCGAAGCGCCTCACGGACCGCGACGGTCGTCTCGACTCGACCGCACCGGGTCGCCACGTAGTCCATCGCGCGGGCGTGATCGGCTTCCGAGAAGTCGGCGACGGCATCGCGGACCACGTGCGGCCGAACGTCTCGCATGAAGGCGTCGAGAGCGGTCGTCATCACCCCGATGTGGGCGTAGACGCCGACGATGATGAGTTGATCGCGTCCCCACATCCGCATCCGCTCCGCCAGGTCTGATCGGGCGAAGGCGCTGTATCGCCATTTGACGAGACGAATGTCGTCGTCGGCCGGGGTGAGGTCGTCGATGATCCGCTCATCGGACGCGGCCAGCCCCGGCCCCCAGAAGTCCGTGAGCAACGCGCGCTCCACCGGATCCTGATCCCCGGGTTGCGCGGTGTACACCACCGGCACTCCTCGAGCGCGGGCATCGGCCCGCACGGACGCGATGTTCGGGATCACCGTCCGCAACGGTTCCGATTCCCGGTCGAAGGCGCGTACGAAGTGGTCCTGCATGTCGTGGATGAGCAGTACCGCCCGGTCCGGGTCGATCGACCAATCGACGACGTCGACGCACTCGCGTCGCGGAATGTCATAGACAACGCTTTCGGGCAGGCTCATCGCTTCTCCTCATCCCGTCGGGACACCATGTCGGCCACTGCGCGCCGCAGGTCGCGGCGGCTGATCTTTCCGACGCCCGTGGTGGGGAACTCCTCCACGATCTCCACGCGGTCGGGCACCTTGTAGTCGGCGACGCCGCGACCCCGGACGAACGCCCTCACGTCGGGGAGGGAGGGCGCCGGTGCGTCGGCGAGGATCACCGCACACGTTCGCTCGCCGAGGAATCGGTCGGCGACCGGGACCACCACCGCGTCGACCACCGACGGATGGGCGATCAGATGATTCTCGACCTCCTCCGCGGCGATCTTCTCTCCCCCACGGTTGATCTGGTCCTTCGCGCGCCCTTCGACGACGAGGTGGCCGCTGGGTAGACGACGGACGATGTCACCGGTGCGGTAGAAGCCGTCGACATCGAACGACTCGGCATCCACCCCACCGAGGTAGCCGCGGATCGTGTACGGGCCGCGGGTGTGCAGATGTCCCGGCTCACCGTCAGCGACCGGGGCACCGTCGTCGTCGAGAATCCGTATCTCGTCGGCGGGAGAGATCGGCCGCCCCTGGGTGCCGCACACGATCTCGTCCGGGTCATCGTCGCGGGTGTAGTTGACGAGCCCCTCGGCCATCCCGAAGACCTGTTGCAGCCGACATCCGAGAACGGGCCCGACCCGACCGGCCGCCTCCGCGGGAAACTTAGCGCCGCCGACCTGAAGCACCCGCAGACTGGACAGGTCCGCCGATGAATCGGGCCGCGCCTGCAACCACAGCATGGCCATCGGCGGCACCAGCGAGGTCATCGTGACACGTTCCCGTTCGATCAGCGGGAAAGCGCTGTAGGGCGTCGGCTCCAGGCCGAGGACAACCGTGCCGCCACTTGAGAGGACACCCAGAATTCCGGGGCTGCTCATCGGAAAATTGTGCGCCGCCGGAAGAACCACGAGGTACCGAGTGTCCGGCCCCAGGCCGCAGATCGCAGCGGACTCCCGTACCGAATACAGGTAATCCGCGTGGCTCCGGGGAATCAGTTTCGGCACTCCGGTGGTTCCGCCGGACAGTTGGAGGAAGGCCAACGACTCGGCGGCGACCTCGACCGGGCCGCCACCGGTTTCTCCAGGTACATGGCCGATGGGGCCGTCGTCGACGACGATCACCTCGATCGGGCTCTCGCTCGCGACCTCCGCGGCGAGCGACCGATGGTCGAATGCACCGATGCGCGCGGTCGTGATGAGCACCGTCGCCTCCGAGACGCGAACGAAGTGGAGCAGTTCACTGCGCCGATGAGCGGGCAACGCGAAGACCGGGATCGCTCCGATTCGGAAGAGAGCGAACAGCACGGTGACGTAGTCGACGATGTTCGGCAGTTGCAGCACCACACGCTGTCCCCGGCCGATCCCGCGCGCCCGCAGTCCGCACGCGACCGTCGCGGCCGCGTTGTCGAGTTCGATGTACGTCATCCGTACCGGTCGCCCCGCATGATCGACTCCGACCAGCGCCTCGGCGTCGCCGAAGCGGCGTGCGGACTCCGGCAGCATTCCAGCGAGAGTGTCCTCCGTCCAGTAGCCGGCGGCCCGGTATCGCCGTGCGACGTCGGAGGGAAAGAGGGTGGGCGGTCGGCGGGTCATACGGTTGCACCTCCGTCGACGGTGAGCACCTGGGCGGTGATGTGACGGGCAGCCGATGACAGCAGGAATTCGATGGTCGCCGCGACGTCGTCCGGGGCGGCCATGCGCCCCAGCGGGATGCCTAGCCGATGCCGACCGAGGTCGCCGACGATCGCCGACTCCGCGGCATCGAGGCCACCGAAGGCCTCCTGCATCGGGGTGTCGGTTGACCCCGGCGCCACCACGTTGATCCGAACGCCGGCGACCGCGGTCTCCAGTGCGAGTGTGAGTGCGAGATTGTGCACCGCGGCTTTGGAAGCTCCATAGACGCCCAGACCGGTCCGCGGCCCGTTGCCCGCGTTGGATCCCACCACGACGATCGACCCCGCACGCCGCTCCACCATCCGGCGGACGGCGGTGGTCATCACGACGAACGCCCCGGTGAGGTTCACCGTCAGCGCCGTCGCCCAATCCGCTGCCGTGGCCTCCACGACCGGTCCGGTCACCAGGGTGCCCGCGCAGTGAGCCAACCGGTCGATCGGCCCGGTGGCGTCCTCGGCCTCCGCCAGCGCGGCACGTACGCCGACCTCGTCGGTGACGTCTACGAGATGGGTGGTCGGTCTGCCTCCCGCGGACGCGACCGCCCGCTCGGTTGCCGCCAGGCCGTCCGGGTCCCGGTCGAGCAGCGATACCGGCCCTCGGCTCGCGAGTCGAAGCGCCGTCGCAGCGCCGATGCCCGATCCCGCTCCGGTGACGACGGAGTGGGCCGTGTCGGCTTCGGTTCCCGTCGGTCGCGAGGACTCCGCGAACCCGGATAAGGTCCTGACCAACGCTGGACTCTCCTGTGACTCGTCGACGACATCTCGATCCGCCCGAAGGCGCACACACAGGGTAGGCATACCTAATGTAGGTAAGTCTACCCATCCTTGTTGTGTCGCCCGCCACAGTCACAATCCGCGTACACATTCGGAGACACGCCGAGACACAGGATGTTGTGCTCCTGGGGACTGTCAGACCCAAGCGGTAGGGTTGAGGCGTTCCATTCGATCACCCTTCTGCAACGCGAGGTGTCATGTCTGAGTTAGCCCAGAGTCCTGCCGACGGAGCGCCGGTCAAGCTGGTGAGCCGGGTGTCGGCCATCAACTGGAACCGGGTCGTCGACGACAAGGACGCGGAGGTCTGGGACCGCCTGACCGGTAACTTCTGGCTGCCCGAGAAGGTCCCCGTCTCGAACGACATCCAGTCGTGGGGCACCCTGACCGAATACGAGAAGGTCCTCACCATGAGGGTCTTCACGGGTCTGACCCTGCTCGACACCATCCAGGGCACCGTCGGCGCCATCTCGCTGATCCCCGACGCGCTGACGCAGCACGAAGAGGCGGTACTGACGAACATCGCGTTCATGGAGTCGGTGCACGCCAAGAGCTACAGCCAGATCTTCTCCACTCTCTGCTCCACCAAGGAGATCGACGAGGCCTTCCGCTGGTCGGAGGAGAACGAGCATCTGCAGCGCAAGGCGCAGATCATCATGGACTACTACCGGGGCGACGACCCGCTCAAGCGGAAGGTGGCCTCCACCCTCCTGGAGTCGTTCCTGTTCTACTCCGGCTTCTACCTGCCGATGTACTGGTCGTCGCGGGCGAAGCTGACGAACACCGCGGACATGATCCGTCTGATCATCCGCGACGAGGCCGTGCACGGCTACTACATCGGCTACAAGTACCAGCGCGGCCTCGAGGTGGAGACCCCCGAACGCCGCCAGGAGCTCAAGGACTACACCTTCGAGCTGCTCTACGAGCTGTACGACAACGAGACCGACTACACCGAGGCGCTCTACGACGAGGTCGGACTCTCCGAGGACGTCAAGAAGTTCCTGCGGTACAACGCCAACAAGGCTTTGATGAACCTCGGCTACGAAGCCATGTTCCCCAAGGACGAGACCGACGTGAACCCGGCGATCCTGTCGGCCCTCTCGCCGAACGCCGACGAGAACCACGACTTCTTCTCGGGGTCGGGCAGCTCGTACGTGATCGGCAAGGCCGAGAACACCGAGGACGACGACTGGGACTTCTGATCCCGGCCTGACGGCGAGCAGAGACGCCCGCACCCGCAGTCCCCGCGGGTGCGGGCGTCGTCGTCGCCGCGAAGGACACCGCCCGACGACGGCCCTCCTGACACCGACCCCGATCGAGAACGGCCCCGATCTCCGTACGGAGATCGGGGCCGTTCGTCACGTGTCGCCGCCGACGACACTCACAGCATGCAGCTGACGCAACCCTCCACTTCGGTGCCTTCGAGGGCCATCTGGCGGAGTCGGATGTAGTACAGCGTCTTGATGCCCTTGCGCCACGCGTAGATCTGCGCCTTGTTCACGTCACGCGTCGACGCGGTGTCCTTGAAGAACAGCGTCAGGCTCAACCCCTGGTCGACGTGCTGCGTGGCGGCCGCGTACGTGTCGATGATCTTCTCGTAGCCGATCTCGTACGCATCCTCGTAGTATTCGAGGTTGTCGTTCGTCAGGTACGGCGCCGGGTAGTAGACGCGCCCGATCTTGCCTTCCTTCCGGATCTCGATCTTCGAGGCGACCGGGTGGATCGAACTGGTCGAGTGGTTGATGTAGCTGATCGACCCGGTCGGCGGCACGGCCTGCAGGTTCTGGTTGTAGATGCCGTGCTCCTGGACCGACGCCTTCAACTCCCGCCAGTCGTCCTGGGTCGGGATCGCGATACCGGCGTCGGCGAACAGGGCGCGGACCCTCTCGGTCGCCGGCTCCCACACCTGATCGGTGTACTTGTCGAAGTACTCACCGCTCGCGTACTTGCTCTTCTCGAAGCCCGCGAACGCCGCACCGCGCTCCTTGGCGATCGCGTTCGACGCGCGGATCGCGTGGTAGACGACGGTGTAGAAGTACATGTTCGTGAAGTCGACACCCTCGTCGCTGCCGTAGAAGATCCGTTCACGCGCCAGGTAGCCGTGCAGGTTCATCTGGCCGAGACCGATCGCGTGCCCCTCGTCATTGGCGCGCTTGATCGACGGGACCGACTCGATCGAGGTCTGATCGGCCACCGCGGTGAGCCCGCGGATCGCGGTCTCGATGCTCTGCCCGAAGTCGGGGGAATCCATCGTCTTGGCGATGTTCATCGACCCGAGGTTGCACGAGATGTCACGGCCGACGTGCGAGTACGACAGGTCCTCGTTGAACTCCGACGGCGTCGAGACCTGCAGGATCTCCGAGCACAGGTTGGAGTGGGTCACCTTGCCGTCGATCGGGTTGGCGCGGTTCACCGTGTCCTCGAACATGATGTACGGGTAGCCCGACTCGAACTGCAGCTCGGCGAGCGTCTGGAAGAACTCGCGAGCCTTGATCTTGGTCTTGCGGATCCGCTTGTCCTCGACCATCTCGTCGTACTTGTCCGAGACGTTGACGTCCGCGAACGGCACACCGTAGACGCGCTCCACGTCGTACGGGCTGAACAGGTACATGTCGTCGTTGTTCTTCGCGAGCTTGAAGGTGATGTCGGGGATCACCACGCCGAGCGACAGGGTCTTGATCCGGATCTTCTCGTCGGCGTTCTCACGCTTCGTGTCGAGGAACCGGTAGATGTCCGGGTGGTGCGCGTGCAGGTACACGGCGCCGGCGCCCTGACGCGCGCCGAGCTGGTTGGCGTAGCTGAAGGAGTCCTCCAGCAGCTTCATGATCGGGATGACGCCCGAGCTCTGGTTCTCGATCCGCTTGATCGGGGCGCCGTGCTCGCGGACGTTGCTCAGCAGGAGGGCGACGCCGCCGCCGCGCTTGGACAGCTGCAGCGCCGAGTTGATCGACCGGCCGATCGACTCCATGTTGTCCTCGATGCGCAGCAGGAAGCACGAGACCGGCTCACCGCGCTGCTTCTTGCCCGAGTTCAGGAACGTCGGCGTCGCCGGCTGGAAGCGGCCGTCGATGATCTCGTCGACCAGGTGCCGAGCCAGGGCGGTGTCGCCCGCGGCGAGGGTGAGGGCCACCATGCAGACGCGATCCTCGAAACGCTCCAGGTACCGCTTCCCGTCGAACGTCTTGAGGGTGTAGCTCGTGTAGTACTTGAACGCGCCGAGGAACGTCGGGAACCGGAACTTCTTCCCGTAGGCATGACTGAACAGCAGTTTCACGAACTCGCGGTCGTACTGGTCGAGGACCTCGACCTCGTAGTAGTTCTCCTTGACCAGGTAGTCGAGCTTCTCGTCGAGGTCGTGGAAGAAGACCGTGTTCTGGTTGACGTGCTGCAGGAAGTACTGCCGCGCAGCCTCGCGATCCTTGTCGAACTGGATCTTCCCGTCGGCGTCGTACAGGTTCAGCATCGCGTTGAGCGCGTGATAGTCGAGGTCGCCAGGATTGTGCCCGGCCGGCGAGGAATGCACCCCCGACACGCTCGCCGAGACGGTGTTTTCGCTGACTGGAAGTGCGGTGGTCGACACTGCTTCTCCTGATGTTGAACTGAAGAGATGTACTGCTGGCGCAGATGCACTGCTGGTGAGAACGTCTGCTGATGACATGTGGTGTTGGGTGGGGCGGGAGCCGGACGTGTCCGGCACCCGTCACGCCGCTTGTCGGGTGAACTGCGGGCTGGCGGCGAACTCCGCGAGACCCTCGCGGACACGCTCGACGTCGTCGACGGTCCCCATCAACTCGAACCGGTACAGGTACGGGACCTGGCACTTGTACGAGACGATGTCGCCGGCCTTGCAGAACTCTTCGCCGAAGTTCGTGTTGCCGGCGGCGATCACTCCGCGGATGAGCGATCGATTGTGTTCGACGTTGAGGAACTTGATGACCTGTTTGGGGACGTACCCGCCACCGGCGTGCGCGGTGACCTTCCCCGCGTCGCTGATCTTGCCGCCCCCGTAGGTCGGCGTGATCAACACGTAGGGCTCATCGACGCGGAACGACGACGTGCGGTCGATGAGAGGAATGCGGAGGGCTCGAAGTCCGAGCTTCTCGACGAAGCGGTGGGTGTACTCCGAGACCGAAGAGAAGTAGACGATCAACGGTGGTGCGGCGCCCTCGGCGACCACCCCGCCGGCGGCCGACCGGACGGTGTCCGGCTCGGCGGCATCGGTTCGAGCGGCCATCGGTGCACCCGCTCAGGCTGCCGCGGACGCGAGCGACTTGATGCGGTCCGGACGGAAGCCCGACCAGTGATCGTCCCCGACGACGACGACGGGAGCCTGCAGGTAGCCGAGTGCCATCACGTAGTCACGAGCCTCGTCGTCCTGGCTGATGTCAACGACGTCGTACTCCAGGCCGGCCTTGTCGAGCGCCTTGTAGGTCGCGTTGCACTGAACGCAGGCGGGCTTGGTGTAAACGGTGATGGCCATCTGTGTGCTCCCTTGAGATGAAACGATCCGCTGCTGACTGTTGTGTTTCTACCGACCGGTTCTTGCGGGTTCCGCACCGAACGACATCCCTGTAAGTAGTTCGTGTGCCGTCCGCCCCCCGGACGTTTCAAACACTACACCTTGTGCCTCCCCTTTTTCTAGACCACAAGAACTTGTGAATAACATTCGTGAAAGTCGCAGGTCGCGCGCTCGTTGTCCACAGGCCGATCGGCGTGTCTCGGCGTGTTGGGCGTGTCGCATCGACCCCCTTCTGCAGCGGTCTCCCCCAGTGAACACCCGGGGTCCGACATCGACGGCGGACAGCCGCTCCGACCCCAGGTTCATCCCGGTGCAGGCGGTGTCGGTGGCGTCGGTGGTTCTGGTGGTGTCGGTGGTGGGTCGGGGTCCGTGGTCGGGAGGAGTTCGGCGTGGTGGATGGTGTTGATCTGCCACCGGTGTGGTCCGCCGGTGCCTGTTGTGGTTGGTG
>NZ_AUHE01000004.1 GCF_000423025.1 Gordonia shandongensis DSM 45094
AGCATGATCTCGAGGTCGGCCCGCAATCCCGGGGTGAGCCGGGTGCGCAGTGTGCTCATCAACTGTCGGTCTTGCGGCATCAACGCCAGGCCGCGGAGGCGGCGGCGGTCGCGGTCGTCGGTGAGCTGCCCATCGGGATCCAGATGCGCCAGCAGACGCACACCGGCGGTGCGGACCCCGGCGGGAGTCAGGGTGCGGGCCACGGCCGCGAGCTGGGCTTCGGCACCCTCACGGACGTCGGTGGTGACGGCGGCGGGGATGCGAGTCAAAACGGCGTCGATCTCCAAGACGTGATCGACCCCGATCGCCCCGTCGCCGACCGCTACGGCGGTGGCCGGGCACCGCGGTTCGAGGGTTTGGCCGAGCATGTTGGTGAATCGTCCGATCGCCGCGGCGGCGACCCGGCGTCGGCGGGCGGCACCGTCACCGACCCGCAGACCACCGGACAGATACGCGTGCAACGACAGGTAGCCGGCCGTGCGGTAGGCGCCTCGGTCGGAGATCTCCACCAGGACGGCCGCATCGGCGGCGTCGAACCGGCGCCGTGCCTGCTCCAACGACTCCGCCGCCGCCAACAACTCACCTTCGGTGGACGCGGCCAGCGGTAGTGCGGCCAGCTTCACCGCGACGGCGTTCGCGACGGCGGCCAGGGCGACCGGATCATCGGGCAGCAGGGCATCCAGATCGGGTGAGGCCGGCGCGGCGATGATCGTCGTCACGACCCTCACCCCCTAGCGTGTTCCTGCAGCTCACCGCTGCTATCGAAGCTGTGACACGACACTAACAAGACCCTCCGACAAAACCGCTCTCCCACGATCGCCCCTCCGCTCACCTACTCGATGAGGCGAGGGAATGCGGACGCACCTGCCCGCTGAACGGACCATTCGCCCCCGGAACGCAGGCGCGTCGACCGCCACCGCTCCCCAGACCGACTAGAATCCGGCATTATGCTGCCCGACAGCCGCGGCCCCTTCGAGCTGCGCGGACCACTGGAACTCCACGTGGCGAACACCCCTGCCGCGTCGCCCGAACGCGCCGACGCCGCGCGGAATCGCCGCCTCCTCCTCGCGGCGGCCAAATCGTTGATCGATTCGCACGGTGCGGCCGCCGTCACGATGGAGGCCGTCGCGCGGGCGGCGGGCGTCGGAAAAGGCACCGTCTTCCGGCGTTTCGGCAATCGGACCGGGTTGATGCTCGCGCTGCTCGACCACTCCGAAGCCGATCTGCAGCAGGCTTTCCTCTCGGGCCCCGAACCGCTGGGACCGGGCGCTCCGCCGCTCGAACGGCTCATCGCCTACGGACGGGCTCGACTGAAGATGACCGTCGATCACCTCGACATCCTGTTGGAGGCCGGCGCCGATCATCCCGACTATCTGGCCCACCCGGTGATGGCGATGTCGACCCAGCACGTCCGACTGCTGCTCACCGATCTCGGGTTCACCGGCCGCCTCGACGTGGTCGCACACGCACTCCAAGCCCCGCTCAACGCTCTCGCGGTCCGACACCTGATCGACATGCTCGGCATGACGCCCGCGCAGATCGCCGACGACTGGGAGACCCTCGTTCGGCGCCTCGTCACGCACCCCTGAGCGTCGCGCCCCACAACCCCGCCCCCACGCCGACCGTCAGCGGGCCGTGTCGGCGGCGACGGCTGCCGCCTCCCGGCTGAGTTCGGGGCCCGACGGCAACAGCGTCACCACCGACCACGGAGCCCGCTCGGTGGCGGACAGTCCCAGCATCTCCCCGATGCCGTCGCCGATCCGATAGCGGACGCCGGTGTCGGCGATGTAGAACGACGTCGCCGACCGGGGACTGCGCGGGTCGGTCCCCGTCACGCGCACGTGCTCCCCCGACCCGGGCCGCAGGTACACGCCGTCGAGTGCGGGGCCCCGGCCGTCGGCGGACGCCATCCGGACCGGCCGGGCACCGTCGCCGAGCGGGAGCGCCGTCCCGGCCCACAGTGACGAGGTCGCATAGGCGTCGGAGGCGCCGCGGCTCCACGACCGGCACAGGACGTCCGCATGCTCGTCGACCAGTGCGGGCGTCCGTGCCGGGAAGTGGTCGACGGCCAGATCGTCGCGGACCGGCACCGTGGCGAGTGCCCCGGGCGAGACACGCCGAACCTGTGCCGACGCGGTCGGATCGGCGAGCCGGATCGCGTCGGCCACCGGTCGCGGCACGGGTTGGACGGCCCCGTCGAGGATCACGTGGTACGACTCCCGGCCACCGACCGACGTCGTCGTGAGCACCGATCCGACCGCGGCGCCGAGAGGGCCCGGCGCACCCCGCGCGGCGATCGCAGGGACAGTCAGGGCGGGTTCGGGAGGGAAGGCGTTGATCAGTCCGGCGCTCACGGTCCGCACCGGTGCGTCACGCAATCCGAGGGCCTCGAGCACCGCGGTGTCGGACGGGTCGACCCGCGCCCGCACGGGAACGGCGGTCCCGTCCGGGCCCGGGCGCTCGTACAGCAGCCAGTGCACACCGTCGTGTTCCACGAGGGCCCCGCCGCCGCTCCGCATGCCGGAGGTCCGCAGTCGACCCGCGATCACGACGGTCTCGCCGCCGGCGTCGCACACCGTCCACCGGGATCCGCCGACGCCGGAACCCACCGCCGTCGGTGCGCCGCGCAGACCGACGGCCGGCCCGCGTGCAAAAGCACGCAGCGAGTCGTCGGACACGTGTCGGGGTTCGGCGGGCTCCCCGAGCAGGAGCCGTGCCGAGACGATGCCGTTCACCGGGTGCATCACGTCGTCGATCCGCACATACATCGCACCGTCGTCGGCGACCACCACGGCGGCGTCCCCGACCGTCGGAGCGGGCCGGATGATGCCGTAGACGCCGGCGCCCGCGAGCGCGAGGACCGCGAGCACCAGGCCCGCCGCGAGCGACCGCGCGTGCGTCCGCATCGGATCGTGCATCATTCGGACGTCGCGCCGGACCAGGGCGTGCCCGGCACGGTGTATCCCGAAGCGGTGGCCGCTGACCTGTGCGCGCGTGGTGATGTGACGAGACATCCGATCCCCCCGATCGTTTCCCCGCAAGGAGGGTAACCGGGCGTTAGCCTGATCTCGGATGGATTCGGCGAACCCCGCGAATCCGCCGTGCCTCGGGGGGAGCACTCTGGTGACAGCACTGTTCGCACGCCGCGGTGCCGCCGCGGCCGTCCACGATGCGTTCGACGTGCCCTGCGACGACGGCTATGCCGGACTCCGCCGAGCGGGCGACGAGCTGCTCGGGGTCCTCGCCGTCGATCCCGGTCCGGCGGTTCCCGTGGTGCACGCCGTTCACCACGCGGGAGGCGGTGTCGGCGGGGCCGGACCCCGCGGGGCCGAGATCCTGCCCGCCGTGGCCCGTGCTCTCGGGATGCGTGACGCCGCCCCCGTCGGCGTCGACATCGTCAGCCAGGTGATGACGGCGGCGCCGCACGGCCCGGCGGCCCACGCCTACCGGCGTCTGCTCGGCGGCCTGCCGATCGCCGCGCACCGCAGTGTCCACCTCGTGATGCGTTTTCGGCCCGCGGCGCATCCGGCTGCCGTCGCGGCCCGCGGCGGCTCGGGGGTCGGCGCACTGCGGACCGCGATCTGGTGTCTGCGCCGGCTGGCGGCGTGTCTGGCGGAGGTCGGGGTGGCGGCGAGGCCGTTGACCGCCGCCGAGGTCACCGCTCTGACGGCCGGGCTCACCGAGGGTCGCGCTCCCGGCGATCCCGCACTCGTCACCCGGGTTCCGCTGGTCGAGGCCCCGGAGACGCTGCGGGCCCTGCTGGCGGCCCCGACGTTGTCCGCCGCATCCTCGACGACCGTCACGATCCGTGTGGGACGTCGCGTCGACGGGATCGGTCTGCAGACGGTGGTCCGCGATCGCCTCGTCGCGCCCGTCGCACCGCGCCCGGGTTTCGTCGATGTGGACGGCGATCCGCGAGCCCTCGCGGCGATCGGGCTGCCGGTCGCCGTGCCGGCGGGGCGCGTCGATCCCGATCTCCCGTGGCAGACGGGTGCGGCGGCGGCCGCGATCATCGGGTCGGTGCGGATTCCGACGGGCGGTGACGGGCAGGTCGTCGGCGCCGCCGTCGACGGCTCACCGGTGACCCTCCGGCTGGCGGGGCCGAGTCTCGCGCGGTCGGAGGTTCTCGGCGGTCGACGACTCGCGGGCCAGGTCCTCGTCCGTCTGGCGGGGCTGGGTGTGACGACGTGCGTCCGCACGGTGTGCCCCGCGGACTGGGAGCCGGCGGCCGCGCGGCTGGGTCCGACCGTGCGCGTCGGCGGGCACACGTCCGGTGTTCAGGCGATCGTCGACGCCGCCGATCCGCCGGTCGTCGCGGATCCGGGTGTCACCGTCGTCCGGGCGAGCGACGCTGCGGGAGGTCCGTCGGTCGGCGCGCACCCGGTCCTCATCGCGTCCCGCGACGACCCGGACACGGTGACGGCGACCGCGGGCGGCGCGAGCGTGACGGTCCGGCTGGTGTCGACGCCCGAGGAACGCGGTCTGCTCGGTGAGATCGATTGACCGGTGCCCGCCCCCGTCGGCGTCAGCCGTCGCGGCGAAGACCGGGAACCAGGGCGCGAAAGAACGTGGTCGCCGAGGACAGTGCCCGAACGGTCACGTCGGGGTCGCTGTCGGCCAACCACACCGCATCGCCGGGCCCGGCCTCCACGGTCTCGCCGCCGGTCGTCTCGACGACGATCCGACCGGACATGACCGCCAGCACCTGCGGGCCGGGCATGTCGAATCCGATCGACGACGCCGGACCGTCGACGTCGAGTTCCACGTACGACAGGCGGAACTCCGCCGCGGGCGTCAGGTAGATCCGCTCGGCGCCCTCGCTGCGGACCCGCGCGACGAGCTCGTCCATCGGCGCGGGGTGGAAGTCGAGGACCCGCAACAGTTCGGGGACGTCGATGTGCTTCGGCGTCAATCCGCCGCGGAGGACGTTGTCGGAGTTCGCCATCAGTTCGACGGCCGTTCCGTGCAGGTAGGCGTGCAGGTTGCCCGCCGCCAGGTACATGCCCTCCCCCGGCTGGAGTCGGACGCGGTTGAGCAGGAGCGAGGCGAGCACCCCCGGGTCTCCCGGGTACGCCTCACCGAGTTCCAGCAGTGAACGCAGTTCGAGTGTGAAGCGGTCCTCGCCCCGCTCCAACGCGCGGATCGCACCGGTGAGGACCTCGGGGACCAGGGTGCCGATGACCGCGTCCGGCAGGGTGAGCCACGTGGTGAAGATTGCGCGCAGCCCCGACTCGTCGGGCTGTTCGGCGAGCATCCCGAGGTACGGGGCCAGGGCCGGCGCGTCGATCCGGTGGAGCAGCTCCACCGTCACCCGCGGATCGCGGAACCCGGCGAGGGCGTCGAACTCGGTGACGGCGACGACCAGTTCCGGTTTGTGCGACGGGTCCCGGTAGTTCCGTTCGGGGGCGTCCATCGTCAACCCCGCCGCGTTCTCGCGTTCGAACCCGTCGATGGCCTGTTCGAGACTCGGGTGGGCCTGGAGGGACAGTGGTTCCTGGGCCGCGAGGATCTTCAGCAGGAAGGGCAGGCGCGGGCCGAATGTCTCGCGGCAGTTCGCGCCGAGTTGTCCGTCCGGATCCCCCTCGATCACGGTCAACAGGTCGTCGGTGTCACTGCCGCGGATCGTGGCGGGCGACGCCGGATGGGCGCCGAACCACAGTTCGGCCTCGGGGTGCGGGGACGGGCTCGGCGCGCCGCGCAACTCGGCGAGTGCGGTCCGCGACCCCCACGCGTACGGCCGCACCACTCCAGCCAGCAGCTTCATCAGGCCGTCTCTCCCATCAATCGGACGAACACCGCGGCGAGTTCGGCACGCACCGCGAGCACCAGGTAGGTGGTGAGGTCGGCCGGCCGGTCCGCGAACGGATCGGCCCCCGCACCGGTCGGCGGTGTCGGCCCGACGGACTCCTCGTCGCCCGACGCCCGGCCGGCGAGAACGTCGATGTCGCCGAACGGCGCCACCCGCCGCTCCACCTGGTCGCGCCGTGAGTCGGCGGTGATGAGCACGCCGCGGACGCCGGCGTCGCGGGGCGGGTCGAAGTCGGGGTCGTGGAAGATGTCGTCGACGGGCGAGGCCGTCGGTCCGTCCGCGATGCGGGCGATGAGCGCGGTCTCGTCGGCGGCCTGCGCCACGGCGCCGGCGACGGAGAAGGCGGTCGCGGCGGCATGGGCGGCCACGACCGCGGCTCCGGCGGTGTCACCCGCCCACGCCACGCGGCGGTCTGCCGTCCGCAGTGCGAGCAGCTTGGCCTCGTTGCGGAAGCTCTCCCGGCCGGGATGGTCGGCCGCCGCCTCCGCGTCGAGGCGGTCGGCGATGTCGGCGAGCCCCGGCGGCGCCGGTTGCAGTCGGACGTCGGGCATCGCCGTGCACATCGCGATGAGTGCGGCGACGTAACCGCAGAACGCGAACCGCGGGTCGACCGGCAGTCGCGGCGACAGGTCGGCGACCGGCGCGCCACCGACGGCTTCGCGGACGGGGCCCTCCACCGGGACGGCGACCACCAGTTCGGCGCGGCGGCGCAACGCACGGGACGCCGCGTCCGACAGCGCCGGGTCGCCGGCGTCGTCGCCGACGACCGCCACCACGTCGAGCGGACCGATCCACCCGGGCAGCTGCGGGACGACGCTCATGGGCACGTCGATGCGCGGGCCGAGGACGGCGACCACGAGGTCGGCGGCGCGGCGGGCGACGGCGGCGCGACCGGTCACGATCACCACAGCGCGGGGTCGGAGTTCGGCGAGCCTGCCGAGGACGCCCTCGGACTGCGCCTGCGACACCGCACGGACTTGTGCGCCGGCCATCGCCGCGGACCGCAGGAGTCCGTCGCGGTCGGCAGCGATCAGTCCCTCGACATCGTCGAGGTCAGTGGTCAACGCAGACATGCTTCACAGCCTAGTTCGCGGGGCGCCGAATATCGGCACCGCAGGGCCGCCGACGAACTCAGTCGACCGGATCCGGCAGCACCCGCAGGTGGCCGCGCCGTCCGGGCCGGGGGGTGACGGGCGCCGACGGCGCCGGGGGGCCGGATCGCGGGGCGCGATGCCGTCCGCGGGGGACCTCGTCGTAGTCGGCGTGGGCGAGGAATCCGGCCCGGGCCGGCGATGTGCCGCCGACCTCGCGGACCGCGTCGACCAGGGCCGTGAGCTCCTGATCCTCGGCCGGCTGGGTCAGTCGACGCTCACTGCGCAGCAGCTCCCACCCGACCGGGACCGTGGTGCGGTCGGCGTGCTCGGAGCACAGGTCCCACGAGTGCGGCTCGTCGGCGGCCGACAGCGGGCCGATGACCGCCGTCGACTCGGCATAGACGAATGTCAGGGTCGCGACGGCGATACGCGAACAGCCGGTTCTGCAGCACTGACGGGGGACACTCACGCCCGTCAGCCTAGCCGGTCCGACGGCACTCCGGACAAATCGACACGCAGAAGGCGGACACCCGCCGACAGTCGAGTCGAGTCATGGCGAGTCGAGTCATGGCGAGTCGAGTCATGGCGAGTCGAGTCGTGGCCGGGTCGTGACATGGCCGGTTCATGACATAGTCGGGTCATGACCTTCCGACTCGCCCCCATGCGGTCCGGCCGCGAGCTCCTCGCCCCTCCGGCGCGGCGGGTCCGCGATCGCCGCGGTCGCGGAACCCGGGGTCCGCTGATGCCGATGTCGATGCCGGGTCGACGGACTCGGCGCGATCACTTCGACGCGGCGGCGGTGGATGCTTTCGCGGAGATCGATGCGCGGTGGCACGACCATCTCGTCGATCTGGATGTGGCCGTCGACGACATTCCGCGGATGCTGCCGCGCGGGACCGACCCCGTGCAGTGGCCCGACGAGGTGACCGCCGACGACCAGGTGCCGCTGGCGCGACTGCTGCCCGCGGGAATCGACGTGGCGGGCAACCCGATTCGCGCACAGATCATCCTGTTCCGGCGGCCGCTGGAACTGCGCTCCCATGATGACGAGGAGTTGCCGGAGATTCTGCGGGAAGTGCTCATCGAGCAGGTCGCGACGTATCTCGGGGTGGACGAGGAGACTGTGGAGGGCGGACCGGAGACCGGCTGAGGGCGGATCGCCCGATGATCGCGAACCCGGTGATCGTCGACCCGGTCGCCGTATGCCCCGTCAAAGACGGCCCCGCCGATGACTGCCCTGTCGTTGCATGCGCAGTCACCGCATACTGCGGGTCTCGTCAGATGATGCCGCGCTTGAGGCGCCGGCGTTCACGCTCGGACAGTCCGCCCCAGATGCCGAAGCGTTCGTCGTTGTGCAGCGCGTACTCGAGGCATTCGGCCTTGACTTCGCAGCTCTGACAGATTCGCTTGGCCTCGCGCGTCGATCCGCCCTTCTCGGGGAAGAAGGCTTCCGGATCCGTCTGTGCGCACAGTGCACGGTCTTGCCACTGTTCTTCTTCGATGGCATCGAACAGCTCGTCCCATTCGTCCGGGACGGCCGAGAGATGTCGGTTGGTGAACGCCTGCCCGAACGGGTCAGCACCATTGCCGGCATCGAGAGTCATCTGGCACCTCCCTGCTCTCAGACTCGTTTCACCCCGCAACCGGACGTTTGTCCGGCCGGTGCCAGGATCGATCCCCCCGCGCGATGGTCATCGGTGGTGTGCAGCGGTTGCCGTTCACCGGTGATGGTCATCGGGAAGTTCAAAATGACACTGCTGTGATTAGACACGCTCGAAGGCTGATCGGTCAAGCGGAAGCCGAAGATTCATTCCTACCACCGGGCTCGGACATTTCCGTGTCAGACATCGAAACGACAGCATGTTGCGGCGTGTCGCGCACGCGTGGACGCCGCGCGAACGCCCGTTCCGGCCGCCGCACTACAGTGGGTCGGTGTGAAGGTGACGGTACTCGTAGGCGGCGTCGGCGGCGCCCGTTTTCTCCTCGGCGCACGCGAACTGTTCGGTCGGACGCCGTTCCCCGCCCTGTCGGAGGATCCTGGTCTTCCCGACGGCCCCAACAGCCCGGACAGTCCAGAGGCCCCTCATTCGGTGACGGCGATCGTCAACGTCGGCGACGACTCCTACATGCACGGAGTCCGCATCTGTCCGGATCTGGACACCTGCATGTACACGCTGGGCGGCGGCATCGACCCCGACCGCGGGTGGGGGCACCGCAACGAGACGTGGAACGCCATGGAGGAGTTGGCCGCGTACGGCGCCGACCCCGACTGGTTCGGCCTCGGGGACCGCGACCTGGCCACCCACCTCATCCGCACGCACATGCTCGAGGCCGGGTTCGGCCTCTCGGATGTCACCGAGGCGCTGTGCCGACGATGGGATCCGGGTGTACGGCTCCTTCCGGCCAGCGATCAACGCCACGAGACGCACGTGGTGATCGACAAACCGGGCGAGGCCGACGGCGCCCGCGTCGCCATCCACTTCCAGGAGTGGTGGGTGCGCTATCGGGCGCAGGTCCCCACCCATGGCTTCGCCCAGGTCGGTCGCGACACGGTGACGCCCGCCCCCGGCGTCCTCGAAGCGATCGCCGACGCCGACATCGTCCTGCTCGCTCCCAGCAACCCGGTGGTGAGCATCGGGGCGATCACCTCGGTCCCCGGAATCCGGGGCGCCCTGCGGACCACGTCGGCCCCCGTCGTCGGCGTGAGCCCGGTGATCGCGGACAAGCCGCTGCGCGGCATGGCCGACGCCTGCCTGTCGGTGATCGGCGTCGAGACCTCGGCGCAGGGCATCGCCGAACACTACGGCGCGCGCAGCGGCAACGGCCTCCTCGACGGCTGGCTGATCGCTGACGGCGATCGGGCCGACGTCGACGGGATGACGGTCGGCACCGCCCCGCTGCTGATGAGCGACGCCGCGGCGACGGCCGACATGATCCGCGCGGCGTGTGCGCTCGTCGGGGTGCAGACGCCGTGACCGATGACGCCGCGGCACCGGACGCCGCGACCGGCCGCGACCACCGCGCCTCCGCCGGACTCGAGATCCTGCCCGTGACCGGTCTCGGCGAGTTCGGCCCGCACAGCGACGTGGCCGCCGAGATCGCCGCCGCCGCCCCGTGGCTCGCCGACGACGACATCGTGGTCGTCACCAGCAAGGTCTTCTCCAAGACCGAGGGCCGCATGGTCGCGGCCCCCACCGATCCCGACGAGCGGGACGCCTTCCGCCGGACGCTGATCGACGAGGAGACCGTCCGCATCGTGGCGCGCCGCAACCGCACGCTGATCACCGCGAACCGCAACGGTCTCGTGCAGGCGGCGGCCGGGGTGGACGGATCGAACGTCCGCACCGACCAGATCGCGCTGCTGCCCGTCGACCCCGATGCGAGCGCCGCCCGACTCCGTGCGGCGTTCGCCGCCGATCACGGTCTGTCGGTGGCCGTCATCGTCACCGACACCATGGGCCGAGCGTGGCGGACCGGACAGACCGATGTGGCCATCGGCGCGGCCGGCATCGCCGTCAGCCACGGGTACGACGGCGTCGACGACGCCTACGGCAACACGCTCATGGTGACCGACATCGCGGTGGCCGACGAGATCGCCGCGGCCGCCGACCTGGTGAAGGGCAAACTCGACGGCGTCCCGGTGGCCGTGGTGCGCGGGATGACCCCGCGCGATGACGGCACCACCGCCCGCGATCTGGTCCGCGACCTCGACGACGACATGTTCCGACTGGGCGTCGAGGAGGCGCTCGACCAGGGGCGCCGGGAGGCGGTGCTCACCCGCCGCTCGGTGCGCCGCTTCGCCGACGGCCCCGTCGCGGACGCCGTGATGCACGCGGCGTTCGCCGACGCGCTGACCGCGCCCGCCCCGCATCACACCCACCCGATCCGCTTCCTGTGGATTCGCGATCCCGCGCGGCGTCGGCGTCTCCTCGACGCGATGGGTGCGGCGTGGCGCGATGATCTGGCCGCCGACGCCAAGACCTCCGCGTCCATCGAGCGACGGGTGGCGCGCGGGCAGATCCTCTACGACGCCCCCGAACTGGTGGTCCCCGTCCTCACCGGCGACGGGATGCACGAGTACCCCGATGAGCGTCGCAACGACTGCGAGCTCACGATGTTCACCGTCGCCGGCGGTGCGGCCGTCTCCGGTCTCCTGGTGGCCCTGTCGGTGCGGGGCGTGGGCAGTTGCTGGGTCGGCTCGACGATCTTCGCCGCCGACGTGGTCCGCGCCGAACTCGACTTGCCCGACCACTGGCGTCCGCTGGGGGCGGTCGCCGTCGGGCATCCCGCCGAACCGGCGGGCCTGCGGCCGCCGGCCGACACCGCCGGCCTCGTGGTGGAACTGTGACCGACGGACACCGACAGACCCTGCATCGCGCCGCGGTCGACGCACTGGCCTCGTGGTCGGCGCCCGATCCCGCACAGGATTCCCTCCGCCACGCCTACCTGGCGTTCCTCGCCGCCGCCGACGACGCGTGCGAGCGGGCGTGCGTCCCCGGGCACGTGACGGCGTCGGTGATCGTCTTCGACGCCGATCGGACGCACGTCCTGCTGACCCTGCACCCGCGCGTGGGCAAGTGGATCCAGCTCGGCGGGCACTGCGAGCCCGAGGACCGTTCGCTGGCCGAGGCCGCCCGACGGGAGGGCCTCGAGGAGTCGGGACTGGTCTCGTTGACGCTGTCGGCGGCACCCGTGCACCTGCACGCGCATCCGATCACCTGTTCACTCGGCGTACCCACCCGCCACCTGGACGTCCGGTTCGCCGCGGTCGCCGATCCCACGGCCGACGGATCCCTGCCGCGAGCCGTCATCAGCGACGAGTCGACCGATCTGGCGTGGTGGCCGATCGACGCCCTGCCGGCCGAGGTCGATGCCGAGTCGATCCCGACTCTCATCGACGCGGGTCTCGACGCGATGCGGAACCGCGCCGGTCACGGTAGGTAGTACGGCCCGATGTTCTCCTCGGCGCGGTGCGTCATCCGCACCCGGTAGCGCTCCCGTTCGGCGTCCGCCACTCGCCGGGTGCGCTCCGGGTCGTCCAGGTCGAGCGCCAGCTCGTCGGCGGTGTGGTGCTCGTCGACGGTGTCGTGCTCGTCGTCGGGAGCTTGCGGGGCCCGGCGCACCGCGAGTCCGATCATCACGAGCAGTGCGGTGAACCACACGATCAGCGCGACGACGATGAACCATGTTCGTGCCGTACCGGCCTCGTTCGACGCGACGGCCGCGATCGGCACCACCGGCGAGATGATCGCCATCATCATGGCGATGCGACGACTGGTGCGAACCCCCGGAATCCCCATGAATCCAGTAAACCACCGGAGCCGCCCTGCTCGGCCGGGTTACGCAGGCCGACCGGGCGTCGGATCGTGCGCTCACCGCGCCGAGACGGCGATGACTCCGTGCGCGCCCCGCTCGGCGTCCGCCGTCGCGTGGGTGACGAACCGCGTCGGTCACGGTAGGTAGTACGGCCCGATGTTCTCCTCGGCGCGGTGCGTCATCCGCAGCCGGTAGCGCTCCCGTTCGGCGTCCGCCACTCGCCGGGTGCGCTCCGGATCGTCCAGGTCGAGCGCCAGCTCGTCGGCGGTGTGGTGCTCGTCATCGGGGGCTTCCGGGGCCCGCCGCAACGCGAGTCCGACCATCACGAGCAGGGCGCTGTACCAGACGATCAGCGCGGTGACCGTGAGCCATCTGACCCACGTACTGTCGCTGTCCCACGGTGCGATCGGCCCCACCATCGAGAGAATCGCCATCATCATGGCGATGCGACGACTGGTGCGAACCCCCGGAATCCCCATGAATCCAGTAAACCACCGGAGCCGCCCTGCTCGGCCCGGTTACGCAGGCCGACCGGGCGTCGGACCGTGCGCTCACCGCGCCGAGACGGCGATGACTCCGTGCGCGCCCCGCTCGGCGTCCGCCATCGCGTGGGTGACGAAGGGATATCGTCCGGGTTCGTCGAACGTCAACTCCACGAACCCGCCCTGGGCCGGTGCGAGATCCAGGACCTGGCTGCCCCCGGCCTGATCGTTGCCCGGCACCAGCAGATAGGCGCCCTCGGCCCACACGGTGTCGAACTGACCGCCGATCACGTGGAAGGCACTGCCCCGGTTCGGCCCGGCGGCGACCACCCAGATCCGCACCCGCTGCCCCACCGTCGCCCGCAGCGGCGCGTGGTCGTACTGGTTCGCATATCCGTTGAACACCACCAGGTCGGGGCGGTCCTCGGCGACCTTCGCCGGATCGGCCGTCCCGTCGGGGCCGCCGAGGAACACCTCCGACTGGGTCAGGACGTACTCGCGGTCCACGGTCGGCAGGTCCGGCGGGTCGATGACGACAGCGCCGAACATCCCGTTGGCCATGTGCACCGACATCGGCATCGTGGAGCAGTGGTAGAGCCACGCACCGCTGCGCGTCGCGGTGAACCGATAGCGCAGCGACTCCCCCGGCGCGATCGTCCGCATGGGACGGTCCGGGGCGAGCGCGCCCGCGTGGAAGTCGACCGAGTGCCCCATCGACGCCGAGTTGACGAGGGTGATCTCGAAGACGTCGCCCACCCGGCCGCGCAGCGTGGGTCCGGGCGCTCCCCCGCGATACCGTCCGTCGGGGCCCACCGAGCCGTACGGCCACTGGGTCACCGTGACCCCGGGCGCCACCGGTCGCTGCACGTCGCGCACGTCGAGGGTGAGCCGGTGGACGCGCTCGTCGGGCGCCGGGGGCAACGACGGATCTCGCGCCGTGAAGCCGGGGCCCGGGTCCGCCGACAGGTCGACGGGCGTCGGTCCGCCGGCCCGATCGTCCGGGCCGTCGTCGGGCGTCGCGGACGCGGGCGGTCCGCCGGTCACCTCGATGTCGAGGACCATGCCCATCTGCCGATGCCCGGGCAGCGAGCACCAGCCCTGGGTGTCGGCGCCCATCACTCCGGCATCGAGGCGGGCGCTCTCGCCGGGACTGAGTCGCGGTGTGGCGGACCCCGTCGGCAGCACCAGGTCGTGCGTCTGGTCGCCGGTGTTCCTCAACTCGATCACCAGCCGGTTCCCGGCGGGGACCTCGATGCGCCCTGGTACGAAGCGCATCCCGGAGATCCCGACCTGGACGCGCGTGGTCTGCCCCGTGGCGGTGACCCGGGCGGGCCGATCGTCGCCGAACCCGATCGACGCCGGGTCGATCGCGACCCCGACCGCGGCCACCGCGACGACCGCGGCGACGCCCGCCGACATCGCGCCCAGCACTCGCGGCGTCGGCCGATCGGTGGGTCGCGGTCGGGGGCCGTCCGTCGCCGCGGGCCGCATGCCCTTCACCGCGGCCCACACCACGAGGGGGACGAAGCCGCCGAGACAGAGCACCGCGATCGCGGCGCCGAGCGTGTGCGGCAGGCCCTCCCCCGGCAGCGCCCACAGCAGCAGCCCGGCGTTGGCCGCCCCCACGCGCGCGGGGCCGGCGAGGTCGAGGACGCGCATCGCCTGCTGGGTGGCGGCCGGCTTCCTGCCGAGGACCACCGGGATGAGATAGCTGAGGGCGCCGATCAGGACCTGGGCCAGGAATCCGCCGAGCAACGCCGTGGTGAGCGTGTCGAGACGCGCATGTGCGACCGTCCAGTCGTCGGCGGTGGCGTAGGCGACGGCGCCGACGACGAGGGCGCACTGAAGCCAGGCGACACCCGCGAGCACGGACAGGCCGGCGAAGCTCGTCGGCTTCTTGCGGCGAACCTCGTCGGCGTGCGACCACGCGGTCCGCGCCACCCCGACCGCGTAGGCCGCCATGCCGAGTGCCGCGACCATCAGGACTCCGATGAGGGCGCCGGTGACGACGAGGGCCACCGCGCCGATCAGCAGGGGCAGGGCACTCGTCGCGGCCGCCTCGACGCCCGCCGCCATGCGGGTCCGCAGGATCGTCGGCCACAACGTGACCAGGGTGCCGATGACGGTGAGCCCGATCCAGCCGAACACGTTGAGCGTCGCGTGCGCCACGGCGAGACGGTCGGGCCAGTCGCCGTGCAGGCCGCCGCGTGCGACGATCACGCCGATACCGATCCCGACGAGCAGCAGACCGCCCGCGGCGACGTAGTAGTGGACCATCTTTCCGAAGCGGGCCCCGACGGCGGTCCGCACGCGGTGCGCCAGGTCGACGCTGTGCCACGCGATCATGGCGAAGGCCAGAGACGCTCCCGCGGTCACCGCATACCAGGGGCCGCCGCCGACGTCGCCGGAGGCCGCCGTGAACACCCCGTATCCGACGACCACGGCCACCGCGCCCGCATTGAAGCCGATCAGCCGGATCGCGTGCACCGCACGCCGGTCGGTGTGCGACAGGCGCAGGACCGATTCGGCGAAGTACCAGCTCCAGACGAGGATCGCGTTGCTGGCGGCGCCCAGCCCCAGCAGGTGGATCATCAGCCAGTGCGATGCCGTCACCGCATCGCTCGCGACGGCCACCGCGACGAGCGCGATCAGCCACGCCAGAACCGCGACGCCGGCCCGCACGTTCCACGCCCGCAGGGTGATCGGTTCGCGCGTCATCGCGTCTCTCCTCCGGTCGGGGCGTGTCGTCCCGCGGCATCCGGGTCCCGTGTCGCCCCCGACCGCGCGGTGAGGACCGACACGACGGCGATGATCGCGAAGCCGAGGACGGCGATGATGTTCACGACCCCGCCGGCCTGGACCGCCCACCGCACATCGGCGCCGTCACCGACCACGACGCGCAGCGCCAGGGATGCGTGGAGCGCGACGGCCGGGGCGTACATGATCGGCCGGTACGGCAGCGGACGCCGGAGGACCGCCGGAAGGATGATCGGAGCGTGCGCGAAGATCATCGAGATGACGAAACCGAGGAACACCGCGTGTGACGATGCGTCGTAGCCGGGGCCCGAGCGCACGGGTCCGCCGACGAGCCACACGCCGCCGGCCACCAGGAGCCACGCGTATCCGCCGAGCAGACAGTAGGCGCTGAAGCGGGGCAGCCCGCTCGACCGGACGGTTCGGCGGGCGATGTCGTGTCGCACCAGCCAGGCCGTCGCCGCGATCAGCGACGCCCCCAGCAGTCGGTAGCCGATCACGGGCCACAGCAGCGACGCCGGGACGGCGAGGAAGACCGCGGCGCTCGCCGCGAGCGCCGCCGTCTCCACGCTCGGATTCACGAACGCCACGCGGGCCAGCTCGAGCCGCTCGCCGGCGATGGTCAGGATGAGGAAGCCGGCGAGCCACGGCAGCAGCCACGGGATCGAGATCCCGGAGGCGTAGAGGACGCCGCCGCCGAACGCGAGAACGGCGCCACCGGCCTGCACCAGGACCGCCGGCGCCCCGTTACGCGACCACAGGGGGATGTAGAGGGCCGTGAGCAGTGCCGATCCGGCTGCGATCACGCCGCCGCCGATCGTGTGGGAGTCGAGCACCACGAGCAGGATGCCGCCGACCCCGAGAGCGCCGGGTGCCGCGAACCCCCAGCGCCGGCCGAGCGCGACCGCGCGTTCGAGGGCGACGAGGGTGCCGACGAAGGAGTACACCATCAGCGGGCCGTGGACGTCGGCGAGGCGACCCAGGTCGACCGGCGCCGGGAGGCCGAGGAGCATCAGGGCGGCGTCGAGTCCCGCGAGGAGGGCCAGGCCGCCGGGCACGAGGAGCGCCAGGCGCAGGGCGGGCCGTTCGGTGATCACTTGCGGTCCGCGGTCAGGGACGCTCGAGTCGGAGCGTGCACGAGCCCCGACGGGCGAACGGTTCGAGGGCGGGGCTGGTCACGGTGTCGCCCGCGGCATCGAGTGTGCCGCGGATCAGGCCGAGGTGGATCTGGCACGTCACCTCGGGGTAGCGGCGGGCGGCGTCGAGCAGCGGACACCGGCGCAGTGCGATGCTCCGATCGGCGTTCTCGACGGGCGCGAACCCGAATGCCTCCAGTTCCTGCAGCACTCCCGGTCCCTGCCCGCCGCAGCAGTGGGATTCGGCGATCTCGCGCCCCCAGGCACGACCGAGTTCGAGGGCGTCGGCCGGCGGGTCGGCGGAGGTCCGCTGCAGGTGACCGGCCAGTGCGACCGCGAGCCCCCGGTAGGCCTCGACCCGCGGATCGACCGCGTCGCTGACGGCTCGGTATCGACGCGCCGGTCGACCCCGCCCCGCCGGTCGGTCGGTCGTGGACTCCGCGAGTCCCGCGTCGACCAGCGCGTCGAGGTGCTCCCGCGCCGTGTTGGTGTGCAGGCCGCGCCGTTCGGCGACCTCCGCGACGCGCAACCCGCCCTCGGCGGCGCGCAGCGCATCGAGCACCGCGGCCTGTCGGGCACTGATCGCGGTCTGCGGCGGCGCCACGGGTTCGGGACCCCAACGATTACTCACGGATCTCACCGTATTTAATTTCGGCGCGAATGAGTAGTACCGACGTCACACGACGGCGCAATCCCCAGGTGACAGCCCCGTCCTCACCCGACTGGGCCGCCCTCACCCGACTGGGCCGCCCTCAGCCGACCGCCGTGTTCTTCCCGACGGTGACCACACCGCCCGGACTGACCACGAACCGTTCCCGATCGTGGTCCAGGTCGACACCGATCTGCCCGTCATCGCCCACCCGGACGTTCTTGTCGAGGATCGCATTGCGGACCACCGCATTCCGCCCGACCCGCACCCCGGGCATGAGGACACTGCCCTGGACCACCGCCCCCTCGTCGACGATCACGTTGTTCGAGAGCACCGATCCGTGCACCGTCGCGCCGGAGACGACGGTGCCCGCACCCACCACCGAATCGTGGGCCGCACCGCCGCGCACGAACTTCGCCGGCGGGAGATGACTGGTCTCGCCACGGATCGGCCACCGTCGGTTGTAGAGGTTGAACACCGGATTCTCCGACACCAGATCCATGTGCGCGTCGTAGAACGAGTCGAGGGTGCCGACGTCACGCCAGTACCCGCGGTCCCGCTCTGTCTGCCCCGGCACCACGTTGTCGTTGAAGTCGTACACGTACGCCTCACCGCGGGCCACGAACGCCGGAATGATGTCGCCGCCCATGTCGTGATCCGAATCGGAGTCGGCCGCGTCACGTTTGAGCATGTCCACCAGCGCCTCCGCGGTGAACACGTAGTTGCCCATCGAGGCGAACGTGACGTCCGGATCGTCGGGGGTCCCCGGCGGATCCGCCGGCTTCTCGAGGAACTCGGTGATCCGACCGGCGTCGTCGGAGTCGATGCACCCGAACGCGAAGGCCTCGCTGCGCGGCACGCGGATGCCCGCGACCGTCGCCGCCGCCCCCGAGGCGATGTGCGCGGCCACCATCTGCGCCGGATCCATCCGATAGACGTGATCGGCGCCGAACACGACGATGTAGTCGGGCATCTCGTCGTAGATCAGGTTCATCGACTGGTAGATCGCGTCGGCACTGCCGGTGTACCAGCGCGGACCGAGTCGCTGCTGCGCCGGGACCGGGGTGATGAACTCGCCGTGGAACCCCGACGACCACCAGGTCTGGGAGATGTGACGGTCGAGCGAATGCGACTTGTACTGGGTCAGCACGCAGATCCGCTCGTATCCGCCGTTGACGAGGTTCGACAGGACGAAGTCGATCAGCCGGTACGAGCCGCCGAACGGGACCGCCGGCTTGGCGCGATCCATCGTCAGCGGATAGAGCCGCTTTCCCTCACCGCCGGCGAGGACGATTCCGAGGACGTGCGGTTGCGATCTCACGTGTCAAACATATCCGGCCGGGACGCGACGGGCATCCCGGTCACGAGCGACGAGCCACCGTCACGGTCACATCGAGGGTCGCAGTCACCGGCCCGGTGTCGCTGAGCTGCGCCGCCGCCGACCGCAGCTCGGCCGGATCCCGGTGGAACGCCGCCGGCCCCATGGCGGCGATGTCGACGAGCGCATCGGTGTCGCACCGGATCTCGGCCCGCACGCGACGGATGCGGGGCGCGGCGAAGTCGGCGGCGAACTCGTCGGCCAGCCGGTCGGCCTTGTGGGCACCGACCGTCAGCATGCCCATCGGCTCGACGATCTCGGCGAGATGGCCGGGCTCCGGCGTCACGACGATCCACGTCCCGCCCGGCGCCAGGACACGCGCGGTCTCGACAGCATTCCGCGGCGCGAACACCGACAGGACGGCGGCGGCGGCACCGTCACGGACCGGGAGTCCCGCCCACAGATCGGCGACCGCTGCGACCGCGCGCGGGTGGATGCGCGCGGCGCTGCGCGCACAGTACTTGGACAGATCGACGCCGAGCCCCGCGGTGTCGGGTCCCGCGGCGTCGAGCGCAGCCGCCAGATAATGGCCCGGACCACCACCGGCGTCGACGATCACACCCCGGCGGCCGACGGCCTCCGCCGCACACTCGGCGACGGCGTCGACGATCGGCGCATACAGACCGCCGCCGACGACGCGATGACGGGCCGCGACCATCGCCGCGGTGTCGGACCGGTGCGCCGAACCGCGACCGGTGAGCAGGGAGACATAGCCCTGCCGAGCCAGATCGAACGCGTGCCCCGCATCGCAGCGGAGTGCACCGCCGTCGACGCGCAGGGAACCCGCGCACACCGGACAGACGACGAAGCCGGCGGCGGTGAGCCACCGACCGCCGGCCGAGTCCGTCAGGCCGTGACCTCGCGCAACGCTTCGCCCAGCGCCGAGGCCTCCTCATCGTTCAGTTCGACGACGAGGCGACCGCCGCCGTCGATCGGGATGCGGACGACGATCCCACGCCCCTCCTTGACCGCTTCCATCGGTCCATCCCCCATACGTGGCTTCATCGCCGCCATCTGTCGTGCTCCCTTCACATGGATTCCACGAGGTGTCAGATCAATGATACGTGCATGATGTGCGACGACCCACGTCAGGACCGCCCGGTGACATGGAACCTGATCGCGCCGGGCAGGCCCGGCGCCCCTACTCGGGTCGGACGATCGGGATCGGCCCGGTGTCGGCGGACCCCGCGTCGATGTCCTCGCGCGCCTGCAGATCGTGGACGACGGCGCGCAGCTCGTCGATCTCCCGGGCGAGTTTCTCCAGCGTCCAGTCCACCTCGGACGCCCGATAGCCCCGGAAGGTCTGCGCGAAGATCACCGAACGGACGTCGTCGCCGGTGATCCCGGCACGCGGGAGTCGGGTGAGCGTCGTCCCGCGGTCGAGCGGCGGCAGCTCCTCACCGCGACCGAAGGCGAACCACACCACCAAGAACAGGACGGCGACCATCCCGGCCACGCCCATCACATACAGACCGATCGTCACCACGTGTTCAGCGTAGCGGTGACCGCGCCGCCGGGCCGTCAGCGCACCGAACGATCCAGACTCCGAATCGGCGGACGGTCGCCGACCTGCAGCGGCATCGTGCGCGACGAGAAGCCGCCGTCGGCGTCGGCGCGGAACTGCGTGAGACCGACACCGGAGTCCTCGACACCGCAGCGACGCAGCAGGACCGCGGTGATCTGCCTGCTCATCACCGCCAACTCCTCGAGCGAACGGTTCCGGTGAGTCCGCACACCGAGGTTCACCTGACCGATTCCGGCCAGACCGTAGCGGTCGTAGGTGTCGATCAGCAGTCCGACCTCCACCCCGTAGCCGGGGGCGAAGGGCACCGACGAGAGGAGTTCGCGCGTCCCCGCGTACTCGCCGCCGAGCGGTTGGCACACACCGCCCAGCTCGGGCTTCAACGCCGTCAGCAACGGACGAGCGAGGAGTTCGGTGACCCGCCCGCCGCCGCTGGCCTGCTGCCGGTCGCCGGTCCGCAGCGGCCTGCGGTAATACCCCTTCACCAGGTGGATCGCCGGATCGACCAGAAGCGGCCCGAGCATCCGCGGCACGAACATCGGATCGGGATCGATGAGGTCGGAGTCGACGAACGCGATGAGATCGCCGGTGGTGGCCGCGATCGACCGCCACAGCGCCTCCCCCTTGCCCGGTGCGGGATCGATCCCGGGGATCGCCTCCTCGCGAGTGACCACGCGCGCTCCGGCCGCGACGGCCCGCGCCGCGGTCCGATCGCCACTCCCCGAGTCGAGGACGATGAGCTCGTCGACGAGCGACCCGACCAGCGGGGTGATCGTCTCCACGACCGCGGCGACGGTCGCCTCCTCGTCGAGCGCGGGCAACACGACCGACACGGTCCGGCCCCGTTTGGCGGCGATCAACTCGTCGACGCTCCACGTCGGGTGATCCCAGGTGCGCGGCGTGTCGCGCCCGGCCGTCACGCCAACCCCCGGACGGTCCGCGCCGGCGGGCGCGTCCCGGCGATCGAGGCGACCATGTCGACCACGCGGCGGGTGTCGGCCACCTCGTGGACTCGGAACATGCGGGCGCCGGCCGCCGCCGCGAGGGCGGTCGCCGCGAGCGTTCCGGCCACCCGGTCGTCGAGGCCGGCGTCGAGCGTCTCGCCGATGAAGTCCTTGTTGCTCAACGCCATCAACACCGGCCACCCGGTGTCGACGAGACGGTCGAGACCACGCAGCAGCGCCAGCCCGTGATGTGTGTTCTTCCCGAAATCGTGTGTCGGGTCGATGAGGATCCCGTCGGCGCGGACCCCCGCGTCGCGGGCCCGCTCCGCGGCCGCGGTGACCTCAGCGACCACATCGCCCACCACGTCGTCGTAGGCCACCCGATGCGGACGGGTCCGCACCCGCGCGCCACCGGTGTGCGAGCAGACCAGTCCCGCACCGGCATCGACGGCCACCCGCACCAGTCCCGGATCGACCCCCGCCCACGTGTCGTTGATGAGGTCGGCTCCCGCGGCGCACGCGGCGGCGGCGACCTCCGAACGCCAGGTGTCGACACTGATGAGCACATCGGGATGCGTCCGGCGGATCCAGGCGATCAGCGGCACCACCCGCTGCGTCTCGGCCTCCGCGTCCACATCCCGTCCCGGTCCGGCCTTCACGCCGCCGACGTCGACCATGTCGGCGCCCTGGGCGATCACCTCGTCGATCCGACGTTTCGCCGCATCGTCGGAGAACGTCGCACCGCGGTCGTAGAACGAGTCGGGAGTGCGGTTCACGATCGCCATGACCAGGGCGCGGTCGTCGGGAACGGGTCGGCCGCAGAGGGTCGAGGCCGGACGGACGGGACTCACCACCTCAGCCTACGGTGCGCCGGGCAGCGGTCAGCGCGGGGCCTTCGCCGCGGCGACGTCGTCGGTGTAGCCCTCGTAATACGGCACATAGCCGTCGGATCGACCCGAGAGCACCCACACGGTGTCGTCACCGGTCTGCGAGTACCCCTCGTCGCGCAGCTCGACCTTGCGGTTCTTGAACGTCGAGGTGGTCTCGATCTCCGGCACGAACCGGAGGAACAGCGGCACCGCATACGCGGGCAGTCGGCCGTACAGGTGATCGGCCATCGCCTTGGGGTCCGGGTCGGCGCCGTCGACCAGCTTCACAGCGACCATGCCGGCGCGGCCGTCGGCACCGGGCACCTCGACGCCGTATGCGACCGACTGCTCCACGCCGTCGGCGCCGTCGACGGCGCCCTCCACCTGGGTGGTCGCGACGTTCTCGCCCTTCCACCGGAAGGTGTCGCCGAGACGGTCGACGAAGGCGATGTGCGAGAACCCCAACTCGCGGACCAGATCCCCGGAGTTGAAGTACGCGTCGCCCTTCTTGAAGGCGTCGCGGATGATCTTCTTCTCGGTCTCGTCGACATCGGTGTAGCCGTCCACGGGCACCCGCTCGCTGATCTCCGCGATCAACAGCCCGGGCCGCCCCTTGCGGACCTTCCGCAGCCGCCCGGAGGCGTCGCGGCGCGCGGTGCCGTCGTCGTTGTACTCGACGACCTTGAACGGCAGCGGACAGAAGCCCGCGGTCCGCTTCACGTCGAAGACGTTGACGAACGCCAGGTTGAGCTCGCTGGCTCCGTAGAACTCGACCACGCGGTCGATGCCGAAGCGCTCGGTGAACTCGTCCCAGATCTCCGGACGCATGCCGTTGCCGACCATCACGCGAACCGAGTGACCGCGGTCGGCGGGTTTCGCCGGCTGCGCGAGCAGGTAGCGGCACAGTTCGCCGATGTAGCAGAACGCGGTGGCCCGGTTGAGGATGACGTCGTCCCAGAACCGGGAGGCCGAGAACTGTTTGCCGATGGCGATGCACGCCCCGCCGGCGAGGACCGCGCCGAGCGAGACCGAGAGCGCATTGTTGTGGTACAGCGGCAGCGAGACGTACATGGTGTCCGACGGACGCAGTCGCACGGCCAGACCGCCGATGCCGTCGTAGTTCGCGAGCCACCGGTTGTGGCTCATCACGCTGGCCTTGGGCAGACCGGTGGTCCCCGAGGTGAAGATGTAGAACGCCGTCGTCGACGCCGGGATGGTCGCGGTGACGGCCGGATCGGCCTCGGACTTGTCGCGGGCGGCGTCGTCGAGGGCCGCGTAGTCCAGGACGTGCTCGGGCAGGTGCTCGGCGCCGATCGACTCGAAGGCCTCCGCGCACTCGGGGTCGTGCACCAGGACGGTGCCGTCGAGCAGCGTCATGCTGTGGTCGATGACCTCGCCGCGCTGGTTGTAGTTGAGCATGCCGGCGACGGCGCCGAGCTTGAGTGCCGCGAGGATCACCATGAGGTTGGTGGGGCTGTTCTTGGCGAGGATGCCGACCACGTCGCCCACCGCGACGCCACGCTCGGCGAGGACGGCGGCATACCGGTTCACCTGGCGATTCGCCTCACCGTACGTGGTGGTCTCACCCTGCCAGCGGATGAAGGGGCGGTCGGGGTGCGCGGCGGCGAGTTTCGCGAAGACCAGGCCGATGGAACGGGTGGCGTCCGGCGACCGGAAGATCATGCCCGGTGCGTGACGGGCCATGGACGGGAGGTCCGGCACCATCTTGATCGCACCCCGCACCATGTCGGTGATTCCGACCTTCGCCGGTGCATTCGTACTCATCGCCTGCCTCACTTCCCCGTAGCTCGCGTGAACGCCGTTACCTTACCGGCCGGTCAGGTATTGGATCGCGGCACCCACGGTGTCACATACTTCCAGTTTCGCAAGCGCCCCGGAAGCGACGAACCCCTTCGCCCGGAGATCGTCGAGCCAACCGAGCAGCGGATCGTAGAAACCACGGTGGTTGAGCAGCACGATCGGCTTGTCGTGAACGCCGAGATAGGCACCGGTCCACGTCTCGAAGAGCTCCTCGAAGGTGCCGATCCCGCCCGGCAGGGTCAAAAAGCCGTCGGAGAGCTCGTCCATCTGGCGTTTACGCTCCCGCATCGTGTCGGTGACGATCAGCTCGTCGGCCCCCAGATCGGCGACCTCCTTGGCCATGAGGTGCTCCGGGATGATGCCGACCGTGCGCCCGCCCGCGTCGCGCGCCCCGCGGGCGAGGTGCCCCATCATCGAGATGTCGCCGCCGCCGGACACCAGCGTGGCGTCGGCACCGGCGACGGCCGCCCCCACCTCGGCGGCCAGCCGCAGGTACTCGTCGTCGACGGGCCCGGACGCGCAGTACACGCAGATCGCGCGCCGCGCTCCCGCTCCGCCCGCCGCGGCCGCCCCGGTCACCGGCGGGCCGATGCGCAGATCGCGGCGACGGCCTCGGCCGGGGTGTCGACCACCTGCAGCAGATCCACGTCACCCGCGGAGATCTTGCCCTCGGCCTCGAGCGCGGATCGGATCCACGCGACCAGCGGACCCCAGAAATCACGCCCCACCAGCACGATCGGGAACTGCAGGACCTTCTTGGTCTGCACCAGGGTGAGCGCTTCGAAGAGCTCGTCGAGTGTGCCGAACCCGCCCGGCAGACAGACGAACGCCTGCGCGTACTTCACGAACATGGTCTTGCGGACGAAGAAGTACCGGAAGTTCATGCTGAGCGTGACCCACGGATTGCTGTGCTGCTCGAAGGGCAGCTCGATGTTGAGGCCGATCGACCGCGCGCCCGCCTCGTAGGCCCCGCGGTTGGCGGCCTCCATCGCGCCGGGACCGCCGCCGGTGATGACGGCGAACCCCTCCTCGCCGAGCAGGCGACCGAGTTCGCGCGACTGCTCGTACTCCGGCGACCCGGCCTCGACGCGGGCCGACCCGAACACGGTCACCGCCTCGGCGACGTCCTCGAGGGCGTCGAACCCGGAGACGAACTCCGCCTGGATGCGCTGGACGCGCCAGGAGTCCCGGATCATCCGCTGTTCGGCCCGGTTCGGGTCCCGCGGGTCGACCCACTGCAGGAGCTTGCGGTCGGACGGGATCACCTCCTCGTCGGCGGCGACCCGGACCTGCATCGGCCCGACGTGCCGGACGCACGCGTCACTCGGGTCGGGAACGGCCGGGGCGCGCGCACCGCCGGTCGTGTCGTGATCGTCGGCCCGCGGTGTCTCGCTCATGCGGCGACACTAGCAATCACCGCGCCCGCCGCGCGCGGTGATCCCGGGCCCCTACCCCCTGAGTCACTGGGCGCCTGACTCCCTGGGCGCCTGCCTCACCGGGCATCTGACTCGAGGACCGGTACGACCTCGAAGACCGGGAAGCGCGGCGCCGCCGCACGGAGCTCGGCGTCGCCGGAGTCGGCGCTCAGATCGCCGACGAAGGCCGCGACCTGTCCGCGCCAGCGACGCAGGTACTCCCGCAGCAGCGGAGCCTTGACGGCGTCGTCGCACTCGACGAGGCGGACGCGTTCGGTCGTGCGCGCCCGCCGCAGCTCGGCGTCGGGGCGGACTCGAACGTTGTGCACCCATTGCGTCTCGCCGCGGGGCGCGACGAGGTAGCTCCTGCCGTCCATGTCGAGCACGTTGACCGGTCGCGCGGTGACCCTGCCGCTCACCCGCCCGGCCACCGGCAGCTCATGGCAGTAGCGCGGCGCCATCCCCAGTCGAGCAGCACCGCCGACCAGGGTGTTCGACAGCGCCAGGAGGCGACCGCCCCGGTGGACGTCGGCGGCGTTCGGCATCGCGGAACCCTTTCGTCGATCTCCGGCGCGTACGGTTTCGCACGCATTACGAGAACACTGTTCTCATATCTGTGAGAGTAGTTCACCCGCCGACGATTGACAAGAACACCGTTCTCGAATCAGTGGAGTTCGGCCCGAGTCCGTGGGATCATGACCGGCGATGAGCGAACGGGAGGCCCTCGGGCCACGGGCCAGGAACCGCGCGGCGATCGAGGCCGCGCTGCGCGACGTCGGCCGCAGGCACCTCGCCGAGCACGGCGCCGCCGCGCTGTCGCTGCGTGCGGTGGCGCGCGACATCGGGATCGCCCCGTCGGCGCTGTACCGATACGTCCGCAGCCGCGACGACCTGCTGACGCTGCTCATCGTCGACGCCTACGACGACCTCGCCGACGCTCTCGACGCGGCCACGACACCGGCCGACCCCCCGCGCACCGCGTTCGTCGCCTTCGCGACCGCCCTGCGCGCATGGGCCCGGAGCAATGCCGGCGAGTACGCGTTGATCTACGGCTCCCCCGTCCCCGGCTATCACGCACCGGGCGACGTGACCCGACGCTCGGGCACCCGCCCCCTGGCGCTGCTGGCGTCGCTGGCCGTGCGCGTCGACGCCGTTCCCGAGGTGCCCGGCACCAGTGGGAGCACACAGCGGGCGGCCGCGGCGGCGCTCGCTCCGGCGGCCGCCGATCCCGCTGTGCCTCGCGGCGCCGACCCGGCGTCGATCGCCCGCACGATCGCGGTCTGGAATCTCCTCCTCGGATCGATCGCCTCGGAGTTGTTCGAGCAGCTCGGCCCCGTCACCGACGACCCGGACGCCGTCTACGCGGGCATCACGGACCTCGCGGCCGCACTCCTGTTCGGCTGACTCCCGCGGCACCCGCGCACAGCCGCGGTCGGTTGAACGGCCGCGGACGTTCCCCGGTGACGCGGGAACGGGCGGGGCGGGAACGGGCGGGGCGGGGAGCGGGCGGGACGGGTCAGGTGGTGAGGTAGCGGCGCAGGATCTCGGTGACCTCCGCGATCTGCTCCACCGGGACGCGCTCGTCGGCGCGGTGCGCCAGGCTCGGATCGCCGGGACCGAGGTTGACCGCCGGGATCCCGAGCGCCGAGAAGCGGGAGACGTCGGTCCACCCGTACTTGGCGCGAAACCGGCCCGACGCCGCCGCCACCAGCTTCGCGGCCGCCGGATGCGCGAGTCCGGGAAGCGCACCGGCCGCCGAGTCGGTCACCTCGGCGCGCACCGTGCCGTCCGCGAGGTCGTCGGCGAACACCTCGCGGACGTGCGCGAGGGCCTGCTCGGGACTGCGATCGGGCGCGAACCGGAAGTTCACGTCCACCCAGGCCTCGTCGGGGACGACGTTGCCCGCCACCCCGCCGTGCACGGCGACGGCCGACAGTCCCTCCCGGTACTCGCAGCCGTCGATCGTCACCCGCCTCGGCCGGTACCCCCCGAGCGTCGTCAGCAGACGACCCAGCTTGTGGATCGCGTTGTCGCCCATCCATGCCCGCGCCGAATGGGCGCGCACGCCGCTCGCGGAGAACCGCACCCGCAGCGTCCCCTGACATCCGGCCTCGATCTGTCCGGCCGTCGGCTCACCGAGCACGGCGACGTCGCCCTCGAGCCACTCCGGCAGGTCGCGTTCGATCGTGCCCAGACCGTTGAACTCCGCGGCGATCTCCTCGCAGTCGTAGAAGATCAGGGTGAGGTCGACCGCCGTGTCCGGCAGCGTGGCCGCCAGATGCAGGAAGACGGCGTCGCCGGACTTCATGTCGACGGTCCCGCACCCGTGCAGAACGTCCCCCTCGTCATCGGTGACGCTGCGGCGCGACGGCACGTTGTCGGCGATCGGGACGGTGTCGAGGTGGCCGGCCAGGATGACCCGATTCGCTTTGCCGCGCCGGGTCCTGGCGAGCACGCAGTTACCGTGGCGGATCACCTCGAAGCCGGTCGCCTGGCGGCGCAGCGCCTCCTCGACGGCGTCGGCGATGAGCGTCTCGTCACGGCTCACGCTGGGGATGTCGACGAGGGCGGCGGTCAACTCGACGGGATCGGCGGTCAGGTCCAGGCGCACGGTGCTCACGACCCCACAGCGTAGGCGACCGCCCCGGCGACCGCGGCGGCGGCGATCGCGGGCGTTCGCGCCGCGGTCGATAGACTCGGCCGCGTGACTACTCAAGGTGCTGTTGCCATCGGAATCGCCACCCTCGCCCCGGGCGACGACTCGGACGTCGTTCTGGACACGTGGTACCCCTCCCCCGAACTGACCGCGGATCCGGGGGCCACCGGATCCACCGAGCTGACCGGCGACGAGATCCCCGCCGATCTGCGACCCCTCGTGGGCGACGACGACGCACGCGGCGTCCGGACCGCGGCGATCCGCACGGCGATCGCCGACCTGTCGGTCGCCCCCGTCGACGCGCACGACGTGTACCTGCGCCTGCACCTGCTCTCGCACTGCCTGATCGCCCCGCACGGCGCGAACCTCGACGGTCAGTTCGGGCTCCTGCAGAACGTGGTGTGGACCAACTTCGGTCCGTGCGCCGTCGACGGCTTCGAGGCCACGCGCGCCCGCCTCCGCGCCCGCGGCCAGGTGACGGTGCACTCGATCGACAAGTTCCCGCGGATGGTCGACTACGTGACGCCGAAGGGCGTCCGCATCGGTGACGCCGACCGCGTGCGCCTCGGAGCGCACCTGGCGCCCGGGACCACCGTCATGCACGAGGGCTTCGTCAACTTCAACGCAGGCACCCTCGGCAGTTCCATGGTGGAGGGCCGGATCTCGGCGGGCGTCGTCATCGGCGACGGCTCGGACATCGGCGGCGGCGCGTCCACGATGGGCACGCTCTCCGGCGGCGGCAAGGAGATCATCTCGATCGGTGAGCGCTGCCTGCTCGGCGCGAACGCCGGCTGCGGGATCCCGCTGGGCGACGACTGCGTCATCGAGGCCGGACTGTACGTGACGGCGGGCACCAAGGTGACCGGTCCCGATGGGGCGACGGTCAAGGCCCGCGAGCTGGCGGGCCGGTCGAACCTGCTGTTCCGTCGCAACAGCACCACCGGCGCTGTGGAGGTGCGGCCCAAGGAGGGCGACGGCATCGAGCTCAACGCCGCGTTGCACGCCAACGACTGACGGTCTCGCCGCACACGCACGCGGGCCCCGTCACGGCGACGGGGCCCGCGTGCGTGGTCAGGCGAGTCGGGCGACGGCGGCCGCGACGCGTTCGTCGGTCCCCGTCAGCGCCATCCGCACGTGCCGGGCGCCGGCGGGGCCGTAGAAGTCGCCGGGCGCCACGAGGATGCCGCGGTCGGCGAACCAGTCGAGCGTCTCGCGGGCGTCGCGGTCGCATGTGGCCCACAGGTACAGACCGGCCTCGGAGTGGTCGATGCGGAATCCCGCACGCCGCAGTGCCGCCGACAGTGCGCCGCGACGAGCCCGGTACCGCTCGCGCTGGGCGTTCACGTGGTCGTCGTCGGTCAGGGCCGCGACCGTCGCCCCCTGGATCGGGAACGGCACGATCATGCCCGCGTGCTTGCGGACGGCGAGGAGTTCGGCGATCAGCGCGCGGTCGCCGGCGAGCATGCCGGCCCGGTAGGACGCGAGGTTGGACACCTTCGACAGCGAATGCACGGCGATCAACCCGGTGTGGTCGCCGCCGCACACGTCGGGATGCAGGATCGAGTGCGCCGTGCCCTCCCAGACGAGACCGAGATAGCACTCGTCGGAGACCACCACGGTCCCGCGTTCCCGTGCCCACTGGACGATCGTGCGGAGCTGTTTTGCCGACTGGACGCGCCCGGTCGGATTCGACGGGCTGTTGAGATACAGCAGGGCCGGTGCGGTGTCGCCCATCTGGTCGACGGTGTCCGCGCGGAGCACCCGTGCGCCCGCCAACAGCGCCCCGACCTCGTATGTCGGGTAGGCGACCTCCGGGATCACCACGAGATCACCGGTCGGGACGCCGAGCTGCGAGGGCAGTCCCGCGATGGCCTCCTTGGTGCCGACCACCGGGAGGATGGACCCCGCGTCGAGTCCGGTGACGCCGAAGCGTCGGTGCAGTGCGCCGACGGCCGCCTCGCGCAGCGCATCCGTGCCGACGGTCGTCGGGTAGCCGGGGAACTCCGACGCCGCGTCGAGGGCGGCGCGGATCACCGGGTCCACCGGGTCCACGGGGGTGCCCACCGAGAGGTCGACGATCCCGTCGGGATGCTCTCCGGCACGTCGCCGAGCCGCCGCGATGGTGTCCCACGGGAAGTCGGGGAGGCCGGCGCTGACCGGCCGGAGGCGACGTGTCGGCGAAGCGGTCACGGAAAGATCAGTCCTCGTCGTTCATCGGGGGGAGGTTCTTGATGAACTCGGGGTCGTGCGAGGCCTTCCCGACCTTGCTCGCGCCGCCCGGCGAGCCGAGCGTGTCGAAGAAGTCGACGTTGGCCCCCACGTAGGGCTCCCATTCATCGGGGACGTCGTCCTCGTAGAAGATGGCCTCCACCGGGCAGACGGGCTCGCAGGCACCGCAGTCGACGCATTCGTCGGGCTGGATGTAGAGCATGCGATCGCCCTCGTAGATGCAGTCCACCGGGCACTCCTCGACGCAGGCGCGGTCGAGGACGTCCACACAGGGCTCAGCGATGATGTAGGTCACTACGCGTTCTCCTTCACTGCACGACTGCCACTCCGCGCCCAGGGCTGATGAACACAGAGGATTCGCGCCGACATCAAGAGTATCCACTACCGATGACCGGTTCCGATCGGCACCCCGCCCGGAACCCCGTCAACTGCAGTGATTTTCGCTCACGGTGACGACAAACCGATCGTCACCGCGTCCGGCCGTTCCCGGGGAGCGTCAGCGGACGGCCAGCAGCGGCGCATCCACCGTCCCGTACTCGGTGGTCCGCTGGCGCGGCGTGCGGTCGATGCCCGACACGATCTCGTGCAGTTCGGCGACGGTCTTGGCCGAGCCGTGCATGCTGCCGGCCATCCGCGAGATGGTCTCCTCCATGAGCGTGCCGCCCAGATCGTCGGCGCCGCCGCGCAGCATCACCCGCGTCCCCTCGACGCCGAGCTTCACCCAACTCGTCTGCACGTGGTCGATCCGGCCGTGCAACATGATCCGGGCCAGCGCGTGCACGGCGCGGTTCTCGCGACGCGTCGGTCCGGGTCGCGCCGCACCGGCGAGGTACAGCGGTGAGGACTGGTGGACGAAGGGCAGCGGAACGAACTCGGTGAAGCCGCCGGTGCGATCCTGGATGTCGCGCAGGATGTTCAGGTGGCCCACCCAGTGCCGCGGCGCGTCGACGTGGCCGTACATCATCGTCGAACTCGACGGGATGCCGACCTCGTGCGCCGTGGTGACGACCTCGATCCACGATGCGGTGGGCAGTTTGCCCTTGGTGAGGATCCAGCGGACCTCGTCGTCGAGGATCTCGGCGGCGGTGCCGGGGATCGACCCCAGCCCCGCCTCCTTGAGCGCGACGAGCCAGTCGCGGATGGACTCGCCGCCGCGGGAGGCGCCGTTGACGATCTCCATGGGGCTGAACGCGTGGACGTGCATCGCCGGTATCCGCTCGATGATCGCGCGCACCAGGTCCGCGTAACCGCTGACGGGCAGTTCGGGGTCGATGCCGCCCTGCATGCAGATCTCGGTGGCGCCGGCGACATGCGCCTCCCACGCGCGGTCGGCGACTTCGGCCGTCGACAGCGTGAAGGCGTCGGCGTCGCCCTTGCGCTGCGCGAAGGCGCAGAAGCGGCAGCCGGTGTAACAGATGTTGGTGAAGTTGATGTTCCGGTTGACCACGTAGGTGACGTCGTCGCCCACCACGTCGGCGCGGATCGCGTCGGCGAGGGCGGCCACGGCGTCGAGTCCGGGGCCGTCGGCCTCCGCGAGCGCCAGGTACTCGGCGTCCGACAGCCCCGCGGGGTCGCTCTCGGCGTGCCGGAGGGCCGCGGCCACATCGGCCTCCAGCCGTTCGGGGGCGCTCGTCCCGGACGCCGCCGACAGATCGTGCACCTGCTCGCGGATCGTGTCCCAGTCGCCGAACGCGTTGGCCATGTCGCTGCGGGTGTCGGTGTTGCGGCCGTCGACGTCGATGGCCGCGTTGAGGTCGATGCGCCCCGACGAGTCCCAGTCGTCGTCGGGCTCCTGCCACGGGATGCCGCTGGGCGTGACGTCGGCCGCCAGCCCCGTCGCCGGGTCGGCGAGCGCCGCCACGTGACGGGCGATCCGCGGATCGATCCAGGGGTTGCCGGCGAGCACGTATTTGGGCTGCGCGGCGATCCGTTCGGTGAGCGTGTAGCCGGTGCCCGCGGTGATCTCGGCGAGCGTGTCGAGGTTGGGCCAGGGTCGCTCGGGATTGACGTGGTCGGGGGTCAGGGGTGAGACGCCGCCCCAGTCGTCGACGCCGGCCGCCACCAGTGCCCGGCACTCCTGCGCGGAGACCAGGTTCGGCGGCGCCTGGATTCGCATCGCCGGCCCCAGCACGAGGCGGGCGACGGCGACGGCAGCGAAGAACTCGGCCATCTCCGCGTCGGGAGTCCCGCGCATCGCGGTGTCGGGCTTGGCTCGGAAGTTCTGGACGATGACCTCCTGCACGTGGCCGAAGGCCTTGTGCACCTTGCGGATCGCGAAGATCGACTCGGCTCGCTCGGTGAGGTTCTCGCCGATCCCGACGAGGATGCCCGTGGTGAACGGGACCGACAGGCGGCCCGCGTCGGTGAGCACCCGCAGCCGCACCTCGGGGTCCTTGTCGGGGCTGCCGTAGTGGCACTCCCCCTTGTCGGTGAACAGCCGCCGGGCCGTGGTCTCGAGCATCATGCCCATCGACGGCGCGACCGGCTTGAGCCGGTTGATCTCCTCCCAGCTCATGACGCCCGGGTTGAGGTGCGGGAGCAGTCCGGTCTCCTCGAGGACGCGGATCGCGGCCGCGCGGACGTAGTCGATGGTGGAGTCGTATCCGCGGGCGTCGAGCCACTCGGCGGCCTCCGGCCACCGGTCCTCGGGGCGGTCGCCGAGCGTGAACAACGCCTCCTTGCAGCCCATCTCGGCGCCGCGGCGCGCGATGTCGACGATCTCGTCGATCTCCAGGTACGCGCCGAGCCCCTCGCGGGCGAGCTTGCCGGGGACGGTGACGAACGTGCAGTAGTGACAGCGATCGCGGCAGAGCCGGGTGACCGGGATGAACACCTTGCGCGAGTAGGTGATGCGGCCGGCGCGTCCGTCGGCCTCCAGTCCCGCGTCGCGGACCCGCGCGGCGGCCGCGCACAGTCGGTCGAGATCGTCTCCGCGGGCCGCGAGGAGAACCGCGGCCTCGTCGACGTTGAGCACCGAGCCGTCATCGGCACGCCGCAACGCCCGGCGCATCGCCGACGCGGACGGCGTCGATGCGTCACGGGGCGGGGTCGCGCCGCCAGAAGTGGTCGTCACCGTTCCGATGGTAACCACGATCGCCCGCCGTCGGCCGGGTGGTGCGCCGCGTCAGGAACCGGTGGGGTCGTTGAACCGCATCGTCGAGACGTAGACCGCGGGCGCGGCCAGCCCGCATCCGAGCAGGAGCAGCAGGCGCCAGTCCGGCACGAGCGTGCCGTTCCCGAAGATGGGGAGGACGGCCAGCATCGTCACGAAGGTCCACGCCACGATCGGCCCGTACTGCCAGGCGGACGCGGTGTACGAGCCGGCGAGACGCAGCAGCGCGACGTTGACGACGCCCGCGACGAGTGCGGAGATCGGAAACGGCACCCCACCGACGGTCGCCAGCACGAATGCGGTGGTCAGAATGCCGGTGAGGAAACCGGCGACGGTGAGGACGGCCAGTTCGAGCCGTTCGCCGACGGTCATCGGCTCGCTCCGGGATCGACTCCGGCGAACAGATCGGTCTCCCGCTCGCCCGCCCGAGCACCGGCGTCGGACCGGATGAAGTGCTCGGTGGGCACGATCGGCTGCACCACGCCGTTGCTCAACGCGTACTCGGTCTGTGACGGTGCGACGGTGACCTGGGTGGCGTGCGCGGCCAGCGCGCGGACCTTGCGGTGCACGACGTCGCCGACGTCGACGGACGCCGTGACGAGTTCGTCGGAGACGCTCGGCAGCTCGCCCGGTTCGGGCAGGCGCATCCCCTGCGGGACCGATTCGATCCGAGCCAGTCCGGCCTGCAGCTCACGGTCCGCGGTGACCGACTCGTACACCTTGATCTCCCGGCCGAGCCGGGCCGTCGCGATCGGGATCGCCGCCTCGCCGATCTCATGGACGCGCTTATGGTCGGGGTGACCGTAGGTGCCCGCACTGTCGTAGGTGACGACCACCTGGGGCGCGAAGTCGATCAGCTCCGAGACCAGGGCGGCGATCAGTTCGTCGCGGTCGGCGCGGACCAGGGCGCGGGGGTGCTGCGCCGACGGCGCGCCGGCCATCCCCGAGTCGCGCCAGCGGCCCGCACCGCCGAGGAACCTCGGCGCGGGGCCGGCGTGCGCCGGCGGAGCGAGCGCCGCGAGTGCGGCGCGGAGCTCACCGATGCGAAATCCGCCGAGCTGATCGGCACCGGCGTGCGGTGCGGCGGTCGGGTCGGCCGCCAGCAGCGCCCACTCGTCGCCGATCACCTCGCCCTCCTCACCGAGGGTGAAGGTCAGGACGCGGACGTCGACGCCGCGGTCGAGGTAGGCGGCGATGGTGCCGCCGGTCATGATCGTCTCGTCATCGGGGTGGGCGTGCAGCAACAGCATCCGCAGCGGGGCGCCATCGGTCATCTCACTGCCCGTCATCCCACTGCCCGTCATCCCACTGCCCGTCATCCCACTGCCCGTCATCGCAGCACCCAGCGGTCCGCGCCGGCGAACACGGTCAGCAACGGCGGTCCCGTCAACGTCACACCGTCGATCCGGTCGGTCACCGCGGCGAACATCGTGTCCTGGTAGACGGGGAGATACACGGCCTGCTCGGCGAGCAGTGGCTCGGCCGCGTCCAGCGACGGGGACGGGTCGTCGCTCGTGAGCGCCGAGTCCGCCAGTTCGATCAGACGCGGATCGCACAGACCCGAGATGTTTCCGGTGTAGCTGTCGTCGGCCGACACCCGCGTCTGCGGTCTCTTCGAGACGCTGGTGGTCGGCGTGGACGTCGGCAGGACCGTCTCGTCCGACGGCTTCTCGTCGCCCGGTTCCACCGTGTGGGCACCGGCCTCGGTTCCGCGCGGCGGCGCCTGGCACGCCACCTGTGAGGCCAGCCGGGTCGCCGGGCTGCCGCCCACCCCCGTCCATCCGACGACGAGGTCGACACGTCCCGCGGTCAGCGCCTGACCGTACAGCTCGGTGTTCGACATGCCGACGACGCTGGCGCGGACACCGTTCGACCGCAGTTGATCGACCATCGTCTCCGCGGCCGACATGGTCCGCTGGTCGGTGTTCGTGGCACCGATGCGCACCACGAGATCTCCGTCGCCGTTACGGATCGGCGCGACGTCGAAGGGGACGCCGGGAACGTCGGCGGGCGTCGGAGTGCTGGACGACGGCGGAGTGCTCGACTCCGACGGAGCGCCCGGCTCCGGACGCGGCGTCGCCTCCCCCGGGCGGTAGCCGGCGGCCGCCAGCAGCTCGAACACCTGGTCCCGGGAGGGACGAGCACGGTCGACGGCCGTGAAGTCCCGATCCGACGGCGCATACACGGTGTTCGCGAACGGCGTCACCACGTTGTCGCCGGCGGCGGCCGCGGTGATGAGCCGACCGTCGAGCATCCCGAGGATCGCGCGCCGGACGAGAACCGACTTCATGGTGTCCGACCTGGTGTTGACGTTGACGCCCATCACGCGGGACGTCGCCAGGCGCGAGGTGACCACTCCCGGCACGGCGCCGAGTTCGGCCGCCGGCGCCGCCCCGATGGGCAGGGCCGCGAACGTCGAATCGCCGTTGCGGATCGTCTGCGTCATCTGCTGCGGTGTCCCGGCCTTGCGGAGGACCACCTGATCGATCTCCGGCGGCGTCCGCCAGTACCGGTCGTTGCGGATCAGCCGCACCTCGTCGCGGGCGCGGTCGATCGAGTAGATCTGGAACGGTCCGGCCGTGACCGGCTTGCCGTTGTCCATCCCCGTCTGGAAGCCGGTGGGTTCCGAGCGCAGGGTGTGGCTCGGGAGCAGGTGGGTGAACAGCTCCCGCCAGTCGGGGTACTGCTCGTCGAACGTCACCGTGACGATCTTGCCGCCGCCGGAGGTCCGCACGTCGCTGATCGCGCGGTAGCCGGCCGGGCCGATCACGTTCGGCTGACGGGACATCTGCTCCCACAGATAGTGGAAGTCGTCACCGGTGACCGGCAGCCCGTCCGACCACTGCGCATCGTCGACGATGTGGTACTTCACCTCGAACGGATCGGTGGACGACACCTCGGCCGACGAGAGCAGCGCGTCGTTCATCCGCCACTGCACGCCCTCGGGCGTCGTCGTCGGCACGAAGGCGCTCGGCAGCGTCATCGTGCCGATGGCGCTGGTGACGGTGCCCTGGTCGGCCCCCAGATGCGGATTGAATCCCGCGCCGATGGAGTCGGTCGCGATGGTGACCGTCCGCTCATCGGGGTATTCGTTGGGCGTGTGCGTCGGGAGGGTCTCCCGGACGGGCGGCGGCGGGTCCGCCATGCACGCGGTGGCCGTCGCCCCGACCACCCCCGCGACCACGATCGCCCGGATGCGGGCCCGCATGGTCCTCATCGGATCTCCTTCAGTGCACTCGGTTCGGTCCGACCGTCCGCTCACGTCGCGAGTGTCCACCGGCTCGGGACGCCCGTCGGGACCGGTCCCGCTCCGGGACCGGTGCGGGAGTGTTCCGTACTAACCTACGGTGTCGGCCCCCGACGATCCACAGCCGCGCACGGGTCGCCGTGCGCGCGGGTGTCGGTTCACCGACCGTCGGCCGTCAGGAGTTCGCGTCGCGAGCCTTGGCGCGGGACCGCTCGCGGGCGCGGGTGGAGGCGTCGAGGTTCACCTTGCGCACCCGGCACGCCTCCGGCGTGACCTCGACACACTCGTCGACCGCGCAGAACTCCATCGCGCTCTCGAGGTCGAGCTGCATCGGCTTCGCGAGGGTCTCCATGACGTCGGCCGACGACTGACGCATGTTGGTGAGCTTCTTCTCGCGGGTCACGTTGATGTCGAGGTCCTCCATCCGGGGGTTGATCCCCACCACGTGTCCCTCGTACGTGTCGTCGCCCGGGTCGACGAAGAACGTGCCGCGGTCGGCGAGCTGGATCATCGCGAACGGGGTCACGCTGCCGGCGCGGTCGGAGACGAGCGAGCCGGTGTGGCGGGCGCGGATCTCGCCGGCCCACGGCCCGTACTGCGCGAAGACGGCGTTGGCGATGCCGGTCCCGCGGGTCTCGGTCATGAAGTCGGTGCGGAAGCCGATGAGGCCGCGCGACGGGATCTCGAACTCCATGCGCACCCAACCGCTGCCGTGGTTGTTCATCTGGTCCATGCGGCCCTTGCGGGCGGCGAGCAGCTGGGTGACGGCGCCGAGGTACTCCTCGGGCACGTCGATCGTCAGGTGCTCGAACGGCTCGTGAACCTTGCCGTCGACCTGACGCGTCACCACCTGCGGCTTGCCGACGGTCAGTTCGAATCCCTCGCGCCGCATCTGCTCGACGAGGATCGCCAGCGCCAGCTCGCCGCGCCCCTGGACCTCCCACGCGTCGGGGCGACCGATGTCCTGCACCCGGAGCGACACGTTGCCGACGAGTTCGGAGTCGAGGCGGTCCTTGACCATCCGGGCGGTCAGCTTGTGGCCCTTCACGCGGCCGGCGAGGGGCGAGGTGTTGGTGCCGACGATCGCCGAGATCGCGGGCTCGTCGACCGTGATGCGGGGCAGGGCGACCGGATTCTCGGGGTCGGCGAGGGTGTCGCCGATCATGATCTCCGACATGCCTGCGACGGCGACGATGTCGCCGGCGACCGCCTCGTCGGCGGGTGCGCGATCGACGCCCAGCGTCACCAGCAGTTCGGTGATCTTGGCGCGTTCGGTGACCTGCTCGCCGTCGACCTCCCGCATCCAGGCGATCTGCTGGCCCTTGCGCAACCGGCCGTTGTGGATGCGGACCAGTCCGAGTCGGCCGAGGAACGGCGATGCGTCGAGGTTGGTGACGTGGGCCTGGAGCGGCGCTTCGACGTCGCCCTTCGGCGCCGGGACGTTGTCGATGAGGACGTCGAACAGCGGGTCGAGGTTGTCGCCGTCGGGCACCTGCCCGTTCTGCGGCATCGCCGTGCTGGCGACGCCGGCGCGACCCGAGGCGAACAGGACCGGGAGGTCGAGTGCCAGTTCGGCGGCTTCGGCGGCCTCGTCGTCGAGGTCGGACGCCAGGTCGAGCAGCAGGTCCTGCGCCTCGGTGACGATGTCGGAGATCCGCGCGTCGGGCCGGTCGGTCTTGTTCACCACGAGGATCACCGGCAGCGACGCGGCCAGCGCCTTGCGCAGCACGAAGCGGGTCTGCGGGAGCGGCCCCTCGGAGGAGTCGACGAGCAGGACCACGCCGTCGACCATCGACAGCGCGCGCTCGACCTCGCCGCCGAAGTCGGCGTGGCCGGGGGTGTCGATGACGTTGATGATGTAGTCGGTGCCGTCGGGCTGACGGCGATGCACCGCGGTGTTCTTCGCGAGAATGGTGATGCCCTTCTCGCGTTCCAGATCGCCGGAGTCCATCACGCGGTCGACGAGTTCGGCGCGCTCGCCGAACACGCCGGACTGACGCAGCATCGCGTCGACCAGGGTGGTCTTGCCGTGGTCGACGTGCGCCACGATCGCGACGTTGCGGAAGTTGGTACCAGCGCTCACTAAGGTCTCTTTCGTCTCTGGGGAATTGACGGTCGCAATTCGTTCCGGTGTCTGGGACCCGGGCGTGCACTCGCGCGGGGCGCCCGGCCCAGATCAACCCGTCCAGAGTAAGGCAACGACGGTGTCTGCGCGATCCGACACCACGCGATCTGTGGTTAGCCTGAGCTAACAATCCTGGTGTACCGTCGACCCGTGGGAAAGACCGAACCGGCGAAGGTCGCACGACTGCGACCCAAGAAGAAGTGCTGCCAGAAGAGCACGCGCTGCCTGCGGTGCCCGGTCGTCATCCACCGGATGAAGAAGATCGACTGCGATGGCATGACCGAGAAGCAGGCGAGGAAGGCCCTCAAGAAGGCTCGTGCGGCCTGACCTGCAACTCCTCGGCCAATTCCTGCACCCACGGCAGATCGTTCGGGACGATCTCGCCCCGCTTCGCCATCGTGATCAGCTCCTCGGCGCCCACCCAGCGGAGTTCCCGGTGCTCGAGAGCCCGGGGCGTGCCGCGCACCACGCGAGCACGCATCGCGATCAGCGTGAGGCCGCTGCGCGGCCGAACCACATCGGCCAGCGGAGCGCCGACCGACACCCAGACGTCTAATTCCTCACACAGTTCGCGACGGAGCGCGTCGCGGGGGTTCTCGGCGGCTTCGACCTTGCCGCCGGGCAGTTCCCACAGGCCCGCGAGCTCCGGCGGCGCGGTGCGCTGCGCCAGCAGCACACGGCCGCCGTCGAGGACCGCGCCCGCCACCACGAGCGTTCCGCCGTCGGTCACGACCCCACCACCGCGAGCGCACCCGGATCGAGCCGGAGCCGCACCGAGTGCCCCGGGGCGACGGCGACGGCGCTCACGGCATCGAACTCTGCTGCCCCGGACTCTCCTGTCTCAAACTCTGCTGCACCGGACTCTCCTGCACCGGCCCCCTGAGCGCCGATCCGCACGCGCAGTCGCCACCCCGACACCAGGGCCGCCGAATGCACAACGGTCGCACGGGGGCCCACACCGGCGGGGAGCCCCGCCGCGGACGCGCCGTCGGCGGCGGGCCACGCGACGATCGACTCCGGTCGCAGAGCCACGCGGACCGGACCGTCGACGAGATCGTCGAACACCCCGCCGGAGACCCCCTGCGCTCCGCGGAGCACATCGCCCAGCGGCGTCCGCAGCGTCGCACCCGCGACCGACCCGTCGACGAAGGCCCGCGCGCCGAGGAAACGCGCCGTCTCCTCATCGGCCGGTCGATGCCACAGTCGAGAGGTCTCATCGGACTGCACGATGCGACCCGCACTCATCACGCTCACCGTGTCGGCCATCAGCGCCGCCTCCCGGTGATCGTGCGTCACGAGCACCGTCGGCGTGCCGCTGCGACGCACGATCGTCCCGATCGCCTCGGCGAGGGACTCGCGCAGTTGCGCGTCGAGGGCCGCGAGCGGTTCGTCGAGCAGCAGGAGCCGCGGCCTCGGTGCGAGCGCGCGGGCCAGCGCCACCCGCTGCGCCTGCCCACCGGACAGCGCGGCGACCGACCGGTCGCCGAATCCCGACAACTGCACCAGCTCCAGCATCTCGTCGACCCGCGCACCGATCACCGTGCGGCCGACACCCCGGCGTCGCAGCCCGTACGCGACGTTCTGAGCGACCGTCCGCCCGGGGAACAGCTGTCCGTCCTGAAAGACCACGCCGAAGTCGCGGCGATGCGCGGCAGTCGACGACACGTCGTGCCCGGCCCACGACACACTGCCCGACGCGAGCGGTTCGAATCCGGCGATCGCCCGCAGCAGAGTCGTCTTCCCGCAACCCGACGGCCCCAGCAGCGCGGTGACCATCGACTCGTCGGTGCCGACGCGCCAGTCGACACCGTCGAGCGCGGTGAATCGGCCGTAGCGGACAGAGACGTCCCGGACCGTCAGCATGCGGGCGCCTGTCGCGTCGAGGACCGCGGCCGCGTCCCGGTGACCGCGATCAGCTCGATCACCGCGATGACCACCGCGCCGACCAGGACGAGGACGGTGGACGCCGCCATGGCGGTGGCCAGTTCGTCGGTGCCGGGCCTGCCCATCAGCGTGCCGATCAGCACCGGCAGCGTGGTCGTGTCGGGGCGCGCGAGAAATGTCGTCGCACCGAACTCGCCGATCGCCATCACGAACGCGAATCCAGCCGCGGCGCACAGAGTCCGCGCCGTCATCCGCAGGTCCACCGACACGATGACGCGCAGCGGGCCCGCGCCGAGGGCGGCCGCCGCATCCCGCAGCCGCGGCGGGACCTGCCCCAGCGCCGGGATCATCACCCCGGCCACCACCGGAATCGCGATCAGCGCCTGCACGGCGGGAATCACCAGGGGCGACCCGGTGACCTCCGCGGGCAGAGCGCTGACCACCAGCAGATAGCCGAATCCGAGGGTCACCGCACTGACTCCGAGGGGCAGTGCCGCGAACACCGCCGCCACCCGCGCCGTGCGGCCGCCGCCGCGGGTCACCGACAGCGCCAGCAGCAGACCGATCACCAGTGCCACGACCATCGCGGCGAGAGCGCTGGTCACCGAGTAGACGAGCGAGTCGAGGGCCGACATCCCGCCGGACGGGGTGGCGAGCGACCGGTAGCCCGCCGTCGTCCATCCCCCTCCGTCGGGCCGAACCGAGCGCACGCCGAGCGACAGCAGCGGCACCAGCAGCCACAGGACCGTCCAGGCGATGACCACCGCGACCACGATCCGGATGCGGCCCGCCGGTCGACGCCGGTGCGCGCCGTCGGCCCGCAGCGGCGTCGACCCCGCCCCGGACACGCCGGCTCCCCGGCTCACCGCGCGAGCGAGGACGAGGGCGCACACCACGACCACGATCTGGAGGGCGGAGAGGACCACCACCTCGGGGATCCGGAACGAACCGAACCCCTGGTAGTAGATCTCCGTCTCCAGGGTGCGGGCCCGGGAGGCCCCGAGGATCAGAACCACCCCGAAGCTGGTGGAGCAGAACATGAACACGAGCGCGGCCGCCGCTGCCGTCGCCGGCAGGATCCGCGGCAGGACGACGTCGCGGAACGCTCGGAACCGGCCCGCGCCCAGGCTTCGCGCGGCCTCGAGGGTCCGCGGGTCCACGCGCTCCCACGCCGCACTCACCACCCGGACCACGACCGCCACGTTGAGGAATACGTGGGCCAGCAGGATCGCCGGCCAGCCGTCGTCGATGCCGAGACCGGCCAACGGCCCGGTGAGCAGCGCGTGGAAGGCCACACCCACGACCACCGTCGGCAGGACGAACGGCAGCGTCACCAGCACGCGCAACACCCCGGTTCCCGGCAGGTCGACCGTCGCGACGAGCCACACGATCGGCGCGGCGACGACGACGGTGAGCGCCGCCGATGCCGCGGCCTGGGCCACGGTGACGCCGAGCAGCTGCCAGGCGTCGGTCCGGCGGAGCAGTTCGCCGACCGACGCGCCGCCGCGGACCCCGGGGGTCCCCGGCTCGAGGGAGCGTTTCACCAGGGCGGCGACCGGCCAGACGAACAGCACGGCGACGAAGATCGCGGGGACGAGGGCGGCGGCGCGCATCGCCCAGGACACGCGGACGTCGTGCGACTGCGCCGTCACGTCAGCGCTTCATCGCGGTGCGCCACTCGTCGAGCCACTTCTCGCGGTTGGCGTCGATGTAGTCGGGCGCCATCCGGACGGTCCAGCCGGGCGTCGGGGCGCGGTGCTGCCATGCGGCGGGCAGCCGGATGTCCTTCTGGACCGGGTAGACGTACATGGAGGTCGGCAGTGCCGACTGCACCTCGGGGCTCAGCATGAAGTCGACGAGCTTCTTGGCGCCCTCGGTGTTCGCGGCGCCTCGGAGCACGCCGATGTATTCGATCTGGGCGAAACACGAGTCCAACAGTGCGGAGGTTCCCGGCGTCGCCGCCGGGCTCGACGCGTACGACACCGCGATCGGCCGGTCGCCGTGACCGGCTCCCGCGCTGAACTCCTGGTTGTAGGCCACCTGCCAGCCGCCGACGACCTTGGCGCCGTTGTCGATGATCTGGTGCCAGAACGGCTCGGCCCGTTCCCCGTACCGGCCGATGGTCGCCAAGAGGAAGCCCATGCCGGGTGACGACGTCGACGGGTCGAGCAGCACGGCCTGATCGCGGTAACGGGGGTCGGCGAGGTCATCGATCGAGGTGGGCGCCGGCAGCTCGTGTCGGTCGTACCAGGCGTCGTCGATGTTGAGGCAGACGTCGCCGCGGTCGACGGCCGTCAGCAGGTCGCTGACCTCCCCCTTGTCCTTGACCGCGTACTCCTGCGCGCCGTCGGCGGCGGCCGGCGACACATAGGGTTCGAGTGCTCCGGCTTCGATCGGCCGGGCTGCGAAGGTGTTGTCGATGCCGAAGACGGCGTCGCCCTTGGGCGATCCGGGGGTCAGCGAGACCTGCGCCGAGAGCGACCCGCCGTCTCCGGCCTTCACGACGTTCAGGGTCATCCCCGTCGTCGACTCGAAGGAGTCGATCACGGCGTCCGGGAGGTCGAAGGACTCGTGGGTCAGCAGCGTCACCTCCGGCCGGGAGTCCTCGCTCGACGGCGCGCAGGCGGCGAGGCCGGCGGCCAGGACGGCGGCGGCGGTCACCGCGGTCAGCGCACGTCGGGGTGCGCTCGTCTCGGAGAAACGCATTCTCAAACTCCACTCGTCGGGACATCTGCGCGCCGGCCCCGCAGTCGAGTCGGCCGCAGTCGATTCGGCCGCAGTCGATTCGGCGCCGGACGTTCTGGGTGCTGAATCTACCCAGGCGGACCGGATCGATGCATGTCGAGGCCGCCGCGAATCCCGCAGTGGGGCATCGGAACCTGAGAATGCCGATCTCACCGGTCGCGCCCATCACTTAAGTAACAATTGCCACACAGGCCTCAGTAGTTTCATCTCGGTATGGTTACACTCGCTCCATCACCCCTGTCCGACGACCGAAGGATGTCCCCGTGCGACTCGCTCGCTCCCGTCGTGCCGCAGCCGCCGTAGCCGCGGCCGCGCTCCTGGCTCCAGCCTTCATCTCTCCGGCGACGGCGCACGCCGCGCCGGCGGACAGCGGCGACCAGTCGCAGGACCTGCCGATCCCCGATGCCGAGGACGCCCCCGAGGTGGAACCCCGGGTGCTCGAATCCCTCGGCGCACTGACCCCGGCCCTGATCGGCTCGGTCGCCACCCGCGATGACGACGGCAAGGTGAACGACGACCTCATCAAGCAGGTGCGCGCACTCGCGGACAACCCGGCCGTCCCCGCCGAGGCCGAGAAGGTCTGGAACTCGCTGCTCGACTTCATCGGCGAACCCGGCGCCGAGCGCGCCGCGCGGACGCACGCCGCCGACGACGCGGCCCTGGCCGCCCGCACCGATCCGGGCAAGCGCGATGCGGCGAAGAAGAAGGACGGACCGTCGATCCCGAGCGGCCCCGGCAAGCCGCGGATCCAGCAGTTCCTGTACCCGACCCTCGGCTTCGGCTGCATGGCCGGCGGCGGGAACTCGGTCGGCATGGCCCTGGCGACCGCCGGACCGCAGAAGGCCCCCGCCCCCGGACCCAAGCGCGGACAGGCCGGGTACGTCTACACGAGCCTGGGCACCGGTGCCGCCAAGAACAGCGGGCAGAAGCTCTGGGTGTCGTGGCTCAACATCGACAACGGGCGCACGGGCCAGACGGCGCTCAAGCCGAACCCCAAGATCAACGCCACCAAGGGCCCCGGGACGTTCACGGCCATCGCGAACACCGGCCGCGGCCGCATCGTCTCGACGATCTACGGCACCGTCACCACCAAGAGCAAGGGCCGCACGGTCTCGTGCACCATCGCACCGACGGTGGGCACCGCGATCATCTGAGCACCGCGCACCGGCGACGCCGTCGACGAGCCCCGGAGGACACCTCCGGGGCTCGTCTGCGTGTGGACCCCCTCCCACACGCGGAACACGGGCCGGTCGCGACGAGGTAACGAGTCGGCCTCGCTCCTTGAGTATCGGGGGTCAGAGTTCCCATTATTAACATGAGAAACATCCGTCACATCAGTCACAGCAGTGGTGTGGCTGCGTCCACGACCGGACGTCCGACGTTTTCAGCCCCTGCTCTCGACCGCCGGAGGGACCCCGTGCTCACTGCCATCACGCGATCAACCGCATCCCGATCGATCCGCGTCGGCGCCCTCGCCGTCGCCGTCGCCACCAGCGCGGTCCTCACCGCCCCCGCGATCGCCCACGCCGAACCCGCCGCGCCGGACGCCGGCCCCGCGGCCCCGGACGCCGGACCCGACGCCACCAGCATCACCCAGATCCCCGGCGACGCCGAACTGGCCGAGTTCGTCCGCACCCTCAAGCGCAGCGGCGGCGCCGAATCCGCCATCGAAGCCCTGACGGCGATCCTCTCGTCCGACGGACAGCTCGACCCGACCAGCTACCTCGGCGACTCGACGCTGCTCGACGGTCTCGGCCTCGACGGCGCCACACTCGACCGCCTCGGAATCACCGCGCCCGACCCCGAAACTCCCGACACCCAGACTCCCGACCCCCAGACTCCTGACACTCAGACTCCCGAGGAACCGGGCGACACACCGGCACCCGACGGCACTGCACCCGACGCCCTCGGCGCCACCGATGTCTCGGCGCCGCTGCGCGGGAAGGCTCCGGCCGCCGCCGGCGATGTCCTCTCGGTCCTGCAGAAGGCCACCGGCTCCCAACTGCTCAGTCCGGCGCTCGCCCCGCTGTGCGTCGATCCGTCCGCCGACAATCCGCTCGGCCTGGCCGTGGCACCCGCCGTCGCCGTTCCGGGCCCCTGGCCGACGGCAAAGGCCGGCGGCACCGACCTGATCGATGTGATCGGCGCACTGATCCCGGGTTCGTCACCGAACCTGCTGCGGGCGATCGAGGACGATCAGACCGCATACGCGCTGGTCCCGCCCAATGATCCCGACTCCGACGCCTTCCGCGTCGCCTGGTTCAACACCTCGACGCTCGCCGGCGGGATCGAGGATCTCAAACCCCTCTCCGAGGTGTCGGGCGCCGAACCGATCAAGGCGCTGCTGACCGCCACGGACCAGTTCCACGGCATCCGGCTCGCGAAGGTCAAGACCGGTGAGGGCACCGTCCTCTCGGCGGTCTTCGGCACCACGACCAAGGCGGGGCGCACCTGCTTCTTCCTCCCCGCACTCGGCGCCGTCGAGAACTGACCGCCCCGGTCACCCGCCCCACCGCCTGTGAAACCGCACCGCTCGTCGACCCCACTCCTCGAAGGACGCCCATGATCACCCCACGTCGGCGGTTCGTCCGCCATCTCGCCAGCGCCGCTGCCGTCACGGTGGTCGCCGCCGGTGGCGTCACCGCCGCCGTGGCCGTGGCCGATCCCGCTCAGGAGCCGACGCAGCGCGGCGGCCAGACCGCGGGATCGGTCTACGCCAACCGTCCGCTCACGGGACCGTCCCTGCTGCCCGCCGCGTCCGAGGGACAGCAGTTCAGCTACTGGTCGCAGGGCGCCGACGAGCGGATGCACCTGTCGACGGCCGTCCTCCTCGAGCCGCGCGGCACCGCACCCCGCACCGGGTGGCCGGTGGTCGTGTGGGCGCACGGCTCAGACGGCTGGAACGCCGACTGCGCACCGTCGCAGCAGCGGGGGCGGGCCGACCGCGGCACGATCACGCGGCTGCTCAATCGCGGCTACGCCGTGATCTCCCCCGACTACGCCGCGGTCGGCGCGCCCGGCGCCCCGCAGTACTCCGATGTCGGCGCCACCGCGCACAACATCGTCGATGCGGTGCGCGCGAGCTCCGACATCGGACCCGCCCTGTCGGACCGCTGGGCGGTGCTCGGCCAGTCGCAGGGCGCCGCCGCAGCCGTCGAACTGGCCCGCAAGGCCGTGTCGTGGCAGACCGGTTCCCTCGACTTCCGTGGCGCCGCCGCGATGAGCGTGCCGGCCGGTTACGACGACGTGGTGACCGGGTTGAGTCCGTCCTCCCCGTCGGTCCCCGACCCGGTGATGGCCGATGTCCTCTACACCCTCGCCTCACAGGACCGCGAGGCGCTCGAGCCGATCCTGTCGCGCCGCGGCGCGGCGTTGGTCGACAAGGCCCGGACACTGTGCTCCGAGGCGTTGATCAAGGAGATCGGCGGCACCACGCTCGCCGGTCTGGTGACGCGTCCGCTGTCCTCGCAGCGCAGCCTGGCGGCGTCGCTGCGCACCTCGCTGGCGATCCCGACTCGCGGATTCAACCGTCCGATCCTGCTCAGCCAGCGTCTCACCGACGACACCGTGGTGGTTCCGACGACCCTGCAGTACATCACCGAGGCGCAGGTCACCGACGCCAAGGCGACGATGAGCACCTATCTGACGCCCGACTCGGCGGCGGCGCAGAAGCAGGAGCGCGCGGCCGTCGAGAAGTTCCTCGACACCTTGTTCTGATCCCGACCGCTGATCCCCGACCCGCCGATCCCGACCCGCTGGGCCGGCGGCCTTCCGGGTGTCAGCCCATCTCCTCCAGTTCGCGGCCCGTCGTCTCGGGGACGCGCGCTCGCACGTACGCGAACGACGCCGCCGCGCACACGGCGAAGAACACGTAGACCGGGGCCGGCCCCACGGCTCCCGACACCGCCGGGAACAGCAGGGAGATGATGAAATTGGAGATCCAGTTGACGGCCGTGCACACGCCGAGCGCGATCCCCCGGTAGCGGTTGGGGAACATCTCACCGAGCATCACCCACATCACCGGCCCCCAGCTGGCGGCGAAGAACACGACGAACAGGTTGGCGCCGACGAGGGCGAGCACACCCCATCCGCTCGGCAGTCGGGAGACGGTCTCGCCGTCGGCGTCGATCGCCTCGTACACCTGGGTGAAGGCGACGGCCGCCATGACGAGGCCGACGAACATGCCGATCGATCCCCACAGGAGCAGCGTCCGACGGCCCACCTTGTCGACGAAACCGATCGCGACGAAGGTCATCAGCACGTTGATGACGGCGGTGATCACCGAGGTGGTGAACGACGCCGACTCGGAGAAGCCCACCGACTGCCACAGTGTGGTCGAGTAGTAGAAGATCGCGTTGATCCCGACGAACTGTTGGAACACCGCGAGCCAGATCCCGATCCATACGAGGGGCTGCAGCCCCAGGCTGGGGCCGGCGATGTCGCTCAGTGACGACCGCGCCTCGCGGCGCACGGTCAGCCGGATCTCCTCCACCCGCGCATCCGGATCCGTCTCGCCGGTGACCCCGGCCAGCACGCGTCGCGCCTCCCGGTCGTCGCCGCGCGCCACCAGATAGCGCGGCGACTCCGGGATCGACAGGGCCAGTACGCCGTACACCACGGCCGGGATGACTCCGACGAGGAACATCCACCGCCAGGCTTCGAGGCCGATCCACAGGGTCGACGCCGCCGCACCGGCCCGATCGGCGAGAACGGCGTCCGAGAGCAGCGCCGCGAAGATGCCCAGGGTGATCGCCAGCTGCTGCATCGACCCCAGTGCCCCGCGAAACCGGGCGGGCGCCACCTCCGCGATGTACGCCGGTGCGATCACCGACGCGATGCCGATGCCGAGTCCGCCCAGCACGCGCCAGACCATCAGGTCGTAGACCGTCTGCGTGAGGCCCGCGCCCAGCGAGGAGACGATGAAGAGAGCCGACCCGAGCAGCATCACGCGGGTGCGGCCCCAGACGTCGGCCAGGCGCCCGGCGAACCAGGCGCCCGCGGCGCAGCCGAGGAGGGCGATGGCCACCGCGAATCCGGTCACCAGGTCGCTGAGCGCGAAGTCGTCGCGGATCGCGTCGACCGCGCCGTTGACGACGGAACTGTCGAAACCGAACAGGAAGCCGCCGACCGCGGCGGCCCCGGAGACGCCGAGCACCCGGATGAGCGGGACGTCCCGCCCTCCGGTCGCCTCGGTCATGCCCGTGCCGAACCGCGGCAGGTCGAGTACTGCGGATTCACCATCGGAACGAATGCCATCGCACCGATCTTCTGGGTGACGGTGAAGGTCACGTGGCCGCGGCCCGGGTGGATCACGGCCTCCCAGTCGATCCGCGTCGAGCGGCTCGGCACGCGGACGACGCCGCGTCGCCCGGTGTCGCGGTTCCGCCAACGGACCGTCGTCAGCGTGGTGAACTCGGGGCTCATCATGATGCTGTGCACGGAGTTCGACGCTTTGAGAGCGATCGCCGGCCCGGGCAGCCCGTCGGACGGGTGCGCGATGTCGGTGAACACGTCCACCGGGATCCGCAGCCTGCCCATCGGCCACGGGTTGGGACTGTCGCACCGCAGCGTCCCCACGTAACGTTCGCCCGACGGCGGGGCCGCCGAAGCGGTCGGTGCCGTCACCGCCGCCGCGCCGCTCGCCGCCGTCAGAACCCCCGCGACCAGGGTTCCCGCCTTCACCCACCACGTCTTGGTACCCATGCTGCCGAGTCTGCCAGCCGATAGCATCGAACCCATGGTGAAACTCCAGATTGCTCAGGATCCGGTGGCCGACGACCTCCTCTCTACCGATCCCTTCGCCCTCATCACTGGGATGCTTCTCGACCAACAGTTCCCGATGGAGCGCGCGTTCGCCGGACCCGCCCGGATCAAGGAGCGCTTCGGGTCCCTCGATCCGGTCGCGATCGCCGACGCCGACCCCGAGGCGTTCGCCGATCTGTGCGCCACCCCGCCCGCGGTCCACCGGTACGGGCGGTCGATGGCCGGACGCATCCAGGCGCTGGCTCGGGTGATCGTCGACGAGTACGACGCCGACACCGCCGCGCTGTGGACGACGGCGACGACCGGTCGGGAGTTGTTCGCCCGGGTGCACGCCCTGCCGGGGTTCGGGCGGCAGAAGGCCGAGATCTTCGTGGCACTGCTGGCCAAACAGCTCGACGTGAAGCCTCGCGGCTGGACCACCGTGGTCGGCGACTACGGCCGGAAGGGCTACCGATCGGTCGCCGACGTCACCGATCCGGACTCGCTGCAGCGCGTCCGAGAGTTCAAGAAGGCCGCGAAGGCCGCTGCCCGTGGATGACGACCGCTACACTCGGCACTCATGAACGATCCCATGATCGAGGTCCGCACCGCGGTCAAGCTGCCGCTGCGGATCGGCTTCGCGACCGCAGGCATCGCGCTCTCCACGATGGAGTCCGTGCTCAACGTCGCCCGGCTCACCGCCGAGAGCGTGGAGTCCGAGGTCAACTCGATGGTCGGGATCCACGAGGACAGCGAGATCGCGACGGTCCGCGCGCCGCTGGCGATCCTCAGCCAGGTGGCCGACCTGCTGAGCCCCGATCGGCCGTTCGGACGGATCCTGGCGAACGGCGGTCCGCTCGACCGACTCATCCAGCCCGGCGGGGTGATCGACCGGCTGACGGCGCCGGACGGACTGCTCGAGAAGCTCACCGAGCGCGGTGGACTGCTCGATCAGATGACCGATGAGAAGGGCATCCTCATGCGGCTGGCCGCCAAGGACGGGCCGCTGGACCGTCTGACCCGCGAGGGCGGCGTCGTCGACCAGTTCACGTCCAACGAGGGCATCCTGGAGCGCCTCACCTCCGAGGGCGGCATCGTCGACAAGCTCACCGCGCCCGACGGGGTCCTCGACAAGCTCTCGCAGCCCGACGGCGTCCTCGACCGTGCGGCGAGTGACGAGGGTCTGCTCGATCAGCTCCTCGGCACCGACGGCGCCCTGGAGAAGCTGATCGCGCCGGGCGGCCCGCTCGACAAGTTCACCGAATTGTCCGAGACCCTCGCGTCCCTGCCGCCCAACCTGGCGGCCATGCAGGAGACGGTCGACCACCTCAACGAGGTCGTCGAACTGCTCAACGCCTCGGTCGCGCCGATCGGCGGACTGGCCGACCGGCTGCCCAAACGCTTCACGCGGACCGGTGGCGGCCAGCAGATCCCCCTGCGGCCGCAGCTCGCCGCCGACTCCGACGACGTCACCGGGTCGCGCTACCCCGGCCGGGACTGACCGGACCGGGACCCGACTCCCCGCACGTCTATTTCGCTGTGCGACGCAGCCGCACGTCTATTTCGCTGTGCGACGCAGCCGCACGTTGGCGAACTCGCCGAGACCCCACTGTCCCAGCTCGCGCCCGTAGCCGGACTGTTTGACGCCGCCGAACGGCAGACCGGGCAGCGATGTGCCGTGCTCGTTGATCATCGCCATGCCGACGTCGAGCCGGTCGGCCACCCGCTGCGCACGCTCGACGTCGCTGCTCCACACCGATCCGGACAGACCGTAGTCGACGTCGTTGGCCAGCGCGACGGCCTCCTCCTCGGTCGAGAACGGGTACACGACGGCGACGGGACCGAAGATCTCCTCGCGGTACGCGTCCATGTCGGGGGTGATCCCGGTGAGAACGGTCGGCTCCACGAACGCCCCCGGCCCCTCGATGCGGCGTCCTCCCACGTGGACGGTGGCGCCCGCGGCGACGGCCGCCTCGATCTGGGCCACGACGCCGTCGCGCGCCGTCACCGACGACAGGGGCCCCACCTTGGTGTCGGGGTCGGCCGGATCACCGACGGTCAGGTTCGCGACGGCGTCGGTGAGCTTCGTGACGAAGTCGTCGTACAGATCCTCGTGGACGATGAACCGCTTCGGCGCATTGCATGCCTGTCCGCAGTTCATGGTCCGCATGGCGGCGGCACTCGCCGCGAGGGACCCGACGTCGGCGGCGTCGAGGACGATGAAGGGATCCGAGCCGCCGAGCTCGAGGACCGACTTCTTCAGGTTGGCCGCGGCTACCTGGGCCACCGCGGCGCCCGCGCGGCTGCTCCCGGTCAGGGAGACCCCCTGGATCCGGCGGTCGGCGATCATCGTCGCGATCTGGTCGTTGCTCGCGAAGATGTTGATGTATGCATCGGCCGGGACGCCGGCGTCGTGGGCGATCTGCTCCATGATCTCCGAGGAGGCCGCGCAGATCGGCGCGTGCTTGAGGACGATCGAGTTGCCGAGCATTAGGTTCGGCGCGACGAATCGAGCCACCTGGTAGTAGGGGAAGTTCCACGGCATGATCCCGAGGATCGTGCCGATCGGAGAGCGGGTGACGATCGATTCGGCGGCGCCCTGCGGGTCGAGTTCCTGGGTTTCGAGCAGCGCTGGACCGTTGTCGGCGTACCAGTCGTAGATCATCGCGGTGAGGGCCAGCTCCCCCAGCGCCTGGCGGGTCGGCTTTCCCATCTCGCGGGTGATGACGGCGGCCAGTTCGTCCGCACGCTCGCGGTAGGCCGCCGCCGTGGCGCGCAAGACCTGCGCCCGCCGGTCCACGGGCGTCTCGCGCCACGCGAGGTACCCGGTGTGGGCGCGCCCGAGAACGGGGTCGATCTGCTCGTCGGCGATGGTCGCGAATTCGCGTTCGACCTCACCGGTGGTGGGGTTCGCGGTCACATAGACGGTCATGGCGACGACCCTACGCGTCACCCGCGCGGTGGCGGCGGGGTTGCGCGAACGCGACGGCGGGGTTGCGCGAACGCGAGGGCGAGGGCGAGGGCGTGAACGTAGTCGTCGACGACCGACGCCGCCGCCCCGCGCGCGCAGACCGAGACGGTGACGACGTCGCCGATCCCGTGGACCCCGTGGGTCAGATCGTGGGCGCTCGACAGCGCCGGGAACCCGGCCGTGAACGCCACCGGCGCGCCCTCGAGGGTCAGATCGGCCGGACCGCGGTCGACCGACGAGACCACGGTCGCCCCGGAGACCGTGCTCGGGGCGGGCGCCTGCGCGGCGAGCCGGGCCGCGGCCGCTGCCAGCACGGGCGGTGTGCGGGCCTCCGCTCGGCGGGCCGTCCGACGGGCCGCGGTCCCGTCCCGGCGCCGTGCCGCGGCCAGCTCGTCCCGGATCGTCGCGGCGCGCTCGCGGCGATCGTCGACGTCTGCGCGGAGGTCGACGCCGACGGTGTGGAAGTTGTTGCGCTGCCGACCCTCCGCGGGGCGGGCGACGGTCACTTCGGCCAGGACGCGCCCGTCGTCGGCGGCTCCGCCGAACGTCGGCAGCACCTCGGCCAGGACGGCGAGGACCGCGGTCGTCACCGACGGTCCGTGCTCGCGGAGTGCGTCGGCGGACAGGTGCAGGGTCCGCAGTCGCACGGGTCCCGCGCCGTCGCCGCTGCCGTTGAGGACGGTTCGCCGGATCGGTCCCGGCGCCGGTCCGGGCGCCGGTTCCGGGTCCGGCCGGGCGGCACGGCGCCAGGCCGCCACTCCCCACGCGGTCGCCGCGACCATCCGGGGCCCGATCCGGAGGGCGCCCCAGACGGCCGCTCCGGCGTCGGCGAGCCGTCCGCCGGGGCCCGGCTGCGGCGCCGGCCCGGCGGGGTCGTCCGGCCCGAGCAGCGCGCGGGCGATCGCCGAGACGCGACGGCCGTCGCCGAGTGCGTGTGCGATCTGCAGGACGACGATCCGCGCGGGGCCGTCGACCTCCGGCACGCCGTCGAGCGGTCCGAACAGATGGAGTCGCCACGGGACGGACTCGTCGCGGTCGTTGTCGACGATCAGCTCACCGAGCATCGTGAGGCACTCCGCCCAGGTCGATGCCTCGTGGATGCGGAACCGGTCGTCGCCGGGCACCGATCGCACCCAGCGGGGTCCGCCGAGGTCGGCGGCGACGGCGGCGATCCCGACGCCCAGGTCGCCGACGGCCGCCGCGCGCTCCCGCAGGGTCGCGGGGCGTCCGCCAGATCCGACGCGGCCAGATCCGACGCGGCCAGATCCGACGCGGCCAGATCCGACGCGGCCAGATCCGACATGAGGAAATGCATACACGAGGAACTGGTCGGTGGACGCGTACCGCGCGCGGTAGTGCATCGCCGCGTCGGCGGCTGCGAGTTCCGACACCGAAGTCCCTCCCCGCCCACCTCCTTGCCATCACTCAATGGCATCGTGGGCGTCATGCGAACTGTGAACACTGCAGCAGACCTCGACCCCGCCACTCCGGTCATCGTAGGCGTCGGCCAGGCCTCCGAACGCATCGGCGAGCCCGGGTATGAGGGGCTCGGCGAGGCCGATCTGGCCGCCCGCGCCGTGACGGCGGCGCTCCGCGACGCGCTCCCCGGCCCCGGCGGCGTCGATCCCGCGGAGCTTGCGCAGCGCGTCGATACCGTCGCGGCCGTCCGCTCGTTCGAGAAGTCGAGTCCCGCGTCGTACTCGCCGTTCGGGCGACCCGACAACATGCCGCGCGCCGTGGCCTCGCGCACCGGCATGGATCCCCGCCGGGCCGTCGAGGAGGTGACCGGCGGCCAGAGCCCGCAGCATCTGATCACCGAGTTCTGCGGCGAGATCGCCGCCGGTCGCTGCGAGGTCGCCGTCCTGTTCGGCGCCGAGGTGATGTCGACCGTGCGACGCGCTCAGCGCGCCGGCGAACAGCTCGACTTCACCGAGCACTCCGACGGGGCCCTCGAGGATCGCGGATACGGGATCGCGGGACTGACGTCCATCGAGGAGGTCCGCCACGGCGTCGTCATCCCGATCTCGCAGTATTCGGTCGCCGAGAACGCGCGCCGACACCGCCTCGGCCTGTCGGCCCGCGACTATGCGCTGTCGATGGGCGAGTGGTTCGCGCCGATGACGACGGTCGCCGCCGCCAATCCGCATTCGGCAGCACCGCACGAGTGGACCGCCGAGGAGCTCGCGACCGTCGGCGAGCAGAATCGGCGGGTCTCGGTGCCCTACCCTCGACGGCTCGTCGCGCGGGATCAGGTGAACCAGGCCGCCGCCGTCGTCCTCACCTCGGTCGGTGCGGCACGGGCCGCGGGCATCCCCGCCGAGCGGTGGGTGTTCCTGCACGGCCACGCCGACACCCGGGAGAAGCCGCTGCTGGCGCGACCCGATCTCGCGGACGGTCCGGCTTCGGTGGCCGCGGTCCGCGAGGCCCTCGCGATGGCCGACGCGGGCATCGACGACATCGCCTGCTTCGACGTCTACTCGTGCTTCCCGATCGCGGTGTCCCACGTGTGCGACGACCTCGGCCTGGCTCCCGACGATCCGCGCGGGCTCACCGCGACCGGTGGACTTCCGTACTTCGGCGGCCCGGGCAACAACTATTCGATGCACGGGGTCGCCGAGATCGTGGAGCGGGTGCGTCGCGCCCCCGGCACCCGCGGTCTGGTCGCCGCGAACGGCGGCATCATGAGCAAGTACTCGGTCGGCGTCTACTCCACCTCCCCCGCTCCGTGGCGGCACTCGACGTCCGACGACGTCCAGCGGGCACTCGACGCGGTCGCCGACGTGCCCGTCACCCGCTACCCGGAGGGGCCCGCGACGATCGAGTCGTTCGTGGTCATCGACCCGGACGGCGCCGCTCCCGGCGCCACGGTGGTCGGCCGGCTGCCGGACGGCAGCCGCTTCCTGGCGGCCGTCGCCCCCGACGACGCCGACCTCCTCGAGTTGTTGACCGGTGACGCCGATCCCATCGGCACGCCCGTGTACGCCCGGTCGACGGCGCAGCGCAATCTGGTGACCCGGACGCGCGCGGAGATGGATCGGCGCCTTCCCCGCCTCGAGCCCCGGCTGGCCGAGTCCTACGAGCATCTCGAGGTGCGACGGGACGGGCACCTGTTGGAGGTCACGATCAACCGGCCCGAGTCGCGCAACGCGCTGAGCCCGCTGACGAACGCCGAACTCGACTCCGTGTTCGACGCCTATTTCGCCGATCCCGACCTGTGGGTGGCGATCCTCACGGGCGCCGGGGACCGCGCGTTCTCGTCGGGGAACGATCTGTCGGCGTCGGCGACTGCGGGCACCCTCGAGGTCCCGGCGAACGGTTTCGCCGGGATCACCTCCCGCCGGTCGATGCCCAAACCGGTCATCGCGGCGGTGAACGGCTACGCATTGGGCGGCGGATTGGAGGCCGCGCTGGCATGCCATGTCGTGGTCGCCGACGAGACGGCGTCGTTCGGTCTGCCGGAGGTCCGCGTGGGGCTCGCGGCCGCCGCGGGCGGGCTGGTGCGGCTGCCGCGGAGGATCCCGTCCGCGGTGGCGCACGACATGATCCTCACCGGACGCAGGCTCGACGCCCAGGAGGCGGCGGCTCACGGGCTGGTCTCCCGGATCGCGCCGGCCGGCGGGGTCCTCGACACGGCGCGGGCGGTGGCGCAGGAGATCGTGGCGGGTTCGCCGGTGGCCGTCCGGGCCTCTCTGGCCGCGATGGCCGACGCCGACGGCGAACCGGACACGGCCGCCGCGGTGGCGGCGAGCATGTCGGTGCTCGACGCCGTGCTGGTCAGTCAGGACACCCGGGAGGGGATCGCCGCGTTCCTGGAGAAGCGGCCGCCGCGGTGGACGGGGCGCTGACCGCCGCCCACCCTGCACCTCCCCTCACGGCACTCCTCACGGCAGACAGCCCTGTCTGGAGAACCTCTTTCACCAGGGAGTTCGCCAGTGAATGGCGCTCCCCTTGAATTACTTGGACATCCAAGTATATCGTGGTTTCCGTCACGGATTCGATTCCTCTGGAAGGACGCCACATGACCGCATCGCGGACCATCGACCACTACTTGAACGGCCGGCACGTCGCCGCACGCGGAGCGACCGCCGACGTCTACGACCCCAGCACCGGCACCGTGCAGGCGACCGTCCCGCTCGCCACCGCTACCGAGGTCGACGAGGCCGTCGAGATCGCGAAGGCCGCCCAGCCCGCATGGGCCGCGATGAACCCGCAGCGCCGTGCACGCATCATCATGAAGTTCATCGACCTCGTCCACCAGAACATGGACGAGCTGGCCGCACTCCTGTCCAGCGAGCACGGCAAGACCCTCCCCGACGCCCAGGGCGATGTGCTCCGCGGACTCGACGTCATGGAGTTCGCCGTCGGCATCCCGCATCTGCTCAAGGGCGAGTACACCGAGGGTGCGGGCACCGGCATCGACGTGTACTCGATGCGTCAGCCGCTGGGCGTGGTCGCGGGCATCACCCCGTTCAACTTCCCCGCCATGATCCCGCTGTGGAAGGCAGGACCCGCGTTGGCCTGCGGAAACGCCTTCATCCTCAAGCCCTCCGAACGCGACCCGTCCGTCCCGGTCCGCCTCGCGGAGCTGTTCACCGAAGCCGGCCTCCCCGACGGCGTCTTCCAGGTGGTCCACGGCGACAAGACCGCCGTCGACGCCCTGCTGGAGAACGACGACGTCAAGGCCGTCGGCTTCGTCGGCAGCTCCGACATCGCGCAGTACATCTACGAGAACGCCGCGCGGAACGGCAAACGCAGCCAGGCCTTCGGCGGCGCCAAGAACCACATGATCATCGCCCCGGACGCCGACCTCGACCAGGCCGTCGACGCCCTCATCGGCGCCGGCTACGGATCGGCGGGCGAACGCTGCATGGCGATCTCCGTGGCCGTCCCGATCGGCGAGGCGACCGCCGACGCGCTGCGCGAGAAGCTCGTCGAGCGCATCGCCTCGCTCCGCGTCGGTCACAGCCACGACCCCGAGGCCGACTACGGCCCGCTGATCACCGCCGCCGCCCGCGACCGCGTCATCGACTACATCGGTCAGGGCGTCGCCGCCGGCGCCGAACTGGTCGTCGACGGCCGTGAGCGGGGTGCCGACGACGTGCAGTTCGACGGCGCCGACCTCGCCGGCGGCTACTACCTCGGCCCGACCCTCTTCGACCACGTCACCAAGGACATGTCGATCTACACCGACGAGATCTTCGGCCCGGTCCTGACGATCGTGCGGGCACACGACTACGAGGAGGCCCTGGCCCTGCCGAACGAGCACGAATACGGCAACGGCGTGGCCATCTTCACCCGCGACGGCGACACCGCGCGCGACTTCACCTCGCGCGTCGAGGTCGGCATGGTCGGCGTCAACGTGCCGATCCCGGTCCCGGTCGCCTACCACACCTTCGGCGGCTGGAAGCGGTCCGGGTTCGGCGACCTCAACCAGCACGGGCCGGCGTCGATCATGTTCTACACCAAGACGAAGACCGTCACCTCCCGGTGGCCGTCGGGCATCAAGGAGGGCGCCGAGTTCGCGATGCCGACCACCCACAGCTGACCCGTACGACCGCCGACCAGCAGCGACCGCCGACCAGGAGAGCACATGCCGTATCCGACGCTGGATGACGACGACCGGATCGTCGTCGAGGCCGCCCGGGACTTCGCCCGCAAGCGGCTCGCCCCCCACTCCCTCGAGTGGGATGCCCGCAAGCACTTCCCCGTCGACGAGATGCGCGAGGCCGCATCGCTCGGCATGGCGGGCATCTACACCAGCGAGGACGTCGGCGGCTCCGGGCTGCGCCGGATCGACGCCGTCAGGATCTTCGAGGAACTGGCCCGCGCCGACCCCGTCACCGCGGCGTTCCTGTCGATCCACAACATGTGCACGTGGATGGTCGACACCTACGGCACCACCGAGCAGCGGAAGCGCCACGTGCCGGCGATGGCGTCCATGGAGCATCTGGCGAGCTACTGCCTCACCGAACCCGGGGCCGGCTCCGACGCCGCCGCACTGGCCACATCGGCCCGTCGCGACGGAGGCGACTACGTCCTGCGGGGCAGCAAGCAGTTCATCTCCGGCGGCGGCGTCTCGGACGTCTACGTGGTGATGGCCCGCACCGGCGACTCCGGGCCGCGGGGCATCTCCACGTTCGTCGTCGAGAAGGACGCCGACGGTCTGTCGTTCGGTCCGGCCGAAGCCAAGATGGGCTGGCACAACCAGCCGACCGCCCAGGTGGTCTTCGACGACGTCCGGGTGCCCGCCGACGCCATGCTCGGCGGCCCGGAGGGCGAGGGCACCGGCTTCGGCATCGCGATGAACGGCCTCAACGGCGGCCGCATCAACATCGCGGCGTGCTCGCTCGGCGGCGCCCAGGAGGCCTACGACCGGGCACTGGTGTACTGCACCGAACGCGAGGCGTTCGGCAGACCGCTGATCGAGGAGCCGACGATCTCGGCCACCCTCGCGGAGATGGCGACGGCGCTGGAGGCGTCCCGCCTGATGCTCTGGCGCGCCGCCGACGCCCTCGACGCCGGCGACCCCGACAAGGTGGAACTGTGCGCCATGGCCAAGCGGTTCGTCACCGAGAACTGCTACACCGTCGCCGATCAGGCACTGCAGCTGCACGGCGGTTACGGGTACCTGCACGAGACGGGGATCGAGAAGATCGTGCGCGATCTGCGCGTGAACCGCATCCTCGAGGGAACGAACGAGATCATGCGGATGGTGATCGGCCGCGCCGAGGCGCAGCGCGCCGCCGCACTACAGAAAGGCTCACGATGAGCACCATCGCATTCATCGGATTGGGAAACATGGGCGGACCGATGGCCGCCAACCTCATCGCCGGCGGCCACTCGGTGGTCGGCTTCGACCCGTCGGCCGACGCCCTGGCGGCCGCCGTCGAACACGGGGTGTCCGCGGCCGAGTCCGCGGAGTCGGCGACCGCGGGGGCCGACGTCGTCATCACCATGCTGCCCAGCGGCGCCATCGTCCGCTCGGTGTACGAGTCGGTCCTCCCCCATGCCGCGACGGGCACGCTGTTCATCGACAGTTCGACGATCTCGGTCGACGATGCGCGCGCCGTCCACGCTCTCGCCGTCGACGCCGGGATGCTGCAGATCGACGCCCCGGTGTCCGGCGGCGTCAAGGGCGCCACCGCCGGCACCCTGGCCTTCATGGTCGGCGGTGACGAGAAGTCGCTGGCGGCGGCCCAGCCCGTGCTCTCCCCCATGGCCGGCAAGGTCGTGCCGTGCGGCGGCGCGGGGAACGGTCAGGCCGCCAAGGTCTGCAACAACATGATCCTCGCGGTGCAGCAGATCGCCGTCGGCGAGGCCTTCGCCCTCGCCGAGAAGCTCGGCCTGTCCGATCAGGCCCTCTACGACGTCGTCACCGGCGCCACCGGCAACTGTTGGGCGCTCGAGGTGAACTGCCCGGTCCCGGGACCGGTCGACACCGCGCCCTCGGCCAACGACTTCCGCCCCGGCTTCTCGACCGCGCTGATGGACAAGGACCTCCACCTGGCGATGGACGCCGTGGCGGCCACGGCGGCGAAGACCCCGCTGGGCGCGCACGCCGCCGAGATGTACGAACAGTTCGCGGCCGAGAACGGCGCCCGCGACTTCAGTGCGATAATCGAGACTCTGCGGTAACCGTCAACGAGGAGTCGAGTGTGGCCAGGGTCGATCAGACGCCGGACGACCATGATCCGATCGCCCTGGCCCGACGCAATTGGGAGGACGCCGGCTGGGGCGGCGCCGTCGCCGACGGCATGGAGGCCGTCACCTCGGTGATGCGCGCCCACCAGATCATGCTGGCCCGCGTGGAGCAGGAGCTCAAACCCTTCGGACTGTCGTTCTCCCGGTTCGAGCTCCTGCGCCTGCTGGCCTTCACCCGCCACGGCGCCCTCCCGATCTCCAAGGCCAGCGACCGACTCCAGGTCCACGTCTCATCGGCGACCCACGCGGTGGGCCGCCTCGTCGATGCGGGCCTGGTGCGGCGTGAACCGCACCCCACCGACGGTCGGACCACCCTCGTCGCCATCACCGAGGAGGGGCGCGAACTCGTCGAGAAGGCGACGGTCGCGATCAACGTGGTGTTCGCCGACCTCGGGCTCGCCCGCGACGAATCGCGGGCGCTGGTCTCGGCGATCCGCAGTCTCCGCCGCGACCACGGCGATTTCTGAGAGGTCCCGTCACGCGGGTAAACTCGTCTACCGTGGCCCTGACCACGGGCCCCGGACGAGCCCGCCGTACCCGGATCGCGACAAGACGGTGGCCCGAAGGGAACCGTCATGCAGTGGATCGTCCTGGTCGTATCCGGCCTTCTCGAGGCCGTCTGGGCCACCGCGCTCGGACGCTCGGAGGGGTTGCACCGTCTCACCCCGACCATCGTCTTCTTCGTCGCACTTTTCCTGAGCATGGCCGGACTCGCCTATGCCATGCGGGATCTGCCGACGGGCAGCTCGTACGCCGTCTGGGTGGGGATCGGCGCCACGGGCGCCGTCGCCTACGGGATGGCCACCGGCGCCGAGGCGGCGGGTCTGGCGAAGATCCTCTGCGTCATCGCCATCGTCGGCGGCGTCATCGGTCTCAAACTCGTCAGCTGACCGCGTCCCGGCGGCGTCAGGTGACCGATCGGGGTTCGGGCAGGCCGGCGCGGGCGGCGACGACCGCGGCCTGCACCCGCGACTGAACCTCGAGTTTCACCAGGACGCGCGACACGTGCGTCTTCACGGTGGCCTCCCCGATGTGCAGTCGCCGAGCGATCTGGGCGTTCGACCACCCGGCTCCGAGGCCCGCGAGCACCTCTGCCTCCCGTTCGGTGAGGACGCTCAGGTCGGGGCCCGACTCGCGGCGCCGTCCGCGCATCGCTCCCACGACGACGCCGATGACGGCCGGGTCCAGGACGGCGTCGCCGCCGGCGACACGGCGCACCCCGGCCACCAGTTCGGCTCCCGACGCCGATTTGAGCAGGAAGCCGTCGGCTCCCGCGGCGAGGGCGCCGAGCACGTACTCGTCGACGTCGAACGTCGTCAAGACCAGAACGCGCGCCGACGTCTCGGCCAGCACCCGATCGGTGGCGGCCAGACCGTCGATCCCCGGCATCCGGACGTCCATCACCACCACGTCGGGCCGCAGGCGACGGGCCGCGTCGATCGCTGCGGCACCGTCGGCCGCCTCCCCCACCACGGTGATCGCCCCGGAGGCCTCGAGGACCATGCGCAGTCCCTCGCGGACGGCCGCGTGATCGTCGGCCAGCAGCACGCGGATCCGGGTCACGAGGCCTCCCACCGGTACCCCGACCCGGAGCCCGCCGACTCGGGCCCCACCGACTCGGGCCCCACCGACTCGGTCCCCGCCGACCCGGTCCCCGCGGGGATCCGCGCGACCACGATCCACCGGTCGCCTGCCGCCCCGGCGCTCAGGGTCCCGCCGAGGCTCTGGGCCCGGACGGCCATGTTCGCGACCCCCTGCCGTCTCCCACCGTCCGCACCCACACCGTCCGCGCCCACGGCGTCCCCGCTTGCGCCGTCGGCACGCCGGTTGCACACCGTCAGGACCGCGTCGTCGCCGTCGCGGACCACGTCCACCGTCACGTCCCGACCGGGCGCATGGGACGCGGCGTTCGCGAGGGCCTCGCTCGCGATGCGGGTGAGGACGGCCTCGACACGACTCGGGAAGATGTCGGCCCGTCCGGTGATCGTGACCTCACCGCCCACCGCCTCGGCCGCCGCGATCAGCGGCTGCAGTGACACCCACCGCGCCGTCCTCACCTCGTCGTCGTCGGCGGCGAGCAGATCGATCATGTCGCGCAGTTCGGTGAGGGCGGCCAGACTGTTGGCCCGCATCGACGCGATCGCCTCACCGGGGTCGGGCAGGTCGCGGGCGGCTTCGGCGAGGATGGCGATCGCCGAGACGTGGCCGGCGACGGTGTCGTGGAGTTCCCGCGAGAGTCGACGACGCTCCTCGGCGAGCGCCGTCGCGCGGGCGGCGTCCGCCGCCACCCGTTCCGCCGCCGCCGCACGACGGCTGGCGACCACCGCCCACGCGTACCCGATCGGTGAGACGAGGAACGCCGCGAGCGCCAACCCCACGATCACCCCGGCCCGGGCGTCGTACAGGAGCCCGACGACCCCGGCGGCGCCGAGCGACACCCCCGTCCCGGTGCCCGTGACGATCCGCCGCAGCCACGGCCGTTCCGCGGTGGCCGCGGCGAACACGATGTCGGACATCGCGATCCACAGCGGCAGCGACCCTCCGGACGGCGCGTCGACGACCAGCAGGACGGCCATCGCCGCGAACGCCGAGGCGGGATACCGCAGCGCCGCCAGCTGCAGGGTGAAAGCGACCAGCAGGAGCAGGACCGTCACCGGCGCCGAATACCCGCCCAGCGCCGGGACCAGGGTGAACACCCCGCACGCCCAGAGCAGCACCCCGACCCCCACCGTGACGAGTGCGGCGTAGGGCATGTCGGGCCGCGAGCGCTGGATCCAGATCATCACCTCGACTACAGCACATCCCTCGGGTTCCCGGGTCCCCCGGAAGGATGACCGCGCAGCGACCGGTCGGCGGATCCGCCACCGACGGATCCCGCCGACACTGAAGGCATGACCGAGCCCGATGGCATGACCGAGCTGACCGATCCCGTCCTCCTCACGATCGTCGCCTGCGAGATCGGGTTCTGGGTTCTCGTCCTCGGCGGCCTGCTCCTCCGCTACCTCGCGCGACTGTCCCGCACGTCGATGGTGGTCCTCGCACTGGTCCCCGTCCTCGACGTCGTGCTGCTGGCCGTCGTCGCGATCGATCTCGCCCGCGGCGGCGAGGTCGCCTTCGCACACCGGATCGCACCGATCTATCTCGGCGCCACCGTGATGTTCGGTCACCGGATGATCGCGTGGGCCGACGTCCGGTTCGCCCACCGATTCGCCGACGGACCCCCGCCCACACCGATCCCGAAGAAGGGGCCCGTCCGTCGGCGCCACGAGTGGCGGGAGTTCGCCCGCTGGCTGGGGGCGGCGGGCATCTCCGCGGCGATCACCGCACTGCTGGGGTTCACCGTCGCCGACGACGCCCAGCGCGAAGTCATGTTCGGCAGCTTCCAGATGCTCGGCGTCGTGACCGTCATCTGGTTCGTCACCGGCCCGGTGTGGACCCTCGGCGAGTGACCGACCGGCCCGCCGTCACGACGTCCAGACCGGTTCACGCTTGTCGAGGAACGCCGTCATCCCCTCCTGGGCGTCGGCCGTCATCGCGTTGGTCGCCATCACCTCGCCCATCGCCGCATACGCATCGGGTTCGGTGCGGTCGATCTGGTCGTAGAACGCACGCTTGCCGATCGCGAGGGTGTCCGCGGAGAAGCCCGCGATCCGCCCGGCGAGGTCGGCGACAGCCGTCTCGAGCCGGTCGGCGGGCACGGCCTCGTTGATCAGTCCCCAGTCGGCTGCCGTCGCGGCGTCGATCATGTCGCCGGTCAGGAGCATCCGCATGGCACGCTTGCGGCCGATCGCTCTGCTGAGCGCCACCATCGGCGTGGAGCAGAACAGACCGATGCGGACCCCGGGCGTCGAGAAGCGCGCCGTCTCGGCGGCGATCGCCAGATCGCAGGTCGCGACCAGTTGGCATCCGGCCGCCAACGCCATCCCCTGCACCTCGGCGATCACCGGCGAAGGCACCTCGTGGACGGCCGTCATCAACTCGGTGCAGGCCGCGAAGATCTCCCGTTCGTCCTCCACCGTCCGGTCGACCATCTCCGACAGATCGTGGCCCGCCGAGAACGCCGGACCGTGCGCGCGGATCACGATCACCCGGACCGCATCGTCTCCGCCGAGATCGCGTAGCAGTTCGGTGGCCCGGCGCATCGTCGCCAGCGACAGCGGATTGCGTCGCTGCGCGGCGTCGAGGGTCAGGACACCGATCCCCTCGGAGACGGACGAGGTCACGGCAGCACTCATGGTGCCGATAGTAGGCGTCGCACCGGTCTGCGTCAGTCGGTCCGACCGGGCCGCGTCAACCGGAGCGTCAGGAGCGGATACGGGCGCCCGTCGCCGTCGACGTCCGAACGGCCCACCTGTTCGAATCCCCTGGCCGCGTAGAACTCGACGGCCTGCGGGTTCTGTTCGTTCACATCGAGTTCGAGACGCGGGTGGGCGGACGCCGCGCGGTCGAGCAGCGCCGACCCGATGCCTCGACCGCGTGAGTCGGCCTCGACGAAGAGCATCTCCAGTCGCCCGTCGGCGAGCCCCGAGAATCCGACGATCCGTCGATCGACCTCGGCCACCGTGAGATCCACCGAAGGCAGGTAGTCGCGCTCCAGCGCACCGTCGATGGCGAGGAAGTCCGCCGCGGCGAGGAAGTGGTGCGTGGCACGGACCGCGCTGCGCCAGACCCGCACGAGATCCGGATAGTCGTCGGGGCGCACCGCGGACCGCAGGACGATCCGGTCCCGAGGAGTTCTCGCCGCCCTGGGCGTCATGTCAGTGCGGCGAGCGCCCGGTCCGCGTGGACCCCCATGTTCAGTTCGGAGGCGATCACGTCGGCGATCACCCCGTCGGCGCCGATCGCGAACGTCGTCCGCTTCGTCGGGGCGCCGATCGCCCCGAAGAGGGCTCCGCGGCGCACACCGTATGCGGCCGCGACGGTCCCGTCGACGTCGGCCAGCAGCGGATAGTCCAGCGCGTGCTTGTCGGTCCAATCGCGTTGCCTGTCGACGGCGTCGCGGCTGATCCCCACGCGCGCGACCCCGGCGGCGGCGAAATCGGCGGCCAGATCACGGAAATGACAGGCCTCCCTGGTGCAGCCGGGGGTGAAGGCGGCCGGATAGAAGAACAGCGCGACCGGGCCGTTCGTCAAGAGTCCGGTCAGCGTCTGGATCTCGCCGGTCTGATCCGGCAGTTCGAAGTCGGGGGCTCGGTCACCGATCTGCATGAGTGCAGCCTACGCCGCCGCCGAGGTCGGGCCGGCCGGACTTCAGACCGGCCGGACTTCAGACCGGCCGGACTTCAGACTGGCCGGACTTCAGACAAGGCCGGCGTCGTGCATCGCAATCGCCACCTGGACGCGGTTACTCGCGTCGAGTTTGGTGAAGATGTGCGAGATGTGCGCCTTGACCGTGGCGACCGACATGTAGAGGGCCTCGGCGATCTCCGCGTTCGACGATCCGCGCGCCAGATTCACCGCGACTTCCCGCTCACGGTCGGTGAGCGCCGCGACCGCATCCGCGACGGGGCGGTCGCGGGTCGGCTCGTGTCCGTCGACGACCTGCTTGATCAGGGCCGCGGTGACCGACGGGCTCAGCGCCGGCCGGCCTTCGCGGACCGCGCCGATGGCCGCGACGATCTCCTCGGGCGGCGTGTCCTTGAGGAGGAATCCGTCCGCGCCGACCGCCAGTGCCCGCACCACGTGGTCGTCGGCGTCGAAGGTCGTCAGAACGATCACCGCGGGCGGCGGCGACGCGGCCTTCAGCGCCTTGGTCGCCTCGATCCCGTCCATCACCGGCATCCGCAGATCCATCAGCACCAGATCGACGGGGTCCTGCGCGTGCAGTTCCACGGCGCGGCGGCCGTCGGCCGCTTCGGCCACCACCTCCAGACTCCGGTCGCCGCCGACCAGCAGGCGCAGCCCGGACCGGACCAGCGGGTCGTCGTCGACGATCATCACCCGGGACGTCATGACTGCCACGGTAGCCACACTCTCAACACGAAACGGTCGTCACCGGTGACGCGCGTCGACTGCCGTCCCCCGCGCAATTCCACCCGCTCGGCCAGACCGACCAGCCCGAAGCCCGACGGCGGCGCCGACGGCCCCCGGGCACCGATCGGCAGCGGATTGCTCACCACCAGGTCGACGCCGTGATCGGGGCCGCCGCCGACCGCCACGGTGACCGCCGTCGCGGGGGCGTGCTTCCGCGCATTCGTCAACCCCTCCTGAACGCACCGGTACAGGGTCCGCCCGGTGGCTTCGGGGATCTCGGCCAGATCCGTCTCGCACTCCAGGGTCACCCGCATGCCGGTCTCGCGGTTCTCCGCCACCAGGTCGACGATGTCGGCGGCCCCGGCCTGCGGCGGCTCGGGCCGCGCGTCGCCGGGGCCCTCGCGCAGGACGCCCAGCACCTCGCGCAGTTCGGTCAACGCACGCGCCGACGTCGCCTGGATCGTCTCGGCGGCCTCCCGGACCTGATCGGCGGGCAGATCGTCGCGGAAGGTGAGCGCACCCGCATACATGTGGATCGTCGAGATCCGGTGCGCCAGCACGTCGTGCATCTCCCGCGCGATCCGCGACCGCTCGGCCACCTGGGCCTCCCGGATCTTCGCCGACTGCTCGGCCTCGGCCAACTGGGCCCGCGACCGCCAGCTGCCGATCAGTTCGCGCCGCGAACCGATGTACATCCCCCAGGCGATGACGAGCGCGACGAGCACCACGGCGACGGCGATCTCGAGCAGTGTCATCCGGGGCTGGCCGGGGACCTCGTACAGGCGCTGGGCCACCCCCGTCCCGACCGCGGCGAAGACCCCGACCGGCAGGATCTCCCGCCACCGCCGGCGTGTCGACAGCGAGACGAGCGCCAACGTCGCCGGCCCCGACGCCGCCGCCGAGACCATGCCGAGGACATAGGTCGCGACGGTGACGACGACCGGGTGACTGCGCCGCCAGTGCACGACGACCAGCGCGACCACGCCGAGAACGATGTCGGTGACCAGCCACCACGGCCGGTCGCTCCACAGCGGACCGACGCGCGGCCAGACCCCGATGACCGACAGCGCGAGAACCACGATCAGGCGCCACGCATGGCCGCGCCACGTCAACGGCGGCTGGTAGTCGTCGGGGTCCACGCAGATCACCGTAGACGTCTGCCCACCCGATCCGCCTCGACCGGGGGACGAGAGCCGACCCCCTACTTTCGGCTGATACGAGTTCATCCCCGCGGCGGATGTGCCCGAGCCGATGGACCGGCAGGATCGAGGCCATGATCACTGTCGAACATCTGACGAAGCGATACGGGGAGTTCGTCGCCGTCGACGACGTCTCCTTCGCCTGCAAACCCGGTCGGGTCACCGGCTTCCTCGGACCGAACGGTGCGGGCAAGTCGACCACCATGCGGATCATCGCGGGGCTCACTCCGGCGACGTCCGGATCGGCGACCATCGCCGGAACCCACTACCGCGACATCCCGAATCCCGCGACCCAGGTGGGCGTCCTGCTCGATGCGTCCGCTCAGCACGCCGGCCGCAGCGGCGGTGAGGTCCTCAAGCTCTCGGCGATGACGATGGGCCTCGACCCGGCTCGCGTCGACGAGGTCCTGCACCTGGTGAGCCTGTCGGACGAGGAGGCCAACCGCCGGGTGCGCAACTACTCGCTCGGCATGCGCCAGCGTCTCGGCATCGCCAATGCGCTGCTCGGCGACCCGAAGATCCTCATCCTCGACGAACCGGCCAACGGTCTCGACCCAGCGGGCATCCACTGGATGCGCACCCTGCTGCGCAACTACGCCGACCGCGGCGGCACCGTCCTGCTCTCGTCGCATCTCCTGCATGAGATCGAGATCATCGCCGACGACATCATCGTCATCGGACACGGGCGGATCGTGGCCGGCGGCCCCAAGGAGGAGTTGCTCGCGGGCACCGGCACGCGGGTGAAGGCGGTCGACGACGCTCGGCTCGGCGATGCGCTCACGGCGGCCGGAATCGCGATCCACCCGGTCGAGGGCGGCGGCTTCGCCGCCGAGGCCGAACCCGAGCAGGTCGGCCGCGTGGCCCTCGACGCCAGCGTCCACCTCGTCGAACTGCGCCCCGGCGACAACCAGGGGCTCGAGCAGATGTTCCTGCAGCTGACCGAACAGACGCAGCGCGAGCAGCCTGCGCAGATGGGAGCGCTCTGATGTCTACCGCCTACGTCACCGTCGACACGACGGCCGCGCCGATCCCACTGTCCCGGCTCACCCGGGTGGAGCTGCGCAAGCTCGTCGACACGCGCGCCGGCTTCTGGCTCATCGCCTCGATGGGGCTGATCGCCGTCTTGATCGGCGTCATCATGCTGATCGCGAATCGGAACAACCCCGAAGACCTGACGTTCGACAACTTCTTCATGCTGATGAACCAGCCGACGGCCTTCCTGCTGCCGGTGATGGCGATCCTCCTGGTGACCAGCGAGTGGAGTCAGCGGACGGCGCTCGCGACCTTCACGATGGAGCCGCGCCGTGAACGGATCATCGCCGCCAAGCTGATCGCCTCGGTGATCGCCGCACTCGGAGCGGTGCTGGCGGCAGCGGTCGTCGGCGCCGTCGCGACCGTGATCGCTCAGCTCACCACGTCCACGTCGGATGCCTGGTCGGTCTCGGGACTCTCGATCCTGTACGCCGTGGTCCTCCAACTGGCCGGCCTGCTCCTCGGGTTCGCCTTCGCGGCGGCGTTCCTCAACACCCCGATCGCGATCGTGATCTACTTCGTCCTGCCGTCGATCTTCACGCTCGCGGGCAACATCATCCCGTGGTTCCGCGAGAACCTCATCGACTGGATCTCCACCGACATGACGATGATCCCGTTCCAGGACGGCGGCACCGCCGACGGCGGCGACTGGCTCCGCTTCCTGGTGGCGTACGGCCTGTGGATCGGCGTCCCCCTCACGTTCGGCATCGTCCGAATCATGCGTTCAGAGGTGAAGTGACGCCGCGGCGAGCGACGTCACCGCCTGCGAAGAGCTGAACGCAGCACCCGACCGGCGCGCCCGAGAGTTCTCCCCGGGCGCGCCGGTCGTGCGTTCACGGCCGGGCCGCTCGGCCCCTCGGTACGCTCGGCCCATGGGTTTCACCGGTTTTCCCGAGGCCGCGCTCGACTTCTACGATGACCTGGAGATCGATAACAGCAAGGTCTTCTGGGAGGCCAACCGCGAGGTGTACCGCACCGCCGTCGCCGGACCGATGGCCGCGTTGACCGACGAGCTCGCCGAGGAGTTCGGGGCGGCCAAGATCTTCCGGCCCCACCGCGACGTCCGATTCTCCAAGGACAAGACGCCGTACAAGACCCATCAGGGGGCATTCGTCCCCGTGGCGCCCGCGACCGGCTACTACGTCGAGATCGCGGCGCCGGGCGTCACGGTCGCGGCGGGTTTCTATCAGGCCGACGCCGAACGTCTCGCCTTCCTGCGGCGCGCCATCGACGAGGACCTGCACGGCGCCGAGCTGGCACACATCGTCGACTCGCTGCGCCGCCGCGGATGGGAGATCGGCGGCGACCGGCTCAAGACCGCCCCGCGGGGGTGGAGCGTCGAGCATCCCCGCATCGAACTCCTGCGCCACCGGTCGTTGACCGCGACCCGCACCTATGGTTTCGACGAGGTGATCCACACTCCCGCGCTCGTCGAGCAGGTGCGAACGCACTGGCGGGAGACGCGGCCGCTGCTCGACTGGCTCGTCCGCCACGGCGCCTGACCCGGCGTCAAGAGGTCTCGGAGTCAGAGACCGCCCAGCACGGGCCGCCAGCGCCGCGGCATCGGTGCCGTCACGGCGAGATCGGGTTCCCCGGGGCGCGGGATCACCAGGGCGGCGGCGTGCAGGTGCAGGCCGGTGCCGCCGGCGGCGGCGACCCGCGCGTTGAACGCCGGATCGCCGTAGCGGTCGTCCCCGGCGATCGGGTGTCCCGCGTGCCGGAGGTGCACGCGGATCTGGTGTTTGCGACCGGTCGCCAACGACACGTCGAGCACTGAGGCACGGGACCCGAGGCGACGCCGCACCGAGACGCGCGTCCGGGCGCGTCGTCCCGCCGGGTCGACCACCACGCGGCCGTCGTCGCGACGACGCAGCGGGGCGTCGAGGACCGTGAGGCCGGCCGGCCAGCGCCCCGACACGACCGCCATGTACCGGCGCTCGATCTCGTCTTCCCGGTCGCGCAGCAGTTCGTGAAGATATCGCAGCATCGACGGCGTCTTCGCCAGCGCGAGGACACCCGAGGTATCGCGATCGAGACGGTGGCCCAGCTCCAGTTCGGGCAGGTCGGGGCGCAGGTCCCGGAGCGCCTCGATCACGCCGGCCCGGGCGCCGGTCCCCCTGTGCACCGGAATGCCCGCGGGTTTGTCGACCACGAGCAGATCGTCGTCCTCGTGCAGGACGACGTCGCGCAGCTGCCGCCGAAGACTCGACGGGATGCCGGGCGTCGACACGCGGTCGCCGTCGACCCGCAGTTCGGGGACGTCGATGACGTCGCCCTCCCGGAGTCGGTAGTCCTGCGCGGTGCGGGCTCCGTTGACGCGCAGCCGTCCCTGGCGGATGAGTCGGAACAGGAGCCCGGCGGGTACCCCCTTGTGTCGCGACCGCAGGAACTTGTCGAGGCGTCGACCGGCGTGTTCACCGTCCACGGTGATCGTGCCCGCCGGTCGGACGGTCCCGCCGCCGTCACCCCGGGGCCCCGCATCGGCGCGGCCGCCCGCCTTCGACATCCGATCACTCCACGCGGTCGTCACGCCCGGCCTCACCTCCGCCGCCGGGCACAGCGCCCCCACCGTACCCAGCGGGCGTCGGGCGACCGCCCATGCCCCGGTGGGCGATCAGGAGCCGAGCAGATCGGCGATGGTCCGCACCGCGGTCACGAGGTCGCCGACCATCGCGTCCAGGCGATCGGCGCGGCTCGACGGGGCGACGACCGACACGCTGGCCACCGGTCGGCCGGCACGGTCGAGGACCGGTGCCGCGATGCCGGCGACGTCGTGCATCAGCTCGTCGTGGGTCGTCGCGTACCCGCGGTCGCGGATGGCCGCGAGCGTCGATCGGATCGTGTCGGGATCGAGTCCGTCGGGATCGAGTCCGTCGGTTTCGAGGCCGTCGGCGAGTGCGGCGGTGACGATCCGAGGGTCGGCGTGGGCGAGGATGACCAGTCCCGCCGCGCCGCGATGCAGCGGGATCCGGTGACCGACGGGGAATTCGACGCGGACGACGTGGGTGCGGGTCTCGACCTGGTCGACCGCGATCGCCTGCGGTCGCCGGCCGCCGAACTCGGGGACGAACACCAGGACGGTCTCACCGGTCCTCTCGGAGAGGTCTTCGATCACGTGGTGGGAGATCGCGCGGATGTCCGGGCCGACCGACTCGGCGATCCGCAGGACGGTCGATCCGATGGAGTACACCGCCGCACCGTCGACGCGGTGGACGAAGCCGCGGCCGTGCAGTGTCGCCAGGAGCCGATGGACGGTGGTCCGATTCATGTCGAGTTCGCGGGCGAGCTCGGCCGGGGTCCGATTGGGAGACTCGGCCAGGTGGACGAGCAGCCGCAGGGCTTGGTCGACCGTCGATGAGATGTTCACCGTCCGACCGCCTCCCTCGTCCCGGTTCGCCGCGCATCGCCGTTCGTGGACACGCGCGATCGGGCGCCAGTGTATCGGTGCCCCGACGCTGTGCCGTATCGGTGCCGCGATGCTGTGCCGCACGCCCGACGTTGGCCACACCGACGCCACCGTTGACGATCCGTGTGATCCCCGATACATTTAAAGTTCATTATTAGAACCGTAATAGGTCATTTCTGCGGGACGGCGGTCGCCGCACGGTAAGCGCACCCACAGCGCCACGGCAATACAGCGGCCACGGCAACGCAGCGGTACGGCAACACAGCGGTACGGCAACACAGCAGTACGGCAACACAGCGGTACGGCAACAGGGGCCGCAACGACGACGAAGGACGGACTGTGACCGAACTCCTCGGGATCCCCATGCAGGCCAGCGACCGGATCGACGTCTACTCCGGCGTCTCCCGGATGGCGGGCAAGATCTGGGGGTCGCTGCACACCTCGCAGACCGGACCGTCCTCGACGGTCGCCCTGGTGGTGCATCCCACCTCGAATTTCATGGGGCACTACCTCCTCGAGCCCCTCACGCGGCGCGGCATCGACGCCGTCGGTCTCGCGACGCGCTACATCGGCAACGACAGCTCCCTGACCATGGAGAACTGCGTCCTCGACATCGGCGCCGCGATCCGCTTCCTCCGCGAACGCGGATACGAGAAGGTCGTCCTCATCGGCAATTCGGGCGGCGGCGGCCTCGCCGGCCTCTACCAGTCGCAGGCCGAGTCCCCGACGATCACCTCCACGCCCGCCGGCGATCCGCCCGACCTGACCCGGGCCGACCTCCCTCCCGCCGACGCCCTGGCACAGCTCATGGCCCACCCCGGCCGCGCACAGGTGCTCACCGACTGGCTCGACCCGGCGGTCGTCGACGAACACGACCCGTGGGCGCGCGACCCCGACCTCGACATCGTCAACGGGGTGATCCGACCGCCGTTCTCCGCGGAGTTCCTCGAGCGCTACCGGGCGGCGCAGGTGGCGCGGAACCGGCGGATCACAGCGTGGGTCCGCGACGAGCTCGATCGCCTCGCCCGCGCGGGCGGCGAACTCCAAGACCTCCCGTTCGTCGTCCACGGCACCATCGCCGACCCGCGGTTCATCGACACCTCGATCGACCCGTCCGACCGCGAACCCGGGACCATGTGGGGGCCGACGGCGGTCGCGAACATGATGCCCGCATCGCTGGCCCACTACAGCAGTCTCCGCTCGTGGCTCTCGCAGTGGAGCCTCGACGAGTCGAACTGCGACGGTCGAACGCACATGGCGCGGATCAGCGTTCCCACGCTCATCATGTACGGCACCGCCGACCAGGTGTGCTTCCCGAGCTACGCCACCGAGATGTTCGACGCGGTCGCGCACGACGACAAGCGGCTGGTGCCGGTGGCCGAGGGGCTGCACTACCTGTCCGGCCAGCCGGAGAAGGTCGCGTTCGTCGCCGACACCGTCGCCGACTGGCTCCGCGCCCACGAGCTCGCGAACTGACCCCGACCGCCCCCAATACCGATCACACCGATACCGATCACACCGATACCGATCACACCGCTCCCGGATTCACCGATGGAAGGATTCTGACGATGTACTACCGCGCCGTTGGCGAGATCCCCCGGAAACGCCACATCGCGTTCCGCGCCTCCGACGGCTCGCCGTGCTTCGAGGAGTTCATCGGCGAGGAGGGATTCTCCTCGACCGGATCGCTGCTCTATCACCGCGGCGTCCCGGCGAACCTCGTCGACTCGCGACCGTGGTCTCTCGGTGATCTGTCCACCGAACCGAACGAGCCCCTGGGGCCCCGCCACTTCCGTCTGCCGGATCTGTTCGACGACGACCGCACCGGGCGCGACGTCGTGCGCCACCGCCGGTTGATCCTGGCGAACGACGACGTCCGCATCAGCTATGTCGTCGCCGACGCCACCAGCCCGCTCTACAGCAACGGCGTCGGGGACGAGGTGATCTACATCGAGAGCGGCAGCGCCGTCGTGGAGAGCATCTTCGGGAGCATCGAGGTCTCGGCCGGCGACAACGTGGTCATCCCCCGCGTCACCATCCACCGGTGGGTCCTGTCCGACGACCCGGCCGCCGAACCCCTCAAGGCGTACTGCGTGGAGGGGTCCGGGCACATCCGCTTTCCGAAGCGGTATCTCAGCGAGTTCGGACAGTTCCTCGAGAGCGCACCGCTGTGCGAGCGGGACCTGCGCGTGGCCTCCGGGCCCACCGAGGTGACGGGGCCCGCCGCGGATGCCGACACCGACGTCTACGTGCGGCATCGGAGCGGTTCGGGGATCCGCGGCTCGATCGTCACCTACGATCACCACCCGTTCGACGTCGTCGGCTGGGACGGCTGCCTGTACCCGTACGCGTTCAACTACCGGGACTTCGCCCCGGTGGTCGGACAGGTCGTCCAGCCGCCGCCGACATATCAGATTCTGGAGGGACGGAACTTCGTGATCTGCAATTTCGTCCCGCGGCCGCTCGAATTCCACCCGGAGGCGATCAAGGTCCCCTACTACCACTCGAACGTCGACTCCGACGAGGTGATGTTCTATCACGCGGGCGAGACCGCGGCCCGCAAGGGATCCGGGATCGGGAACGCCTCGGTGTCGCTGCATCCCGCCGCGTACACGCACGGCCCCGGGCGTCAGGCGTATCTCGACTCGCCGTCGATGACGGAGAGCAACGAGATGGCGTTCATGGTCGACACGTTCAACCCGCTCGACGTCGGCGAGGGCGGGCTGGCGTGCGACGATCCGTCGTACCCCTGGCACTGGTCGGGCCGTGGTCCTCACCGGTGAGGTCCCACGGCCCGGTGCCGACGGTCACGTCAGGGCGACGAGCTCGTGCAGGGTGCTTCCCTCCACCGTCTCGACCGACCCGTCGTCCTGGGTGACGGCGAGGGTGAAGTCCGACTGGAAACGGAAGTAGCCGGGCTTGCCGATCACGCGGTCGACGATCGGCCGCAGCAGTCGACTGCCCACGATCGGGACCTCTTCGATGAGCGAATGCGACTGCAGGACCTGCTGCACCCGCATCTCCAGCCGGAATCGACCGGGCGCCTCCAGGGTGAAGGTCTGCGGATAGTCCTGTCGGGCGACGTCGTCGTACACCGACGAGCCGAGCGTGAACTCCACCTCGCCGGTCGACAGGAGGATCTCGTCGCCCTTGGCGAGCATGACCGGCATGATCTGCACGCTGTTGTACTTCTCATTGCACGCGACCACGGCGTACAGCAGCGAGTAGTCGTCGGTGTAGAGGCGGCCCCAGTGCCACCGCTCGATGACGCGCGGCATGTTGCCGACACCCCAGTTGTGGTCGGCGTATCCGCGTCCGGTGACGTCCCACTGCTCGTCGCCGATGACCACCCGGCCGGTGACTTCGGCACGCGGCGCCCCGACGCACCAGCCGAAGACTCCGCCGTCACCGAAGTGGTTCTCCCCGCGTCCCGGCATCCACGGCAGGATCTCGTTGCGGAAGGTGAGGTCGAGGCGGACGTCCTCCTCGTCGAAGACGACGTGGTAGGTCGGCATGCGGTTCTCGTCGAACTCGACGCGGGCCGAGTTCGGCCCGATCCGGACGTCGACCTCCTCGGTGGAGAAGAAGGCGGCGCGCTCCGGGTAGCGCTGTGCGATCTGCCGTCTGCTCCCGTCGGGCTGGTAGACGATGATCTCGACCCACGGGCGTGCCATCGGCGGATCCTCCGGGCGACGCTTCACCAGGAAGCCGACGACGGTGTAGCCGTTGTCGAGTTGTGCGTCGAAGTACCAGTGCTCGAAGGCGGTGCGCTCGGGGCGGGCGTGCAGGGCGTTGTCCGCCGGTGACACCGTGGTGATGACGCCGTCGCTGCGGCCGGGTCCGTTCCACGCCTCCACCGAGTCGTATGTCTTCATTGCTCTGTCTCGTTTCCCTCTGTGTGTGCGGTCGTGTGCATGCTCGTATGCGGTCGTCTGCGGTCGCGGGCGTTGGCATGCGGGCGCGCCCGGCCGCGCAGTCCTCAGATGACGCCGGCCGCGGCGAGTTCCGCGACCCTGGCCTCGTCGAGGCCGAGCAGTCCGGTGTAGACCTCGCGGTTGTGCCGTCCGACGGTGGCCGGCCCCGCGGAGCGGATCGACCCCGGCGTCTCGGAGAGCTTCGGGACCACGCCGGGCCCGAGCACCTCGCGTCCGAGCCGCTCGTCGGCGTGCGGCACCAGCATCTCCCGTGCGCGGAACTGATCGTCGGCGACCACGTCGGCGACCGTGTTGACCGGGCCGGCGACCACGCCCGCCTCGGCCATCACCTCGATGACCGCCGCCGCGTCGCGGTCGGCGACCCAGGCCCCGATGATCTCGTCGAGGAGGTCCTCGTGCTCGCCCCGTGCCACGTGGTCCCGGGTGCGTTCGTCGTCGATCAGGTCCTCGCGGCCGATCACCGTGCACAACCGCCGGAACACGGTGTCCTGGTTGGCGGCGATGATCACCCACCGCTCGTCGCGCGTGCGATAGAGGTTCGACGGCGCGATCCCCGACAGTCTGGTCCCCGACGGCTCGCGGACGACGCCGCCGAGGTCGTAGTCGGGGATGGTCGACTCGAGCATCGCCAGACAGGCCTCGGTGAGCGCGACGTCGACGACCTGGCCGCGTCCGGTGAGGTGGCGACTGTGCACGGCCGCGAGAATCCCCTGGACGGCGAACATGCCCGCCAGTGAGTCGCCGATCGACAGCGACAGTCGCGGTGCCGGGCCGCCGGGGAAGCCGTTGATGTACCGCAGACCGCTCACCCCCTCGGCGACCGAGGCGTAGCCGGGTTTGTAGGCCGCCGGACCGGTCTGCCCGTATCCGGACACCCGGGCCAGGATGATGCCGGGGTTCCGATGCGCCAGGGTCTCGTAGTCCAGGCCCCACTTCTCGAGGGTGCCGGGACGGAAGTTCTCGACGACGATGTCGCTGCGGTCGACGAGGTCCAGGAAGATCTCGCGCCCCTCGTCGGTGCGGAGGTCGAGGCTGATCGCCCGCTTGTTCCGCGCCTGGACCGTCCAGAAGGCCCGTTCGCCGTCGACCTCGGCCTGGCCCCAGGTCCGCAGCGGGTCGGCCTTCCCCGGCGCCTCGATCTTGATGACGTCGGCGCCGAGGTCGCCCAGGAGGCGGCCCGCGAAGGGGCCGGCGATCAGCGTGCCGAGCTCCAGGACCCGCAGGTCGGCGAGTGCTCCCCGATTGGCCTCGGTCTCGTCGGCCCGGTCCGTGTCAGAACGCAAGGTGGACGGTCTTCTCTTCGGTGTTGGCGTGGATGCCCGACTCACCGAGCTCACGCCCGTAGCCGCTGGCTTCGCGGCCGCCCCACGGCAGGCCCGGCTCGGGGACGCCCCAGCCGTTGACCCAGACCATCCCGACGCGCAGCTGCGGGATCACGGCGTGCGCCGTGGCGAGATCGGTGGTGTGGATCATCGCGTTGAGGCCGTACTTGGTGTCGTTGGCAATCCGCACCGCCTCCTGGGTGTCGGTGAAGGGGATGACGGTGGCGACGGGGCCGAAGATCTCCTCGCGCGCGATCGTCAGGTCGTTGTGACCGCGGAAGACGGTCGGTTCGACGAAGTAGCCGGGGCCGTCCAGCACCCGGCCGCCGGCGACGAGGTCGGCGTTCTCGCTGGTGCCGAGCTCGATGTAGCGCTGGATCGAGTCGAGCTGCTTGCGGTTGACGATCGTGCCCATCGTGCTCGACGGATCCCGCGGGTCGCCGATGACCGCGGCCTTCGCGGCGGCCACCAACCCGTCGATCACCTCGTCGACCCGGGACTCGTGGACCAGCACGCGGGTGCCCGCCGCACAGACCTGTCCCTGGTGGTAGAAGTTGCCCATCGCGATCCACGGCATCGACTGCTCGAGGTCGGCGTCGGCGAAGATCAACTGCGGAGACTTGCCTCCGAGTTCGAGCGTCATCTTGCGGAACTTGTCTCCCGCGCGCGGCTGGATCGTCCGCCCGACCCGGGGGCTGCCGGTGAAGCTGATCTTGTCGATCCCCTCGTGTCCCGCGAGCGCGGCTCCGGCCTCTTCGCCGAGACCGGTCACGACGTTGACCACTCCGTCGGGTACTCCGGCCTCGACGAGCAGCTCGGCCAGGCGGAGGGTCGACAGCGATGCGTCCTCGGCGGGTTTGATGACGGCCGCATTACCGGCCGCCAGTGCCGGCGCCAGCTTCCATCCGGCGATCACCGCGGGGTTGTTCCACGGTGTGATGGCCCCGACGACGCCGAGCGGTTGCCGCAGGGTGTATCCGAATCGCTGCTGCGGCCCATAACTGGGCAGCACCGACGTCTGACCGACGATCTTGTCGGCCCACCCGGCGAAGTGCCGGAAGGTCGCCGCAGTCGCGGGGATGTCGCCGTTGACGCTGTCGACGTACAGCTTGCCCATCTCGACGGACTCCAGCGCCCCGAGATTCTCCGCATCGGCCTCGATCAGGTCGGCGGCGCGGTTGAGGATCCGCCCGCGCTCCGCCCCCGGCAGTCCCGACCAGACGCCGGACTCGAACGCCTCCCGCGCCGCGGCGACGGCATCGTCGACGTCCGCGGCCGAGCCGGCGGGCAGTTCGGCGACGAGGCTCTCGTCGGCGGGGTTCGTCGACGTGTAGGTGGCACCGCCGGCGGCTGCTCGTCGGGTGGTCCCGATCCGCAGGCTGACGTCGGGAATGGTGGGTTCGAAACGAGTCTCGGTGGTCTCGGTCATCGGGGGCTCCTTAGCGAGGATGTCGGCCGAGGTCTGCAGCCGGTCGAGGGGTGGGGTGGTGGTTGAGGGGTGGTGGTTGAGGGGTGGGGGCGGGTGCCGGGTCAGCGACGCAGGGCGCCGGACGCGTCGAATTCGGCCTCGCGGTCGGCCATCTGCGCGCGGTACCAGTTCTCGCGGTGCCAGCACATGACGCGCTCGTGGAGGCGGCCGATCGGCGGGATGCGGCGGAGGATCTCGACGGCGGTGATCGCCGGGAACCGCGCGATCACCCACACCAGTCCGGGCCACGCGTTCGGCATGTCGTGCTTGGCGTAGGTCTGCGGGAACATGAACAGCCGCGCGTATGTCGCGTAGATCGCCGAGTTGTAGTGTTCGCGCAGCCGCTGCAGACCGGAGTGGTCGCCGCGCGGCGCGAAGGCGAGGGGGAAGGACTCGACGAGCTCCACGCCACCGGGGCCGGCGTCGTAACTGCGCGCGGTCCCGACGATGGCCAGCAGCCGCAGACTGTCGGCGATCGTCTCGGGGTACCAGGTGTTGCGGACTCCGACGATGTGTCCCATGTAGCGCTGGAATGCGATGAGGTCGTAGATCTCCTTGCGGGTGGTCTGCACGCCGAGCATCCACAGGGCGAGCGCCGGGACCACGCTGCCGCCGAGGAGCGTGAGCATCATGTAGGCCTGACTGATCGGCAGGCCCCACTTCTCCGAATGCCATTCGGGGTGGTCTGCGACGCGACGGCGCACCGACACGTGCATGACCCGGACGAGCATGGCGGTCGCCCGGCCGCGGCTGCCCGGCGTCAGCAGACCGCCGGGTTCGGAGACGTCGATCCAGAACCGGGAGGTCTCCAGGAAGCGGCGCAGCGCGTTGTCGCCCGCGTAGCCGCCGGCGAGGGACAGCGGTGTGGCGACGGCCGCCTCGGTGTACATCTCGAGGGTCTCGCCGCCGGCGACGCTGAACAGGAATGTGCCCCACCGTCGCCAGACTCGGGCGCCGGCTTCGACGACCTCCGGGTCGACCCAGTCCGGGATCTGCTCGAACTCGTTGAACAGTTCGACCATCGACGGGGGCGGGTTCTCGATGCTGTCGAGCCCGTCGTTGAGGGCCTTCTTGAGCATCGCTCGGCCCTCCTCCATCCCGATCTCGCCGTAGAGCACCTCGTCGACGAAGCGTTCGGCGACGGGGTCGCCGGCGTACATGTCGCCGGCGAAGGCCTCGATCTGCTCGGTGGTCGGGAAGATGTCGGCGCCGGTCACCCTCTTGGCGATCTTCCGGATGCGGCGGATGACGGGCCGCGACATGGTCTGTCGGTAGGGGAACGCCGTCGGCGCGGGCCTGGCGGCTGCCTGATCGGCCTCGTGCCGATCGGCGACGATGGGCTCGTCGTGAATGGTCATGTCGGTACCTCCGTATTCCGCCGCACCGCGGCGGCCCGTTGTTCGCCCTGCGCCCCTGCGTGCCGGGGTGAGGTTCAGATCACACGAATGACGGTACCATACCGTATGGTACGGTTATGGAAATCGAGCCGACCTGCCACGATGAGGCGCAATGACGCACACCGACGAGATCTCCGACGACACCGCCGCTGACAGCACCGCCGCTGACGACACCGCCGACGACAGCACCGCCGACGACAGCACCTCCGCCGGTGCCGCGACCGCTGACGACGCGACGCCCCGACGGTCGAGGCGTCGCGTGCTGACCGCGATCGTGGTCGCCGTCGTCGTGATCGGCCTCGCAGCGGCGACCGGCTTCACCGCCGACCGCTATCTCACCGAACGCAGTCGCGAACACCGCGACGCCCAGTACGTCGACGCCGCACGGCAGGGCGTGCTCAACGTCATCTCGGTGAGCGCCGACCGCGCCGACCGGGACGTGGACCGCATCCTGGAGACCGCGACCGGCGACTTCCGGGCCGACTTCGCCGCCCGCTCGGCGGACTTCATCGACGTCGTCAAGAAGATGAAGGTGACGAGCAAGGGCACCGTCAACGCCGTCGGCATCGAGTCGTCCGACGAACATGAGGCGACCCTGCTGGTCTCGGCCACGTCGCTCGTCACGAACGGCTCCGGTGCCGATGAGGAGCCGCGCGTCTGGCGACTGCGGGTGCACCTGCGCAACGACGACGACCGAATCCTGATCGAGAAGGTGGACTTCGCGGTATGACCGACCCATCCGAGCCGACCGACGCATCCGAGCCGACCGGCCGCGACGAGCCGGAACACGACTCCCCCGCAGCAGACGACACCGCAGCCGACGCCACCCCGGCCGACGATACTGCGACCGACGATACTGCGACCGACGACACTGCAGCCGACGACACCGGGACCGATGACGCCGAGACAGCGGACACCGAGACAGCGGACACCGAGACAAGGGACGCCGAGACAAGGGACGCCGAGACAGCGGACACCGGGAACCGATCGCCGCACCGACGGTGGGCCGGACGGGCTCTCGCAGCCGGCGGCGTCCTGACGATCGCGGCATCGGCCGGTCTCAGCGGGTTCTTCTGGTTCGAGCACCGGGAGAGCCGACAGATCGCCGACGAGCGTCCCGCGGTCCTCACCGCGACCAAGGAGGGCACCGCCGCGATACTGAGTTATCGCGCCGACACCGCCCCGCGCGACGTCGCCGCGGCGCAGAAGCGGCTCACCGGCGCCTTCGCCGACGAATACCGCACCCTCGCCCGCACCGAGGTCCTCCCGGCCGCGAAAGACCGCGGGCTCAGCTCCACGGTCAACATCTCCGGGGTGTCGGTGGTGGAGGCGGAGAAGGAGTCGGCGCAGGCGATGGTCTTCGTCACCCAGCAGGTCTCCTCCGAGCGCGACGACGACCCGACGACCACGGCGACCGCCATCCGCGTCGGCCTGGTGAAGCACGACGACCGCTGGCTCATCGAATCGTTCCAGCCGCTGTAAGCCCGGCTCTGCCCGACGCCAGATCCGCTCAGCGGCCGGTCAGCATCGACCGGAGGGTCGGCGGGTCACCGCGATCCTCCCCCATGAGTCCGGCCACGGCGTAGGTCACTCCGTCCGACCCGAGATACGTTCCGCGGGTCGCGTCGTAGTCCGCGACCTTCACGCGACTGCGCCCGGTCCCCCTCGCCGCCGCGTCACCTCTCTTCGGTTTCGGGCCGTCCCCGCTCCGCACGGCACCGCGCGGGGCGCTGCCGCCGGCCTTCTGTCGGCACAGCTGCACCGTGGCCGCCCGGTAGCCCGGGTATTCGATGCACGGCAGATTCCGGGCACCCCGGACCGACCTCGGGTCACCGGGCTCCACCTTGCAGTACAGGTCGTCCGGCGTCTCGACCCGGCTCAGATCCGTCGGAGAACGTCGCTCCGCGGCCGGTATGAAGCCCTCGATGCACGGCGGCGGATCGTTGAGACCCAACGCGAAGTAGGTGTTCTGCCCCGGATCGTCGGCGTTGACGATGCCCGCGCCCTGCGACGCCGCGATCAGCGGCGGGAACAGCACCAGGATCTGCTCGAGGCCGGGGTTGTAGACCGCCGCCACCTGCTCGACGGTCACGAGATTCGACAAGAGCATCGGCAGCAGCGGCTCGAAGTCGTTGAACGCCCGCGTCGCCTCCCGCGCCGCCGGACCGGCCTGATCGAGCACGCCTCGCACCCCGGCGTCGGCGTCGGCGACGGTGCCGGTCACGCGCGCCAGCGACGACGCCCACGCGCGGATCGCGTCACCGGAGACCTCCTGGGTCGTCAGCAGCGGACCGAGCTCGTCGAGCAGCGTCGCCGCCGGATCGTCGGCGTCGCGCGCCGAGGCGAGGATTCCCGTGACCGAGTCCACCAGCGAGCGCAACGCCGGCCCCTGCCCCTTCACCGCGACGAAGCTCTCGTCGATGACGGTCGTCAGCTCATCGCGCGGCACCGAGTCGAGCAGCTCGTTCACCGACCGGAGGACCTCGCCCGTGTCCGCCGAGATCCTGACCCGGTCCGCGGGGATCCGCGAGCCCTCACGCAGCGCGACCGCACGCGTGCCCCGCGGCACCAGGTCGATGTACATCTCCCCGACCGCCGACATGCCGAGGATCTGCGCGTCGGCGTCCGCCGGGACGTCGACCCCCGACCGCAGCGACAGCTCCGCGCGCGCCCCGTCCCGGGTGCTCACGACATCGACGACACGGCCGACGGTGACACCGCGGAAGGTGACGTTGGCATTGGGATACAGTCCGCCGGCATCATCCATCTCGACCGTGACCGCATACCGTCCGATCCCGGCCTGCTGCGGCGCCTGCACATACTGCACGGCGACGACCGCGAGCGCGACGACGGCGACGACTCCGAAGACGATCAGGCGCACCACGGTGGGACGTCGAAGATTCACCGCTGCCCCCTCCTTCCGGGATTCAACAGGTCCCGCAGATCCGGCGCGCCGCCGCGACGGCTCGCCGTCGCGGGAGCCGCCTTGCCCAGGACGCCCTCCAGCCCGGAGAGCATCCCCTGCAGCGGTGTACCGATCAGCAACGCCTTGTCGAGCGTCTCCAAACGCAGATCCAGCGTCACCTGGCCGTTCGCGTAGTCACCGCGAACCACGTTGTGCACCACGTCGATCGGGAACGGGTAGGTCAACAGGTACCGCGTCGACTCGGTGAGAGAGCGCCCCGAGTCGGCCAGACCGGTGAGGATCGGCGGCAGCGCCTTGAGGTTGGTCCGCATCTCCTCCCCCGACGATTCGACGATCGCGTGCGCCGTCTCCGAGAACTCGCCCACCCGCGTCAGCACCTGCGAGAGCTCGTCGCGGCGGTCGGCGACGACGGTCAACGCCGGCGAGACCGCGTCGATCGCCCGGCCGATCTTGTCGCGGCTCGCCGCGAGACGAGCCGCGAGGTCGTCGAGCGAGTCGATCGCCGACGTGATCGAGTCGATCTGGTCGTCCAGACCGCCGAGCAGGGTGTCGAGACCGCGCAGCACCCGCCGGGCCGTGTCACCGCGACCGCCGAGCGCCGCGTTCAGCTCGGTCATGACGGTGCGGACCTGGTCGATTCCGCCGCCGCCGAGAACCAGCGCCACCGACGCGAGCGTCTGCTCCGTCGTCGGATACGCACCGGCGTCGTCGAGCGGGATCTCGTCGCCGTCCCGCAGCCGACCCGCCGCCGCATGCTCGGGTGCGGACAGTTCGACGTGTGCCGACCCGAGCAGCGTGGTCTGACCGATCGTCGCCGTCACATTCGCCGGCAGGACGACGTCGGCGTCCAGGCTCACCGACACGACCGCGTGGCCGTCGCGGACCCGGAGGTCGCTGACCCGCCCCACCGTCACATCGGCGACGAGCACCTCGGAGTTCCGGTCGAGGGTCGTCGCATCCGGCATCTCGATGTCGACCGTCCACGATCCGTCGCCGCGACCGTGCGTCCCCGGAAGCGGCAGCGAGTTCACACCGCGCCAGTCGCAGCCGGTCGCCGACAGCACGGTGAGGACGACCAGCGCCGAACCGAGACCGCGCCGCACCCCGCGCATCGGGAACCGCGGGCGCCTCATGACCCCGCCCTCGGAACCAGCATCTCCCCGACGGACCTCGGCGTGCGCTTCGCGGACCGCCCGGACGGCGGCGTCACCCCGGAGTAGACCAGCTGATCGGGTGTCGCGCCCACCCCGCGGGTCGGGTTGCTCGACAACGGCGGGTAGTCCATCGTCAACAGCCGCAACAGCGGACCGAGGTGTTCGACGCACAGGCGCGCGCCCCGTTCCGCCGTCGTCGCCTCGGCCGCCGCGATCGACGAGCAGATGAACTGCACCGGATTGGCGAAGTTGCTCATCGCCAACGCCGAGACGACCGAGTTCTGCGCCGGCTGGTAGATGTTGTTCAGGTTCGCCAGCGCCGTCGGCGCCGTGTGCAACACCTGGGCGATGTCGTCACGCCGCTCCGCGAGCGTCTCGGTGACGTCGCCGAGACGCTTGAGCGCATCGGTCATCCCGCCGCGGTTCTCGGCGATGAACCGCTCCACCCGCCCCAACGACGAGTCGAGACTGTCGATCGCCCCGGAGATGTCGTCGCGATTCGCGTCGAGAATGCTCGTCACCGACATCATCCGCCTGTTGAAGGACACGATCTGCGCGTCGCTGTCGGCGAGCGCACTGACGAACACCTGCAGGTTCCGCACCGTGCTGAACAGATCGTCGCGACCGTCGGAGACGGTCTTCATCGCCGAGGACAGCGACGACAGCGTGTCCCGCAGACTCGCACCGCGGCCGTCGACGTTGGTGGCCGCCGAGGTCACCGCATCGCCGAGGGGTCCTCGGATCTCCTCGGCGTCGGGGGCGAGCTGTTCGGAGACCTCGAGGAGCTGCCGCTCGATCTCGGTCCACTCGACCGGCACCGCGGTCCGTTCGATCGGGATCGTCGCCCCATCCGACAGGGCGGGGCCGCCGGTGTACGCGGGGGTGAGCTGGACGAACCGGCCGGACACCAGGCTCTGGTTGAGGACGACGGCCCGCGCGCCCTCGGGGATCGACTGCGACCGGTCCACCCGCAGGTCGACGACCACGTCGTCGGCACGCGGGGTGATCGACTCCACCGTCCCGACCGGGATGCCCAGGACGCGGACGTCGTCGCCGGGATACAGTCCCGCCGCCGACGGGAAGACCACCGTCAGCGCGGTGGTGGTGACCCGCGGTACCACCAGGTACGAGATGAGCGCGGCCCCGATCACCAGGATCCCGAGAATCGCCCACCGCCACCGGGTGCCCCCCGTTCGTGCGCCTGCCGTGCGTGTCCGCGCAGTCATCGCGCCCCCTTCTTCGCCGGGTACGGGATGCCCGCATCGCCCAGGGCGGTCCGGAGCGCCGGCTCGATCATCTGCGCGGGCAGCAGGTTCGTGATGTACGAGGAGAAGAACGGGCCCGAGGCGACGGCCTCGCCGAGTTCGGTGATGTACGGGGCCAGCGACTCGATGGCCTGCCCGATGTTCTGCCTGTTCCGGGCCAGCACCGACAGCGCCTCCTCGGTGTCGGCGAGGGCGGGCCCCAGCGTCTCCTCGTTGTCGACGACCACCCTCTCCAGCGACCGCGACAGCGTCGTCACGTTCGCGAACAGCGTCTCGACCGTGCGCCGCCGCGTCACCAGTTCGCCGAGGATGACGTCGACGTCGGCGATAAGCCGGCCGATCGCCTCGCTGCGGTCGGCGAGAACGCCGCTGACCGCGTCTGCCTTGCGGAGCAACGACTCGAGTTGCTCGTCGCGGGCGGCGATCGTTCGGGACAGCCTGCCCACGCCCTCCACCGCCGGCGCCAGCTCCGACGGCGTCTGCTCGAGCACGTCGTTCACGGCGCGCAGCGAATCGGCCAGGCGGCCCGTGTCGATGTCCTGCGCGGCCCGCGTCAGATCGTCGAGCGCCGACGTCAGGTCGTACGGCACCTCGGTGCGCTCCCGCGGAATCACCGAACCCGGCTCCAAGGTCCCGGGACCGTCCGAGGTCAACTGCACCACCCGCGTCCCCAACACGGTCGCCGTCGACACGGCCATCGTCGTCCGGGACCCCAGGCGGGCCGCACCGTCCACGTGGAACGTGACGTCGACGTGATCGCCGTCGAGCTCCATCGCCGACACGCGTCCGATGACCACGCCGTGCGTCATCACGTCGTCGCCGACACGCAGTCCGGCGGCGTCGGCGACCTCGGCGACGAAGCTCCGGTCGCCGCCGAGCAACGGCAGGGACCGGACACTCGTGGACGCCGCGGCGACCAGCACGACGATCGTCAGGCCGATCACGCCGGTGCGGAACGTGTCGCGCCGCTCGTAGCGCATCATTTCGGTTCACACCTCCCGGTGTCCTGCCCGAAGACCGGCAGGACCACGCTGTTCCCGTCGAGACCGTCGAGTTTGATCCGCAGCGTGCACAGGTAGTAGTTGAAGAAGTTGCCGTAGGCGCCGAGCCGCGTCAGCGCTTGGTAGGTGTCCGGCAGCCGCGACAGCACGCTGTCGATGGTCGACGAGCCGGCGTTGAGCTGGTCGGCGGTCCGCTTCAACCCGGTGATCGTCTGGGCGATCGGTTCACGCGTGTCGGTGAGCATGTCGCCGAGTGAGGCGCTGACCCGGTCGACGGCGGTCACGGCCCGCCCCCAGTCGTTCGCATCCTCGGCGAGCCGGCCCGCCAGCCGCGAGGCCGACTCCAGCGCCGAGTCCAGTTCGTCCTCCCGGTCGGCGACGGTGCCGAGCACGGCGTCGAGGTTCGTGATCAGGTCGCCGATCACCGCATCGCGGTCGGCGAGCGCTCCGGTGAGGGACGCCGTGCGGGCGAGCAGCGACTCCACGGTGGCGCCCTGCCCCTGCAGGACGTTGAGCAGTTCGGCGCTGAACTGGTTCACCTGGTCGGGGTCGATGGCCCGCAGCAGTGGTTTGAAGCTGCCCAGCAGCGAATCGAGATCGAGGGCGGGACTGGTGCGGTCGAGCGCGATCTCACCGCCCGGCCCCAGCGGCGTCGGCTCGCCCTCCCCGTCGCGGAGCTCCAGATAGCGGTCGCCGGTCAGGTTCAGGTAGCGCACCGTCGCGCGGGTCGCACGCGTCGGGGTGTAGGAGCCGTCGATCGTGAAGTCGACGGCGACGGTGTCGTCACCCGAGATCTCGATCCCGGTGACCTTCCCGACCTCGACCCCGGCGACGCGGACGAACTGGTCCTCCTCGAGACCCGACACATCCGCGAAGTGCGCCCGGTAGTCGTTGTCGTCGAACCGCACGTTGCCGAACACCATCAGCACCGCCGCGAGTATGAGCGTCATCACGGTCACGAAGACGCCCAGGGCGAACCAACGGGCGGTGGACATCATCGGCCGCTCCCTCCCAGCATGAACTCGAGAATCGACTGCGGGACCAGCGCGGGGCCGCCCGTCGACTCGGCGAACGGGTTGGCCCCGGTGTCGGCGACGACGTACGGCGTCGGCACCTGGCTCAGATCGACCCGTGGGAGCTCGCCGCACCGCGGTCCCCCGGTGGCGGCGACCTTCGGCAGGTGCTTCGGGTACGCGTACGGCTCGGTGCCCATCAGAATCGTGGAGTTGAGCAGCATGGTGGCGCCGTTGCCGCCGGACACCTTCTCGGCCTCCCCGCGAGCCACGTCGACGCCCTTGATGAAGCACGTGAGCATCGGGCTGTACTCCTCGAGGAGCGACGCCGTCGGCTCGAACAGGACGGCCGCCTTGACGATCTCGTCCGAATTCGGCGCCAGGACGGCGTCCCCGCGGTCGGCCAGCCCGAGGACACCGGCCAGCAGGTCGTCGATCTGCGGCGTCGCATCGGTGATCGTCTCGGCCGTGGTGGTCAGGTGCCCCAGCGTCGAGATCAGATCGTCGGCGGCGTCGGCGTAGATCCGCGCGGTCGCCGCCCCCGATTCGGCGATCGTCTCGATCTGCGGGAGCCGCGAGGTCAGGGTGTCGAGCACCGTGTCGAGGTCGTCGAGCGCCACTCCGAGCGCGGCCCCCCGACCGTTCAGGGCGTGGGCCAGGGCGCCGAGCACCTCGTTGAGCTTCTCCGGCTCCACCGCGTCGAAGAGTCCGGTCAGGGTCTCGAACACCGTGTTGACCTCCACCGACACCGAGTCCGCCGAGATCTGGGCGCCGTCGACGACGGCGTCGTCCGCGCGGACCGCGGGGTCGAGGACGTCGACGGTCTTGCCGCCGAAGACGGTCGACGACCGGATCCGGACCGCGGTGTTCGACGGGATGTGCGCGGCCGCGTCGGCGTCGATGGCCAGGGTGATCGTCGCGCCGCGGTCGGCGATCTCCACCGAGTCCACCTCCCCGATCCGCACCCCGTTGCGTTTGACCATCGCGCCCGGGTCGAGGGCCAGTCCGGCCCGCTGCGCCGCGACCCGAACGGTGACGGTGTCCTTGAAGTCGCCGCGGTAGGCGCCGACGACCGCCCAGGTCCCCACGGCCAGCACCACGACCGCGACGAGCGCCCACATCCGGTGAATCGTGTTCGAGCTCATCGCCTCACCCGGCCAATCGCAGTTCGCGGGCGCTGCCGTAGAGGACGAGCGCGATGATCAACGTCACCGTCACCACCGCGATCAGCGACAGTCGGACCGACCGGCCGGTCGCCACGCCGACGTCCTCGGGACCACCGGACGCGTAGTAGCCGTAGTAGGTGCACACCAGCATCACCAGGATCGCCATCACGATCGCCTGCAGGAACGACCAGAGGACGTCCGACGGTATGAGGAACGTCGAGAAGTAGTGCTCGTACACGCCGGGCGACTGCCCCAGGACGTTGACGGTCACGACGCGGCTCGAGAGGAACGAGAAGATCAGCGCCACCGCGTAGATCGGCAGGATCGTGATCATGCCGGCCAGCAGCCGGGTGCCGACCAGGTACGGCATCGCCCGGACCGCCATCACCTCGAGGGCGTCGATCTCCTCGCTGATCCGCATCGCCCCGAGCTCCGCGGTGGTGCTCGCACCGAGGGTCGCGGCCAGCCCGATCCCGGCGGTCACCGGGACGACCACCCGGATGTTCACGTACGCCGACAGGAAGCCGGTCATCGCGTCGACACCGATGTTCCCGAGCGTCGAGTACCCCTGGACGGCGACGGTCGCGCCGGCGAACAGCGTGAGGAAGCCGGTGATCATCACGGTTCCGCCGATCAGCGCCAACGCACCGCTGCCCAGGCTCATGTCCGCCACCAGCCGCAGCATCTCGCTGCCGTAGTGGCGGGCGGCGCGCACCGCCGCGATGACGGCGTCGACGACGAACCGGCTCATGCGGCCGATGCCGACGACGGCGTCGTCCAGAGCGCGAACCGCGCGGCGGACTCGGCGGACCGGTCGCGTCGTCATGATCGTCATCCGCCGACCCCCAATGCCACACCGACTGCCGTTAGCACGAGGTTGAGGACGAACAGCGCCGAGAACGCGTACACGACCGTCTCGTTGACGGCGTTGCCCACCGCCTTGGGTCCGCCGAACACCGACAGTCCGCGATAGCAGGCGATCAGGCCGGCGACACAGCCGAACAGCGCGGCCTTGACCTGCGAGAGAATCACCTCACCCGACCCGACCAGCAACGTCAGACTCGACGCGTACGAGCCGGGCGACACGTCCTGGGCGTACACGGAGAAGACGAAGCCGCCGAAGATCCCGATGGCGCAGACCCCGCCGTTGAGCAGGAACGCCACCAGCGTGGAGGCGGCGACGCGGGGGACGACGAGCCGGTTGATCGGATCGATCCCGAGGACGTCCATCGCGTCGATCTCCTCGCGGATCGTTCGCGAACCCAGATCGGCGGCGATCGCCGTCGCCCCGGTCCCGGCGACCACCAGAACAGTCACCAGCGGACCGATCTGCGTGATCGCGCCGAACCCGGCGCCCGCGCCCGACAGGTCGCGCGCGCCGATCTCGCCGAGGAGCGAGTTCAGCGTGAAGACGACGAGCACCGTGAACGGCACCGCCATCACCACGGTCGGCAGCAACGAGACCCGGATGATGGCCAGACACTGTGCACCGAACTCGGTCACCTGGACCGGTCGGCGCCCGGCCGCACGCGCCGTGTCGGCGCACAGCGTGAAGAACTCGCCGGCCCCCGAGACCACCGCCCTGGCTGCGATCACGGCACCACCCGATACCGCAGCATCATGTCGTGGTCCTCGTGATCGAGGATGTGGCAGTGCCACACGTACCCCTGCAGTTCCTTGGGGGATCCGGCCGCAGCATCCCCGTGTCCGCCCCCGTGCGGCGTCCGGGAGACCGCGCGGCCGCCCGCCGAGCGGGTCCACGTCTGCGTGGGGTCCGAGGAGAAGATCGCGTCGGGATCGAAGCCGAGCTCGTCTGCCGTCGGAAACCGCACGATGATCGAGGTGACGTGCCCGCCGGGCGCGCGGACCGTGTCCTTCCACCCGGCCTCCCACGCGGCGGGACCGCGCATCGGGCCGGCGTAGAAGTCGCTCGGGTCGGGTGCCCATCGGGTGCCGATCGGCGGCTGCGGATGCGCCGCCTGGTAGTCGACGGTGCGCAGCGGGCGGCGCCCGAGGACCCGGAACATCACCAGATGCAGGTGAATCGGGTGCGGGTCCGGGGTGATGTTGATGATGTCCCAGCGTTCCGTGACGCCCTGCCGGGGCTTCTCGATCTGCGGATCGGCGTAGCGCAGGTTGTTCAGCGACATGATCGCCGGCGGCAGACGCAGCTCGTAGGGCTGCGAGACGCTCACCCTGCGCACCCGGGAGGGCCTGGCGATCGGCGGGATCCGGTCGGGTCGACGCGCACCGCCGCGGAGCGTGGTCGGCACCTCGCGGCGGTCGCCGCGACCGGCGCCCGCGATGAACCGGCAGAACCGCGGGAGGGCGACCTCCCCGAGGATCGCGGCCTGAGTCGGTGGCGCCAGATCGTTGCAGAGGTCCACCGTCTCGCCCGGTGCGAGGGAGCTGAAGTCGACGAGGATGTCGAACCGTTCCGCCGGTGACGCCTGGATCGAACAGGTCCGCACCGGTGCGTTCAGCAGGCCGCCCTCGTTGCCGATCACCCAGAATCGCATCCTGTTCGAGAAGAACAGATTCCACACCGAGAACGACGACGCGTTGATCAGTCGGAAGCGGTACAGGCCGCGGTCGACCGTCAGTTTGGGCCATACGCGGCCGTTGACGACCGCGCGGTCGCCGACGGCCCCGCCCTCCCAGAGGCCTTCGGGTACCACCGGGGTGGACCGCAGCGACTGGTGACCGTTCTCCCGGAAGATCTTCTCCTGCAGGATCAGGGGGATCTCGTGCTCGCCGGCGGGCAGGCCCAGCGGGTTGTCCGGGCGGCCGGTGTCGAAGTCGTCGCGCAGAAAGTACATTCCCGCCAGCCCCGCGTAGACGTTGGCGCGCGTGATCGCCATCGCGTGGTCGTGGTACCAGAGGTGACCGGCCTCCTGCCGGTTCGGGAACCGGAACGGCGCGGTGCCCCGGTGGGGCAGCGTCAGCCGCTCCGGGTTGCCGTCGTATTCCGGCGGGGTCGCCCCGCCGTGCAGGTGCATCACGGTGGGCGGCCGATCGCGGTAGCTCTCCCGCACACCGTGCAGCGACGCGTCGAGGTCGGCGGCGAACACGTGCCGACCGAGTTCGCTGCGATAGTTGACGGTCGTCTGTTCGCCGACGTGCGCCTCGATGGTGGGTCCGAGGTACGACTCGTCGTTGTACGCCATCGTCGGCACCGCGGGCTGGTCGCGGTGGAATCGGTTGCGCGTCGTCCGCGCGACGATCTCGATGGGCTCGGTCGGTGAGGACACGAGTGTGCTCGGCACCGGCAGGTCGTCGACGTACTTCGCCATCGGCGGCGAGTGGAAGATCGTCGGCCACTTGATCTTCGGCGGCTGGATCTTCGGTGCGGGCGCCGCCTGCGCGGTGCCCGACGAGACGTGGCCCGCCAGTGCTCCCGACGCTGCGGCCGCTGCCGCTCCCAACAGAAATTCTCGACGGTTGACCTTCGCGCCCACGTGGTTCCCTTGTTCGGCGTCCGATGAGACGCAGGCCACAATACCATACGGTATGGTTTGGACATGCTGAGTCGCCGCCGCCCGTTCTCCACGCTCTCGTTGATCATCGGCACCGCCGTCGCGGCCGTCGCCGCACCGCTCGCCGTCCCGGCCGAGTCGGCGGCCGGCCCCGCCGCCTGCCCCACGCAGTACCTGTACCTGCACGACATGGCGGGGACCGCCGCGGAGATGTCGTCGTTCGCCCGGCGCATCGGGACGCCCGCAGCCTGCTCGGTGGTCGTCGACTACGGGCGCACGCCGCTCACCGACACGGTGGTGCGCGCCGGCGGACCGCCCGCCGCCGGCTTCACCGCCATCGACGCGAGCGCCCGACAGGTCGCCGACCGCATGCGCCTGCGGCAGCACTCCGGCGCCACGTGGACCGTGATCGCCCACGGCGCCGGCTCCCTCGTCGCCCAGCGGGTGGTCCAGCAGACCGGTGACGCCCGCCGACTGAATCCGGTCACCGACCTCATCGCGATCGGACCCCTCTGGAGGGGGACCAACATCGGCTTCCTCGGCGACACCGAGGACCTCAGCAGGCGTCTCGGGACCTACGACGCCGTCCTGCGGATGGAGAAACCGCTCATCGACCCGTGGTGCGCCGGCTGTCGCGAACTCGTCCGCGGCTCGGACCTGCTGGTCGCCCTCCGGCGAGCCGGGCTCCCGTCCCCCGAGCTGCGATACACTAACGTCATCTCGCCCATCGACGGCCTGGTGAGCGATCCCTTGTCGGCGGCCATCGAAGGCATGGACAACCGGATCCTCGACCCGGCACGCACCCGGCGCCCGGCGCACCACTTCGCCCTGCTGTCGGAGCCGGCGGTGGCGACCATCGTCCGCGACGCCGTAGGAGGATCCACTCAGCGATGACGAAGTCGCCACGCTCGCATCGACTCAGCGCCACCGACTGGGTCGACGCGGCCCTCGCACTCGTCACGTCGGAGGGCGTGCACGGCGTCAAGATCTCATCACTGTGTGCCGAACTCGGCGTCACCAAGGGCAGCTTCTACTGGCATTTCAAGGATCTCGACGCCCTCTGGGAGGCGATGGCCGCACGCTGGCAGGAGATGAATCGTCTCCGGGTCGCCGAACTGCACGGGCTCACCGAGATGCCCGCCGATGCTCGGCTGGTGGCTTTGTCGACGATGCTGATCAGCGACAGTCACCTCACGGTGGAGACCGCGATCCGCGACTGGGCGCGCAGCAGTGAGAAGGTCGCCGGCACGGTCCGCAACATCGACGGCGAGATCTTCAAGGTCGTCAACGACACCCTGTTGGAGCTCGAGATGAGCGCCGCCCAGGCTCGGCTCCTCGCCGGGCTGCTGGTGTACGCCGGGATCGGGTACATCCACGGCCACGGCGCATTGCCGACCCCGACGCCCGACGAACTCCAGCGCGCGATCTCCGGACTCCTGGCGTCGACGATCGACCGACCGCTCGACGATCCCGACGCCGAGTAGCCGCGGGCCCGATCGCCGCTACGCCGTCAGCACGTAGCGGAGGATCTCGACGACCTGGTCGGTGCTCGTGCACCAGGCCTGGGCTTCGGCGTCGACCTCTTTGAGCGGGTGGACGATGTCCTCGTCGTGGAGCGTCACGTACGGCTTTCCGAGTGCGGCGCAGTAGCCGGCGTCGAACGCGGCGTTCCACTGTTTGTACTTGTCTCCGAAGCGCACCACCACCAGATCGGCCTTCTCGATCAGCGTGCGCGTGCGGATGGCGTTGACCTTGGACGACTGGTGGTCACGCCAGAATCCGCTCTCGGTCGCGCCCAGATGGTCGCCGGCGGCGTCGCTCGCCGGGTGGTCGGTCACCGGGGCGGTGAAGACGACGTCGAGTCCGGCGGCCTCGGCGCCGCGCTGAATCTCCGCGCGCCAGTCGGTGTGGATCTCGCCGGAGAGGTACACGGAAAAACTCATCGATGAATGCTCCTGCTTCGGGGAGACAGATTCCTGTCCCGTTCTCTGCCCACCACCCTAACGAGTCGGCCCGTCCCCTGTTGCGCCCGAACTGTTGCGCCCGAACTGTCGCGCCCGAACTGTTGGGCCCGGACGTCTGCCCCTTGAGCGTTGCCCGCCCCGTTGCTTCACTTGGTGCATGCGTATCGATCGCGTCGTCCCCAACCTCACCGTTCACAGCCGCGAGGCGCTCGACGCGGTCGTCGCGCAGCACGTCGGCGTCTTCGGCCTGACCGTCCTCATGGATCACGGCTGGATCGTCACCCTCGGCGACGATCGAGGCCATCAGCTCAGCGTCATGACGCGTGACGCAGGCGCCCCGGTGAACCCCGACGTGTCGATCTTCGTCGACGACGTGGATGCCGCCCTCGCTCGCGCCGAAACCGCCGGCCTCGAGATCGTCCACCCGCTGACCGACGAGGACTGGGGCGTGACTCGGTTCTTCTACCGCGACGCCGGCGGCCGCGTCGTCAACGTCGGCACGCATTCCTGAGACCGGGCGCCGCCAGCAGTGCGGTGAGCCCCGCGGTCAGAACCGCTTCCGGATCTTCGGGACGTGCCGCGTGCAGCGTCGCGTACGTCGGTGCGAGTCGCGGGTCCACCGGGGCCACACGCTCATGCCCTGCGATCGGTGCCGTCGTCGCGCTGCCGATGACGAAGTTCGACAGCGCATACGCGTCCCCGAGGGGGTCGGCGGAACCACGCTCGACGAGCAAGACGCACATCCGTTCGGACAGCAGCAGGTAGTTCGGCCCCCTCGGCGCGCGCATCGCGATGACCTGGCACGCCCAGGGGCGCCGGACCAGATGCCGAAAGTACGCGACCATCAGTGCGTCGAGCGGCGCCCGGCGCACTGCCGATTGCAGTTCGGCGTCGCGTCCGAGAGCATCATCGAGCGCCACATCGAAGAGGTCGTCGCTCGACGAGAAGCGTGAGTACAGACTGGCCGGCGCGATGTCGAGGCGTTGCGCGACGGCCCTGACGGTGAGCGCGCGAAGGCCACCCTCGTCGAGGATCGAAGACGCCGTGTGCGCGACCCGTGCCACATCGACGGATCGCGCGCGCTTCACAGGTTTCGGATGATCCCAATAACTCACAGGCCAACCTTATTCGAACAATGTTAGTTTAGTGTGGTGTTGTCGACGTCCTTGCTCCCGATCCGCAACGAGCGGGCCACGCTCCGGACCATGCGTCATTCCGACGCCGACGCGTACGCCGCGGGCACTCGTGACGCCGCCGTCCGCAAGTACGGGCACCTCCCCGAGCCGGAGTACACCGCCGAGTCCGTGCGAGCCCTCATCGACGGGCCGATCCGTGAAGGTCTGGACGACGGCGACCTCGCAGTGCTTGCGATCGCCGATCCGACGACGGACGACTTCGCCGGCAGCCTGGTGCTGTTCGGGGCCACGGGCACGTCCGTCGAAGTGGGATTCTGGGTGCACCCCGACCACCGTGGCAAACAGCTCTCCACCGGCGCCCTCGCCCTCGCAATCGAGCTTCTGCGCCGCAGCCGGATCACCGACGTGACGGCCCGGATCCTCATCGACAACGACGCATCCAGGCGGGCTCTCGAACGTTCGGGCTTTGTGCGTGGTGAGGCCATGCACGATACGACGCCATCCGGCGACAGCGCGGTCCTGCTGCACTACCGCCGAGCGATCGAGGCGATCGAAGCGTTCCCGCTGACCACCGAGCGACTCCGCCTGCGCCTGCACGAGCATTCCGACGTCCGGGCACTGGACCGAATCTATGGACGGTCGGCCGTCGCCCGATATCTCCTCGATGAACCTTGGACGATGCCCGAGACCGTCAGACACGTCGGGGAGCGAATCGCGCATACCGGCCTCGCGGACGGCGGTACGAAGCTTGCGTTGGTCGTCGAACACGACGGCGCCGTCATCGGCGATGTCACCCTGTGGCCGACCGACCCCGAACACCGCGTGGCGGAGATCGGCTGGGTGCTCGACCCCGAATGGGGCGGCCGGGGGCTGGCGAGCGAAGCCGTGAACGCGGTCCTGTCGACGGCGTTCACGCACTATCGCCTGCACCGTGTCGCAGCACAGATGGATGCCCGCAACACGGCGTCCGCCGAACTCGCACGCCGGGTCGGAATGACGGCAGAAGCGCACCTGCGGCAGAACTGGTGGAGCAAGGGAGAGTGGACGGACACGCTCATCTTCGGCGCTCTCGCCGGAGACACCGACCCTCATTCCGGTCGGCCCGACCGCGCGCCGAGAGCTGCGAACCCCCAGCGGAATCGACCCCTCTGACGTGATCCACTCACCAGACGTGTCGTGAGCCGGAGGCGAATCCCAGCCACGTGTGCCGTTTGCTGCACCAGCACCAACCGTGTTTCGGGGCTCCCCGATGCTGTGTCGGCCCCGTCAGGTCCTGTCAGCGTGCCACCGCACCCGCGTCTTCGAGAACTCCTGCGAATGCGGCGACCAGGCGTTGCGCCGCCGCACGCTCACCGCCGACTTCCATGGAGCTCAGATCGATGCCGTCGTAGAGCACGCCGGCCCAGGTCGTAGAGTCACCGGAGATGGTCACGGCAGCATCGGGGGCCCGATCGCGTTCGATGGACAGTCGATCCGCCCAATGCAGCCGATAGATGTATCGTTCAGCGTCTCGGTTCACGCGCATGTCAGCCAACCGCAGTTCCACGTACAACGGCGGGTCCATCGTGAGCGGCGGTGCCATCGTCAGCATGGACTGCGCGATCGCGTCGGGAGTCAGACCGCACCCATCGACGTCACGCACCGGCGACCTCAGCGCCCAGCGCCCCAACGACTCGAAAACCGGCCGCAGTTCGGCCGCCCATTGTGTGACGGCGTACACGGTGACTCGCGCAGGAGCGGGCAACGCCGTGCGCCGGACCAGACCCGCCGCCTCGAGCTGACGCAGTCGTGCCGTCAAGACCGCCGGCGTGACACCCCGCAAGGAGGCCTCGAGTTCGGCGAAGCGTTTCGGGGCAAGCATCAGCTCACGCAGCACCGGGTAGGTCCATCGATCCCCGAGCAGCTCCATCGCGTGCGCTGTTGCGCAGGCATCCCCCTGAACCGCGTAGGAACGCTTGATCGGCATGACTCCATGTTGTCACTATGGACTTCGAAGCTCCAACTATGTTAAACATAGTGTCGAGTCGACGGCTTGGAACATCCTTCACGACCACGAGCAGGCCGACCAGACAACCCCACCCGCCGCCCCACAGGACCTCAAGGAGCCCCGATGGCGACCGCATCCGCCTCGAAACAGACGCATGGCGTCGTCGACTCCACGGACGGGACACCGATCGCCTGGAGTCGGGTCGGCACCGGCCCGGACCTGGTGATGGTTCATTGTGTCGGCGTCTCCCGCGCCACCACACCACAGCCGACGCTCGCCGATGCGCTCGCCGAACGCTTCACTGTCTGGACCTACGATCGCAGGGGGAAGGGCGAGAGCGGCAACACCGACCCCTACGACGTGCAGCGCGAGGTCGAGGACCTCACCGCCGTCATCGACCTGGCCGACGGCCCCGTCACGGTTTACGGGTTCTCCTCCGGGGCGACGCTCTCCCTCATCGCCGCCGAAGCCGGTGCCCCGATCGAACGCCTGGCACTTCTGGAACCACCCCTCTACGACGAGCCGGACCCCGACCATGCGTTCCGCGCTGAAGGGGAACGCCGACTCGCGGACGGCCCGGACGTCCTCCACCACTGGTTCCAGACCGACGTCGTCGGCGTCCCCGCCGAAGTATTGGCCGAACTGCCGCCACCGTCCGCAGAGACCCTGCGGGATGCCGCGTCACTTCTGCACGAGCTGACCTTTCTGCCGGGAACGCCGGCGATTCGGTTCTCCTCGGTGCGGCAACCGACCCTGCTCATCGCCTCGGACTCCACCGCACCCGAGATCCACACTTGGGGAGAGGAGTTGGAGGCGACGCTGCCCGACGCGCGCCTGACGATCCTTCCGGGCGAATGGCACGGTGTTGACGATGCCACGCTGACCACAGCGATCGGCGACTTCGTCGACGAATGAGAGCGCCATGGCGTCGGCAGAACTCGACCGCCAGCGACTCCATAGGCAGGACCCCCTCCGAACAACAACAAGCACCCGACCATTCGCCGGACCTGCCAGTTCCCTGCTGATCATGACGATCAGCAGGGTCTCGAAACGATCCGTCCGGACTTCCTTAACGCGGCCGCAATCCTGTCAGCACCAGTGCGAGCAGACCGTCGACGAACGCGTCGTCCAGATCTCCGGTTCGCAACGCCCATCGATGAAACACAGGCCCGAAGATCAACTCAACCGCAAGTCCCGGGTCCACAGAGCTGTCGACCTGGCCCGCCCGGATGCCCTCCTCAATTCTCGCAGCAGTCGCGTCCAGCTGCGGGCGGAGCAGCCTCCGCACCAGTTCGTCGGCAATAGCCCGGTCGGCCTGCACCTCCGCGGTGAGCGTTCGCTGAAGGCGGTCGGTTGCCGGATCCCTGAGCTCAGCCGCCGCCCCTCGCAGTACCATCCTGAGATCGGACTCCAGATTCCCGGTATCCGGGACGCCGACCACACCCGATTCAAACGAATTCGACTCCAGGATCGCATCGAATAACACTGCCGCTTTCGACGGCCACCAACGGTAAATCGTCTGTTTTCCAACACCGGCCGCAGCCGCGATTCCCTCGATGCTCATCCGCCCATATCCAACCTCGCGAGCAAGCCCTCGCGCGGCGGAGAGTATCGCGCGACGGGCTCGCTCGCTTCGTCTCGAGGCGTCAGGACCCGGAGTTCGGGTAGCTGAGGCTCTCTCGGGGGGTGAAGTCATGGGGCAAGAGTAATCAAAAACGAGACGAGACGCACCGTCTTGACAAGAGATCGCTGCTCGTCCACCCTGACGAGACGGACCGTTTCGTTGAAGGGATCGCCACATGACGGCAACAACGCAGAGACCTCGCACCTGGCTTGTCACCGGCGCGGGCCGCGGGCTCGGCCGGGCATTCGCACAGGCCGCACTGGCGCAAGGTGATCGCGTCGTCGGAACGACCCGCACCCCGGGGGCGATGGCCGAGTTGCGGGAGACCTACCCCAACTCAGCCCGCGAGATTCTTCTCGACGTGCGCGATGCCACCGCGGCCACTGCAGCTGTTGACAAGGCAGCCCGTATATTCGGCAGTCTCGACATCGTCGTCAACAACGCGGGCGTCGGTTTTGTCGGGGCCCTCGAGGAGATCGACGAGAAGGAAGCGCGCGAGCACTTCGACGTGAATCTGTTCGGCGCGATGTGGGTGTCGCGCGCGGCGATCCCGCACCTGCGGGCGAATGGCGGCGGTGACCTCGTGCAGATCTCAACACTGGGAGCCATCGGCTCGATGCCGATGCTCGGGCTCTATAACGCAAGCAAGTGGGCGCTCGAGGGATTCAGTGAGGCACTGTCCTCCGAGGTCGCGCAATTCGGGATCCGGGTGACGATCGCGCAGCTCAGCGGATTTGCCACCGACTGGGCCGGCAGCAGCATGCAGTTCGCCACCCCCAAACATGAATACGACGGGCTACGCGCTCACATCTTCGGGACTTCAGAGGTCCCGTGGCCGACCGTTGACACCGACGCGCCGCCGACGGATGCGCACCCCGAACAGGCGGCCGATGCGCTCCTCGCCCGCCTGGCTGGTCCGGACCATCCGTTACGAACACTCATCGGGGACGATGCCCCGGACCAGGCCGCGACCGCATACGCGGCCCGCCGCGACTCCTATGGCACGAACGGGACGTTCCACTGGCCGACATGAATCGTTAAGAAGACTGCTACCCACCACCCCTCTCGGACCAACGAATCCCACGCAATGCCTGCGGCAGCATGCCCACGCACGCGAGCGAACATGTTCTTGATGCGAATCGAACGCTGCGCGATCCATTTCCGAGGCTGTTGAGCCAGTTGACCAGTGCGCCGCGGTCTCCGCGGCCGGCGCCGCCACCGGAGTCGTCGGCGGCGGCGCCACCGCGATCGCCGCGGCGGCGCTCGAGACCGACGATCTCCTCGCCGGCTGCCGCGGAATGGGCGCCGACTATCCTGCAGCTATGACTGTGCCACTGACGCTCGAAGTGATGATCGGAGTCAGTCGCGCCACGCGCCGTGCCGTTCCGCCGCGCATGGCCGTCATCTTTGCGGCCATGCACGTCCGCGACTGCCTCGGCCTCGGCGTGGAACGGACTCGCTGATGGGCGCAGGCGGCATCCTTTTCGTCCTCATCGCCATCGCATTCGTCGTGGCTGCTCCCTTGGGCGCACTCCTGCTCGTCATCGCCTGGAACACCCGCGGAGACAAGCATTCCCGTGCCACGGCGATCATCGGCGGCGTTCTCATCGGAGGTATCCCCGTCGTAGCCGTGGTCCTCTTCACTGGAGGCCTGCTCGTCGGGGCCGTCGTCAACGACCCGAAGACCCTCGTCGTCGACCTCCGCAGTCCCGCCAACGCCTCCGAACTGGGTGGCACCCCGTTCCTCGGGTCCGACAAGATCCGCGAATTCACCTCCGACAACATCGATCTCACCCTCCCCGACGGTTCCACGTTCGCGGCGCACGATATAACGATGTCCGTTCATACAGACACGTCCGATCGCATCGAGTTCGTGTCGATCAGCCACCGCTCACAGCCGTGGGACGACGCCGTCGCCACTCTCCGCGACTGGTCGCACGACCTCGACATCGCCCTTCAGCCGCCGACCCGTCTCGATCGGGAGTGGGAGCAGTCCGCAAAGTCTGGCGGCGCCACCGTCGACATGCGTCTATATCCGACGAGCGCAGGGAACGGCGCCCCGACTCTCAAAATCCGACTCACGTCCGCGAACTGACTCGAACTTCGATACTTGCAACCGACTCTGAGCCGACGGAGAGTGCCGGCGTTCGGATTGACGCAGATGCTGTGCTGCACCATCCGGTCAACGCGCCTGCCCTACTGCTCATGCCAGATGCGCTCGGCGTCCTTGCTGCCGAACGATCTGATCACGTCAGCAGAGCATAACGGGCACCGTCATTAACGCTAGACGTTAAATCGGAACTCCACCGCGTTCCGGCACGTACAGCCATCACCTGGCGGCCAATCGTTCGAGCCGACGCTCGATGAGCGTTTGGGCCCGATCGCATTGGCTGAAAAAGCAAATCGCCTCGTCGACGCGCCCGCGCAGGGCGATGACCAGTCTGGTGCAGTGGGTTTCCCATTCGAGTGGGAATGGGGATCTGACAGGGCGGGGGCAACGAGCGGGCGTCCAGGCTTCTGGACGCCCGCTCGAGGTGCAGAGGTCCTTTAACCTTCGCTGATGGTCATCTTCGCAACCTTGTCGCCGTCGGTGTCGAAGACGAACTTCGAGCGGCCGTTGGCGTAATTCGAGCGCCAGTCGCCGATAACGGTGACGGTGTCGCCGGTGACGTCGACCTCTTCGACGGTCAGGGTGCCGCGGGAGCCGATGAACTCCTTGTCGCTCCACGCCTTGATCGCCTGGCGACCGGTGAAAATGCGACCCCAATCATCCACTGCGCCGGCCTCGATGAAGGCGTCGAGGAACGCCTGCTCGTCATGGGCGTTGACCCGATCGAGGAATGAGGCGACAGGCTCGGGAATCACTTGTTCAGTCATGGGCGTCCTCCTTCTCAGCGGGTGGTGTATCCGCCGTTGGCGAAGATCGTCTGTCCGGTGATCCACCAGCCCTCGGTGGCAAGGAACCGCACGATCGGGGCGATGTCCTCAATCTTGGTCAGCTGGCCGCCCATGGCCTGGGACTTGTGGAACTCGACCCGCTCGGGCGTCTCCTGCCCGTAGAAGAACGGAGTGTCCATCGGGCCGGGGCCGATGGCGGTGACCGAGATCCCTCGCTCGGCGAACTCCTTCGCCGCCGCACGGGTGAAGTGCTCGACTGGGCTCTTGCCGCCGGCGTAGGTGGAGTAACCGTCGGTGAAGGCGGCCAGGAGCGAGGTGACGATGGTGATGATCTTCCCGCCGTCGGCGACGTGCTTTCCGGCCTCCTTGATGAAGAAGTAGGCGGCCTTGGAGTTGATGTCGAACATCGAGTCGTACTCGTCCTCGGTGGTCTCGACGATCGGCTTGCGCAGAACCTTACCCGCAGTGTTGACCGCGACGTCGATCGTCCCGAGCGCAGCCTGCGCGTCGTCGAACAGACGCGCCGCGTTGTCGGGCACGGTCAGGTCCGCCTGGAAGAGTGCGCCCTTGACGCCAAGAGCCTCGACTGCGGCGAGGGTGGCCTCGGCCTCGGAGCGGCTCGAGTCGGAGTTGTAGTGGATGGCGACGTTCGCGCCGGCCTGCGCCGACTGCCGGGCGATCAATCCGCCAAGGTTCTTGGCTCCACCGGCGACGAGGACGTTCTTGCCTGTGAGTGTGTGCTCGGTCATGGACCCTCCATATCGCTGAGACATATCTATGTAGCACTGATACGTGACGTACTGTAGCAGCGTGACAGGACTGGCAACAAGCGATACACGACGACGTCTGATCGCAGCGGCGGCTGACCTCGTCTCCGCGGCACCGGGCGAGGAGGTTTCACTGCGGGCTATCTGCGATGCCGTTGGGGTGAAACTGCCGACGCTCTACCACTTCTTCGGCTCCAAGCAGGGCCTCGTCGACGCGGTCATCGAGCATGGCTTCGACCTCTACCTCGATGAGAAGTCGGCGATGGAGTCCACCGGAGACCCGATCCAGGACATCCGCGCCGGATGGGACGCACACGTAGCCTTCGGGCTGACCAATCCGGGCTTCTACACACTCATGTACGGCAAGATCCGGCCTGGCTATTCACCTGTGGCACAGTCTCGGGCTAACGAGATCCTGCAGGCCATCACGGCGCGCGCGGCTGAGCAGGGTCGACTCGCCGTGCCATCCGAGCAGGCCGCGGCGCATGTACTGGCGACCAACATTGGCCTCACTTTGCGCCAGATCATCATGGCGACACCCGACCCGACATTGGCGGCGGCGGTCCGCGAGGGAACGATCGCGGCAATCACCGGCACCAACACACAGGCCACGAACCCCTTTGCTGTCGCTATCGAGAGAGCTGCATCCCGGCCCGAAGTCCTCGGGCAGACTCAGACGCAATTGCTCATCGAGTGGCTCACCAAACTCGCTGAACAAAACCTCTGAAGTCCGATCCGTGGCAAGTGCTCGAACAAGGAGCTGGCCGACCCACGCAGAGAGCTTGCGTCAGAGCAGAGAGCACAGTCAAAGCACCGCGAAAAGCTACCGCGAGAATCTCCATTCCACGACGTCACCGTCGACCATGACGTACTCTTTGCCCTCCATGCGGACTTTGCCGGCGGCCTTCGCCGCGTTCATCGTGCCGGCCGCGTCGAGGTCGTCGAACGAGACGATCTCGGCCTTGATGAAGCCCTTCTCGAAGTCCGTGTGGATGACGCCGGCGGCCTTGGGCGCGGTGTCGCCGCGACGAATGGTCCACGCGCGCGCCTCCTTGGGGCCCGCGGTCAGGTACGTCTGCAAACCGAGGGTGCTGAAACCGGCACGCGCGAGCTGCCGCAGACCGGCCTCGTCCTGACCGATCGACTCCAGCAACTCCTTCGCATCGTCATCGTCGAGTTCGAGCAGTTCACTCTCCACCTTCGCGTCGAGAAAGACGCAGTCGGCGGGAGCGACGGCGTCGCGCAGCTCTGCCTTGCGCGCATCATCTGTCAACACCGACTCGTCGGCGTTGAACACATAAAGGAACGGCTTGGCGGTCAGCAGATGCAGTTCACGGACGCTCGAGAGATCGAACTCGCCCTTCGCCGAGAACAACGTCCGACCGGCATCGAGAACCGCCTGCGCCCCCTTGGCCGCCTCGAGCAGAACCGCCTGCTCCTTGTTCTTCCGCGCCTCCTTCTCCAGACGCGGAATCGCCTTCTCGAGAGTCTGCATGTCCGCCAGGATCAGCTCGGTCTCGATCACCTCGATGTCCGACAACGGGTCGACGCGCCCGTCGACGTGGACGACGTCGTCGTCGGCGAAGACACGAACCACCTGGCAGATGGCGTCCGCCTCACGGATGTTCGCGAGGAACTGGTTACCCATCCCCTCGCCTTCGGAGGCGCCCTTCACGATGCCGGCGATGTCGACGAACGACACCGTCGCCGGCAGGATCCGCTCACTGCTGAAGATCTCGGCCAACCGGTCGAGACGGGCGTCAGGCAGTTCCACCACGCCGACGTTGGGCTCGATCGTCGCGAACGGATAGTTCGCGGCAAGCACATCGTTGCGGGTCAGGGCGTTGAAAAGCGTCGACTTCCCCACATTGGGCAGACCGACGATACCGAGGGTAAGACTCACGGGAGATCAGTCTATCCGCGAATCACCCGAGTCGGCCCATCAGGCACTCGCGCGCCCCTTGCGCCGCTCGCGCCGTTCGTCCCGCGCACGCCGCGCCATCTCGTCCTCCACCCTGATCTCCTCGCCCGCCGCGATCCCGATCTGCTCGAGGATGTACCGCAATGCCACCGACAGACACGAGGCGACGGGCACTGCGAGGAACGCGCCGGTGATCCCGAACAGACTGCCGCCGAGAGCCACCGACAACAGCACGATGACGGCGTGCATGTCCATGGTCTTGGCCTGCAGCCACGGCTGCAGCACGTTGCTCTCCAACTGCTGCACCACCAGGATGATCGCGAGCACGATCAACGCAACAGTGGGCCCCTGGGTCACCAACGCGATCAACACCGCGAGGGCCCCGGCGACGAACGCACCGACGATCGGCACGAATCCACCGAGGAACGTGATGACGATCAGGACCCCCGCGAGAGGGATGTCGAGAATCAGCAGTCCGATGCCGATGAATGCGGCGTCGACGAAGCTGACGATCGCCTGGGTCCGGATGAACCCGCCCAACGCATTCCACATCCGATTCAAGATCTGATTGAGGTGCGTCGCCCCCTCACGACCCATGGTCCGCTCGAGCCACGGCAGAAAACGCGGCCCGTCCTTGAGGAAGAAGAAGACCAGAATCACCGTGGTGAACAGCGTGATGATGGCCGACGTCGCGACTCCGACGCCATTGAACACACCCGTCGCGATGGTGCTCGCGCTGGCCTGCAGCTTGGTGGTGATCTCGCCCGCGATCGACGAGATCTGCTCGTCCTGAACGTTGAGCGGCGGCCCCTGCGCCCAGTCCTGCACCTGTTTGACGCCGTCGACGGCCTTATCGGCCAACTGCGGCGCTTGATCGACCACCGACGGGACGATGAGACCGATGATCCCGGCGACGACCCCGACACCGACCAGCATCATGACCAGCGACGCCGCTGCCGGCGGCACGCCCTTGCCGCGCATCCACCGGACCGGCGGCCACAGGACCGTCGACACGATGATGCCGAGGATCACCGGGAGCAGGATCACCCAGAACTTCGCCATCACCCAGAACAGCGCATAGAGGAACACCATCACGATCAGCGCCTGCAGGCACACCATCGCCGTGGACCTCAACCCGGTGAGGAACACCCGTCCCCGACTCGGGTACGGCTTGCCGGTCACCGGGTTCACCAGCGGACCGTCGGGTGAACCCTCGGCCCCGTCGTCCGTCCCGTCGCATCGGCCCCCGCCATCGTCATCGAGGCGGGAGTCGGCGACGGCGTCCTTCTCGACACTCGTCTCGGCGTGCTCGGCGAGGTCGTCCCCCGTCGGCCGCAGATCGTCGCTCTTCTCGCTCACGAGGCAATCCTCACACACCGGTCCGACATCGTCCGCCCGACGCACCGCGCGCCTGTGGACCACCGATGGAACCGAAGTCGCACGTGCTGCGTCCAAGTCAATGAGCGGCTCGTGACCGGCGTCCCGGCCGTTCACCGAATCCTGTGGCGCCGGCCGATCCGCTCAGGAGCCCGCAATGCCCGCACTCTTCGATCGACAGCCCTGCCTGCAGACGATCAGCGTCGTCACTCCGGACGGACCGTTCACCGCCCTCGCCGCCGACGACGACGTGGTCCTCGCGTCGGGGTGGACCGACGACACCGGCGTTCTCCAGGCGCTCATCCGCGGCCGGAGCGCTCCGCACGTCTCGCGCAGAGGAGAGGCGGAACGGTCGCCGAGGCCGTCGAAGCCTATTACGACGGAGCGCACGACGCGCCTGCCGCGGTCGACGTCCGTCAGTCGTCCGGCCCGTTCGTCGAGGCCGCGTGGGCGGCGTTGCGGACCGTGCCGCCGGGTGCTCCCGTCACCTACGGGCAGCTCGCCGCGCTGGCGGGCGATCCCGCTGCCGCTCGGGGTGCCGCACAGTGCTGCGTCCGCAACGTCGCCGCCTTGTTCGTCCCCTGCCACCGCGTGCATCGAGCCGACGGATCACTGGGCGGATTCCGCTACGGCCTCGACCTGAAACAACGTCTACGCGACCGCGAGGACGCCGTTTTGTCGGAGGCTCTTGTTAGTGTCGTGTCACAGCTTCAATAGCAGCGATGAGCTGCAGGAACACGCTAGGGGGTGAGGGTCGTGACGACGATCATCGCCGCGCCGACCTCACCCGACCTGGATGCCCTGCTGCCCGATGATCCGATCGCCCTGGCCGCCGTCGCGAACGCCGTCGCGGTGAAGCTGGCCGCACTACCGCTGGCCGCATCCACCGAAGGCGAATTACTGGCGGCGGCGGAGTCGTTGGAGCAGGCACGGCGCCGGTTCGACGCCGCCGATGCGGCCGTCCTGGTGGAGATCTCCGACCGAGGCGCCTACCGCACAGCCGGCTACCTGTCGTTGCACGCGTATCTCTCGGGTGGTCTGCGGGTCGGTGACGGCGCCGCCCGCCGACGCCGGGTCGCCGCCGCGGCGATCGGACGATTCACCAACATGCAAGGTCAAACCCTGTCTCCGCGGTGCCCCGCGACGGCCGACGCGGTGGGCGACGGGGCGATCGGGGTCGATCACGTCCTGGAAATCGACGCCGTCCTGACCCGCATCCCGGCCGCGGTCGACGAGACCACCCGCGAGGGTGCCGAAGCCCAACTCGCGGCCGTGGCCCGCACCCTGACTCCCGCCGGCGTCCGCACCGCCGGCATCCGCCTGCTGGCCCACCTGGATCCCGATGGGCAGCTCACCGACGACCGCGACCGCCGCCGCCTCCGCGGCCTGGCGTTGATGCCCCAAGACCGCCAGTTGATGAGCACACTGCGCACCCGGCTCACCCCGGGATTGCGCGCCGACCTCGAGATCATGCTCCAGTCCTGGGCCGCCCCGGGCATGAACAACCCCGACGACCCCGCCTCCCCGACCGGAGCGATGGAATCAGCCGACCCGGCCGTCGTGGCCGCGGCGGCCGAACGAGATGACCGCACCCCGATGCAACGCAACCACGACGCCCTCCACGCCCTCCTGATCCTCGCCCGCTCCCACAGCGGCACCCCGGCATCGGGGTCGTTGCGCTCCGAACTCGTCGTCACCATCACCGACGCCGAACTGGCCGCCCACGCCGGCATCGCCCTGACCGCCACCGGAACCCGAGTACCGATCAGCGAACTGGTCCGGCTGGCCGCCGCAGCGACCCCACACCTGGCGGTGTTCGCCCACACCACCGGCGAACCCCTCTACCTCGGACGCGGGCGCCGCCTGGCCTCCCGCGCCCAACGGTTGATGCTCTTCGCGCGGGACCGCGGCTGCACCGCCCCCGGCTGCCCGGCACCCTTCGCCCGCACCGAAGCCCACCACTTCCCGGACTGGCAAGACGGCGGCCCCACCGACATCGACCACCTCGGAGCCGCCTGCGGCAGCCACAACCGCACCGTCGGCACCGCACCCGGCCAATGGGAAACCCGCATCGCGGCCACCGGCCCCCACACCGGACGCGTCCACTGGCGACCGACCCCACCAACCACAACAGGCACCGGCGGACCCCATCGGTGGCAGCTCAACACCATCCACCACGCCGAACTCCTCCCGACCACAGACCCCGACCCACCACCGACACCACCAGCACCACCAGAACCGGACTGACACCACCCTCGATGTCAGAGGCGCCCGGCATCATGGCCGTATGACTGCAGCCGCGATCATCGGACCCATCTGCCTCGTCGTCGGCGCGCTGCTCGGCTGGCTCGCCCGCGGTGCATCGAACTCGACCGGCCACGCACCCCCGCCGGGCGCAGCTGTCGGCGCAGAAGTCGACCTCGTCGTCCGCCCGCTGCGCGACACCTTGGGACGACTCTCCGAGGAACTACGACGCAGCGAAGCCGGCCGCGCCCACGCCTACGCGGGACTCTCGGAACAGGTCCGCGGCATGCAGGCGACCTCGACCCGACTGCACCAGCAGACCGCCCGGCTGGCGGGTGCACTGCACGCGCCCCAGATCCGCGGCCGATGGGGTGAACTGCAGCTGGAGAGAGTGGTGGAACTCTCCGGCATGTCTCGCCACTGCGATTTCGCAACCCAGGTGCACGGACTCTCGGACGCCGAACGCGCCGTCCGCCCCGACCTGGTCGTCCAGCTGGCCGGCGGACGCCGCATCGTCGTCGACGCCAAAGCCCCGTTGGCCGCGTACCTCGAGGCCGCCGACGGCGGCCCGGGGGTCGGCCACGACCCCGTGGTCCGACACGCGCAGGCCGTCCGGGCGCACGTCAACACCCTGTCCGCGAAGGCGTACTGGTCGGCACAGCCGGTCTCACCGGAGTTCGTCGTCCTGTTCCTTCCCGGCGACGGCGTCCTCGAAGCCGCTCTGCGCGCCGACCCGTCACTGCTCGACTACGCCTTCTCCCGCGACGTCGTGATCGCCACCCCGAGCACGCTGATCGCCCTGCTGCGGACCGTCGCCCTCGGGTGGCGTCAATACGCGCTCGCCGAGGACGCCGAGGTGATCCACACCCTCGGCCGACAGTTGTACACACGGATCGACCAGGTGCTCGGACACCTCGAGAAGATGGGCGGATCACTGCGCCGAGCCGTCGAAACCTACAACTCCACCGTGGGAGCCATCGACGGCAGGCTGGGGGTGACTGCGCGCCGCCTGTCCGAATTGGAGGCACTCTCCGGCGCTTCCGACCCGTCCGCGCGAATCGCCGACGGCGTCCGCCCCATCGACTCGACGGTGAGATCCGCATCACCGATGCAGTAGTTTTCAGCAAACTCACGGCTTCGGATCACGGAGATCCGCGGCCGGGACGGTACCGTTTAGATGTGTTCTCGCGCCTGTTAACCGGCACCGCCGTGCCCGCCGACGAGCGGTCAGTCCTCCCCGGTCTCCGGGGAGTCCCGTGGTGGGGCGCCGTTCTCATCGCCGGTGTGATCACCGCGATCGGCGCCTACATCGATGCGGGATCGACCGCTGCGCTGGGCCGTTCGTTCAAGCTCTTCTATCTCATCGGATGCGTTCTCGCCGCCCTCCTGGTTCGCCGCCGCGCACTGTTCACCGCCGGCGCCCAACCGCCGCTGATCGCCTTCGTCATCGGAATCCTGACGCTCTACACGGCCAACCGGGAGGCCGCCGACGGCATGCGGGCGATCATCCTCAAGGTGGTCCTGCCGATCGCGACCAGCTTCCCGTGGATGGTCATCGCATTCATCATCACCCTGGCCGTGGTGGTCGCGCGGTTCTTCCTCGAACGGACCGGAGAGAACCCGCTGCTCGTCAAACTCGCCACCGCCCTGGGCCTGCAGGACGCCGCACCCGCACGCCCCGCGAAGAAAACGCAGGCCGCGCGCGCAGGCGCGGACCGGACCCGCACCCAGCGGAAGACCCCAACCCAGAAGGCTTCAGGACAGAAGGCTTCAGGACAGAAGGCTCCAGGACAGAAGGCTGCCGCGCAGAAGTCGGGTTCACCAGCTCGTTCCGGGCGCACCCCGACTCCAGCCAAGGGCGCAGCACCCGCTAAGAAAGCAGCACCGGAGCGGCGTCGAGCCGCACCGAGCCGCGTCGCGCCCCCTCGTGCCGCCGACCAGCCCCGGCCCGGCCAGCCCCGACCCGAGCAGCCCCAGTCAGGACAGCGAGGCGCCGATCAGCGTGGGACCGGGCGGCCGGCGAGTGCCGGAACGGGTCGGCGACGCGCTGCCGATCCCGCACCGGATCGCCGGCAGTCCCGCCCCCGCCGCGACGAGGGCACGCGCGCCGCACCGCGCCGGGCCGCACCGCAGACCGTTCCACCGCGCCAACCGGAGCAGGGCCGACCGACACAGGGCCGACCAGAACAGGGCCGACCGGAACAGGGCCGACCAGAACAGGGCTCGCGTCGTTCGGGGCCGCGCCGCACTGCGGGCGAGCAACTGCGCGACCGCGGCACCGTCGAGGATCTCACTGCGGGCGCAGACGACCGCTGATTCCTGCGGCGTCGAGCCAGCGCGCCAGATCGACGGCCGCGGAGTCGATCGCCGAGGGCCAGTCCATGGCCGTGTCGTCAGCGTTGTCGCTGACGACCTTCACCAGCTGGACCGGGATCTCGAACGCGGCGCACACGGCGGCGATCGCGGCGCCCTCCATGTCGACGAGATCGGCGCGGGCGGCGATCCGGTCGCGGTCTGCGCTGTCGGTGACGAAGGTGTCACCGGTGGCGAGCACGCTGCCGTCGCCTCCGGGCAGCTCCCATTCGTCGGTGATCGTGTAGCCGAAGCCGCGGAGCCGATCGGCACTGATGTCGTGCTCCAGCACCCGCGACGGGACGAACAGGCCGCTGTGGTGATCGTGCAGGGCACCGGCGGTCCCGATGTTGACCACGCGCCGGTATCGTCCGGATTCGAGGGCGCGGGTCACGGCGATGGCTGCCCGGACCTTGCCGATCCCGGTGATCAGGACATCGTGCGTGCGCTCGACGTGGGCCGCCTCGGCTTTCGTCGCCGCGACGACGAGGACGTCCCCAGCCGTCACTCGCCGGATCTCGACGGTGTCGAATCGGCGGCGTTCGACGCCGCGGCACGCTCACCGAGACCGCTGATGCGCGCGAGGTGATCGAATCGGTTGTTGGCGATCCGCATGACGACCTCGTACGGGAACGCGAACTTGCGGGCCCACCAGTAGCCGAAGCGGATGTCGAACGACGTGTAGACCATGAACTTGTTGCGGGTGACGCCGCGCAGGATCGCCGCGGCCGCCTTCTCCGGGGAGACCGCTATCTTGTGGAAGCCGTCCACCTGCTTGCGGACCACCGGGTTGTCGCGGTCCAGCCCCACGATGTCGACGGTCCCGACCAGCGGTGTGGCGACTCCGCCCGGGCAGACGAGGCTGACGCCGATGTTGTGGCGCCGCAGATCGAAACGCAGTACCTCCGAGACGCCGCGGATGCCGAATTTGCTGGCGCTGTACGCCGCGTGCCACGGCAGGGCGAGGAGTCCGGCGGCCGACGAGACGTTGACGACCTGTCCGCCGCGTCCACGGCGAACCATCTGCGGTACGAAGCATTCGATGATGTGGATCGGCCCCATCAGGTTGACGTCGACCATCGTCTTCCAGTGCCGGTGTTCGAGGTTCTCGACGGTCCCCCACGCGGATACGCCGGCGACGTTCATGACGACGTCCATGACGCCGACTTCGGCGTCGACGCCCCGGGCGAAGGCCGCGACCCACTCGTAGTCGGAGACGTCGCCGGCCCGGTGGTAGACGACGCTTCCGCGTTGGTCGAGGATCTCGGCGACGACGGCGTCGAGATCGTCGGCCCGCAGGTCGGTGAGCACGAGGTGCGCGCCGGCGCGTGCTGCGGCGATGGCCGTCGCCCGACCGATGCCGCTCGCGGCGCCGGTGATCAGGACGGTTCGGTCCCGCAGGGAGGGCACGGGTGTGGGCACCCAGAACAGGTCGCGGACGGTGCGCAGACTCGGCAGTGGCACGGAGGATGAGAGACCCATGCCACAACCCTAGCGCCCGATCGGGGCGCAACGGGTCGGCCGGAACTAAACGGGGAGTTCGCCGCCGAAGAGGGCGTAGACCACCGAGAGCATCGACCGGAGCACGTCGGACGACACGTCCTGCCCCTCGGTCATGAGGATCTTCTGCGCCTCGTCGGCACTCTTGGCCTTGGTGATCTTGTCGATCAGCGGTCCGAGACCTTCGAGCCCGGTCATGTCGACGCCCTCACTCGGCTCGGGTGCGGCGGGTTCGCTCGGGGTGGCTCCCGGTGCGGGTGCCGGGGCCGTCGGGTTCGCCGGAGCGGAGTCGCCGTCGAGGTATTTGACGATGCCGTTGGTGATGGCGGCGGCGTACTTGGTGGCGCCCTGCGGCGACGAGAGGACGGCGGCTTCGGCCGGGTCGGACAGGTTGCCCATCTCGATGAAGGCCAGGGGCACGCGGGTGAGGTTGAGTCCGGCGATGTCGGGGCGTTCGACGATGCCGTCGACGGCGCCCAGGTAGTTGGCCGGCGTGAGGCCGCCCTTCTTGAGGCTGTCGCGGATGGTGTTGGACGCCTTGCGCCCGTCGGTGCTCTGCGCTGCGTCGACGGCCTTGTCGGGGATCGGGAGCGTCGGCACGATCATGTGGAAGCCCGATTTGGCGGCGTCGGGTCCGGTGCTGGTGGAGTCGGCGTGGATGCTGACGGCGAGTTGGGCGCCGCTCGCGCTGGCGGCGGCGGCGCGCTCGTCGACGCAGCCGCCCCACCCGGTGTCGTCCTTGCGGCTCATCTTCACGACGGCGCCCTTGTCTTCGAGGGCCTTCTTGACGAGCTGGGAGACGTCCCAGTTGATCGTGTGCTCGGCTTTGCCGGTCACGGCGGTCGCACCGGTGGTCTGGCAGTCCTTCTTACCGTCCCGCCCGTCGGGCACCTGCTTGGCCAGATCGTGTCCGGCGGCCGAGCCCTGGTGGCCCGGGTCGAGGAAGACCGTCTTGCCGGTGAGGGAGCCGGCCTTGGGGGCCGCGTCGGCGGGCATCGAGACGAGGAGTCCACCGGCCAGCGCCGATGACGCCAGCAGGGACGAGGCGATCAGTACACTCCGGCGAGCGCGAGTAGCAGCCATGGGCGGGGTGGGCGCCGGCCGACCGGGTTCGGTCGGCATGCGCCGCTCTCCTTCCGAAATCTCACAACATTAGTCACACAGACAACTCTAGTAACAGTCAAGCAGTACTTGAGACCTCACGGCAAACCGGAGTCGGCCGAGAGCCGGAATCGTTAGGCGCCCGTGACCAGATGTCGGGTGAGGTGCAGGACGCCGTTCTCGTCGGCGACCCCGTCGGAGTCGACCAGCGACTCCAGCGCGACCGTCGCTCCCTCCGCGTCGAGGCCCGCCCCGATGACCACGAGCGACGTCGACGGCACCCGTCCGCGGCGGCGCGCGGCTCCGACGCGCACGAACCCGCCGACGGCCTGCACCGTGTACTCGAGATCTCGGTGATCGGGCAGGTCGATGAACACCGTGCCCTTGATCCGATAGGCGCCGACCGGCGGACGCTCCAGGAACCGCGCGAGCCGACGCGGGTCGACCGGGCTCGAGGTCTCCAACGTCGCCGACTCGAACGCGGCATGCAGGTGGTCCCCGTGCTCACCGCCATCGTTCTCACCGCCAGCCCGGTCCTCGGCGACCAGGTCGGCCAGACTCAGCTGCCGCGGCACGTCGTCGGGGTCGTCGCGCCGATCCACCGGGTCGAACAGCAGCTCGGGATCGACCGCGGCCTCCGACACCGCGACGACGGGGGCGGAGTCGTTCACCTCGCGGATCAGCGCGTGCACCCGGTCCAGCCCGCCCCCGCCGGGCCCATTCGCATCGAGCAGGTCGACCTTGTTGCACACCACGAGATCGGCGACGGCCAGATGGTCGCGCACCTGCGGGTGCTCGACGACGGTCTCCGCGAAGCCCGCGGCGTCCACCACATACACCAGGCCGCCGTAGGAGACGTCGACGCCGCGCGCCGCGAGCACCGTCCGGACGAGCGCCTTCGGCTCCGCGATGCCGCTGGCCTCGATGAGGACGGCGTCGAGCCCGGCCTTCGGGTCCGCCATCATCGCGAGGGACTCCGCGAGGTCACCGTCGTCGGTGGTGCAGCAGATGCAGCCGTTGCTCAGCGACATCGTGCCCGCCGAACGTCCCGAGACCAGCAGTGCGTCGACGTTGATCGAACCGAAGTCGTTGACGAGGACGCCGATCCGCCGGCCGCCGGCGTTCCGGAGCATGTGATTGAGGAGGGTGGTCTTCCCCGCTCCGAGGAACCCGGCGAGGACGACGACGGGAACACCTCGAGTCATGACGGGAACGCCTCGGGTGATGCCGTCTGCTCCTCGGGCGTCGCGACGGCGCAGTCGTCGCACATCACGGCCAGATCGCGGCCGTCCCCGTCGGGCAGATTCACGACGCGACTGGTCGGCGTGCCGCACACGCCGCACCGACCGATCACCGTGGATTCCGGGCTGAAGTCGATGCTCATCCTCTTGTCGAAGACATAGAGCGATCCCTCCCACAATCCGTCGTCACCGTATTCTTCGCCGTATCGGACGATTCCGCCGTCGAGTTGATACACCTCGTCGAATCCACGGGATCTCATGAGGGCGCTGAGCACCTCGCAACGAACTCCGCCGGTGCAGTAGGTGACGATCGGCTTGCCTTTGAGATGGTCGAATGCGCCGCCTGCGAGCAGTGGGACGAATTCCCGCGTGGTCGTGACGTCCGGGACGACGGCGTCGCGGAATCGGCCGATCTGCGCTTCGATGGCGTTTCGTCCGTCGAAGAAGACGACATCATCGCCCCGCTCCTCCACCAGTCGGTGCAGTTCCGCGGGCGAGAGTCTGGTTCCGCCGCCGACGACCCCGGATTCGTCGACGACGACGTCGTCGGGCACTCCGAACGTCACGATCTCCGGTCGCACTCGCACACTGAGCCGGGGGAAGTCGTCACCGCGACCGTCGGACCATTTGATGTCCGCGTCGCGAAAAGCGGGATATGTGCGAGTCGCGCGGACGTAGCGCTTCACATCGCGGATATCGCCGCCTACTGTCGCATTGATGCCGTGGGATGACACGATGATCCTGCCGCGCAGTCCCGCCGACTCGCAGACGCTCTGCTGCCAGAGTCGGATCGCCTCGGGATCGGGCAACGGCGTGAATACGTAGAACAGCACGATCTTGGGAGTCGCCACAGTGCAAGGATACGGATCGAGAGCCCGACTGGTCGTCATCGGCCTGGCGCTGGTGGCCGCGAGCACGGTGACGTCGTGCTCGTTGCTCGACGACGACGCCGAGCCCGGACGGATCGCCATCCCGGGCACCGACCCGGTGAGCACCGAATCGGCTGCATCGTCGCTCTCGGCGACGTCCGCGTCGCGCGGGCCGGACTCCACCCGGACCTCGGCGGAGTGGAGTTACGAGCGCATCATCAAGGCCGCCCCGCGGGTCAGCAATGCCGATTATCACGAAGGAGCGACGTCGGAGAGCGGTGAGCGCTCGGACGCGTCCGGATTCCACTTCTCCACCGAGGACCGCAGCATCCGCTGCTCCACCGGGAACAGCGGCGCCGAGGCTCTCGCCTGCGTGGGCGCCGCCGTCAATGCTCGAAAAAGAACTGATGACGGCGATTCGAAATGTGATTGGCAACGCGATTACGCCGTTCTCGACGCGAACGGGGCGAAAGCGGGCGCCTGCGCCAATCGGTACCCTGTCTTGTATCGGTCACGAATCGTTCCGTCGGGGGAAGCCGTCGTCGTCGATCGATTCGCCTGTTTGGCCGACAACAGTGATCTTTACTGCATCGAAACCAGCTCCGGTAAGGGATTCGCGGTCACGCGGGACGGATACCGCGAGATCAAAGCCGGCGACCGCGCCCCGCGCTCTCTTCTCGGTTTGTCCGACCAATCCACATCGTCGGACGTCTATGATTCGTCGCCGTCTGATGATTCGTCGCCGTCTTCGGTGGCGCCGACGAGTTGAATACGTGTAGTGTTGCCCGCGAAATACCACATCGGATATCGCGGTCATCGACTGTTGTCCGAAATGCTCCCGACATAGAAACGTGAGGACTCCGCGTATGGCGAAGAAGACCGTCATCCAGATCGTCGACGACATCGACGGTGCCGAATTGGACACCTACGAGACCGTCCGGTGGAGCCTCGACGGAAAGAACTACGAGTTCGACACGTCGCCGGAGCACGCCGAGGAGTTCCGCGATCACGTCGCCAAGTACGTGGCCGTCTCGCGGACCGTCGCCGGACGCGCGGGCTCGTCGCGTCGTGGCGCCGCCGGCCGTGGCGGCCCCGACACCCGCGTGGTGCGCGAGTGGGCCATCGCGAACGGCTACTCGGTGAGCGACCGCGGTCGCATTCCGGCGGACATCGTCGCCGCGTACCAGGCCGCGCACTGACCGAACGTCCCCCGAACGCCCCGACTCATCGAGTCGGGGCGTTTTCGTCCCGATGGTTTTAATTGCGGGATCTGCGCGCACGCCGATTACGCTGACGACTCATGACCGTGCTCTCCGCCGCGCATCGACGCTGGCTGCCGCTGCTGGCGGTCGCCGCGTTGGCGGCCCTCCTGGCCTCCTGCTCGTCGGACTCGTCCCCCGATGACGGCCTCTGCGCTCCCCCGGGCGTCGAGAGCGCGTCGTCGGCGCCGACGAACCTGGCGGCGGCCGCGCAGGCGCCAGACAAGTTCACCACCGACTCCACCGCGCCGCTGTCCGAGGTCGACACCTCCGATCTGGGTCTCATCACGCCCGGGACCATCACCGTGGGCACGCTCTCGGACGCGCCGCCGAGCATCTGCGTCAACTCGCGTCAGCAGTTCACCGGGATGGACAACGAGATGCTGCGCGCCATCGCCGACAAGCTCGGCCTCCGCGTGGAGTTCGTGGGCACCGAGTTCTCGGGGCTGCTCGCCCAGGTGTCGAACCACCGGTTCGACGTCGGATCGTCGTCGATCACCACCACCGACGAACGCCGACAGACCGTCGGTTTCACCAACGGCTACGACTTCGGGTACTTCTCGCTCGCCGGCCGGGCGAACGGCCCGATCAAAGGGTTCGGCGATCTGGGTCCCGGGACTCGCATCGGCGTCGTCCAGGGCACCGTCCAGGACGACTACGTGGTCAACACCCTGCACCTGACGCCGGTCAAGTTCCCGGACTACGCGACGGCGTACGCGAACCTGAAGTCCGGGCAGATCGACGCCTGGGTGGCACCGAGCCAGCAGGCCGAGGGCACCGTCCAGTCGTCCGACGGGATGACGATCCTGGAGAACACCTTCAGCATCAACAACTTCACCGCGTGGGCGGTGGCGAAGAACAACCCGAAGCTGATCGACGCCCTGAACAGCGGGCTCGACGCGATCATCGCCGACGGCACCTGGGCTCGGCTCTACAGCGACTGGGCGCCGCGTCCGCTTCCCGACGGCTGGAAGCCGGGATCGCGGTCCGCGCCGGCTCCGGAGCTCCCCGATTTCGCGGCGATCGCCGCACGGAACGGCACGTCGGACAAGCGGTCCGACGAGGCCGCCGAAGCCGAGACGAAGGGCACTCTCACCCAGCTCCGTGAGACGTTCTTCAACGGCGAGCAGTTCCGCAAGGCCCTCCCCGAACTGTTCACGACGGGCCTGCCGAACACCCTCAAGATCGCCGTCGCATCCGGGGTCCTCGGCACCGTTCTCGGCATGCTCCTGGCCGTCGGCGGGATCTCCCGATCTCGATGGCTCCGCTGGCCGGCACGCGTGTACACCGACGTCTTCCGGGGGTTGCCCGCCGTGGTCGTGATCCTCATGGTCGGCCTCGGGTTCGGCCCCGTGGTGCAGGACCTCACCGGCGGCAACCCGTTCTGGCTGGGTTCCATCGCGCTCGGTCTGCTCGCCGCGGCGTACATCGGCGAGATCTTCCGCTCGGGCATTCAGAGTGTGGAGTCCGGTCAGATGGAGGCGGCGCGCGCACTCGGCTTCTCGTATCGACGATCGATGACGCTCGTGGTGGTTCCGCAGGGCATCCGCCGGGTCCTGCCCGCCTTGATGAACCAGTTCATCGTCCTCATCAAGGACTCGTCGCTGATCTACTTCCTCGGCCTCACCCTCGCGCAGCGTGATCTGTTCGCGGTCGGCAAGGACTTCAACGCCAACGGCGGCAATCTGACACCGCTGCTGGCCGCGGGGCTGCTGTACCTGGTGATGACGGTTCCGCTGACCCATCTGGTGAACTACATCGACAGCCGACTCCGCACCGGAAAGGCGTGACCGTGACGACAACGACCCCCAGCTCCGCCGTCTCGCTGACCGGGACGGGACTGCATCTCTCGTTCGGCGCCAACCACGTTCTGCGGGGCGTCGACATCCATGTCGACGCCGGCACCACGACGACCGTCATCGGGCCGTCCGGTTCGGGGAAGTCCACGCTTCTGCGGGTGCTCAACCGGCTCCACGAACCGCAGTCCGGCGACATCCTCGTCGACGGGCGCAGCGTCTTGAACGACGACCCGGATGTTCTGCGTCGACGGATCGGCATGGTGTTCCAGCAGTTCAACCTGTTCCCGCACAAGTCGGTGGTGCAGAACGTCGCGATGGGTCCGCACAAGCTTCTGGGCCTGAGCAGCGATGAGGCTCGCGATCTCGCCCTGCGCCACCTCGACACGGTGGGGCTCAAGCACAAGGCCGACGCGCGGCCGTCGACGCTGTCGGGCGGACAGCAGCAGCGTGTCGCGATCGCGCGTGCGCTCGCGATGAGCCCGGAGATCATGTTCTTCGACGAGGCGACGAGCGCCCTGGACCCCGAGTTGGTGAAGGGCGTGCTCGCGTTGATGGCCGACCTCTCCACCGGCGGCATGACGATGATCGTCGTGACCCATGAGATGGGGTACGCCCGCGATGTGTCCGACAACGTCGTCTTCATGGACGAGGGCGCGGTGGTCGAGACCGGTGAGCCCGAGCAGATCTTCACCGACGCCCGCAGCGACCGGTTGAAGACGTTCCTGTCGCAGGTCCTCTAGCCTGTCGCAGGTCCTCTAGCCTGTCGCAGGTCCTCTAGGTCGCCGGGCCCCGGACCGCCGAGCCGAGGTGACTCCGCCTCAACCGTCGGCGAGTGCGGCGGCGAACTCCGCGGACTCGTAGAAGGGTCGCAGCCTGCGGCGCAGCGCCGGCTCGAGGAGTCCGCGCGCGTCGAGCTGCGCGATCACCGGCGGTCCGAACCGGAGGGCCTCCTCCACCAGGTCGTCGCGGGTGATCCCGAGTTCGGTCAGCAGGTCGGCGAGCGCGACGGTGCCGTAGGTGTCGAACACCTCGTCGACGCCCTCGCGCAGGAGTGCCGCGAAGTACGGGGTGTCGCGGAACGTCCGCCAGAACTCGAATGCGAGGACGACGGCGTCCTCCACGTCCCCGGCGGCGAGCATCTCGCCGACGTCGCTGACGCTCTGGTCGGCTCCGGCCAGCCACACCTCGCGGGCGGCGTCGAGCACCAGGTGATCGGCTTCGGCCCGATTGGCGTCCAACACCAGGCGGGCGCCGCGACGCGCGACCCGCTCCACCACCGAGTCGACGGTCGGTGCGATCCGAGCGGGCAGCCGCGACGAGTTCAGCGCCCGTTGGACCGCCTCGACGCACGCGTCGACGGTCGCGGGACTGTCGAGCACCCGTTGGACGAGCCGCCGGGACAGGCCGAGCTCGGCCAGTCCGACAGCCAGGTCGTCGAACCGACGCCTGTCGACGACCTCGCCCAGCTCGGTGTGATCGGCCGCCGAGTACTCGTACAGTCGGGACGCCACCCGCCCGGCCAGTTCGGGAATTCCGCCCTCCACGGGGAAGGCGACCGCGTATTTGTGGGCGACCGCCTTGATGATGTCGCGGGACACCGATTCCTCGAGCGCCAGGCGGGCCGCATCGGCGAGCGCGGCGTCGATCTCCTCCTCGGCGGTCGCCGCGAACGCACCGGGGTCGAGCAGACGGCGGCGTTCGAACTCGACGTGCGCGTCGAGGAGGCGGGCCGCCACCGCCGACACGTGCTCGCCGGTCTCGGTGAGATCGCCGGTCTCGCTGAAATCGTCGGACATGTCCTCCAGCTTAGAGCCGCCCCCAGTGCAGAGCCGCCTCCAGCTCAGAGCCGCCTCCAGCTCAGGGCCGCGTCACGGGACCACCGGACGCTCGCGGACCGCGGGGCGTGTGACGCGGGTGCCGAAGACACCCGCGCGAATCCTGACCGCCGCCGTGACGAGCGTGATGACCGCGACCGCTGCGGCGGCCACCCCGATCGCCGGTCCCGACCCGGTGACCCGATGCACGAGCGCGCCGACCACTCCGCCGACCGCGAGGGCAACCCACAGCGACAGGTGACGCAGCCACAGCCACCGCGGTCCGCCGGTGAGGGCGTCCACCAGGCGCTGCCCGGCTTTGACGAGAGTGCCGGTCATGTAGGTCAGTCCGATGCTGACCTCGCCGCCCGCGAGGAAGGTCGCGTTCATCGCCCCCATCGCGACGGGGAGGCCGACGGTCACCGCCGTCGACACCGGGCCGACGACGGCTGCGATCGCGGTCGCGGCGAGCAGCGCACCGGTGACGGTGAGGACGGTGGTGCGGCCGTCGCCGAATCGTGCGGCGACCGCGCCGGCCACGACACCTGCCAGGAACATTCCGATGAGGGTCGCCACCAGGACGGCGCCGGGCCATTGCGCGGTCCCCACCCGGGTCGCGAGATCGGTGGTGTTGCCGCTCATGAACGAGACGAAGTGACCGCGCAACTCGATGAAACCGACGGCGTCGAGGTATCCGGCGACGCCGGACAGCGCCACCGCGAGCCCCACCTCGCGCCGCTGCGCCGACCTCATCGCGGCTCCGACCGGCAGATCATGGCCGTCATTCTAGGTCGGCCCTCGTCGCGGTCCGCTCAGCCGATCGACGAGCACGCACCGCCGACGGTGCCGGCGATGCGGTTGCCCCCGCCGTCGGCCCGCCGCACATCGCAGGTGAGGTCGCCGGCGACCGTGGTCCGCGCGACGGTGGCGTGCTGGGCACCGACGATCGTCACCGAGCCGCCCACGGTGCTCCCGGTGATCACCGTCTGGCGGGCCCCGTCGACCCGGACCGAGCCGGCGACGCGCGTCCCGATGAGCTTGACGACACGCTGTGACGACAGGGTGAGGTCGCCGTCGATCCGGGTCCCCTTGAGCACGCAGATCCCCGGTCCGCGCGAGACCGAGTGCTCGGCGCAGTACTCGTCGCCCTCCGGGGCGCCGCGGACGGCCCGCCCGGTGTCGTCGGCCGACGTCGGACCGCCCGACTCCCCGCGGACCGTCTCGGTCACGGTCGTGACGGCGTTCGTCGACCCGTCTGCGACGGTCGCATCGCTGCCGCAACCGCTCAGCGCGACGGCCGCACCGGCCAGTGCTGCGGCGATCCACCAGCGGTTCCCGGTCGACGAGGGGTCGGCGGCTGACTGGGCGGCGGCTGACTGGGAGGCGGGCTGCATGACGGAACTCCTGGTGACGGCGAGGGGGACCGGGGGTGCGGGACGGTCCCGATGTGAGGACCGCGCTCAGGCTACGCGATGACGATCAGGGGTATGGACGATCAGGGGTATGAATGGGTGACGGCGCCCCGAACCCGGGGTGAGCCTCGGAGAGGAGTCGTCATCACCGTGCACACCGCCGACTTCGATGACAGGGGGCGCACCCGGCGCGCGTCCCCGGACGATCTCCGAGACGAGCCCCGCAGCCGGAGGCCGTGTTGACGGGGTCGAATACCGGTCCGGGGCCGACGCTCTGGACCGTCGGTCACTCCACCCGGTCGGCCGACGAGTTCGTCGCGCTGCTCGCTGAGCACGGCATCGAACTCGTCGAGGACGTCCGACGGCTCCCCGGATCATCACGGTTCCCGCAGTTCGACGCCGACACGCTCCGTCGGACGCTCGCGGCGGCCGACGTCGACCTGCACCGCGAGGCGGCGCTGACGGGACGTCGACCCGTGTCGAAGGACGTGCCGTTCGAGGTGAACGCGTGGTGGCGGAACCGGAGCTTCCACAACTACGCCGATCATGCGCTCTCCGCGGAGTTCCGCGAAGCGTTGGCGGCCGTGGCCGAGCGGGCGCTCCGGCAGCGGACCGCGATCATGTGCGCGGAGGCCGTGTGGTGGCGCTGTCACCGGCGGATCATCGCCGATCATCTGCTGGCGGCGGGCCACCGCGTCGTGCACGTCACCGGGCCCGGACAGTCCACCGACGCCGAACTCAGCGCCGGGGCCCGCGTCGACGACGGTGCCCTCGTCTATCCCGAAACGGTCTATCCCGAAACGGTCTATCCCGAGACGCCCTGATCGGGCTCCGGTGCTGCTCCCCGACTGCTCCGCAGGTGGCGGGCGGTGAGCCGGACGGCCGGGTCGGGGTCCGTGGACAGCCCGGCCAGGGTGCGCAGGGCCGCGGCACCGGGAAGCTCGCCCAATGCCTGCGTCACACGGCGGCGGACGCCGACCTCGGCGCCGTCGAGCGCCGCGGTGAGGCGCACGGCGACCGCATCGGGATCGTCGCGGCGGCGGGCGAGGTCGCCGAGCGCGTCGGCGGCCGCCACATCGTCGTCGCCCGCGACCACCAGTGCGACCAATCCGTCGACGACCGTCGGGTCGCCCCGGTCGGCGACCGCGAGCACCGCGTGGCGGCGGACCACCGGATCGGGGTCGTCGAGCACGGTCAGCAACGCCCGGTGCGCCGCCGGCCCCGGGAGTTCGGTGAGCGCGTGCACGGCGCGCCGGCGGCGCTTGGCCGCGGGATCGGCGAGTGCCGCGGCCAACCGGTCGACGCCGCCGACCTCTGCACCGCTGTCGGGATGTCGGGCGAGCGCCCAGCGCAGCGCACCCGCGGCATTCGGATCGGTCTCGTCGAGCAGGGCCGTCACGAGGGCGCCGGCGTCGACGGCACCGGAATCCGATGCGAGGGCCGCACGTTGCCGCCGCCCCGCGGCGGGCGACGCCAGATCCGAGAGCCGGGCGAGGACGTCGAGCACCGCGTCGCGGTCCCCCGCCCCCGAGGCCTCGACGCTGCGGAGCCGCGCCAGCAGAGCGCGTTGCGCATCGATGCGTTCCTCGGTGCGGGCGATGAGCCGGGCGATCAGCCGGTCCTCGACGAAGTCCGGATCGTCGAGGACCCGGCCCGCCTCGGCCAACGACAGCCCGAGCATCCTCAACGCCTCCACGTGGAAGACGCGGACGAGATCGTCGGACGTGTAGTCCCGGTAGCCGGCCGACGTGCGTCCCCCCGCCGTCACCAGCCCCAGGGACTCGTAGTGGCGCAGCATCCGCACGCTGACTCCCGACCGGCGGGCCACCTCTCCGATCCGCACGGCCCGATCACAGTCCGTCGACGGTGAAGCTCGACTCGGGGTCGGCCATGAGTCGCTCCGTCGCCGCGGCGTGAGCGCGGACGGCGGGGTCGGCGGAGCGGTGCGCGCCGTGCACCGCCCACTCGCCGGCCTCGTCGAGCATGACGAATGCGCGACTCAGACTGCGGTGCATGGCGAGCCCTCCTCGGCCGAACTGTGTGGCCAGTATGGCAGCGAGACGCTCGTGACGCCGTTCGGGCCACAGGGCCGCGGCGGTGCGCCACGCCGTCCTGGCGACCTCGTCGTCGGTGTCGGTCAGCAGGGCCGGGGTCACCGCGTCCGCGGTCCGCGGGTCGCCGATCTTCGACAGGGTGTGCAGTGCCTGACTGCGCGCCTGTGCGACCGGGGCGTCCAGTTCGGCACGCAGCAGCGGGACGGTCACCGCACTCGGGTGGCGCGTCAGCGCCCACGTCAGCATGTCGCGGACGTAGAAGTCCGGCTCCACCGCGCACCGCCGAACCAGGGGCCGCGGAAAGTCCTCGTCGGGTTCCGTGCCCGCGGCCAGGGCCGCGGCCAGCCTCGTCGACGGGTCGGCGGCGCCCAGCGCCCGCCGGATCTCCAGGGTCATCACCCTCACCTCCGGTCTCCACCTCAGACCCTGACACCGTGTGAGGGTCAAGCCCTGGTGGCAGGGCCTTATCCGTGGCCTCGGACACGCGTGTCGAACTGGGCGAACAGCGCTGCGATTTGATACGCGACGGGCGGCACCGCATGGTAGAGGGCATGTCTGACGACGAACAACAGCAGAACAACGAGGTGTTGGTCGACCCGATCACCAAGCAGGTGACCGAGGTCGGCTCCGGTGTCCTCCCCGTCCCCAGCCACATGCACGTCGCCGAGGACGACACCGACGAACAGATCACCGAGAAGCTCAAACGCCAGGGCGTCCGGCTCGGCAAGGGCGGCATCGCGCCGGCCGTGTTCTGGCCGGCGATCATCGCGATCGTCGCGGTGTGCATCATCTCGGTCTCGCTGCCCGATCAGACCGGCGACTTCTTCAAGTCGGTCCAGAACTGGATCGTCGCCAACCTCGGTTGGTACTACATGCTGATCATCGTGTGCTTCGTCGTCTTCGCGATCGGTCTCGGATTCTCGCGGCTCGGGTCGATCAAGCTCGGCAAGGACGGCGAGGCCCCGGAGTTCGGGCTCGTCAGCTGGTTCTGCATGCTGTTCGCGGCCGGTATGGGCATCGGCCTGGTGTTCTACGGTGTCGGCGAGCCGGTGAGCTACGCGACCATCGCCCAGAAGCCGGGATGGGACGGCACCGAGGAGGAGATCGCGGGCAAGGCGATGGCGCAGACCTTCGTCCACTGGGGTCTGCATCCCTGGGCGATCTACGCCGTCATCGGCCTGACGCTGGCGTACGCGATCCACCGTCGCGGTCGTCCCGTCTCGATCCGCTGGGGTCTCGAGCCGCTGCTCGGCGAGCGCGTCAAGGGCTGGGCCGGCGACGTCATCGACATCCTCGCGATCTTCGGCACCGTCTTCGGCATCGCCACATCGCTCGGCCTGGGCGTTCAGCAGATCGCCTCGGGTATGACGTCGATCGGCGTCATCGACGACTACGACAACACCATGCTGACGATCCTCATCGTCGTCATCACGTTCCTGGCGACGATGTCGGTGGTCAGCGGCCTCGGCACGGGCATCAAGTGGCTCTCGAACATCAACCTGTCGCTGGCCGGCCTGCTGATGATCAGCCTGCTGATCTTCGGTCCGACGCTCTTCCTGCTCCAGAACTTCGTGCAATCGCTGGGCGTCTACTTCGCCAACGTCTTCGACATGTCCCTCGACGTCGGTTCGTTCCAGGGGCAGGAGGGCCAGGACTGGCTCAGCGACTGGACCATCTTCTACTGGGGCTGGTGGATCGCATGGGCGCCGTTCGTCGGTGTCTTCATCGCCCGCATCTCGCGGGGACGCACCGTCCGCCAGTTCATCGCCGGCTGCCTGCTGGTGCCGACGCTCGTCGGATTCGTCTGGTTCTCGATCCTCGGCGGTTCGGGTCTGCACCGCCAGTTCTTCGGTGAGGGCGATCTCGTCGAGAACGGCGAGGTCTCCGCGGAGGGCTCCCTGTTCCACGTTCTGCAGGGCATGCCGATCGGCACCGTCTTCTCGGTCATCGCGATCGCGTTGGTGGCGATCTTCTTCATCACCTCGTCCGACTCCGGGTCGCTGGTCGTCGACATGCTGGCCTCGGGCGGTCACCCGAATCCCCCGGTGTGGTCGCGTGTCCTGTGGGCCGGCATGGAGGGCGTCGTCGCGATCGCCCTGCTGCTGGCGGGCGGTCTCACCTCGCTGCAGGCGGCATCGCTGGCCACGGCACTGCCGTTCAGCATCATCTTGGCGATGATGTGTGTGGCGACGGTGCGCGGTCTGCGGTACGAGCATCGCAAGCTGCAGCTCGAGATGGCCACGCAGCGCCTGGACGCCGCGACCGAGCACATCACCGGCGAGGTGTTCCACCACATCCCCGAGGAACCGTCGCTGCGCGACTACCTCGACGACCGGATCGACTACCGCATCTCCCGCACGCGCGGGCTCATCGCGCAGCGTCAGGAGCGCGGCCGACCGGCCGACCCCGACATGTGATCACCGGCGGACCGGCGACGCGCCCCGTGCCCACCGCTCCCGCAGGTCGCGTTTGAGGACCTTGCCGGTGGCGGTCCGCGGGAGCGCGTCGACGAAGTGCACCGTCCGCGGACTCTTGAAGTGCGCGATCCGCTCGCGCGTCCACGCGATGAGTTCCTCTGCCGTGGTAGATCCTGCTGTGGTGGATTCTGCTGCAGTGGATCCCGTCGGGTCCCGGCGGGCGACGACGGCGGTCACCGACTCGCCCCACCGCTCGTCGGGCACGCCGATCACCGCCACCTCGGCGACCGCCGGATGCCGGTGCATCACCTGCTCGACCTCCGAGGCGTACACGTTCTCGCCGCCGCTGACGATCATGTCCTTCTTCCGGTCCACGATGCGGAAGTACCCCTGCGGGTCGCACGTCGCGAGGTCACCGGTGTGGAACCAGCCGTCACGCAACGCCTCCGCCGTGGCGTCGGGTCGGTTCCAGTACCCGACGAACACATTGGGTCCGCGGATGACGAGTTCGCCGATCTCGCCGCGCGGCACCTCGCGGCCGGCGTCGTCGACCACCGCAAGCTCCTCGTGCAGCACGGGTTTGCCGACCGAACCGGCATGCGTGACCGTGTCCTCGATGTCGAGGACGCACGCGATGGGCGCGGTCTCGGTGAGTCCGAAGCCCTCGGCGAACCGCACGCCCCGGCGGACCAGCGACTCGATGAGGACCACGGGGCACGGCGCGCCGCCCGACAGTCCGTTGCGCAGCGAACTCATGTCGGTGCTCTCGATGCCCGGTGCCGCATCGATGGCCGCCCACATGGCCGGAACGCAGAAGGCCACGGTGACCCGGTAGCGTTCCACCGCCGAGAGCCATGCGTCCGGGGTGAACGACTCCAGGATCACCGACGTCCCGCCGATGTAGAGCAACGGCAGCGTGTAGATGCCCAGCGCACCGATGTGGAACAGCGGGGCGGCCGCCAGGCTCACGTCGAGCGGGCCGATCCCCTCGATGGCCGTCGCATTGTGGATGGCGTTCCACTGGTGGTTGCCGTGCGTGAGCATCGCGCCCTTGGGGAAGCCGGTGGTTCCCGAGGTGTACATCAGCATCGCGAGGTCGTCGGGGGCCACGTCCACCACCGGTCGTTCGGCGTTCGCACCGCTGATGAGCTCCTCGTACCGCGACGACTCGCCGGCGGCGCGCTGTGCCGCCGACGGGATCTCGATCGTCTCGGCGACGGCCGTCCCCTCGAGGGCCGCCTGGACCGTCGGCGCGGTCTGCGGTGAGACGAACACGATCGTGGCCCCGGAGTCGCCCAGGATGTAGCCGATCTCCGCGGCCTGAAGTCGGCAGTTGATCGGCACACAGACGGCACCGAGCTTCGCCGTCGCCAGGATCACCTCGAGCATCTGCGGGCTGTTGAGCGTGACGAGGGCGACGCGGTCGCCGACCCCGACTCCCCTGCCGTGCAGGACGCGGGCCAGCGCATCGGTGCGGCGGTCGAGGTCGGCGAACGTCGTGGTGGCGCCGTCGGCCGCATCGATCAGCGCCACCCGGTCGGGGTGACGTTCGCGATGGATCGTCGGCCACCCGCCGATCCCCCGGTCGGCCGGTGCGGTGCTGGTCGGTGCGGTGCTGGTCGGTGTATTCAACGTCATGGCCCGTCCCGTCGGTCTCGTGCGCGCTCACCGGATGGTGATGCCCATCACGGTAGCGATCGACGTGCGGGGTTCGAGCGTGGTCGCACGGAATCGTCGGTCGCCGCGGGGCCTGTCGTCCTCGGGGCCTGTCGTACTCGCAGCCTGTCGTCCTCGCGCCCTGCCATACTCGAGGCATGGTTGATGCGGACCCGCCGACGGTGTCGCTCGACGAGATCGTGGCGTTCGAGAACGCGACACGCGACCTGGTGGGATTGGCGCTGCGCAGCGTCGAGGACCTCGACATGTCACTGCCGCAGGTGCGCCTCCTCCTGGTGCTCGACGACCTCGGCCCGTCACCGTCCACCCGCTGCGCCGACGCGCTCGGGGTCGTCGGGTCGACGGTGACGCGGCTGGCCGACAGGCTCGTTGACACCGGCCACCTGACCCGCGCCGCCGACCACGACAACCGCAGCGTCGTCGTGCTCCGCCTCACCGAAGCCGGACGCGACGTGGTCCGCTCGGTCACCGACCGCCGTCGCCGCGAACTGCGGCGCGCACTGGACACCCTCGACCCCGATCTGCGGGCCGCGTGCGCCGCCGCACTGCGCGCGCTGCACGATCCGCTGGTCCGCGACGAGAGCGCGCGACGACACCTCCCGCTCTGATTCGGGCCGGACGTCAGCGGTCGATCTCGGTCGGAACTGTCGGTATCGACTCGTCGACCACTTGCGTTGTGCAAGACTTGCATTCGGCAGCGCCGAGGCTCCCCGGCCCGAGTCTCCCCAGCACCGGGGCTCCCCAGCCCGAGTCTCCCCAGCCCCCGACGATTGGAGCAGTCAATGAGCACCCCGACACCCGAGCCCGCACTCTCGGAGATCCGCGGACCCCAGAAGCTCGGCCCGCTGACACCGCTGGTCGGCGTCTGGGAGGGCGATGTCGGCATCGACCTCTCGTACCACAACAACGACGACGTCACGCGGCACACCTCGTACTTCGAACGCGCCGTCTTCGAGCCCATCCCCATCCAGGAGAACGGGCAGCAGGTCCTGTGGGGGATGAAGTACTCGATGACCGCGTGGCGGCACGGCGAGGAGGCCATGGATCCGTTCCACGACGAGATCGGCTTCCTGCTGTGGGACAAGACCAACGGTCAGGTGATGCGCGACGTGGTGTTCGGGCGCGGCATCGCGATCCTCGCCGGCAGCGACGCCGGCCCGCACGACACCGAACTGCACTTCGACGCGAAGCCGGGCGACCCGTCGTACGGGATCCTGCAGAACAAGTACCTGATGCAGCGCGCGGAGATCAAGGACTTCACCAGCAGTTTCGTCATCGAGGACTCGGAGACGTTCAGCTACACGTCCGATCTGCTGCTGCGCCTCGCCGCCACCGGCGAGGAGATGCACCACACCGACAAGAACACGCTGACCCGCGTCAAGCGGCTCCACCCCGGCTCCGCCTACAACTGAGCCCTCGCAGTTCCGGGTCTGCCGCAGCCCCGGTCAGCTGTAGTCGTAGAATCCGCGGCCGGTCTTGCGGCCGAGACGGCCGGCGTCCACCATGCGTCGCAGCAGCGCCGGCGGCGCGAAGTGGGGTTCGGCGAACTCGGCGTACAGCGACTCGGCGGCCGCCAGCGCCACGTCGAGGCCGACGGTGTCCAGAAGGGTCAGCGGGCCCATCGGGTAGCCGCACCCGCCCTTCATGGCCGCGTCGATGTCCTCGGCGCTGGCGTACCCCGAGTCGAACATCCGGATCGCCTGGCACAGGTACGGGATGAGCAGCGCGTTGACGATGAAACCCGATCGGTCGCCGGCCTGAACGGTGGTCTTGCCGAGCGTGTTCTTGGCGTAGTCGGTCACCGCGTCCGCGGTCTCCGGCGACGTCATGAGCGTCGAGATGACCTCCACCAGCGGCATCACCGGCACCGGGTTGAAGAAGTGGACGCCGACCACCCGGTCGGGCCGTTCGGTGGCGGCGGCGATCTTGATGACGGGGATCGACGAGGTGTTCGTCGCGAGGATGCCCTCGGGCTTCACGATGGCGTCGAGCCTGCCGAAGATGTCGTGCTTGAGCTCCTCGATCTCCGGCGCCGCCTCGATCACCAGGTCGCGGTCGGCGAACTCCTCGATGTCGAGGGTCACCCGGACGCGGGCGTTCGCCGCGTCGGCGTCCTCCTGCGAGATCTTGCCCTTGACGACGCCGCGGCCGATCGACTTCTCGATGCGCGCGGCGGCCGCGTCGGCGAACTCACGCCTGGTCTCCAGCACCAGCACGTCGCTGCCCGCCTTGGCGCACACCTCCGCGATGCCCGCACCCATGGTGCCTCCACCGATCACGCCGATGAGCTTCACAGTCTCTCCCAATCACCTCGGGCCACCCGTGCGGCGACCGCGTCCGACAGTGTTTAACCTGACCAGTATTTCACCGGGCCAGCATTTCGCCTGACCACTGTTTCGCCTGACCACTGTTTCGTGTGACCACTGTTTCGTGTGACCACTGTAATGACCGGGTGCCGCGCCTCGGCGTCGGGTCAGCGTGCACCGCCGATCGGGATCCGGTCGCGCGCCACGAACCACCGACTCACCGGTGTCCGCAGCAGAACGTCGACGACCAGCAGTGAGGACACCAGGACGACGAGGACGAGGACGATGCTGCGCAGCGCCGGCGACCCGGGGAACCACGAGTGGAGGGTGCCGAAGAAACCGGCGCGCGCCACCGCGTCGAGCAGCAGCGGGTGGACGGCGAACACACCGAACGCCCGCACGGTCGCCCACGACACGAACCGTTCACCGACCGGTGCGCCCGACGCCCGCAGTCGATCCCACGTCATCGCGCCGAGCCACAGGAGGACCAGCGAACCGATGAGCCACGGCATGATCGTCGGATTCCACGGGGTCGTCGTGCTCGGAGGCACGTCGCCGGGGCCGGTCGCCGACCAGTAGGCGGCGATGGTGACGGCGCAGGCGAGGACGGCGACGACCGTCACCGGGACGGCCCGTCGTCGCAGCCAGTCCTCCATCGCGGAGTGGTGGTAGGCGGCCATCGCACCGATCGCGATGAACAGCGCGTACATCGGCAGCGTCTTCCACATGTTGTGGTACACCTGCTCCCACGCCGCGCCTTCGGGCCTGGGCAGGTACTGGTAGACGACGAACATCGTCCCCTGGATCGCGAAACCGACGGCGATCACCGTCCACGGACGGTGCGCCGTCCGTTCGAAGATCGCCGAAAGCAGCGGGAACACCAGGTAGATCTGCATCGAGATCAGCAGGAAGTACAGCTGATATTTGCCGTTCCCGGTGACCGTCGACAACGCCAGGTCGCGGAGGAGGACGTCGATGCTCGGGAACGGATTGTTCTGTATCACGAGGTGGTCGGTGATCGTGTACACCAGTGTCCAGACCAGGTACGGCCCCACGATCAGACCGAATCGGCGGCGCCAGAACTGGGTGGGCGTCATCGTGCGGCCACGCATGCTGAGCACGAGGACGAACAGGGTGACGGCGACGAACCCGTAGCGTGTCACGTGCAGCAGGGTGCCAACGAGTCCGGCGGAGCGCACGACGTCCGGCTCCACGTTGAGACCGTTGACGCTGTGGGCGACGACGACGCCGGTGAACAGCAGGACCCGAACGAAATCGGCGGTGAGCGCACGCCCGGGCCGTTGCCGCTGCTGTGTGGCCGGTCCGGTGACGACTCCGGTCGCCCGGCCGTCGCCTCGTCTCGTGCGTCCCGTCTCCTCGACGGTCTGCGCCACTGCCGACACCTCCGGAATAATTCTGGCAGCCCCCGCTCGGCGCGAGCGTACGGATCGGCGGACCCGGTGTCACCCGTGCGGCCCACCCCCGAATGACGCGCGGGCCGGCGGACGACGCCCCCGTGCAGGTCATCCACTCGCCGGCCGACGACACGCCGACGCGGTGAGATTCGCCTCCCACGACGCCCGGGCCGGCGTCCGGGCCGGCACCCGAATGGCAGAATCGGGACCATGGCACACCCCAGGGCGGGAACCCCCGCGACGGCCGACGACCTCATCGACGTGGCGGCGGTCCAACGCGCCTACGGGGATGTGACGCCCGACCCCGCCGATCCGGCGCAACGCGTCGCGTTCGGGACGTCGGGGCATCGCGGGAGCAGTCTCGCCGGCTCGTTCAACGAGGCGCACGTGCTCGCGATGACGCAGGCGATCGTCGACCACCGTCGGCGAGCGGGGGTGCAGGGACCGGTGTTCATCGGGTTCGACACCCACGCGCTGTCGGTGCCCGCGTGGCGCACCGCGGTCGAGGTGCTGGTCGGCAACGGGGTCGCCGTGTTCACCGCCGACGAGGACGAGTTCACGCCGACGCCGGCCGTCAGCCGGGCCATCCTGCGATTCAACCGCGAGAATTCCGGGGTGCAGGCCGACGGGATCGTCGTCACGCCGTCGCACAATCCGCCCGCCGACGGCGGCTTCAAATACAACCCGCCCAGCGGCGGCCCGGCGGACTCGGACATCACCTCCGGCATCGCCGCGCGTGCCAACGAGATCCTCGCCGGCGGCCTCGGCGACGTGCAGCGGGTTCCGTTCGAGCGGGCCCGCCGCTCGGATCTGGTGATCGACTACCCGTTCCTCGGCGAATACGTGACCGCCCTGGGCGAGGTCGTGAACATGGATGCGATCCGGGCCGCCGAAGTCCACATCGGCGCCGACCCGCTCGGCGGCGCATCGGTCGCGTATTGGGGTGAGATCAAGGACTTCTACTCCCTCGACCACCTGACGGTCGTCAACCCCGTCGTCGACCCGGCGTTCGGGTTCATGACCCTCGACACCGACGGCAGCATCCGCATGGACTGCTCCTCCCCCGACGCGATGGCGTCACTGATCGCCGTTCGCGACCGCTTCGACATCGCGACCGGCAACGACGCCGACGCCGACCGGCACGGCATCGTGACCGCCGATGCGGGCCTGCTGAACCCGAACCACTATCTGGCCGTCGCCATCGACTATCTGTTCACGCACCGCGACTCGTGGAGTCCGGCGGCGGCGATCGGTAAGACGCTGGTCTCGTCGTCGCTCATCGACCGGGTGGCGGCCGGCCTCGGACGACCCCTGGTGGAGGTGCCGGTGGGTTTCAAATACTTCGTCGACGGTCTCCTCGACGGCACCGTCGCCTTCGGCGGCGAGGAGAGCGCCGGCGCGTCGTTCCTGACGTTCGCCGGGACGCCGTGGTCGACCGACAAGGACGGCATCATCATGGATCTGCTGGCCTCGGAGATCCTCGCGGTGACGGGGCAGACGCCGTCGGAGCGGTACGACGACCTCGCCGAACGGTACGGACGGACCTCGTATGCGCGGATCGATGCGCCCGCCGACCGCGAACAGAAGGCACGTCTGGCTTCGCTCTCGTCGGACACCGTGACGGCGTCGACGCTCGCCGGGGAGTCCGTGACGGCCGTCCTCACCGAGGCGCCCGGTAACGGGCAGCCGATCGGCGGCGTCAAGGTGACCACCGAGAATTCGTGGTTCGCGGCCCGCCCGTCGGGCACCGAGGACGTCTACAAGATCTATGCGGAGTCGTTCCGCGGCCCCGACCATCTCGCGGAGGTGCAGGCTCAGGCGCAGGAGCTGGTCGACTCGGTGCTGCGCTGATCGCCGGACTCTGCGCGGTGCGGATAGAGTCGAGCAGGTGAGCACCGGTAAGACTCTCCGCGAGAACCCCGACTACGAGCCGGAGTCGGCGGGCCCGAAGTCGTACATTCTGATCTCCGTCGCCCTGCTGATCGTCGCGGGCCTCTGCCTGGCCGGGTTCCTGTGGTGGACCAACCGGCCGTCCGAGCCGGTCGACACCAAGGTGTTGGCGGAGAATGCGTCGTTCATCGTCGGCGACAAGTCCGCGCCGGTGACGATCGACGTCTTCGGCGACTATCACTGCCCGCATTGCGCGACGTTCGAGGAGCAGTCGGGCAGCGCGATCCGGCAGGCCGTGCTCGACGGTGAGATCCGTGTCCGCTACCACATGCTCAACTTCCTCGACGACGACTCCGAGTCGGGCGACTACAGTTCCCGCGCCGCCGGTGCGGCCCTGTGTGTGGCGCGCAGCGACGACCGCGAGGTGTTCTGGCGCCTGCACCGTGAACTGTTCGAGAAGTCCGGTGACGATCCCGACAACGCCGCCATCGCCGCACTCGCCGCGAAGGCCGGCGCCACCCCCGAGACGCAGTCGTGCATCACCCGGGGCGCTCTCGTCGACGAGGGCCGGTCGATGGCAGAGGCGTCCCAGCAGCAGTTGAAGAACTCCACCGACGGGCAGGTCGCGACCCCGACGGTCCTGCTGGCCGGCGAACCCGTCGACGACATCATGGACGGCACCGGATGGCTGACCGGCATCCTCGCCGGCGATCGGCCGTCGAGCTGAGCAACCGGCGAGCTGAGCGAACCTGCGAGAACAGGCGATTTGGTGCCGTCATCGCCGCTGAGGTAACTTATCTATCGCACTCGCGAACGGTCATCCGGACGGGTGTGCACAGATGAATACGGGGCTATGGCGCAGCTGGTAGCGCACCACACTGGCAGTGTGGGGGTCAGGGGTTCGAGTCCCCTTAGCTCCACAAGCGAGAAACCCGTTCCGACCTCGGTCGGAACGGGTTTCTTTGTGTCCTATACGATCTCGGCGCGGGGCGAAGTGTCCTAACTTTGTCCTACCGCTGCCGAGATCGCCGCCGACGCGGCGGCGAGGCGGTCGTCGCTCACGCGCCCGTAGACCGCCGTCGTCATGCGCTCGCTGTGGCCGTGCCACGCCGCCACGACGTCGGCGGGCACCCCGGCGGCCCGCAACGAGAGGCCGAGCTGTGACGCAGGTTGCGCAGGGTGATCGAGGGCAGACCCGCCGCCCTGCGCCGCTCGGAGAACAACCGTGTGTAGCCGCGGACCGGGAGCGGTGAGCCGTCGATCCGCGCGAGTAGAACCGCGTCGTCGGCCAGCGGGCGGCCCACCGCCATCAATGCCATCAACGAGGCGATTCGGACCCAGGACCTCGACTATTCCGACCCCACCTCGATTCTGCGTGTTGCGCCGTTCATCGAGCAGATGGGTACCTGGCCTGGCGGCACCAGGAAAGAGTTTTGGTGGGAGCGCGAGTGGCGTCATGTAGGCTCCCTCACCTTCGCTCCGGCCAATGTCGTTGCACTGATGGCGGCTGGAGAAGCCCATGCGGAGCTAGCCGAGATGCTCTCGACCATTCCGACTTGGCAAGCGCATGAGGTGCCGATCTTGGATCCGCAGTGGGGGCTTGAGCGCATGATCGCGACTCTGTCACGTGTTGACGCGACTGACATAGGCCCGTTTCCCGGCTGTTAGGCGTCAACGTGCCCGGCTAGATCGTGGACTGATCTGTCCACTCGTTGTTCACCCACCAGAGTTCGGGGCGCTGCTCGCGGTTAACGAGTATGAACGGTTTCCCGTTATTGTCGATCCTCACCTCACGATGTCGACCTCCGACCACCAGGTCTAACGTCGCGGTCCATTCATAGGCTGCGACTTTGCTCTCGTCACCGTTCGCGTGCACGATTAGATGGAACTGTGCCGATTCGCCGCGGTCGAGTTGAAATGCGAACGGCTCGACGATCTCGCCACCAGGAACCTTCGAAAGTACGTTGGTTGCCCAGCTCGACAGCGTGACCTCCATCCGCTTGAACTCCATCGACGCCCCACCGACAGGGCGGGTGAGAACATACCCCTCGGGCAGATTACAAGCCTTGGCGTCAACACGAAGCGCGCTCACGACGACGCCGCGGTCCTCCCACGCCGTGATCGTGACCAAGAGGTCCATGTTGTGAGCGGCGTACCCATCGAGTTTCGCGGCCCACTTCGGCATCTCGGTCGCTTTCCCCGCCGGTGCCGGGGGCAGCGCCTCGCGACGGCGTGCGACGAATTGGGGGAACGAAACCCAGTCCGGGGCGTTCGCGTGGATGATTTGCGGATCTTGTTCGACGTGAACCTGGACGTCTGAATGCCCGCGCACCCGCCGCCAGATTCTCGGCCACTTGAGTCCGCCTACCGCACCCAGCACGAACGCGACAGCGGGCGGCCACGCCTTGGTGAGGAGGTCGAGAAGTACGTCCATAAGGTGCTCGCTGTCTAGGAGTTCTCAAGAGTCGCGAGAAACTGTCTCATACATCTCCGACAATTCTTGATGATTCGTTGGAGCGACTATCGAATAGCGAGGTTAGTTGTAGAACGGCTGTTCGTGTGTCCTAACTGTGTCCTAAGATGGCAGGTCACGCGCCGACACGGGGTAGACGCCCGAGGACGTGTAAGCCCTGGTAGATGAGACACCGAGCAACACGAAAGACACCCGCGCACACCGACTTTCACACTGGCGGTGTGGGGGTCAGGGGCTCGAGTCCCCTTAGCTCCACCGACAAGAAACCCGCTCTGACCTCGGTCGGAGCGGGTTTCGCCGTTGGTGGGGCCGTCTCCTACCACCGCCGATTGCCTAACTATTGCCTACGACCTCGGACGACACGTCGGCGGGCACTCCGACAGCGCGCATCTGCGCGGCTGAGAAGGCGAGTCCGAGACGGTCAGGCGATGTCGGCGACCAGGATCGCGACGCGGCGGCCCTGAACTCGGACACGCCACGGCAGGCCCGACGTGTCGCCGCCGGCGGGAATGATCCGCGGACTGGTCACATGCAGAACTCGGCCGAAGCGCGCCACGTCGGCCCCGCCGGCCGCGACGACGTTCTTGACCCAGTCGGTCTCACCGTGACCGAGTGCCACAGCGAGAATTCGCCCGTGCCGATACGAGGTCACGACGGTCCGATACTCCTTCCCGGAACGGCGTCCACGATGGGTCACCAGGCAGGTCCCGGGAAGGTAGTGCGCGATCGGTCGGATCAGCGGATTCATGTACTTGTGCTGAAGCCTGTCGAGCCACTCCGGGAAGATGTTCGGATGTTCCGCGCGTTCACGGTCGGGCACGGTGATCGCCTCCGTTCGCCATCGAGTCCACCACGCGGCATCATTCGGCCTCCCGCCGGGGCAGTGCCGTTCGTCCCGCACCCGCCTGCCGCGTAGACACAGTGTCGCACCCGATACCGGTTTGACGGAGGCATGTCTGAACGTCGTCGCGCCCAGATCCGAGAGACCGCTATAGAGTCCGAGGCCATGGATTCCGACCGGACACGAACCACCGCGGAGGCCCCGGACGTCGACCTCACGACACGACGAGCGAGCGAATTGCTGCGTCTCAGCGACGCGATCCTCGACGAACTCCGTCGCCGCGACCTGACCCGAACCTGGAATAAACCCATCGGCGACATCGCTGAACGCATCGTGCTCCAGGCGAGGGGCGGCGAGCTCGCGCCGAACAGTGCCAAATCACACGACATCGTGGACGCGGACGGACGAACGATTCAGGTGAAGGCGATGGGCCGCCGATCAGCCGGGAGCGCGGGCAAATTCAGCCTGTTCCGCTCCACCGCTTTCGACAGTGCGATCCTCATCAGCTTCGGCCCCGGCTGGGATGTCGCGGAGGCGTACGAGATAGGACCGGACACCGTCGCTTCGGCCACCCACAACTCTTATGTGAACGGTCAGAGCGTCACCCTCTCGGCCGCACGCAGCGCCGGTCGCGACGTGACCGATGAGATGCGTTCCGCGTGGCACGTCGTCGACGAGACAGTCCGGCGGCACGTCTGACCGGTCCGTCCCGGGGATCCACAGCCGATGTTCGCCTCACCGCCGCTACATTGGACCCCGTGCTCGGAAATATCCTGCCACTGCTGCGCGTCGGCGCGACGACGCCCGAACTCGGCGTCCTGATCCTGCCCGGCGGCACGGACTCCAGCTACCGACCGTTCTCCCCACTTCAGGGCTCGGCGCTGCGCATGTACCCCTTCACGGCGTCGATCGCAGCGCGATTCGGGGCCCGCGTGCGGGTCCGCCAAGCCCGCTACCGGGTGTACGGATGGAACGGTGGCCAGGCCAGCCCGATGCCGTACGCGAGGGCCGAACTCGACCGCCTGGCCGCCGACTGCCCGGGCGCACCGATCGCGGTGATCGGCCACTCGATGGGCGGTCGCATCGCAGCACTCCTCGCCGACGACCCTCGGGTGACGGAGGTGCTCGCACTCGCACCGTGGTGGCAGTTCGCCGACTGGCGCCGAATTCGCGACGGCGTCCGCGTCCGGGCCATCCACGGTTCCGCCGACACCGTCACCTTCCCCGCCCGAACCGCGAAAGGCATCCGGGAACTCGTCGACCGCGGCCTCGACGCCGAATTCGTCTCCGTCCCGGACGGCGGCCATCCGATGCTCGACCACATCGGATTCTGGCAGGGCTCTGCCCTCCGTTTCGTCGCGGAATCACTCGCCCGCAACAGGACGTCCACGCGTACCGGTCCACGAATCGTCGACGAGGTCGGCTGATGTACGCCATGCAGTACACCGTCGCGTTGCCGGCCGATTACGACATGCAGATCATTCGCGATCGGGTGACGTCGACGGGACATCTGATAGACGGGTTCCCCGGCCTGGAGTTCAAGGCCTACCTCATTCAGGAGAGGAACCACGGAGCGCCGCGGAATGCGTACGCCCCGTTCTATGTCTGGCGCGACATCGACGGCATGCGGTCCTTCTGCTGGGGCCGGCTTGGCTTCTCATCGATTGTGCGCGATTTCGGGCGCGCACCGATCGCCGACTGGACGGTCGCAGCGCTGAGCCACGGTCCGGCCCGGTACGCCGACGCGAAGAGTCTGCGCGCCCAGGTGATTTCCGTGCCGGACGGCATGTCACCCGCGGACGGGGTGTCGTCCATCGTCGATCCGCACATGGCCGACATCGGCCCGACGACGGTCGCCCGACTGGCCGCCATCGACGTCACCTCCTGGACCGCCGTCCTCATCGACCTCAGCACCGCCGACCTCGACACCGCCGACCTCAGCACCGAGAAGTCGACACAGCACGCCGTCAGGACCTCGAGCTACGAGGTCCTTCACGTCTCGCACGCTGCCGACGAACCGCAGAATGTCCTACCCCCGACCTAGAATAGAACGTGAGTTCGATTAGGTCGATTCGGGGAGGACGCCATGACCGCGACGATGATCTTTCCGCCCGGACCGGGCAACCCCGGTCCCGGTCCGGCGTTGCGCGGGCCCGGTGAGTTGGCGGAGCCGTCGGTGACGGTGACCGATGAGGAGTTGGTGATCCGACTCCCCCCGGCCCGCGGGAGCGGCCGGCCACGCAGCGGACCCCGAGGATGGGGCGGACGCCGGGGCCGGTCAGCGCGCCGAGGGCGCCGGGGATGGCGGGCGTGATGATGCGGCGATGATGCTCTTCGCCGCCCGCGCCGACTCCTTCCACGGCCTGGTCCTCTGGCACCGGTATCGGGCCATCTACGACCTGGCCAGCGACCGGATCGCCGAGGCCAACACTGCCGCCGATGCTGTCGGGAACGGGGTCGGGGACGGGGGCGGTGATGTGTTCACGCGGCTTTATGATCCGCTGTGCCAGATCGCCGCCTCCTACGCCGTGGTGGCCGGGGTGCGGCAGTGCACCGCCGAACGCTTCGTCGATGAGGCCCTCGCCTGCTTCGACCGCATCCCCGCCATCGGGCGGCTCCTGCGCGACGGGGTCCTGACGCCGTTCTGGTTCCGCCGCGCCATCGAACAAACCGCCCTCATCGACGACCCCGACATCCTGGCGTTCATCGACACCGAAGCCGCCCACCGCCTCACGACCATCGGCGGGCTCACCGCACGCCGGGTGGAGAACACCATCGCCCACATCGTGGCCACGCACGACCCCGACGCGGTCACCACCACCCGCGAGGACACCCGCACCCAGAAAAAGGTCCTCACCACGCCGGTGACCGACACCGTCTCCGAACTGATCATCACCACCACCACCGAAGACGCCGCCCTGTGCACAGACACCATCGATGCCGTCATCGCCGGCGTCTGCCGCCACGATCCACGCACCAAAGGCGAACGACGTGCTGATGCGGCCGTCGCCCGCCTGACCGGCACCCCGTTCGTCTGCGCGTGCGAACGACCCGACTGTGCCGCGGAGCTCTCCGATGCGGATGTAGCAGCCCGGTGTGCGAGCATCGTCCTACACGTCGTGGTCCGCCAAGAAACCCTCGACGGCACCGCCCACACACCGGCACTCCTGGACGGCTACGGACCCATCTCCGCCGCCCACGTCCGAGACCTGGCGAAACGCCCCGACGCGACGACTCGAGACCTGGACCTCGGGAAACTCCTCACGCGCACCGCCCAGCGAGGCAATCCATATCGGCCCACCGCAGTCCTCGACACCGCCGTGCGGGGCCTGTTCGGGACGTGCTCGTGGGTCGGGTGTGATCGACCGGCGTGGCGGTGCGATCTGGATCATGTCACCGAATACAACCACCGAGATCCCGGTTCGGGTGGGCCGACGTGTGCATGCAACCTCAACCCCAAATGCCGCTTCCACCACGGACTGAAAACCCACACCCGCGGTTGGCTCGACGACCAGATCATCGACGCCCACGGCACCATCTGGACCGAGATCACCACCCCCGAAGGCATCACCATCCGCCGCCAGGCCGCCAACACCTGGCTCCTCCCCGAACTCGGCCTCCTACCCTGCGACCACAACACCCCAACCGGCACGACACGCCGAACAACCCGACACGCCGAGAACGCACCAAAACGCACACGCACCCGCCTGGAAGCCAAACACCGATACCGGATGCAGCAACGCGCGATCAACCGCCGCCACCGCGAAACCGACCAAGCACTCGCCGCACTCCACTCCACCGACGACGGCCTGCCGCCCTTCTGAGCCCCGCCGCCCTTCTGACCCGACCATCCTGCTGAGCCCAGGCCCGCACGACCACACGTGAGTAGTGTCGAAAGCGACGAAACACTCGGCGGAAGGACTGACAATGAGCGTCTCACTCGCCCGCGTGTACGACGATCCCGGCGACGGCCGAGTCCTCGTCGACCGCCTGTGGCCGCGCGGCATGCGGAAAGAAGACCCCCGAGTCGGCCACTGGTTGAAGGACGTCGCACCGTCGAGCGACCTGCGCACCTGGTACCACGCCAACCCCGACGAATACGATGCATTCGCCGCCCGGTACCGCACGGAACTCGACGACCCCGACGGCATACAGGCCGACGCCCTCACCGAACTGGTGGATCTCGCGAAGAACGGCGACGTGGAGCTTGCGACAGCAAGCAAGCACATCGAACTCAGTGCGCTCCCAACGCTCGCCGACGTGCTCTCCGATCGCGGAGCCGACTGACCGACCCGGCCGGCGCGCCCGTCAGTTCGTGAGCATCCCGCCGTCGACCGGCAGTGCGACTCCCGACATGTAGCTGCTCGCGTCGCTGGCCAGGAACAGCAGAGCAGCGTCGAGTTCACCCGGGTCACCGAGCCTCCCGAACAGTGTCCGAGGCACCACGTAGCGGTCGAGGACACCGTCGTCGAACTCATCGGTCATCTCCGACTGGAAGAAACCCGGCGCGAGAGCGTTCACCCGAATCCCCTTGCGCGGCGTCCACTGCTGCGCGAGGTCACGGGTGAGCCCGATGACCGCGGACTTGCTCGCCGAATACGCGGCCTGCGGCATCAGGACGCTCGTCATCCCGAGAATGCTGGCCAGGTTGACGATCGACGACCCGGGTTCCATCACCCGCGCGGCCGCCTGCGCCATCCAGTACGTGCCGTTGAGGTTGACGTCCATCACCCGCCGGAAACCGTCCGGGTCCTCCCGCAACGCGGGCACCGAACTGGCGATGCCGGCATTGTTGACGAGCACGTCCAATCGCCCGAACTCGTTCATCGCGGCGTCGACGGCGGCCGTGCACTGGTCCGGCTCGACGACGTCGGTCGTCACCGCGATCGCACGGCGACCGAGCGCCGTCACCGCCTCCTGCGTGTTCGCCAACCGGTCGGTGCGCCGGGCTGCGAGCACGACGTCCGCGCCCGCCTGCGCCAACGCCGACGCGAAGCCCACGCCGAGCCCGCTGGAAGCGCCGGTCACCAACGCGACCCGGCCGTCGAGCCGGAAGCTGTCGAGTACGGATGTCATCTGTTCTGTCTCCTGTGTCGTCGCGGCGAGTTCAGCTCGCCCGCCCCATCGTGGCCGAGGCCGGTGCCGCCCCCAGCATCGCAGCACACGCCTGTCGAACCTTCGCCGCGTCCGGTTCCTCACCGGTGATGAGGTTCGCGTACACGAACGTCTCGGTGATGCGCACGAGAATCAGCGCGAGGTCGTCCACGGGCAGGGACGGACGGAGGTGCCCCGCATCGGTCTGTTCGACCACCACCTCAGCCACCCGACCGACGATCCGCGGTTGCACACCGCCGTCCCAGGTGGTCATCAGTTTGAGTGCGCGCTCGGGTTCCCGAGTGAGGAAGCCGCGGAAGTTCACGTCGCGGTTCGCGATCGCCGCGAACTCGCCGAGCGTGTCGACGATCTTCGCGGCGCCGACTCCCGTCGACCTGCGGTACGCCGTGTCGAGAGCGAGGTCAGCCATCGACCAGATCACCTCGGCGAGCAGCCCGTCACGACCGCGGAACCGCCGGTACAGCGTGCTCCGGTTGACGCCGAGACCGGCCGCCAGCTCGCCGACCTCGATTCGGCCACGGTCGACGAACGCCTCGCGCGCCGCGGCGACGATGACGTCCTGATCGAGCATCTCCGACTCCTAGTGCCCATGAACCGTGCCCATGAACCATGCCCACGAACCCGTGCACCATTTACGGAAAATGATGCAGAATCTCTCGTGATCGGGAACACTATCTCAACGAGTGGGTGACCATACCCATGTTCAGAGAATTCCGGCGGCACGTGACGTGCAGCGTTTCTGTGAGGAGAAGGTCCATGATCGAGACGACAATGCAGCACGGAGATCTGCTGATCTCCGGAGTGGTCGAGTACAGCCGCCGAATGTTCCCCGAGGCAAAAGTCATCACATGGACCGAGAACGGTGCACGTGAGGCGAGCTTCTCCGACGTCGCCGACCAGGGCGCCCAACTCGCCCACGCGCTGACCAAGCTCGGAGTCGGCGTCGGCGACCGGGTCGCCACCTTCATGTGGAACAACACCGAGCACCAGGCCCTCTACGCCGGCGTCCCCTCGATGGGCGCCGTCCTGCACACCCTCAACCTGCGCCTGTCGCCCGAACAGGCCGTGTTCATCATCAACCACGCCGACGACAAGGTGATCTTCGTCGACGCATCCGTGGCCCCCATGCTCTCGCAGTACCTCAGCGGCACACCGAACGTCGAACACGTCGTCGTCGCCAACGGCCCCGTCGAATCGCTCACCGCACCCGAAGGCATCACCGTCCACTCGTACGACGACCTCATCGCGGGCCAGCCGACCACCTACGAGTGGCCGAAACTCGACGAGACCGCCCCCGCCGTCATGTGCTACACCTCCGGCACCACCGGCGACCCCAAGGGCGTCGTCTACTCGCACCGCAGCATCTGGCTGCACTCGCTGACCGGCACCTCCACCACCGGAATGCAGCTGTCGAACCGCGACTCGATGCTCGCGATCGTGCCGATGTTCCACGTCATGTCGTGGGGCCTGCCCTACGCGGCGATGATGGCCGGCGCCACCCTCGTGATGCCCGACCGCTTCCTGCAGCCCGAACCGCTGCTGGCGATGATGGCCGCCACCCGGCCCACCCTCGCGGCCGCCGTGCCGACCATCTGGCAGGGCGTCTCCGCACTGCTCGACGCCAAACCACAGGACATCACCCACCTCCGCGAGGTGGTCGTCGGCGGCTCCGCCGTCCCGCCGTCGATGATCGAGAAATTCGACGGCTACGGCGTGTCGATCGTCCACGCGTGGGGCATGACCGAGACGTCGCCGCTCGGCGCGATCGCCCGCCCCCCGGCCGGCGTCGACGACCCGAAGGAGGCGTTCGCGTACCGCGTCACCCAGGGCCGCTTCCCCGCGGGCGTGCAGGCCCGCATCATCGGCGACGACGAGAAGGAGATGCCGTGGGACGGCGAGTCGGCCGGCGAACTCGAAGTCGCCGGCCCCTGGATCACCGCCTCCTACTACCAGCCCGACGGCAACGTGTCCGATGCGTCGAAGTTCCACGACGGTTGGCTGCGCACCGGTGACGTCGCCACCGTGACCCCCGACGGCTACATGACGATCGTCGACCGCACCAAAGACCTGATCAAGACCGGCGGCGAGTGGATCTCGTCGGTGGAGCTGGAGAACGTCATCGCCTCCAACCCGGCCGTCGTCGAGGCCACCGTGATCGGCGTCCCCGACGCCAAATGGGACGAGCGGCCCTTCGTCCTCGCCGTCGTCCGCAGCGAGGAGGACGCCGACGTCGACGCGCACCGCGCCTTCCTCGAGGAGCGGATCCCCCGCTGGCAGATTCCCGAGCGCTGGTCGTTCGTCACCGAGGTTCCCAAGACCTCGGTCGGCAAGTTCGACAAGAAGCGGGTCCGCCAGAACTACGCCGACGGCGACTACACCGTTCTCGGCGACCCCGCAGACGCCTGACACAGGCGCGTTCCGCGAGGCCCGGCCCGCCCGAACCTGAACGTTCGGCAGCCGGGCCTCCGGCGTCTACACTCCCCCTGTGAGCCGCAGAAGAGTAGTCACGCTGGCGGCACTGGGAACGGTGATCGCACTCGCCCTCGGCGTCACCGTGTGGACTCTGATCGCGAACGACTACGGCATCCACGAGGAACGCGTGACGATCGCGGGCCCCCGCGGAGAACTCCACGCCGACCTCGTCACGCCCATCGAGCACGACGGGCCCCACGGTCTCGTGATCTTCGTCCACGACGACGGCCCCGCCGACGCCGACCGCGGCGACCAGTACAAACCCCTGTGGGACTCGTTCGCCAAAGCCGGGTACGCGAGCCTGTCCTGGGACAAACCGGGAGTCGACGGCGCGCCCGGAAACTGGCTCGACCAATCGATGCACGACCGCGCCGCCGAGGTCGAGGCCGCGATCAGCTGGGCCTACAGTCGACCCGACCTCGACGCGACGCGCATCGGCCTGTGGGGTGCCGGGCAGGCCGGTCTGGTGATCCCCGAGGTACTCGCGCGCCGCCACAACGTCCGCTTCGCGACCCTCGTCGGCCCGACTGTCGACTGGGCGCGTCAGACCCGCTTCGAGGCGACCGCCGACCTCGGTGACGCCTCGAAGCCCGAAGTCGACGCCGCAGCGAGGGCACGCGCCGAACGGGTCCGACTCCTGCGTGACGGCGCGAGCCACGCCGACTACCTCCGGGCGAAGGTCGACGCCGAGCCGCTGACCGCCACCCGCTGGCGGTTCGAGGAAACCAACATCGGCGCCGACGCGACGGCCGACCTCGGTCGCATCAGCGTGCCGACCCTCCTGATCCTCGGCGGGCACGACCGGGTCACCGACGTCGACGCCACCGAGAAGGCGTACCGGACGCACGTCCCCGCCGACCTGCTCACCGTCAAACGGTTCGACGACGCCACGCACCGCATCACCCGCAACGACATCGAGTATCGCGACGACCTGCGGGTGAAGGCCCGGGAGATGTTCGCGCCCAGGACGGTCTACGCACCCGGATACCTCGACGCCCTTCGGGTGTTCGCGAGACGGAACAGCCGCTGACGGGGATCTGGCGTAGTCTGAACGGTGTAGACCCCTGATCAACGATGAAAGGCGGTGTCCCGATGGACGCAGCGCTGTGGTCCGCAATCACCAGCAACGAGTCGCTCTTCAACGCGCTCATGTACGTCTTCTCCGGCACCAAGTAGACCGGACGAAGCAGACCTGAGACGACGCGAGGGCCCGCCTGATTCCAGGCGGGCCCCTCGCCGTCTCTCGGAGGACATCTCAGACGAGCTGCAATCGGCGCGCCATGTCCGAGACGAACACCCCGTCCGGGTCGATCCGCCGTCGGACCGCGAGCCACTCGTCGATCCGCGGGTACATCGCATGGAACGTCTCCGGCGACGTCACCGAGTCCTTCGCCGAATACAGGCGACCCCCGGCGTCGAGGACACGCCGGTCGAGGCGGGCGGTGAGGTCGCCGAGCCCCGGCCGGATCGCGAAGTCGAACGTCACCGTCATTCCCGGCATCGGAAACGACAGCGGAGCGCGGTTGCCGTCCCCGAACATCTTGAGCACGTTCACGAAGCTCGGGTGCCCCGAGGCCTGTACCTCCCGCAGCAGGGGCGCGAACTCGTCGAGCGTCTCGTAAGGAAGGACGAACTGGTATTGGAGGAACCCGCGCCGGCCGTAGAAGCGGTTCCAGTCGGCCATGATGTCCAGGGGATGGAGGAACGCCGTGATGTTCCGGATCCCGTTCTCGAAACTCCGGCCGGCCCGGAAGTACGCGGCGCTCATGGCTCCGAACGTCACCCGGTTCCCGAGGCCGCTCGGAAACACATCCGGGACCCTCAGGTATTGCGGGGCGTCGAACGCCAACGGATTCCGGCGCAGCGCCTTCGGCAGCTCATCGCGCACGGCGAGCCGTCCACGCGTGAAGTGTCCCCGACCCAGCTTGGACCCCGACGACACGGCGTCGAACCAGCCCGCACTGTAGTCGGCGCCCGCACTCCACTCCTCGCGGTGCAACGCAAGTGTCTCGTCGACCGAGTGCGTCACCACCCCGTCGGCGAGGAAGTACGCCGTCTCGGTCCGTTGCAGCCGCAGACGCGCACGGACCACGATCCCGGTGAGCCCGAGCCCGCCCACCGTCGCCCAGTAGAGGGCGCCGTCGGGGTCGTCGGCCGTGCCGTCCGGCCCCAACTCGAGAATCCGCCCGTCCGCGACGAGCAGGTGCAGTCCGACGACTTGATCGCCGAAGCTCCCGGCGCTGTGGTGGCTCTTCCCGTGGACGTCGTGCGCGATCGCGCCCCCGACCGTCACCTGCCGGGTACCGGGGAGTACCGGCAGCCACAATCCCAGTGGGAGCGCCGCCCGCATCAGCCGGTCGAGGTCGACCCCCGCGTCGACGTCGGCCACCAGTGCGTCACCGTCGAGCGAGTGGATCCGGCACAGGCGTGTCATGTCGACGGTGAGACCTGCCCGGTTCTGCGCCGACTCGTTGTACGAGCGGCCGAGTCCGCGCGCGATCACACCGTTGCGCAGGTGCGGCGGTGACTCAGCGTTGCGTTCGGCGACCGTCGTGACCGCGCGCGCGATCTGATCCAGGTCGGGTGTCGACAGGACGGGAGCGGTGACCGCGTTGGTGCGGCCCCACCCGCTCATCGAGCGACGGGCGATGGGCATGTCAGTAGTCGTTTTCACGGCGTGAACCTAGCGGCCGATGCTGAGCCTGCCTGCAGAAGCAGCTGAGTATCGAACCGTGATCGGTGCTCTCACCGACCCCCGGCGAGCATTTCCACCACGATTTCGGCCGAAATCGACTTGTTTCGGCCGAATGACTTCACATACGCGTTGGTAATGCGCGGTGGATGGCGACACGACGCCCGAGCGCGCGGACACCGATGCCCACCAGAACGAGGAAGAACGCCGCGACGACCGGGATCGTCGGACCGGCGCCAGCCTGGTCGACACCCAGCACCAGCGTCCACCAGACGATGAGGCCGCCCGCCACGGGCGCCGCGACGGCCAGAATCCCCGACCACAGTCGCCGAGAGAAGATCGCACCGGCGACGGCCGCGATCACCGTCACCGCGAACCCCGCCGTCCAGCACATCATCAGCACGTCCACATAGGCGGCAGCGTCGCTCGCCGACCCGCCGAGCGGGACGTACCCGGACCACCCGTGGTCGACGGGGACGTAATCCGCATACCGTCTGGGCATCCCGTCCGAGAGGATCGTCGGGCTCATCAACAGACCTACCACGAACGCCCACCAGCCGACGTCCTCGACAACCGTCGACACCCGCGCCGCACTCATCGTGATCACTTCCCCCCCGTCTCGGCGATCCGGCTCGCCGCGGCCAAGAGTACCCCGCGCGCCAGAATGATCCCTCACCTGGTCAGACGCGTCTGAGTTCCCCCGGCGAACATGCACCCCGGCGAACATTTCCACCACGATTTCGGCCGAAATCGACTTGTTTCGGCCGAATGAGTTCACATACGCGTTGGTAATGCGCGGTGGATGGCCGAGAAGCGAAACGGCGCCCCACCTGGTCAGATGGGGCGCCGTTCCTCGGTGGAGCCGCCGGGAATTGAACCCGGGTCCTCCGTCACTTCAGCGGGGCTTCTCCGTGTGCAGTCCGCTGTGTCTCTACTCGGATCTCCCGGTCCCGCGAACAAGCCGGGATGACGATCCCAGTCGCTGTGAGGTGTCCCGTCGACGCCCGCGACCGGCGGCGACGGTGAGTTCCCTAGCTGATGCCGGCACCAGACCCGGGAACGAAAGTCCGGGCCGACAGACTAGCCTCGGTGCTTAGGCAGCGAGAGCGTAGTCGCGCTGATTGGAATCGGCGCTTAATTGGTTGCTACGACGCTTACGGTGGTCTCTAGCCTGCACCGACACGCTTCCCCCACCTCAATGAACGCAGTCGAAACCGATCGGCCCCGAGGTGGTGCCACCCGTGTTTTTCAGGTGACACCCCATGATAACCAACGCGGCCGCCAGAATCATCCCGATATCCGGTCGGCGTCGCCATCGCCCGGTATCGCCCCGGGCTCTCAGCCGATGCGGAGCAACGCCGTGTCGCCGCCGGGCACCTCGATCCGCAAGACGCCGTCCGACGAGGTGATCTCCCGCCCCGACCACACATCGCGCGCCGGAACCATGTCGTCGCCGGCCAATCCCAGATCGGAGATCTCCACCGACATCTCACGACGATGCTCGTCGCGATTGTTCATCGCGACGAGCAGCCCCCGCTCCCCGATGGCCCGTGACGACACCTCGGGGTCACCGAGAACGTCGGCGCCCGGCGCGCCGCGCTCATCGGTCACGAACGCGAGCACTTCGCGATTGACCAGGACCCGGTTCGTCGGCTCCGGGAGCGCGGCGACGTCGCCCGACACGACGAGCGGTTCGGCGGCCATCACCCGGTGCGTCACCGCGGTGCGCAGCGTTCGCGCGTACGGCTGATCGGCGTGGATCGCCACGCGCGTCTGCTCCCGATCCGGGAAGCGCAGCGCCAGTCCCCGCTCGGCGAGATAGTCGCGGTCCCCGTCGTACCTGTCCCTCGAGCTCCCCGCGCAGTCGACCAGCACCGTCCGGAAGCCCGCATCACGCAGCCCCCGCTCGACGACGGCGTCGGCCTGCCGCCGGACGTCCTCGGACGTCGCCCCGCACGGACGGTCCGCGTTCACCAGCACCCCGACCACCGGGACGTCGTCGTTCGGCAGCTCGTCGGTACCGCACGCCGTCAGCGTCGCGAGTACGGCCGCTGCGGCGCAGCCCGCGGCGACGGCTCGACGGAACCGCACCTACATCCCCTTCACGCGGCGTCCGATGGTCCGCTCCACCTCGCGCTTCGCGGTGCGCTCGGCGATGTCGCGCCGTTTGTCGTGCGCCTGCTTACCGCGCGCGAGAGCCAACTCCACCTTCGCGTAGCCGTCGGAGAAGTACATCGACAGCGGCACCAGCGTCAGGTTGCCGTCGCGCAGCTTGCCGATCAGACCGTCGATCTCGCGGCGGTGCATCAGCAGCTTCCGCTTGCGGCGCGGCGGATGGTTCGTCCACGTTCCGCTGCCGTACTCGGCGATGTGCACGGCGTTGAGCCACACCTCACCGTCGTCGACCGTGGCGAAGGCGTCGACCAGCGACGCCTTCCCCTCACGGAGCGCTTTGACCTCGGTGCCCTGGAGCACCATGCCGGCCTCGAAGGTCTCGAGGATCGTGTAGTTGTGCCGGGCCTTGCGGTTGGTCGCGATCACCGACCTGCCCTTCTCCCGCACCACAGCTCACCTCCCGGCGAAATCGTTCTGTCCCTCGCGTCGACGACACACCCGGCGACGCATCCGACGGGCGTCACCGCACGTAGAAGCGCAGCGTCCCGTACCCCGTCGCACCGGCCAGCACGACGCCGGCCAACACCAGCCAGGGCGAGACGAACCAGACGTCGCTCGCCGTGATGCGCGCGAGGATGTTCACACCGTAGAGGTCCTCCAACGCGTTGTCGAAGAAATATGTCTTCGCGACGAACAGTCCGCCGACCGCGAGGAGCGAACCGACGATCGCCGCGACCACGGCTTCTAAGAGGAACGGCAGCTGCGTGTACCAGCGTGTGGCGCCGACGAGTCTCATGATGGAGACCTCCTGACGCCTGGTGTACGCCGCTATCTGGATCGTGTTGACGATGAGCAGGATGGCGGCGACGGCGAGCACCGCGGCGATGGTGAAGGCGGCGTTTCTGGCGCCGTCGAGCACACTGAAGATGCGTTTCACCAACTCTCGTTGGTCGAGGACGCCGTCGACGCCCTCGGCGGTGCGGTACTTGTCGAGCACTTCGCCGAACCGGTCCGGGTCGGCCATGCTCACACGCAACGCTCCCTGGTAGGCCTCCTTGCGGATGAAGTCGGCCAGTTCGGGCGACTCCTTCTGCCACGACTCCTTGGCCGTCTCGAACGCCTGCTCCTGACTGATGAACGTCACCGAACCCACGCCCGGTTCCGACTCGAGGTCGGTGCGCAACGTGGTGCAGGGCGCCTCGTGGCAGTTCGGGTCCTTCTCGGTGACCGCGTCGTTGATGAAGAACTGCATCTCGACGCGGTCGAGGAAGATCTTCTGGCTCTTGTTCGCCATCTGGATCACCAGCAGCCCGCCGCCGAGCATGCCCAGCGTGATCGCGGTGGTGAGGATCATGGCCACCGTCATGGTGATGTTGCGGCGGAATCCGTTCAGGACCTCGCCGATGATGAAGTTCACGCGCATGTGCTTATCGGTCCTCTGCGAAAGTCGGGTCGACCATGGTCATGTCATCCGATCCCGTACACGCCGTACTCGTCGTTGCGGACGAGGGTGCCGTCGTCGAATTCGAGGACGCGGCGACGCATGGCGTCGACGATGTGACGGTCGTGGGTGGCCATGACGACGGTGGTGCCGCGGCGGTTGACGCGGTCGAGCACCTCCACGATCTCCTCGCTGGTGTCGGGGTCGAGGTTGCCGGTGGGCTCATCGGCCAACAGCACGGACGGCCGGTTGACGATGGCGCGGGCGATCGCGACGCGCTGCATCTCGCCGCCCGACAGTTCGGTGGGCATGCGGTCGGCCTTGCCCGCCAGCCCCACGTAGTCGAGGACCTCGGGCACCGTCTCGCGGATCGTCGAGAGCGGCTTCCCGATCACTTCGAGGGCGAACGCGACGTTCTCCGACACCGACTTCTGCTGCAGCAGCCGGAAGTCCTGGAACACGCAGCCGATGGACTGCCGGAGTTTCGGCACCTGCCGGTTGCGGAGCCTGTTGACGTGGAAGTCGCCGACGTAGACGTCGCCCGAGGTCGGCTTCTCCTCTTTGAGCAGGAGGCCGAAGAACGTCGACTTCCCCGATCCCGACGGACCGATCAGGAAGGCGAACTCCCCCTTCTCGATCTCGAGTGACAGATCGTCCAGGGCGGGACGGCTCGACGCCGCGTACTGCATCGTCACGTTCGACAGCTTGATCACGACAGCCAAGTGTACTGATCGAGCGGCGTTCGTCCGGTCAGCTCGCCGGTGTGCTCTCCGGCGCGGACTGCTCGGGGGTCGTCGTCTCGAGGTCGGGCAGGTGCTCGATCGGTCCGCGATCGGGGGCCCGCCGCGGGTTCGGCGGGTCGGGCGCCTCCTCGTCGCGGGTCGGTTCCGGTGTCGGCTCGGCGGTCGAGGGGACCGTCGACGTCGGCTCCTGGTACTCCGGGTACGGCTCCACCGGTTGGGGAGCGACGGGTTGTTGGACGCGCGGCGGCGGCTCCGGTTCGGCGTAGTGCTCGGAGCTGAAGGCGTAGAACGTCAGGGCGGCCGCCCAGAGGATCACCAGAACGACGGTCGTCGTTCTGACCCGGGTGTGGTAGATGTGCCGCATCCGGTGCGCCAGTGCACGCAGGCGGCTCGTCTCGGACGTCGGGTCGCGATGGTCAGTCGGCATCGGTCACCGTGTTTCCCGCCGCCGCAGCGGCCTCGCCTGCGGTCTGGACCGATCCGCTGTTTCGGACGGACTGCACCACGATGCCGTGCCGGGCGAGCGCGAAGATGATCTCGGCACGCAGGGCCCGCCCGATCGCGAACTGCTGGCCGGGCAGTGTGCGGGCCACCATGCGCACGGTCACCGAGTCGAGTTCCAGGTCGGTGATCCCGAGCGGGGTCGGCGCGTCGAGGAGGACCTTCGTCCACTGGTCGTCGGCGAAGAAGTCCTGTCCGACCTCGCGCAGTGCGGTGTTGACGACCGTGATGTCGGCGTCGATCGGCACGGGTACGTCGACGACTGCGCGCGCCCAGTCCTTCGACAGGTTCGTCGCCTTGATCATCTGCCCGTTGGGGACCACGATCACTTCGCCGTCGGTGTTCCGCAGCCGGGTGACACGGAGGGTCACGTCTTCCACGGTCCCCTCCGCGGTGAGGCCGCCGGTGACGGCCAGGCTGACGACGTCGCCGTACCCGTACTGGTGTTCGGCGATGATGAAGAAGCCGGCGAGCAGGTCTTGGACGATGCGCTGTGCACCGAAGCCGAGGGCCGCCCCCAGGACGGCGCTGAGTCCGACGAGGCTGGTGGTGTTGACGAACATCGCGAGGATCCGCAGCGTCACCACCACGACGACGACCGCGATGAGCGTCCACGCCACGACGTCGACGAGAGCGCGACGGTGCTTCATGTCTTCGGACTGGACGATGTCGTCGCTGACCTCGAAGCGGCGCACCAGCCGGATCGCGTACCGGTCGGCGATCCACCGGAGGAACCGCGCGATGAGCAGGCCGCTCAGAATCCAGACGACGACCAGGCTGAGGTCGACGGCGATCCACTTCTCCCACCCTCGCAGCCAGAGCGGAAGGCCGAGCTCGTCGACGAGGTAGGTGGGAGTGTCCATGATCGGGTTAGTGTTCCTCGTCCATGCGCCATCGGATGCCGGCTTCGATGAACTGGTCGATGTCGCCGTCGAGCACGGCAGACGGATTGTTGCTCTCGATGTTGGTCCGCAGGTCCTTGACCATCTGGTAGGGGTGCAGGACGTACGACCGCATCTGGTTGCCCCAGCTGGAGCCGCCGTCGCCCTTGAGGGCGTCCATCTGCGCGCGCTCCTCCTGGCGTTTGCGTTCGAGGAGCTTGGCCTGGAGGACCCGCATGGCCGACGCCTTGTTCTGCAGCTGGCTCTTCTCGTTCTGGCAGGTCACGACGATGCCGGTCGGGGCGTGCGTGAGCCGCACCGCGGAGTCGGTGGTGTTGACGGACTGTCCGCCGGGTCCGGACGACCGGTAGACGTCCACCTTGACGTCGTTCTCGTCGATGTCGATGTGGTCGGTGGTCTCGACCACCGGCAGGACCTCCACCTCGGCGAAGGAGGTCTGGCGGCGGCCCTGGTTGTCGAAGGGGCTGATCCGGACGAGCCGGTGGGTGCCCTGCTCCACCGAGAGCGTGCCGTACATGTAGGGGGCCTTGATCGCGAAGGTCGCCGACTTGAGGCCGGCCTCCTCCGCGTACGAGGTGTCGTAGACCTCGACGCCGTGGCCGTGCTGTTCGGCCCACCGGGTGTACATCCGCATCAGCATCTGCGCCCAGTCGGCGGCGTCGACGCCGCCCGCGCCGGCGCGGATGTTGACGAGGGCTTCGCGCGGGTCGTATTCGCCGGCGAGCATCGTCTTGACTTCCATCGCCTCGATGTCGCGGCGGAGTTCCTCGCGCTCGGCGTCTGCCTCCTGGGCCGCGTCCGCCGCGGCGTCGCCGTCTTCGGCGTCGACGAGTTCGTACAGGACGGGAAGGTCGTCGAGCCGCGACCGGAGTTCGGTGACGCGGCGGAGTTCGGACTGCGCGTGCGAGAGGTCGCTGGTCACCCGTTGGGCGTGGTCCTGGTCGTTCCACAGGTCGGGATCGGAGGCCTGCATCTCCAGTTCGTCGATGCGGCGACGGAGCTCGTCGAGGTCCATCACCTTCTCGACGGTGGTCAGCGTTGCGGCGAGAGATTCGAGATCGGCGGAGACTTCTGGGTGCACCCGACTAGCCTACCGAGTCCGAGAGGGTGCCGAATCGCCAGGTGGATTCCACCTTGCCGGGCTTGTAGACCACCGGTTGGTCCAGTCCGACGGCGGGCACGACGTCGTCGGCCGTCAGGATGATCCGCCGGTAGACCTCGACGGCGGCGGCTCCCGGGCCGACGATGATCCCGGTGATCGTGCACACGCGTTGCCCGTTGCGGTCGGCGTCGCCGGCCACGCCGCCGGTGATCGTCAGGGTGCCGTCGACGTAACCGGACGCGGCCGACGCCTGGCCGAATCCGTGACCGCGGCGGGCGAGGATGAGCGAGACGAGGCTGGCGACCAGCAGAGCCACGAACAGCGCGATGATCCAGTTCGGCATGACCCCACTCTACCTGCGACGAGGGCGCGCCCCGCGGTCCGGCACCCCCGCTGCGGACGCTGCTAGCCTCGACTCCGTGACGATCACCCCGACGCCCGGCGACCACGCCGACGACCTCGCGCTCGCGCTCAGCCTCGCCGACGCCGCCGACGCCGTGACCGCGGCCCGGTTCGGGGTGCTCGATCTGCATGTCGACGCCAAACCCGATCTCACGCCCGTCTCCGACGCGGATCTGGCGTGTGAACGTCTCATTCGCGAACGCCTGGCCGTCGACCGGCCCGACGACGCCGTGCTGGGCGAGGAGTTCGGCGGCGATGCGGCGGGCGTCGGCCGCCAGTGGGTCCTCGACCCGATCGACGGCACCAAGAACTTCGTGCGCGGCGTGCCGGTGTGGGCGACGCTCATCGCGCTGCTGTCCGACGGGGTGCCCGTCGTCGGCGTGGTCAGTGCTCCGGCGCTGCACCGCCGCTGGTGGGCGTCGGCCGGCGGCGGCGCGTTCGTCGCCGACGGCACGGGCCCGGCCCGGCGGATCGGGGTCTCTGCGGTCGGCGAGCCGGCGTCGGCGTCGCTGGCGTTCTCGAGCCTGTCGGGGTGGGCCGACCGCGGCATCCGGGACCGCTTCATCGGTCTCACCGACGAGGTGTGGCGGGTCCGCGGATACGGCGACTTCTTCAACTACTGCCTGGTGGCCGAGGGGGCGGTCGACATCGCGGCCGAACCCGAGGTCTCCCTGTGGGATCTGGCCGCACTGGATGTGCTGGTCCGTGAGGCGGGCGGGCGGTTCACCGCTCTCGACGGGACGCCCGGACCGGCGGGCGGGAGTGCGGTGGCCACCAACGCTCTCCTGCACGATCGGGTCCTCGCCGCGCTCGCCGAGGACTGAGGAGCTGGGCGGGCGCGCTCAGAGCGTGCCCGCGACCCCGTGTTCGGGGACCACGAACTCGGTGCCCTCGGGTCGCATCTCGTCGATGCGGGCGTTGTGCACTCCCCGTCCGGCGTCGGAGAGGACGCCCTGGTGGATCGGGAAGGCGACGCGGGGCCGTACGCCGCGCAGGTAGTCGACCGATTCGCTCAGCTTCATCCACGGCGCCGCGGCAGGCAGGGCGAGGACGTCGATCGGCTCGAACGGGATGTAGAGACTGTCGCCGGGATGCATGAACGCGCCAGCCCGGTGCGGGGTGTCGAGGATGTAGGAGATGTTGTCGACGACCGGCAGGTCGGGGTGGATCACGGCGTGCCGCCCGCCGGTGCCGCGCAGTGTGAGCGTGCCGACGGTCATCGTGGCCCCGGTGCCCATCGTCGTCCAGGTTCCGACGTCGTCGCGGTCGGCGAGTTGCGCCGTCGTCTGCGGGTCGGCACAGCGCACCGCATCGGGGTTGGCCGCAACGAGGGGGCCGAGACGGTCGAGGTCGACGTGGTCGGCGTGCTGGTGGGTGATCGCGATGGCGTCGAGTCCGGTGAGCGACTCGAATCCGGACGCGAAGGTTCCGGGGTCGAAGAGCACCGAGGCGCCGTCGGCCTCGACCAGTACGCACGAGTGTCCGAAGTGTGTGACCTGCATGCATCCCACGGTAACCGCGTCGGAATGAGATTTCCGGCGCCGAGAGGATGACAAGGTTCTTACCGGGGAGTAAGGTTTGTTCTTACTTGGGAGTAAGAACTCCTGGACACATCCGTTCCGAGAACACTGGTGAGGCAATGACCACGAACACCGAACCCCGCGACACCTCGTCCGTCGGTGCGCAGCCGCACAAGCGCAGCGCCATCGGCACCGCGATGCGAGTGCTGACCACCATCACCGGCTCCGACATCGCCGAGAAGTACCGGCTCCGCGAGCCCATCAACCGTGTCGCCTACGAGGCCACCAAGACCGGCTTCAAAACCCTGGGCGCCGCGAACCGCGTGTTCTCCCAGGTCACCGGTGGCAGTGAGCCGCAGCGCCCGGCGACGACCCCCAAGGGCTACTTCAACCTGAACCCGGACGAGGAACAGGCGATGATCGCCGAGACCGTCCAGGAGTTCTCCACCGAGATCCTGCGGCCCGCCGCCTACGACGCCGACAACGCCGCGAGCGCGCCCGAGGACATCGTCAAGCGCTCGGCCGAGCTCGGCATCACGATGATCAACGTGCCCGAGGCCTTCGACGGCGCCGCCACCGAACGCGGCGTCGTCACCAACGCGCTCGTCGCCGAGGCCATGGCGTACGGCGACATGGGCCTGGCGCTTCCGCTGCTGGCACCCAGCGGCGTGGCGACCACCCTGACCAACTTCGGCAGCGACGGCCAGCAGCGCACCTACCTCCCCGACTTCGCCGGCGACGACGTCCCGGTGTCGGCGGTCGTCATCGCCGAACCGCGCCCACTGTTCGACGCCTTCGACCTGCAGACCAAGGCCACCCGCGCCCCCAGCGGTTACCGGCTCTCGGGCGTCAAGTCGTTCGTCCCGGCGGCCGGCAGCGCCGAGCTGTTCATCGTCGGCGCCCAGCTCGACGGTCGCCCCGCCCTGTTCATCGTCGAGTCCGACACCAAGGGCCTCGTCGTCGAGGCCGATCCCGGCATGGGCCTGCGCGCCGCCGGCATGGGCCGCCTGCTTCTGCAGGACGTGTCCGTCCCCGCCTCGGCGCTGCTCGGCGAGGTCGAGGGCGATGCGGCCGCGGCCGCCTACCGCGACGTCGTGCGGCTGTCGCGCCTCGGCTGGTCGGCACTGGCGGCCGGCACCGGCAAGGCGATGCTCGACTACGTGATCCCCTACGTCAACGAGCGCGAGGCCTTCGGCGAGCCGATCTCCAACCGTCAGGCCGTCGCCTTCATGGTCGCCAACATGGCCACCGAACTCGACGGACTCCGCCTGGTGACCCTGCGCGGCGCCTCGCGGGCCGAGCAGGGGCTGTCGTTCGCCCGCGAATCGGCGCTGGCACGCAAGCTGACGATCGACAAGGGCCTGCAGATCGGCCTCGACGGCGTCCAGCTGCTCGGCGGGCACGGATTCACCAAGGAGCACCCGGTGGAGCGCTGGTACCGCGACCTGCGCGGCGCCGGCATCGGCGAGGGCGTCGTCGTCCTCTGACGGGACGCGACACCCGAAGAGATCTGAGAATTCAGGAGACCCGACCATGGCCATCAATCTCGAACTGCCGAAGAAGCTGCACACCACGATCGACCAGGCGCGCGACGCCGCACTGGAGATCTTCCGCCCCATCTCGCGCAAGTACGACCTCGCCGAGCACGAGTACCCCGTGGAGCTCGACACCCTCGCCTACCTCTACAACGGGCTCGCGGCGGCCGGGCAGGCCGGCGCGGGCGCCTCGGGCGGCCGCGGCGACGCCGGCAAGGAACGCCCGGAGGGCTATGTCGCCAACGGCGGCAACATGCAGTCCGTCCTCAACTCCATGTGGGCCTCGTACGGCGACGTCGGCCTCATGCTGTCGATCCCGTACCAGGGGCTCGGCAACGCCGCGATCGCGGCCGTCGCGACCGACGACCAGATCGAGAGCTTCGGCGGCGAGGTCTGGGCGTCGATGGCGATCACCGAGCCGAGCTTCGGCTCCGATTCGGCCGCCGTCACCACCACCGCCACCCGTGACGGCGACGAGTACGTCATCAACGGCGAGAAGATCTTCGTGACCGCGGGCTCGCGCGCGACGCACATCGTCGTGTGGGCGTCGGTCGACCGGAGCCTCGGCCGCGCCGCGATCAAGAGCTTCGTGGTGCCGCGCGACAATCCCGGCGTCACCATCGCCCGGCTCGAGCACAAGCTCGGCATCAAGGCGTCCGACACCGCGGTGATCCGCTTCGAGGACTGCCGGATCCCGGCGAAGAACCTCCTCGGCTCGCCCGACGTGGACGTCAAGAAGGGCTTCGGCGGCGTGATGCAGACGTTCGACAACACGCGGCCGATGGTGGCCGCGATGGCCGTCGGCGTCTCGCGGGCCGCCCTCGAGGAGCTCCGCAAGCTCCTGGAGGGCGCCGGATTGGAGATCGACTACGACCGGCCGGCCGCCGATCAGCCCGCCGCCGTCGCCGAGTTCATCCGGATGGAGGCCGACTACGAGGCCGCCTACCTGCTGATGCTGCGCGCCGCGTGGATGGCCGACAACAAGGTGCCGAACTCGCTCGAGGCGTCGATGTCGAAGGCCAAGGCCGGGCGCACCGGCACCGACGTCACCAACAAGGCCGTCGAGCTGGCGTCCACCGTCGGTTTCTCCGAACGCACCCTGCTCGAGAAGTGGGCGCGCGATTCGAAGATCCTCGACATCTTCGAGGGCACGCAGCAGATCCAGCAGTTGATCATCGCTCGCCGCGTGCTCGGAAAGAGCAGTGCCGAACTGAAGTAGACGGCGACGCCACAAGACGGCGACAGCACAAGACGGCGACAGCACAAGACGGCAAACTCGGCCGGTGACCGACTCGTTCGGTCGCCGGCCGAGTGCCTTCTGCATTCCGCGACCCCGCATCCCCATTGTGTTCTTCGACACATCGTGTGTATTCTCAGCTCATCATTTGAAACAAGAACATTTCACTCGGGGGTTCGCTGTGAGATCACGGTCCATCGTCGCCATCCTGCTCGGCACACTCACCCTGGTGGCGGCGATACCCGCCCCACCCGCCGACGCGGCACCGCCCTCCAGCACCCCCGGCAGCACCAGCACGCCCCACACTCCGCAGCCGCGCGTACGACCCACACCGCTGGTCCCGATGCCCCAGGAACTCGACCACGGGTTCTACCGGCCGCCGGCGAGCGAGATCGTTGCCGCCGAGCGCGGACAGATCCTGCGCGCACGCCGCATCACGGCGGCCAACCTCGGCCTGCTCCCCATCAACGTCGACGCCTGGCAGCTGACCTTCGCATCCACCGACACCCGGGATCGGCCGATTCCCGCCGTCACCACGATCCTCAAACCACGCGGAAAGCAGCGCAGCGGACCGCGCAAGGTGATCTCGATGCAGATCGCCGAGGACTCGACCGCGGGATGGTGTGCACCGTCGTACGCCATCCAGCAGTTCAGCGTCGCCAGCTTCGTCGGACAGATCGTCGCCCCCGCCGAACTGCTCATCGCACAGGGCTTCCTCAACCAGGGGTACGCCGTGGTCCTCCCCGACCACGAGGGCCCCGAGCACGCCTACGCCGCGGGGCCCCTCGGCGCCCGGATCACCCTCGACAGCCTGCGCGCGGCCAAACAGTTCACCGCAGCGGGCATCACCGACGACTCCCCCATCGGCATGTACGGCTACTCCGGCGGCGCGATCGTCACCGGGCACGCCGCCGAACTCAAGAAGTCGTACGCACCCGAACTGAACATCGTCGGCGCCGCCGAGGGCGGGGTCCCCGCCGACCTGCGGTCACTGCTGCTGGCCGCCCAGAACAACATCACCAGCGGCCTGGTGCTGGGCGCCATCGTCGGACTGGCCCGCGAATACGACTACTTCGAGGAGTTCCTCGAGCGGCGACTCAACCTCCTCGGCAAGGCCCTCACCCTCATCAAGGGGCCGCTGTGCGTGCAACAGCAGTCGTTCACGCTCCCGTTCATCAACAACATCGGGTTGATCGACTGGCCCGGCGGCGCGCTCCGGGCTCCGGCGGTCAAACGCCTGCTGCGTGACACCCGCATGGGCAAATCCCTGCCCGACATGCCGATGTACATCTGGAACTCGGCGCTCGACGAGATCGTCCCGGTCGGGCAGGTCGACACCCTGGTCCGCGAATACTGCCGTCGGCCGGGAGCGCAGGTCACCTACACCCGCGATCACCTCTCCGAGCACATCACCGCCGAGATCGCCGGCGCACCGGGTGCCCTCCTCTGGCTCAAGGACCGTCTCGACGGCAAACCCGCCACCCCGGGCTGCCGGACCCGAGACGAGCTGACGATGGTCACCGACAGCCGCTGGTGGCCCACGTTCGCCGAGACGATCGGCGCCGACCTCGCCGCGCTCTTCGGCAAGGAACTGGGCGCCGGCCGGTGAGCAGACCGGTGCGCAGACCGACGCCACCGGCCCCCGCCTGCCACTGCTCTAGCCTGGAGACGTGACGCATCCACGCCTGTACCGAGGCCTGTCCGCCGAGGACCGGCGACGCGACCGCCGCGAGCGATTCCTCGCCGCGGCGGTCGCACTGTTCGGCACCGACGGGTACGCGGCGACGTCGGTCTCGGCCGTCTGCCGCGAAGCGGGACTGTCCTCCCGACAGTTCTACGAGGAGTTCAGCGACCGCGAGGATCTGCTGCGCGCCGTCTACGACGTCACCGAGGACGGGGCGATGCGCGCCGTCGAGGCCGCCGTCCGCGACGCCATGGAGTCCACCGACCGCCTCGAGGTGGTCCTCGACGCGGGCATCGGGGCGTTCATCGACCATTTCGCCGCCGACACCCGGCTCACCCGGATCTGCTTCGTCGAGGTGGTCGGTGTGAGCCGCACGTTCGAAGACCACCGCGCCCGGCGGCGCCGCGGGTGGGCCGACCTCCTCGGGGGCGTCGCCACCGGAGGCGTGCAACGCGGTCTGCTCGACGCCGAGACCGATCCCCTGCTGTGGGTGGGGTTCATCGGCGCCGTGAACTCCGTCATCGTCGCGCAGGCGGAATCCGACGATCTGTCCGCCGCCGACGCGCTCCGCGTGCTGCGCACCCTGCTGCAGTCGGGCGTCTTCGGCTGAGCCCGGAACCGGCCGTCACCCGCCGAGCTGCTGGGCCAACGCCTCGAGGACCGCGGGGTCCTCGATCGTCGACGGCACCGTGTACTCGTCGCCGTCGACGATCTGCCGCATCGTCTTGCGCAGGATCTTGCCCGACCGCGTCTTGGGCAGCGCCTGGACCACGGTCACGTCGCGGAACGTCGCCACGGCGCCGATCTCGTCGCGCACCATCCGAACCAGGTCGGTGCGCAACTCGTCGTCGCCGATGGTCACACCGGCCTTGAGGACGACGTAACCACTGGGCCGCTGCCCTTTGAGGTCGTCGTGGATGCCGATGACGGCGCATTCGGCGACCGCCGGGTGAGCGGCCACGACCGCCTCGATGCTGCCGGTCGACAGCCGGTGCCCCGCCACGTTGATGACGTCGTCCGATCTACCCAGGACGTACACGTAGCCGTCCTCGTCGATGTATCCCGAGTCGCCGGTGAGGTAGTAGCCGGGGAAGGCCTCGAGGTACGAGGAACGGAATCGAGCCTCGTCCTCCCACAGTCCGGGCAGGGTGCCCGGCGGCAGCGGAAGCGTCACCACGATGTTGCCTTCGCCGCCGGCCGGGACCGGAGCCCCCGAGGCGTCGACGATCCGCACGTCGTAGCCGGGCACCGGGACCGTCGCCGTCCCCGGCTTGAGCGGCATCGGTTCCAGCCCCCGCAGGTTCGCGACGATCGCCCACCCGGTCTCGGTCTGCCACCAGTGGTCCACCACCGGCACTCCGAGGGTGGACGACGCCCACGAGAACGTGTCCGGGTCGAGCCGCTCACCGGCGGCGAAGAGCGTGCGGAGCGACGAGACGTCGTACTTCGCGAGTTCGACCGCGTCCGGGTCGGCCTTGCGGATCGCGCGGATCGCGGTCGGCGCCGTGAACAGCGCGGCGACCCCGTGGTCGGCGATCACCCGCCAGAACGCGCCCGCATCCGGCGTCCCGACGGGTTTGCCCTCGTACATCACCGTGGTCGCACCGAACAGCAGCGGACCGTAGACGATGTACGAGTGGCCGACCACCCAGCCGACGTCGGAGGCCGTCCACCAGACGTCGTCGGGGCTCATCCCGTACACGTAGCGCATCGACCACATGAGGGCGACGGCGTGGCCGCCGTTGTCGCGCACCACGCCCTTCGGCTTCCCGGTGGTCCCCGATGTGTAGAGGATGTAGAGCGGGTCGGTGGCCGCGACGTCGACGGGGTCGGCGGGCGTTGCGGCGGCGATCTGCTCGTCCCAGTCGAGCCACCCGTCGTCGTGTGCCGCACCGGGCACCTCGGGACGGTCTTTGACGATCACGGTGGCGGGCGGCCGGGCGCTGGCGGCGAGCGCATCGCGGACGATCGGCAGGTACTCCACCGCCCGTCCGGGTTCCAGCCCGCCGGAGGCCGTCACGATCGCCACCGGCCGCGCATCGTCGATGCGGGTGGCCAGCTCCGGCGCCGCGAACCCGCCGAAGACCACGGAGTGCACCGCGCCGATGCGGGCGCACGCGAGCATCGCGATCGCCGCCTCCGGGATCATCGGCAGGTAGATGATGACGCGGTCGCCCTGCTGGACCCCGTGGTCGCGCAGAACGCCGGCGAACCGGGTGACGGCGTCGAGGAGTTCGGCGTAGGTGTAGGTGAGCGTCACACCGGTCATGGCGGAGTCCCAGATGAGGGCGGCCCGGTCGCCCCGGCCGGCGGCCACGTGGCGGTCGAGGGCGTTGACCGACGTGTTCAGCGTCGCGTCGGGGAACCAGCGGTGGATGGGCGCGGCCGACGAGTCCAGTGCCCGGGTCGGCGGGGTGATCCAGTCGATGTCGGCGGCGGCGTCGAGCCAGAAGCCGTCGGGGTCGGTGATGCTGCGCTCGAATGCGTCCGAATAGCTGCCCATGGCTGTCACGCTAGCCACCGCATCGGTGAGCCGAGTCACCTTTCCGGGGTGCGACCCCTCACATTTGATCTCAAACCGGTCACGGAACGGTAACGAGAAAATGATCGCGCGACCTGCGAATTCCCCACCGACTCGCGCTTGCATCAGCTAGCGCTGGTGTGTCTGCGCCCACATTCACGGGCGTGACCTTTGTTTTTTCAACCCGTACTGTCGCTCCCGGTCCACATCGCAGTCGAGATCCGCTACTGCGACGAAGGAGGAGAACGACCTATGAGCATCACCAAGATCGCGACCCGCGCCGTCATCGCAGGCGCCCTGACCATCGGCGGCCTGACCGCCACCGCCGGCATCGCGTCGGCCGAGAGCTACAACAACTGGGACGCCGTCGCGCAGTGCGAGAGCGGCGGCGACTGGTCGATCAACACCGGCAACGGCTACTACGGCGGCCTCCAGTTCTCGCAGTCCACCTGGGAGGCCAACGGCGGCACCGGCATCGCGTCGGACGCCAGCCGCGAGGAGCAGATCCGCGTCGCCGAGAACGTCCTGGCCACCCAGGGCCCCGGCGCATGGCCGACCTGCGGCGCATACCTCTAAGCGCCCACCACCGCATCTCTGCGCACTCGCTGCGATAGAGACCCGACCGAAGCCCCCGTCACCGACGGGGGCTTCGGCGTCTCCCGCGGACGTTCAGCCCCAGGTGCCCGCCTGCTCGACGATGAACCCGAGGACGATCAGCGCACTGCCCCCGACCTCGCCGACGATCAGCGCGATCATCGAGGCGCGCAGCGACGCTGGCTCGGGGTGGAACTGGTTGGTGGTGTCGCGGAGCAGCCCGTGCAGACAGTACGAGGCGATGGCGCCGACGAAGAAGGCGACGACCACACCGAGCGCGATCACGTTCACCACCGTCGACCAGGCACTGAACTGGACGAAGACCGCCAGCATCGCCGTCGCGAACGAGTACATCAGGGCGGCGCGGTGGGCGATGTCGACGTAGATGTGCGCCGTCCCGTCGTCGCTGGCGGTGATCTGCGCGTACTTCCACACGCCCAGCAGCAGCGCCCACAGGAAGATGACGCCGGCGGCGATCAGACCGATCTGCGCGGCCACGGTGAGAGTCATGGCACCCACTGTCTCAGACGGCCTCCTCACCGGGCCGTCCGGCCGTGCCGCGTTGGTACTGTGCGGACATGGCCCGCCGTCTGTCCTCACTGCTGCACCCGTCGATGCGGCGCACGTCGATCCTCGTGCCGATCGTCGTGGTGGCGGTCGCCGTCGCGGCCGTGGTCTTCGTGATCGTGCAGTCGACGGGCGGCGACGACGGCGCAGACCGGGCCTCCGACGGCGACGGGGCCCCGCCGCCGCGCTCGGAGTGGGAGGACCGCGACCCCGACGACCCGATGGCGTTCGGCCGCGTCGACGCTCCGGTCGGCCTCGTGATGTTCACCGACTACCAGTGCCCGTACTGCGCACAGTGGACGCAGGACACGCTGCCGACGTTGATGAAGTACGTCGACGACGGCCGCCTGCGGATCGAGCTGCGGGACATGAACATCTTCGGCCCCGAGTCGGAGAACGCGGCGCGCGCCGCCTACTCGGCCGGGCTGCAGGGCAGACTCCGCGAGTACAACGCCGCACTCTTCGCCGGCGGCAAACCTCGTCCGAAGAGTCGACTCACCGATGCCGCGCTCATCGAGCTGGCCGGCGAGCTCGGTCTCGACGTGGCCCGCTTCCGCGCCGACCTCTCATCGCAGACCGTGCTCAGCGCCGTCCGGAACAAGGCCAGCGACGGGTTCACCGCAGGCACCTACACCACGCCCGCGTTCATCATCGCCGACAAGCCGATCCTCGGCTCGCAGCCCACGAAGGTGTTCACCGACGCCGTCGACAAGGCCCTCGGCGACTGATCACCCGCGGCCGACGATGACCTCCACCGCCGCCTGCAGGTGGTCGGCCAGGTCGACGAACTCGATCGCGCCCATCCCCGCCTGCATGAGCGCCCCGGTGAACGTGAAGCTCAGGGTCTGCAGGATCTTCGGGTCGGCGCCGTCGCCGAGCGCCCGGTGAAAGGCCCCGAACCAGTGGCGTCCGATCTCCCAGCGGATCCGCTCCACGTCGGGATCGGCGGTCAACAGACTCTTGGTCGCGGCGTCGGCCGTCGTCGGGGACGCGGCGATCAGCTCCGCCGCCTGCCGGACGACCTGCTGCAGGCGCGCCACCGGACCACCCGCGGGTTCCGGTTCGGGAGCCTCGACGATCTGACGCAGGAACAGCGACGCGAACAGATGGTCCTTGGACGAGAAGTAGGTGTACGCCGTCGCGGCCGACACCCTCGCCTCGGCCGCGATGAGACGCAGGGTGAGGTCCTCGTACGCGGACGTCTCCAACAGCGCGTGCCCGGCGTCGAGCAGGCGTCCGATCGTCGCCAACTGCCGAGGCCCCAGCCCGCGGCGCCCGAGCGTCGTTCCGAGGCTGTTCATTCCTCCAGTTTATCGTCGAGTCCGCCCGCTGCCCCTCAGGGCCGGTGCGGCCCGGTCACCACCTGGATCTCGGTGAAGCTGTACAGACCCCACGGGCCGTTCTCCACCCCCAGCCCGCTCGACTTGAGCCCGCCGAAGGGCAGGTCCGGCCGTACCCCGGTGCCGTGCGCGTTGATCGCCACCTGACCGGCCTCGATCCGTGGAGCCCACTGCGCTGCGCGCTCGGGGTCGCCGGACCACACCGAGGCGGTCAGTCCGTACTCGGTGCGATTGGCGCGCGCGATGGCGTCCTCGATCTCGGTGTATCCGATGATCGGCAGCGCCGGACCGAACTGCTCCTCGTCGACCAGGCGGACACCGTCGGACGCCCCCTCCACGATCGTGGGGGCATAGAAGTACCCCGGCCGATCGATCGCGGCCCCACCCGCCACGACCCGAGCACCGGCCTCGACCGCGTCGTCCACCAGGTCTACGACGCGGTCGAGTTGTGCCCGGTTGTTCACCGGTCCCATCTGCACCCCCTCGGTCATTCCCGAACCCACGGTCACGGAGCGAGCGATCTCCCCGAGTGCCTCCACCAATCGCGCCTTGATCGAATCGTGCACGTAGACCCGTTTGACGGCGAGACAGATCTGGCCCGCGTTCGCGAACGCACTTCGATACAGGCTCGGCGCGATCTCGTCCACGTCGACGTCCGGCAGGATCACAGCCGGATCGTTGCCGCCGAGTTCGAGCGTGACCCGCTTGAGGTCGGCCGCGGCGCCGAGCGCGACCTTCCTCCCCACCGCCGTCGACCCGGTGAAGCTGACCTTCCGCGGCACCGGATGCTCGACCATCGCCGCTCCCAGCGGGTCGAGGCCGCTGACGACGTTGAGCACGCCCGGCGGGAAGGCCGCACGCAGCACCTGTCCGAGCGCCAGCGTCGCCAGCGGCGTGTGCGGCGAAGGTTTGACGACGATCGTGTTGCCCGCCCGCAACGCGGGCGCGATCTTCCACACCGCCAGCGAGATGGGGAAGTTCCACGGTGCGATCGCCGCCACCACTCCCATCGGGCGGCGGACGACCGCCTGATAGCCGGCCGCCTCGTCGTTGACCAGCACCTCCGACGGCAGATCGAGGTCCGCGTAGTACCGCAGCCACATCGCGGACACCGCGAACTCGCTGCGCGCTTCCGCCAGCGGCTTGCCCTGCTCCGCAGTGAGGATCTCGGCGAGTTCGTCGATCCTCTCCTCGATCAGCTCGGCCGCCCTGCGCAGCGCCGACCGCCGGAACGCCTCGTCGTGCCGCCACGTTCCAAAGGCGTCGAGGGCGACGGCGAAGACCCCGTCCAGCTGGTCGACGGAGACGTCTGGCGCCTGTGCGAGCACGTCACCGGTCGCCGGGTCGAGGACGTCGAATCGACTCGACACCGGCAGGTCCTCCCCACCGCTGGTCGCAGCCACCGCGTCGAGCAGCGTCACGTCTTCGGTCATCGTGTTCTCCGATCCTCGTCGAATTCTGATCCCCGTCGAATCCTGATCCCCGTCGAATTCCCGTCAATGCCCCGGCAGGAGCACCGGCTTGATCGTCCGTCCCGATGCCGAGTCGGACTCCGCATCGTTGATCCGATCCAGCGGGTAGGTCTCGATCAGACTCTCGAAGGGGAAGCGACCGTCCTGCCACAGGCCGATGAGGCGCGGAATGAACTCCTGGGGCACCGCATCACCTTCGATCGCGTAGGTGACGGCTCTGCCTGCGAGGGCGACCGGGTCGATCTCCAAGCGCCCCGGACCGGCCCCGACGAGCACGGCGGTCCCCCCGGGCGCCAGTGCGCCGACGCCAGTCGAGATCGCGGACGTGACCGCGGTGGTGTCCAGAACGAAGTCCACCCCGCCGTGATCGGACAAGCGGTCGGCCAGGTCGGGGGCATCGGCCGTCACGGTCCGGGTGGCGCCGAGGGCCCGGGCCACCTCCAGCCGAGCGCCGTGCAGGTCGACGGCGACGATGTCGCCGGCTCCCGCGGCCGCGGCCGCCATCACCGCGGCCAGCCCGACCCCGCCGGCACCGAGGACCGCCACGCTCTGCCCCGGACCCGGTCGCATCACGTTCAACACCGCTCCGGCTCCTGTCTGCAGACCACACCCCAGCGGTCCCAGCAGTTCCAACGGCAGTCCCCGATCGACGACCACCGCATTACGGGCGGTCGCGACGGCGTGCGTGGCGAAACTCGACTGACCGAACCATCGACCGGCCAGCGGGGTGCCGGACGAGTCGACGGCACCCGTCGAACCGTCCGCACGGCGGCCGGACAGATTGCGCAGCATGAACTCGGCGCAGTACGCCGGGTGGCCGCTCCGGCACGACACGCACCGTCCGCAGTGTTCGAAGCTCAGGACGACGTGGTCACCGACCTCGATGCCGGTCACCGCATCGCCCGTCCGCTCGACGACCCCCGCCCCTTCGTGGCCGAGGACCGCCGGACCGATCCGTTCCAGCCCGGGACGTATCGCCAGATCCGTGTGGCACATGCCGACACCCACCACGCGAACGAGGATCTCGTCGGGTGCGAGCGGTCCCACGACGATCGGCTCCAGGCCGAACCGACCTCCTCCGTCCCGCAAGACCGCCGCGGTCGCCTCTGTCGTCACGCGTACTCCTTCACCAGGGACGGTTCAATGAATTCGAGCGCCTCGCGCCAGCCGATTCGCTCACCGATCCGGCGGCGAAGCTTCATGATCACGCGTTGTTGATCGAGTCCGACGGCACCGATGAGGCGGTCGGCCGAACGGAACAACGCCAGGAACGAATCCTCGTCTGGGCCGCCGCGAACGAAGACGGGTGCACACGAGGTCGCGTCCCCCACGCATTGGATCCGGTGGCCGTACCAGTCGCTCCAGAAGTAGGGCACCGTCTGGTACGGCACCGACCGCTCGGCGCTGACCGCATTGGTCCCCGCTCGCGTGCCCTGATCGGAGGCGTTGGTCCAGTTCTCCAGCCGGACCGAATGCCCGCCCATGGCGGCGTTGGGCCAATGCGCCACGTCGCCCGCCGCGAACACGTCGGGATCAGAACTGCGCAGATGCGCATCGGCGACGACTCCGCCGTCGGCGTGGACCGCGATCCCCGACCCGGCGAGCCACGAGGTGGCCGGGGCCGCCCCCACTCCGATCACGACGACGTCGGCCGGCAGCGTACGACCGTCGGTCAGCCGGACTCCGGTCACCCGGTCGGTGCCGAGGCATCCCACGACGCCGACGCCGCTCGTCAACTCGACACCGTTACGGGCGTGCAGACCGGCGAGCGCCCGCCCGACCGTCGCCCCCACCGCTCGCACCAGCGGTACGGCGGCGGACTCGACGATCGTCGCCTGCCCGCCGAGCCGCACGGCCGCCGAGGCGGTCTCGGCGCCGATGACGCCGCCGCCGACAACGACCACGCGTGCCCCCGCCGCCAGGTCCGCACGAAGGGCGTCCGCATCGTCGACCGTGCGCAGAACGTGCACGCCGCGCCCCGTCGGCACGGCCGGCGTCGTCCGAGGAGTCGCCCCCGTCGCCACGATGAGCCGCCGGTAGTCGATCTCGGTACCGTCACCGAGCAGCAGTCGTCGCCGGCCGGTATCCAGCCGCTCGGCTCGTACGCCCGCCCGGAACCGTACGTCGAGCTCGTCGAGTTGTGCCTCGGTCGCGTGGTAGGTCACCGGTGCAGAATCGGTCAAGAACCCTTTGCTCAGCGGTGGCCGGTCGTAGGGCAGATGCGGTTCCGCACCCACCAGCGTCACCGGCCCGTCCCAGCCGCCCCGGCGCGCCGCCTGCACCGCGCGAAGACCGGCCAGCGAGGCGCCGACGACGACCACGCCGGCGTCCCGGCTCCTTCGTCCGGCCATCGGTCAACTCCTCGTCAGACTCAGCGCACGGACCGGACACGAGGCGATCGCCTGGCACAACCCCATCCCCTGACGGCGGTCATGGTCCACGACTGCCCGCATGATGTGCTCCGCCTCGTCGGTGTGGGCGCGACGCCGTGTCATGCCCGCACCGGTAGGCGGTGGACGCCGTTGATGAATTCGTTGAGGAAGTACACCGGCTCGCCGGTGATCTCCATATGCTTCAAGGTGGTGAGGATCTCGGAGAACAGGGCCCGCAACTGTGCCTTGGCAACGAGGTGTCCCAGGCAGTAGTGGACGCCTCCACCGCCGAATCCCACGTGGTTCAGCGGCGGAGTCCGGCTCAGGTCGAAGCTCCACGGGTCGTCGAACACCGTCTCGTCTCGGTTTCCCGAGCAGTAGAACATCACGACCTTGTCGCCCCGCATGATCTGCATCCCACCCAGTTCGACGTCCTGAGTCGCGGTGCGCGCGAAGTTGATCACCGGTGTCGCGTAGCGGACGAACTCTTCGATGGACTGACCGATTCGCGCGTCGAAGTCCTCCATCAGCCACTCCCGCTGGGCTGGATTCGCCCACAGTGCGAGAACAGTCCGGGTCGTGGTCTGCTTGGTCGTGTCGTTCCCGGCGCCGGACAGCACCAGCGTCATCCGCGTGATCTGATCGGGTGTCAGCGGGCGTCCGTTGATCTGTGCCCGACCCAGTGCCGTGGCGATGTCGTCGGCCGGCGTCTTCCGGCGGAACTCGACCAGGTCATTACCGATCGCCGACAGGATCCCCAGCTGTTCGCGGACGAAGTCCTGCCGGCTCACGCCGTCGGGCACCACTTCCGGGTCGCCCTGATTCAAGAACTTGTCGGCGGCCTCGGTGAATTCGTCGATCAGGCTCTCGGGCACCCCGACCAGATCGCCGATCGTCTGCATCGGGAGTTTGCGGGAGACCTCGGCGACGAAGTCGAACTCTCCCGCACCGGCCACGCGGTCGATGATCTGTGCCGCTCGCGACCGGATCTTCTCGTCCAGCCGACGCACGGCCTTGGGGGTGAATGCGGAGCTGATCGCTCGCCTGTACTCGTTGTGCAGCGGTGGATCCATCACCATGAACGACGGTGCCTCATCAGCGGACGCCTGCTGTCCGGGGAACAGCGGACGCATCGTGATACCCCGCCATCGCACCGAGTCCGAGCTGAAGATCTTTTCGTGCGTACTGGCGTATGCGATGTCACGACTCGTCACCAACGCCCAGAAGCCCGCCTCCGTGGGGTCTGGTTCGACGGGCCAGTCCATCGGCAGATGCCAACTGACCGGATGCTCGTCACGCAGGGCGCGGAATGCTTCGTCGCGCGCCTCGAACGGCTGGGCCCAGAAGTCTCGGCTCGTGATATCGACCCCGGGCGCAGTGACCGGGTGTTCGTTGACCGGAATCTTGTTGGTCACCTGACCGCCTCCCTGGCTGCACCGGCCGCCTCGCGATGAGTTTCGCTGGTCCGACACCGTTCACCTCAGTGTCGATCGACCCGCCGATGAAGTCCCGAGACAAACGGCGGCATTTGCCGACCGGTCAGAGCCATATGGCTCGCGAGCAACGCGGGCTTCCCGGTGACGGCTCAGAGGGAGCCGAGTCCGGAGAAGCCCCCTGGGAAGCGGACGGAGTCGCGGAGCCGATGCAAGAGCAGCAGCAGCATGAGGAGGGTGCGTCCGTAGGGCTCGGTGACTCGAAAACCCAGCTCCTCCTCCGCCCAATCGACCCGACGCCGGACGGAACCGTGGTGCATGTGAATCAGCGCCGCCGCCTGGCGCAGCGAGTCCGTCCCCGCCACCACCGAGAGGATCTGCAGCAGTTCGTCTCCCCCCGGCTGATCGACGATCCGGTCCAGTGCCCGCAGACTGTCGAGCTCCGCCAACGCCCGCCGCGGAACGTGCTGCGCGATCACCGACATCAGCTCTACGACACTGCTCTCCTCCGTCCGGTAGCCGAACGCCTCGCCCCGCTGATACGGTCCGGTCGCCCGGGAACTCGGGGTGAGGAACTGCAAGGCCACACACGTTCGGTGCCACGTCTGGGGAGCAGACAGGCCGGGGATCTCCGCGCTGACGACGACCCGCGCCCCGACCGGGACGTCCAGCCGCCGAGGGGGCGGGTTCTCGGTCAGGACGACCGCGACGGAGTCGAAAGAGTGCGAGTGGGTCCGTCCACCACGACCTTGCAGGATCGGCAGCAGACCGTCGACGACGCCTTCCGGCCCCGTCACCGCGACGACGTACAGCGACCCGCCGTCGAAGCCGAGCATCCGGAGTGCGCGCGCCCGATCGGCCGGATACGCCATGCTGCTGAGCACCGTCTCGACGGCCACGTCGCGGGAGAGCGGTGGTTCGTCGTCACTCAGCATCCGGCGAACCAGCAGGGCGGTCGCCCGCAGCCGGTCCACGATCAGACCATCACGCGGCGACGGTGCGCCGCCCGGCCCCCGGTCGATCCACACGATGCCGCGGTCGTCGCCCGTGGTCGCTGTCAGCGCGGTATCGGTCGGCGCTCCCCGACCGACCCTCCCCTCGGGGTCGGCGATGACGCCCTCTGCCGAGCCGTGCGTGCGAATGCCGACCCGCGCCCCGCACCACTGCGCGACGCGCCGGACCATCTCTTCGTGGGACGGCCCGCTGCGCGCGAGCGCGTCGAAGTACTCCACGACCTCCGCGTCGTACTCGATCGCATCGGCGGACCGTGGGCACGGCCCGCCGTCACTGCCGGACACCATCACGATGTTACCGCGACGACCAGCGTCGACAGCCCCGAACAGCGGCAGCGGTCACGATCACGGACGGTTCGCGGAGAGGACGAGCGAACCCGACGCCGCGAAGAACACACCGACCCCCTGCACGAAGCTGATCTGTGCGCCCGGCACCGGCATCGCCGCCTCGCCGCGCAGCTGCCGCACCGCCTCCTGGATGGCGAACATGCCGTACATGCCGGTGTGGGTGTAGCTCAATCCGCCGCCGTTGGTGTTCATCGGCAGCGATCCCCCGGGGCGGGTCGCGCCGCCCGCGATGAACGGTCCCGACTCTCCGCGACCGACGAAGCCGAGGTCCTCGAGCATGTACAGCGGCAGGTGTGCGAAGGCGTCGTAGCACATCAGATGGTCCACGTCCGCGTGAACGATGCCGGCGGTGCGGATCGCCTCGGCGGCCGAGTCCCGGAAACCGCGAAACGACCCCGGATCCTCCATCTGCGAGATCAGCGGCCCCTCCGCCGACTCGCCCGAGCCCAACAGGTACACGGCGCGCCCCGCGGACGGGAGGTCGGCGGCCCGTTCCGCACTGGTGACGACCAGTGCTCCACCACCGTCGGTGACCAGACAGCACATGTCCCTGGTGAACGGGTAGGCGACGACCGGCCCCTCCAGGACCTCGTCCACGGTGGTGGGCGCGCGCCGAGCCGCGCGCGGGTTGCCGATCGCCCATTCGCGTTGCGCCACGACCACCTCGGCGAGGTGCTCGCGTCCCATCCCCCGGTCGTTCAGGAAGCGGAGCGCCGGCACGGTGAACGTCGCATAGGGCGCCACGGCCCCGTACACCTGCTCGAACTGGCCGACGAACGACGCCGGATTCGGGACCCGCTTCGGTGCGCCCACCCCCGAACGTCCCGATTCGCCGTGCGTGATCAGGACGACGTCGGCGGCACCGGCGGCGATCGCGGCTGCCGCGTGCCGCACGTGCACCATGAAGCTGCAGCCGCCGACGACCGTCCCATCCAGCCAGCGCGGTCGGATCCCCAGATGGTGGGAGACCTCCATGGCCAGCGGTCCGGCGGTCGCCACACCGTCGACGTCGGCGATCGACATTCCGGCATCGGCGAGAGCACGGCGCGCCGCCTCCGCGTGGAGATCCAGCACCGACATGTCCGGCACGGTGCCGAGACCCGCCGTCTCCGCCGCGCCGACGATCGCGATGTCTCCCCCGTCCATCGACGTCACTGTGGACCGTCCTCTCCGGCCGGCCCGAACACCGGGATGCTCAAACCGTCCTGCTCCCGGAATCGCACGGTCAGCGCCATGTCCAAGGGCAGCGCGTCGGGCCGCGGATCGACGTCGACGAGGTTGGTCATCATCCTCGGGCCCTCCGCCAACTCGACGAGGGCGACCACGACGGGGCCCCGCACGGGCGCGAGCGGGCGGTGGTCGATCGCATAGGAGACCAACCGCGCACGGCCGACCGTCGGCGTCCACTCGACGTCGTCGGACGCGCACTGCGGGCAGAACGGGCGCGGATAGAAGTAGTGGCGCCGGCAGGAACGGCACCGTTGAATCCACAGTTCGCCACGTGCCGCGGCCTCCCAGTACGGACGCGTGCCCGGGGTGGGCACGGGGGTGAACGCCGTCATCGGCTTCTCCTCACTTGACTGTTGATCACTCACCGCTGTGGGCCGTTCACCGCTCGGCCTCGTCCCGAAGACGCCAACGCTGCAGCTTTCCGGACTCCAGTCGGGGAAGATCGGAACGGAACTCGACGCTTCGCGGTGCCTTGAAATGGGCGATCCGCGAACGAACGAAGGCGATGATCCGGGCTTCCAGGTCCGGGCCCGGTTCCACACCGTCGGCCGGTTTCACGACGGCGTGCACCATCTGTCCCCACTCCTCGTCGGACAGGCCGACCACGGCGACGTCGACGACATCGGGATGCTCCATCAGCACGTCCTCGACCTCCTGCGGATAGATGTTCACCCCGCCGGAGACGATGAGGTCCGAGCGCCGGTCCGCGATGAACAGGTACCCGTCCTCATCGACGTGCCCGATGTCTCCCATCGTCGTCCACCCGCGCGGACTGTGCGCCTCGCGCGTCTTGGCGTCGTCGTTGTGGTACTCGAAGTCACGAGACGAGCTCTCGAACCAGATCGTCCCGGTCGCACCGACCGGGAGTTCGGTGACGCCGTCGTCGCTGATCCGGACGACCGCCGTGGCGGGCCTGCCCACCGAACCGGGCTTTCGGAGCCACTCCTCGGTCGTGATCGAGGAGTCGACGACCCCCTCGGTGCCGCCGTAGTACTCGGTGATGATCGGACCGAGCCAGTCGATCATCGCGCGTTTGACCGGGATGGGACAGGCCGCGCCGCCGTGGAACACCGCCCGCAGGCTCGACAGGTCGTACCGAGCCCGTACCGATTCCGGCAGCCGCAGCATGCGTACGAACATCGTGGGTACCGCGTTCAGATGAGTGACCCCGTATCGCTCGATGGCTGCGAGCAGTTGTTCGGCGTCGAACTTGGGCGCGACGATGTGAGTCCCGCCGTGACCGAGAACCGATTTGGCCCAGGCGAGCGACGCCGAGTGATAGATCGGCCCCGGACTGACCAGGACGGTGTCCTCGGTGATGCCCTTGTCGTCGGCGAACCACCGCGCCCACGCGGTCATCGTTCCGTACGGCGCATCGGGCAGTCGGGGCAGCACGCCCTTGGGCCTCCCGGTGGTCCCCGACGAATACAGCATCGTCGCCCCTTGAGTCTCGTCGGCGACAGGCGTCGTCGGACCCCCGCGCACCGCGTCGCAGAGGCTGCCGGCGGTCCCGGGCTCGCCGTCGAGGACGTATCGCGACCGCAGTGCCGGCGCCGTCGCCGCACTGCGCTCGGCCAGCTCTGTGAACTCCGCCTCATGGACGAGCAGTCGCGCTCCGCAGTCGTCGACGATGTACGCCGCCTCGTCGGGCGACAGGTTCCGGTTCACCAGCGTGCAGTACAACCCGGTGCGCATCGCAGCGATGATCGCGGGGAAGGAGTCGGGACGGTTGCCCAGAATCATGGCGACATGATCGCCGCGACCCAGGCCCTCCCGTCGGAACAGGTGGGCGATCGCGTTGGATCGCTCTTCCAGCTCTCGATAGGTCACGCCCTGTCCCGCCACGGTCGACACCACTGCCGGTTTGTCGCCGAATTTCCGTGCGAGTTCCGTTGTCGACATTCCTCGGCTCCTCGATTCGTCCGCTGACGCCTAGTTCGCCGAAGTGGGGACCTGGACGGAGAAGATCGACGGCGGCAGCCCGTCGGCCAACGGACGGAATTCGCGTTCGACCTGTTCAGCCAGGGCGTCGGGAGTCCACGGACCGTCGGATCGGACTTCCGCCAGAATCTCCGGCGTGTTGAACAGGGTGACCCCGTATCCGTTTGCGCCGATCGTGCGTCCGGAGAGCCACCCCGACTGGGTTCCGGCGAGGTACGAGCAGATCGGGGCGATGTTCTCCGGCGACGACTCGTCGCTGAACACCTTCGGACCGTCGGACGAGGCATCGAGCGACCGGTCTTTGGGCACCGTCGCGATCAACCGGGTGGCGGCTGCCGGGGCGATCGCGTTCGCCGTCACGCCGTAGCGGGCGAGCCCGTTGGCCAGCGATGCGGTCAAACCGATCACGCCTCGTTTCGCGGCGGCGTAGTTCGGCTGCCCGGGCGACCCCCAGATCGCCGAGTCCGAGGTGAAGTTGATGATCCGGTACTGACCTGCCGGGTTGCGTTGCGAGCGCCAATACGCCGCAGCCGGTTTGATGAGGCTGAAATGCCCGCGCAGGTGGACGCGGATCACTGCGTCCCAGTCCTCCTCGGCGAGATTGAAGATCATCCGGTCGCGCAGAATTCCCGCCACGTTGACCACGACGTCGAGGCCGCCGAACTGCTCCACCGCGGTCCTCACGAGCCGCTCTCCGGTAGCGGTGTCGGCGATGTCGCCGCCGTCGGCGAGCGCGACCCCGCCTGCCGCCGTGATCTCCTCGGCGACCGACCGCGCCGGACCGTCGTCGGAGCCGCTTCCGTCGGCTGCGCCGCCCAGGTCGTTGATCACGACCTTCGCGCCCTGCGCGGCAAAGCTGCGCGCGATCGCCGCCCCGATGCCGCGGCCGGCACCCGTCACGATCGCGATGCGTCCGTCGAGGCTCTTCGTCGTCATGGTTGTTCTCCTGTCGATTCGGTGGGTTCGGTCACGTCGGTGGGTTCGGTCACGCGTGCGCGCCCCCGGTCGATCACCGTCGTGCCGTCCTGGTCCGTCGTCCGGAACCGCACCTGATCGCCGTCGACCCACATGGCGACGGTGATGTCCTGACCGGGGAGCAGCGGTGCGCTGAAGCGTCCGGACATCTCGGTGAGCCGGGCCGGGTCAGATCCGGCGATCCCGTGGAGCACCGCTCGGCCGGTGAATCCGAAGGTGCACATGCCGTGCAGGATCGGCCGGTCATAGCCGGCTCGACGGGCCAGGGCCGGATCGGAGTGCAGCGGATTCCGGTCGCCGGTGAGCCGGTAGACAAGGCCCTGATCGCGACGGACGGGGAGTGTGACCTCGACGTCGGGCGGCCTCGTCGGACGTTCCCAGTCGTCCACCGGCCCGGGGTCCCCGCCGAATCCGCCGTATCCGCGGAGGAACATCGAGGATCGCACCGCACCGCACCGCCGACCGTCCGGTCCGCTCGCGACGGACTCGATCTCGACGACGGCCGCCGAGCCCTTGTCGTAGACGGCCGACACTCGTGTCTCGGTGCGCACCGATCCTTCGACGGGGATCTCGGAGGCGACGGTGAACCCCTGGGCCCCGTGCAGCAGTCGTGTCCGGTCCACTCCGGCCAGGAGCTTCGCCGCCGCCCCGCCGTAGGCGAGACTGGCGAAAGTCGGTAGCACTCGGTGAGGAACCCCGTCCGTGTTCTCGGTGGTGAACGCCAGTTCCTCGGTCGGGTCGGCTTGCCCCGCTCCGACCGCGACGGCGTACAGCAGGGTGTCCTTCTCGCTCCACTCCCGGCTGCCGATCACCGGCGGACGATCGATCAACGCCGCATCGACCTGCATCCGAACCTCCCTCTCGCTGTTCCGTCGACTTCTCAGGACTCCCCGATGCGCAAGGCCTGCGTCGGACAGGATCGGACCGCATCGTCGATCCGCTCGGTGTCCGCCGGATCGATCTGCTCCTGGAGGAGGTGAAGGGCACCGTCGTCAGCCACTTCGAAGTACTCCTCCGCGATCGACTCGCAGATTCCGAGACCGGTGCATTTGTCGTGGTCGACGATGATGCGCATCTGGGTGCCCTCCGGTTGACGTGCCGCCGGACATCGCTGGTCGCCGCCCGTGAGCGACTCGTCCGGCTTCATGACTTCAGTCTCTTCGGCTCGGACGCCGGGATCACGCGACAACTGGCTCGACCTGGGGGCGCCCTCGCGCCACCTGCCGCGGGTGGAGTCTCGAGAAGGCGCGTGGGCACGCGATGCGGGTCGGGAGGAGGGACAGGCGAAAATGAAGAAGACCCGCACCGAATGGTGCGGGTCTTCTCTCTCGTAGCGGGGGCAGGATTCGAACCTACGACCTCTGGGTTATGAGCCCAGCGAGCTACCGAGCTGCTCCACCCCGCGTTGCATCGACTACGTTACCCAGCGGTGAACAACGAACGCAAATCGACGGTCCACCATGGTGATCGACGACACCGCACACTCGCCGAGCGTCACTTGGCGTGCACTCCCATGAGGGCCGCGAGCTGGGTCGCGATGGGGTTCAGATCGAGTTTGTCGGGATCCTTCTTGGGGTCGCCGTCCCACGGCTGCGCCCGGTCCGGGTTGCCCAGCGATGCGCGTTCGGCACCGCGAACATCGGTGGGGCTGCCGGCCGGCGCCTCACAGCGCGCCGAGGTGTTGAACGGGAAGTCGTCGTAGTTGATGTCGAAGTCGGGGTTGCGCTTCTTGATGTCGGCGATCATCTTCTGCGTCGACTCGTAGCCGCGCGTGCAGCTCGCCGGATTGCCGGTCTCGAGCACGATGCCGAAGCGGATCGTGCCGTCGGGCGACGCCGTGCTGTGGCTGCTCGCCGACAGACTCGAGAGCATCGCGAACGTCATCCCGGTGACGTAGGACGCCGGCGCGATCTCCCGGAACGTCCCGCCGAGCTGACCGATCAGCCGTGTCGCGTCGTCACCGTTGTCGCGGAGGAACGCCGAGAGCTCGCCGGCCGCGCGCGGCCCGTCCCGCAGGATCCGCCGGACGGCGGGGTCGGCGGCCGCCAACTGGGCGGTCACCTCGTCGAGCCCCTTCGACCACTCGAGGATCTCGTCGGACTGCTCGTCCTGCGTCTCGAGCACGTGACGCGAGTCGGTGATGAGGGAGATGGTCTCGTCGAGACTGTCGACGCCGGTCCGCGACAGCTTGTCGAGGGAGTCGACCAGACGCGTCAGATTGTCGCCCTGTCCGTTGAAGGCCTTGCCGAGTTCGGTGACCACGGTCCGCAGATCGTCGACGGGGATCGTCTCGGTGAGATCGATGGTGGACGCGATCACGTCCTGCGTCTTGGGCGGGATCTGCACGCGCGAGCGCGGGATCTGCGATCCGTCGACCAGGAAGGGGCCGCCCGACGACGTCGGCTGGAGATCGACGTACTGCTCGCCGATCGCCGACCGGTTGGCGACGACCGCCGTCGACGACGCCGGGATGCGGTCGTCGTCGAGAACCAGCTCCACATCGACGCCGCCGGGGACCAGCGACAGCGACGCCACCCGTCCGGCGTGGACGCCGCGGTAGGTGACCTCGGCGTCGGTGAAGATGCCGCCGGAGTCCTCCATGTGGACCACCACGCGGTATCCGCTGACGCCGAGCGCCTGGTCCATGCGGGCATAGCGAAACCCGGCGTAGAGCGAAGCGGCCACACCGAGGATCACCACCACGATGATCTGCAGCTTCACCAAACGACTGAGCGGCGGCATGACCGGCCTTCCTACGCGACTGACGAATCCCCCGCGATCCGTCCTCTGAGCGTAAGGCGGGTGCAATCGCCGCGACCAACTGGAGACAGCCCATGTGACAAACGCGGTATCCAGATCCAGGCAGTGGCGTTTATCACAGTTCGGCGTAGACTGAGGGTACCGGCGGGTGCTCCCACCAGGTAAAACACGACCAGTTCAAGCACACCGGGTCGTTCACACTCTCGAGGAGGACGTCATGAGGAATCACAGCCGACGGAGGGAAGGCCACGGCAACCACTGGATGGGCTTCATCGCATTCATCCTGCTGCTCGTGGGCGCGGCGTTCTCCGGCCTCTGGCTGGTGACCCTCGCCGAACTCCCCGCCAACAAGTCCCTCAACATCACCTACGGCGTCATCGCGCTCGGCGCACTGGTGTTCTCCTCGATGATCTTCGCAACGCTCATCAAGGAACTCCGGCACTCCCCCGTGATGCCCGACAACACGCCCGCCGAGGTCGAGCGCTACCTGGCCAAGGTGCGCTGATCACCCACCGGTCGACTCGTACTTCTTGATCGCCTTGTCGAGCCGATCGAGCGCCTCACCGTAGGCCTTGAAGTCGCCGCTGGACTGCGCCTTGCGCACCTCCTCGAGCGCCGAGCCCATCTCCTTCACGGCCTCGTCCCGCTCGGGCGACGACGATCCGTCGTCGGGTTCCGTCTTCGGCGGCGTCGACGGCTTGTCGTCTCCGCCCTCACCCGCGTCCGCCGGCGGCGTCGTGCCCTCGCTCTCGGGCGCGGTCGCCGCCCCCGGATTGATGCCGGACTTCGCCAGCGCCTCGCCGATCGTCGGCGCGAAACCGATGCGCAGACGGCCGTTCTCGCCCGGTTCCTTGTAGTAGGTGAGCATCCGGTACACCTTCGGCATCGCCGAATCACTCGACTTCGACTCGGTGTACATCGGCTGGACGTACAGGATGCCGTCCTTGCCGACCGGGATCGTCAACAGGTTGCCGAATGTGACGTTCACCGACCCCTTCAACAGCGTCAGCTCGCTGGACGCCGTGTTGTTGAAGGCCTCCTGCACCTGACGCGGGCCGATGGTCTGGAAGTCCGTCGGCAGCGACTTGACGCTGATCTTCCCGTAATCGTTCGGATCGGCGCCCACCGTCATGTACGCCGCCAGGTTCTGCCGGTTCAACGGCGTCGTCACCGACGTCAGCTGGAACTCCGCGCCGGGACCGTCCGGGCGGGCCGCGGTGAAGTAGTACGGCGGCTGCTTCAGACCGCTGTTGCCGTCACCCGTCGGATCGTTGGGCACCTGCCAGAAGTTGTTCGCACGGTAGAACTCCGTCGGGTTCTTGACGTGGTACCGCGTCAGCAGCTGACGCTGCAGCTTGAACAGATCCTCCGGGTACCGCATGTGCTTGAGCAGATCGGGCTTCTTGTCGAGCTCCGACCGCGGCTCCACCGTCCCCGGGAACACCTTCATCCACGTCTTGAGCACGGGATCCTGGGTGTCGAACTGGTACAGCGAGACCTCGCCGGTGTACGCGTCGACCGTCGCCTTCACCGAGTTGCGCACGTAGGAGACGTCACGGTTCTGTTGGGTCCGGCCCGTCTGGCCCGCATTGTTCTCCCGCGAGTCCGTCGTCGCGTCGGCCAACGACATCCGTTGGGCGTACGGGTAGTCCTCCAACGTGGTGTAGGCGTCGACGATCCACTTGATGGAACCGTCGGCCATCACCGCCGGGTACGTCCGCGAATCGACGGTGAGCCACGGCGCCACCTTCTTGACGCGGTCGCGCGGGTCGCGGTTGTAAAGGATGCGCGAATTCTCGTTGAGCACGTCGGAGAGGATGAAGTTCCGCTCGCCGTACTTGATCGCATACAGCAGACGGGTGCCGATGTTGCTCAGGGCCACACCCGAACCGGCGGTGTAGGTGTACGACGAGCTGTCGGTGTCGTACTCGCGGTCGTCGCCGCCCTCCTTGCCGACGATGGCGTAGTCCGGGTCGACGTTGGCGATCATCTCGCCGAAGTAGATCCGCGGCTGCTTCACCTTGATCGGCGCGTTCTTGTACTGCGGCGACTTGATCTGCTCGAGATCGGAGACCAGGAATTCGGGCAGACCGCCCGAGTCGGAGCTGATATCGGTGTTCGGCGCGTCGACGGTGTTGGCCGGCGCCGCGATGAACCCGTTGCCGTGGGTGAAGACGGTGTGCTTGTTGATCCAGTTCTGCTGGTTGTCGTTGTACTTCTGCGGATCCAGCTCGCGGACCGCGACCACGAAGTCGCGCTGGCGCGTGGCGCCGTCGGACTCCTTGACGTCGTAGCGGTCCACCGCCAGCTGCGACGGGAAGCCGTAGAAGTTCTTCAACGACTGCCGCTGCACGAACGCCTTCGACACCACGTTGGGGTCGAGGATGCGGATGTTCGAGAGTGTGTCGGAGTCGGCGTTCACCTGATCCTGGTCGACCGGGGTGTTGGTCCAGTTGGTCTGGTAGTCGACGTCTTTGCCGTCCCGGATCCGATAGGCGTCCTTGGTGGCCGCGATGTTGCGGGTGATGTACTCGGCTTCCTTGGTGTCCGCACTCGGCTTCACCGAGAACTGCTCCATCGCCGCCGGCCAGATGACGCCGATGACCAGCGCTGCGAGGAGCATCAGCACCGCAGACAGGGCGGGGATCCGCAGGTCGCGGAGCGCGATGGCCGCGAAGAAGGCGACGGCGCAGATGATGGCGATCGCCATCAGGATCATCTTCGACGGCAACACGTAGTTGATGTCGGTGTAGGTGGCGCCCGTGTAGATGTCGCCGCGCCGGTCGCTGCTGAGCAGGCTGTACCGGTCGAACCAGTACCCGACGGCCTTGGCGACCATGAACAGGCCGGCGATCACCGCGAGCTGGATGCGCGCGGCCCGCGTCAACGAACCGCGGCGTCCGCCGCCGCCCAGTCGGATGCCGCCGAACACGTAGTGCGTCACCAGGTTGCCGATGAACACGATCACCAGCGAGATGAACGTGATGTCGAGGACCAGCCGCAGGAAGGGCAGCGTCATCGCGTAGAAACCGATGTCGAGGCCGAACTGCGGATCGGTCTCACCGAACGGTTCGCGGTGCAGGAACATCTGGACCGTCGCCCACGACCCCTGCGCCAGGAGTCCGGCGATGAGCCCGATCACGATCGCGGGCGCCAGCGCCGACAGTTTGGGGCGCGTCCCCACCGCGGTGCGGTACCGCACGAGCGGATCGTTCGGGCTGGTCAGCATCGCGAAGTCGGGCCGGACACGGTATGCCGCGTAGATGCCGCCGAAGACGACGCCGCCGACGAGGAGACCGACGACGAGGAACGTCAGCAGCCGCGTGGTGATCATCGTCGACATGACGGTCGAATAGCCGACGTCGGAGAACCAGAGCCAGTCGGTGACGACCGACACCACCCGGGGCCCCACCAGGAGGAGCACCAGGATGGCCACGCCGATCCCGATCAGGATCTTGGCGCGACGCGACAGCGTCGGCCGGCGGAGGGACCCGCCGTTGATGTTCACCACTGGGAAAGACTCCTGATTCGTTTGCGCTCCGTGCGCCTCGCGACAGCAACGCGGACCAGCTTACCGACTACCTCGGCCCCGTACCTCCGCCGCAGTCCGCGCCGATGCTTCACGGTCCACCGCCACACGGTCACCGGCCACCGGCACAATGGTCTCGTGACGACTCCCGATGACGCATCCGCTTCGCGATTCTCGCAGGCCGACCTCGGCAACGCGCTCGCCCAGTGCCTCGCCTACACCGCCGACATCCCGTGGGGTTCGGGGCCCGTGCTCTTCGCGCTGGTGCCGACCGCACTGCTCGCACGCCAGGTGCCCGACCTCGTCGACCCCGACGACGGTTCGGCGTTGAGTCCCGTCGTCCAGGAGACGACGACCGCCGATCTGGAGTCGCTGCTGTCGACCGTCGCCTGGCCCGACCAGGTGGTGGGATGCGCGGTCGTCACCGAGATCACGGTGCTGCCGCCCGACGCCGAATCCGATCTGGACGCCGCCCTCGAACCGCTGTTGGCAGACCCGTCCGCGGCCGACGAGGCCGGCCGTCGGGCCGCACTCGCCCACCCCGATCGGCAGGCCGCCCGTCTCGCCGGCGGCGTGCTGCGGACGGGGTCGCGCGTCGCCCTGCTGAGCCTCCGGGACGGCGATCGCCAGTCCGCTGATCTGCAGACGCACCCCGAGCTGGCGCCCAACCTGCTCGATGCTCTGGCCGCGACGATGGGGGCCTGACGGCTCGGGTCAGGAGCAGTGCGGGCGCGACTTGTCGCTGCCGATGGTGCCGAGCGCCGTGACGGCATCGGTCAGGGTGCCGACCTTGACCAGCTCGATGTCGTCGGGGGCCCCCGCGACGGCTTCGGAGCAGTTGTCCTCCGGTACGAGGAAGATCGAGGCGCCCGCCTCGTCGGCGGCCTTGATCTTGTGCTGGATCCCACCGATCGCCCCGACCCTGCCGTCGGTCTTGATGGTCCCCGTGCCCGCCACGAACGTGTCGTGCGACAGGTCGCCGGGGGTCATGTAGTCGATCAGCGACAGGGTCAGCATGAGTCCCGCCGACGGCCCGCCGATCTGGCCGACGTTGAACCTGATGTTGACGTTCGGGTCGGCCGACATCGGCATGATCGTCACCCCCAGGGTGCCGCGCTCCCGCTCCCCCTTCTTCGGCGTCGACCCGCGCCCGAGGGTCACCGACTCGACGAGCCGCCGCGGCCCCCGCTGAAGCGTCACGTCGACGCTCTCGCCCGGTGCGTGGTCGCCGATCTCGGCGATCGCGGACTCGGCGTCGTTCACGGGGGTGCCGCCCACCGCCACGATCCGGTCGAAGGGCTTGATCTTCCCGGCCGACGGCCCCTTCTCGGCCACCGCCGCGACCCCCACGGCGGACGGCATCTTCAGGTAGGTCAGCGCGGCGGTCGTCGCATCGATCTCCGAGCCGGCCATCTGCTCGTCGTTCTGGCGGCGGACCTCGTCCTCCGACTGGTCCGGCGGATAGTAGGTCTCCCGCGGCTGCAGTTCGTAGCTGCCCGACACCCACATCCCGAGCGACTGGAACAACGTGAGCCCGTCGTGAACCGACACCGTGGTCAAGTTCAGATGCCCCTTGGGGTCGGGGTCGACGGCCCCGTCGACCCGGACCACCCGGTCGCCGTCGGGCGACTCGCCGATCGTGTTCACCGTCGGTCCCGGTCCGAGCGCCACGTAGGGGACGCGCAGGGTCATCCCGGCGACGAGGAACACGACGAGCACCACGACGCCCACGAGGATCGTGACGATTCGACGATGCGCTGGCTTGATGGTCACCCGGCCCAGAGTAATGCAGTCGTCGACGGTGCGGTCGGGGCCGGGCGCCCACAATCCCGGTACCGTTGACGGTATGAACGACCTGCCCTTCGGATTCTCGTCGTCGAACGACCCCGACAAGAACCACGACAACAACTCCGGGGACGACGACCGGCGAGACGATCACGGCGCCGACCCGAGCGGCGGTGCGAACCCGTTCGGCTTCGCCCTCGGCGACGGCGCGGGCCTGGACGCCTCGTCGCTCAGCGACATGTTCACCAAACTCGGGTCCATGTTCAGCGGCATGGGCGCGGGCATGGCGGGCGGCGGCGACGCCGGACCCGTGAACTACGAGGTCGCCGCGAACCTCGCACGCCGCCAGATCGGCGACTTCACACCGATGCTCGACAAGGAGGCCACGGCGGTGGCCGACGCCGTCCGCCTCGCCGAGGTGTGGCTCGACGAGCAGACGACCCTGCCCGCCGGCATCACGTCCACCGCCGCGTGGACGCCGGTCGACTGGCTCGAGCACTCGATGCCGACGTGGAAGACGCTGTGCGATCCGATCGCCGAACAGATGGCGAAGACGATGGACGCCGGACTCCCCGAGGAGGCCAAGGCGTTCGCCGGTCCGATGATGGCGATGATCGGCCAGTTGAGCGGCACCATGTACGGGACGCAGCTCGGGCAGGGTCTCGGGCAGCTGGCGGGCGGCGTGCTCACCTCCACCGACATCGGATTGCCGCTCGCGCCGCCGAACACCGGCGTCCTGCTCCCGGAGGCGATCGCCCGCTTCGCCGAGGGGCTCGACCTCCCCGGCCAGGAGATCGTCGTCTTCCTCGCCGCCCGCGAGGCCGCCCATCTGCGGCTGTTCTCCCACGTCCCGTGGCTCGCCCAGCGTCTGCTGTCGACCGTCGAGGAGTACGCGCGCGGCATCCGGATCGACCTGTCGGGTCTGCAGGACCTGGCCGGCGGCATCGATCCGCAGGAGCTCATGGCCAACCCGGGACGGATCGAGGAGTTGATGGGCTCGGCGGCGGCGTTCGAGCCGCAGACCACGCCCGAGCAGCAGGCGGCGCTGACACGGCTGGAGACGCTGTTGGCTCTCGTCGAGGGCTGGGTCGAGCTGGTCGTCACCTCGGCGTTGGGCGACCGGATCCCGAGCACCGCCGCACTCACCGAGTCGATGCGCCGCCGTCGCGCGTCGGGTGGGCCGGCGGAGCAGACGTTCGCCAGCCTCATCGGCCTCGACCTGCGGCCGCGGAAGCTGCGCGAAGCCGCCGACCTGTGGCGGCGGCTCACGGAAGCCGCCGACGTCGAGACGCGGGACGGCGTGTGGGGACACCCCGACCTGCTGCCCGACGCCGACGACCTCGACGCGCCTGCCGCATTCATCGACCGGGTGATCGGCGGCGACCTCTCGGCCCTCGACGACCCGATCGCCGAGCTCGAACGGCAGATCGAACGCGAGAAGAACGACGGCGACACCACCGAGTAGTCCTCGGCCGCGTCGTCCCGCGACTGTGTAGTCCCTGGGCCGCGTAGTCCCTCGGCCGCCGTCCAGCCTGTGGATGGCGTGCTGGTCGCCGTGGCCGTCCCGGTGAGACCGTCGTGCCATGACTGCACGCGATGTCGTCCTCCCGGTGCTGATGCCCGGGACGCCGGTGCTGGCCCGCGCCGACCGGCGCATCCACGTGGGGTCCGATCCCGCGTCGGCGCTCGTGCTCGAGCTGGCGCCGTCGGTGAGCACGCGGGCCGTGGCCGGTCTGATCCAGCAGATGAGGGCGCCCGTGCATTACCGGCATCTGCGCAGGCACATCCGGAACGCCGGACTGTCGGCCGCCGACTTCTGGTCGCTGCTCGATCAGCTGGTGGCCTCCGGCAAGGCCGCCCCGCCGCAGACGCCGCGGACGTCGATCGGTGTCATCGGCCACGGCGAGATCGCCGACCGCCTCGCCGCGAGCCTCACCGACGACGGCTTCGCGGTGAGTCCAGTCGACCCGTCGACGCCACCCCGATCGTGGCCCGCACTGCTCGTGGTGACCGACCAGCCGGTCGCCGACCCCGCGATCTGGGCGCCGCTGATGGCCGCCGGCGCCCCGCATCTGTCGGTCCACGTGTGCGAGGGCGACGGGATCGTCGGCCCGCTGGTCCTGCCCGGGTCGACGGGCTGTCTGCGATGCATCGACCTGCATCGGGCCGATCTCGACCCGGAGTGGCCGGTGCTGGCCGCGGCGTTGCAGGGTGTCGCCGGGGGCGCGGCGACCGCGACCGTCTCGGGCACGGTCGCGCTGGCGCACGCGCAGATCGTCGAGATCACCGAAGGCGCCGCCGCATCGGCCGCCGACTCCGTGCCGCCGCGCCTCATCGGTCACGTCCTCCGGTTGCGGCACCGACCCACTCGCCTCGAATCGCTGCCGGCGCCCGCTCATCGGCGCTGCTCGTGCACCGCGGACACCGAATGACCGACGATCGCATCGCCCCGAGCCGGGCTTTACCCGAGTATTTCCACTACTCTCAAGAATCGGGGAAAGGACACCATTGAGCGACATCACTCGCGGCTCCGGCCGCCGCAACGCCAAGCTCGCCGCGCTCCCGCTCGGGATGGCCGGCCGCGCCGCCGCCGGATTCGGTAAACGCATGACCGGTAAGAGCCGCGACGAGGTCAACGCCGACTTGATGAACAAGACCGCCGAGCAGCTCTTCGCCGTTCTCGGCGAGCTCAAGGGCGGAGCGATGAAGGTCGGCCAGGCCCTGTCGATCATGGAAGCCGCGATACCCGAGGAGTTCGGTGAACCGTTCCGCGAGGCACTGACGAAACTCCAGGCCGAAGCGCCGCCCATGCCCATCGCCGACGTCCACAAGGTGCTCGACCAGCAGCTCGGCACGCGCTGGGTGGAGCGGTTCCGAGAGTTCAGCGACGAGCCCGCCGCCTCGGCGAGCATCGGCCAGGTGCACAAAGCCGTCTGGTCCGACGGCCGCGAGGTGGCCGTCAAGGTCCAGTACCCGGGCGCCGATCACGCCCTCAAGGCCGACCTCAAGACGCTGAGCAGGATCTCCGGTCTCATTCAGCGACTGTCGCCGGGCACCGATGTGAAGTCGATGATCGACGAGTTGATCGACCGCACCGAGGACGAGCTCGACTACCTCGGCGAAGCCGACAATCAGCGCGCCTTCGCCCGCGCCTTCGACGGCGACCCCGACTTCCTGGTCCCCAAGGTGGTCGCGAGCGCACCGAAGGTGGTGGTCTCCGAGTGGATCGAGGGCACCCGGCTGTCGAAGTTGATCACCGAGGGGACGCAGGAGCAGCGCAATGACGCGGCCCTGAAGATGACGACCTTCGAGATCAGTTCACCGGCCCGGGTCGGTCTGCTTCACGGCGACCCGCATCCGGGCAACTTCTACATCCTTCCCGACGGTCGTTTCGCGATTCTCGACTTCGGTGCGATCGGCCTCTACCCGGACGGACTGCCCGAGATGACGGGCCCCATCCTGGCGTTGGCGCGGGATCGACGGTACGACGAACTGCGCGAGCTGATGGTGCAGACCAACTTCATCCAGGCGTCGCACGCCGACCGGGTGTCGGCCGACGACCTCGCGAAGTATTTGCAGCCCTACGTCGACCCCCTGTATTCGGACACTTTTCACTTCACGCGGAAGTGGCTGCAGAATGCGGCGGGCAAGGCCACCGACCTCACCGGCGACGTCTACCGAACGTCCCGCAACCTCAATGTCCCGCGCGACTACGTGATGGTCTTCCGCGTCCTCATCGGGTGTGTCGGCATCGCTGCTCAGCTCGATGCCGAGGCGCCGTACCGTGCGATCCTCGCCGAGTGGGTGCCGGGCATCGCCTGAGATCACGCCGGATTCTTGCGGGGACGACCGCGCGGTCGTTTGCGCGCGATCACCGTTCCCCGTTCGAAGATCTCGCCGCCCCACACACCCCACGGCTCCTCTCGTTCGAGGGCGCTCTGCAGGCATTGGACGCGCAGCGGACAGTGTCCGCACAGTTGTTTGGCCTCCTCCAGCAGTTCCGGCCGGTCGGCGAACCACAGGTCCGCATCGGCTTCGGTGGTCTGGCAGGGGAGTTCTATTCGGCTCGTGGTGACAGTAGACAAGTCGGGTCCGGCTTTCGTTTCGCGTGAACGGTTCTTCTTCGGATGAACCCCGGCCCCGGGAATGAGGAAGGCCACGGGTTCGCTCTCGCGATTCGCCGTGGCCTGGTGTGTACCGCAGTCGTTTACGGTCTGAACACTCTCAAGGACGATGGTGTGTCGTCCGCGGGGCCCACGGGGAATCGCCGGCGCGCTCGCGCCAGATGCGCTGCGTCTGCAGCGATCACTACGCTCTGCCAGTACACTGGTCGATTCCTCTCCGTCTCGGGCTCCTCGCGGCACAGATCATCTGTCCCGTCGACTTCCTGAACCACTGTATGTGCGCGCAAACTGCGGCACAACTTATTTTCTACCTGCGATTTCGCCGTTCATCGCGCCCCCGGAAGGTGGGCGTCGACCACTTCGAGGATCTGGTCGCCGATGATGTCGGCGCGCTCCACGCCGAACCCGCGGACAGTCAGCAACTCCTCGCGGGACGTCGGAAGCACGGTCGCGATGGTCTTGACCATCTGCGAACTCATCACGTTGGCCGCCATGATGCCCTCGGCCGCCGCGTACCTCTCCCGCCACGATCGCAGCGCCGCCAGCACGTCGGGGTCCGGATCCGTGCGTTCGGGTTCGGGGTCCGCCGCAGCGGTGGGCGCCAAGGCCTCGAGAAACCGCGACCGCCGACGAGTGGCTCCGCGCCCCTCCCCCCGCGCCAGACTCCACGACAGGTGCAGATGCTCGCGGGCGCGGGTGATGCCCACATAGAACAGTCTCCGCTCCTCCTCCAGATCCTCCACCGACGTCGACGCCCGCCCCAGCGGCACCGACCCCTCGTGCAGTCCCGTGAGGAACACCGCATCCCACTCGAGGCCCTTCGCAGCGTGCATCGTCGAGAGCGTGACACCGTCGACGACCGGCGCGTGCCGTTGTGTGGAGCGCTCCCGCAGCGCGCCCACCGCGGACGCGAAGTCCAGCGTCGGCTCGGCGGACACGATCGCCTCCACGATCTCCACCAGCCGCAACAACTGCTGCCAACGTCCGCGCGCCGTCGCACCCGACGGTTCCGCCTCGGTGAGCCCGATCGGGTGCAGCGCATGCCGCACCGCGTCGACGACCGGCATCGGCGGCGGCGCCCCCTGCGCGAGGGACGTCAGCCGCCGCATGGCCGCGACGATCTCGGGCCGCTCGAAGAAGCCGGTCTCCCCGCGCACGCGGTAGTCGATGCCGGCGTCCGACAACGCCTCCTCATACTGCTCGGACTGCGCGTTCACTCGATACAGCACCGCGATCTCGGAGGCGTCGACGCCGGCACGCAGGAGCCTGCGGATCTCGGCGACCACCCCGACGACCTCGGCCACCTGGTCGTCGTAACCGCTGAAGACCGGCTCCGGTCCCGGAGAGCGTTGGCCGACGAGGGTCAACCGCGTCCCCGCGATCCGCCCCCGCGCGCGACTGATCGCGTCGTTCGCCAACGAGACGATCTGGGGCGTCGACCGGTAGTCGCGTTGCAACCGCACCAGGTGGGCGTCGGGGAACCGACGCGTGAAACCGAGCAGGAACTCCGGTGTGGCGCCGGTGAAACTGTAGATCGTCTGGTTGGCGTCCCCCACCACGGTCAGGTCGTCGCGGGTCCCCAACCACGCGTCCAGGAGGTTCTGCTGGATCGGGGTGACATCCTGATACTCGTCGACGACGAAACTGCGATAGCGCGATCGGAACTCCTCGGCGATCGACGGATCGGCCTGGAGGATCGTGGTGGTGAAGACCAGCAGGTCCTCGAAGTCGAGCAGCCGGTCTCCGTTGGGCGCCACCTTCGCCTCCTCGTACGCGGCGAACACCCGCGAGACGGTCCGCGGGTCACTCGGCAGGTCGCGCCGCGCCTCCGCGGCCGCCTCGGCGTACCCTCCCGGTCCGTGGCCCGACGACTTGGCCCACTCGATCTCCGAAGCCAGATCGCGCAGCAGATCGCGGTCGGCCGCGTCGAGTCCGAGCTCACGCGCCACCCGTCCGACCAACGCGAACTTATGGTCCAGCAACTGCCACCGGACGTCGCCCATCGCCATCGGCCAGAAGTACCGCAACTGCCGCAGCGCGGCGGCGTGAAAAGTCTGCGCCGCGACCCGCCCGCCGGGCCCCGAGACGCCGAGCGACTCGAGCCGCTCGCGCATCTCCGCGGCAGCGCGGGCGGTGAACGTGACGGCGAGAACCTGCTCGGGATTCACCTGCCCCGAATCGACCAGATGCGCGATGCGCCGAGTGATCGTCCGCGTCTTCCCCGTCCCGGCCCCCGCCAGTACGCACACGGGGCCGCGCGGAGCGAGCACCGCCTCCAACTGGTCGGGATCCAAGCCGTCGACGACTCGAGACGATCCGCTCGTCATGGCATTCGACCTTTCGAGCCCTCCCGGGCCCACGTTGCGTGCTCCCTCGATCACCGTCATGCCCCCACGATCGCATCCGCCTGTGACAGAACGGCTCACAGCGGCCGAGGATCAGCGGCACGGGCGATCACCCGTGTCGTGGGGTGTCAGAGCTTGCCGAGCTTGCTCATCACTTCGCCGACCGACGGATTGGTCGCCGTGGTGCCGTCGGCGTACAGCGCCGTCGGGACCACATGATTGCCGCCGTTGACGCTCCCCACGAACTCCGCGGCCTCCGGGTTCTCCTCGATGTCGATCTCGGTCCACGTCAGACCGTTGCGGTCCAGACCCGACTTGAGCCGCTTGCAGAACGGGCACCACGTCGTGGTGTAGAGGGTCAGTTCCGGCTTCTCATCGCCGGAGTTCGCCTGCTCGCCGGTAGTCACTGCGCCATCGCTCATAGGCCCATTGCAGCACACCCGTCGGCGACCCGTTTTGTCGGAGCCTCTTGTTAGTGTCGTGTCACAGCTTCAATAGCAGCGATGAGCTGCAGGAACACGCTAGGGGGTGAGGGTCGTGACGACGATCATCGCCACGCCGACCTCACCCGACCTGGACGCCCTGCTGCCCGATGATCCGATCGCCCTGGCCGCCGTCGCGAATGCGGTCGCGGTGAAGTTGGCCGCACTACCGCTGGCCGCATCCACCGAGGGCGAGCTACTGACGGCCGCCGAGTCGTTGGAGCAGGCGCGACGCCGGTTCGACGCCGCCGACGCGGCCGTGCTGGTGGAGATCTCCGACCGAGGCGCCTACCGCACAGCCGGCTACCTGTCGTTGCACTCCTATCTGTCCGGTGGTCTGCGGGTCGGTGACGGCGCCGCGAGGCGTCGCCGGGTCGCCGCCGCGGCGATCGGACGATTCACCAGCATGCAAGGTCAAACCCTGTCTCCGCGGTGCCCCGCGACGGCCGATGCGGT
>NZ_AUHE01000005.1 GCF_000423025.1 Gordonia shandongensis DSM 45094
GGCACCGCACCAGCAGCGGTCATCACCTCCCGCTCGTTGTGGTAGCCGTTACGCACCACCAGCCGGCGACCGTGCTCATCGACCTGATCGGTGAACTGATCGACATAGGCAGCGACCTCGGCCTGCAGGGCTGCGGCGAGCATCTGCCGGGCCCCGTCGCGCACGATCTCATCGAGGATCGACCGGTGATCGTCGTTGGACTGGTTGGAACCATCAGGGGCGTTGACTACCGTGAGCACGAGGCGTGCCTTTCCGCCAGCGCTGCAACGCTGACTTGATCAAGTGACTACCGGGATCATTCTGCGGGAAGGCACGCCCTCCCAGATCCACAGGTCTTGATCATTCCTCCGAGACCAGCGCGACACGGCGTCCCTGCTCCGATCCGGTGCGGTCGTCGGTGCCGTCACCGAAGTTCAAACTCCTGTCCAAGGATGTGCCTCACGATGGCTTCGGGACATGGAGTACCGGGCGTGTGCGTCGCCCGGGCTCCTCGAGGAGTTTCAGGTCTCGACGGACCCTCCCTGGGACAAGCTCCCCGTCGTGCAGTTCGATCAGGCCGACAACCTCACCGCTACATTTCTCGAGCAGCGAGGCGTGGATCCTCATCACCCGCCGGTCCACTACATGCCGTCTGCGAGCGACCTCACCGAGTCGGTAGTCGCCGGCCTCGGCTGGTCACTACTTCCGAAATCACACGTCGAGAGCCACCCGGGAAGCCTCGTGGAGATCCCCGGTAACGCAGTTCGAGTACCTCTGTTCTGGCAGTCGTGGCGAGTTCAGACCAAGCACATCACTCTGCTATCAGCAGCCATCCATGCCGCCGCGCAGCTACCCGACTGAATCAATCTGGCACATTCTTACCCTGAACTGGAATCGCGACATCGTAGGTGAACGATGTCGCGACTCATCACATGGCGGAAGCGGAGGGATTTGAACCCCCGGAGGTTTTACCCTCGCTCGCTTTCAAGGCGAGTGCATTCGGCCGCTCTGCCACGCTTCCCTGGCCGCCCAGATTAGCGCATCGCCGGCCGGCGCCGACCCGTGCCCGGGCGGTGTGTTCCTGCCACACTGGAGGCATGCGTGCCATCGACACCTCCGACTCTCTGGTCGTCACCGACGTCCCCGAACCCGAGCCCGCCGCCGGAGAGGTGGTGATCGACGTCGTCGCCGCCGGCGTGAACCGGGCCGACGTGATGCAGCGCGCCGGCCTCTACCCGCCGCCGCCGGGAGCGTCGTCCATCCTGGGCCTCGAGGTGTCGGGCACGGTGAGCGCCACCGGAGACGGTGTGAGCGCCTGGTCCGTCGGCGACCCCGTGTGCGCACTGCTGGCGGGCGGCGGCTACGCGGAGAAAGTCGCGGTGCCCGCCGAGCAGCTGCTCCCGATCCCGCGTGGCATCGACCCGGTCGACGCCGCGGGCCTCCCCGAGGTCGCGTGCACGGTCATGTCGAATGTCGTGATGACCGGCCGCCTGTCCCCCGGCGAACTGTTCCTCACCCACGGCGGCACGAGCGGTATCGGCACCCACGCCATCCAACTGGCGCGCGCGATGGGCGCCCGCGTCGCGACGACGGCACGCAACGCGACGAAACTCGCGGCCGCCGAGGAACTCGGCGCACAGATCCTCATCGACTACACCGCCGACGACTTCGCCGACCGCGTCCAGGCCGAGGGCGGAGCCGACGTGATCCTCGACATCATCGGCGCCAAATACCTGGAGAAGAACGTCGCCGCACTCGCCCTCAACGGGCGACTGGTGATCATCGGGATGCAGGGCGGCGTCAAGGCCGAACTCAACATCGGGGCGCTCATGGCCAAACGCGGGTCGGTCATCGGCACCACCCTCCGGTCACGCCCGACCTCGGGCACCGCCGACTCGAAAGCGGCCGTGATCACCGAGACAGTCGCACGGACCTGGCCGCTCATCGAGGCCGGCACCGTCAAACCCGTCATCGACTCCACATTCCCGCTGGCCGACGCCGACGCCGCGCACCGACGATTGAACTCCGGCGACGCCGTCGGCAAAGTGCTGCTGACCCTCTGACGTCAGACCGTCAGACCGTCAGAACTCGTCGCTCTGCAGGATCTGATCGCCGATCGTGGCGAACGCCGCACACAGTTGACGGAAATGCTCGGGCTCGAGGGCGTCGACGATGAGGCGACGGACAGCGCGATCACGCGCCGCGAGCGTCGGCGCGACCGCCTCGCGGCCCGCATCGGTGATCGCCACCCACTTCTGGCGCCCATCCTCCTGGCTCTCCACCCGGACGGCGTAACCCCGCTCGAGAAAACGACTGACCTGCCGCGAAACGGTGCTGAGACCGATCTGGGTGGCGTCGGCGAGGTCACTGATCCGCAGCTTCGGCGCCGACACGAGCACCTCGAGCAGCCGCCAATCAGCGGTCGACAACGTCGACCCCCGGTCGATCTCGCGGAACAGTGCTCGATACAGGATCCAGCCGCCGCCGACGAACTGCGACCACATCTCTCGCTGCTCGGGAGTCAGCGACGGCCCGGCCGAGCCGTCCTCGGCGGTGCCTCGCTCAGCGTCAGGCACGATCGCACACTCCCACACATCACCATCGGTCCCCGCGGGGATCTGTCGGCACCGAACCTTACCGAGCAGTAGCCGATATGGAAACTCGATGTACCTCGATCCGACGACCGTCAGCCGAACGACCCGAGGACGCGGACGAGCTGATCCACCTCGTACGGCGTCGAGTACGGCGCCAACCCGACCGTCACGGCGCCGCCCGCGTCGTCGACGCCGATCGTCTGCAACGCTCGGCTCGGATAGTCGTGCAGCGCGGCGATCCCGTTGTCGGTGAGGCGGGCGCAGACATCGGACGCCGCGATTCCGTCGACCACGAAACTCACGACGGGAACGCGGTGCGCCGCCGCCCCGATCACCCGGAGGTTCGGCATGTGATCGAGCGAATGCACGAGATACACCAACAGCCGGTGCAGGTACTCGTACGTCCCACTCATCGACGCCAGGATCCGGTCGCGCCGGACACCCGACGCCTCGGTGTCGAGCCGGGCGAGATGATCCACCGACGAGACGAGACCCGACAGCAGAGCACCCGGCAGCGGCTCCGGCTCCAACCGTTCGGGACCGTGCGCCGACGGCCACGCCGACACCCGGGTCAGCAGGCTGAGCTGGCCCGGATCGGCGAACGCCAACGCCGCGACGCGCGGTCCGCCCCACCGTTCGGCACTGACCAGGACGGCGTCGGCCCCCAATTCGTCGATCGACAGCGGCACGTACGCCGCGGCCGTCGTCGCATCGACCAGCAGTCTGGCCCGCGTGGCGCGCGCATGACCGGCGATGGGACCGATATCGGTGACGGCACCGGTCACCGACGACGCGAGCGTCACCGCCACCACCGACGTGTCATCGTCGACGAGATCGGCGAACTGCCAGGTCGGCAGCGTACCGTCCTCGATGTCGACCTCCGCCCACCGCACATGCGTGCCGTGGCGACCCGCACCCGCGAGCAGCGGAGCGAGCACCTCGTCGTCATCCGACCGCGACACCACCAGGTTGCGGTCGAGCCACGCACCGAGCGGTAGCGCGTCGACGAACGCCGACACCAGCGCCGACCTCGACGGGCCCAGGACGACACCGGCCGGGTCGGCGCCCAACAGGTCGGCCACCGCCGACCGCGCATTCGCCAACGCCTCGGCCGCGGCGCGGGCCTGCGGACTCCGCGTCCCGGGCAGCGAGGGCAGCGCACGGAAACCGGATGACACCGCCGAGGCGACGGAGTCCGGGATCTGCATGCCCGCCTGCGGGTCGAGATAGATCCAGCCGTCACCCAGGGTGGGGAACAGTCCTCGCACGGAGGCGACGTCGAACGGCATGCGGACCACGATACTGGCGCCCCCTCGCCGCGCACGGAAACGGGCACACCCGGCCCGCGAACAGCGGTCGGCCCGACGATCCGACGCGAACGAGGCACAATGGGTCCATGCATCCGACCATGTTCGGCGCGCCCACTCCGGGCGGCCCCGGCGATCAGTCCGACCCGCGCGTCGGCCCGACCGGCCCCGACGACGAGTCCATCGTGGTGCTCGGCACCGCCGGCGACGCGGCGCAGACCGAGTCCGATGACGAGCAGGGCCAGCCGTTGGCGTCGATGGTGGAACAGCCGGCGAAGGTCATGCGGATCGGCACGATGATCAAACAGCTCCTCGAAGAAGTTCGGGCCGCACCCCTCGACGACGCCAGCCGCAACCGGCTCGCGGAGATCCACCGCAGCTCGATCGCCGAGCTGGCCGACGGGCTGGCGCCCGAACTCCGCGACGAGCTCGACCGCCTCGCGTTGCCGTTCTCCGACGACGCCACCCCGTCCGACGCGGAACTGCGGATCGCGCACGCACAGCTCGTCGGGTGGCTCGAGGGACTGTTCCACGGGATCCAGACGGCGTTGTTCGCCCAGCAGATGGCGGCCCGGGCGCAGTTGGAGCAGATGCGGCAGGGCGTGCTTCCGCCCGGCGCCGCACTGCCCGACGGCGATCATTCGGGGCACGGCACGGGCCAGTACCTCTGACTCGCTTGTATGCTGAGGCGTTGTGTCAGCCGTAGTCGACGACAGCGGAATCCCGCCCGCCCCCACAGTCTCGGACTCGAAGACGCTCACCCGCGGCGTCAAGGACCTCCGTGACGGATTCCGCAACCGCGAACTGTGGCTGCATCTGGGCTGGACCGACATCAAACAGCGGTACAAGCGCTCCGTCCTCGGCCCGCTGTGGATCACCATCGCCACCGGCGTCACCGCCGTCGCGATGGGCATCCTCTACGGCGCCCTGTTCGGCATGGAGATCGAATACTTCCTGCCGTACGTGACCCTCGGCTTCATCTTCTGGGGGTTCATCGAGACGACGATCCTCGACGGTTCGGTGGTGTTCTCCACCAACGAGGGCCTCATCAAACAGCTGCCGGCCCCGGTGAGCATCCACGTGTATCGGATCGTGTGGCGCAGCCTCATCATCTTCGCCCACAACGTGGTGATCTACCTGATCATCCTGGCCGTCTTCCCGCAGCCGCTGGACTGGTCGGTCCTGCTGGTGATCCCCGCGATGTGCCTGTTCATCCTCAACGCCGTCTGGGTGACCATCGTCTTCGGCATCATGTCGACCCGCTTCCGCGACATCGGCCAGCTGCTGTCGACGATGATCCGGCTGGTCTTCTTCATGACGCCGATCATCTGGTCGGCGAAATCGTTGGAGAACGCGTCGGCCGGCCTGTCGGGTCGGGCACGGTTGGCCGAACTCAACCCCATGTACCACTACCTCGAGATCGCCCGAGCACCGCTGATGGGGCAGTCCGTCGCCTGGCACCACTGGGTCGTCGTCGTCGGTTGCACGCTCGTCGGCTGGGCCGCCGCACTGCTGGTGATGCGCAACTTCCGTTCGCGCGTGCCGTACTGGGTTTAAGCGACGTGTAAGGGACATCATGGCTAAATCAACCGACATCCGAGTCGACACCTGGGACGCGGGCATCGACTTCCCGATCTTCGACGCCAAGACCCGATCGCTGAAGAAGGCCGTCCTCGGGGCGGCGGGCGGCGTGATCGGCGCCAACAACTCCAAGACCGTCGTCGTGGAGGCGCTGCGCGACATCAACCTCCATCTGGAGCACGGTGCGCGCGTCGGCCTCGTCGGCCACAACGGTGCGGGCAAGTCGACCCTCCTGCGGCTGCTGTCGGGCATCTACGAGCCGACGCACGGGTCCTGCCGCGTTCAGGGTCGCGTCGCACCGGTCTTCGACCTCGGTGTCGGCATGGACCCGGAGATCTCCGGTTACGAGAACATCCTGATCCGCGGCATGTTCCTCGGCATGAGCCGTCGCGAGATGTTGAAGAAGACCGACGAGATCGCCGAGTTCTCGGAGCTCGGCGACTACCTCAACATGCCGTTGCGCACCTATTCGACGGGTATGCGGGTGCGGTTGGCGCTGGGGGTCGTGACGTCCATCGATCCGGAGATCCTCATCCTCGACGAGGGCATCGGCGCGGTGGACGCCGAATTCATGAAGAAGGCGCGCGTCCGGCTGCAGGCGTTGGTGGAGCGGTCGGGCATCCTCGTCTTCGCCAGCCACTCCAACGAGTTCCTCGCCCAGCTGTGCGACCGTGCCCTGTGGATCGACCACGGGCGCATCCGGATGGACGGCGGCATCGAGGAGGTCGTGGGCGCGTACGACGGCCCGGAGGCCGCCAAGAGCGTCCGCAAGGTCCTCGCCGGCGTCGAGCTGGACAAGGCGTGAGCGGCGTCGGGCCCGGCGGCGAGCGGATCGTCGGCGTCGTCGTCACCCACCGTCGACGTGACCTGCTCGCCGAGTCCCTGGCGGTGTTGTCGTCGCAGGAACGCCAGGTGGATCATCTGGTCGTCGTCGACAACGGCGCCGAAGCGGAGGTCGGCGAACTCGTCGCGGCGCAGCCGATCCCGACGACCTATCTGCCGTCCCAGCACAATCTCGGCGGGGCCGGCGGTTTCGCCCTCGGCATGCTGCACGCCCTGTCGCTCGGCGCCGACTGGGTGTGGTGCGCCGACGATGACGGCCGGCCGGAGGGGCCCGCGGTTCTCGGCACCCTCCGCGAGTGCGCCGCCCGTCATGGTCTGGGGCAGGTCTCGCCGGTGGTGGTGAACATCGCCGCACCCGACGATCTGGCCTTTCCGCTGCGTCGCGGTCTGGTGTGGCGGCGGAAGCGTTCGGAGCTGTTCGCGCCCGGGGAGTCCGACGACCTGCTTCCGGGGATCGCGTCGCTGATGAACGGCGCGCTGTTCTCGGCGGAGACCCTGGAGGTGATCGGGGTCCCCGATCTGCGCCTGTTCTTCCGCGGCGACGAGGTGGAGATGCACCGGCGTCTGGTGCGATCGGGCATCGCCTTCGGCACCTGTTTGACGACGGCGTATCTGCATCCGGACGGCAGTGACGAGTTCCGGCCGATCCTCGGCGGACGCATGCACACCCAGTACCCGGACAACGAGGTGAAGCGGTTCTTCACCTACCGCAACCGCGGCTACCTGATGAGCCAGCCCGGGATGCGTCGGCTCCTTCCCCAGGAGTACGCGCGTTTCGCGTGGTACTTCCTCGTTCAGCAGCGGGACGTCGCCGGTTTCCGCGAGTGGCTGCGTCTGCACCGGCTGGGGCGCGGTGAGCGTTTCACTCGGCCGTAACGGCCGATCCACACCCCACTTCTAGAACTTGTTCTAGTGTGGGTGGCGTGCGATTCACGTATGCCGAAGCCATGACCGACTGCACCTACTACGCGCCGCTCGCGCAGGCGGCCGAGGCAGCCGGGTTCGCGGGAATGACCGTGCCCGACTCCATCGCCTACCCCGAGGAGTCGGACGCCAAGTACCCGTACACACCCGACGGCAATCGCGAATTCCTCGAGGACAAGGAGTTCATCGAGACGTTCATCCAGGCGGCGTCCCTGGGCGCCGTCACCAGCACGCTGCGGTTTCTGCCGTTCGTCCTCAAACTCCCGATCCGACCGCCGGTGCTCGTCGCGAAACAGGCGTCGTCCGTCGCCTACCTCACCGGGAATCGCCTGGCTCTCGGCGTCGGCTCGAGTCCGTGGCCCGAGGACTACGAGATGATGGGCGTCGACTTCGCGCGGCGCGGTCGACGGATGAACGAGTGCATGGACATCATCCGCGGCCTCACCTCCGGCGGATACTTCGAGTTCCACGGCGAGTTCTACGACATTCCGCGCATCAAGATGTCGCCGGTCCCGACCGAACCGATCCCCCTGTTGGTCGGCGGGCATGCGGATGCCGCGCTCAAACGGGCTGTGCTCCGCGGCGACGGCTGGATGCACGGCGGCGGCGACCCCGCCGAACTCGACGCCCTTCTCGACAAGATCGCCGCGATCCGCAAGGCCGAAGGCAAGCAGGACGACCCGTTCGAGATCCACGTGATCTCGATGGACGCCTACACCGTCGACGGCTGCCGCCGACTGGAGGACAAGGGCATCACCGACGTGATCGTCGGTTTCCGTCTCCCCTACGTCGTCGGCGCCGACACCGAACCCCTCGAAACCAAGATCTCCCACCTGGAACGGTTCGGCGAGAAGGTGATCTCGAAGGTGAACCCGTGATCCGATCGGATGGCCGGGCCCCGTCGTGACTCGGCTCCATTGCACGTCAGGTACGTTAATCGAATGACCAGCGGGGAGATGACACGTGCGGAGGCCATCGATCGGGCGATCGGTCGGGTCTACACGACTGCTGACTATTACGAGGTGGGACGGGAGAAGGTCCGCGAGTTCGCGCGAGCCCTCCACGACGACAATCCAGTTCACTGGAACACCGACAGCGCCCGAGACGCCGGGCACTCGGCGTTGCTCGCCCCGCTGACGATCGTCGCGATCATGGGAGCGAAGGCCCAGACCCAACTGCTCGAGAAGTCGGTTCCCGGCGATCTGCTGAAGTCCGGGGTTCTGCAGATCGATCAGCGGTTCGCCTTCCACCGCCCGATCGAAGCCGGCGACAAGCTGTACTGCGACGTCTCACTGGAGTCGTATCGCACCATCGCCGGCGCCGATCTGTTCACCGTGAAGACGCTCGTCCGCGACGCCGAGAAGGGCGTCATGCAGGAGTCGTGGACGTCGCTGGCCGGCCCCGGGGAGGACGCCGACCGGCTGCCCGACGACTTCGAGGACATCGTCGCGGGGGTCCTGTTCACCGGCGGTGACCAGCACGTGCAGCCGTTGGTGCCGACCGAGGCCGAGACGGCCCCCGAGGAGTCCGGCATCATCTGGCCGACGATCCCGTTCGAGGACCTCGCCGAGGGCATGTCCCTGCCCACACGCCGTCAGCACTTCACGCGCGGCGACGTCATCAACTACATCGGCGTCTCGGGAGACCCGAACCCGATCCACCACAGCGACGAGGTGGCGCGGGCCGCCGGCCTCGACACCGTGGTCGCGCAGGCGATGCTGACCCTCGGGACCGCCGCCGGATACCTGACCTCATTCGTCGGGGACCCCGCCGCATTCCGCGAACTCACCGCCCGATTCACCAGTCCCGTCTACGTCCCGGCGGAGTCGCCCGCCGTCGTCGAGTACACGGCCAAGGTGAAGTCGCTCGACCCCGCCACCCGGCGGGCCACCATCGTCTTCGGCGCCTCGCTCAACGGTAAGCGCGTCTTCGGACGCTGCACCGCCGTCGTCCAGTTCTCCTGAACGACAGCCATCACACGGCGACGGAGAGGACAGTCGCCGTCACCACTGCAGCAAGTGGACCGCGCGCCATCGTGGCCAGAACACCGGGTTGCACAGCCGCACCGAGGGCCGGTTCGATCACCGAAACCGAGTCATACGGCAGTGGGCCGCGGGTTCCACGCCGCAACACTGCAGCCACCGATCCGACGACGAGCACGGCCATTTCCGTAGAACCGAGCTGCCAAGCAGCACCGACCGCGACGGCTGCCGCCACCGTGGCGGCAGCCGGCACCGCGCAGTGACTGAGGATGAGGCTCCGGTCCGAGATGCCGAACGACCGACGCAGCACCGGACTCTCCGAGAGGAGACGTAATCCGCCACAGAACGTCACGCCCGCCAGATACACAGCGACCACCGGTACCGCTCCAGCAGCGGCATGCACCGTGAACAGGAGTGGAACCGCCACCCCCACGGCAACCGCTGCCGCGAATCTCCCCCACCATTCCGGATGTCGAGCCGCGCGAGCGAGATCTAACCGGAACGCTACAACGAACGGAGACATCCCGGCTGTCACCGATCGAGCATGCGTCCGCCGAGCCTGCCATCGAGTGATTCGCGCATGGTCGATCCACGAGAGGTCCATCAGCTTTGTAGCCAGCTCGAGTGCAGACGCGTAGCCGTCGCCGGGCGCGAACGTCCTCCGATGGAGACGACTCGGGTGCGGGCTCCACGGCCGACGAACGGTTCCGACCTTACGGTCGTGAAGGGTCTGGGCCATGAACGCGGCCAGCATCCCGCCCGCAGCGGCGCTAGGCCCCGCAATGATCGGGGCCGCCGCGATATCCGGCATGACGAGCGCTGTCAGGCCTCCTGCGAGGGCGCCGATCACAACTAACCAGACGGACGGACGGATCAAGGTGACCGCGAGCGCCTCGTCGCGACCCCGCGGTCCCGACAATCGCCACCGAGCTTTCTCCGGTGACACCCGGACGGGCCCCCATGTGACGGCGAACCGAAATACCAGCGTGAAGAGGAGTACGGCGAGCATCGCCACGACAACCCACTGCACCTCTCCCCCGGAGTCGCGCACCGTCACGATCTCGGCCACGGTGTCGGGCGTGAGGAACGACAGCACCAAACCGAGCATGATGCCCCCGTACAACACGACGTCGTAGACCACCGACAGCACCCGTCGCAGAGCCGCGATCATCGCGTCAACTCCAGAGTCTGGTCCGCACATCGAGCCGTCAGCGTCTCACTGTGTGTAGCGATGAGGATCGCCCGGTCAGCAGCTGCGGCATCGAGCACCTTGTTCGCCAGCCAATCCTGACCATCAGCGTCCAAGCCTCGTTCGGGTTCGTCCAGCACCAGTAGGCCGGTCCGCAGCATGAACACGGACGACAGCGCGAAACGCTGCCGCTGTCCGGTGGACAACGTGTGCGGATAGCGGTCTGCCAGATCTCCGATACCGGCGTCGGAGAGTACGGCGTGAGCATCGACCGACAGTCCGTACGACGCCGCACGCAACCGAAGGTGTTCGGCGAGGGTCGCGTCGAAGAACACGGCCCTGTCACCGAGTTCTGCCGCGACCGCTCGTCGGAAGCCGACGGAGCGATCGTCAGGCGCCGAGCCGTCGACGCTGATGCTGCCCTCGTCGAGAACGTCCTCATCGAGAACGCATCGCAGCAGAGTACTCTTGCCGACGCCGTTCGGGCCGACGACGGCGACGCATCGGCCGCGCGGAAGATCGATATCGAGATCATGAAACAGGGTCTGCATGCCGATTCGACGGCATGCACCACGGATGGTGAGCATGAGTGGTCCTCACAGGAGCGGCCATACGGCCGGAGATCGTCAGACGGGCACGGGTCAGCCCGCGATCACCGGCGCTCTCGGCTCACTGAGATTGATCACTCGCTGTTGGGATGCTGAATCGAGCGGTTCCAGGCTCCGTGGGCGAGGCATGCCGGGTTGACGCCTCGCTGCAACCTGACGCACTCGGGCCAGGACGGCAAGCACCGTCACGAGGCGGCGGTCGACCTTGCCGCTCGCGACAACCGCAGCCATGAAGACGACCGCGATGAGTGCCGGAATCAGGGCCGGTGTGCCGTCGATCAGATCCGACCACCGGGCCGCCAAAGCAGCGATCATGGCCAGCGCGAAGTACGCGGGCAGAGAGCGCGGGGCGCCATGATCGTCGCGGAGCATGCAGCCCAGTTTAGCTGCCGGCTGCCACAGCGCCGGGCTCAGCGAATCCGGAAGATCACCGCGCGCTGCACCACGAAGTTGATGACGGTCGCGATTCCCTGGGCGATCACGAAGGCGATCGCACTGTAGAGAGCCGTCTCCTCCCACAGATGAGACAGCCACTGGTAGACACCGACATTGACGCCGAAGGTGACCGCATACAGCACGACGACGGCGATGAAGCGCGCCGTACTCGGCTCGGCACGGAACGTCCAGCGACGGTTGATCAGGTACGCGATGGTGGTGCCGAGAATGAAGCCGCACGCCTTGGCCCACGCGGGCGCCCACCCGACGCCGTACTGCAGCAGGTACGTGAGCCCGAAGTCGAAGACCGCAGACAGGACACCCGTCGCGATGAAACGCATGATCTGCGTGCGCAGGTCGACGTCGGTCGACGCCTCCTCGTCGTCCAGGGGCAATTCCATCGGCATCGGAGCATGCCGAGTGGAGAAGTCCTCGTGCGACGGGTCGGGGTTCACGGACTCTTCAGCTGCCACCCCGCAAGCCTAACGGTTACCGGCCACCGGATATCGGATGCACGGCCGCCCGTGCACGGCCACGGATCAGCCCGGCGGATCCGACGACGATGCAGGCGGCCCCGACTCCGGATCGGGCCTCGGCGCCGGGAGCAGTTCTGCGTGGTGGATGGTGTTGATCTGCCACCGATGAGGGCTCCCGGTGCCTGGTGGTGTCGTTGGTGTTGCGGTGGTCGGTGTGACCGGTCGCCAGTGGACGCGTCCGGTGTGAGGGCCGGTGGCCGCGATGCGGGTTTCCCATTGACCAGGACCGGTACCGACGGTGCGGTTGTGGCTGCCGCAGGCCGCGCCGAGGTGGTCGATGTCGGTGGGGCCGCCGTCCTGCCAGTCCGGGAAGTGGTGCGCTTCGGTGCGGGCGAAGGGTGCTGCGCAGCCGGGGGCGGTGCAGCCGCGGTCCCGCGCGAAGAGCATCAACCGTTGCGCGCGGGAGGCCAGGCGGCGCCCGCGTCCGAGATAGAGGGGCTCGCCGGTGGTGTGGGCGAACACCGCCAGGTGCGGGGTCGCGTCGGCGGCCAGGCGCACCAGTTCGCTGATCGGTATCCGTGTTCCGGTGGCGGTCAGGGCGATGCCGGCGTGGGCGGCCAGTTCGGCATCGGTGATGGTGACCACGAGTTCGGAACGCAACGACCCCGACGCCGGGGATTGTTGGCGGGCGAGGATCAGGAGGGCGTGCAGGGCGTCGTGGTTGCGTTGCATCGGGGTGCGGTCATCACGCTCGGCCGCCGCAGCCACCACGGCCGGGTCGGCCGATTCCACCGCCCCGGTCGGGGAGGCGGGATCATCGGGATTGTTCATACCCGGGGCGGCCCAGGACTGCAGCATGACCTCGAGGTCGGCCCGCAACCCCGGGGTGAGCCGGGTGCGGAGTCTGCTCATCAACTGTCGGTCTTGCGGCATCAACGCCAGACCGCGCAGGCGGCGGCGGTCGCGATCGTCGGTGAGCTGCCCATCGGGATCCAGATGCGCCAGCAGACGCACACCGGCGGTGCGGACGCCGGCGGGAGTCAACGTGCGTGCCACGGCCGCGAGCTGGGCTTCGGCACCCTCGCGGACGTCGGTGGTGACGGCGGCGGGGATGCGGGTCAAGACGGCATCGATCTCCAAGACGTGATCGACCCCGATCGCCCCGTCGGCAACCGCCACGGCAGTGGCCGGACACCGCGGTTCGAGAGTCTGACCTTGCATGCTGGTGAACCGTCCGATCGCCGCGGCGGCGACCCGGCGACGCCTCGCCGCGCCGTCACCGACCCGCAGACCACCCGAGAGATACGCATGCAACGACAGGTAGCCGGCCGTGCGGTAGGCACCCCGATCGGAGATCTCCACCAGCACCGCCGCATCAGCGGCATCGAACCGGCGCCGCGCCTGCTCCAACGACTCCGCCGCCGCCAACAACTCACCCTCGGTGGACGCGGCCAACGGTAGTGCGGCCAACTTCACCGCGACCGCATTCGCAACAGCCGCCAGCGCGACCGGATCATCAGGCAGCAGGGCATCCAGATCGGGTGAGGCCGGCGCAGCGATGATCGTCGTCACGACCCCCACCCCCTAGCGTGTTCCTGCAGCTCACCGCTGCTATTGAAGCTGTGACACAACACTAACAAGACCCTCTGACATTTCCGGTCCGCTCAGCCCCGAGGCCGCGAACGACGTCGCGCACCACCGGCAGTAATGTGTCTCACATGCTGCGACCCTCCCTCGCCCGCGTTCTCCGACGGGCCCGCCCCGCACTCACCGCGATCTCGGCCACCGCCCTTCTCGCCCTCTCGACCGTGGCTGCTCCCGTCGCCGCCGCCGACGAACCCGCCACCGGCACACCGGTGTGGTCGGGCCTCGACGCACGCGACTACTCCGGCCCCATCGGCAAACCCGGCACCCTCATCCGGTCGACGGACCTCGACCCCTCGGTGAGTCTCGCCGACGCCGGACGCGCCTACCGGATCCTCTACGCCACCACCGACGTCCACGAGAAGCCGGCCGTCAGCACCGGCGCCGTCTTCCTGCCGAAGCGTCCCGCGCCCGCGGGCGGATACAAGGTGATCGCCTGGGCCCACGGCACCGTCGGACTCGCCGACGGTTGCACCCCGTCGGCTCAGCCCCGTTCGGACCGCGACAAGAAGTACCTCGGCCACTGGCTCCGACAGGGATACGCGGTCGTCGCCACCGACTACGCCGGACTCGGCACCCCCGGACTCATGAGCTACCTGTCCGGGAAGGCCGAAGCGCACTCCATCGTCGACTCCGTGAAGGCCGCCGCCCGCACCGGACTGCCGCTGTCGAAGAAGTGGGCCATCGTCGGCCAGTCGCAGGGCGCGGGTGCCGCACTCGCCGGTGCACGGCGGGCCACCGAGTACTCCCGCGGATCGGGTCTGGACTACCGCGGCGTCGTCGCCACCGGCACCCCCGCGAACATCGAGCACATCGTCTGGCAGGCCGGCCCCGGCTTCCCGCCCGTCGCGCTGCCCGCCGGGCTCAACGCCTACGCCGCCTACATCTGGGCCGGATTCTCCGACGCCCGCCCCGACCTCAAGCCGAATCGGGTGCTGAGCGCCGAGGGGCGCCGCATCGTCGGCAAGGCCCGCACCCTCTGCTATCCGGAACTGCACACGGCCGTCGACGGCAAGAAGATCTCGGACTGGTTCTCCGCGCCCGTCACCTCGATCCCCGGTGTCCGCGCGGCGCTCGTCGATTACATGAGCACCCCGTACTCCGGTTACGACCGGCCGATCTTCCTCGGGCAGGGACTGACCGACACCGATGTGCCGGCCCCGTCGGCACTGTCCCTGTATGCGCAGATGCGCGCGGCGGGAACGCCCGTCGACCTGCACGTGTACCCCACGCAGGACCATTCGGGAACGGTTCTCGCCTCGATGCGCGACTCCACCCCGTTCCTCGCGCGGATCATGCGGTGACGCCGGGGCGCGGTCCGACGGCGGGTCAGGCGGGCGTGGACTCCCCCGGCTTGACCACCATGACCGGCTTCCGGCATTCCAGCAGCAGAAACTGAGAGGTGCTGCCGAGAAGAAGTTTGCCCACCTGCGTCCGACGGCGCATCCCGATCACGAGCATCTCGGCGTCGGGGTCGTCCATCGCGGTGAGCAGCTCTTCGGCCGGGGTCGCGCCGATCGGCTGACTCAGCCGGAACTTGACGCCCGAGAGGGTGAGCCGGTTCTCGACGTCGACGATCTCGTCGGCCTCCGCGTACCGCTGGCCCCGGGAGTCGGAGACCGCGTTGATCACCAGCAGATCCGTCTCACGGATGCGCGCCTCACGGATCCCGTGCTCCAGGCACGCGCGCCCATTCGCACCCGCCGAGTATCCGACGACGATCATCCCGGTTCCTTCCCGCAGGCCCGCCCGGACAGACGCGGCCATCACCGAATGTAGTCGACGCCCCCGCCGACCCCCGTGCTGCGACGCGTCCCACGGCCTCGGTCCGCGCGTGCCGCGAACCACAGCACCCCCACAAGCACCCGCAGGCGAGCTGACCGGCGAGTAGTCTCTACACCGATGACGAACACAGCCGTACTCCCGATCCAGACCCGCACGCTGATGGGCTGGGCGCGGACCATGCCCACCCGCGGTCACGTCCTGTCGACGCCGTACCCCGAGGTGATCGCCGAAGCAGTCGCTCGCGTCGCCGACGACAACGCCGACAAGCCCAGCTACCTGCGTCGCGGCGTGATCGCACGCGGACTCGGCCGCTCCTACGGCGAGAACGCCCAGAACTCCGGCGGGCTCACCATCGATATGACGCCGCTCACGCGCATCCACGAGATCGACGACGAGACCGGGATCATCGACCTCGACGCCGGCGTCGACCTCGACACCCTGATGCGGATCGCCCTCCCCCACGGGTTGTGGGTCCCGGTGCTTCCCGGCACCCGCCAGGTGACGGTCGGCGGCGCCATCGGCTGCGACATCCACGGCAAGAACCACCACAGTGCCGGCAGCTTCGGCAACCACGTCGTCGAGATGCAGCTGCTGACGGCGACGGGCGACATCCTCACGCTGACGCCGAGCGGCAGCGCCGACGATCCCGACGCGAGCATCTTCTGGGCGACCGTCGGCGGCATCGGCCTCACCGGCGTCATCCTGCGCGCCAAGATCCAGATGACCCGAACCGAGACCGCGTACTTCATCGCCGACGGCTCCGTCACCCGCAGCCTCGACGAGACGATCGCCCTGCACCAGGACGGGTCCGAGGACAACTACACGTACAGTTCCGGCTGGTTCGACGCGATCAGCAAGCCGCCGCGTCTCGGTCGCGGCACCTTCTCGCGCGGATCGTTGGCCACCCTCGACCAGTTGCCGCCCGAACTGGCGCGCGACCCGCTGAAGTTCGACGCGCCGACGCTGCTGAACTTCCCGGACGTCTTCCCGAACGGGCTGGCGAACAAGTTCAACTTCTCGATGATCGGCGAGGCCTACTACCGGATGGGCGGGAACTACACCGGGAAGATCCAGAATCTGACGCAGTTCTACCACCCGCTCGACCTGTTCGGGAACTGGAACCGCGCCTACGGCTCGAAGGGCTTCCTGCAGTACCAGTTCATCGTCCCGCCCGAGGCGGTCGACGAGTTCAAGGGCATCATCCACGACATTCAGGCGTCGGGGCACGTCAGCTTCCTCAACGTCTTCAAACTGTTCGGCGAGGGCAACCAGGCCCCGCTGAGCTTCCCGATGCCCGGCTGGAACATCTGCGTCGACTTCCCGATCAAACGGGGCCTGCACGAATTCGTCACCGAACTCGACCACCGCGTCATGTCGATCGGCGGACGCCTCTACACGGCCAAGGATTCGCGCACCACCGCCGAGACCTTCCACGCGATGTACCCGCGGGTGGACGAGTGGATCGCCACTCGCCGCCGCATCGACCCGCACCAGGTGTTCATGTCCGACATGGGACGCCGCCTCGAGTTGGTCTGACGGCCCTGCCGCACGACCCGCTCGCCCACCGACCAGCAGACACGAAAGAGACACCGTCATGTTCAACGCCGTCGGCGTTCCACAGTCCATCCTGATCTTGGGCGGCAGCTCGGAGATCGGCCTCGCCATCGCATCGGAGTTCCTCACCAAGGGCCCGATGCGCGTGGTGCTCGCGACCGTCCCGAACGATCCGGCGGCCGCGGCCGCCGTCGAGCAGATGAAGGCTGCGGGCGCGTCGTCGGTGGAGCAGATCGACTTCGACGCCCTCGCCACCGACAGTCACCGCGACGTGCTCGACTCCGCGTTCGCCGGCGGTGACATCGACGTCGCGGTCGTCGCATTCGGCATCCAGGGTGACGACGAGCAGGCTTGGCAGGACCAGAAGCTCGCGGTCCTCGAAGCCAACATCAACTACACCGCCGCCGTCTCGGTGGGGGTGCTGCTCGGTGAGAAGATGCGCGAGCAGGGGCACGGTCAGATCATCGCGATGAGCTCTGTCGCCGGTGAACGCGTCCGCCGCTCGAACTTCGTCTACGGCTCCACCAAGGCGGGCCTGGACGGTTTCTACCTCGGCCTCGGCGACGCGCTGCGCGCCGAGGGCATCCGCGTGCTCGTGATCCGCCCGGGTCAGGTCCGCACCCGCCTGTCGGCGCACGTCGCCGAGGCCCCCTTGACGGTGAACAAGGAGGACGTCGCGCGCATGGCCGTCGCCGCCGTCGACAAGGGCAAGGACATCATCTGGGTTCCCGGACCGTTCCGCTACATCATGATGGTGTTGCGCCACATCCCGCGCCCGGTGTTCCGCAAGCTCCCCGTCTAGCGCCCGTGAGCTCCGCGCCCACCGTCCAGCACCGTCCGACCGGCAGACTCCGCGATCTCGCCGAGATCGGCGGCGCCGTCGTCGCGGCCGCCGTCGTCGCGGTCGTCGGTCTCCGGGTGATCGACGCCGTCGGCTGGCCGGCGTTCAACACCTCCAACGTCACGCGGTCCCTCACCACCCTCGGCCAGGCGCTGTTCCTGCTCGTCGCGGTGGCCGCCGTGCTGTGGTCCCGGTACCGGGGGGCCCGCACCCTGCCGTCGCTGCTGTCGGCGATCGTCTCGGCCGGACTGGTGACCGTCACGCTGGGGATGCCGTTGGGCGCCTCGAAGCTCTACCTGTTCGGGCTCTCGGTCGACCAGCAGTTCCGCACGGAGTACCTGACCCGACTCACGTCGACGCCCCACCTGGTGGACATGACGTATCCGGATCTTCCGCCGTACTATCCGGCGGCGTGGTTCTGGTTCGGCGGCCGGTACGCGAACTTCCTGGGGCTGCCCGGGTGGGAGGCCTATAAGCCGTGGGCGATTCTGTCGCTCGCCGTCGCCGCCGCGGTCGGAACGATTCTGTGGACGCGGATGGTCGGCGTGATGGTCGGCACCGCCGTCTCCATCGCCGTCACGTGCGTGACCCTGCAGTACGCCTCCCCCGAGCCGTATTCGGCGACGCTGATCCTCGTCGGCGTGCCGATGCTGGTGGTGATCGCGTCGGCGCTGCGCGGCCGGACGCGACTGTCCGACGGTCCGGCGCCATTGGCCGCGACCGGGTGGCCGGCCGTCATCGTCGGCGGTCTGTTCCTCGGCGTCTCGGCGTCCGTGTACACGCTGTACACGGCGGTGTTCGCCGGGTCGGCCGTGATCATCGCGCTGGTGTATGCGGTTCAGGCGTGGGTGATGACGCGCAATGCCGCGGTCCCCGCCGCGGACGTCCGGGCCGATCGGCGGCCCCGCATGGTGGCCGTCGCCGTCCGTCTGGCGGTGATGGGGGTGATCGCGGGCGCTGTCGCGCTCATCGTCTGGGGACCGTATCTGAAGGCGCGGTTGACCACCGATGCGGCGGTGAGCGGCAGCGCCGAGCACTATCTGCCCGAGAGCGGGTCGGTGCTCGCGATGCCGATGTTCCAGCTGAGTCTGATCGGGCTGCTCTGTCTGGTCGGCTTCTGCTGGACGCTGCTGCGGTTGCGGCGCACCCTCGCTCTGGCGATGGGCTGCGCGCTGGTGGCCGTCGTCGTGGTGACGGCCGCATCGCTGGCCCGTACGGCGGTCGGCAGCACACTGCTGTCGTTCCGGCTCGAGCCGGTGAGCACGGCTGTCCTGGCGGCGGCCGGCGTCTTCGGCGTGGTGGAGCTCGCACGTCTGGCGGTCCGCCGGTTCGGTGATGTGCGGACTGTCGTCGGCGTGGTCGCCGCGGCGGCCGCGCTGGCTGTCGCCCAGCACATTCCGGCGGCGCTCGCGACGGAGATCACCACCGCGTACACGGACACCGACGGAGCAGGTGTCCGCGCCGATCAGCATGCGCCCGGCGCGGAGGCCTACTATCCGGAAATCGACCGGGTGATCCGGGAGCAGACCGGTAAGCCGGCCACCGACACTGTGGTGTTGACGGCTGACTTCGGCTTCCTCTCCCTGTACCCCTATTGGGGTTTTCAGGGGTTGACCTCGCATTATGCGAATCCGATCGCCGAGTTCGACCGGCGGGCGGCCACGATCGAACGCTGGGCCGAGGCCACGACGCCCGCCGAGATGCTCGAGAATCTGCGCACCAGCCCGTGGCGGGCGCCGAACGTGATGCTGTTCCGCTACAGCCCCGACGGTTACACGCTTCGCCTGGCCGAGGACGTGTACCCGAACGATCCGAACGTGAAGCGGTACACGGTGACGTTCCACCCGAGCGCCTTCGACGACCCGGCGTTCGACGTCCGCGAGGTGGGTCCGTTCGTGGTCGTCACCGTCCGTAACTGACGCCGACAGGAGTGGCACGCATGGCAGACCTCGACATCACGACCATCGATCACGGTTCGGCGAAGACCCATCTGGTGTCGACGGCCTACGTGAACTGGGTGATGCTGCAGGACGCCGACGGCGTGACGCTCATCGACGGCGGTTATCCCGGGCACGCCGATGCGGTGGTCGAGGGGTTGCGTCGGGTGGGTTCGGACCTGCACGAGGTCCAGGCGGCGCTGTTGACGCATGCGCACGTCGATCATCTGGGCGGTCTCGCTCGGATCGGCCGCACCACCTCGTTTCCCGTGTACGCCGGCGACGACGAGGTGGCGCATGCGCGACGCGAGTACCTGGAGCAGGCGGACGCCCGTACGATCGGGCCGCTGCTTTACCGGCCGCGTGTGGCGCGCTGGCTGGCGGGCGTGGTGCGGCTCGGCGCTCTCGACGGCGGCGGTATCGGTGACGCGCAGCCGTTCGGCGACCTCTCCGCCCTGCCGGGCGCTCCCGTCGCGGTGCCGGCGCCCGGTCACACCCGTGGCCACACCGCGTTTCTCGCGGGTGACGGCGAGGTCCTGGTGTCGGGCGACAGCCTCATCAGCGGGCACCCGATCTCAGCGTGCCGCGGACCCCAGTGCCTCGACGAGGTGTTCACGCACGACGTCCCGGCGAACGAGGAGTCGGTGGCCGCTCTCGCCGGTCTCGACGCGGTCGTCGTGATGCCGGGGCACGGGCCGCTGCTGTCCGGTCATGTCTCGACGTTCGTCGAGCAGGCGCTCGGCCGTTCCTGAGCGTCTCGTCGGCGGCGTTCGACGAGACGGTAACCGATGAAGGTCGCGGGCCCCAGGACGGGGAACACCACGATGACGGCGGCCCATCCGAGCCGTTCGCCGAGCGACAGCCGTCGCGTCCGCACCAGCATCACCAGTGCCACGACGAGCAGGACGACTGCGACGAGCCATGCGGCGTCCACCCACAGCGGCACCAGCGGACTGTCGGCGGCGTTCGACATGTCTTCCCCCCGTTCCGTCGGTGTCGTCGACTCCCGTCCCGACGAGGCTAGACCTGGGCGCGACGACGATTCCGCGACGCACCGCCGCGCCGGCGACGCGATCCGGTGCCCGCCGGCCGCTGATGCTGCTGCGGTTGACGCTGACGCTGACGCTGCTGCTGGGGCGGTGCGGCCACGACCGGGGTGTGACGCAGGGGCGCCCGCTCGCCGACCAGGGTGTCGACAGCCTCCGACGTCGCGGTGACCTGCTGCCCCGGCGCCTTGATGGCCGCCTTGTTCAGCAGCTTGCGCAGATCCTGCCACTGCTCGGGCAGACAGATCGTCACGACGTCGCCGCTCTCGCCGGCACGCGCCGTCCGACCGGAACGGTGCAGGTACGCCTTGTGCTCCGCGGGCGGATCGACGTGGACGACGAGCTCGACGTGGTCGACGTGCACGCCGCGCGCCGCAACATCCGTCGCGACGAGCACCTTGGCGCCGTCCGGTGCGGCGAACGACGCCAGGTTGCGGTCGCGCTGCGACTGCGACAGGTTGCCGTGCAGGTCGACGGCCGGGATGCCGTCGGCGGTGAGCTTCTTGGCGAGCTTCTTGGCCTGATGCTTGGTCCGCGTGAACAGGATGCGACGCCCGGTGCCCGACGCCAGTTCACGCACCAGCGCGGTCTTCTCGGTCGTGGACGCGACGCGGAACACGTGGTGCGTCATCTGCGCCACCGGCGACGTCGCCTCCTCGAGGGAGTGCGTGACCGGCTTGTGCAGGAAACGCCGCACGAGCTTGTCGACCCCGTTGTCGAGGGTCGCCGAGAACAGGAGCCGCTGACCGTCGGCAGGCGTCGCGGCCAGAATCCGGGTGACGACGGGAAGGAACCCCAGGTCGGCCATGTGGTCGGCCTCGTCGAGAACGGTGATCTGCACGTCCTCGAGTGAGACGACGCCCTGGCGCATGAGGTCCTCGAGGCGGCCCGGGCAGGCGACGACGATGTCCGCGCCCGCACCCAGCGCACGCTCCTGACGTGCCTGTTTGACGCCGCCGAAGACGGTGGTCACACGGAGCCCGACGGCCGCGGCGAGCGGCTCGATCTGGGTCGCGATCTGGGTGGCCAGCTCACGGGTCGGCGACAGGACCAGACCCGTCGGACGGCCCGGGCGGCGCCGGACGCCGGCGGCGGCCAGTCGGACCACCAGCGGCACCGAGAAGGCGACGGTCTTACCGGAACCGGTCTTACCGCGACCGAGCACGTCACGGCCGGCCAGCGAGTCGGGGAGGGTGCGCTCCTGGATGGGGAAGGCCTCGGCCTTGCCCTGACCGACGAGGACGTCGGCGACGGGCGCGGGCACGCCGAGATCGGCGAATGCAGTCATGGATTCTCACGAACCTTACGAGCTTGGGACCGTCGGGCGGTCGCGCGCACCGAGAACAGTGCACGGCGGAACCACCGTCTGTGACGATCGAATGGGCGAACACGCGCGGTCGGCGGTTCGGTTCGCCGTATGAAGGGGAAGTCGACGCACCCGTGTGACGGGTCTCGCGTGAAGTCGTTCTACGACGCACGGCGCGGCGCGCCGAATGACCTCACCCTACACGTGGGCGACCGCATCCGGAATCGCCGACGCCCACCAGTGACGAGAACCACTGGGGACGAGAACCACTGGGGACGAGAACCACTGGGGGACGATCAGCCCTGCGGAGCGCCGACCAGCTCCGCGACCCGGCGGACCGCATAGTCGTACCCGGCGATCCCGCAGCCCGCGATCACGCCCGCTGCGATCGGCGACACGTACGAGTGGTGCCGAAAGGGTTCGCGGGCGTGCACATTGCTGATGTGCACCTCGAGCACCGGGACCTCCGGGACGACGAGGGCGTCGGCCAACGCGACCGACGTGTGCGTCCACCCGCCCGGGTTGATGACGATTCCGCAGACCGCACCGCGTGCTGCGTGAATCGCGTCGATCATCTCGCCCTCGTGGTTGGTCTGCAGATCGCGCAGTTCGAGGCCCACGTCGCGAGCCGCCGCCCGCGCACGGGCCACGGCGTCGGCGAGGGAGTCGGCGCCGTACACCTCGGGCTGCCGGGTCCCCAGCATGTTGAGGTTGGGCCCGTTGAGCAGCAGGATCGGCAGGGCGTCGGTCGGGGCAGACATGCCTCGGACTCTACCCCGCGGCGGGGGCCGGTCGGCCGATCGGCGCAGCGCACGGCCTCGCGCGTTCTGGTAGTGGTGGTAGGTGGTCCACCACGCGGGCCATCCGGCCCGCCTTGATTGGAGGGAGGATTCCTTGACCACCGCGAACATGACGAACGAGGTCGTCGACGACCGCTACCCATCGCGTCTCGCCGCCCCCGCTCCGACTGCGAGCACTATGATCGCGCGCCCCGACCCCACGGTGTGGGGCGAGCATCCCGGTCCCTTCGGTCCCCGGGAGACCGCCGCGTACGACGCGAAGGGGTTCCACATCGAGGAGGGCCTGCTCACCCCGAGCCAGGTGCAGAACTGCTGGTCCGAGTTCGAGCGACTGTCCGCCGACCCCGAACTCTCCTCGAGCGACCTGCTGGTGCGCGAACGCGAGTCCGGCGCCATCCGGTCGATCTTCCGCGTCCACCGGGTGAGCCCGCTGTTCGAGGCCCTCGCGCGCACCCCGCGCATCCTCGACCGCGCCCGCCAGATCCTCGGCTCCGAGGTCTACATCCACCAGTCGCGGATCAACGCGATGCCCGGCATGGCGGGCACGGGGTTCTACTGGCACTCGGATTTCGAGACGTGGCACGCCGAGGACGGCCTGCCGACGCCGCGCACCGTCAGCCTGTCGATCGCTCTCACCGACAACTACCCGTTCAACGGCGGGCTCATGCTGATGCCGGGCGCGCACCGCACCTTCGTCTCGTGCGTCGGGGCGACACCGGACGACAACTACCGGGAGTCGCTGCAGGAGCAGCGGATCGGTGTCCCCTCGGAGGACGTGATCACCGAACTCGGATATGAGCACGGCATCGAGCAGTTCACCGGTGCCGCGGGGTCGGGACTCTTCTTCGACTCGAACTCCATGCACGCATCGGGCAACAACATCTCGCCGTTCCCGCGGGCCAACGTGTTCCTGGTGTTCAACAGCGTCGAGAACGCTCCCGTCCGGCCGTACAGCGGCACTTCGCCGCGCCCGGTGCACCTCGCCGAGCGCGAGGTGGAGCCGCTGACGCCGTTGCCGGACTCACCGTTCGCGTAGCCCGCGTGCGGGTGACGACCGACCCGACCGTCACCACCGACCCGACGGTTCCCCAGCGGCATCCGCGGCCACGGCTAGGATGACGTGCTGTGCCAGGATTCACCGTTCGCAGGGCCCAGACGACCGCCATCATCACCGGTCTGCTGGGTCTGCTGCTGGCGCTGGCCACCCCCCTGCTGCCGGTCAAACAGACCGTGGCGGAGGTCAGCTGGCCGCAGAACGGAACCGTCGGGTCGGTCTCGGCTCCGCTGATCTCGTATCAGCCGATCAGCTTCCGGGCCGACATCCCGTGCTCGGCGGTCGCCGACCTGCCGTCCGGCCGGTCGGTCCTGCTCTCGACGACGTCGCCGTCGGCGCCCAAGGCCACCGACCGCGGCCTGTTCGTCCGCGTCACCGGATCCGGCCCCGACGATCGCGCCGTGGAGGTGGTGAGCCGCAACGTCCCCATCCTGTCGGTTCCCTACCGGCAGGTCGCGGGGGCCGATTGCGGTGAGATCCGGGTGCGTGCGGACGCCGACCGCGTCAGCGCCGCATTCACCGGCCTGACCGGCGACGACGGCGAGCCGTTGGCGGCCGAGACGGGGTCGAGCATGGTTCCGGGCGGTGACCAGCGTCCGCAGGTCACCGGGTTGTTCACCGAGCTCACCGGTCCGGCCTCCGCATACCCGGGGTTGGGCGCCCACATGGTCGTCGACTCGCGGTACTCCACGTCGCCGACCCTGCTGAAGTGGCTCGCGATCGTCGTCGGCGTCCTCGCCACCCTGATCTCCCTGGTGGCGCTGGCCCGGCTCGATGCGACCGACCGTCGCGGTCACCGCAGAATCTTCCCGGCGCGCTGGTGGCGGCTCAACCCGCGCGACTGGACTGTGATCGGCCTGCTGCTGGTGTGGCATTTCATCGGCCCGAACACGTCCGACGACGGCTATCTGATGACGATGGCGCGGGTGGCGCAGGACAGTGACTACACGGCCAACTACTTCCGCTGGTTCGGTGCACCGGAGGCCCCGTTCGGCTGGTATTACGAGGTCTTCGGGCTGCTGAGCCACATCAGTGTGGCCAGTCCGCTGGTCCGGATTCCCGCGCTGCTGTGCGGGGTGGTGAGCTGGCTGATCATCAGCCACGAGGTGATCCCGCGGATCGGTCGCGCCGCACGGTTCTCGCGCGCCGTGCCGTGGACGGCGGCCGCCGTCTTCCTGGTGGCGTGGTTCCCGTTCAACAACGGACTGCGGCCCGAACCCATCATCTGCCTGGGCGCCCTGCTGACCTGGTGCTCGGTGGAACGCGCGATCGCGACCGGCAGGCTGCTGCCCGCGGCGGTCGCGTGCACCGCCGGCGCGTTCAGCATCGCGGCCGGTCCCACCGGGGTGCTGGCCGTCGCCGCGCTGGTCGCCGGTGCGCGTCCGATGTTCCTCGCCCTGCGACGGCGTGCCCTGGAGGTCGACGCCCGCACCGGGACCGGTCGACCGCGCTCGTATCTGGCGTTGCTCGCCCCCATCGTCGCCGCGGGCACGTTCGTCGTCTTCGTCGTGTTCTCGACGTTGACGCTCCGGTCGTTCACCGAGGCGTCGACGATGAAGACGGCGCTCGGGCCGTCGCTGAGCTGGTACAACGAGATCGACCGGTACTCGTCGCTGTTCGCGTTCTCCGCAGACGGGTCCATCGCGCGGCGTTTCGCCGTCCTCGCGATGGTCTTGGGGATGACGGTCGCCGGCGCCGTTCTGATCCGCAAATCGCGCATCCCGGGCACCGCGTTGGGCCCGTCGCGACGGATCGTCGGGATCACCTTCGGCTCGCTGCTGTTCCTGATGTTCACGCCGACGAAGTGGACGCACCATTTCGGTGTCTTCGCGGGGCTCGCCGCCGCACTCGCCGCGCTCGCGGCCATCGCGATGAGCGCGGGGTCGACCCACTCCCGCCGCAACCGCACCATCTTCGGTTCGCTGGTCCTGTTCGTCGCCGCGTTGGCGATGGCCGCACCGAACTCGTACTACTACGCCTCCGCGTGGGGCATGCCGTGGGGCACGAGCCAGGTGACCATCGGCTCGTACGCGGTCAGCGACCTGCTGCTGTACGCCTCACTGGCCCTGCTGTCGGCCGCGCTGTGGTTCCATTTCCGCGACCCGTTCGCCGGCCGCGATCCGCAGCCCCGGCCCGCGGGCACGCCGTCGCGGCCCCGCCGGGCGGTCCGCGCCACCGGCCGGTTCCTGGCGGGCGCCCCGCTGGGGATCGTCGCCGGAATCCTCGTGGTCTTCCTCGTCGCGACCGCCGCGATGGCCGGCGTCCACCAGAGCACCTCGTTCTCCGTCGCCCGGTCGAACCTCGCCGCGCTGGCCGGGAATCCGTGCGGCATGGCCGACAAGGTGTGGGTCGAGAGCGATCCGAGCCGTTTCCAGCTCTCGGGTGTCGACGACCGGCTGGCGTCGACTCTGGCCGGCTCGCCCACGCACCAGCGCGTCGCGGACGAGACCGGACCGACGGCGGGCTTCACGCCCGACGGCGTTCCCGACGAGGTGGAGACCAAGGCTTCGTCCGGCTCCCTGGGCGTCCTGGCCCGTGACGCGGCCATCGACCCCGACCTGCTGGTCGCGAACAGCGGCGGCACCGGCGGCGGCGTCACCGCGACGCCGGGCGTCAACGGCAGCCACGCGCAGCTCCCGTTCGAGCTCGATCCGACTCGCACCCCGGTCCTGGGCAGTTACAAGGAGAACGAGCAGACGCCGTCGACCCTCCTGTCCGGCTGGTACCGGCTGCCCGCCGACTACAAGGACCGACCGCTGATCACGACGTCGGTGGCCGGGATCTTCCCGTCGTCGCGCCTCAAGCTCGATTACACCGATCAGGCCCTGCCCCGCGGCATCGCCGACGACGCCATCGCCCCGAGCGGGTCCATCGGACTGATCGATCCGGGTCCGCGCCCGTCGTGGCGGAATGCTCGGATCGACACCTCGTCGCTCCCCGACGGTCTCACCGCGGTGCGGATCTCGGCGACCGACTACGACCTGGCCAAGGACCATTTCATGGCGGTCACCCCGCCGCGTCTGCCGACCCTGACCACGCTCCAGGAGACCGTCGGCTCCGATCCGGCTCACGTCGACTGGACGTCGGGCCTGTTCGTCCCCTGCCAGCGGCCGTTCAACTTCCACGCCGGGGTCGCCGAGACGCCGCGCTGGCGGGTGCGGCCCGGCGCCGACCTGGCGGCGGTGAGCGCGTGGCAGAGCGCCCTCGGCGGCGGGCCGCTCGGCTGGCTGGAGGTGTCGCAACGCGCCGACACCGTCGCGACCTACCTGCGCGACGACATCGGGCGCGACTGGGGCGCCCTGGAGCGCTACACCCCCTACGATCCGGTGACCCCGGCCCGCATCGACTACGGCGAGGCCACCCGGAGCGGTCTGTGGAGTCCGTCGCCGATCCGATACTGACCGGACCCGCCGACACCGCGGGGCGGCGCTGACACCCCGTTGTCGGGGCCGACGCGCCCGCGGTGTGGATACCTCGCGGTTTGGGTGGGAGCGCGACCGGTCGACTAACGTCAGACAGCGTGCCAGACCCGACACCGCCCACACCCGATTCGCCCCGGGAGCACCGAGCCGCCCCGCTCTCGGCGGGTACCGCGCGCATCGTCGCGGTCGTCGCCGGACTGGTCGGCGTGCTCGCGGCGGTCGTCACCCCGCTGCTGCCCGTGTCGACGACTTCGGCGTCCCTCTCGTGGCCGCAGGGCCAGCAGCTTCGCGCCGACGACCCGTCGGTGAGCGCACCGCTGGTCGCCCAGACGGCGAAGGATCTCGACATCGTCGTGAGCTGCCGTGCACTGGCGAGTCTGCCGCGCGAGGGCGGCACCGTGCTCTCGACGATGCCGCCGGGTGCGTCGCGGGCCGCCAACAAGGCGCTGACCGTCTCCGCGTCGGAGACCTCGGTGTCCGTCATGTTCCGCAGCAATCTGGCGGCCACCGCATCGCGGGCCGACATCGCCGCCGGCAAGTGCACGCGGCTCCACGTCTTCTCCTCCGCCACCGCCACGGGCGCCTCGTTCGACGGACTGACGCCGGGGACGGCGCTCGAACCGGATAAGCGACCCCAGGTCGACGGCCTGTTCACGGCACTGTCGACCGAGCGCGTCGAGGCGATGGGCGACGGCATCCGCGCCCACGTCACGATCGACAACCGTTACGAGAGCAGCCCGTCGGCCGTCAAGATCGCCGCGATGGTCATCGCGGTCCTCGCCACGCTGCTGGCACTGCTGGCGCTCTGGTGCCTCGATGTGGTCCGCGGCTACACGGGCTCGCTGCTGCGGCGCAGCGGTTCGTGGCTGTCCCGGCTCGCGCCCCGGGCGTCGGACGCCGTCGTAGGCGGCGTACTGCTGGTCTGGACCTTCCTGGGGGCGGGGGCACCCGACGACGGCTACATCCTGACCATGGGCCGGACTGCGGCCGACGCCGGCTACATGCCGAACTACTACCGGTTCTTCGGCATCGCCGAGGCGCCGTTCGACTGGTACTACAGCTTCCTGTCGATCTGGTCGTCGGTCTCCGACACGATCCTCTGGATGCACATCCCGCAGCTGGTCGCGGGCGTCGTGTCGTGGCTCGTGCTCTCCCGGATCGTCCTCCCGCACCTCGGCGAGTCCGTGGCCGCCAATCCGTGGGCGCGGTGGACCGCCGGTGCCGTGTTCCTCTCGTTCTGGCTGCCGTTCTGTTCGGGTCTGCGCACCGAGGGCGTCATCGTGCTGGGGACCCTCCTCACGTGGTGGGCCACCGAGTCGGCGATCACCCGGCGCCGGGTGCTGCCCGCGGCGCTGGCCGCCGCCGTGGCCGCGCTGACCCTCGCGTTGGCGCCGCAGGGCGTCGTCGCCGCGGCGGTTCTGCTCGTGGCTGCGCGGCCCATGCTGTCGGTGCTCATCGAACGTCGCCGCGAGGCCGGACTGGTGCCGCTGCTGGCGCCGATCGCCGCGGCCGCCACGGTGGGCGCCGTGGTCGTCTTCCGCGATCAGACGCTGATGACGGTCCTCGAGTCGATGAAGATCCGCTACCAGACCGGGCCGATCCTCTCGTGGCACCAGGAGTTCCTGCGCTACTACTTCCTGGCGGTCAACACCCCCGACGGGGCGCTCGCCCGGCGGATCCCGGTCCTGCTCATGGTGGTCGCAGCCGTTCTGGTGGCCGCGGTCCTCGTCCGACGCGGCGGCATCCCGGGCGTCAGCGCCTCCCCGACGTGGCGGATGGTCGGCGCCTTCGGGATCGGCCTGCTGCTGATGTTCGTCACCCCCAACAAGTGGACGATCCAGCTCGGGGTGTTCGCCGGGCTCGGCGCGGCCCTCGCCGCCGTCGCCACCATCGCGATCGCCGAGAGCGGTGCGCGGTCGCTGCGCAACCTCGCGGCCCTGACCGCCGGACTCCTGTTCGCCCTGGCCGCCGCCGCGGCGGGCACCAACGCGTGGCCGTACGCCTACAACTTCGGCATCCCGTGGTTCGACGAGGCTCCGACCGTCGCGGGGCGGGACGTCTCGACGATCCTGTTGGCCCTGGCCGTGGTCTCGGTGGCCGTGACGCTGTGGCTCCATCTGCGGTCCGACTACGTCGCCAATCGCGGTCTCGCCCACCACGGCGAGGGCGGCGCCGACACCGCCGCCGATCGCCGGCGCATCGCGATGGCCTCGACCCCGCTGCTGGTGATCGCCACCCTCATGGTCGTCGCGACGCTCGTGGCCTTCGGCCGTGCGGCCGTGGTCAGGACACCGGCGATGACGGTGGCGTCCACGAATCTCGCGACGGTGACGGGCCAGACGTGCGGGATGGCCGATCAGGTGCTCGCCGAGCCCGACCCGAACGCCGGTTTCCTGACACCGGCCGACGGCCGCCCGGTCGGCCGCGCGCTCGCCGGAGAGTCGCCGATCGGGTTCACGCCCGCCGGCGTCCCCGACGACCTGAGCCCCGACAACAAGGCCGCCAAAGCCGGTCAGATGCATGTCGGCGGCTCCACGTCGAAGCCGTTCGCGATCATCGGCGGACTCGGCGCCGGAACCACCGGCGGCCGCGGACCCGAGACGGTCAACGGTTCGCGCGCCGCGCTGCCCTTCGGTCTCGACCCGGCGGTGACCCCGGTGCTCGGGAGCTTCGGACACAATGCGAACGCCTATCTGACGACCGGCTGGTACGACCTGCCCGATCGGGACGCCTCCCCGTTGATCGCGTTCGCCACGGCCGGCGCCGTCTCGACGATCGCCGAGAACGGCGAGCACACCTACGGGCAGAAGCTCGTCGCCCAGTTCGGCACCCGCGACGGCGGCGACTTCCGGCAGATCGGCGGGGATGTGACGCCGATCGATCCGGGGCCGGTGTTCCCGCAGCGCCCGTGGCGCAACCTGCGGATCCCGATGAGCGAGGTTCCCGACGGCGCCACCGCGATGCGGCTGGTCCTCGCCGACACGAACCTCGGGCCGACCCAGTTCATCGTCATCACCCCGCCGCGCGCGCCCCGGCTGGTGACGCTGCAGGAGATGATCGGTCGCGACGATCCGGCGCTCATCGACTTCCCGGTGGCGGCGCAGTTCCCGTGTCAGCGGCCGATGGCGATCACCCACGGTGTTCTCGAGGTGCCGCGGTGGCGCATCCTGCCCGACTACGTGACCGCCAACTCGCAGTCCAAGACGTGGATGGCGGCGTCGGGCGGCGGCCCGCTCGCGGTGGTCGAGTCGATGACCAAGCAGGTCACCGTGCCCACCTATCTGACCGACGACTGGCATCGCGACTGGGGATCGGTGGAGCGGCTGCGGCCGCTCGCACCGGCGGCCGGGAAGGCGGCGATCTCGACCGAGCCGCAGCGCACGTGGGGCTTCTCGCGCAGCCCGTCGATCCGTCTGGAGCCGAGTAAGTGACCGCGCACGACGAGAGCGGCAGCCGAGCCGGGAACGGCGTCGACAGGAGTGGGACCGACGTGAGTGAAGAGGCCGTGACGCACACCCCGACCCCCGACCCGTCGGCGACCGACGGGTCGCCTCGAGGCCGACTGACCGCGCTGCTCGGCGGCGGCGACCACCGTGTCGCGAAGCTCGTCGCCGCGGGTGCCGGCGTTCTCGGTTTCGTCCTCGCCGTCCTCATGCCGATCCTCCCGATCGAGCAGCAGACGTCCGAGCTGCACTGGCCGCAGGACGGCGCCGTCGGCAACGTGACCGCTCCGATGGTCGCCTTCGTCCCGACCGACCTGGACGCGTCGATCCCCTGCTCGCTGGCTCGCGACCTTCCCGACGAGGGCGGCGTGCTGCTCTCGACCGTCCCCAAGGAGGGACTGAAGGCGACCGCCCGCGGCCTGTTCGTCCGCGCCGACTCCAAGACCCTCAGCATGGTCGTCCGGGACGTGGTGCTGCTGTCGACGGACCGCGCCGCCGCCGAGAACAACCCGGACTGCCGGTTCACGATCGCCGGCGACGGCGACGGCGTCCGCGCCGACATCGAGGGCGTGGCGCCCGGCGACGACACCGACTACCGGACCGACGACACCGACATGCGTCCGCAGATCATCGGCGTGTACTCCGATCTGCCTGCCGACGCCTCCCGCGACGGGCTGGCGCTCAACGCGACCATCGACACCCGGTTCGTCAACTCCCCGACCCCGCTCAAGTTGGCGGCGATCATCGTCGGCATCCTCGCCACGCTGCTGTCGCTGCTGGCGCTCGGCGTCCTCGACGCGCGCGACGGACGCGGCCACAAACGCTTCCTGCCCCGCGGCTGGTTCACCATCCGCGGCCCGGACATCGCGGTGTTCGGTGTGCTGGCAGCCTGGTGGCTCATCGGCGGCAACACCTCCGACGACGGCTACAACATCACGGTCGCCCGCATCACCGAGGGCGCGGGGTACGCCGACAACTACTTCCGCTACTTCGGTGTGCCCCAGGATCCGTTCGGCTGGCACTTCCACGTGCTGTCGTGGATGACCCAGATCTCGGTCGCCACTCCGTGGCTGCGACTGCCCGCCTTCCTGCTCGGCCTCCTGGGCTGGTGGATCATCAGCCGCGAGGTGCTGCCGCGACTCGGCCGTTCGGTGCGGAACAGCTCCGCGGCGGTGTGGACCGGCGCGATGGTCTTCCTCGCGATCTGGATGCCGTACAACAACGGCATCCGTCCGGAGCCCGCCGAAGCCGTCGGCGCCCTGCTGACGTGGTGCTGCGTGGAACGCGCCATCGCCACGCGCCGTCTGCTGCCGTATGCGATCGCCGCGGTCACCGCGGCGTTCACGCTCGCCCTGGCCCCCGGTGGTCTCATGGCGGCGGCCGCGCTGGTCGCCGGCTTGCGGCCGGTCGTGAAGGGCATCGTCGCGCGTCGCAAGCGGGACGGTCTGCTGCCGCTGCTCGCTCCGCTGCTGGCGTCGGGCACCGCCGTGCTCTACATGATCTTCTACGCGCAGGCGTTGGCTCCGCTGCTGGAGGGCAACAAGGTCGCGACGGAGGTCGGGCCCACCGAGAAGTGGTACGAGGAGCCGATCCGCTACTACTTCCTGATGCTGCAGACCGGCGACGGCACGTTCCCGCGCCGCTTCGGGATCCTGATGATGATCATGTGCCTGGTGGTCGCCGTGTTCCGGTTGGCTCTGCGGCGCTCGCCCGCGGGGGTGTCCCGCGCACCGATGTGGCGTCTGGTCGCGGTGATCCTCGGCACCATGTTCTTCACGTCGTTCACGCCGACGAAGTGGACCCATCACTTCGGGATCTACGCGGGCATCGGCGCCGCCCTCGTCGCCGGTGTGGCGGCGATGATGGCCCCCGCACTGCTCCGGTCGCGGCGCAATCGCACGTTCTTCGCCACCGCCGTCCTCCTGGTGACCGCCATCGCGGCCGCCGGGACCAACATGTGGTGGTACGTGGGCAGTTACGGTGTTCCGTGGTGGGACCGTCCCATCTCCCTCGGCGGCATCAACCTGAGCTGGTTCGTGCTGGCCGCCGCGGTGGTGACGGGCGCAGCCGGTCTGTACTTCCACTTCCGCGACGACTACGTCGAGGAGGCCGTCGCGACCGGCGACCGACGCAGCGGGATCATGCGGTTCACGTTCTCCCCGCTGCCGGTCATCGCGGCACTGCTCGTCGTCTTCATGCTCGCGTCGTTCGTCAAGGGTGCGTGGGTGCAGCGGCACAGTTGGTCGTGGGCGGTGTCGAATGCGCGTGCGCTCACCGGCGACACCTGCGCCCTGGCCGACGACGTGCTGGTGGAGTCCGATCCGAATCGCTCGATCCTGGCGCCGGCGGCCGTCGACGGACGGCCCGCACCCTCGCCGACGGCCGCACTCGGCCTGCACAACGAGGGCTTCACCGCCACCGGCGTCCCCGCGGGGACTCTCATCGACCCGTTGGAGGAGAAGAAGGGCTCCGATGAGGACGAGACCACCTCGGCTCCCACCGCCGGCGGCGGCTCCGATGCCGCCGGCACGCCCGACAACGGGACGGACGACTCCGGCAGCGGTGCGGACGACTCCGGCGCCCTCGACGATCAGGAGACCGTCTCCGAGACCACGTCGGCCCAGAAGGAGTCCGGTCGCACCGGCTCCGACCGGTCGGTCCGGCTGCCGTTCGGGCTGCACCCGGACACCACCCCGGTCCTGGGGAGCCACGGCACGACGGGCGTCGGCAGGGTGACCTCGGCGTGGTACGACCTCGGTTTCGAGGCGGGCCGCGCCCCCGGCGACAAACCGCTGCTCACCGTCGCCGCGGCCGGTTCGATCGCCGCCCACAACAGTCTGGGCGTGCTCACCAGGGGCCGCAGCCTGACCGCCGAGTTCGGTCGTCGCGGCGCCGACGGCCGGGTGACGCCGCTGGGCCGGGCGCTGGTCCCGACGGATGCGCTGGAGAAGAACTACTGGCGGACCCTGCGCTTCCCGCTCGCCGACGCGCCGCCGCGCGCCGACACGGTGCGGCTCACCGCGGTCGACGATGCGGCCGCCGCCAGCGAATGGCTCGCGTTCACGCCGCCGCGCGTTCCGGCCCTGCGGACCCTGCAGGACGTCGTCGGGAGCACCGATCCGGTGTTCATCGACTGGATGCCGGGCCTGGTGTTCCCGTGCCAGCGGCCGATGGCCGTCCGCAACGGCGTCCTCGAGGTGCCCAAGTGGCGCATCATGCCCGACGCCGCGGCCACCAAGCGGAACAGTCAGACGTGGTCGGACGGCATCAACGGCGGGCCGCTGGGCATCACCGACGGTCTGCTCTACAACACGCTGGTGCCGACGTACCTGCGAAACGACTGGGGCCGCGACTGGGGCGGTCTGGAACGGTTCACCCCGGTGACGCCGTCGAGGCCCGCCGAGTTGTCGATCGGCAGCCACACGGTCAGCGGTCTGTACAACCCGGCGCCGATGCGCTCGGCCGGCTACTGACGCCCGACCGCGGGGGAGTCCGCCGACGATTCCGGCCCCGACCCGCAGTCGCGCGGTTCGGGGCCGGAATCCGTTGGCCGGGACCGGTGGGTCAGATCGGCATGAGGTAGTGCTTGCGCGGCGCGCGCAGGATCTCCTTGTCGCGGAGCTGTGCGAGCGCCTTCCGCAGTTCGAGGCGCGTGTGGGCCGGCTCGATGACGGCGTCGATGTAACCGCGTTCGGCGGCCAGGTACGGCGTGGCCATCATCGCGTTGTAGAACGCGATGAAGTCCTGGCGCACCTTGTCGGCCTCGTTGACCGAGAGTCCCTCGGTCTGTCGACGGGTGAGGATCGCGGCGGCCGACTCGGCGCCCATCACCGCGATCTTGGCCGTCGGCCACGCGAAGTTGATGTCGGCACCGAGCTGCTTGGAGCCCATCACCGCGTAGGCGCCGCCGTAGGCCTTGCGGAGCACCACGGTGATCTTGGGGACGTCGGCCTCCACGTAGGCGTACAGGAACTTGCCCGAGCGCCGGATGGTGCCCTTCTGCTCCTCGCTGATGCCGGGCAGGATTCCGGGGGTGTCGACCAGGAAGATCAACGGGATGCTGTAGGCGTTGCAGATGCGGACGAATCGGGTGGCCTTCTCCGACGAGTCCGTGTCGATCGTGCCGGCCATGACGCTCGGCTGGTTGGCGACGACGCCGACGCTGCGACCGTCGACGCGGGCGAATCCGGTGAGGATGTTCGGCGCGAAGAGTTCGCCGATCTCGTGGAACGCGCCGTCGTCGAACAGCCGGATGATGATGTCGCGCATGTCGTAGCCGGCGTTGTCGTTGTCGGGCATGAACTCGTTGAGGCTCAGATCCGACTCGGTGACCTCGGGTTCGAGGCCCGGATTGATCACCGGCGGCTGTTCGTGCGCGCTCGACGGCATGTACTGCAGGTACTCGCGAACCCACTCGAATGCGGCCGCCTCATCGGGTGCGATGTGGTGGATGTTGCCCCATCGCGCCTGGTTGTGGGCGCTGCCGAGGTCCTCGGCGGAGATCTCCTCGCCGGTGGTCTGCTTGATGACGTCGGGCCCGGTGACGAACATGTAGCTCTTGTCCTCGACCGCCACCAGGATGTCGGTGTTGGCGGGGGTGTACACCGCACCGCCGGCGCATTTGCCGAGGATCACCGAGATCTGCGGTGCGAGGCCCGAGAGCAGATCGTTGCGGCGACCCATCTCTGCGTACCAGGCCAGCGAGGTGACGGCGTCCTGGATGCGGGCGCCCGCCGAATCGTTGATGCCGACCATCGGGCAGCCGAGCTTGCCCGCCCACTCCATCAGCGCGGACACCTTGCGGCCGAACATCTCGCCGACCGTGCCGCCCATGACGGTCTGGTCGTGACTGAACGCGGCCACCGGGCGGCCGTGGACCAGACCGTGCCCGGTCACCACGCCGTCGCCGTACCCGGTCTCGCCGGCACCCGGCATCTTCGCCAGTGCCCCGACCTCCACGAAGGTCCCCGGGTCGAAGAGCAGTTCCAGCCGCGCGCGCGGCGACAGGATCCCCTTGGCCGCCCGCTTCGCGATCGCCTTCTCGCCGCCCGGCTCCCTGGCCAGTTCCAGCTTCTCGCGCAGGTCGGCGAGCTTCTCAGCAGTCGTTTCCATCAGGCCGGCGACCTCTCCATCACTTGTCGGTGTTCAGTTCTTCCATGCGGCGGGCGAGATCGGCCGCCACCTTCGCCACATGCGGTTCGTCGACGATCCCGAGGTGGTCGCCGCCGATGTGGATGATCTCCAGGTCGTCGACCACCTCGCCCCAGCGACCGTCCTCGTCGATCTGTGCCCACTGGGGTTCCAGTTCGATCGCGCCGTCGTGCATCTTGTCGGCACGGTAGAGGACCACCTTGCCGTCGTACGGCGACGGGTCGATGTTGGTCAACGCCCGGTTGTCGATGAACGAGGTGCGCTGGTGCTCGATGATGCCGCCGGGGATCTTGGTGTCCGACATCGCGATCATCTCCATGATGATCTCGAACTGGCCCTCATCGTCGGCCTCCACGAGCCGGTCCATCGGGATCGGCGCATCCGCGTCGATCCCGTAGGTCTTGACGGCGAAGGCCTTCCACCGCTCCAGGCGGGCACGCTTGTTCTCCGGAGTGTCCGGGACGTCCTCGCTGGGGCGTACGACGTCGATGAGGCCGACGAAGGCCACCTCGTCGCCCTGTTCGGACAGGAGCTGCGCGGCACCGTAGGCGAGGGCGCCGCCGAGCGACCAGCCGACCAGCACGTACGGCCCGGTCGGCTGCACCTCGCGGAGCTTCGGCATGTACTGGCGGACGCGCTCCTCGATGGAGCCCTCCACCCGGTCGAAGCCGATCACCGGGACGTCCTCGGGGAGCCGTTTGAGCAGCGCCTCGTACGCCGAGGTGTTGCCGCCTGCCGGATGGAAGACGAGCATCGGTGTCGGATCACCCGCGGCGACGTCGAAGCGATGCTTCGGCGAACCGTCGGCGTCGACGCCGACCCGCAGGAAGCGGACGAAACCGTCGACGTCGGCGGCGTCGTCCATCTGCTGTCGGACGTACTCGGACATCTCCTCGATGGTCTCCGAGTCGAGGATGTCCTCGATGTCGACCTCGCCGCCGGTGCGGTCGTTGATCCGATCGGTGAGCCGCTGCGCCGTGTCCTCGTCGAGGACCGGCAGTTTGGTGAACACGCCGCCGGCCGATCGACCGGTCACCACCGCGTAGGCGCCGAACGTGAGGCGTTCGGCGGCATCGCGCGGCGGCACGTCGGCGCCTGCGGCCTCGGCCACGGACGCCTGATCGGTGAGATCGGGCGCGGCCGCAGCCGGCGTCGCGGGCGTCGCGGGAGCGGGTGCCTCCGGCTCGGGCTGCTCGGTGGCCGGGATGTCGGGGGTCGGGGTGTCGGGGGTCGGGGTGTCGGGGGTCGGGCCGCCTCGGGCCGCGTCCTTGGCCAACTCCTCGTCGATGTACGCGTTCAGCGCCGCCGTGTCGAGTTCACCGCCGCCGGTGGCCTGCTCCAGGTCGTCGAGCTGGTCGCGGTGTGTGACGGCGAAGCTCACGAACTTCTCGACGTCGGCGAGATTCGCCTGCCGCATGGCCTGCAGCTGCAGCTGCGGGATCTCGAACTCGTACTCCACGCGATTCTTGATCCGCACGGCCATCAGCGAGTCCAGACCCAACTCGATCAGCGGGATCTCCCGCGGCAGGTCCTCCGGGTCGTATCCCATCGACTCGCCGACGATCACCGCCAGGCGATCACCGACCGTCTCACCCGAGGCCGGGTCCCACCGATTGCCGATGTCGTCGACCACATCGTCCTCGATCACCACGCGGTCGTCGCCGAACGCCGCTCCGGGTGCCGGTGCGCCGTCGGCGCCCGCGTCCGCGGACGCCTGGTCGATGCCGGACCGGTCGGTGGTGCCCTGGCCGGTCTGCGCTGTCCGGGCCGCGGTCACCGCCGCCTCGTACAGCAGGGCGAATCCGCCCTGCGGTCCGGCGTGCACGCTCACCGCCGCACCACCCGGGTGCCGGGTGAGGGTGGTCGTGACCGTGCCCTCCGCGGGGAATGGCGCCACCGATTCCACCGCGGTCACCGACACCGACGACCCCAGCACCTGGGCGGCCGCGGCCACCACCAGCCCGCGGGGATCGGTCACGGCTGCGGCCGCGACCTCCCAGGCGTGACGACCGTCGGGAAGGGCCACATGCGAGCCCGGGACGGTGCCCGCACCGGAGCCGCCGACGACGACGGCGTCGAGCCAGTACGGCTTCCGTTCGAACCGCGTCCGCGGGATCGCGGCGTACGCGCGATCCGGGCCGCTGCCGAAGAGCGCGGCCACATTCACCGGATGCCCGTGCACGTACAGCTTCATCAGCGCGTTCACCAGGCCGTAGCTCTCGTCCTCCTTGCGGCGGAGGGTCTCGATCAGCTCGGCGTCGTGGACGCCCGCGCCGAACGTGGTCGCGGCCACCGAGATCAGCACGGCGGGGTTCGGCGACAGTTCGATGAACGTGCGATGTCCCGTCTCCACCGACTTCGCGATGGCCTGCGAGAACCACACGCTGTGGCGCAGCCCCTTGAGGAAGTAGTCGATCGTGTGGACCGGTTCGCTGCCCGGCCGGTAGAAGACCTCGCGGTCGACGGAACTGTAGAAGCCCGTCGACGGCCGCCGCGGCTCGATGCCGGTGAGCTCGTAGGCCAGCTCGCCGAGCAGCGGGTCCATCTGCGACGTGTGGCTCGCGCCCTTCGTCTGCAGCTTGCGACCCAGCTTCCCCTCGGCCTCCGCGCGTTCGACGATCGCGTCGACCTGCGGTTCCGGACCGCCGATGACCGTGTGGGTCGGCGCCGCGTACACGCAGATCTCCAGGTCGGGGTAGTCCACGAGGACGTCGGCGATGTCGTCGGCACTGTACTCGACGAGCGCCATCAACCGGATGTCGTCGCCGGAGAGCATCGACTCGCCCTCACCCATCAGACGGGAGCGCTGGCAGATCACCCGGGTGGCGTCCTCCAGCGACAGGCCCCCGCTGATGTACGCGGCAGACGCCTCGCCCATCGAGTGCGGGATCAGCACGCCCGGCTCGGCGCCGTAGTGCCGCATCGTGTCGGCGAGCGCCACCTGGATGGTGTAGATGCCGATCTGCGACGTCTCGATGGCGTAGGTCTGCGCATCGTCGAGGAAGATCTCGACCATCGAATAGCCGAGCTCGCGTTCGATCAACTCGTCGACGCGGTCGACGTACTTCGCGAACACCGGATTCTCGGTGTACAGCTGTTTGGCCATCTTGCGGTGCTGCGAGCCGAAACCCGACAGCAGCCAGACCGCCGACGCCGCATCCGGCGAGTCGCAGGTGTAGACGAACGGCAGCGACTTGCCGTCGGCCACGGCGCGGACGCCCTTGACGGCGTCCTCGTAGGTGCGGGCCATGACGACCGATCGGGTGCGGCCGTGGTTGCGGTGCGCCAGGGCGCGTCCGACGTCCACCAGCGGCGTCCCCCGCCCCTCGTCGGATTCGAGCCACTCGAGGAGGTCGGCCGCGGCCTTCCGGCGGCGCGAGGTCAGGAAGCCGGAGATCACCAGCGGCACCACCGAGCCCTCGACGGCCACGGGGGCGAATCCGTCGGCCGGATCGTCGGGCGTCTGCACCGCCGGCTCGGGCCTGCGGGCGGCCTGCGCGGCCAGGACGGCGCGTTCGGCCTCGGTGAGGAAGTCCTCGTCGTCGTCATCGTCGCCGACCGCGTCGACGACGGCGTTCTCGGCGGGCGCGACCGCGGCGTCCTGTGCACCGGCGGACGCCGCGTAATCGCTCGCCAGCACCTCGCGCACCACCAGGTGCGCGTTGGTGCCGCCGAAACCGAATCCGGAGACGCCGGCGATCGCGTGACCCGAATACCGCGGCCACACGGTCGGCTCGGTGACGACCCGGAGATTGCTCGCGTCGAACTGGATGTACGGATTGGGGCCCGCGTAGTTCAGCGAGGCCGGCAGCCGGTCGTTCTGCAACGCCAGCACCACCTTGGCCAGGGCGGCGGCGCCGGCCGCCGACTCCATGTGCCCGAAGTTGGTCTTCGCCGACCCCAGCAGCATCGGCTCGTAGGGGGCCCGCCCCCGTCCGACGACCCGGCCGAGCGCGTCGGCCTCGATGGGATCGCCGAGCACCGTGCCCGTCCCGTGGGCCTCCACATAGTCGACGGTCCGCGGATCGACGGCCGCATCGGCGTACGCCGACCGCAGCACCTGGACCTGCGCCTCGGGGTTGGGTGCGAAGATCCCGTTCGATCGGCCGTCGGAGTTCACGGCGCTGCCCGCCAGAACCGCGAGGACGGCGTCCCCGTCGCGTCGCGCATCGGCCATCCGTTTGAGGACGAACATGCCGCCGCCCTCGGCACGGATCATCCCGTCGGCGTCCGACGAGAAGGCCTTGATCCGGCCGTCGGGCGCCTGCGCGCCGATCTGGTCGAAACCGAGGGTCGCCGCGGGCGTGATGAGCATGTTGACGCCGCCGGCCAGTGCCACGTCGGAGTCGCCGGTCCGCAGGCTGCGGGCCGCCTCGTGCACGGCCACCAGCGACGACGAGCACGCGGTGTCGATCGCCAGGGACGGGCCGTGGAAGTCGAAGAAGTAGGAGACGCGGTTGGCGATGATCGACGTCGCCGTGCCGGTGAGGGCGTAGGCCGCGGTCTCGGCGGCACCGTCGGCGAGACCGAGCGTCGCGAGCATCTGGTAGTCGTTCGTCGAGGTGCCGACGAAGACGCCGACCTGGCCTCCGCGCAGATCGCTCGGCGGGATGTGCGCGTGTTCGAGCGCCTCCCACGTGAGCTCCAGGGCGAGCCGCTGCTGCGGGTCCACGTTCTCGACCTCGCGCGGGCTCATCTGGAAGAAGTCGGCGTCGAACCCCGACACGTCGTCGAGGTAGCCGCCGTGGACGTTGCCGTTCTCGATGGCCTCGGCGATCCGCGGATCGGCCTTGAACTCGGTCCACCGGTCCTCGGGGAGATCGGTGATCCCGTCGACGCCGGCCATCAGGGCCTCCCACGTCGACTCCGGGGTGTGGCCGGCCTTCGGGAAGCGGGTGGCGACGCCGACGATCGCGATGTCGTCGTCCGCATCGCGGTCCCGCTCCCAGAAACGGTCGTCGTCGGGGTCGATTCCCTCGTCGGGATCGCCCTCGATGATCCGCTTGGCGAGCGACGCGATCGTCGGATGGTTGTATGCGGCCGTCGCGGTGAGGATCACGCCGGTGAAGTCCTCGACGTCGGCGGCCAACGCGACCGCGTCGCGCGACGCCAGACCGAACTCCTCCATCGGGCGGTCGTCGGAGATCTGTTCCACCGGCAGCGCCGTGGCACGCGCCACCCAGTCGCGCAGCCAGTCGCGCAGCTCCTCGACGGTCAGATCGCCGACGGTCTCGCCGTTCGACGCCGCCCCGGCGTCGCCGGTGACCTCGGGATTGTCCGGAGAAGTGTGTTCAGTGTCAGACATCGTGATTCAGCCTACTGCTCGACTCGTCGGGTGGGCAGCGATCGAGCCCGGCACGTCCCCCGAAGGGCGTGCCGGGCTCGATGCCGTGTCATGCGTCCGCGTCCGGGAACGCCGACTGCTTGTATCCCCCGCGGAGTGTGCCGTCGATGTAGGCGGCCTTGGTCGCGCGCCGCGCGATCTTGCCGCTCGACGTGCGTGGAATCGATCCGTTCGGAACCAGGAGCACATCGCGCGCCATGACGCCGTGCCGTCCGGCGATGGTCGCGCGCACGGCGTCGGCCACCTCGTGCGGGTCGGCCTTGCGGCCGGGTCGCTCGGCGACGATCACCAGCTGCTCGGATGCGTCCTCGGGGTCGCGGGTCAGACCGCTGAAACCGCCGTCGAAGACCTCGTCGGGAAGCTGGTTGGCCGGGACGGCGAAGGCCGCGACGAAACCGGGACGGATCGCGACGCTCGCCTCCTGGGCGCTGGCCTCCAGATCCTGCGGATAGTGGTTGCGGCCGTCGACGATCACCAGATCCTTGACGCGGCCGGTGATGTAGAGCTCGCCGTCGAAGTAGACGCCGTAGTCGCCGGTACGCATCCACAGGCCGTCCTCGGGCGCCCCCTCGGCGTGGCTGCCCTCCGGCAGACGCGAGGTGAGCCGGTTGTGGAAGGTCTCGGCCGTCTCCTCCGCCTTGTTCCAGTAGCCGTCGCCGATGTTGAGGCCGTGCAGCCAGATCTCGCCGACGCGGCCGTCGGGGAGTTCGGCGCCGGTCTCCTGGTCGACGATCACCGCCCACTCGCTGAGCGCGACCTGCCCGCACGAGACCTGCGCGACGGCACCCTCGGCGTCCTCGGGGACCTCGACGAAACGGCCCGCGTTCAGCTCGTCACGGTCGACGTGGCTGATCTTGGCGGAGTTGTCGCGCTGGGTCGCCGAGACGAACAGCGTGGCCTCGGCCATGCCGTAGCACGGCTTGATGGCCTTCTCCGAGAGCCCGTAGGGCGCGAACGCCTCGTTGAACTTGCGCATCGAACTCACGGTGACCGGCTCGGAGCCGTTGATGAGTCCGATGACGTTCGACAGGTCGAGGTGCTCCCCGTCCTTGGGCAGCCCGCGGAGCGCCGCATGCTCATAGGCGAAGTTCGGGGCGGCGGCGAAGGTCGGCGAGTGGTCGGCGTCGGCCGCGAGCTCCCGGATCCAGCGACCCGGGCGGCGGACGAACGCCATCGGGCTCATGATCGTGACGTACCGGCCGCCCAGCGCCGGCAGGATCACGGTGAGCAGACCCATGTCGTGGAACATCGGCAGCCAGGTGACACCGCGCGCGTTGCGGTCGATCTCGATGCAGTCGTAGATCTGCAGCACGTTGGCGGCCACCGCCTGATAGGTGATCTCGACGCCCGCGGGCACACGGGTGGAGCCCGACGTGTACTGGAGGTAGGCCACCGATTCGAGGTTGTTGCGGCTGGCGACGGGCGGCACCCACGAGCTGCCCACCGAGTCGGGGACCGCGTCGACCGCGATCACGCGGGGCCGTTCCTTGGCGGGGCGGTCGGCGAAGAAGTCGCGCACCGCCTCGGCCGACTTCGTGGAGGTGAGGATGGCCGACGGCCGGCAGTCCGCGAGGACCGCGACGAGCCGGTCGGTGTGCCCCGGCTCGTCCGGACTGAACAGCGGCACCGCGATGTTGCTCGCATACAGCGAGGCGAAGAAGCCGATCACGTACTCCAACGACTGCGGAGCCAGGATCGCCACCCGGTCACCGGGCTGCGTCACCTGCTGGAGGCGCGCGGCGACGGCGCGCAGCCGCTTGCCGAACTGCGCCCAGGTGAGGTCGATCGCCTCACCGTCACGCTCTCGGCTGAAGTCGAGGTACCGGTAGGCCAGTTCGTCCGCCTGCTCGCGCACATTCCGCTCGACGTAGTCGACCAGGGTCGCGTCCTCGGTGAAGTGGAGGTTCCCGTTCTCGTCGAGGAACTGCTCTAACTCCGTGTTCAGCATCCATTAACTCCTGTTTCCGCACGTCATTGCGCGGTTCTGCGTCACTTCGCGGTACGCGCCTTACCCCGACACACGCGTGCCTACCCCCTGGAACGTACGAAAGCCTCGATCAGTTTACTCTCCCCGCAACAGCGGGATGACGGGCGCGAACGCGTCCATCTGGGTCGGGAACACCCCGACGTAACTCATGGTGGTCCGTCGACGGACCTCGCGGATCTGTTCGGCGATCTCCTCGAAGGTGCCGAACGCCAGGTACGGAGACGCCAGAATGTCGTCCACCGTCAACTCCACATCGCGTGCGATGTTGGGCGGGTAACCGCTCTCGAGCGCCTTGAGCGCCATCTCGGCCGTCGCGACGCGATCATCGGTGATGACGATCGTCGCGATCGTCCAGTTCAGCTCGATCTGGTCGAAACGCTCGCCTGCCGCCTGGCGAATCCGGTCGACACGCTCCGCGGTCTTCTCGATCGTCATGTCCGACAGCCGCAGCCGGCCGTCGCGCGTCGACCCGGTGGCCACCGAGATGATGTCGGCGTGCTTCGCGGCCAACGCGAGCATCTTCGGGCCGCCGCCGCCCACGGCGATCGGCGGGCGGGGCCCCTGCCGCGGTCGCGGCGACCCCTCGAGTCCCGTGATCCGGTAGAACTCGCCGTCGAAGTCGACCGTCTCTCCGCGCATCAGCAGGTCGAGGATCGTCAACGACTCGTCGAGCCGACGGATGCGCTCCCCGGGCGTGCCGAACTCGATGCCCGCCTTGTCGAACTCGTCCTTCATCCACCCCGAGCCGATGCCGAGTTCGAGGCGCCCCTTCGACAGGACGTCGATGGTGGTGGCCTCCTTGGCGAGGATCGCCGGGTGGCGGAATCCGTTCGCCAGCACCGAGGTCGCGAGCCGGATCGTGCTGGTGGCCTGCGACAGCGCACCGAGTGCGGCCAGCGGGCCCACCTGGTTTCCGAGGTGATCCGGGATCGCGAAGGTGTCGTACCCGTACTCTTCGGCGGCTTGGGCGAGCTTGACGAACTTGCGCGCGCCGCCCTCGTCCTTATTGCCTTCGCCGCCTGCACCGAAGCGGAACTTCCGAAGTCCCCCCGGTGTCGACGAATCTTGGCCAGTCGTCACGAAGCGTTTCTCCTACTCGGTTCACGGCCTCGCGGTCAAGGCCTCAACCCGAGAAGGCTATCGCAGCCGGGGGTGTTCCCCAAGCCCGACCGTTCGGGCGCGGGCGCGTCAGGTGTGCGGGACCGGTTCCACCTTCTTGATCAGCCGGGTCGACCACCCCAGCAGCCATGCGGTGGCGGTCTGCGAGTTCTTCGACTTCCAGTACCGCTTGGTCGCGTACATGGCGTGGACGGGGTTGTTGGCGGCGTTGGCCAGCGAGCCGATCGCCTTGAGCGGATCGGCGATGGTCGGCGAGTCGCAGATCAGGTCGCCGGGCGCGCAGATCGAGTACGTGCGGTCGGCGAGCGTTCCGAAGCCGCCGTCACGCGCACCGGTCATCGTGATGCCCGGGACGAGGCTTCCGAAGCCGCCGAGGGCGACCTCGGCGCCGACTCCGGGCGGGCTCGGCGCCACATAGTGCGCGCCGTCGCCGACCTGGCGGCGGCCGTCGGCGATGAGTCCGACGCCGATCACGAGGTCCTGGTCGCGGGCGTCGAGGGGGCCGCGGCCGTTGCCGATGTCGCTCGCGAGGTCACCCGCGATGACCGCACCCTGCGAGAAGCCCATGAACACGTAGCGGGTCAGGGGGCAGTGGTCGTGAGTCTTGGTCACCTTGTCTGCGGCGCGTTTGAACCCCTGCGCGCGCGAATCGTTGTAATCGGCCTGGCGGTCGCGCAGGTCGGTCGGATTACGGAATGCCGCCTTGTACGGGACGGTGTAGACGTCGACCCGCGAGTCGTCGAACCGATTCTGGAGCTGCGACGACACCCGCAGGAGCAGGGACTTCGGGTTGGCGGTCGGATGGTGCGGATCGTCGCCCGCCTTCGACTCCCAGGTCCCCGGGATGACCAGGGCGAGGACGTCGGGGCAGTCTGCCGGTTGGGCGTTCGGGCGCGGCGGCGCACTCGTCGACGGCCCCCCGGGCGGCCCCTTGACGGGCGGCGGGGGCGAGAGCCACTGGTAGATCAGGTAGGCGACGAGGAAGAGCGCGAGGACAGCGAGCAGCAGCCACCTGAGTCGGCGGCGTTTCAGCACAGGTGCTTCTCGGCGGCCGAGATGATCTTGTCGGACTTGCTGTTGGCGTCGGCCTCACTCTTGGCGACCGGTCCGATGGATGCGCGGACGTATGCCTTCATCAGCATCGGGTCGACCTTGTTGGCCTCCGACTGACAGACGTACCGGCCCATGGTGAGGGCGACGTTGTTGTCGCTGTCGCCCATGAACTCGACCTTCTGGCGCTTCAACGCCGCGAGGTACTTCTTCTCCTTGGCCGAGAGTTTGACGCCCTCGGGCGGCGGCGCGCCGCCGGGGAACTTCTTGACCACCGACGTCGACGAGTCGGGTGCGGTGGCCGGACGCGACTTCGACGCGCGGGACGCGCCGGCCGAGGCGTCGGCCGACGCCTCGGCCTCCTCCGAGGAGCTGGTGTCTCCGGCCGGCACCGTGGTGGTGGTCATCGACTCACCGCCGATCGGCGCGCTGGCCGTCGACGAATCGTTGCACGCGGTGAGCACACCGGCGGCCACGGCGAAGGCGCCCGCCACGGCCGCGACCCGGAGGCGGGAGACCCGGAGGTGTTTGGCAGTCATGTCGTCGAGCGTACCGGCGCGACCGGCAGTTTCCCGCACTCGAGAGGTCGACTCCAGTGAAGACATGGCAATTCCTCAGACGATGTTCAGACAACGGATCGTTGCAGACGCCCGGAGGTGCGCCGGGTCACCGTCCGGTGACCCGGCGCAGCGTTCGACGCGGTCCTCGGGCACGGATTCGTCGACTACTCGACGCGCGCTCCGTCGCGCGGGGTGAAGACGATCTTGCCCCGCTCGAAGGTGTTGTACTTGACGCCGTCGCGGCCGGTCTTCTCGTCACTCGTGGGCAGGCCGAGGCGATCGGCGGCGGGCACGTAGGCCCCGCCGATGGCCCCGCCGACCACCTTCGGCCCCTTGGGGCCGGTGATGATGCGTCCGTTCCGGAAGTCCTGGGCACGACCGCCCGGGACCGCGTACTCACCGGTGAGGCAGCCGCCGAGCGACTTGAGCTGGGGCGCCTTGGCGAAGGCCGGCCCGACCTTGCAGGCCACCTTGTCGCCCGCCAGTCCGAGTGCGCCCGCGGCCTGCGGCCACGCCTGGTGCATCTCGAACTCCCAGTACGGCCACGTGTGGGTGCCCGACGGCCGGTACACGGCCTGGCCGTTGATCCCCAGCTTGTTCAGTTTGGCGGCGAACTGCTGGCTGGTGACGCGGGAGAGGACCTCCAGGCCCACACCGGAGTAGTTGGTCGCCAGCATCGGGATGTCGGACGGCTTGTCGTGGGGGCCGACGACGCCGTTGCCCGACGAGATGTAGAGGCTCGTGCCGCGCAGTTTCTTGGCCAGGACGTACGGATCGTGCTCCTTCCACGCCGGATCGGTCGGCGGGCCGAACATGTTGGCCGAGTCGTATCCGCCGCCGTCCCGGAGGGCGAACTGGATCGCCTGCGGCATGCCGTAGGTGGACAGCTGCAGGATGCCGGAGAAGGATGCGGCGAACTTGTAGAAGCCCGGGTTGCGGGCGGCCAGCATCATGGCGGCCGAGCCGCCCATCGAGAGCCCTTCCACGCCGCGGACGTCGGTCGATCGCCACTGCTTCTCCAGGACGGTCGGCAGCTCGTGGATGAGGAACGTCTCCCACTGGTAGTTCTTCCCGCGATCGGGTTTGCGCCAGTCGGTGTAGAAGCTCGACTCGCCGCCGACCGGCAGGATCACGTTGACGTTCTTGTCCTGATAGAACTTCTCGATGTCGGTGTTGATCAGCCAGCCGTTCTGATCGTCCTGGGCGCGCAGTCCGTCGAGCATGGTGAGTTGCGGGAACTTGGCGTCGGGTTTGGCGTACCAGTCGCGCGCCAGCAGCATCTGCACCTGGATGTCGGTCTTCATCGCCGGCGAATGCACCCACACGGCCACCCGGCGGTCGGTGAACCACTGGGTCTTGGTGACGACGCCCGGCGCCGTCTTGGTCGGCACCTTCTTGGTGGTCGGCGACGGCTTCTTGGGTGTCGGCTTGGTCTTCGACGTGGGGGGCGCCGGCTTGTTCGGTCCCGCGGTGGCCGGCGGCTTCGGCGGGTCAGCCAGCGCGGGTCCCGCTCCCGCGGCGACCAGCGATGCGGCGACGGCGATGCTCGCCGCGCCGCGGCAGGTGGTCCTGGCCCCTGCCCGCACCGTCTTGGTCCAGATCTTCACTGCGTGCTCCTCCACAAGTCACTACGGTCGCGTCGCGAACCTCGCCCGGCCCCGTCCAACGCGAAAACAGGGCGCTTCCCGTGTTTTGTACACGGGAAGCGCCCTGTTTTGTGCGCGCCACGCTGTGACGCGTGTGAATTGTGTGACTAAAGTTTCTCGAACTCGAGAAGCTCGTCAGCCCGTCGGACGGATCAGTTGAAGAATCCGCGACGCTTGGCGTTCCACAGCATGTCCTGCCAGTAGCCCCACGCGTGGGTGCCGTTGGCGTAGTGGGTCATGAGCGGCTGACCCTGGACGAAGGCGGCGGCCTCGAAGGCCTTGGCCTGCGTGAAGGCCAGGAGCTCCAGCGGGGTGCCCTTGAACAGATCGTCCACCACGTTCTGCGGGTAGTTGTACCGACCGAACAGGCCGTTGCCCGCACCGACGTACACCTTGAGTCCGCGCATCCGGTTGATCAGCATGAACGGATCGTTCTGGGTCCAACGCGGGCTCCACGGGGGACCCCACATGGCGTCGATGTTCCACGGCTGCGGCGAGACGTCGAGCATCGAGAGCCGCAGCGCGGTGCGCATGCCCGGAGCCGACAGGAACAGGTAGCCCGAGAGCGAGCCCGCCGCGTAGTACAGGTCGCGACGCTGAGCGGCGTGGGTCAGAGCGGCGCCGCCGCCCATCGACAGACCCATGATGGCGTACTTGCCGCCCTTCGACTTGAAGCCGTTGCGCTTCAGCATCGGGACGACGCGCTTGTCGATGACGCAGCCCCACTTGTAGCGCTTCTTCTGACCGTTGAAGTTCGAGGGGGCGTCCCAGTCGGTGTACCAGCTGGCGGGGCCGCCGACCGGCATGACGACGTTGACGCCCTGATCGGCCAGGCGGCGAGCGTTGGTCTCGATGTCCCAGCCGCTGCGGTCATAGCGTGCACGCATGCCGTCGAGCAGGATCACGGTGCGGCGGTTGCCCGCGCGCTTCCAGGTCTGCACCTTCACCTTGCCGGGCGCCATGGACTTGTTGCCGAAGGCCCCGTTGGTGGGCATGCCGCAGGCGTCGATCCAGTAATCCTTGTACGCGGCGGCCTCGGCCGTTCCGGCGCCGACAGCGGTACCAACCAGTCCCATCGCGGTGAGCACCGCGATGAGGACCGCCGTGAACCGGCGGTGACCGGCATGCGGCTTGCTCTTAGCTACGCGCATTGACTGCTTACTCCCTCGTCAGGTTCAGGCTGTGCGCACCGGGTAGTGCGCTCGCCTCTGCGTTCTTCACGTCCGCTCTCAGCAACGCCACACGCGCCACTTCGGCAACCGGATACGGCGAGCCTATTCGACTCGCCGGACCCCTCCAAAACATGTGACCATGGTCACACGTGTCGGTGTCGGCCATTCCGGGGCTGCCGAGGTAGGTCTCCGCGGATTCCCACTCCAGAGCACGCCCTGTCTATCGTTCGACCGATCAGGGACGTTACCGTTTCGATATAACGCACCACAAGGGAACGAGAGATACGCGACACTCAGCCCGGTCTCAGTTCCACCCGTCACGCGCTCAGGAAGCGATCACTTCTCGCCGAGACCCGCCGGCATCGGCAGACCGCAGCGAGCGATCTCGTACTCCGGCACCCGCGAGATGCGGTAGCTGTTGAAGCCGAACGACTGCCGCAGATTGTGGCGGAACCGCGCGAACGTCCACGTGCCCTTGTACGACGCGAACCGGTCCTGCGTGGCCGGGCACGTCAGCGCCACCCGTGCCATCGTCAGCTCGTCACGGTCGATGAACCCCGGGACGGCGTTGGAACCGCCGCTCTCGGCGACCACCCAGAAACTCGGCAGGTTCTTGTCATGGCCGATCCGCCCGTCGGTGAGCCGCGCCGTATGCGCCGCGAGCGGATACGCCAACCCCATCTGATCCACCACGCGCACGTCGAGCGGCGCGTTCATACTCGTCATCCCCAGGTTGAGGAAGTACACGGTGGTCTCACGCGGGGCGCCCGGCGGCATCTTCTTCGGCAACGGCGAGACGTACCACTCGTCGTAGTTGGCCGACGGCAGCAGGATCCCGCCCTGGCCCTGGCGGTCGGCGATCGCCTCCACCATGGCCCGCATCCGCGGGTAGTCGCGGTAGTCCTCGGCGGTCACCGGGTTCTCGTTGCCCATGTTGGTCACGTAGAACCGCCGCTCGTCGACGATCCCGTCACGGCCGATGTCCATTCCGGCGTTCGGCAGCACGGTGTCGTGCGCGGCCACACCCCACCACACGACGGTCACCCAGCCGCCCACCAGGGCGATGCTCGCGGCGAGCTGTCGGCGGCGGCGCGCGTCGCGCAACGTCGACGGGATCCGCACCGGGATCGCCATCACCGGCAGGAGGAGGATGAAGATCGGCGCCAGCAGGACGCGGCCGTGCATGAAGTCGCCGCCCTGACGCAGCCAGTAGAGGCCCAGGACGAGCCCGGCCACCACGACGGTCACCACCACGGTGTCGGTCGACTGCAGGCGCGCCGAGAAACGCCGCCACCCCGACGTCACCGCCGCCACCGCACCGCCGGCCGCGGCCGGCTCCGGATCGAGGATCTCGGGCCACTCGTCTCCGGCCGACCCCTTCCGATCGGCGCCCGCGCGCTCCCCCGCGGCCCGCCGCCGACCGACGACGGTCACCGCCGCGAGCAGGATCCCCGCGACGATCACGACGATCGTCGGCAGCAACAGCGTGTACGGCGTGTAGAGATTGTCGAGATATGCGGCCCCCTGACTCCACTTGGAGCCGCTGGCGTCCTTCGCGATGGCCGGATTGGGCACCAGCACCGCGTAATAACCCATTCGGAAGATCTGGTAGCCGACCGGCAGGGCGCCGGCCACGGCCACCATCGCGACCCGACGGCGCCACCCGATGGGCGAGCAGAACAGCACCAGCAGCACCAGGCCGCCGAGGATCGTGATCTCCGGCCGGATCAACGGCGCCAGACCGGCGACGAAGACCAACGCATAGAACGCGAGCGTCTCGCGGCGACCGGAACCGACCCCGGCACCGCCCCGGCCGTCGGCATCGTCCTGGGCTGGATCCTTGTGGGCCGGATCCTTCTGGGTTGGATCCTTCTGGGTTGGATCCTTGTGGGGCCGCCGGCGTCCCCAGGCGAGGAACATGCACCACAGTCCGGCGATCCAGAACAGGACGAGCCCGTTCTCGAGCCCCGACGTCGCGAAGTCGCGGGCCGGCGGGATCGCGATGTAGACGATCGCGCCCAGCGGCAACAGCAGCGTGATGCCGGGGCCCACGATCTGCCTGCCGTACAGGCGCGCCGTGCCGTACATCGCCAACGGGATCGAGGCCACCGACAGGATCAACGCCACCCACAGCGCGACGTACTCGGTCTGGTCGGCGCCGGTCACCCAGCTCCAGAACCACAGCAGGTAGGTCCAGGCGGTGGACGTGTTCGCCTCCACCCGTTCACCCGCGTTGAACACCGGCCCGTTCCCGGCGAGCAGGTTGCGGATCGTCCGCAGCACGATGAGGCCGTCGTCGGCGATCCACCGCCGCTGCCACGCCCCGATGGCGAACAGCACGGTGACGGCCAACGCTCCGATCGCCCCGCTGGCGACCGGAGCGATCAACCGACGGCGGTCCGGCGCGGTCGGCGTACCCGGGCCCGCGGGATCGCGACCCGTCTCGGTGTCAGGAGAGCGGGACATAGACCGCGACACCCACGAGCACCACCCATGCCAATGCCAGGAACTGCAGCACCCGGTCGCCGAGCGCGATGTCCTCCGGCTCACCCGCCTGGCCGCCGTCGACGTCGACCGCGTATCGCAGGATCGCGACCGTGAACGGCACCATCGAGATCGCGTAGTAGACGTTCTGCGAGTGGATCTCGTCGAACGCCCACAGTCCGTAGCAGAGGACGACCGCCGTCGCCGACAGCGTCCACACGAACCGCAGGTACGTGGTGGTGTAGTACTGCAGCGACTTGCGGATCTTCGCTCCGGTCCGTTCGGCGAGCTGCAGTTCGGCGTACCGCTTGCCCGCCGCCATGAACAGCGAACCGAACGCCATCACCAGCAGGAACCACTTCGAGAGCGTGATCTCGGCGGCCACGCCGCCGGCGATCGCGCGCAGCAGGAAGCCGGACGACACGATGCAGATGTCGACGACCGCCTGGTGCTTGAGTCCGAAGCAGTAACCGAGCTGCACCGCCAGGTACACGCCGATCGCAACGGTGGTCTGCCAGTTCGCGAGATACGCGATCCCCAGGGACGCCACGGCCAGCACCGCCGCCAGCACGAACGCCAGATTCCGCGGCACCACCCCCGCGGCGATCGGCCGGAAGCGCTTCGTCGGATGCGCGCGGTCGGCCTCCACGTCGAGCGCGTCGTTGATCAGGTAGATCGACGACGCGACGAGGCAGAACGCGATGAACGCGATGCCGACACCGGCCATCTTGTCGCCGTCGCGGAGCACGTCGGTGCCCGCGGCCAGCGGTGCGGCCAGCACCAGGACGTTCTTGACCCACTGCCGCGGACGGAGCGCCTTGATCAGGCCCGCAGCCAGACTCTTAGGCGGACCGGCGACGTCGTGCTCGATCGGCTCCTCGCTCATCGGTGCGTTCCTCACTCACTTGAAAAAGTCATCAGTTGCGGGCGGCTCGCGCGTCGACGGCGACGACGGCACCGGCGGTCAGTGCTCCGACCAGGGCGCCCGCGGCTACATCGGAAGGGTAATGGACGCCGAGGACCAGACGCGAAAGCAGCATCGGCGGCACGAGCGCGACGGGCAGCCCGATCCGGGCCGACGGCGTCCCCGCGGCCCGGCCCAGCAGGAGCGCCGCGGCCGTCGTCGACGTCGCGTGGCTCGACGGGAAACTGAGCCTGCTCGGGGTCCCGACCGACACCCGGATGTCCGGATGGCTCGGTCGCCGGCGGCGGACGATCCGTTTGATCACCACCGACGCCGCGTGGGCGACGAACGCCCCCGCACCCGCCTCCACATACCGGGTTCGGGCGACCCGATCGCCTCGGCGGTGCGCGGCGAGCGCCCCCGCACCCGCCAGGACGAGCCAGCCCAGGGAGTGCTCCCCGACGTGCGACAGACCGCGCGCGGTCGACAGGACGCCCGGCCGGTCGGCCAACGCGTCCTGGACCGCGACGAGGATCGCGTCCTCGCCGACGGCGGCCACCGGTTCAGTCGATTCCGAAGACATCAGCCCAGCTCTCTGTGCTCACCAGTTCACCGTGCGCATCCCGGTACTCGACACGCTTGTCGGCGAACCGAGCGCGCAATTCCTTGAGCAGTGCCGCCGACTCCCGCGCCAGCCCGGTCATGACGTCGCGGTCGCGCTTCCGGTACACCACGCCGCGGCCGTCGGCTGTGGTCACGGTGACGCCGTCGACCCGTCCCAGCGAGAACCAGCGCGCCTCGATCGGCGGGTAATTGGCCTGCGGAACGCTGTGGTGACGCGGATCGGCGGGGCGGGCGTTGTTGACGACCGCGGCGGCCAGCGCCTTGACCTTCGCGAGGGGGCCCCGCGGCTCGTTGACGCCGAGCGCCGTCGCCTCACCGGTCGTGCCGGGGAGCTCGGTCGCCGACGGCAGGACCACCGCATCCGGATACTCCCTGCGCAGCTGTGCGACCTTGCCGAGGGCCGTCGGCAGGATGGAGCGGATGTGCTCGGGTCCGGCGAGGAAGTCGCGGATGGCCTCGTTCTGAATCGCCACCGTCGAGTACTCCAGGCACAGCAGGTGCTTGGCCGTGGCCTTGGCCATCGACGTGAGGATGCCGTCGATGGACCCGTCGGTGTAGATGGACGCGACCACGAGACGGTTGCGCAGGTGGAAGTACGCCTGCCAGTCGATGGCGTCGTCCTTGTCGCTCCACGCCATGTGCCAGATCGCGATGCCCGGAACGGTCGCGGTCGGGTATCCGGCGCGGTCGGCGCGCAGCGCGAACTCCCAGTCGTCCCACTTGATGAACAGGGGCATCGGCAGACCGATGGTCTCGGCGACCTCGCGCGGGATCATGCACATCCACCAGCCGTTGCCTTCGACGTCGATGCGCCGGTGGAGGTTCTTGGAGTTGTCCCGGTCGCTCAGGGGATGCTTCGAGAAGTCGTGGTCGTATTCGACGAACGGTGCCGCGGTCCACATGAACCTGTGCCGGTCGATCACCTCGCCCATGCAGTGCAGGTGACTGCGGTCCTGCAGGTTCAGCATCTGACCGCCGACGAGCATCGGCGACTTCGCGAACCGTGACAGCGCCAGAGCACGCAGAATCGAGTCGGGCTCGATCATGATGTCGTCGTCCATGTAGAGCACATACGGGCTGTCGGTGAGGCGCAGCGCCTCGTACATGATGCGCGCGTATCCGCCCGACCCGCCGAGATTGCCCTGGTCGAAGATGTGCAGGCGGTCACCGAGCCGGTCCGCGGCCGCCGTGTACCCGTCCTGGTCGACCACCTTCCGCGTCCCCTGATCGGGCATCAGAACGGCGTCGATCACACCGTCGACCAGCGGATCGGAGGTCAGTGCGGCCAACGCCGCGACGGCGTCGTCGGGCCGGTTGAACGTGGGGATGCCGACCGTCACCCGTCCCTCACGCGATGCGTCGGGCCGCTCGGTGGCGTACCAGCCGGCCGAGACGATCCGGGTGTCGGTGTCGGACGTGACGTCGAACCAGATCCAGCCGCCGTCCTCGAACGGCCCCAGGTCGGTGACGAACTCGAACACGCCGACGCCGTCGGCGTCGGGCGTCACCAGGTCGCCGCCGATCGCGATCCGCGAGCCGTCGATCTTCGAGCGGTACAGGTCCACCCGGGCGCTGCCGCGGAGTTCCACACGCAGCACCACGGAGTTCAGGACCGACCACCGTCGCCAGTAGGCGGCGGGGAAGGCGTTGAAGTAGGTGGCGAAGCTCACCTCGGAGTTGCCCGCGAGGTCGACGCTCGTGCGGTCCGCCGAATGCGCGCGCAGCGCGTTGCTCGCCGACTCGACGAGGTAGAGGGAGCGCACGTCGAGCGGCTCGCCGGCGCGCGGGAAGATCACCCGCTGCAGCAGGCTCACCGCCCGGCTCTCGTCGACGTCCGTCGCTGCGTGTGACACCGCCGTCATCAGGCGCCCTCCCCGGCCAGCGGCGCACCGTCTCGCAGGTGCGGCGCCAGCGTGTTGTCGAACATCGTCAGCGCGCTGGCGATGGCCATGTGCATGTCCAGGTACTGGTAGGTGCCCAGGCGGCCGCCGAAGAGCACCTTGGCGTCCGCGGTCTCCGCCTTCGCCAGATCGCGGTACGCGGCGAGCATCGTGCGATCCTCGGGCGTGTTGATCGGGTAGTACGGTTCGTCGTCGTCCTTGGCGAATCGTCCGTACTCGCGCATGATCACGGTCTTGTCGGCCGGATACTGTCTGCGTTCGGGGTGGAAGTGCCGGAACTCGTGGATGCGGGTGTACGGCACGTCGGCGTCGTTGTAGTTCATCACCGACGTCCCCTGGAAGTCGCCGGTCGGCAGCACCTCGAGCTCGAAGTCGAGCGTCCGCCAACCGAGACGCCCCGCCGAGTAGCCGAAGTAGCGGTCGAGCGGTCCGGTGTAGACCACCGGTGCGTCGGGATTGGCGGCGCGGATCTCGTCGCGGACGTCGAACCAGTCGGTGTCGAGCCGGACCTCGATCCGATCGTCGGCCGCCATGTTCTCCAGCCAGGCCGTGTAGCCGTCCGTCGGCAGTCCCTCGTGGGTGTCGTTGAAGTAGCGGTTGTCGAACGTGTACCGCACCGGGAGCCGCGTGATGTTGCCCGCCGGGAGGTTCTTGGGATCGGTCTCCCACTGCTTGGCGGTGTAGTGCTTGATGAACGCCTCGTACAGCGGGCGTCCGACGAGGCTGATCGCCTTCTCCTCGAAGTTCGCGGCCTCGCTGGTCTCGACCTCGGACGCCTGCTCGGCGATCAGCGCGCGCGCCTCGTCGGGGGTGAAGTAGCGGCCGAAGAACTGGGACACCAGCCCCAGGCCCATCGGGAACTGGTAGGCCTGACCGTCATGCATGGCGAACACCCGGTGCTGGTACCCGGTGAACGACGTGAACCGGTTGACGTACTCCCACACCCGCTCGTTGGAGGTGTGGAACAGGTGGGCGCCGTACTTGTGGACCTCGATGCCCGTCTCGGGCTCGGCCTCCGAGTACGCGTTGCCGCCGATGTGGTTCCGGCGCTCGACGACGAGCACTCGCTTGCCGAGCTCAGTTGCCGCTCGCTCCGCGACGGTCAGGCCGTAGAAGCCCGAACCGACCACGATCAGGTCGAAGGTGCTGTTGTTCGTCACGGCTGCCCAGCCTATCGGACAGAACCTGAGTATTTCCGCAGTGCGCCCGCCGCGCGGCGCTCGCTACCGACCGGCGTCGCGCGTCGGGAACCCGAGCTCGGCCACTCCGCCGCCCGCGAGGAAGTCGGTGAGTGCCTCGCCGAACAGGGCGTGCGCGCCGGTGAGCGGGCTGTAGTAGAGCATCCCGTTCTCGATCACCTGGACCAGTCCGGGCATCCCCTTGCCGTCGGTGATCATCTCGGGTTTCGCGACGGTGCCCGTCGATCCCTGCGAGTTGGCGCTGCGATCCCTGCTGACGGTGCCGGTGGAGCCGTTGCTGTTGTCACTGCGCTCCCGCGAGACGCGCTTGGCGGTCAGCGCCTTGGTGCCCTCGGCGATGATCTGCTCGATGACGGGGGTCACCTGGCCGATCACATCGGGCAGACCGACCACGCCCGCGCCCGGGACGATCTTGTTGAGGATCGCGTTGAGCGGGCTCAGGTCGAGGAGGTCGCCGGGGCCGCCCGGGGCTTCGGGGCCCACCTGCGGTTTGACGATCTTCGGCATCGTCTTCTGGCCCTTCACCGAGAACCAGTCGGACTTCAGCTGCAGTTTGGTGCGCGCCTGATCACCGGTCGCCTCGACGGTGCCGCCGGTGCCGCTGACACGGACCTTGACGACCCGGCCGCCGCCTTCGCCGAGACCGTTGGCCTCGATGACCTCGAAGCTCTTGAGGGCGCCGACGCCGAAGGCCGAGGCGATGCTGCCGGCACTGACGGTGGCCGACCAGTTGTGGGTCGGTGAGATGGCGTCGCCGGCGTCCTTGACGGCGGGGAACAGTCCGCCCGCGGTGTAGCCGCCGGTGGACGCGGAGAACTCGGTGAGCGCGGGCTTGCCGTTGAGCAGTCGGATCGCGCCGGCGGTCGCGTCGGCGGCGCGGCTGGTGCGCGGGTCCTCACCCGAGGCGCCGTGGTACATCTGCGACTGCTGGGTGTTGTCCATCTTGCGGCCCGACGCGAGGCCGGCGACGACGTACGACCGGGCCGCGACGGCCTGTGCCTTGAGTGCCTCGAACCCGCCGCTGTCGGCCCACGACGGCATGGACTCCTTGGGGATGACGCCCTTGACGTAGTCGTCGACGTGCAGCTTGTTGATGACGCCGCCGGGTCCGATGCCGATCGCCCCGCGGTACTTCTCGCCGCCGTTGCAGAACGTGAGCAGTTCGCCGTCCGGTCGGTTGGTGCCGGGCGCGATCGGTTCGACGAGCGACGCCTGCACGGTCTTGACCACGGCGCCGCCGCATCCGTTGGTGATGGTGGCCGTGTTCCCGGACAGGCTGACCGCCTGTCCGGGAGCGACCTTCTCCGTGCCGACTCGCATTCCGGCAGCCGCATGAACACTGACCGACTTCTTCTCGCTGAGCGAGACGGTGACGTCGGGGGTGCTCACCTTCCCCGCGGTGGTGTTGCCGTAGTAGTGCCGCAGGATCCGGTCGGCGGACCAGCCCTGCTTCGCGTAGCCGTACGCACCCCACTGTCCGAGGCCGCGGCCGTGGCCGTGGCCGTGGCCGTCGAGGGTGATCGGTGAGTCCGCCGCCAGCGTGACGCCGTCGGACGAGAACACACCGGTCGTGGCGGTGACGACACCGCCGATCAGCAGCGCCGGCGTCAGACCCAGCGCTGCGAAGGTCAGACTCCGCTTCCTGGCACGGCTCGGGCGAACATTGGGCACTGCGAACCCCTTCGGGCAGAACCACAGCATGCATGTGGTCCGTGTGACTAATGGGACTCCTGTGACAGTAGTGACTCAACTGCGCCGGCAACAAGTCCCCGTGGTCACAACCACGTCACGCTTTTAGAACCAGCGTTCGAGTACCGCGGCGACGCCGTCGTCCAGATTCGAGCCGGTGAGCTCATCGGCGGCCGCGTGAGCTGCGGGATCACCGTGCCCCATCGCCACCCCGCGCGACGCCCACGCCAGCATCTCCGCATCGTTGGGCATGTCCCCGAACGCGACGACGCGACGGCCGTCGACGTCGGTGTTCGCCGTCAACCACCGGAGCCCGGTCGCCTTGTGCGTCCCGGGCACCGAGAACTCCAGCAGCCCCGTGTCGATGGAGAACGTGATCTCCGCGCGGTCGCCGACCAGCGGCGCAACGGCGTCGGCCATCGCCCGCGAACTCATCCCGGGCATGCGCGCCAACAACTTCACCGCCGGTTCGGCGGCCACCTCGGCCAGACTCACCTCGACGTGATCGGGGTTGAGCCAGGCGTGGCGATACCCCGGCGTCGCGACGAACGGAGCCGACGCCGCGTCGAAGGCGGTCGCGCCCGCGCGCTCCGACGCCAACCCGCAGCCCGGCAGCGCCTCCGCGCAGATCGCCGCGATCTGCGCCAGCGTCTCGGGCGTCAACGTCGCCGCGTGCAGGATGCGGTCGGCCGACACGTCGTACACCAGCGCTCCGTTGGCGCAGACCGCATAGCGCACCGCCGCCGGCGTCTGCGCCAACTGTTCGGTGATCTCCGGGATCCACCGCGGCGGCCGCCCGGTCGCCAACACCAACTCCACCCCCCGGGACCGTGCGCGGATCAGCGCCTCGATCGTCCGGGCGCTGATCCGGTTGTCGTCGTCGATCAGGGTGCCGTCCACGTCCGACGCGATCAGCGTCGGAACCTCGGCGCCACCGGACCGGTCCGTCGCGGCCGTCATCCGGCTCGCTTCCGTGCCGCCCGCTGCGCCCGTCGTCGAGCCTTCTCCGCGGCCTCGGCGTCCTCGATGACGAGGGCCTCGGCGGGCGTCGGCGCCCCGCCGCCCAGCCGGGCCGGCAGCCAGTCGGCGCCCGCCGGCGCATCCGGGTATCCGCTCTGCACGCGATGCAGCAGCGCCTCCATCGCCGCCCGGAGCCGCCGCGTCGCCTCCTCCGGGTCGTCGCGCGGCGTCACGTGCAGCGGTTCACCGAAGGCCACGTCGACGGGGATGCGCGATCGTCCCATCCGCCGTTTGGCACCCTTGGTCCACTGACGCTGCGAACCCCACACGATCGTCGGGATCACCGGGACCCCCGCCTCTGAGGCCATCCGCACCGCACCCGTCTTGAACTCCTTCAGCTCGAAGCTTCTGCTCAACGTCGACTCCGGATAGACGACGATGATCTCGCCTGCGCGCAGGTCCGCCACCGCCACGCGGTAGGCCTCACGGCCCGCCGAGCGGTCCACCGGGACGGCCCGCGCGTGCTTCACCAGGAAACGCATGATCCCGACGTCCATCACCTCGGATTTGATCAGGAAGCGGCCGCGTCGACCGCGCCGGTACAGGCCGAGGCCCGCCGGCAGGAAATCGACGTAGCTCGTGTGGTTGACCGCGAGCACCGCGCCACCGCTCGCCGGAACGTTCTCGAGTCCGTCGTAACGCCTGCGGACCCCCTGGACCGTCATGATCGCACCCGCGAGCGCCTCCAGGATCCGGTAGACGGGCTCGCCGCCCGACCGGCTGCGTCCGTCCGGCGTCTTCGCATCCTCACCGCCCCGCATCGTCAGTCAGCGTTCTCCCCGGCGTCGCGCTGCGCCCTGCGCGCCGCTTTCGCCTCGGCGTCCGCGAGGTCCATCGCATCGGCCTCCTCGAGGGTCGGCGCACCGCCGCCGCGTGCCGCCGGCACCCAGAACTCGCCCGCCGGGTACTCGCCGTACTCGTCCTGCACCCGGGTGAGGGTCGCGCGCATCGACTCCCACAGCCGTGCGGTCAGCTCGGCCGGCGTGCCCTCCGGCGGAATCGGCTCGGCCACGGCCACCGAGATCTTGGCTCCCGACCGCCCGAGGTTCCGCGGGTGTCCCTTGGTCCAGATGCGCTGGGCGCCCCACACGATCGTCGGGATGATCGGCGCACCGGACTCCAGTGCCATGCGCGCCGCACCCGACTTGAAGCTCTTGAGCTCGAAACTGCGGCTGATGGTCGCCTCGGGGTAGACGCCGACCAGCTCACCGCGCTTGAGGTAGTCGACGGCGTCGCGGTAGCTCTGCGCACCGCTGTCGCGGTCGACGGGGATGTGCTTCAGCGACCGCATGATCGGGCCGCCGAACCGGTTGTCGAAGACCTCCTTCTTGGCCATGAACCGGACGTACCGACGCCCCTGCAGGAATGCCGGGATCCCCGCGAACGTGAAGTCGAGGTAGCCGGTGTGGTTGAAGGCCACCACCCCCGGCCCGTCGACGGGCACGTTCTCGACGCCCGAGATGTCGAACGAGAGGCCCTGGGCGAGCCAGAGCAGACGGGCGGTGGAGACGACTCCGGCATACACGGGTTCCATACCTGGAGAGCTTAATCACTCCCGGCGACATCGCATGGGGTCCATTCCGGGGCACCGGCGATAATGTGGAGGCTGTTCGCCCGCACCCGGTGCGAACGATCCGGGGCGACCGCCCGCCGCTCCGCGTCGACTCGTCACCGCGACACCACCCGTGAAAGGCAGCCCTCGTGCAGATCACCAGCATCGGTCACGCCGGATTCCACATCCAGACCGCAGCCGGATCCATCCTCTGCGACCCCTGGGTCAACCCCGCGTACTTCGCATCGTGGGTGCCGTTTCCGGACAACTCCGAACTCGACTGGAAAGCTCTCGGCGACTGCGACTACCTGTACGTCTCGCATCTGCACCGCGATCACTACGACGAGCAGAATCTGCTGGAGAACGTCAACAAGGACGCGACCGTCCTGCTGCCGGACTATCCCGTCCCGGACCTCAAGCACGATCTGGAGCGCCTGGGCTTCCACACCTTCGTCGAGACCACCGACTCGACCAAGCACACGGTCTCCGGACCTCGCGGCGATCTCGACATCATGATCATCGCGCTGCGGGCGCCCGCCGACGGACCGATCGGCGACTCGGGACTGATCGTCGACGACGGCGAGACCGTCGTGTTCAACATGAACGACGCCCGTCCGGTCGACCTCGACGTGGTGCACGACCAGTTCGGTCACGTGGACGTCCACCTGCTGCAGTACTCCGGCGCCATCTGGTACCCGATGGTGTACGACATCCCACGCAAGTCGAAGGCCAACTTCGCCAAGCAGAAGCGGCAGCGCGGCATGGATCGCGCACGGTCGTACATCGAGCAGGTCGGCGCCACCTGGGTGGTGCCGTCGGCGGGTCCGCCGATGTTCCTCGACGACGATCTGTTCGGCCTCAACGACTTCAACACGGGCTCGGACGCCGATCAGGCGAGCATCTTCCCCGACCAGGCCGAGTTCCTCGATCAGATGGTCACTCACGGCACCGACGACGGCGAGCGTCATCGCGGCCTGATGATGGTGTCCGGATCGGTCGCCGACTTCTCCGGGAGCGTCCTGGACGGCGTCGAGCATCCGTACCCGCCCGAGCAGGTCTTCGGTGAGAACAAGAAGGCGTATCTCGAGTCGATGAAGGAGAAGTTCGCTCCGGTCATCGCCGCGCAGAAGGCGACGTGGGCGCCGGCCGACGGCCCGTCGCTGCTCGAGCCGCTGCGCGAGACGTTCGAGCCGATCATGGCCCAGTCCGACCTGATCTGCGACGGTATCGGGTACCCGGTCGGCCTGGCGGTCGGTGAGGACACCTATGTGCTGGACTTCCCGAAGCGGATCGTCCGCATGCGCGAGGAGGGCGACGGCAAGTACCGCTACGGGTTCCGCATCGCGCCGGAGCTGGTGCGGACCGTGCTGCGCGACGACGAGCCCGACTGGGTCAACACGATCTTCCTGTCGACTCGATTCACCACGTGGCGCATCGGCGGTTACAACGAGTACCTGTACACCTTCTTCAAGTGCCTCACCGACGAGCGGATCGCGTATGCCGACGGCTGGTTCTCCGAGGCGCACGACGACTCGGCGTCCATCGAGCTCGACGGGTGGGTGATCCAGCGCCGCTGCCCGCACCTCAAGGCCGACCTGTCGAAGTTCGGCGTCATCGAGAACGGCAAGCTCACCTGCAATCTGCACGGGTGGCAGTGGGATCTGGCCAGCGGTCGCTGTCTGACGTCGAAGGGACACGAGCTGCGCGTGGACAACGCGCCGGAGTAGTCGCCCCGCATCGCGGGCCGACGTGATAAATTCACTGATGTCGCGGACCCCTGGTGATCCGCGGCGTCGACTCGGTCCGGGTGGAATCGGGGCTCTTGGGAGGGAGCTGCTCGGATCGTTCTAGCGCGGCGCAGCCGTCGGGTGCGGAATTCCCCCGATCGCTGCGCCGCGCTTCTCTTCTCATCGCATCCACCAGTGCTGATAATAATAGTTATCGCATTGCCAGCGGGCTTGATCGGTCAGCCGAAGGGCGTCGCCCCCGCCGCCGACAGCGCCGCGTATCCGACGAAGGCGACGGCGTCGATCACCCCGTGTGCGATCACCAGCGGCCACAGTCGGCCCGTCACCTGATACCACCGGCCGAACACCACACCCATCGCCAGATTGCCGAGGCCGCCGCCGACACCCTGGTACAGGTGATAGCCGCCCCGCAGGGCCGCCGACGCCGCCAGCGCACCGCCGCCCCCGACACCCAGCTGACGCAGCCGGGTGATGAGGTAACCCACCACCACAACCTCCTCGGCGAACCCGTTGGCGAACGCGGTGAGGACCAGCAGCGGCCCGCGCCACCACAGTCCGTCGTCGGGCGCGGCGATCAGTTCGGCGTTCCACCCGAGAGCCCGCGCCAGCGCGACCAGCCCCAGCCCCGGCAGTCCGATGACCGCGGCCAGCACCAGCGACGGCGCGGCGTCCGCGCGACGCGGTCGCCCCAGCCCCAGCGCCCGCGGACCGATGCCGGTGCGCCACAGCAGATACAGCGCGAGCAGACCGAAGGCGACCAGCGTGGCGGCCCCCATCGCCTGCCGAACGGCGTCGATGGCCGCGACCGGCGAACGCGACGGGTTCAGCGCCACCGAGACGTCGCCGAGACCGCCCGTGAGCGCCCACTGCAGCAGACTCAACGCAGCGCCGATCGCCTTGAAACCGAAGGTCAGCACGCCGACGATCACCAGTTCCACGATCAACGCGCGGCGTTCGGTCGGATCGTCGATCCGCACGATGTCGGCGCCCGGCGGATCGGCTCGCGAAGTCACGGCCACCACGGTAGCCGCCGATGCGGCCCCGCCTCAGGCGTCCGGGGTCAGGGATGCGAGGTCAGGGATGCGAGGTCAGAGATTCGAGGTCAGAGATGCGAGGGCGGCGGAGAGTTCGGGAACGCAGGTGGCCGGTTGCGGGAAGGGGATGCGGACGTCCTCGTCACGGTCGCCGACCTCGGCCCGCAGTGTGATTCCGAAGCGGTCGAGACGCAGCGGCCGGACCCGACCGCCGCGGATCGATGCGGGCAGATGTCGGCTGAGCTGCTCGACGAGATCCGGATGGTCGGCGTCGAGGTGCCGCAGCCAATCGGCCTCGTACTCCCAGAATCGGTCTGGCTGCGCCGACGCCAGCTCGTCGACGTCCACGCCGCAGGCCCCGCTCGCCGTCGCGATGACGGCGGAGCCGAGCGCGAGCCGCACCAGGCTGAATCCGTGCCCCACGTCGAGGAGATGCTCGTCGGGGTGGTCGCCGGCGATCTCGACCGCGAGCTCCCGCTGCAGTCGGTCGGGCACCTCGTTCAGCGTTCCCGACAGCCAGATCAGCGACCGCACGGGTTCGCGCATCGGCACCGGCGCACGGTCGATCACCTCCACCATCGCGGTCGGTGTCCGCCCGGTGACGGTCAGCTGCGTCAGCGCGTCGGCGTCGTCGGGGATCAGCAGAAAGGCGTCGGTCTCGAAGAGGTGGACCACCGCGACCCGGTCGCAGCCCGTCGATCCCCCCGCGTCCCCCGACGTCCCACCGTCGATGCCGGCCGACAGGGATCCCGACTCCGCAGCGCGGCACGCCGTCTGGATCTGCTCCGCAACGCGGGGCGCGAGCATCGTCGTCATTCCACCACCTCCTGACCTCGGCCACCAACAGGTAAGTGTGACCTTACTTATGGTGACCTAACTTACGGATCCGGCGGTGTCGCGTCAACGCCCGCGGCGCAATCCGCCGCACCCGCTTCTCGTCTACGCTGAGATCGTGCCCGTCTACGCTTACTTCGGTCCCGCCGGCACGTTCACCGAGATGGCCCTCGACACGCTCCTCGCGCGACGCGAGGCGGCGCCCACGGCGACCACGCTCGCGGTGAGCAACCCGCCGGCCGTCATCGACCTCGTCCGTTCCGGCGGCGCCGACTTCGGCTGCGTCCCGATCGAGAGCTCCCTGGAGGGTGCCGTCCCCGCCACGATGGACGCCCTCGCCCCGACCGACGACGGCCCCCGGGTGCAGGCGTACGACGAGGTCGCCCTCGACATCGCCTTCACCGTCGCCGCCGCACGCCCCCGCGCCGCCGACGAGATCGCGACCATCAGCGCCTACCCGGTCGCGGCCGCGCAGGTTCGCCGCAGCCTCGAGGCGCTCTACCCGCGCGCCGAGGTCGTCATCGCGACGTCGAACGCCGGCGCCGCCCAGGACGTCGCCGCCGGACGCGCCGACGCTGCCGTCACCACGGCGGCCGCGGCCCGACTGCACGATCTGGTCACGCTCGCCGACGGCGTCGCCGACGCCGACGACGCCGTCACCCGCTTCCTGCTCATCGGCCCCGCCGGCGTCCCGCCCGAGCCGACCGGGTCGGACCGCACCTCGGTGATCCTCGATCTGCCGAACACGCCCGGCAGCCTGGTCGCGGCGATGAACGAATTCGCCACGCGCGGTGTCGATCTCACCCGGATCGAGTCCAGGCCCCGCACGGGACTGGCCGGCCAGTACCGCTTCTACCTGGATGCACGGGGGCACGCCCGCGACGACGCCGTCGGGGAGGCGCTGCGCGCGCTGCACCGGACGGCCGAGCGGGTGGTGTTCCTGGGGTCGTGGCCCATCGACCCCCGACTGCGGACGGCCGGGGCCTGCACGCCGCCGGATCACGCAGAGTCCCGCGTGTGGTTTGACGATCTCCTACGGGGGAAGGAGTGATATGGCGCGCCTGCATCTCGTTCGACACGGTGAGACGACGTCGAACGTCCTCAAACAGCTCGACACGGCACTGCCCGGCGCCTCGCTGACCGACTTCGGGGCCCGCCAGGGCGTCCGATTCGGGTTGGAGAATCCGGTGACGGGCCCGGCGGTGCTGGTGAACTCCGTCGCCCGGCGCGCACGGCAGACCGCCGAGTTGATCGGCTCGGCGTGGGATGCGTCGACCGAAGCCGTCGAGGGCGTCCACGAGATCCAGGTCGGCGACCTCGAGGGTCGCAGCGACCGCGAGGCGCACGAGCTGTTCCACGACACCGTGGTCCGCTGGCACCGCGGCGATCTGGACGCCCGGCTGCCCGGCGGCGAGTCGTTGGAGATGCTGCACGACCGCTACCTGCCGGTGATCGACGACCTGGTCGGCACGTACCTGACGGGCCCGGACCAGCGCGACGTCTACCTGGTCTCACACGGTGCTGCGATCCGCCTCGTCGCGGCGCACCTGGCGCGACTCGACCCGGAGTTCGCGATGAAGAACTACCTGCCGAACACGGGGTCGGTGGAGCTGGAGCTCCGCGACGGCGTGTGGATCTGTCACGCGTGGGGTGACGCGCCCCTGCCGGAGACCCCCGATCTGGTCGCCGGTGAGGGCGCCCCAAACCTGGGAGACGCAGACCTGGGAGACGCAGACCGGGGAGACGCAGACCCGATGGGCTGACGCGCCGGGCGCTCACCCCCAGCCGTTGGCGTGAAGCCAGGCGTCGTCGATGCCGAAGTGGTGGCCCACCTCGTGCAGCACCGTGATGGCGACTTCGCGGCGCAGCTCGTCGTCGCTGCTGCACATCTGCAGCAGCGGTTCGCGGTAGATCTCGATGGTGTCGGGCAGGAAGCCGGTGTAGTCCATGGTCCGCTCGGTGAGCGCCACCCCGGTGTAGAGCCCGAGGATGCCCGGATCGTCGCTGTTGTACGGGCGGACGAGGACGACCACGTTGGTCATCGCATTCATCAACTCGTCCGGGAGGAGGTCGAGAGCTTCACCGACCAGGTTCTCGAAGCTCCTCTCGGACATCCACATCGCCACGTCAGCCTCCCGACGGGGCGGGCAGCTCCGCATCGTCGGGGGTGTAGCCGGGCGGCAGCGGCACGGGGGTGCCCACCGAGCGTCCGGGCGGACCCTGCTTGCGCGGCACCGGGATCTTGCCGTTGATCAGGAGCTCCTCGCGGGCGTCGCCGACCAGTGTGGCGAAGCCGCCGCGGTCGGGCAGTGCCACGTAGCAGAAGGCGCGGCGGCTTCCGGTGAGCCAGCTGACCTCGGAGATCTTGGACGGTTGGACGTTGAGCGTGGTCTTCCTGAACGCCTCGGCCCCGCCGAAGAACTTGTCGGTCTGGGTGGGGCAGATCTTGACGAGGTAGTCGTTCTGATCCTCGGTGCTCGGCCACGGCTTGCCGGAGTTCCGATCGCCGAAACGCTGCGAGAGGTCGACGCTCCCGGTGACCTGGAAAGCGTGGGACTCCGAGCAGTCCACGACGTTCTTCGACGGCTGCCGCGTCTCGCGGTCGATACCGATGCACGTGCCGTCGGGCCAGGTGAACGACTGGTCGATGGTGGCGACGCGGCCGGAGAACAGATCCTTGGCGCCGTTCGTTCCGGGTTGCTCGATGCCGCAGCGGAGGCTGCGGACTCCGCGTTCCCACTCCACCTTCGACGGGAACATCAGGCCGGGGGCGAAACGGCCCTGCGGGTCGAGGCCGCCGCCGAGGTAGCGGCGCACCATCACCTCGCAGTTCTCGTCGCGAATCGCGGCGAACCGCTCCGGACCGGGCCACGCCGCGGTCGAGGAGAACTCGGAGGTCGGGTAGTCGGCGGTGTCGAGGACGCCCGCGACTTCGAAGCGGTGCGGTTCGGCACAGGCGACCTCGGAGGGTTCGCCGGGAGTGTCCCAGGTGAGGCAGTCGCCGACCTCGGACCGGGTGAAGTCGTTGTCCTGCCCCGAGCTCTCGCCGATCACCGAGGCCCCGACGTCGCCGAGGTCGGTGAATCCGCCGCGCACGAAGATCACTCCGCCCGCGACGAGGGCGCCGATGAGGACCGCGCCGAGCGCCGCGCGGATCGGCCAGGCGCGTGCGCGTCGCGGCCGCTGGGCGGGGGCGTCGCCGTCCTGATCGCCGTCCTGATCGCCGTCGTCCTGATCGTCGCCGTCCTGATCGCCGTCGCCGTACTCGCCGTCGCTGTAGTCGTCGTCGCTGTACTCGCCGTCGCTGTAGTCGTCGTCGCTGTACTCGTCGTCGCTGTACTCGTCGTCGCTGTACTCGTCGTCGCCGTACTCGACGGCCTGGAGTTCGTCGGTACCGAACTCCTCGGGGCCGAACTCCTGGGTGCCGGACTCCGCGGGGCTGGACTCCGCGGGGCCGGACTGCGCGGCGACTCCCGCATCCCCGCCCAGCTCGGTCCACTCGTCGCCGACGGCGTCCGACGCACGAGAACCGCTGCCGGCGACCTCGTCGGCGGCACCGTCGCCGTCCATCGGTCGATCATTGTTGCCACTCATCACGATCCATCATGCCTGGTCGATCCTCGCGTCGCCGCCCGAGTAGGGTTCATCATGTGATCGACCTGAAGATCGTGCGTGAGAACCCCGACCTGGTGCGCGCATCGCAGCGCACCCGCGGCGAGGACCCCGGCCTCGTCGACCAGCTCCTCGACGCCGACGCGGCGCGACGCTCGGCCATCGCCGAGGCCGACACCCTGCGGGCGGAACAGAAGTCGCTCGGCAAGCTCGTCGGCACGGCGTCCGGCGACGAGAAGCAGGAGCTGCTCGGCAAGGCCAAGGGTCTGGCCGACCGCGTCAAGGCCGCCGTCGCCGCGCAGAACGAGGCCGAGGCGACGTCGGCCGCCGCCCATCGAGCCATCTCGAACCTCGTCTCCGAGGCGACGCCCCCGGGCGGCGAGGACGACTACGTGGTCCTCGAGCACGTCGGCGAGCCGCGGACCATCGACGACCCCAGGGATCACCTGGCGCTCGGCGAGTCGCTCGGCCTCATCGACATGGGACGCGGCGCCAAGGTGTCCGGCTCGCGCTTCTACTTCCTCACCGGTCTCGGCGCCATGCTGCAGTTGGGGCTGCTCAACCTCGCCGCGGCGAAGGCCACCGCCAACGGCTTCACCCTGATGATCCCGCCCGTGCTGGTGAAACCGGAGATCATGGACGGCACCGGATTCCTCGGTGAGCACAGCGACGAGGTGTATCACCTCGACGACGACGATCTGTACCTCGTCGGGACCTCCGAGGTGCCCCTCGCCGGCTATCACAAGGACGAGATCATCGACCTGTCGACGCCGAAACGCTACGCGGGCTGGTCGAGTTGCTTCCGTCGCGAAGCCGGATCGTACGGGAAGGACACGCGCGGCATCATCCGCGTGCACCAGTTCGACAAGGTCGAGGGCTTCATCTACTGCAAACCGGAGGACGCGGAGGCCGAGCATCTCCGACTCCTGGCGTGGGAGCGGGAGATGCTCGCCGCCATCGACGTGCCCTACCGCGTGATCGACGTCGCCGGCGGCGATCTGGGCAGCTCGGCGGCCCGGAAGTTCGATTGCGAGGCCTGGGTTCCCACGCAGGGCACCTATCGCGAACTGACGTCCACATCCAACTGCACCACGTTCCAGGCGCGGCGCCTGGCGGTGCGATACCGCGACGAGAACGGCAAACCGCAGATCGCGGCGACCGTGAACGGGACGCTCGCGACCACGCGCTGGCTCGTCGCGATCCTCGAGAACCACCAGCAGCCGGACGGCTCGGTGCGGCTGCCCGAGGAACTCGCCCGGTTCGTCGGCGTGGATCGCCTCACCGCACCCTGACCCCCACCTCACTCGCTCGGTCGGCACCCGGCTGTGATGTGATGGTCCACACGTCGCACTTGGCGCGTGCGCCACACCTTCCTCCCTGTAGCCCCCTGCGCCGCGAGTGAAAGGCCCCCACCCGTGCTGCCCGATCGCCCCTCCCCCGCGCACCCGTCCCCCGTCTCCCACCCCGTCCTGACTCGCCGCCAAGCGCTCGCAGCGGGCGGCGCCGCGATCGCCACGGCGCTGGTCGCGCCCGGCGCCGGTCTCGCATCGGCCGGCCCGTCGCAGGACGCCGACGCGATCATCGTCGGCCACGGACTGTCGGGGTTGGTCGCGGCGTGCGAACTGGTGAACCGCGGACGCAAGGTGCTCATCGTCGATCAGGAGTCGGGCCAGAACCTCGGCGGTCAGGCGCACTGGAGTCTGGGCGGCCTGTTCTTCGTCGACAGTCCGGAGCAGCGCCTCGCCGGCATCCGCGACTCCCCCGAACGCGCACGGCGCGACTGGTTCGCGACCGCGGGCTTCGACCGCGGACCGCACGACCCCTCGGGCGAGGACTACTGGGCTCGGCGGTGGGCGGAGAAGTATCTGGAGTTCGCCGCCGGCGAGAAACGCTCGTGGCTCGCCGGCATGGGGATGATGTGGGTGCCCGTCGTCGGCTGGGCGGAGCGGGGCGACGGCCGACCGGGGACTCCCGGCAACACCGTGCCCCGATTCCACATCTCCCTGGGCACCGGGCCCGGCGTCGTGGAGCCGTTCGTGCGACGCATCCGCGAGGCCAAGCGTGCCGGCCTGGTCCGCTTCGCGTTCCGCCACCAGGTGGACGAACTCGTCGTCACCGGCGGCGAGGTGACCGGGATCCGCGGCAGTGTGCTGGCCCCGAGTTCGGCGCCGCGCGGGCGGGTGAGCTCACGGGAGCGCGCGGGCGACTTCGCTTTCCACGCACCGCTGGTGATCGTCGCATCGGGCGGCATCGGTGGCGATCACGATCTGGTCCGCCGCAACTGGCCGGCACGGCTGGGCACACCGCCTGCGTACATGAGCACGGGCGTGCCGGCCCACGTCGACGGGCGGATGCTCGGGATCACCGAGCGAGCGGGCGCGCGTCTGGTGAACCGGGACCGGATGTGGCACTACACCGAGGGGATTCGGAACCACTCGTCGATCTGGCCCGGCCACGGCATCCGGGTGCTGGGGGCGCCGACCTCCATGTGGTTCGACGCCGAGGGCGAGCGCTTCCCCTCCCCGGGAATCCCGAGTTTCGACACCCTCGGCACCCTGGAACTCATTCAGAGATCGGGCCACGACTACTCGTGGTTCGTCCTCAACAAACGGATCATCGAGAAGGAGTTCGTCCTCTCGGGCTCCGAACAGAACCCGGAGCTCACCGCCAAGAACCTGCCGCTCTACCTGGCCAATCGGGCGATCGACGACGTCCCCAAACCCGTGCAGGCGTTCCTCGACCGCGGACCGGACTTCGTCACGGCCTCCTCGGTCGAGGCGCTCGCGGCGAAGATGAACCGACTGACGGGCGACGGCCTGATCGACGCGGCCGGACTGCGCAGGCAGATCGCGCACCGCGACCGCGAGGCGTTCAACCCCCGCTCCACCGACCCGCAGATCAAGGGTATCCGCCGGTCGCTGGCATACGTGGGCGACAACCTCGTCCGGACGACGCCCATGCACCGCATCCTCGACCGTGACGCCGGGCCGCTCATCGCGATCAAGATGAACATCCTCACCCGCAAGACGCTCGGCGGTCTGCAGACCGATCTGTCCGGTCGGGTGCTCGACGCCGGGGGCTCCCCCGTGCCGGGACTGCTCGCGGTCGGCGAGGCCGCCGGCTTCGGCGGCGGCGGCCTCCACGGCTACCGGGCACTCGAGGGCACATTCCTGGGCGGCTGCCTGTTCACCGGGCGACAGGCCGGGCGGGCGGCGCACCGCATGCTCTGACGGCGCGCTCGGTCGTTCGACCGACGCGGGCCCGGCGACTCTAAGGAAGACACCAGACTCGACCGGTAGCGTGGTCGGAGTGAATCCGCAGCCACCCGAGCCGCCGTACTCGCGGCGTCCGCGACGCGCCGCCCCGGGAGAGCGGCCGATGCGCCGGGTCGACGGACCCCCGCAGGCGCCCCCTCCCCCGGGTCGTCCGCCCCGGGGGGCGCCGCAGGGTCGTCCGGATGCCGGACCCGCACCCCGCGGCGGCGCTCCGCAGGACGCGTACCGTCCCCCACTGGCCTGGTCGGCGCAGCCCGCGGCCCCGCCTCCGGGCCGCCCGACTCCCGGCAATCCGGCTCCCGGCAATCCGGCCGGGCCGCCGCCGGTCGGCGACGGCACCTACGCGCCGCGCCAGGAGCCGCAGCCGATTCCGGGACGATCCGCTCCGCGTCCACGCCCGGCCGGCCCTCAGGACCCGCGGCGGCGACCCCCGCCGCCCGGTCGGCCACCCCCGCGGAGCGGATCCGGCCGACCCCCGCGAGGCGGTTCCGGCGGCGCCCCGCCCGGCCGTCCCCGTCGGCGGCGCCGATTCCGACTCGGCCGCATCCTCCTGGTGGCCCTGCTCGTGCTGATCATCACGCCCGTGGCGCTGATGTTCTACTACGACACCAAACTCCACCGGGTCGACGCCCTCGCCGACTATCCCGGCCGGGTCGCCGACACGCCCGGCACCAACTGGCTGATCGTCGGCACCGACTCGCGGGCCGACCTCACGCAGGCCGATCGGGACAAACTCGCCACCGGTGACGCCGACGGCGCCCGGACCGACACCATCATGCTCGCGCACCTGCCGACGACCGGGAAGGCCGTCCTGGTCAGCATCCCGCGCGACCTGTACGTCCCCATCCCCGGGATGGGGAGCCACAAGATCAACTCGGCGTTCAACAACGGCGGCCCCAACCTGCTGGTGCAGACCGTCGAAGGGTTCACCGGCGTCCACATCGACCACTACGCGGAGATCGGATTCGGCGGCTTCGACAGCCTCGTCGACTCGGTGGGCGGCGTCGAGATGTGTCTCGACCGTCCGCTCCGCGACCCCAAGGCGGGTCTGCGCCTCAAGGCGGGCTGCCAGAAGCTCGACGGCGCACAGGCGCTCGGGTTGGTTCGGACACGGGCGTTCCCCAACGCCGATCTGGAACGCGTCGTCAATCAGCGCAAGTTCCTCTCGGCGCTGATGTCTCGCGCCACGAGCCCCTCGGTGCTGCTCAACCCGTTCCGGTTGTTCCCGTTCGTCGGCGGCGCCGTCGACGCGGTGACGGTCGCCGAGGGCGACCACCTGTGGCATCTCGCCTGGCTCGCCTGGAAGCTGCGCGGGAACCCCGTCACGACGACGGCGCCCGCGGACGGCGACCAGGTGACGGCGGACGGCGACTCCCTGATCCCCGGCGACTCCACGAGCGCGTTCTTCGGATACCTCGCTCGCGGCGAGGACCTGCCCGACGAGCTGGTGCGATCGGGACCCGGCGCCGTCTCGTGAACGCCGCCGGGCCGGCGGACGATCAGCGCAGGGTCACCTGCCGGGCGATGATCCCGGCGCGCGAGCCGCGCTGGGCGGCGGTGAGGTCCGAGGTGTCGTCGAGCGCCGCGGTGATCGCCGCGTCGAACGCCTCCACTCCGTCCTGCCACTCCTCGTGGTGAGCGTCCGGGTCGAGGTCGAAGACCGGGACCACCAGACCGTGGGTGCGGAACGATCCCGCGAACCGCGATCCCTCACCGAGCGTCAACCCGCCGTCCGCGTGCACGCGCGCGAGTGCGTTCATCAAGGCGTCCTCGTCCTCGGGACGCACCCACCGCAGGTGCGCGCGGTCGCCGGCGTCGACCCACCAGGGTGCGCCGACGCCGCTGCTGGGGCGCAGCCGTGCCGTCGGCAGGATGGTCGCGTTGGCGCGCTCGAGCATCGCCGCCAGCTCGGCCGGAACGTCCGCGTCGTCGGCGAACCACCACGCGAAGTCGTCGTGCACGGTGATCTCGAGGCCCGCGGTCGGATCGACGACGTCGGCGAGCGACGTGTCGCCTCCGGATCGTGCCGCCGGGTAGGTCTCGCCCTCGCCTGCGCCGGCCGCCCACGTGATCGCATCGGCCAGGGCCGTGCCGGGCTCCGCGGGCTCCGGATCGGTCTGCAGCGCCGCCAGCCCGCCGCTCGCCCGCACGTCGGCCGCCACCGCCCCCGGGAGGACCGTCGCGAACTCCACCGGACGTCCGGCGTCGACGCCGGACGCGAACGGGACCGGTGCCGTCGCCGAGGCGATGAACGCCCGCATGGCGACCAGATCGCATTCGGCCGCGAGACCCTCGAACGGCCGCACCGGACCGGCCGCCGCCGCTGCCTGACGCGCCTTCCGCGCGGCGACGCGCTCGGCTCGATTGCTTCCCGGACGCGGGCCGCTGCCGCGCTTGCTCTTCTTACCCATGCGTCCAGCTTCTCATCCCGGCCCGCCGCACTCCCGGAGGCGCGGCAGCGCACGTGCGTGTTCCCTCCGCCGGTCAGTCGACGGTGACCAACCAGTCGCGTACACGCGCCGGATGGTTCGTGGCGACCCACCGGACGCCGAGGTCGGCGCACAACTGCACGTCGGGCCGCTCGTCGCAGGTCCAGCAGTAGGTGACGCGGCCCGCCGCGGCCGCCCGGTCGACGAGGTCCGGGTGCACCCGGAGCGTCTCGATGGACGGTCCGACGCCGGTCGCGCCGACCGCCGTCGCCGCGGTGCCGCCGATGATCCGCGCGGTGTCACCGAGCAGGATCGTCGGCAGGATCGGGGCGCTCCGGCGGATCCGCCACACGCCCGCCGCCGAGAACGAGATCACCACGGCGCGGCTGTGGTCGGCGGACGGGGGCGAGCCGACGCCGAACTCGTGCAGCATCTCCAGGAGGCGGAGCTCGACTTCGCTGCCGAAGCGGACGGGATGTTTGGTCTCGATGAACAGACGTACCGGTCGATGCCAGTCGAGGGTCAGTTCGAGCAGCTCACGCAGGGTCAGGACGTGCGCCGCACGCCCGCCCGCATGCCACGACCCGAAGTCGTACTCGCGCAGTTCGGCGAGGGTCAGTTCGCTCACGACTCCCGAACCGTCGGAGGTTCGATCGATCGTCCGATCGTGGATGCACACCAGTTCCCCGTCGGCGGTGAGCCGAACGTCGCACTCGAGGCCGTCGGCACCCTGGTCGAGGGCCAGCTCATAGGCGGCCAGCGTGTGCTCCGCGAGTTCCCCCGACGCACCGCGGTGCGCGACGACGGCGGGCTTCCCCGAACGCGAGACGCCGGTGTTCACGCCACCACCAACCGGCGGGCGGGTTCGCGGTCGGTCTCGACGTCGTCGAACAGCGCGGGCAGCCGCGATGACGCCCAGTGCGCGAAGAGCGCGGAGACCGCGAAGGTGAGGGTGACCATCGCCAGTGCGTCGCCGGAGACCTGGAGGCGATCGGACACGGCCGCCCCGATCCGGTATGCGAGGGCGATCAGGGCGACGAGGGTGACCAGCCCCCAGGCGACGGCGATGCGCGTGATGCGTTCGCGGGTGCGCACGACGGTGGAGGTGCACAGGGCCGCCTCGGTCAGGACGATCGGGGCGCCGACCACGTTGAGCAGCGGGACGACGGCCAGCGCGAGCGTCTGCCAGCGTGGACGCTCGTCACGGAGACCGGCCGCGCGATACACGCGGGCGCGGACGGTGAGGAGCCAGCGGGCGAAGCCGATCAGGCCGACGATCATGGCGCCGATCGCCGCCACGCCGACCACCACCGCCAGGGTGCTCGAGACGAGGTCGAGCCACGCCGACACCGGGACGCTCCGGTTGACGACGACGACCGCGTAACGGATCAGGTGGCCGAGGGCCGCCACGGCGAACGTCCATGCCACCAGGCGCAGGACACGCGGCAGGACCGCGACCGGATCATCGGGTGCGCGGTCGTCCGGGGTCGCGGGCGGCGGATCGATGAGTCCCCACCGAGGGATCTGGTCGTACGCCGGAGTGCTCTCGGGGCCGCGACGCAGCGGCGGACGCGGCGGCGCCGGCCGGGCCGAGGGCGGACGGTCGGCCACCCACCGCAGTCGCGGCCGCGCCGGCGGGCGGCGGACGGGTGCCGTCGGACGCTGCGGCCCGGCGGCATGAGGGGACCCGGGGGTCTGAGGCGATGCGGGGGCCCGAGTGGGTGCGGGGATCTGAGTGGGTGCGGGGGCCTGACGGACTGAAGCCGCGGCGTGAGGATCCGCGTCGACGACGGTCAGCGGGCCGCCGCACCGGGGGCACGCCGACCGATCGGCACGGTGGGGCGCCTGAATACGGCAGGCGGGACACACGTCGAGCATCAGGCGCCCGATCCCCCGTCCATGCCCTCGGGGCCGGTGTCGACCGGCTTTCCGTGCCCCTGCCAGGCGACCATGCCGCCCTTCACCACGGTGCCCGGAATTCCGCGCATCGACAGGTACTGGGCGAGTCGGAACGATCGTCCGCTGGTCCGGCAGACCACCAGGAGCTCCGACTCGAGGTCGATCTCGTCGATTCGGGCGGGCACGTCGTCGAGCGGGATGTGCAGTGCGCCGCGCACGTGCGCCTCACACCATTCATCGTTCTCACGGACGTCCAGCAGCACCGCATCGGTGACGTCGGTGAAGTCGTCGGGAAGGTCCCCGACCTCGACCGTCTCGATCTCGTCCATGCTCACGCCTCCCATGTTTCCACAAAGCGTCCGGCAGCGAGGGGATGCGCCGTCAGACCCCGGACGCATGGGACCCGACGCCTCATCGCGACCGCCGTCGGCGTGGTCGCGCATGCCCCTTCGGCGCTACCACAGGAGGTCGCCGACGGGCACCCCCGTCCACCGTATGCTGACCTGCATAATTTTATCCACAATGGGTGATCAGAAAACATCGAGTGCCAGAATCTGGGCGACACACACCAACCACCGGCCTGTGGACAACATTGTGGATTTGTGGATACATCGAGGTCGTGGCGCGCATATGTATGTTGCGGCTCACATTCTCGTGCTGCCGTTGGGCCTTTGGTCACCATTCCGCCCCTCTACTGACGAGTAAACTTCACGCTGTTCATCCACAGCCGGGGTGTGGACAAGCTGGGGACAACACGCTGTACGAAACTCTCAAGCGCTACTTTCGAGTTGCCCCGAAGGCCGTTCTGAGTCCTTAGACTCAGCACCATGTACGTGCGCTGGCTCACCGCGTTCTTCGACTTCCCCGCCGACGAGTTCGGCACCGAAGTGACGTTCTGGCGCGCGATCTCCGGCAGCACCGTCTCCCCGCCGCGAGGCGATGCGATGGAGTTCGCGACGCTCGAACCGTTCAACGGCGCCCCCTACCTCCGCGTACAACGCATCGAGGACGGACCCGGCGGAATGCACCTCGATCTGCACGTGGACGATCCGCATGCCGCCGCCGACCACGCCGTCGCACTCGGCGCCGCCCTCGTCGCCGATCACGGCGCCGACGCCCACGTGACGCTCCGCTCTCCCGCGGGCGGTGTCTTCTGCCTCGTCCCGTCCCGAGCCGACGACACGGCCAAGGCCCGGCCGATCCGCTGGCCGGGCGGCGGCATCAGCATCATCGACCAGCTGTGGTTCGACGTCCCGGCCGACACCTTCGACACCGAGGTCGCCTTCTGGGCCGAGCTCACCGGTCAGGAGTCACCGCCCACCGACGGACTCGACGAGGTGGCGCTGACCCGGCGGCCACGACTGTCGCTGCAGGTGGTGATCCGACGGACGGCGGTCGACACGCCGATCGTCCTCCTCGCGGTGGCGGCCACCAACGTCCCCGACGAGGTCGACCGGCACGAGGACTGGGGCGCCACCGTCGTCACCTCGGGCGACCAGACCGTCGAGATGGCCGACCCGATCGGGCGCCGGTACTTCATCACCAAGCGCAACCCGCGCACCGGAGTCTGACGGCCCCGCCCCGGCGGCATCGAGTCCTCACGCGGTCAGCCGGCGGTGGCCGCGCCCAGCCGGGTCAGCGCCCCGGCCTCCCGCTCGCACTCCCGCCGCTCCGACGGCGTCAGATCCCGCAGCTCGCGCAGTCGGACCTCGGTGCCGTCGAGCTGCCACGTAGCGGCGAGACGGCCGTCGACGAGAACGAATCCCGGGCTGATCCCGTTGCGTGTGACGGTTCGCGCGTACACCTCGGGATCGGCCACCCGGACACGGTCGCCGGCGGCGTGGACCACGGTGTCGTAGGGCGCGATGAACCGGACCGGAACGGAGCTCCCCGGATCGGCCAACCCCAGCCCGTCGAGGTCGTAGAGCGTCTGGCCCTGCGGACCGGTCATGGCCGTCAGTTCCCAGTCGGCCTCCATGTCCGCCATGATCGGGCCGAGGCCGGTGAGTCCCGACCACGCCTGCACTCCGCTCACCGACGCCGGTCCGTAACCGCGCAGATACATCTTGATCAGATCACGGACCGCGTCGTCGCCGGTCACGGCCGGATCACCGGGACCGATCCAGTCGTCGAGGAGCGCGTACCGCGGCGTCCCCGACCGGCGCCACAGGCCACGCGGCGGGGTCTGCACCAGCGGCACCAGCCCGCGGACGACGGCGGCCATCGCGGTCGGCGGCTCGTCGGGCCAGTGCCGCGCCAACCCCTTCCGCAGCGCGGCGACGGTGATCGGTTCGGCCGCGTCTGTGACGATCCGGGCGCCGATCTCAGCGACCTCGTCCGGCTGCGCCGCCGCCAGGTGACGCGCGTGACTGCGGGTTCCCGCCGCCAGCACCGGGGCGAGCAGTGCGCGCATCCACCGGGCGTCGAGCCCGTCCATGACGAACAGCGTTCCCCGCAGCAGTGCCATCCGGACGACTTCGCGCGACGTCAGCAGGTCGTCGAGGTCGGCGGGATCGAAGTCGACGATGCGCGAGGCCAACGCGTAGAACACCGCCTGCGGATCCTGCGCCTGCAGTCCGACGCAGCGGTCGATCACCTCTATCGCGTCCTCGTCGACGCGGTCGATCAGGTGTTGGCGCTGGAGCACCGTGCGGTTCCACTGCTCCAGCGAGATCGTGTCAGTCACCGTCACCCGCGGGAACCGTCAGCCCGGTCGTCGCGTGGCAGCGGTAACCGTTGGGATTGGTGAACAGATACTGCTGGTGGTAGGGCTCCGCGTAGTAGAAGCGTCCGTCGCCGGCGTCCGACATCAGCGCGATCTCGCTGGTCACCGGACCGTAACCGGCTTCGCGCAGGACGGGCTCGAAGCGGCGTGCGGTCTCCACCGCGGTGCGCACCTCGTCGTCGGCGAATGCGAACACCGCCGACCGGTACTGCGTTCCGATGTCGTTGCCCTGACGCATCTCCTGCGTCGGGTCGTGCGAGGTGTAGAAGGTCGCCATCAACGAGTCGAACGACAGCTCGGACGGGTCGTAGACCACCAGGACCGCCTCGGCGTGCCCGGTGCGGGCCGTGCAGACCTCCTCGTACGTGGGGTTAGGCGTGTATCCGCCCGCGTAGCCGACGGCGGTCGAGTAGACACCGGGCAACTGCCAGAAGATCTCCTCGAACCCCCAGAAGCAGCCGCCGGCGAGGACCACCGCGCGCAGACCGGCAGGCCAGGTCCCGATGCCCGCAGCCCCGTGGGCACCGTCCTCAGCCCCGTGGGCGCCGTCCCCGTCGGTCTCGCCGCGCAGCGGATGGTGCAGGACGAGGTGCTCGGTCGGGACCGACATCGGGGTGTCTCGACCGGCCAGCGCTTCTTCGGGCGACACCATCGTCCGCTTGACGTCCGAGGCGGCCAGGATCCTGTCGAAGAGGCTCATGCCTCCACGGTACGTCGCCACCCCGATTGGCCGCCGTCGCGCACACGACGTAGTGTGGTCCACGACACTTGATGTGATGAGCATCACGCGCGCTGTTGAGGGGTGATCCATTCATGACCGGTCCTTCGATCCGAGCACGTCACGACATGGGGTCGGCGGAATCGCCACGCGACCTGGTCGCCGGATCCCGCCTCATCGTCACCGCCGTCAGCAGCCTGGTGATCATCGTGGCGATCGGTGTGGTGGCCTTCCTGTAGGAAACCCGGCGAAGCGGGCGCGAGGCCCCTCTTGCAGAGTCCGCGGGTCCACGTCTTGCAAAGACTGCGGGTCTACGTAATGTAGGAACTGGACCCGGGTACGGATCTTCACTTTTCACACTGTTAGTTGTTTTCACACTGAGAGGACCATCGTGGCTGACTACACTCTGCCTGACCTGGACTATGACTACGGCGCTCTGGAGCCGCACATCTCCGGCAAGATCATGGAGCTGCACCACAGCAAGCACCACGCGACCTACGTGAAGGGCGCGAACACCGCCCTGGAGAAGCTCGCCGAGGCGCGCGAGGACGGCAGCATCGCCGGCAAGGTCTTCGGACTGTCGGCCAACCTGTCGTTCCACCTGGGCGGTCACACGAACCACTCGATCTTCTGGAAGAACCTGTCGCCCAACGGCGGCGGCGAGCCGACCGGCGACCTCGCCGAGGCCATCGGCCGCGACTTCGGCGGCTTCGACAAGTTCCAGGCGCACTTCACCGCCGCGGCGACCACCCTGCAGGGCAGCGGCTGGGCGATCCTCGGCTACGACACCATCGGCGAGCGTCTCGTCATCGAGCAGCTCACCGACCAGAGCGGCAACACGTCGGCCGCCCTGATCCCGGTCGTCATGCTCGACATGTGGGAGCACGCCTTCTACCTCGACTACCAGAACGTGAAGCCCGACTACGTCAAGGCCTGGTGGAACGTCGTGAACTGGGACGACGCCGCCGAGCGTTTCGCTCGCGCCAAGACCCAGGGTGCGGGACTCGTGGTTCCGGCCTGATCGACGTCGACGTCGCAGCGACGGCGGCCGCCTCCTCGCGGGGGTGGCCGCCGTCGTCGTCGGCGCGGCCGGCGGGTACGACCAGGATCCGTCGTACCACCCGTTCGAACTCGGCGAAGCGCAGCTCGTCACCGAGGCCACACGCGCCGCCGGCACCGCGATCACCGGGATCCTCGAAGGACTGACCGACGACCCCGACCCGGGTCAGTCTCCGCTCCCGGACGCCTTCCTGGCGGCCTTGCGTTGCCGAGCCCTCGTCAACTTCGACAGCGTCGATTTCGGAGCGAACCTGAATACCGTCCACATGAGTGCGAACTCCAGGACGAAGGCGCCGACGAGCAGTACCGCGAGGGTCCCGCCGCCGACCGTGCCGGTCAACTCGGCTGCCGCATCGGGCCAGATGGCCGCGACCACACCGAGCTGGACGATCTGCACCACGACGAAGATCGCGAAGCAGAGTCCCAGCAGGTGCCACCGCTCGGTGGGGGTCGGCACCCTGTCGGCGTCCTTCACGAACCTCTCCGACGTGTAGTAGGCCGCGATCACCGGCACCATGACGGCCACCCCGCCGACGCCGTCGATGATCTCGGCGACGATCATGTACACCACCGTCATCACGATCAGCGCCCCCAGGTAGGCGCCGCCGTATCTGATCCAGTTCATCGCTTCCTCCCCGCGTCCCGTCCGAACCGCGTCCGGTTCCGTGTGAGCCGGCGTCGCTCGGCCGCAACCCTGTTCACCAGGAGCAGCAGCAGTCGCAGACGTCGCAACAGTCGTCGCATGCCGGCGGTCGATAATTGTCCGAGCAGTGGTTCCAGTGATCGGTACACAGTGCGGGCCCGCAGCACGTGACGCCCGTGAACGGCAAGATCCGCTGGTACCACCGGCGGTTCGGCGGAAACGGCGGCGGCCACGGCGCGTTCTCCGGCACGTCGTCCGGTTTCACGTCCGGCCATCGGCCGTCACCGTCCACGCCGTGATGTCCACCGACCCCGCAACGCATCGACGTGCGGCGCCGCAGGCGCACGGCGCGCCGCACCCCGTCGACCAGCAGGACGCGCAGGAGACGGTCGTCGTAGAGCCTCAGGTTCCCGTACCGGTCCTCGATCCGCGCGGCGAGGGCCTCGGCGCGCGCGACGGCGACCGCATCACAGGTCCCGGTGGCCGCCAACGGATTGAACGAGCCCGCGTCACGATCGGCCGCGCGGTCGTCGATCGCATCCAGCAGATGCGCGAGCCTCCCGAAGTCCGCACCGATCTCCGCCAGCATCGACTCGTTGTCGGGAGCATCGGCCGCCACCGCACTCGCCGCGAAGACCGCCGCGCACGCCTGCGCCGTCGGCCGCAGCAGGGCGTCGAGGTCCGCGCCACGGCACTCGACGTCCGCCTGCTCGGCCAGCGGCCGCAACACCGCATCGACGTCCAGCCCGGCGGCGGACCCCATCCGACGCCGCAGCGAACGAGCCGCGACCGCCGCCACCCGCGCCTTTCGCGGGTCGGGCGCCGCCAAGCCGCGGCGCTGCTCGGCGACCACGTCATCGGCCTTCGCCGTGGCCAGGGCGAGCGACGCCGCCGTGGCCACCGCGACACCCGGCTCCTCGGCGCGCACCACCGTCGCCGTCCGCATTCCGCGCAGTGCGCACGGGCCGGCCCTCCGGGTCGCCGCGCGGTCGTCGCGTTGCGCCGCCGTCAGGACCGACACCATGATCGTGTCGGTGTTCGTCACCGTCCGCGACAGCTGCCCGTGGCCGTCACGCAGCGACAGGCACACACCGCACATGTGCGAGCGCCACTGTGCCCGCAACTCGTCGTCCAGCGCATGCGAACACGGTTGAAGCATTCCGAACATCACGGCCCCCCGCCCCTCGATCTCATCGGCACACGGCCGACCGCGCGATCAGCGTAGCCGGACGATCACAGCTGCACACAAGCTCTCGCCGATCACAGGTACACGATGCTCGTGGTGACGGCCACCGCGCAGCCGACCGCGAAGACCCCCAGGACGACCGCGTCGAGCCGACCCGGGCGCGACCGATACGCGGTCAGGCGCCCGGTGCCGCCCCGCGCGGTGATCGCCTCGGCCATGTCGGAGCTGCGACGCATCGCCGACGACATCGCCGCCACCACGATGTCGAGGACCGACGGCTCGGCCGACGGATGATCCGTCCCCGCCTTCGACCTCGGCCGCATCCGGTGCGCCGCCCACAGGAGCCGGACCTCCTCGACGAGCAGCGGCAGCCCGCGCAGGGTGAGGGCGATCGTGACGGCCCACTCGTCGACGGGCAGTCGCAGTATCCGCAGCGGCGACATCAACCGCGCCAACGCCGGTGCGAGCTCGGCCATCGGCGTCGTCCACACCACCAGGACCGACATCGCCAAGACCAGCAGGCCCAACACCACGCCGCGCAACGTCACGAGACCGCCGTCGACCCCGCGGGCGATCCACGACCACACCACGGTGGCGACCATGATTCCCCAGAACCACCAGGGCGGACGCGGGAGGGCGCCGAGGGGGATCCGGGCGACGAGCACGAACACCAGCAGGCACAGCGCCACGAAACCGAGTCCCGGCCACGCCGGCAACACCCACGTCATGACTCCGAGGACGAAGATGATGATCAGCTTGCTGCCCGCCCACAGTCGGTGGACCGGCGAGTCGCCCGGAATCTGCCGGAGCATCGGGACCTTCATCGCAGCCCTCCTTCGAGCCCGCCTTCGAGCCCACCGTCACGCACGCCGTCGAGCACCCCGTCGACGAGCTCGACCCTGCGGTTGCAGACCTGGTCGAGTGAGTCGAGGTCGTGGGAGATGATGATGATCGTCGCGCCGCCGTCGCGGAGTCCGGCCAGCACCGACAGGACTTCTTCGCGCGCCTGCGGGTCGAGGCCGGCGAGCGGCTCGTCGAGCACCAGCAGCTCCGGGTCGGACGCGATCAACGACGCGAGGACCACTCGCCGCATCTGGCCACCCGAGAGCGCGTCGACCCGTCGGGCGGCGATCTCCCGCGGCAGTGTCACCAGGTCGAGCACCCGACCCACCTCGGCGGTTCCGACGGACTCCCCGCCGACGGCCATGATCTCGTCGGCGACCGTCGCCTTCTGCAACTGGAGGCGCGCGTGCTGGAAGCCGAGCCCGACGTCGCCGACCCGGTCGTAGGTGTGCTCGCCGCCGAGCAGGACGGCACCTCCGCTGGGCCGGATCAGGCCGGCGAGCGCCCACGCGAGCGTCGACTTCCCCGAACCGTTCCCGCCGACGATGAGGACGCCGTCACCGGAGTTCACCTGGAGGTTCACCGACCGCAGCGCCGTCACCTCCCACGGCGACCCCGGCAGATACGTGTGCTCCAGGTCGCGGACCACGAGCAGGGCGTCACCGTGTGGATCGTGGTGCTGCGGCAGCGGCGGCGTGATCGCCTCCGGACGCATCCATCCCGGATGGTGCTCGACGATCCGGCCCGCCTCCAGATGGATGACGCGGTCGGCGGCACGCGCCTCCGAGTCGCGGTGCGTGATGAGGACGACGGCGATCCCGCGGCGACGCGGCAGTTCGGCGAGGATCGCGATGAGCTCGGCCCGTCCGTCCGGGTCGACCATCGACGTCACCTCGTCGGCGATCAACAGCTGCGGATCGCGGGCGAGGGCCGCGGCCACCGCGAGCCGCTGCTGCTGCCCACCCGACAGGTCGGTGGTCTCGCGGTCGCCGAGACCGGCCAGGCCCACCTCGTCGAGGAGGGCGTCCACGTCGACCTCCGTACCGGCGGGGAGCCCCCACACGAGGTCGTCGGCGACGCGGGCGCCCAGCATCTGCGACTCGGGACGCTGCAACACCAGCGCGGTCCCGCCGCGGCGTCCGAGGCCGGGCGCACCCGGCCGGTCGACGACCCCGACCGTCGGTTCCACTCCGGCGAGGATCTTGGTGAGCGTCGACTTGCCGGAGCCGTTGGCGCCGACGATCGCGACGAACTCGCCACTGGTCAAGACCAGGTCGATCCCGCTGAGGACCTGCCGGTCGGACCCCGGATAGCGGTAGCCGACCCCCGCGGTCCGCAACGGGAGCGGAGCGACGGCGCGGTCGCCGTCGGCGACGCCCGCGACCTCGAGCGTGTCCTCGAGCGGGACCTCGTCGAGCCGGTCGAGCACACGGCCCAGCAGCCACGATGCGATGAGGAGGGTCAACAGCGCACCGACCGTGCCGGGGATCCAGATCCACAGCCACCAGTTGTCGGCGATGTTCCTGTTGAGCGCGTCGAATGCGTCGCCGACCGCGTCGAGTCGGATCGCGCGAGCCGTCTTGCCGATTCCGGTCAGCATGTTGTCGAGGACGGCCAGCGCCAGCTTCCGCAGTGGCGCGAGCAACCACATGAGCAGCACCGAGACGGCTGCGAGGAGCGGCGCCGCGATCACCGACATCAGAGTTTTGACGGCCATGCCGCCGCCACGGCGATGCACCTCGCCGACCAGTCCGCCCATGACGACCGACATCGACACCGCGTACGCCGGGCCCAGCCCGGCGACGACGAAGGTCACGGCGACCGTCGTGACGATGGCGCCGACGACCGCTCGCGGCCGTGTCCGTGCCGCGAGCAGCGCGACCGGGACCGGGGTCAGGAAGCCGAGCGCGGCCGCGATCGGCACGACGGCGACGATGACGGCCGGGACCACCGTGAGACCGCTGAAGATCGCGATCGCCGCGAACTCCCGGGACCGGAGTGCGCCCCGGGGCGCCGTACGCGCCTGAACTGCTCTGCTTGCCACCGCCCCATTGTGCCGGTCCGGGGCGCGGCGCCCGGCTCGACGGGTGGCCAAACCGTCCGACTACGGGCCCCCGAACTAGGCAATAAGGCCCCCCGACCAGGCTTTTCACGGGTCACTGCTCTGTTGCATGCGGGTTGCGGGCCGACCTAGCGTGACGGCATGATCACCGCACTGATGCTGAGTTTCGGCATCATCTTCGTCGCCGAGCTCGGCGACAAGTCGCAACTCATGGCGATGACCTATGCGCTGCGTTATTCGTGGTGGGTGGTGCTCGCCGCCATCACCACGGCGACGACCCTCGTCCACGCGGCGTCGGTATTCTTCGGCCACTTCCTGGGTCTGTCGCTGCCGACCGGGGCCCTGTCGATCCTCGCCGGCCTGTCGATGCTCGTCTTCGGGCTCTGGACGCTCCGCGGCGACGAACTCGACGACGACGAGGCCTCGCGAGCCGGACGCGTCGGGGCGTCGGTGTTCCTGGCGGTCATGAGTTCGTTCATGCTCGCCGAACTCGGTGACAAGACGATGCTCGCCACCATCACCCTCGCCACCGACAACGACTGGGTCGGCGTCTGGATCGGTTCGACGGTCGGCATGGTGGCCGCCGACGCGCTCGCCATCGCGGTGGGCCGCATGCTGGGCAGGCATCTGCCCGAGCGGACCATCGCGATCGGCGCCGCGATCAGCTTCTTCGTCTTCGCCGGATGGCTCCTGGTGGACGGTCTCGTCTCGGCCGGGCCGCTCGTGATCGCCCTGACGTCGGTCGGCACCGTCGTGATCACCGTGATCGGCGTCGTGTGGATCCGAGTGACGCACCGGCGTCGGGCCGCCGAAGCGGCTGCCGCCGCGGCCGTCCCCGGCACGGAGGGGGCGTCGGCTACTACAGTTCAGAAGGACCCCGTCCGGGAGTCGACTCCGCCCCTGAAAGGACCTTGATCATGGACGTGACCGGTTCCGCCGTCATCGTCACCGGCGCCGCCTCCGGCCTCGGTGCCGCCACCGCCGCCCGATTCGCCGCCGACGGCGCAACGGTGTTCGGCATCGACCTGCCGCAGTCGATCGAGAAGGCCGACGACGTCCAGGGCGTGCACCTGATCGCCGCCGACGTCACCGACGAGACCGACGTGCAGAACGTCGTCGACCGCATCGTGGAGTCGGGACTCCCTCTGCGCGTCGCCGTGAACTGCGCGGGCGTCGGGTGGGCCGCACGCATCCTCGGGAAGGACGGGCCGCACGATCTGGAACTGTTCCGCACCGTCATCACCGTCAACCTCATCGGCACGTTCAACGTGATGCGGTTGGCCGCCAACCGCATGCAGCACGAGTCCGCGGCGACCGACGACGGTGCCCGCGGCGTCATCATCAACACCGCGTCGGTGGCGGCCTTCGAGGGACAGATCGGACAGATCGCCTACACCGCGAGCAAGGGCGGCGTCCACGCGATGACGATCTCCGCGGCGCGCGACCTGGCCCGCGCCGGCGTCCGCGTGTGCACGATCGCGCCCGGCACCATCAACACGCCGATGCTCGCCGGGGTGACCGACGAGTTCAAGAAGACGCTCGAAGCGGGAATCCCGTTCCCGCAGCGGCTCGGCGAGCCGGCCGAATACGCCGATCTGGCCGCCTTCATCGTCGCGCACGACTACCTCAACGGCGAGACGATCCGCATGGACGGCGCGCTGCGCATGGCGCCGCGCTGACGGCTGCGGCCGCGACACGCTTCAGCGGCGTGTCACCGCCCCAGCAGGTCCGCCGCGAGCGGTAACTCGAGGACGGCGTCCCCCGCGATCCATTCCCGCAAGACCTTGGTCGCCCGGACGTCGTCCTCGTTGTATTCCAGCAGCCGGGCGCGCTGCGACTCGTCGCGCGGAGTCCCGTCGAGGCCGACGGCGGCGGCATACCACTCCATCGACGCCTCGCCGCCCGCTTCGTCGTCGCGCCACGCGAACCCGGCGACCGGCGCGATCCGTTTGAGCCCCTTGCCGCGCGGGCAGATGAAGGTGGCGCCCACGGCCTCGAAGATGTCGACCCACTCCTTCGAGGCGATGAACGCGTCGACGGTGCGGCGCGACGGCACCCCCGGGACGTGGCCGAACCGGTCGGCGCTGCCGCGCAGCCACCGATTCTCGGCGTGCTGCGAGTAGCAGTAGGCCGCGAACGTCTTGCCCGCCGCGTGCGCCGCGGAGCGTTCGGTCATGAGCCACGCCCAGAACTCCGCGAACGACCGCCCCTCGTCGTCGGTGGGCAGCGGTTCCCAGGTGACGAACGGGCGGTACCGGACGGGCCGCGACGGCTCGGTGGTGTCGGTGAGCAGCGTGCCCCACAGGTAGGCGCCCCGCTCACCGAAGCTCTCCATGTCGACGTCGACCTCGATGTCGGCGCGCGCCACCCGCGGCCGCTCGCTCCGGCGGACCAGGGGGATGTCGCCGACCCAGCACTTCGCGGACACCACCGCGTCGTCGAACGGGACCGCGCCGGCCCAGTCCGCAGGCTGCGGACCGCGGTGCCCGGCGAGTGCGTCGATGGTGAGGATCCCCGCCTCGCGGAGCACCTGCCCCTGGTTGCCCCCGACCACGAGGCTCACGTCGCGGGCGGCGACCAGCTGCTTCTCGCACTGCGGCCACCAGTGGCAGCTGCGGCACTCGCTGACCCGCCGCGGCGCGGTGGCGATCTCACCGTCGGCGATCGCGCGTCGACGGGCGAGGGTCGCGTCGTAGTCGTCGACGACGTCGCCGAGCGGGATGACGACGGTGCAGTCGGCGTCGAGACCGACCAGTCCGCCGACTGCTGCGCGTCGATCGGTCGACAACGCACCGAGGTCGTCGAGCATCGCCGCGATCTGCGCCAGCCGCATCACATCGCGGCGCTGTCCGCGCAGCGACCGGGTGGCGTCCGGTTCGGGCCGCCAACTGCCCAGCGGGCTGGTCTGCAGCGTCGCGGTCTCGTCGTCGCGCGGCTCGGAGATCCGCGTCGTGACCCGGTGGTTCACGATGATGACGGGCAGATAGCCGTCACCGTCGCGGATCAGCACCTCGGCGTGACCGCGGCGTCCACGATCGGAATCGGTCGGCAGCGTGGCCGCGAGAATCCAGCCGACGCCGGCGTCCATCGCCTCGCGTGTCGCGGCGACCCGCTCGCGGTGCGGACCGTCGTCGATCCATCGCACGTCGGGGCCGCCGCCCGCGCTCTCGGCGAGACGCCGCTCATGGATCGTCGCGAGGACCTCGCGACGGTGCGCCTGTGCCGCCTCGATCCGCCGCTGCGCCTCGGCGGTCTCCTCCGCGGACACCGCGGCGGCGAGTTCCTCGCGCGGAGCGAAGTCGAGAGCGAGCCGATGCTCGCAGCCCGTGAGGTTCCGCGCGCCGAGAATCGCAGATCCCACGTGCCCCGTCACTTCCTTCCGACTCCGAATGATTCATTCACCCATGAGACTATGCAAAGCTTGAGACATCTCATCGAACGAGTCGGGATTACGACGGAAAGGTCGACATGGGGCTGCTCTCATCCACCGGGGCCAAGCGGGCCGCGAAGAAGGCGGAGAAGAAGATCCGCAAAGCGGAGAAGAAGGCGATCCGCATCCGCGCGAAGGTCGAGGCGAAGGCGCAGTCGCGGGAGGACCGCAAGGCCGCCAAGCAGACGCTGCGCGACGAGCACCGGTACGCGAAGAAGACGGCGAAACAGCAGCGCAAGACCATCAAGGCCGAGTCCAAGAAGCACGAGAAGCTCGCGGCCGCCGACGCGAAGACCATCGCCGAGCAGGCCAAGGCCGACGCGGAGGCCGCTCCGTTCACTCCCGCCAAGATCAAGCGGTACCTGACCGTGGCGCGGATGCTGTCGCCGATCCTGGCGCCGATCGCCTACCGGGCCGCCGTGAGCGCCCGCAGTCAGGCGACCGTGGTCCGGGCCCGTCGCGCAGGCGTGGCCCCGGCGCTGTTGACGCAGTACGGGGGACCGAGTGCTCCCCTGCGTGCCCGCATCGCGACCTGCCGCGAGGCGGCGTCCCGGGTGAGCGGCCTCGACCAGGGCGCCGAGACCCAGGCGTTCGTCGCCGCGATGGTCTCGCGTCTGGACAACCTGGCCGTCGCCGCCGACGCCGCCGACGCCATGCCGCCGGCGCAGCGCCGCAATGCGCAGCGCGCCATCGACAACGAACTCACGGCGATCGACAACGATCTGCTGGCCCGACTCGACGTCCACCCGGCGAAGGCGTGATCACGATGCGACGAATCCTCTTGACCGCAGCCGCCGCACTCCTCGCCGCGACCGGTGTCGCCGTCGGCGGGGCCACCGTCGGCGAGGCCCCGAGCACCGCCGCACCGGGATGTGCGGACGTGCACGTGCTCTTCGCCCGCGGCACCGCCGAGACCGCGCCGCCGCTCGGCGTCACCGGCATCGCCTTCGGCGAGTCCATGAAGCGCCGTCTTCCCGGCAAGTCGGTGCGGGTCGAAGCCGTCCGCTACGCCGCGAGCAGCGACTTCTCGCACCGACTTCGGTTCGCCAAGAGCGTGGTCGACGGCATCGACAACGCCCAGCGACGCATCACGTCGATCGCGACCCACTGCCCCGACACCAAGATCGTGCTCGGCGGATATTCGCAGGGCGCCGCCCTCGCCGGGTACCTGACGAACGATTCGTTCGCGCTCCCGGCGGCCTACGCCCGGTATCGGTCGTACGTCCCGAAGCCGCTCAGCGCCGAGACCGCGTCGCACATCGCGGCGGTCATCCAGTTCGCGCCGCCGTCGAGCCGGTTCCTCCGGGACGTCGGTGCACCGCCGATCCGTCCGTCGAAGGAGTTCCGCGGCAAGATCGCGCGCTACTGCATCGTCGGCGACACGATCTGCAACGGTGCGCGCGCCGGTGCGCCGAACGCGTTGCACGTGCTGTACTCCGTCAACGGGATGACCGACCGCGCAGCGAACTTCGCCGCACGGCGCCTCTGACGGGGCTCCGGCCCGCGCCGCTGTCGGTCAGCTCAGCGCGATCAGCGACAGCGGGTCGGAGAGCAGTTCGGCGATCGTCGCGAGGAACCGCGATCCCTGTTCGCCGTCGACGAGCCGGTGGTCGAACGACAGGCTCAACGTGGTGACCTCGCGCAACGCGATCTCGCCCTGCCACTCCCAGGGCCGACGCCGCACGGCGCCCAGACAGAGGATCGCGGCCTCGCCGGGATTGAGGATCGGGGTGCCCGAGTCGATCCCGAACACGCCGATGTTGGTGATCGTGATGGTCCCGCCGACGAGGTCGGACGGCGGCGTGGTGCCGTCGCGGGCGGCCGCGGTCAGGTCCGCGATCGACACCGCCAGATCACGCAGGCTCGCCCGGTGGGCGTCGCGGATGACGGGCACCATGAGGCCGCGCGGCGTGGCGGCCGCGATGCCGAGGTTCACATACCGTTTGGTGACGATCTCCTGGGCATCGTCGTCCCATGCGGAGTTCAGTGACGGGTTGGTCCGCAACGCCACGAGCAGCGCCTTCGCGACGAGGGCGAGCGGCGTGAGTCGGACGTCGGCGAAGCGCGCGTGCGCGGTGAGCTCGTCGAGGAGTTCCATGCTCGGCGTGATGTCGACGTCGACGAACTCGGTGACGTGGGGCGCGGTGAACGCACTGCGGACCATGGCGTCCGCCGTCCGGCGCCGCAGACCGCGGATCGGTGTGCGCTCCTCGTCCCCCGTCCCGCCGGCCTCCGCCGCGCGGGCGGCGGTCTGGGACGCGTCGGACAAGTGGCGGTCGAGGTCGTCGCGGGTCACGTCGCCGTGGGCGCCGGTGGCCGTCACCTCGTCGAGGTCGACACCGGAGTCTCGTGCCAGGCGGCGCACCGGCGGAGCCGCGAGCGTCCGTTCCGGAGGCGCGGCGACCGCCGGGTCGACGGCGGCGGGGATGTCGGCAGCGGGGACGTCGGCAGCGGAATCCACGGCAGCGGGGTCGGCCGGGCGGGGACGGCGGCGGGCCCGCCGACTGCCGGAGTCCTGCGCGACGCCGTAGCCGACGAGGACCGCCGCCGGCTTCTCCTCGGCCCCATCCCCCGTACCCCCATCCCCCGTACCCCCGTCTCCCGCAGCACCCCCATCTCCGGCAGCCCCGCCGTCGCCCGTGTCGATGTCGATGAACGGATCTCCCACCTCGACGGTGTCGCCCTCGGCGGCGTGCAGTGCGACGACGGTCCCGGCGAACGGCGAGGGCAGTTCGACGGCGGCTTTGGCGGTCTCCACCTCGGCGATCACCTGGTTGAGATCCACGGTGTCGCCGACGGCCACCTCCCAGCGGACGAGTTCGGCGTCGGTGAGGCCCTCGCCGAGGTCGGGCAGGTTGAAGGTCTCCACGACAGACATTCCGGCGGTCCTCTCAGGCGGTGTAGGTGCGGTCGACGGCGTCGAGCATGCGGTCGACGTCGGGCAGATAGTGCTTCTCGAGTTTCGCGGGCGGGTACGGGACGGCGAATCCGCCGACCCGCTGCACGGGAGCCTCGAGATGGTAGAAGCACGACTCGATGACGCGGGCGGAGATCTCGGCGCCGATCCCCATGAACACGGGGGCCTCGTGAGCGATCACGAGCCGTCCGGTCTTTCGGACCGATGCGGTGACGGTGTCGAGGTCGAGCGGCGAGATGGACCGCAGGTCGACCACCTCCACCGAGCGGCCCTCGTCGGCGGCCACGTCTGCGGCCTGCAGCGCCGTGGTCACGAGCGGCCCGTACGTCACGAGCGTGACGTCGCGGCCGTCGCGGACCACCCGCGCTCGGTGCAGCGGATACCGGTCGGCGTCCACGTCGACTTCGCTCTTCTCCCAGTAGCGACGTTTGGGTTCGAAGAACAGGACCGGATCGTCGGAGGCGACCGCCTCCTGAATCATCGAGTAGGCGTCCTGCGAGTTGCTGCACGTGACGACGCGGAGTCCCGGCGTCGCGGCGAAGTAGCCCTCGGGTGATTCCGAATGATGCTCGACGGCCCCGATCCCGCCGCCGTACGGGACACGGATGGTCAGCGGCATGCGGACTGCGCCCGCGGTCCGGTAGTGCAGTTTGGCCACCTGGGAGACGATCTGGTCGTAGGCGGGGTAGATGAAGCCGTCGAACTGGATCTCGCAGACGGGCCGGTAGCCGCGGAACGCGAGTCCGACGGCGGTGCCGATGATCCCCGACTCGGCCAACGGCGTGTCGATGACGCGGTCGACGCCGAACTCGTCCTGCAGTCCGTCGGTGATCCGGAAGACGCCGCCGAGTTTGCCGATGTCCTCGCCGAGGAGCACGACCGTCGGATCGTCGTGCAGAGCCCGACGCAGCCCGGCGTTGATCGCCCGACCGAGCGGCATCGGTGTCTGCGCGTCGGTGGGCGCCCGGCCGGCCATCACGGGGTCCCCGGGGCCGTCCCCGCGACTGCCGGCGGCACGTCGTCGAACGTCTCGAGGTATGCCGCGTACTCGGTGCGTTCGGCGTCGATGAGACTGTGGGGCTCGGCGTAGACGTCGTCGAACAGCGACAGTGCGGGCGGGTCGGCGTGGGCGAGGCAGCCGGCGCGGAGTCCGGCGGCGGCTTCGTCGGCACGGCGGCCGATCTGGGCGATGTCGTCGTCCGACAGCGCGTCGTGAGCCTCGAGGAGCAGGCGGATGCGCTCGATGGGGTCGCGCCGGATCCAGTCGGCGTCGTCGTCGGCGGTCCGGTACCGGGTCGGGTCGTCCGACGTGGTGTGCGGTCCGCGACGGTAGGTGACGGCTTCGATGAACGTGGGCCCACCGCCTTCGCGGGCGAGTTCCAGCGCGGCGCGGGTGACGGCCAGGACGGCCAGGACGTCGTTGCCGTCGACGCGGATGGTCGGCATCCCGTATCCGCGGCCGCGGTGGGCGATCGGCGCCTTGGTCTGCAGTGTCACCGGCTCGGAGATGGCCCACTGGTTGTTCTGGCAGAAGAACACGACGGGGGCCGCGAAGCTGGCGGCGAACCCCATGGCTTCGGCGACGTCGCCCTGGCTGGTGGCGCCGTCACCGAAGTAGGTGATGACAGCGGTGTCGGCGCCGTCGAGGTTGACGCCCATGCCGTATCCCGCGGCGTGGAGGGTCTGGGCGCCGATGATGATCGCCGGGGTCGCCATGTTGTAGTCGCCGGGGTTCCATCCCGACAGCGACGTGCCGCGCCAGAACGGGGTCAGCTCGGCGAGCGAGACGCCGCGGCAGTACGCCACGCCGTGTTCCCGGTAGCTGGGGAAGACGAAGTCGTCGGGTTCCAGGGCGCGGGCCGATCCGATCTGCGCGGCCTCCTGGCCGAACAGCGGGGCCCAGAGTCCGAGCTGACCCTGGCGTTGGAGCGCCGTGGCCTCGGCGTCGATTCTCCGGACGACCACCATGTCCTCGTAGAGGCGGCGGATGTCGTCGACGCTCACGTCGTCGACGTAGGTGGAGAAGTCGGGGTGGATGTGACGCTCGCCGGTGATGGTGACGAGCTGAACGGGTTCGTCGATGTCGGACACGGTTCTGCACTCCTTTCGGGGAATCATGGCGTGGATCGCACCCATTGATTCTTGTGCTGAGCATCTCAACGGATTGCATGCTGAACAAGGAGCGGCTTCGTTATTGGTCATACTGACCAATTTGCAGAAGCGTCGACGCGCGTTAGTGTGCTTTATGGACAGATTCGATCGGACCGACGCCCGGATCCTGCGGGCCCTGTGCGACTTTCCCCGCGCCACCGGCGTCCAGCTCGCCGGCCTGGTCGGGATGGCCCGCAACACGGTGCAGACGCGCTTGGGCCGATGGGACGCCGAGAGTGTGCTCGCGCCCTTCGACCGCCGCGTCGCGCCGCGCGATCTCGGTTTCCCCCTCCGCGCCTACATCGCGACGGTGGTCGACCAGCATGCGCTCGAACAGGTGGTGACGAGCCTCGCGGAGATCCCCGAGGTCCTCGAGGTGGTCGGCATCTCCGGTGCGGCCGATCTGCAGATCCTCGCCGTCGCCGCCGACGCCGACGATCTGTACCGCATCGCCGGCGCGATCCTCGCCGTCCCCGGCGTCGAGCGGACGACGGTGTCGGTCGTGATGCACGAGGCCATCGAATACCGCACGCGTCCGCTCATCGACCGGCTCGCCGGAGACCGATAGGCCCCACGATCACGGGCCGGCCGCGTCATCGGTGGCGATGTCGCGGATGGCCTCGCCGCGGTCGCGCACGAGGCGGTGCGGCGCGCGGCGACCTACCCTGGCCGGTGAGGGCCCGTCGACCACGGAAGGGAGTCTCATGACCGCCCCTGTACCGGCTGACTCTGTACCGGCTGATTCTGTACCGGCTGATTCTGCGATCTACGACAGCATCGTGATCGGCGGCGGCATCGCCGGCATGTCGATCGCCTACGAACTCGCCGAGAGTCAACGGGTGCTTCTGGTGGAGCGGGAGACGACCCTCGCCTACCACACCACCGGCAGGTCGGCGGCGACGTTCCTGGAGAGCTACGGCAACGCCACGGTTCGCGCACTCACGCGGGCCAGCCGCGACTTCTTCGGTTCGCCGCCGGACATCGTCGACGCGCCGCTGGTCTCACCCCTCCCGCTGATGATCGTCGGCCGCGACGATCAGAGCGACCTGGTTCGTGATCGATACCGCGAGGTGCGGCCACGCAATCCGGCCGTGGAATTGCTCGACGGCCCCGCCGCCGAGGCGCAGAACGCCCTCCTGCGACCGGGCTACACGGCAGCGGCCCTCGTCGATCACGCGTCGCTGGAGATCGACGTCCACGGTCTGCACCAGGCCTACCGTCGCGGGCTGCGCCGCCGCGGCGGCGACATCCGCACGTCGGCGGGCATCGTCGCGGCCCGACGCGAACGGTCGGTGTGGGTGCTCCGCGATGCGGCGGGCACCGAACGCCGCACACATGCCGTGGTGAACGCGGCGGGCGCCTGGTGCGACGAGGTCGCGGCCGTGATGGGCGCCCACCCGGTCGGGATCCGGCCGCTGCGCCGGACCGCGTTCATGGTGTCGGCGCCGACCGGCATGCCGACGCCCGCCGACCGGCTGATGACCCTGTCGGCCGGTGAGGACTTCTACGTCCGCCCCGACGGACCCGGCTATCTGTGCTCCCCGGCCGACGAGACCCCGTCGGAGCCGTGCGATGCGCGGCCGGACGAACTGGAGATCGCCCGGGCGATCGACGCACTCAACGAGGCGACCCGACTGGCGATCCGCAGCATCGCCCACCCGTGGGCCGGGCTGCGCAGCTTCACCGCCGACCGCACTCCCGTCGTCGGCCCCGACCCGACCCTCGACGGACTCGTCTGGTTCGCCGGCCAAGGCGGCTACGGCATCCAGATGGCTCCCGCGCTCGCCCGCGCCGGAGCGGCACTGGCCGTCGGTGACCCCCTGCCGACCGATCTGGTCGACGCGGGGCTCGCCGCCGAATCCCTGCTCCCCGGCCGCTCCGCGGCGACCGGCTAGCTGTTGGTGGACATGAGGTTCTCCACACGATCGCAGGTTGCTACATCACCGAAATTTCAGTCGGCTGAATGAGCGACGCGAGTCCGGCTGCTCCCGTGTTCGTGATGTCGACGCTGCGGGGGACGTTGTTTCGGACGATCCATCCGAGGCCGAAGAGGTGGTCTGTGACGGCGGTACCGAGCGGGCCCGCCAGGTGGTGTGCCTGCTCAGTCCAGTCGATGCAGTAGCGCAGTGGTCGTGTGGTCGACAACACCCTCGCCTCGATCCCCCATTCCGCGAGGGCCTCGGCCCCGGCGGTCGTGAGTCGGTAGTGCTTTCCTTTACCCGCTGAGGAGAGTCTGTCTCCGCTGAGCTCGGGGTGGTGGAGGCCGTCGCCGCCAGTGATCCAGCCGGCGCTCATGAACCGCTGGAACAGTTCGACTCCCGCTTGTCCTGCGAGGTGGCGATAGCAGGTGCGACCGGTCCGGACCGCGTGCGCTCGGGTGTGAGCGCGCAGCGAGGTGATCGGAGTCCGCGGCGCGAGTTTCGCGAGGGCCTCGAGAACTCCCTCGACTTCGTGGGTCGCGAGGCGATAGTAGCGGTGACGGCCCTGCTGTTCGACAGTGACGAGTCCGTGGTTCAGGAGCACCGTCAGGTGATTGCTGATGGTCGAGGCTGAAACGCCGGCTTCTTCGGCCAGCCGCCCGGCCGGAAGTGCACGTCCATCGGCCAAGGCCATCAACACCCGGGCACGCCGGGCGTCTGCGAATGCGGTGGCGATGCGTGCGATGTCCGGCTCACCCTGGAGCTGCGTGTGTCCGCTCAGGTTCTGGCTCATGCGTCGATGTTACGGACCGAATGTTTCGACGAAGGCTGAAACGTCCCGGGTTGAAGATCGAGGCATGGTTCCGAATCGATCCCGTCGGCCTCTGACTCTGGCGCTATGCAGCGGTTACTTCCTGGTCCTGCTCGATGTGACGGTCGTCAATGTCGCACTCCCTGAGATCGGCGCACAGCTGGACGCGGGCAGCGCCGGGCTGGCGTGGGTCGTCGATGCCTACTCGGTGCCTTTGGCCGGGCTCCTGTTGGCGTCTGGGGCGATTGGAGACGTCGTCGGGCATCGGCGAGTTGTGTTGCTCGGCATGGCCTGCTTCGGAGTCGCGTCTGTCGCGTGCGCGCTCGCCCCGACGACCGGCGTGCTGGTCGCGGCCCGCGCCGTGCAGGGCGTCGGCGCAGCATTGATGCTCCCGGGCACGCTCGCTCTCATTCTGGAAAACAGTCCGGACGCGACTGCGCGGAATAGGGTCGTCGGTGTATGGGCCGCGATCGGCGGGGCCGCGCTACCTGCGGGCCCCGTGGTCGGCGGGATACTGGTCCAAGCTGCCGGGTGGCGGGCCGTGTTCTGGCTCTCCGTGCCGATCATCACGCTCGCGCTGATCCCTGTCATGCGGCTCCGCCGGCCACAACAGCCGCGACGACCGCAGCAGAAGGTGGATTGGGTCGGTGCTGTCTTGCTGGTCACAGCTCTGACGTTCCTGGTCACCGCCATCATTCAGATCCAAGAGTCGAGTCTCCTCGCTGCAATCCTGGCAGTGGTGGCGGCTTGTGCCCTGCTCGGCTTCTTCGCTACCGAGCAGAGGGTCAGCCATCCGCTCATGCCGGTACCCCGACCTGCGCGGCGTCCACTGGGGCTGGCTTCTCTCGTGGCGGCGCTGATGAACTTCTGCGCCCTCGGTGGGCTGTTCTTGCTGACTCAGATTCTCCAAGACGTTCACCGGTTGAGCCCGCTGATGGCCGGAACGCTGACGCTGCCCGCAATGCTGCCCCTCCCGCTGCTCGGCGCGCCCGCTGGGAGGCTCACCACCCGCATCGGAGCCTGGCGCACCAGCGCGCTCGGCGCGTCGATTGCAGCCGCTGGGGCCATCGGCATCGCTTTCACACTGACGAACAGCGGTTCCGGGTACATCGCTCTGGGCTTCTTCCTCGCCGTCTGGGGAACCGGTCTGGGCGTGCTCACTCCCGCGATCGTCAGCGCGGCCATGGCCACAACACCGACGACTCCAGGCTTGGCATCCGGGGCGAGCAACACGGCCCGCCAGACCGGCGGCACGCTCGGCATCGCCGTCTTCGCCACACTCGCAGGATCGGCGGACTCCGCAGGCTTCGCCCCGCACTCTGCAGCGCTGTTCATCACCACCGCCATCATCTTCATGCTCGCAGGCATAATCGCGTTCGAGTATTCCTCCAGCTACGCCCCCGGCTCTCGTGACACACGCGAACGCGCCACTGACTCCCGAGGGCCGCACCAGGCTCATTGAGCGATGCCGCACCCGACCAATCGCGCACGTGGCCGCCGAAGAGGGGATCCTCCGTGCAACCACATCGAAGTGGGTGTACCGCTACAAGCAGTTCGGCGAGCTCGGGCTAGGCGACCGCTCGTCTGCGCCGCGCGAGCCGGATGCGCGTACCGGCACTCTGCGATCGACGGGCACACGCTCCCGGAGTGCACTGAGTCGCTCGAAAACGAGCAGGACACCACCGCGGCCGGTTTGCGAACCGTTCCCGGAAATCGTTCGCCAAGCCTGGCATCGTAAAGATCGGGCGGATCATCACCGACAGCGGAGCCTGCTAACGAGCTCGAGACCTGGGACCTGCTACCACTACCACCGGCCCCGGCGCGCACGGCGGCAAGCCGTCCGCTTCCGAGACGCCGTCACGCGTCAACAATGTCCTGACCCCATACGGCTAGCGGCCCGGCAGGTACTTCAGCGAACGAATCAGCGTCGGCGTGAGCTTGAGGTACAGGCTCTGCGGGATGCCGCGGATGCCGCGGATGCCGTCGAGTCCGATGTACCGCTGGGTGGCGATGGTCTGCGGCTCGGTGTACTTGATCAGGCCCTCGGCGCCGTGGCGTCGCCCGACCCCCGAGATGCCCATGCCGCCCATCGGCGCCGCGGTCGACGCCCACGCCGCCGCGTAACCCTCGTTGATGTTGACGGTGCCCGCACGGATCTGTTCGGCGATCCGCTGCGCCTCCTCGTCACCGCCTGCGAAGACGCTCGCGTTGAGCCCGTAGTCGGTGTCGTTGGCGAGCTTCACGGCCTCGTCGGTGGAGTCGACGGGGTAGATCGCGACCAGCGGACCGAACGTCTCGTCGGCGAAGCAGGTCATCTGGTCGGTCACGTCGGTCAGGACAGTCGGCTCGTAGAAGAACGGGCCGATGTCGGCGCGCTTGCGGCCGCCCGCGACGACCTTGGCGCCCTTGGCGACGGCGTCGGTGACATGCGCCTCCATCGTCTCGACCTGCTGGGCGGACGCCAACGAGCCCATGTCGGCGGTGAAGTCGTACGTCGGGGCCAGTGTCATCTCCGAGACGTGGCGGGCGAACTTCTCGGTGAACTCGTCGGAGATCGCGCGGTCGACGTAGATCCGCTCGATGGAGATGCACAGCTGTCCGGAGTTCGAGAAGCACGCGCGGGCCGCACCCGCGACGGCCTTGTCGACGTCGGCGTTCCGGGTGATGATCAGCGGGTTCTTGCCGCCGAGTTCGGCGGAGAAACCGATCAGACGCCGGCCGGCCTGCTCGGCGAGCGTTGCGCCGGTGGCCGACGAGCCGGTGAACATGACGTAGTCGGTCTGCGCGACGATGGCCTGCCCGACCACCGATCCCGGACCGGGCACCACCGCGTACAGCTCACGCGGGAGTCCCGCCTGGTACAGCAGCTCCGCCAACGCCAGGCAGCAGTACGGCGTGTTGCTGTCGGGTTTGATGACCACCGCGTTGCCGGCGATGAGAGCCGCGACGGCGTCGGAGACGGCGAGCGTCAACGGGTAGTTCCACGGGCTGATGACGCCGACGACGCCCTTCGGCTGGTAGCGGACGCGGACGTCGGTGGCTCCGGGCAGCATGCCGGGGACCTTCTGGTCGGCGAGCATCTTCGGCCCGTTCTGGGCGTAGAACCGGGCCGTCAACGCGACGTCGATGACCTCCTCCTGCGCGTAGATCCGAGCCTTTCCGGTCTCGGCCTGCGCGATGTCCATCAGCGCTTCGGCGTTGTCGTGCACGAGCTCGGAGAACCGGTTGACGACCGCGGCGCGCGCCTTGGCCGACCGGTCGCCCCACGCCGACTGCGCGGACCGCGCCCGCGCGACGGCGAGTTCCAGATCCTCGGCGGTCGCCACCGGGATCGTCGCCATCTCGGCGCCGCTGAACGCCTCGAGCACCGGGCGGGTCTCGCGGCCGGCGGGGTCGTCGATGGCGGCGAGTGCGGCCAGACGCTGGAAGTAGGCGGGTGACGGCTTCGACATGGTGTCTCCTGGTGTGGCGGCGGTCGGGCGTGCTCCGGTGGAAGGCGGGTGGGTCAGCTGTCGGGGGCGACGAGGACGATCCCGTCGTCGTCGGAGTAGACGATGTCGCCCGGCGTGAACGTGACGCCGCCGAGCTCCACCGGCACATCGCGGTCGCCGGCGCCGGTCTTGGTCGACTTGCGCGGATTGGTGCCCAGCGCCTTGACGCCGATCGACATGGTGCCGATCATCTTGGCGTCGCGAATGGCGCCGTTGGCGATGATGCCGACCCAGCCGTTCGACCGGCCGAGTTCGGCGATGATGTCGCCGACCAGCGCGGTGTGCACCGACGCGTCGCCGTCGATCACCAGCACACCGCCGGGATTGGACTCCGAGAGGATCGACTTGAGCAGCGCGTTGTCCTGGAAGCACCGGACGGTGCTGACCCGGCCGACGAACTCGCGATTGCCGCCATACTGGGTGAACTGGGTGTCGCAGCTGCGGACGTCGGCACCGATCTCGTCGACGAGGTCAGCGGTCGGAGTGAAAGTCGGTGTGCTCATGGCTTCCAATCCTAAGCCGACGACCGCTATCTGTAACGTCGGGTTACGTCACACTCGACGTTCACTCTCGGCAGTCGGCCCATGAGTACATCTGCGAGGACCAGGCCTTCCTGCTCCGCGATGACTGCCGCCCTCGCGCGCGACGGAGAGCCAGTCTTCGCCAGAATTGCGCTGATGTGCGCCGCCACCGTCCGTTCACGGGTTCCGGTCCGCAGCGAGATCGAATAATTCGACAGGCCCGCCCAGACGTGCGACAGGACTTCGACCTCCCGGCGGGTCAACCCGTAAGGTATCGGTGCATCGATGACCGTCACCGCAGCCCCATCGGATCGATACTGGATGTGAACCCTTAACAACCTGGCGCCGGACGCGGGCCAGAGGCATCGCAGTTCTCGTCGCCACTGGCGTCGCCCACCACGCGCGATCACGGCGACCGCCCTCGGATCGACGAGGTCGGTCGTCTCGACAACAGAGGCCACCTGGTCATTCGCGCGAATGCGCAGGCGCGCGACAACCTGGGATTCGCAATCCCCGACACTCGCCCGGCTCGAGATCGATGGGCGATTCTCCCGTGCGGCCTGCCCCAACTCGCTGTGGCACAGGCCCGCCAGGATCGGCTGGGTCATGTGTAATGCAAGCATCTCGGCATCCGTTGGCCACGCCGGGTCCGCGGTGCTCAGGTGCAAGTCGCCGAGGTACGTCTCAGCGTCGTCCAAGATCCGCATCGTCACCCCGCCTCGATATCCCGACGGGATCAGGTGATCGCGAACGAAAGTACTGAACACGAACTCTTCACCGACTTCACGCCAATTGCGCAACGGACGCGCCGTGTCGGTGACGAGAAGGTTGTAAGTCGGGCCGCGGGTGAAGTCCTCGGTTATCGCCTTCACCACCGGCGCAGAATAGTCGTGGACGGCGAGGACAGATCCCGTGCGGACGCCGTTCGGTCCCGCAAGCAAGCCGGCGACCGCTCCCGTGGCGTTCATCAAAACCTTCAGAACGCCATGGGCGCGGTCAACCGACTCGTCGACGCATGCCCTGGCCAACTCGAATCCGAGCGATCGCACGTGATCGTCCATGCATCGCTCCCTTCAACGGAACTCGACTGAATACACATCCACGGTTCCGGCCGATGGATCCCAACATTAGGATCTATGCACCTGATCCGGGTCGATATTCGGTCAGCCGAGATTCGCCGCGTGGATCCCCGGACGACGATCCGACCAGCCTGCGGCTCGCTCGTACTGGGCGGCGAGTTGCATCAACAGGCCGTCCTCGTTGAGGCGCCCGGCGAACTGCACGCCGATGGGGAGCCCGGCAGAACTCGGCTCGCCGGGCACGCTGACAGCCGGGGCCCCCGTGAGATTCTGCAGTGGGGTGAAACTGACGGTCTCGAAGATCCGACGAGTCCACTCCTCATGACTCAACTCCGCATCGTTGGAGTCCAGATACCCCAGCACCGGCGCCACGGTGTTGGTCGTCGGAGTCAACAGCACGTCGTAGTCCTGGTGGAACGCCGCGACCGCACGGGTGATGGTATTGACCACCGCCGACGCTTCGGCCATATCGAGCACCGTCAGGGACCTTCCGTACTCCCAGCCCTTGAGGATCGCTGCTTCAAGTGTGTCCGGCCCTGGCGCGAGCCCCGAGACCGCGCTGATGCCTGCGATGGATTCAGCAACGAAACCGCCCCAGCAGCGATAATGGGCCTCCATGAACTGGTCCCAGTCGAAGACCGGCGTGGCCGTCTCCACGTGGTGACCGAGCTCCTGCAGAGTTCGCGCCGCCTTCTCGACGGATGCCACGACGTCGGCGTCGACATCCGTACCTGCCCACGACGAGGTGTGCACTGCGATGCGAAGCCGTCGCGGGGCCACGCGCGCCAGTGACTGGAACTCGAAGCCCTCATCACCCCACGAGTACTTGTCACCGGGTGCCGCACCGCAGATGGTGTCGAATACCGTGGCAGTATCGCGCACCGTCCGACTGACAATCGATTCCGCAGCGAACCCATACAGAGCTTCCTGCATGGTCGGCGCGAAGCTCACCCGGCCGCGGCTCGGTTTGAAGCCCACGAGTCCGTTGTAGGCGGCCGGAATGCGGGTTGATCCGCCACCGTCATTCGCATGGGCAACCGGCACCGCACCGGCTGCGACCAACGCCGCCGAACCACCACTCGAACCGCCGGCCGAACGGGTCGAGTTCCACGGGTTGCGAGTCGGTCCCGATGTGATCGCCTCTGTGTTTGCGTTGTAGCCGAGCTCGGGCGTCGTAGTGGTCGCCAGCGTCGCCAGGCCTGCAGCTCGGAAGCGTGCCATCAACTCGGTGTCCTCATCGAAGACGACACCATCCGGTCCCGTGAGCCTTGTACCCATGCGAGTCCGCACCCCGGCAGCGTGACATACCAGGTCTTTGATGACGAACGGAACGCCACCGAGAGGCCCGTCCACAGCGTATTCGAGGGGTTTATCGAAGGGGCCCGCGACGACGGCGTTGAGATCGCCGTTCACCTTCGCAATGGCGTCTCGGGCCGTGGCGTGGACGTCGTCGGCGGTGACCTGCCGGGTGGCGATCAGTTCCGCCAGATCGGTGGCGTCGTGGGTGGTGTATTCGTCGAGATGCATGGCGGACTCCTTGGGTGTGTGGTGCCACACATTCCATCCCCGCCTGGGAAGTTCCTCTATTGACAGTTCTGCCAATTGACAGCCTGTCCGCTCACTGCTCGGGTCGAGCGAGCGGGAAGGCGAGCGACTCGCGGATCGACTGTCCGGTGATCAGCATGACGATCCGGTCCACTCCCAGACCGAGGCCGCCGGTGGGCGGCATCGCGTACTCCAGGGCGGTGAGGAAGTCCTCGTCGAGTTCCATCGCCTCGGCGTCGCCGCCGGCGGCGAGGATCGACTGCTCGGTGAGCCGTGCGCGCTGCTCCACCGGGTCGGTCAGCTCCGTGTACGCCGTCCCCAGCTCCATGCCCCAGGCGACGAGGTCCCATCGCTCGGCGACGCCGTCGATGCTGCGGTGCCCGCGGGTCAGCGGTGACGTCGATGTGGGGAAGTCGATGTAGAACGTCGGGAACTCGGTCTCCTTCTCCACCAGCTGCTCGTACAGTTCGAGCACCAGATGCCCCGCATCCCAGTCGGGTCGAAACGCGATCCCCATCCCTCGGCACAGCTCACGCAGACCCTCGACGGTCGACGCCGGAGTGACCTCGCTGCCCGCGGCCGCCGACACCGCCGCGTGCACACTCGTCACCGGCCACGGCCCGGAGATGTCGACGACCTCGGTCTCGCCGTCGGGGCCGATGCGCTCGATGACCGGCGCACCGTTGGCCGCCGTCGCCGCGGCGATGATCAGTTCCCGCGTCAGCTCTCGCATCGACTGGTAATCACCGTGCGCCGCATAGGCTTCCAAACTCGTGAACTCCGGATTGTGCGAGAAGTCGACGCCCTCGTTACGAAAATTGCGACCGATCTCGAAGACCTTCTCCACACCGCCGACACACAGTCGTTTGAGGTACAGCTCCGGTGCGATCCGCAGGTACAGGTCCATCCCGTACGCGTTGATGTGCGTGCGGAACGGCGTCGCGTTGGCGCCGCCGTGCACGGCCTGCAGGATCGGCGTCTCCACCTCGAGGTACCCGCGGGACGCCAGCTGGTCGCGGAGCGCCCGCACGACGGTGCTGCGCGTCTCGAGTAGCGCCCGGCTCCGGGCGTTCACCGCCAGGTCGACGTACCGCTGCCGAACCCGGGCCTCCGGATCGGCGAGCCCGGCCCACTTGTCGGGCAGCGGATGCAGACACTTGCCGTTGAGACGCCAGTGCGTCGCGAGAACCGACAGTTCTCCGGACCGGCTGGTCCCGACCGTCCCGGTCACCTCGACGAGATCACCCAGATCGACCGTCTCGGCGAAGTCCAACGGCTGCCCGGTCACGGCGGCGGACTCCACCAGCACCTGCACGCCGCCACTTCGATCATGCAGGTCCGCGAACGCCACCCCGCCGAAATCCCGTTTGCGGGTGACCCGACCGGCCACACGGACCTCGGTGCCGTGCACCGCACGGGCCTCCGCCACCGTGTGCGTCGGCGGCCGCGCGGGCGGATAGGCGTCCACCCCGTCCGCGCGCAGGCGTGCCAACTTGTCCAGCCGGACGCGCACCTGCTCCGGTCGGTGCACCGCGGGCCGCATCCGATCGCGGGCCTCCGCCGCCAACTCGTCGCACAGTTCGCTCACGTCGACACCGGCCGGAATCGACGAGACGCCGCCCCGCGACCGCTCCATCCGGCGTCGAGCCCCCGGGAGTCGGACGAACCCCTCGGCCACCATCGACGCCAGCGCCACCCGCGGCGTGGCCCTGCCGTCCTCGTAACAGATGAACCGCGGCACCCAGTCGGGCCGATATTTGGCGTTCGACTTGTACAGCGACTCCATCTGGAAGAACTTCGAGAAGAACTTCAACACCCCGTACACGACGCGCATCACCGGCCTCGCCCCCACCTGGGCGCCGTATTCGAAGACGTCACGGAAGGTCGCGAAGTTCAACGAGATCCGTGTGACGCCCACCGACCCGGCGTTGCGCGCCAACTCCGAGACCATCGTCTCCACGACGCCGTTGGGCCCCGAGCGGTCCCGTCGCATGAGATCCAACGACACGCCGCCGGTGCCCCAGGGAACGAACGAGAGCATCCCGATGACCCGCTCATCCGCCCCTCCGACGCCCTGGACGGCCTCCACGAGCAGGCAGTCGCCGTCGTCGGGGTCGCCGACCCGTCCCAACGCCATCGCGAAGCCGCGTTCGTCGTCGGTGTCGCGCCACTGATCAGCACGCCGGACCACACCGAGCACCTCGTCCACCGACAGTTCGCTCATCCGTCGCATGCGCACCGAGATCCCGAGGCGCTTGACCCGAGACACCGAGCCGCGCACGCCCTTCATCGCGGACCCGGACAGGCTGAAGCCACGGACATCGAGGATCGCCTCGTCGCCGATGTTGATGGCCTTGAACCCCGCCGCGACATACGCCTGCGCCCCCCGGGCGCCGGTGCCGAGCGCCGCCGGCCGCCACCCGTACCGCTCACACAGGGCCACGAACTCCGCGACGGCCTCCGTCCACGAATCGGGGTCGCCGATCGGGTCGCCGCCCGCGACGGCCGTCGACAGTTCGACCCGATAGGTGATCGCCGCGCGGGCGTCGGGAGAGAACACGACCGCCTTGTCGCGGCGGGTGGAGAAGTACCCCAGGGAGTCGTCGTCACCGTAGACCGCCAGCAACGCCCGGATCACGCGCTCGTCGTCCGACGTCATCAGCGACGCCAACCGCTGGGACCGGAACAGCACGACCGCGGCCGCGATCAGGGCGGCCGCACCGAAGAGACCGAGCAGCCAGTTGACCACCCAGGCGGCATGGTGCGACGTGAAGCCCGGAACGTCGATCGTCGCGAACGCCACGACGTGGTTGAAGGCGTACGGCAACCGCTCGTGCGGTTCCAGACTTCGCGGCCACAGCGACACCAGTCCCCACCCCACGAACGTCCCCGCGGCCAACCCGACGGCCAGCACGGCGGCCGCACCGAGCACGGCGCCGCGCCGCACCCGCGTGTGGAACTGCCGGTAGCTGACCGCGAGGATCGTCAGGAGCAGCGCGTCGACGATCAGCCCCGCCAGCGACGACCGCCACTGGGTGACGTACCCCGGATCGGAGGCCGCCACCAGCACGGTCAACAGGTTCACCAGGCCGTACAGCAGCAGGAAGATCACGGTCAGCCACCATGCGACGCGTTTGCGCAGCGACAGCGACACGGCGACGAGGGCGAGCACGACCGTCCACGCCAGGCTCGTGGCCGGCATCGGGAAGAGGTAGTCGTCGACGAAGGTGCGCGGTACCCGGATGAGCCGCCGGAACGGCCCGATCAGCGCCGTCAGCAACGAGATCGCCGCGAGGACGCCCACCACGGTGCCGGCGATGTCCGGCACCCGCCGACCGAGTCCGCTCGGATGGGCGATCCGTCGCATCGCCGCCGTGGACCGACGGTTGGCCTCCGCCCGCCGCCGCGACGACCGCTCGCGGTCGCCGACTCGATGCGCCTCCCCAGCTGTCATGGAGTGAATTTATCGGCCCGGTGAGGTCGAGCGATAGGGCCGAGGCACAATCGTGGCGTGGATCAAATCGAGATCAGGGACGAGTCCATCCGACTGGGGCAGTTCTTGAAGCTGGCCTCGCTCATCGAGTCGGGGGCCGATGCCAAAGCGGTGATCGCCGACGGGATCGTCACCGTCAACGGCGAGGTCGAGACGCGGCGCGGTCGCCAACTGGTCCCCGGCGACGTGGTCGCGATCGGCGGCGTCGAGGTGGAGGTGTCGCGGCACTCGCGGTGATCCCCCGCAGCGATCCCCAGTAGCCGATCCCCCGCCGGGAATCCCTGCGGTGTGGCAGCCGGTCAGCCGGCCAGGCGCAACCGGTCGAGTTCGCGTGCCGTGACGAGACGCTCACGCTGCTCGGCCAGTGCCCGCGGCGACCGGCGCCAGACACCGACCGCGCGTGCGAACGTCGTGCGCGACGGCTTGCGACGACGAGTCGACGACATGTAGTTCACCTTCCCCACTTCCTCGGCGGCCCGACGGATCCGTCGTTGCGGCCGCACCTGTCCCCTCTGTCGTCCAGGGTGTCGCGATCGTTAGCCTACCGCCACCGAAAGAGGCCCGTTTCACACCCGCGGTGACACCTCTCGGGGTCACTCCTCCTTGGTGAACGTCAGCGGATCGGCGGACCCCTCGGTGACCTCCATCGTCATCGTCGTGTCGACGACCGTCATGGTGGCCTTGAAGTCGCCGCAGTTCGATCGGCGCGTCTGCGAGATCATCGTGACGAAGACCTTGTTCCGCTCCCGTCGGTCCTCGGAGAACCGGACCACGCAGTCCGACGACGTGTGCGAGGTGCCGTACCGCATCTCGCCCTCGAACGCGACGGCGTTGTCGTTGATCATCGTGACCCTGGAATCGGTGTTCCACGTGGCCGTGCCCGCCCACGTTCCCTTCAGGTCGAGGGCGAAGATGCCGATCGGCATGTCGACCCGACCACCCGAGCCGTCGACGTCGACCGCCTCGAACCGCTGCACGTCGGCGCCGCCGGGAACCACGCGGACCACGCGGTCCGACGAGTAGTCCGTCCACGGCGGAGATCCGGCACCGGGATCGACGGCCGCCGTATCGGGCGCCGAGAGCGGGCTGGCGCCGGTGCATCGGACGCGCGGGACGCCGCGCTTGTCGACCAGGACCGGGGTACCCGCCTGCAGCACGGTGGGCACTCCGACGGCCTCGCCGTCCGAGTACCGATGATCGGTGACCCAGGTGTCGTGCACCAGTACCAGGGAGGTGAGGCCGGTGACGTAATCGCCGACGTCGCCCGGACGGTTGCCGGTGACCGACGAGAACGCGGCCGCCCGACCCGAGTCCGCCGCGATGTACTCCGCGACACCGCCGCCGTCGCAGGTCAACTCGTCGAGGGTCCCGCCGTACAGGCCGGGACTGGTTCCGCGCACCTCACCGGACGAGTTCTGTCCGCCGGACTGCTCACCGAGCGTGCGCACGGTGTTCTCGCCGAGCGGCGACAGGCGCGCGAAGTCGCCGCCGAACGCATCGCCCGCCATCTCGCCGGCACGCAGGTACTCGGGTGCCTCGGGTCCGGTGTCGAACCAGCCGAGCCGCCACCCCGCCAGCCCGACGCCGGCCGCGACCACGACCACGCTGAGGAACGCCGTGATCCCCAGCAGCACGTTGCGTCCGCGGTGCCGGCCGGGACCGTGCGGCGGGGGCTGCGGAGTCGGGGGCTGCGGAGGCGGGGGCTGCGGAGTCGGCAGCGGAGGCGGCGGCAGCGTCGGGGGCGCACTGTAGGAGCCGGCCGGCCGGCCGTACGCCCCGGGCGCAGCTCCCGGCGGGGGACCGTACGAGCCGGGCGGCGGACCGTACTGCCCGGGACGCCCCGCGGGTCCGGCGGGTCCGGCGGGGCCGCGACCGTGTGGCGGCCCACCCCCTCGGTAGCCCCCAGCGTCACTGCCCCCGGGATACGGACCCGCCACCGCTCACCTCGTTTCGCCGAATGCGGTGAGCGTATCCCCCGTCCGCCGGCATCGGCGGCGTCCCCCCGACGACACCGGGACAGATTCCACTCTTCGATCGACAACGGGTCCCGTCCGGCCGCGACGCCGACCCGTCGGCCCCTACCGCTGCGCCACCTGCGTCGGGACGATCGGCGCAGGCAGCTCCGTGGATCCCATCAGGTACGCGTCCACGCCGGCCGCGGCCGCGCGTCCCTCGGCGATCGCCCACACGATCAGCGACTGACCACGGCCCGCGTCGCCGGCGACGAACACCCCGGGGACTCCGACGGCACCGAAGTCGTCGCCGCGTGCCACCGTCCCGCGATCGCCGTACGCGACGCCGAGACCGTCGAGCAACGGTCCCCGTTCGGGACCGACGAACCCCATCGCGAGGAGGACGAGTTCGGCCTTCAGCTCGAACTCGGAACCCTCGACCCGCTCGAAGCGCCCCTCGACCATCCGCACCTCGTGGGCACGCAGACCCGTGACGCGGCCGTCGGACCCGACGAACTCCTCGGTGTTCACGCTGAACACCCGATCTCCGCCCTCCTCGTGCGCCGACGACACCCGGTACATCAACGGGTACAGCGGCCAGGGCGTCGACGCGGCCCGTTCGACCGGCGGACGCGGCATGATCTCGAACTGGTGCACCTCGGTCGCCCCCTGCCGCAGGGCCGTGCCCAGACAGTCCGCACCGGTGTCGCCGCCGCCGATGATCACCACGTGTTTGCCCGCCGCGGTGATCTGCCCGTCCACGGTGTCGCCGTTGGCGACGCGGTTCGCCTGCGGCAGATACTCCATCGCCTGGTGGACGCCGTCGAGGTCGCGGCCGCCGATCGGCAGATCACGACCGACGGTGGATCCGTTGGCGAGGACCACGGCGTGGAACTCCGACCGCAGCCGGTCGACGCTCACGTCCACGCCCACGTCGACACCGGTCCGGAACACGGTGCCCTCGGCCGTCATCTGGGCCAGCCGCCGGTCGATGACGTACTTCTCCATCTTGAACTCGGGAATCCCGTAGCGGAGGAGGCCCCCGATCCGGTCGGCGCGCTCGAACACCGTCACCTCGTGGCCCGCCCTGGTGAGCTGCTGTGCGGCCGCGAGCCCGGCGGGACCGGAACCGACGACCGCGACGCGGCGGCCGGTCCGCAGCGACGGCGGCACCGGCGCCACGGTGCCGTCCTCCCACGCCTTCTCGATCAGCTCGCGTTCGACCTGTTTGATGGTGACCGCCGGCTGGTTGATGCCCAGGACGCACGACGCCTCACAGGGTGCCGGGCAGAGCCGCCCGGTGAACTCCGGAAAGTTGTTCGTGGCGTGGAGCCGCTCCATGCCGGCCTCCCACTGGTCGCGGTAGACGAGGTCGTTCCATTCCGGAACCAGATTCCCCAGCGGACAACCGTTGTGGCAGAACGGAATGCCGCAATCCATGCAGCGGCTCGCCTGCGTGCGGAGCGTCTCTCGCGAGAAGTCGGTGTAGACCTCCCGCCAGTCGGTCAACCGCAGGTCGACGGGCCGCCGCTGCGGCAGCTCCCGGTCCGTGTGCTTGAGAAAACCCTTCGGATCAGCCATGTGCCGCCTCCATGATCGCTTCGTTCACATCTCGCTGTGAGCGCTCGGCGGCGTCGATGGCGACGAGCACTCTCTTGTAGTCGCGGGGCATCACCTTCACGAAGTGACTCCGCTCGCGGTCCCAGTCGTCGAGGATCGACGACGCCACGGTCGACCCGGTCTCATCGCGGTGCTCCACGAGAAGATCGGTGAGCGCCGTCAGATCGTCGGGGTCGAGGTCCTCGAGGTCGACCAGTCCGGTGTTGAGCCGCGCGGGGAACTCACCGCGCGGGTCGTACACGTAGGCGACGCCCCCGGACATTCCGGCCGCGAAGTTACGTCCGGTGGCGCCGAGGATCACCGCGATGCCCCCGGTCATGTACTCGCAGCCGTGATCGCCGACCCCCTCGACGACGGCACGGACGCCCGAGTTCCGGACGCAGAAGCGTTCGCCGACCCTCCCGCGGAGGAACACCCTGCCCGACGTGCCGCCGAAGGCGATCACGTTGCCGGCGATGATGTTCTCGTGCGCCGCATATCCCTCGGGGACGCCCTCGGGCGGGCGGACGACGAGCGTGCCGCCCGACAGTCCCTTGCCGACGAAATCGTTCGCGTCGCCGTGCAACCGCATGGTGATCCCGCGGGGGACGAACGCTCCGAAGCTGTTGCCCGCCGAGCCGGTGAAGTCGATCGACACCGTGCCCTCCGGGAGGCCCTGGGCGCCGTGCGCCTTGGTGATCTCGTGGCCCAGCATGGTTCCGACGGCCCGGTCGACGTTTCCGATCGGCGACGACAGCGTCACGCGAGTGCCGGAATCGATCGCCGCGCGGGCCTTCTCGATCAACTCGTTGTCGAGCGCTCGGTCGAGTCCGTGATCCTGCCGGCCGGAGCAGTACCGGTCCTGATTCATGAACGGCGTCTCGGGGTCCGCCAGGATCGGCGAGAGGTCGAGTCGACCGGCCCTGTGGTCCCGCCAGTGCGCCAGGGCCCGGCGGGTGTCGAGCGCCTCGACGTGGCCGACCGCTTCCTGGAGGGTGCGGAATCCCAACCGCGCCAGGAGCTCTCGCACCTCCTCGGCGATGTAGCGCATGAAGTTCTCGACGAACTCGGGTTTGCCGGAGAACCGTTCCCGGAGCAGCGGATTCTGGGTGGCGACGCCGACGGGACAGGTGTCGAGGTGGCAGACGCGCATCATGACGCAGCCCGACACCACCAACGGTGCGGTGGCGAAACCGAACTCCTCACCGCCGAGGAGGGCCGCGATCATCACATCGCGTCCCGTCTTGAGCTGCCCGTCCACCTGGACCACGATCCGATCCCGCAGCCCGTTGAGCAGCAACGTCTGTTGAGTCTCGGCCAGACCGAGTTCCCACGGCGCCCCCGCGTGTTTGAGCGAGGTCAACGGGCTGGCGCCGGTGCCGCCGTCGTGTCCGGAGATCAGCACCACGTCGGCGTGCGCCTTCGACACCCCGGCCGCCACGGTCCCCACCCCGAGTTCGGAGACGAGCTTCACGTGGATCCGCGCGGCGGGGTTGGCGTTCTTCAGGTCGTAGATGAGCTGCGCCAGATCCTCGATCGAGTAGATGTCGTGATGCGGCGGCGGCGAGATCAGGCCGACTCCGGGCGTCGACCCGCGCACCTGCGCGATCCACGGGTACACCTTGTGCGGAGGAAGCTGTCCGCCCTCGCCCGGTTTGGCGCCCTGCGCCATCTTGATCTGGATGTCGGTGCAGTTCGTCAGGTAGTGGCTGGTGACGCCGAAGCGCCCCGACGCCACCTGTTTGATGGCGCTGCGCCGCCAGTCCCCGTTCTCGTCGTGCGCGAACCGGCGCGGGTCCTCGCCGCCCTCGCCCGAGTTCGATCGGCCGCCGAGCCGGTTCATCGCCACGGCGAGGGTCTCGTGCGCTTCGGCGGAGATGGAGCCGAAGCTCATCGCGCCGGTGGAGAAGCGTTTGACGATCTCGGCGGCGGGCTCCACCTTGTCGAGCGGGATGGGGTCGCGGTCGCCGAAGTTGAAGTCGAACAGTCCGCGCAGCGTCCCCAGCCGCTCGGCCTGATCGTCGACCATCCGGGTGTACTCCTTGAACACCGAGTACTGACCGGTGCGGGTGGAGTGCTGCAGTTTGAACACGGTGTCGGGATTGAACAGGTGGTACTCGCCCTCGCGGCGCCACTGGTACTCGCCGCCGACGTCGAGTTCGCGGTGCGCGCGCTCGCTGGGACGGCGGCTGAAAGCCGTCGCGTGGCGGCGCGCCACATCGTCGGCGATCTCGTCGAGACCGATGCCGTCGAGGGTGCTCGTCAGGCCGGTGAAGTATTCGTCGACGAGGTCCTGACCGAGGCCGATCACCTGGAACAGCTGCGCGCCGACGTACGAGGACACCGTCGAGATCCCCATCTTGCTCATCACCTTGAGCACACCCTTGCTCGCGGCCCGCAGGTAGTTGGCGCACGCCTCGTCGACCCCGAGGTCGGGCGACTCCAGGGAGCCCGACGCGAGCAGGTCCTCGATCGTCTCGAAGGCCATGTACGGGTTGATCGCGGACGCGCCGAAGCCGATGAGGGCCGCCATGTGGTGGACCTCGCGGGCGTCACCGGTCTCGACGACGATGTCGGCGCGCGTCCGGGTCCGCTCACGGACCAGATGGTGGTGGACCGCCGACGTGAGCAGGAGCGACGGGATCGGTGCGAGGGTGTCGTCCGACTCCCGGTCGGACAGCACGATGATGCGTGCGCCGTCGTCGATGGCCGCCGACACCCGTGCGCGGATGCCGTCGAGCGCGCGGCGCAGCCCCTCTCCGCCCTGCGCCACCGGGTACAGGCCGTGAATGTGCACCGACGGGAACCCGGTCGCCTCGTCGATCTCGATGAGACGCGACAGGTCGACGTTGTCGATGATGGGCTGCGCCAGGACGATCTGGTGGGCCGAGGAGGGCGTCGGATGCACCAGGTCGCGCTCGCCGCCGATGCGGACGCGGAGGCTGGTCACGATCTCCTCGCGGATGGCGTCCAGCGGCGGGTTGGTCACCTGCGCGAACATCTGCTGGAAGTAGTCGAAGAGCATCCGCGGGCGTGACGAGAGGACGGCGACGGGCGTGTCGGTCCCCATCGATCCCAGGGCCTCGGCGCCCGACGTGGCCATCGGCGCGATCAGCATCCGGACGTCCTCGGCCGTGTACCCGAACACCTGCTGACGCAACCGCACCCGGTCGTGCGGCATCCACCGACGCGGCGGCGCCGGCAGGTCGGCCAACGCGACCTGTTCGGCGGCGAGCCACCGGCCGTACGGGTGCTCGGCGGCCAAGCGGTCCTTGATCTCCTCGTCGGAGACGATGCGTCCCGCAGCGGTGTCGACGAGGAACATGCGTCCCGGCTGCAGCCGACCGCGGGCCACGACGTCGGCGGGGTCGATGTCGAGAACCCCGACCTCCGAGCCGAGGATCACCAGCCCGTCGGCGGTGACCCAGATGCGTGAGGGGCGCAGGCCGTTGCGGTCGAGGACGGCACCGACGACGGTGCCGTCGGAGAAGCACACGCTCGCCGGGCCGTCCCACGCCTCCATCAGCGCCGAGTGGTACTCGTAGAACGCCCGGTGTGCGGCCTTCATGCCCTCGTGGCGTTCCCACGCCTCGGGCACCATCATGAGGACGGCGTGCGGCAGGCTGCGCCCGGAGAGGTGGAGGAACTCGAGGACCTCGTCGAACCGCGCCGTGTCGGATGCGCCCGGGGTGCAGACGGGAAAGATCTTGGCCAGATCGCCTGCCTCGAAGCCGCCTGTTCCGGCACCGCGGATCAGCGACTCGCGTGCTCGCATCCAGTTCTCGTTGCCGGTGACGGTGTTGATCTCGCCGTTGTGGGCCACCCGGCGGAACGGATGCGCCAGCGGCCAGGACGGGAAGGTGTTGGTGGAGAATCGGCTGTGCACCATGCCCAGGGCGCTCTCGACACGGTGATCGGCCAGGTCGAGGTAGAAGTCGCGCAACTGCGGCGTCGTCAGCATCCCCTTGTAGACGAAGGTCTGACTCGAGAGGCTCGGGAAGTAGACGCCGCTGCGACCGGGCGCCTCGCCGCGGCGGCCCCCGTCCGCACCCGCCTCACCCAGTTCGTACTGGATCCGCTTGCGCACCACGAAGACCCGTCGCTCGAGGTCCATTCCCGCGATGCCCGCAGACGCTCCGGACGGATCGCCCGCGAGGAAGATCTGGCCGAAGCTCGGCATGGCGTCCCGGGCCAGGGCACCGAGCGACGAGTCGTCCACCGGCACCTCGCGCCACCCCAGCGTCGTGAGGCCCTCGTCGGCGGCGATCGCCTCGATCGCGGCGATCGCCTCGCGGGCCTCGATGGCGCTCTGGGGCAGGAAGGCGATCCCGGTCGCGTACTGGCCGGGGTCGGGGAGCGGGAAGTCGACGGTCTCCCGGAACAGTCGGTCCGGGACCTGGATCAGGATGCCCGCGCCGTCACCCGTGTTGGGTTCGGCGCCCGCCGCACCGCGGTGCTCGAGGTTCGCCAGCGCGGTGATCGCCTTGTCGACCACGTCGCGACTGCGACGACCGTGCATGTCGACGACGAAGGCGACGCCGCAGGCGTCGTGCTCGTTGGCTGGGTGGTAGAGCCCGACGGGCCCCGGCATCTGCTTCATGAAACTGCCTACTCCGTACGCCACGCTGCGCACTGTCACGTACTGGAGAGAGACCCGATCCGCGCGGCGACGGGGTGACCGTCGCGAACCGCTGTCGGGGATTCAGCGTCATTGCTGGCCCGCTCGCGTCCACGTCGCCGGATGCTCGCGGCCGTCGGGGCGTGAACGCAGAGAACAGTGCGAACATCTTCCCACATCACCCCGAGTGAGGCAAAAACGCGATACGGTCTCATCGTGCCTACGATCTCGCGGTCCGAGTCGGCCCGCACCTCACTGCGCTCGCGCGCGTTCTCGAGCGCGACCTTCGCCTCGCGCCCCCTCATGTCCGCACTGGGGACGGGTGCGATCTCGCGCCCTCACCTGCTCACCGCCGCACGTCCGGGCCTCAACGCGTCGCTGTCGCTGCTGAGTCCTGTTCCACGTGGAACAATCACCACGCAGGTCGTCGAGTCGACGCCCTCGGGCCAGGTCCGCGGTGAATGGATTCACCAGCGCGATCCACTGGTCTCCGGCGTCCCCGACCCCCGATCGGGGGCGTCGATCGTCTACTACCTCCACGGCAGCGGTTACGTCATCTGCTCACCGCGCACCCACCGCGGCCTGGTCTCCCGGCTCATCCGCCGGACCGGGATCGGCGCATTCGTCCTCGACTATCGGCTCGGGCCCGAGCATCGATGGCCCGCGGCGGGCGACGACACCGTGCGCGGCTACCGCTGGCTGCTCGACCGCGGTTTCTCCGCATCCCAGATCATCGTCGCCGGCGACTCGGCAGGCGGCCACCTGGCGCTCGACCTCCTGGCCGCGAACCATCGCGACGGCGTGGAGCAGCCCCGCGCCATGGCTCTCTTCTCACCGCTCTACGACCCGACCTTCGGCCTGGCCCGGAATCTCGAGAAGCTCGGGGTCCGCGACCCGATCATCGATGTTCGCGGCGCGCAGAGGTTCCTCGGGCTGTACACGGCGGGCGCCGATCCGCTCGATCCGCGCATGCGGATCACCCTGCCGCCGGACCTCACCCCGCCGCCGACTCTCATCCAGGTCGGCGGGCGCGAGATCATGGCGGACGACTCACGCACGCTGCACCGGCGACTCCTCGACGCCGGCGGCACGTCGACACTGCAGGTCTGGCCCGGCCAGGGGCACGTCTTCCAGATGTTCCCCTACTTCACCAGGGAGTCCCACGACGCGGTCCGCGAAGCGGCCGCCTTCATCGCCGACCACGCGACGATCCCCTCCTGACCCAGCGCCTCGCCGATCGACATCCGCGAGTGCGGGCACACCCGCGGATCCGCCGCTAAGCTCGGGCGTGGGCCCCGGGGAACGGCCCCGCGGCTTGACAGCTCACAATCACATGGCTCGGGAGGGCGACATGTCCGAAGAGACCCGTTACACCACCACCGACTCCGGCGCACCCGCCGGAAGCGACGAGAACTCTCTCACCGTCGGCGCCGGCGGTCCCATCGTTCTGCACGATCACTACCTGATCGAGCAGATGGCGCAGTTCAACCGCGAACGCATCGCCGAACGTCAGCCGCACGCCAAGGGCAGCGGAGCCTTCGGCACCTTCGAGACCACGGCCGACGTCTCGGCGTACACGTGCGCCTCGCTGTTCCAGCCGGGCGTGAAGACCGAGATGGTCGCCCGCTTCTCGACGGTCGCCGGCGAACGCGGCAGCCCCGACACCTGGCGAGACCCGCGCGGTTTCGCACTGAAGTTCTACACCGACGAGGGCGTGTACGACCTGGTCGGCAACAACACCCCGGTGTTCTTCATCAAGGATCCGATGAAGTTCCAGCATTTCATCCGCTCGCAGAAGCGGCGCGCCGACAACAATCTGCGTGACAACGACATGCAGTGGGACTTCTGGACGCTCTCCCCCGAGACATCGCATCAGGTGACGTGGCTGATGGGTGACCGCGGCATCCCCCGGACGTGGCGCCACATGAACGGCTACGGCTCGCACACCTACCTGTGGGTGAACGCCGCCGGCGAGAAGCACTGGGTGAAGTACCACTTCATCTCCGATCAGGGCGTCGAATGCCTCACCCAGCAGGAGGCCGACGACTTGGCGGGCCGCGACGGCGACTTCCACACGCGCGACCTGTTCGAGTCGATCGCACGCGGAGACCATCCGAGCTGGACGCTCAAGGTGCAGCTGATGCCCTACGACGATGCGCCCGGATACCGCTTCAACCCGTTCGACCTCACCAAGGTGTGGCCGCACGCCGACTACCCGCTGCACGAGGTCGGCCGCATGACGCTGCACACCAACCCGACCGACAATCACGCTCAGATCGAGCAGGCGGCCTTCGAGCCGAGCAACACCGTCCCCGGCATCGGGTTCAGCCCCGACCGCATGCTGCTCGGCCGGGTGTTCGCGTACTCCGATGCGCACCGCGCCCGACTGGGAGCGAATTACAAGCAGATCCCGGTCAACCGTCCCCACAACGAGGTGCGCAGCTACTCGAAGGACGGCGCGATGCGGATCGACCCGGTGAGCGATCCGGTGTACGCGCCCAACTCCAAGGGCGGTCCGGCCGCGACCTACCCCGGTCAGGCCGAGCCGCAGTGGGCCGCCGACGGCGACCTCGTGCGCACCGCCTACGTGGAGCATCCCGAGGACGACGACGTCACGCAGGCCGGAACGCTGGTCCGCGACGTCATGGACGACGCCGAGCGCGAACGGCTCGTCGGCAACGTCTCCGGACATCTGCTCGGCGGCGTCAGCGAACCGGTCCTCGAGCGGGCCTTCCAGTACTGGAAGAACATCGACGGCGATCTCGGCGCCGCCATCGAGAAGCGCGTCCGCGCCGGCGGCTAGACGGCCACCCGCGCAGCGGGACGCACGAGGTGCTGCAGCGCGAGAACGCTACAGCGCGAGACACCGGATCCGCGACGCGGTGACGGGCACGACACGTGCTCGTCGCCGCGCCGCGTGTCGTTCCGGTGCTCGACCCGGTCCGGGGAGTCCACCCGACGACGGCACCGAACGCCACTAGGATCGAGACATGCAGCGGATCTTCCTGACGGTGATCGCCGCGCTCGCGACGCTCGTCGGAGTGTTCTGGCCCCTCGTCGGCGGCAGCCAGTCGTCGAGCAGCGACACCGTCGACCCGGTGACCGTCACCTCGTACCGCGCCGACTACCGCCTCGACACCGAGGGGACGCTCCGCGCTACGGAGACGTTGACGACGTCCTTTCCCGGAGGTCGGCACGGGATCTTCCGATTCTGGGACGTCACCGACGGCGCCACCGGAGCCACCGGCGAGAACCGGGGGGTGCGGTACCGCCCCCGCGACATCTCCGTGACGATGGACGGCGCGACGGTCCCCGTCGAGATGAGCACCGAAGACGGCGGACGGGTCGAGGTCGCCCGCATCGGCGACGCCGACCGGTACGTGATGCCAGGCGAGCACGAGTACACGATCTCGTACACGATCGACGGGGCCATCGCGGCCGACCCCTCCCGCTTCGTGTGGCGCGTGGTCCCGAACGGCTGGACGATGCCGATCCGCGAATCGACCAGCACCATCCACTTCCCGGAGGCGCCCACCGAGTTCCGGTGCACCACCAACGACGCCGGTCCGTGCCGGGTGTCCGAGCCCGATCCGCTGACGCGGGTGGTCACCACCGGTGCGCTCTCCCCCGGCAAGGGCGTCGCCGTCCGTGCCGATCTCCCGTTCGCCGCCCCGGAACGCAGCACCGTGCCGTGGTCGGTGGCCTTCGACCGGGTCTTCGGCCGATCGGTGACCCCCCTGGTCATCGTCCTGGTCGCCTCGATCGCGACGTTCGCCGCCGGATTCGTCCTGATGTGGCGGAGCCGCGAGCGTTCGCCGCTGCTGCCGGTGATGTACGAGCCGCCCGCCGACCCGCAGAATCCGGGCCGCCCGCTGGGGCCGGTCCAGACCTATTACGTCGAGTACGAGGCATTGCCGGACAAGGCGCTGCTGTCGACGATCTTCCACCTCGCCGACCGCAAGCACGTCGTCCTCGACCGCGACGAGGACGGCACCTGGACGGTGACCTCACAGCTCACCGGGGAGGACTTCGGTGCGCTCGACCCCGCGCAGCGGGCCGTGGTCGCCGCCCTGGGGCTGGCGCAGTCGGGCGCCGTGTTCCGCGCCGACCGGTCCGCCGCAGCGGGCAAGCGCCTGTCGACCGCGAGCACCGAGCTGTCGGCCGTCACCCGCCAGTGGGGTCTGGCCAGCGGCACCCTGATGCGCAGCGGCACGGAGCTCTTCAGTCGCGCCGCCGTCGTCGGCAGCATCGCGCTGGCGGCGATCGGGATGATCACCTCGGTCCTCCCCGGTACCGCACTCGCGCTTCCGTTCGCGGCGTTCGCCGTCGGCGGGGCCGGCCTCTTCGCCCGCGGCGTCGGGACCCGGCGGACTCGACTCGGCCGCGAGGTCTGGTCCCGTGCCGGCGGCTTCGAACGGCTGCTGTCGACGCCGTCGAACCGCGACCGCCTCGACTTCTCGGCCCGCACGGAGCTGTACACGAGCTACATCCCCTATGCGATGGCGTTCGACTGCGCCGACGCGTGGGCGGCCAAGTACCGGTACGTGACCGGTCACGAGCCGCCCGAGCCCGACTGGTTCGGTCCGGCGTACTACCTGTCGGTCGCCTCGTACGGGGCGTTCGGCTCCGGCTCCGGATTCGACAGCTTCTCCTCGAGCGTCTCGTCGGCGATCTCGGCCTACAGCGCCTCGCAATCGTCGAGCAGTGGCGGCGGGGGCTTCGGCGGCGGCTTCGGGGGCGGCGGCGGAGGCGGCGGCGGAGGCGGCTCGTGGTGACCGACCCGCGACATCCCGAACACCCGACCCATCGCGTTCCATCGACAGAAATGAGATTCCGACCGTGACCACCGTGATCGTCATCGTCGTCCTGATCGTCCTGCTGGTCCTCGCCGCAGGATTCGTCATGATCGGCTTCAACAAGCTCCGCAAGGCGGACATCGCAGCACAGGAGGCGCTCGGCGGCATCGACGTCCAGCTGACCCGACGCGCCGACCTCATCCCGAATCTGGTGAACACCGTCAAGGGATACGCCTCCCACGAGGCCGGCGTGCTCGAGGCCGTGACCGCCGCCCGGGCCAGCGTCCAGCAGGCGGCGCAGGGCGGATCGGTGGCGGGCAAGGCCGCCGCCGAAGCGCAGCTCTCCGGGGCCCTCGGCCGTCTGTTCGCCGTCGCGGAGAACTACCCGCAACTGCAGGCCGCCCCCAACTTCATGGCGCTGCAGAACGAACTGTCCGACACCGAGAACAAGCTCTCGTTCGCCCGCCAGTACTACAACGACGCCGTCTCGCAGCTCAATCAGGCGGTGCAGACCATCCCGTGGATGCTGTTCACGGGGATGTCCGGGGTCAAGGCACGTGAGTTCTACCAGGCGCCGGCCGGCCGCGAGACACCCCCGGAGGTCTCCTTCTGACGGGCTCGGCTCACGGTTCCCACCGCTCGCTCGTACTCGGATAGCGGACACGCAGGTAGCTGTAGAGATACCAGCTGACCACCAGGGCGATCGCCGATCCGGCCGCCCACCAGAGCCACCCGTTGAGCAGGTCGGAACGGACGGCGGCGAGGATCCACGCGAGGACGAAGACCGTGGTCGCGATGGTCGCCAGCAGTCGGACCGTCAAGACGATCAGGGCCGCGACCGACCACAGTGCCCGTCGTCCGACCCCCGGCTCCGATGTGTTCCCCATGGGTCGAGCGTAGGCTCGCGGCGCTCAGTCCGGGAACTCGATCGAATGCCGCAGCTGCTCCAGCACGGCTTCCGCGCTCCGGGCGACGTACCCCTGGACGAGCCGAGCGGTGAGTCGCCCGGTGATCGCGCCGCCGATCAGGAAGTCGAACGTCACCGAGACCGTCGAGCCGTCACCGTCGGGTACGGCCTCGAACCGGGCGGAGTGGCGGAACCCGCTCACCGCATGCCAGGCCAGGACGCCGTCGGACGCGTGGTCGATCCGCACGGTGCCGCCCATGTACATGGTCCCGAGCACGATGAACACCGACCACTGCTGCGCGCCGTCCGCGGCGTCGTCGGTCCGCGCCGCGCGACCCAGCGTGCTCACCGCCGCCATGACCGCGGCCGGATCGGTGACGACCCGCGCGGCGTCCCGCACCGGCCGTCGCACCGTGATCGAACGGGTCGTCGCCGCCATCAGCCGATCACCGGGACCACGGTCTTGGCGGCGAGTTTCGACAGCGCGACCTGCATCACGGAGGTCACGTAGTCGTAGGCTTCATCCCAGTCCGGCACGGCACCGTCGGGATCCGTACCGTCGGGATCGGTACCGAACCGCTCGCGGAGGTCGATCGGCGGAAGGACCTCGATCCGGATCTTGGCCGGCAGCGGCACATGCGGGAGATCGGCGGGCAGGAAGCCCCACGGGATGCTCATGCTGATCGGCAGCGTCTTGACCCGCAGGAGCTTGTCGATCCCCAGGCGCCGCGCGGTGTCGCGGCCGTCGTTGAGGACGACGAAGGTCTCCTGGCCGCCGGTGGCGACCACGGGAACGATCTTCACGCCGTTCTCGTATGCGAGCTTCAAGAAGCCCTTGCGGCCGTCGAAGACGATGCGGTTGCGGTCGCTCCACGGGCGCAGAGCCTCGACGTCGCCGCCCGGGTACACCAGGACGTTGGCGCCCTGCGCGAGCAGCCGACCGGCGCCCTCCACGTCGGCCTGGATCATCCCGAAGCGTCGGGCGAAGTCGCCGACGACGGGCACCTTCATCACCAGCTGGTGCGCCAGCCCCGCCAGCGGCCGCCCCTCCACCGTGAAATAGGTGTGGTAGGCGAGCATGAACACGAAGGTGTCGGGCACGTTGGCGCCGCCACTGTGGTTGCCGACGAACAGCACGGGCTCGTCGGGCACGTTCTCGAATCCGCTGACTTCGGCGCGGAAGTACAGTCGCGCCGCCAGCCAGAACCGCGGGAGCATCTCCCGGATGAACTCCGGATCGCGGGCCTCCAGCCCCTCGGGTCCGCCTTCGAGTGCGTGCCGCGCCATCGACAACGGGGTCGTCACCAGCGATCTCAACGCGCGCGACGAGATCATCAGTGGCCCCGACGGATCCACTCGTCCAGGTCGCCGGCCTCCGCGCCGATCGTGGTCTCGTCGCCGTGACCCGTGCACACGCGGGTCTCGGGGTCGAGCACCAGAATGCGGTCGCGGATCGAGGCGATGATGTCGTCGAAACTCGAGAACGAGCGGCCCGTCGCGCCGGGACCGCCCTGGAACAGGGTGTCGCCGCTGAACAGGACCTTCGCCGACGGTGCCCAGATGACGCAGGAGCCGGGCGAATGCCCCGGGGTGTTGATGACCTCGAGGGTGTCGCCGCCGACGCGGATCTGCTGCCCGTCGGTGAGTTCGCCGTGGGGTACGCCCGGATGGGTCTGCTCCCAGAGCATCTCGTCGGCCGGGTGCAGGAGGATGGGGGCGTCCGTCGCCTCGGCGAGTTCGGGGGCGACGCCGATGTGATCGTTGTGCGCGTGGGTCAGGACGATGGCGACCACTCGACGGTCGCCGACGGCCTCCAGGATCGGCGCGGCGTCGTGCGCCGCGTCGATGATGACGGCCTCCGACTCGTCGCCGACCACCCAGACGTTGTTGTCGACATCCCAGGTGCCGCCGTCGAGGGAGAAGGTTCCGGACGTGATGACCCGGGTGATGCTGAGGTTCACAGCTCCACCACCGATCGCAGCACGCGGCCGGCTTCCATGGCGCGGAACGCCTCCTCGACGCCATCGATGCCGATGCGTTCGGTGACGAACTCGTCCAGGGGGAGCCGTCCCTGCAGGAACAGGTCGATGAGCATGGGGAAGTCCCGTTCGGGCAGGCAGTCGCCGTACCACGAGGACTTCAGCGCGCCGCCGTGGCTGAAGAAGTCGACGAGCGGCATCTCGAGGGTCATCTCCGGCGTCGGTACGCCCACGAGCACCACCGTGCCCGCGAGGTCGCGGGCGTAGAACGCCGTCTGGTACGTCTCGGGGGTGCCGACGGCGTCGATCACGACGTCGGCGCCGAAGCCTCCGGTGAGGTCCTTGACGGCCTCCGCGACGTCGGTCACGGCCGATCCGTCGATGGTGTGGGTGGCACCGAGGTCGGTGGCCCACGCGAGCTTCCCGGCGTCGCGGTCGACGGCGATGACAGTGGTCGCTCCGGCGAGCCGCGCCCCGGCGATCGCGGCGTCACCGACGCCGCCGCAGCCGATCACGGCGACCGAGTCGCCGCGCTGGACTCCACCGGTGTTGATCGCGGCGCCCAGACCGGCCATCACGCCACAGCCGAGGAGGCAGGCGACCGCCGGGTCGGCTGCGGAGTCGACCCCGGTGCACTGACCCTCGTGGACGAGGGTCTTCTCGGCGAACGCCCCGATGCCGAGCGCGGGGGTGAGTTCGGTCCCGTCCGCGAGGGTCATCGGCCTGCTGGCGTTGAACGTGTCGAAGCAGTACCAGGGACGGCCGCGTGTGCACGCTCGGCACTCCCCGCACACCGCACGCCAGTTCAGCACCACGAAGTCGCCGACCGCGACGTGCGTCACATCCGAGCCGACGGCCTCGACGGTGCCGGCCGCTTCGTGCCCGAGCAGGAACGGGTACTCGTCGTTGATCCCGCCGGTCGCGTAGGCGAGGTCGGTGTGGCAGACTCCGCACGCGCTGATCGCCACCAGCACATCGTTGGGGCCCGGGTCGGGGATCGTGACGTCGACCAGTTCGGTCGGCGCGTTCTTGGCTCGGGAGACGACTCCCTTGACGACGGTGGCCACCGCTGTCTCCTCCTAGGATCTGTCGGCCCGGACTGTTCTGCCGACTCGAGACGGTCCTGTCAGCTCAGAGCTGCGATGAGTTCGGCCTTCTTCATCGACGAGTAGCCGCTGACGCCGGCGGCCTTCGCCTGAGCACGCAGCTCGGCGACGGTCTTCGACGACAGACCCGACGCGGGGGCCTTCTTCGCGGGGGCCGGCTTCGCGGCCGGAGCCTTCTTCGCGGGGGCCGGCTTCGCGGCCGGAGCCTTCTTCGCGGCAGCGGGCTTGGCGGCCGGAGCCTTCTTCGCAGCGGCGGGCTTCGCGGCAGCGGGCTTCGCGGCAGCGGGCTTCGCGGCAGCGGGCTTCGCGGCGGCGGGCTTGGCAGCAGCAGGCTTCGCGGCAGCGGGCTTGGCGGCAGCAGGCTTGGCAGCAGCGGCAGGCTTGGCCGACGACTCCGAGTCCTTCTTCGCCAACGGCGAGCGGTCCAGCATCATGTCGCGCAGCGAGACGATCTCGGACGACAGGCGACGAACCTCACCCTCGAGGCGCTTGATCAGGGTCTTCTTGCCACTCATGACTGGTGATCCTCCCAAAATCGTGGCTTCGGCCGGTGTGTCCGACCTGTTCCATGTGTGACCCTACTGTGCGCAAACACTCGGAAGCGACTCCCAGCAGCAGTGATGCCCCGCGCGTGTCGCGCAGGCGGGCGCGCGAGAGCCGGTCCGCCACCGGTTCGACGACCCGTCGTCACCGGATGTCGAACGCCCGCTCAGAGAGTCTCGGTGACCTTCCGCAAACCGCGCGGCGTGTCGGGATCCTCACCGCGATCGAGTGCGAGCTGCAGCGCCAGACGCTGCAGCGGAACGATCTCCAACAGCGGCGAGAGCTCCTCGGACGCGCCCTCCGGCAGCGCGACGCCACCGGCCAGCCCGGTGAGCCGCTCGGGGTCGCCGACCCCGACGACGTCGGCACCACGCTCGGCCAGACTGCGCAGCACCGGAGCCATCACCTCACCCCCGCGGCCGGCGGGCAGCACCGCCAACACCGGGACCTGGGCGTCGATGGTCGCGAGCGGACCGTGCATCAAATCGGCCGCCGAGAACCCCTGCGCGGTGACGTATGACGTCTCCATCAACTTGAGCGCGGCCTCCCGAGCCGTGGCATAGGAGTACCCGCGACCCGTCGCGATGAGCCGCTGCGCGAATCGATACCGCTGCGCCAACTCCCCCGGCGCACTGTCGCCGAGGACTCGGTCCCCGAGGTCGGGCAGCACGTCGGCCGCCGCGGAGTCCGTCCCCTCCCACGCGGCGACCAGCAGGTAGAGGGCGAGCATCTCGGCCGTGTACGTCTTGGTGGCCGCCACCGACCGTTCCGGGCCGGCATGCACGTCCACCTGGAACTCCGCCGCCGCGGCCAGGGGCGAGGTCGGGTCATTGGTCACGGCGACCGTCAGGGCGCCGGCCCGACGAGCGGCGTCGAGCGTGGCCACCAGATCCGGCGACCCGCCCGACTGCGAGACGCCGATGCACAGCACATCGGTCCCGGACGGGACGCCGTCATACACCGTGACCGTCGACGGCGACGCCAGGCCGCACGGCAGGCCCAATCGGATCTCGACGAGGTACTTCGCGTACAGGGCGGCATGGCCGCTGGTCCCCCGCGCGACGAACTGGACGAAACGGGGACGTCGCGCGGCGACGGCCGCCCCGACCTCCGCGACGGAGCTCCGCTCGGCCAGGAGCGCGCGCCACGCTCGGGGCTGGTCGGCGATCTCCGCCGCCATCAGGCGTCCTCGGGCACTGGTCTGGTCGCTCACCCCCGCAGCTTATCGACGGAGCCCGGCGCACCGCCGCAGGACCCGGCGGCCCAGCGCGACGTCGCCGCGTCACAGCGGCCGCCGCGCGTCCCCCGCGCTGGTGACACGCGCCGTCGGCGTCGTCCTCCGGTCGGGTGAATAACGCTCTGGGATGTGACATCTCACGTGGTCGCACACGATTCTCGAGATGAGTCCATCAGCCGAGATCCATCCACGCGGGTGTCCGCATGGTGCCGCGCCCCGGCATGACGAGGAGAGACGATGTCCTTTCAGCCGCCGACCGGTCCCATGATGCCCGGCCCGTCCCCGTTCGGTTCGAATCCCCACGGTTCGAATCCCCATGGGGCCGCCGCGATGACCGTTCGCCGCAACCGGCGCCGGATCACGTGGCTGTTGGCCGCGATCATCGCGATCCTCGCTGTGATCGTGGGGCTCGGCGCCGTGGCGCTGTACTCGAAGAAGACCGGTGAGCAGCTGCTGCCGTCGCTGACGCTTCGGTCGGCGGCCGAGGTGGGACCCGACCCGTTCACCCCGTCGGTGGCGCTGGCCGTCGAGAGCACACCGGCCGCCGGCGGTCAGTCGGCCGCATTCGAAGGCGCCCGCATGGTGAACGGCTCCCTGCCGGGTCTCTACGCGGCCGGAGCGACGGCGTCCTGCAACGCGGGCGCCCTGCGCGACTACCTCGAGCGGGACCCCGGTGCGGGCGACGCCTGGGCGAGTGTCTTCGGCATTCGCCGCATCGACATCCCGTGGTATCTCAACACCCTGTACCCGGTGGTCCTCACCCGGGACACCTGGGTCACCAACCACACCTACCGCAGCGGCACCGCCTACCCGCTGCAGAGCGTCCTGCAGACCGGGACACCCGTCTTCGTCGACGCCGCCGGCGTTCCCCGCGTGGTCTGCTCGTGCGGAAACCCGCTCCTACCGCCGTCGTCGGCTCCGGCCGGCGGCTACCGCATCGTCGGCACGCCGTGGAACGGTTTCGCTGCGCCTCGAACGACGCGCGTCGCGACGGGCGGCGTCCACGTCACCACCGTCGGAAGCACCGTCACGGTCGTGAACCGGCCGGCGCCGACCGACCCCGCACCGCCGGCCCCGATCCAGGTGGTCGACCTGGCCTCCGGTGCGCTCCGCGAGGCGCTCGCGAGCGGGCTGGTTCTTCCGCCGCCGCCCGAAGGACTCACCCTGCCCGATCCGATGCTGGCCAACCGCACGCCGGCCCGGGCCGATCTGGGTGACGATCCCGAGGCTCCGGCCGACCCCTCCGGCACGGACCGTCCGGACGTCTCCCCGACCGATCGGCCCGACGTCCCCGGTGACCCGTCCGCCCCGTCGAGCCCGTCGTCCTCCGAGCCGCCCGCCCCCGCGCGGACCGAGTTCACCGGGACCGGTGACATCATCGACACCCTCGAGTTCCGGATCGATGACACGACCGTGACCTGCACCGTCCCCGATGCCGATGACTCGGCGACCGTGGCGTTGACCTGTTCGGACGAGGTGGACCGCGAGGTCGCCGTCGCCGACCTGGGGACGTCGGCGGTGGAGTCCGACACCGCGGACGGAGTCTGGAGCCTGACCCCGATCGGCGGGACCGCGATCGCCGTGACGGCCGCGACGTGGCGCACCCGCACCGTCCCGGAGAGCACCCCCGAGACGAGTCCCCCGACCGAGCCCGAGTCGAGCGAGCCGGTCGAGAGCACTCCCGAGTCCCCGGTCGAATCGCCGACGGAGACGTCGTAGCGGCCCGGCGGCCGTCACTGACGTGATGTCACTCACCTGCGTCGAGAGACATTTGGTGAGTTCAGTCTCATAATCCTTGCCGGGCGCCCGACCGCGCGGGAACACTGGAGTCAAAAGGTTCCGCAAGCAGCTCGGTTCGGAGGTTTCCCATGAGCTCGACCACGTGGTTCGCACCGCTTCGCCACCCGTCCCCCGCCGCCCTCGAGCAGTGGCTCGAGAAGCAGGCCGCCGACGGCCGGGTGCTGACCGACTTCGGTCCGGCCAGCACGGTGCGCATGCGCTTCACCGAATCGGCTCCGGCACAGGTCCGCTACACCGTGGAGCGGCGCGCGATGCCCGCGCCGATCGACTACTTCCGCTTCCGGGAGGAGAACGGCTGGGAGCACCTCGGCCACGCCGCCGACGTGCACATCTGGTCGCAGCACTACACCGATGAGCGCCCCGCCGGCTTCATCGGCGAGGACCTCGACCGCCGCGCCGGTCTGGTGAGCATCGGACTCGGCCTGGTCGCCGCGTTCGCCCTCGTCGTCGCGGTGGCGCTGGGCCTGGTCGCCGGCCTGCTCACCTTCGACTCGGCCTCGCCGTCGGACATCTGGGCGCCCGCCGTCGCCATCGGCGTCGTCGGTGCGATCGCGGCGATCGCCGCCATCGCCGTCGCGGTGTCTCGCCGGTCGGCGGCCCTGCGCCGCGACCGGACCGAGGTCCGGCATGAGGCCGACCAGCCGGCGAGGGTCTGACGCCGCACGGATTCCGGCCCGATCCGGATCTCCCCGAATCGTCGGTGGTCGCTGTTACCGTGAGGCCAGCGAGGCAGGGAGGTCCCGATGGTCCAGACAACCGACGCCTTCTCCGAGGCCGCATTCGACGACGCCGTCGACCGCAGCTGGTTCCGCTTCCGCTGTGAACTCGGTGATCGACTCGATCAGATGCGCCCGGACCGGCCGATGGTCGTGCTGTCGCTGTGGACCGAGATCTTCGGGCCGCAGCCGAGCATCACCTTCACGCACACCGGCCACCACCGGCTGCGACTGACCGTCGAAGACCGCGACCTGTACCCGTTCCCACCGGAGAGCATCGCGCGGCGCGGGCTGCTCGAAGCGGCCGGATGGCGAGGACTGCGCGACCAGACGTCCATCATCGAATTCCCCCGCCGGTCGGTCGACGCCGCCGCGATGGCCGCCCAGCGCGCCCTGCGCGACGTCTGGGGTGTGCCGGGTCCGGCGTTTCTGGTGTCCAACGAGGCCGACCTGCTGCGGCTGTTCGTCAGCGAGAAGGCGCCGCGGCGCGAACCCCGCCTGCGTCCCTGACGGCCGAGACCATCACCGGGCGCGCCCCGACGTCCTCGGCTTCTCAGCATCCATCCGTGCCGGACATGCTGCCCAGGTACCGGTCACGCTGATCGTCGGTGAGTTCGTCGGTCGACGCGCAGATCCAGCGCCGTCCGGCCTCCCGATCGGTCGGCTGCAGGTACAGGACGCCCGACCCGTCACCGGTCACCGGATAGTCGTCGTTCGCCCCCGTGTTCGTCGGGATCACCCACATCGACGCCGTCGAACGGGAGCCGCCGAGCAGCGGCGACACGGTGGGGCCCGCGATCAGTGATCCGTCGTCCCCGAGCTCGAACTCCGCGACCTCGCGAGTCCCGGTGACCACGTACAACCGATCCCCGGATCGGCCCAGCGCCTCCGCATGCTGATTCGGCAGGTCCGCCACCTTCTCCGGTTCACCGCCGGTCTCGACGTCCCACACCGACAGTCCCCCCGCGGCCACCACCAGGTGATCGCCGTCGTCAGCGAAGAGCGCCGACCGCACCGCGTCACCGGCCGTGACGACAGACGACGGTCGTCCCGACCCCGCGGTCTGGTACAGGTACGCCTTCCCGTCGTCGGACGTCACCACCAGCCGCCGACCGTTCGGCGAGAACGCGGTGCTCCGGATGAGGTCGCCGGGCCCGGAGAAGACGGGCCCCATCCGAGCCGGCGCCGCCGGATCGCTCAGATCCCACAGTCCGACGGTTCGATCATCGACACCCGCGGCCAGGGTCGACGTGCCCGGCGCGAACGCGAGCGCCGACGTGTACCGGGTGTCGACGCGGATCTCGCCCGCCCGTCTCGGCCGGTCACGATCGGAGACGTCCCACACCTCCAGCAGGCCGCCGTTGTTGTTGGCGGTGACCGCCACCCTGCCGTCCGCGGAGATCGCGACGCGGGGACGGGTGTTGGCGCGCTTCTCCAGTCCCACCGAGCCGCGCGACCGCCACGACCCGTCGTCACGGGTCCAGAGTTTGAGGCGGGCGTCGGTCCCCGTGGTCAACAGGAGGTCGCCGCGCGAGCTGAGGGCCACCCCGGTGTCGGAGGCGCCGCGATCGATGAGCGCCGTGTCCGGGAAATGCCAGATGTCGACGCCGCCGTCACCGCGACCGACGGCCAGAGTGTGACCGTCCGGGGAGAACTCGGTGGTCAGCATCCGGACGGCGCCGGGCGCCGCCGACTTCTCCAGATCCCACAGGGGCAACGGATCGCCCGGGTCGGTCACGTTCCAGACGTGCACCGATCCGTCCATCGACGCCTGCGCAAGCAGGGGCTGCGACGGTGACGCGGACAGCGACCACGACGGGCCGGTGGCACCCGGAAGCGCCCCGACGAGTCGTTGCGCCCGCGCCGGATCGGACACATCCCACATCTGCACGTCACCGCTGTCGCCGGTGACGGCCAGCGTCCGGTCGCCCGGCAGGAACGCCAGACCGTGAGCGATGCTCGGGAAGCCGCGCAGCGGCTCACCGGCCGGCCGCGGGGTGTCGGTGTCGGCATCCCGCCACAACCGGACCGTCTGATCCTCGGAGCCGGTCGCGAGCATCGTCCCGTCGACGCTGTACGCCAGCGTGCGGACAGCGCCGGTGTGTCCGCGCAGCACCGCGGTCTGTCGAGGCGGATGCACGCCGTCGACGGAGTAGACGACGGCCGTCCCGTTGTCCGAACTGGTCACCAGGTGCCGACCCGACGGACTGAAGCGGGTGAGGTAGACCGTCCCCGCACCGGGTCGGAGCACGCCGAGGAGACGCGGGGCGTCGACGTCGGCCACATTCCACACCCGGATGGTGCCGTCACCGCTCGCCGCCGCCAGCGTGGTGCCCGACGGATCGATCGTCGCGGAGGTCACGTAGTCGGCGAAACCGCCGAGGACCGCCGCCGGACGGAACGGCGGCGTCGCGCCCGACTCCGGATCGTGATGCCGGGACGCCCGCACCCACAGTCGGGCCGTCCGGTCGTTGGCCCCCGTCGCCATCACCCGGCCGTCGGCGGAGAACGTGACGTCGAAGACGCCGGCGGAGTGTCCGTCGAGCCGTTGCGCCAGCGGTGTCGTCGCCGCCGCGAGCAGTCCGCTGCGGACCCCGAGATCGTCGGGATAGTGATGCTCGGCGACGGCCAACAACCGTGCCGCGAGCGACGGATCGGACCGGACGAGGCCGTCGATGCTCGACATCAGGGCCGAGTATTCGGCGCGGTTGCGCTGCTCGGTGAGGTCGGCGGACTGGCGGGTGGCGATGACGGCCGTGATCGCCGACGCGAGACCGAGGATGACGACCAGGGCGACGGCGCCGATCCGGAGTCGGCGACGCAGCCGCGCCTGCCGTTCGGCCGCGTCGAGGAAGTCCGCGGCGCCCGCGGGCAGCAGACTCTGCCGGTACTCGCCCAGGTCGCGACGGTTCTCCATCGCCGCGGCCAGCCGAGTCCCGCTGTAGAGGTAGTCGGCGCGGCGACCGCCCTGCTCCCACGCGGTGCTGTCGGCTTCGAGCTGCTGCCGCCACTGCAGCAGATCGGCGTCCTCGGCGATCCACTCCGCCATCCGCGGCCACGACGTCATGACGGCGTCGTGGATGAACATCACGCGGGTGCCGCTCACCGTCAGCAGGCGCGCATCGGCGAAGGCGTCGACGATGCGGCGGCCGGCGACGGGGAACCGCGTGGCGATCTCCGTGGGCGCCACCGATCCGCGCATCACCGTGCGGTGCGGTCCGAACTGGACCAGTGCCAGCAGCACCGCCCGGGCCTCGGGGTGGTCGGCGACGTCCAGGTCGCGCCACGTCTCCTCGGCCGTGTCGGCGAGCGCGGAGGTGATTCCGCCCGCCGCCCGATACGACGCGACGGTGAGACGGTTGGCGGTGCGGCGAGCCCACGTGACCCGGAGCGCATGGGCCAACAGCGGCAATCGCCCGGCACGGTCGCCCACTCCGGCCGTCTGGTGCAGATCGTCGATCATCAGGTCCACCAGACCCGCGTCGATCCGGCCGCCCGCCAACCGCACCGGTTCGGTGATGACCTCGCGCAACTGGTCGTCTGTCATCTCGGCGACGATCATCGACCTGTCCTGCCACGCCGAGGCGAGCATCGGGATCTCCACGCAGGCGCCGAAGAAGTCGGCGCGGATGCCGAGCACCACCACGGTGCCCGCCGTCGACATCCGTTCCACGGCGTCGAGCACGTCGCGCCGCTGCTCCGCGTCGAGGGCGAAGACCTCCTCGAACTGGTCGATGACGACCACGGCACCCGGATCTTCGGTCGGGCTCTGCGCCACCTCCGCGGCTCGCAGCGCCAGGGGCGTGTTCCACGGGGCGGCGGCTCGGGCCAGACCGGCGCCGAGCAGTGACGACTTCCCGGCACCGGACACGCCGGTCACGATGACGACGCGGTTGTCCGACGACTGTCGGGCGCGGTCGAGGAGCCCGACCAACGTGTCGATGGTGTCACCTCGGCCGAAGTATCGGTCCCTGTCGTCGGCGCCCATCGACGCGAGGCCGGGGAAGGGGCTCGCCAGGGTTCGCGACGGTCCCGCCGACGCCGGATCGTGGTGGCGTTGCCACAGTTCCCGCCACTCGGGGAGGGAGATGAGGTCGTCGGCGCCGTTGTCGAGCGCCCGCCGGGTGAGCCACATGATCAACGGCGCGACGGTCTCATAGTCCTTGGGGACGTGCCTGCCGTTGCGCCAGTCGCTGATCCGCTGGGGCGTGTACTCCGCGAGCCCCGCCCGCGACATCTGCTCGGTGACCGTGCGCAGCTTGGGACGACCGGCTTGAACGAACAATCGCGCGAGCGCCGGACCGAACTCGCTCTCCGGCTGAGCAGGGGTCACGGCAATGAAGCTACCGGAGTCGCCGAATCGGCCGCGGTCACGTCCTCCCCGGCACCGGTCCGGCGGTTGGTTTATCCGGTCCGGAAAACCTTTTCAGGCCTTTCACCAGCAGTGTCGCCAATGTTCACGGGGATTTATTGAATCTGCAAACATCGCCTCCCTACCGTGGAAACGTCGCCGATCATCGGCGCATCTCCTCCCATCATCAACCAGTCGGGGACACCATGAAGAAGCGTTTGACCACTCTGTTCGCGGTCGCAGCCGCGGCCTTCACCACCGTGGCGCTGGTGCCGAGCACCGCAGCGGCCGCCACCCACCACACCCGCGAGGGCGTGACGATCGAGCTGAGCACCGCACAGCTCTCCGCCAAGAAGATCCCGCCGCTCGACGGTTCGCCCCTGTCCGGCGAGGCGCGTCTGTCGTCGAACGTCCACACCGCGCTGACGGGCATCGAGGGCAAGAAGGTTCGCGCCACGCTGGAGGTCGGCTACCAGGTCGGCTACCCCGTCTCGCTGGCACCCGGCGGCGTGAAGGTCACCGCCCACACCCCCGATCTGAAGCTGACCGCGGGTGTGAACGCCAAACTGAAGCCCGACGTGACGATCGACGGCACCGGCGGCGGCGGCTCGATCGGCGAGGTCGGCGGCGAGCTCGGCGCGGAGGCCACCGTCATCCCCTCCGCGGATCTGGAGTTCGAGGTCGCCGCAGGCAAGATCACGACGGTCTCGCTGGCCAAGATCGCCCTGGTGAAGCCCACCGCGGACATCGTGCTGTCGGGCGTCGAGATGAACGTCTCGAACGCCGTCGGACCGATCTCGGTCCGCCCGTTCGCCAAGATCTCGGTCACCACCGACACCGGCGTCTACGTGTACTACTCGTACGGCAAGACGACCCGCCTCTGATCGCCCTCGTTCGCAGCCGACGACGCCCACACCGTGCGTGGGCGTCGTCGGCGGTTTCTCTCCGCCGCGCGAGCACCCCCGCTGCGCGACGGGCGTGATCGACCGAAATGCCCCGTACGCTGGTGCGTCACGTACCGCCGGGGGCGTGGGCAATCCCACAAAGTAGGACGGCGGTTTCAGCGGCGGAGGGCCGCGTCGATAGAGTGATCGAGGAAATCACCCCCGTGAACCACAGTTTTTCGGTGTGCGCCGAGCTGCGCTCGCGCCCGCACACCAGTTGGGAGTACGACACATGACCGCATGGGACAGCTCGCTGCAGGGCTGCTACGACACGGTGATCCACCGCAACCCCGGCGAGCCCGAGTTCCAGCAAGCGGTTCAGGAGGTCTTCGAGTCGCTCAGCCCCGTGATGGCCAAGCATCCGGAGTACCAGGACGTGCTCACCCGCATGTGCGAGCCGGAGCGCCAGATCATCTTCCGGGTGCCGTGGACCGACGACGACGGCCAGGTGCAGATCAACCGCGGATTCCGCGTCGAGTTCAACTCGGCTCTCGGCCCCTACAAGGGCGGGCTGCGGTTCCACCCGTCGGTGAACCTGTCGATCGTCAAGTTCCTGGGCTTCGAGCAGATCTTCAAGAACGCCCTCACCGGCCTCCCGATCGGCGGCGGCAAGGGCGGCTCGGACTTCGACCCCAAGGGTCGCTCCGATCTGGAGATCATGCGGTTCTGCCAGTCGTTCATGACCGAGCTGTACCGGCACATCGGTGAGTACACCGACGTGCCGGCCGGCGACATCGGTGTCGGCGGCCGCGAGATCGGCTACCTGTTCGGCCAGTACAAGCGGATCACCAACCGCTACGAGTCGGGTGTTCTCACCGGCAAGGGCCTGTCGTGGGGCGGCTCCCAGGTGCGGCCGGAGGCCACCGGCTACGGCGCGGTGTTCTTCGTCGACGAGATGCTCAAGTCGAAGGGCGAGTCGTTCGACGGCAAGAAGGTTCTCGTCTCCGGGTCGGGCAATGTCGCCACCTACGCGATCGAGAAGATCCACGAACTCGGCGGCACCGTGATCGCCTGCTCGGACTCGACCGGTTACGTGGTCGACGAGAAGGGCATCGACCTCGATCTGCTCAAGGAGGTCAAGCAGGTGCGCCGCGGTCGTCTCAGCGAGTACGTCGAGCTCCGCGGCAACGGCACCAAGCTGGTCACCGAGGGCAGCCTGTGGAACTTCCCGGCCGACATCGCCCTGCCGTGTGCGACGCAGAACGAGCTCGATGAGGACGACGCGACCGCTCTGGTCCGCAACGGATGCCAGATCGTCGCCGAGGGCGCCAACATGCCGACCACCCCGGAGGCCATCAAGGTGCTCCAGTCGGCCGGCGTCCGCTTCGCGCCCGGCAAGGCCGCCAACGCCGGCGGCGTGGCCACGAGTGCGCTGGAGATGCAGCAGAACGCCTCGCGTGACTCCTGGAGCTTCCAGTACGCCGAGGACCGGCTGAGCAGCATCATGCGGACTCTGCACCACAACTGCCTCACCACGGCCGATGAGTACGACGAGCCGGGGAACTACATCCTCGGCGCGAACGTCGCCGGCTTCGTCAAGGTGGCCGACGCGATGAACGCGCTCGGCGTCATCTAGTGTCGCGTGCACAACACGATCGCGTTCTCCGGTGGCGCCACAGACAGGCCGACGACATCGGTGCGGCGTGAGTAACGAAATGGTGACAATTTCGGTTTAGGCCGTCAGCCACACCCGGTTCGGCGCGTCAGCGCGGAACACGCGCTGCACGTGATCATCGACCACCGGCGGGCCAGGGCGGTTGCCTTCCTCGGCGTCGGCTTGGCGGAGCCAGTTCTGCAACGTCGCTTCGCTGATACCGAAGTCCGTGGCGATCTGCTCGATCGTGAAGCCGCTCTCACGACGTCGCGCCGACAGCTATTTGGTCTCGTTCGGATGGTTGGTGTGCACCTGCTCCAGGAACACCGTTGGAGTCTCTCGAGTCGGCGTGCGGGTGAGGAAATCCCAGGTGTCGGCAAGTGGGCCGCGAATCGTCGCCGCGAGGTCCCTCCATCCCTTCTTGGCGCCAGCCGATGCGAATCTGATCGCGTACTCAGACTTCTTCGTTGGCCGAGGGACAGTCTCGTCTTGCCTGCCCACGACTACGGGCGCTCGACCGCGGCAGCATCGTCGTCATCGAGCCATTCGACATCAGCCTGGCCGAGGCCGGCGGCGAGCGAGGTCGCCGTCTCGCGCCAAGACGTCAACTCTGCGAGCACGCGATGTGGCTGGTCGGTGAAGAATGAGGCACGCGCGGCGTCGACGAGGTCCTGCGCGCAGGTCTCCCGATCTTTCACCGACAGCGCGAGCATCCACGGGAACGCGTTCGCCATCCGGTCGGCGAGGGGTCCGTTGTCGTCGACTGCCACGCCAATCAGCTGTGCTGCAAACTCCAGCATGCGGTTTCGACTCTCGACGTGACGCCGGGACATCAGCACCAGATCCTCGCCGTCGCGCCGAGTCACGGTCACCGGGTGATCCTCCGCCTCAGCGAACACCTCGGCGGAGTGCTTACTCAGGTCCGAGGAGCGACGCGTGGTGGTGCGGAATGGTGTGGTGGTCATACGCCAATCGTATTCGGAACGTGTTCGGAAGTCCATGGTGACGTCCGACGCCGAGGGCCTGGATCGGCACTTTCGCGTTCCCGTCGCCGCAGAACCGTCGCTGCTGCAGAGGGATCCTGCAGCCCTGGGCCGGTCGAGGCCGCTCCGTGGTGCTGGTCCTGGGCGATCTGGTGACACCGACCTCGGGCTTTCACCGCGCCCGCCTACCCGGTCTGCTTCTCGACCTTCTCCATCGCCGCGGCGAACGCGTCGTCGAAGGTGCTCGGCTCGAGGTGGCCGCCGACCGAGTCCGACACCTGCATGCTCACGGTGTACCCGTTGATCAGGGCGTACCCGGTGAGGGAGGTTCTCGTCACCCGCCGCCCCCGCACCGATGCGGAGGTGGTCTGCTCGATCACGAGCGCATCGCGGCCGTCGGTGACCGGCGAGTCGACCACCGACGACGTGACCTCGCTCCTCGTTCCGGCACCGGGGCCCTCGGTGAGCTCCACGGTCATCGTGGCGCACTCGCCGCTGACCCGCGTGCGCAGGACGTCGAGATCCTGGTCCTGCACCGTCACGGTCTCCGCGAGCGTCGCGGTCTGCGCCGTCGCGATCCGCAGACCGATCGACGAGAAGTCGATGTCGGACGGGATGGCGCTCACCTGCATGCACGAGGACGGGCTGATCTTCGCCGATCTCCTGCCGTCCAGGATGGCTCCGGTGGTCTCCCGCAGGTCGTCGGCCGTGATCTCCATGACCTCGTACCCGGCGGGCAGTTCGTCCGCCGACAGCACCAGGGAGTGCACGCGTGCGGGATCGGCGGGCCCGGCGCCGGGCGCCTTCCGGGCGGTCCCGGCCGTCGTCGTGCAGCCGACGGTGCTCGTCAGCGCCGCGAGCGAGACGGCGATCGCGGCGGCCCTGCGCATTCTCATCGCGTCGCCCTTCGGATCGAGCCCGGACCGCGTTACGCGGTCTGCTCCTCGACCTTCTCGATCGCCTCGGCGAACAGCTCGTCGAAGGTGTCGCGGTCGGGCTCGTCACCGGCGGTGTTCAACGCCTGCACGATCACGGCGTAGCCGTTGACCGGCGCGTAGCCGACGACCGTCGTCGTCGTGACCGCCGGGCCAGGCGTCGAGATCTCGCTGTCCTGACGCACCACGAGCGCATCACGACCCCGAGTCACCGGTGAGTCGATCACCGACGACACGGTGGTCCCGGTCGATCCCGCGGCCGCACCCTCGGTGATTCTCACGGTCATCGTCGCGCACTCGCCGTCAACCCTCTTCCGGAGTGCGTCCAGGTCGAGGTCGGCCACGGTCACGGTCTCGGAGATCGACGCGCGTCGCTTCGTGGCCATCCGCATCCCGATGTCGGTGACATCGTCCTCGGGCAGGGCACGGACCTGCATGCACGACGCCGGGCTGATCGTCGTGGTCGTCGTCCCCGCACGCAGACCGTCGACGATCGCCTTCCGCTCGTCGTCGGACATCTCGGTCACGTCATAGTCGGCCGGGAAGTCATCGGCCGACAGCACGAGGGACTGCACGCGGGCGGGATCGGCCGCCCCCGGCGCGGCGGCCTCGTGCGCGGTCCCGCGCTCGGCGGAACAGCCTGCGGTGACCGCCAGCGTCGCGATCCCCACCGCGACCGCGGACCTGCGCGTTCTCATCGTCGCCTCACCCTCTTCGGATCGAGCCCGGACCGCGTTACGCGGTCTGCTTCTCGACCTTCTCGATCGCCTTGGTGAAGAGCTCGTCGAAGGCGCTGACGTCGGGGTTGCCGCCCGAGGAGTTCGCAGCCTGAACGGTGACGGTGTAACCGTCGACCACGGCGTATCCCACCACGGTCTTCGTCTCGACGCGCTGTCCCTGCACCGACATCTCGGTGTTCTGCTGGACGACGATCGCATCGCGTCCCTCGGTGGCGGGCGAGTCGACGACCGACGAGGTGACCTTCCCCTTGGCGCCGGCGGCGGGACCCTCGGTGATCTCCACGGTCATCTGCTTGCACTCGCCTTCGACCTGCTTGCGGACGGTCGCCAGCTGCTGGTCTTCGGCGACCACGGTCTCGGTGAGGACGGCGAGCTGCTTGCTCGCCATGCGCATACCGACCTTGGAGATGTCGATGTCATCCGGAATGGCGCTCATCTGCATGCACGACGCCGGCGTCACCTTCGCCGACTTCGTTCCGGTCAGCACGCTGTCGGCGATCTCCTGCATCTTGTCGGCGGGGATCTCCATCACCTCGTAGCCGGACGGGAAGTCGGCGGCGTCGAGTACCAGCGAATCCACGCGCGACGGATCGGCGGACGTACCGGCCGCCCCCTCCTTCTGCGCGTGACCGTCTTCCTGCGAGCAACCGACGGTGATCGTCAGTGCCGCCATCGCCGCGGCAGCCGCGACCGTCTTCTTGATGATGCCCATGCGCTCTGTGCGCTCCCTTCGCGAACCGGTCGAGTCAACACTCGAATGCGTCCATAGTGAACGATCCCCGGTGATCACGATCATTCGGGTGCCGCATCGTGTCCGCGCACCCCGCCGAAGAAAACCTTGGCACGGCGGCTAAACACCCTGATCACGATTCGTTTCGGGTCATTCGATCCGTCCGTCGAATGTGCGAAGATCCGTCATACGACCAATCGACCATCAAGGGGGAATCTCATGGCATCGACGACCGGCACACAGGTCTCTCAGAGAACCGGGGGCAGCCGAACGAGAGGAATCGCCGCACGGGGGATCGCGGCACGGGGAATCGGGGCAGCCGCCGGACTCGCACTCACGGCGGGCATCGCGGCGGCGACGGTCGGCGCCGGCCCGGCCGACGCGAAGGTGTACCGCTACACCGATCACGGCTTGACGTTGACGCACTCGCAGAGCGTGTTCGTCGCCCACAACGGCCTCGGCAACGCGATCGCCGCGTTCCCCGCGATCCCGAACTTCATCTACAACCCGATGTGGGGTCGGACCATCCAGCGGTACGCCGATGAGGCCGCTCGCGACGGCGGCTGCATCAGCTTCGGCATCTCGACGCCCGACGACGGTCGCGGCATCGGCGTCATGAACTACGTCACGAAGTACCCGGCCAGGAAGTGCGCGCGCTGAGCCGAACGCTGATCAGGGCGACATCCTGATCCGGGCGGCACCCTGACACAGACGGGCGTCCATCCCACCGGGAGGGGCGTCCGTCTGTCGTCGTCACGCGCGAGCGGCGACCTCGGAGATCGCCGCCGCGAGCACCGCCGCGAAGGCGTCCTCATCGACGTCGGCGGCGCCCGCCTCACCGTCGAGGGGCGACATCTCGACGGTCACGGCGTACCCCTTGACCACCGCGCGGCCGCTCAGCACGGTCCGCTCCCCGGTGCGGGCACCGTTCTCGGTGCGCGTGACCCGCTTGACGGCGAGGACGGCGGCCGCCTCACCGCGCGGCACGTCGAGCACCGTCGTCGTCATCGAGACCCGGGAATCCTTGATGGGGCCCGCCGCGACCTTCACCGTCACCGTCTCGCACCGCGGGTCGGTGACGATCGCCCGCGCGGCGTCCAGGTCACCGCCGTCGGCGGTGTCGGCGGCCACCTCCACCGATTCGCTGACGGCCAATCCGTGACCGGTCGCGACCATCAGGCCGGCGTCGGCGGTGTCGGCCTTCTCGGGCACCGAGCCGTCGAGACGGCACCGCTCCGGGTCCACCTCGACGCCCTTCGTCGAATCGACCATCTGGTCGAGGATCTGCTGCATCTGATCCTTGCCCAGCGTCGCGACCGCGTACCCGGAGGGCAGCGCCCCGTCGTCGAGCACCAGATCGACCGCGGCGCGGCCGCTCGGGCCCTCACCCGCCGGCTCGGAACCGTCGCCGCATCCGGCGAGGACCGCCGTGGTCGCGGCCGCGGCCGCGAGCACACTCGTCAATCGAACGACTCGGCTCGCCATGAGTCTCCTTCGTCGGGATCGTCGGCCGTCGGCGCGTCGGCGGCACCTGGTGGACTCCGGTGATGAATGTACGTGGTCGCGCCCGCCGTCCGCCTCAACGCGGCGTTCGCCGACCCAGCCAGCGGGTTACCGGTTCCCCGTCGCGTAGATGATGTCGCACCATCTCGGGCACCCGGTCGGCGTCGAGACCGGCGTACCAGACGTCATCGGGGTACACGGCGACCACGGGCGCCTGAACGCACGGGAACATGCAGCCCGTGTGCGTGACGAGGACGTCGTCGTCACCCAGCTCCTCACGGATCAGCTCGCGCTTGAGCGCCTCCGCGGTCTCGCCGGAGCCGCGGGCCGCACACCGCGGCCCGCGACAGATCAGCACGTGTCGGGTGAAGCCGGGCACCGACTCCCACGCCGGCGACACCAGCGGTGCCGTGGTCGACCGGGCCGGCACTCCGCCCTCGGCGACGGCCCGATCGACGAGGTCTGCGTACGCCTCGGTGTCGCACAGCGACGGACCGATGACGACCTCCGGGTCGTCGACGTCGGCGGGGCGGCCCCGGAGCCAGTGCCCGATGACGCGCCGGAACCAGGCGTCCATCGAGCGGTCGGCGACCGTCTGCCCGCTGAGCACCATCACCCGGCGCGCACCGGAGTCCGCCGCTTCGTCGAGTGCGTCGGTGATGGTGGGCGCGCCGCCGCCGAGGACGGCGACGCGAACCCGGACGTCGCGGCGCCGCTTCTCGAGCGCGGCGACGGCGGCCGACAGTTCGGCGGCCGGGTCGGCTCCGCGGTTGGTCGGCGCGGTGAGGATCACCCAGTCGATGTCACTCATCGGCACACCCCCTCTCGGTCGGGTCGGCCCGGTCGGCGACGCCGCACAGCACCACGAGGGGCCCGCCGGTGGCCGGGTGGACGTCCACCTGTGCCCGCACGCCGTACACCTCGGCGAGGAGGTCGACGGTCAGCACCTGCGTCGGCGGTCCCGCGGCGCGGACCGCGCCGCGGTCGAGGACCACGAGGTGGTCGCAGTACATCGCCGCCAACTGCAGGTCGTGGATCGCGGCGACCACCGTCAGCCCGAGCCCCCGGGTGAGGTCGAGCAACTGCAGACCGGCCGAGACGTCGAGATGGTTGGTCGGCTCGTCGAGCACCAGGACTTCCGGCCGCTGTGCCAGAGCGCGAGCCACCTGCGCCTTCTGCCGCTCCCCGCCCGAGAGCGTATGCCACGGGCGATGTCGCAGCCCGGTGAGGCGCAGGGCGTCGAGCGCCCGCTCCACGTCGTCCGACGGTTCGCCGAGCGGCCGCCCCCAGCCCGTCGAATGCGGGATGGTGCCCAACTCCACGATCTGTTCGACGGTCAGGTCCAGCACGGTCTCCGAATGCTGCTCCACTTCGGCCACGGTGCGGGCGAATCGGCGGCGCGGAATGCCGCGGACGTCGTGCCCGTCGAGCAGCACAGAGCCGCGGTCGGGGCGCTGCCAGCGCGTGATCATCGACAGCAGGGTCGACTTCCCGGACCCGTTCGGGCCGATGATCCCCGTGAACGCTCCCGCGGGCGCCGTGCACGAGATGTCACGGAGGATGTGGTTCGTCTCGCGGGCGAAGTCCACCCCGCGCACCTCGACGGTCATCGCACGCCGCTCCGGGTCCGCAGGAGCCAGACGAATGCGGGCACGCCGAGCGCGGCGGTCACCAGACTCAGCGGCAGCTCCCGCCCCGTCACCAGACTGCGGCCGACGACGTCCGACCACATGACGATGAGCGCGCCGACGAGGATCGAGATCGGCAGCATCCGCGCGTGCAGCGGCCCCACCAGGAAGCGGGCGACGTGCGGCACCACCAGGCCGACGAATCCGACGATCCCCGACACCGCCACCAGCACCGCGGTGCACAGGGACACCAGCGTGTAGAGGATCCACCGGGTGCGGACGACGTGGGTGCCGAGGCTGGCTGCGGCGCGCTCACCGAACGCGAAGGCGTCCAGGCTCCGGGAATACAGCAGCACCGCACCCACCACCGCCACCGTGATCACACCGGTGAGGGCGAGGCTGTTCCAGCGGATCCCGGCCACCGAGCCCAGCGACCAGTTCAGCACGAGATCGGCCGTGCCGTGCGGCCCGAAGTACACCAGCGCCGAGGTGGCGGCGGCGGCGAGCTGCCCGACGGCCACACCGCCGAGGATGAGTCGGTTCGGCATCAGGACCCCGCCGCGGGTCACGGCGATCGCGAACACCAGCAGCAGCGCACCGAGTGCGCCGACGAACGCCGCGAGCGACACCACCGAGCTCCCGGCGATCGCACCCATCCCGAGGCCCGTGCTCAACACGAGCACCGCGCCGAGCGAGGCGCCGCCCGACATCCCGAGGATGTACGGGTCGGCGAGCGGATTCCCGGTGAGCGACTGCAGCACCGCACCGCACACGGCCAGGCCGGCGCCGATCACCGCGGCACCGACCACGCGCGGCAGGCGCAGGTCGACGACGATGTGCTCGTCGAGGACGTCGACGCCGCCGACCAGGCCGAGGCGGCTGCCGACCGCTCGGGCGACGGTCCCCAGCGACAGCTCGGCCGAGCCGATGACCACGCCGAGCATCACGCTGATCACCAGGAGGCCGGTGAGTCCGACGATCCACACGATCAGCGTCGGCGTGCCGCGCACGCGTGCGAGCACGACGCCGCTACTTCGCGAGCGCGTCGGAGAGTCTGACCGCGCCGTCGATCATCCGCGCCCCGGGGGTGCTCTCCGAGAACGGGATCACGACGAACGCGCCGTTCTTGACTGCCGTCAGGTCCTTGAGCGCCGGGTCGGACTCGATGTACTTCCGCTTGACGTCGGCCGAGTGCGCCGAGGCGTCGATCAGGACGATGACATCGGGGTCGGCTTTCAGGACGTCCTCCCACCCGGTGGTCGCCCAGTTCCCGTCGAGATGCCCGAAGGCGTTGGTCGCGCCGACGGCGTCCATGACGAGTTGCGGTCCGCCCGACCGGCCGCCGACCGACGGACTGTCGGTCTTGGCGTCCCACCACATGATGCTCTTCCCGGCACCCGCGTTCTTCGTCTTCAGGTCGGCGAGCGTGCGGCGCATGGCGTCGTTGACGTCCGCGGCCTGCTTCTCGAGCCCGAACAGCACGCCGTAGTCGCTGGTCTCCTGCGCCACCGAATCCCACGACGTCGCGGCGCGGTCGGCCTTCTCCTCGCAGCCGAACGGCGAGACGTAGGTGGCGATCCCGAGGTCGGCGAGTTCTTGGCGAGTCCCGAGCTCCTTGTCGTCGAATGCCGAGGAGTACGACGCCGCGACGAGGTCGGGACGCCGCTCGAGGACGACCTCCCGGTCGGGGTACTTCGGCGAGAGCACCTCGATCTTCGAGTAGGCGTCGGCCCAGCGCGGCGCGATCTCATCGTCGAGGTAGGCGGTCGCCGTCAACCGGCCCTGCGCACCGATCGCGAGCGCCGACTCGGTGGCCCCCTGGTTCACGGTGATCGCGGCCGACGCGGGCGCCGAGAGGGTGACGGTCCGGCCGCAGTTCTCGAGCCGAACGGCGGCGTCGGAGTCGTCGGCGGCGTCCTGGCCGCCGCACGCCGACAGGGTCAGTAATGTCGCGGCGCCGGCAAGGGCTGTCCACTTCTTCAGGGTACGCACGGGCGACCCCCTTTCCAGATACTCGTGGAATCTCGGGGTACGTCGACGGCCGGTCTCCTGGCTCAGCAGGGCTCCCGACGATCGTGCCTTCCCGGGCATGACGCCCAGTGGCCGGAGGCTCTCCCTCCCGACGACCGTCGGACCTGCTCACAGTGGCGAGTCCGCGCCGGAATCTCACCGGACTTCCCGAACACCGTGACGTATCAGCGATGAGTGTATCCGGCCGGGTGGGCGCGGGGCGTCAGACGGTGACGAACCGGCGCAGGGCGCGCGCGGTGGTGCCGCGGTCGGCGCCGAGCCGCTCGGCGACGAGCTCTTCGAGGCGGGCGACCTGCGCGGCCATCTGATCGTGCAGATCGCGGCCGGCGTCGCTGATGCGCACCTCCACCCGGCGACGGTCGGCGACACCCGGGGTCCGGTACACGAGCGATCGACTGACGAGACGGTCGACGGCGCGGGTCAACGACGAGCCGGAGGCCACCGTCTGACTCGACACCTCCGACATCGATCGTCCCTCGCCGTCACGGAGCACCCCGAGGATCAGCCAGTCGTCGACCGCCAGATCGAACTGGTCGCCGATGGACGCCAGCATCGACGACGCGGCGTCGGCAGCGCGGATCAGGTCGACGACCAGGCCGGTGGTCGTCCCCGACGCCGGCAACACCGCATCGGTCATCGCGCTCCCCTGTCCATTGATTCGGCCCGATTCTCCCCATACGCTACAGAGTGAGACAGCGGGAGTGAAATGTGACGCGTTGAGCCCCGGATGTGACCCATACCCTCGTCGAGGAGCTGTGATGTCGCAGGTATCGCGCGCTGCCGCATCGGGGTTTCGGATCGGGATGGTCATCCCCCTGCAGGGTCCCGGCGGGATCTTCGGCCCCTCGTGCATCGCGGTCTGTCAGATGGTGGAGCAGGAGCTCAACGCCGTCGACGGCGTCGCCGGTCGACCGGTCGAGATCGTGTACGTCGACGGCGGCCGACGGCCCGCCGAGGTGGCCGCCGAGGTCGCGGCCCTCGTCGACGATGGCCGCCTCGACGCCGTGACCGGCTGGCACATCTCATCGGTCCGGCGGCGACTCGCACCCGTCCTCGCCGGACGGATCCCCTACGTCTACACCTCCCTGTTCGAAGGCGGCGAACACGCACCGGGGGTGTACTGCAGCGGCGAGACGCCCGAACAGCAGGTGTTCCCCGCGATGAGCTGGCTGCGCCGCAACCTCGGCATCCGGCGGTGGCACGTGGTCGGCGCGCGATACATGTGGCCGGTGCTGTCGATGGAGAAGACCATCCGATCGGCGTCGACGCTCGACATCGAGATCGTCGGCAGCACCTTCGTCGAGATGGGTGAGGGCACCGATCCGCGGCTGCCCTTCGACGTGGCGCACAGCGGCTGCGACGCCGTCCTCATGCTCCTCGTGGGGCAGGACGCCGTCGCGTTCAACCGATCGTTCGCCGCCGCCGGTCTGCAGACGCGGATCACCCGCTACAGCCCCCTGATGGACGAGAACATGCTGCTCGCCAGCGGCGCGGACGCCACCGAGAACCTGTACTGCTCGGCGTCGTATTTCAGCAGTCTGACCAGCGCCGACGCACTCGACTTCCTGGGCCGGTACGTGGCCGCCGCCGGGGTCGCGGCGCCGGCCCTCAACAACATGGCGCAGTCGTGCTATCAGGGCGTCCACACCCTGGTCGAACTGGTGCGGCGAGCCCGCGGAGCGCATTCGCGCGATCCGGACTCCCTCGACCCGTCCGCCTTCGACGCGGCCATCGACGGGCTGGTTCTCGAGGGGCCGCGCGGCACGGTCCGCTACCACGGGAATCAGGCGGTGCAGCGGGTCAACATCGCCCGCGCCGACGTCTTCGACTTCGACGTCATCGAGACGCTGTAGGCCGATCGCCACCGGGTCAGAGGGTGAGCACGGGCACCACGACCACGACGGGAGCGAGGAGCGCGCCGAGAACCACGAACCGCCGCCACGTCACGGTGACGCCGGCGCGACGCAGCTGGTCGTGCCACAGCAGGGTCGCCAGTGACGCCCACGGCGTGATGATCGGTCCGGCGTTGACCCCCACCAGCAGTGCGGCGGTCGCGCCGTGTCCGGATCCCACATCGAGGGCGAGGAACGCCGGGATGTTGTTGACGACGTTCGCCAGCGCGGCGCCGACCACGCTGATGGCGATCAGCCCGCCCCCGTCGCCCTCGTTCCGCTCGACCCAGGCTCCGATCCAGTCGTCGGCACCCGCCGCGTGAATGACGGCGGCGAGCGCCGACAGCGTCGTGACCAGCGCGAGCGCCGTCCACGGGATCTGGCGGAGCAGACCGGTCGTGCGACGACGGACCGACAGGCCCCGAGTCCGCCACGCCCCCCGGGCGGTCAGGACGGCCGCCGCCGTCGTGGCCGACAGCCAGTACGGCACCGGAGAGACGAGAGCCGGGAGCAGGATGCCGAGGACGACGAGACTCACGGTCGGTCGGTGCCCGCCGTCGGGTTCGGGCGCCCCGCCCGGTTCCCGCACCCAGCCGGGATCGAGCGGACCCGGTCCCGTCGCCGGTCGACGTCTCGACCACAGCGTGACCACGGCCGCGGCCGCCACCGCGAGCAGCAGCGCCACCAGCGCGGGCCGCCACATCACGGCCACGTAGTCGGCCGTCCCGCGGAACGATCCGCCCGCCACGGCCATGAGGTTGGTCAGGTTCGACACCGGCAACAGCAGCGAACCCACGTTGGCGATCCAGACGACGGCCAGACCGAGCGCCACCGCGTCGGCGCCCGAACGGCGGGCCAGGGCCACCGCCAGCGGAGTCACCATGATGGCCGTCGTGTCGAGTGACAGAAACACCGTCGACACCACCGCGAGGGCGACCACTCCGGTCCACGTGGCGAGCACACCCGGCCGATTGCGGGCCAGACGCCCCGCGATCGCGTCGAACGCCCCGTCCGCCGCGGCCAGGTTGACCGTCACCGACATCGCGGCGACGAACAGGAGTACCGGCCAGAGTCGCTGAGCGAGCGCGAGCGCCTCGTCCGCGGACTGCGCCGCGAGCAGACTTCCCGCGACGATCGCAGCCGCCGCGGGAAGTCGGGTTCTCGTGCCGGCAGCCCTCACGCGGGCTGCGGGACCAGTCGTGGGCGCATCACTGCGGCACCGTAGCCCACCAGGCCCAGAAGCTGGACGGCGACGACGGCGACGATCGGGACGTCGTCCCACGCGCCGTCGACCATCAGGAGTCCCGGAACCGTCGCCGTGGTGACGGAGTGGATCACCGCGACGACTCCCGCTCCCGTGCCGAACCGTTCACCGCCGCCGACGGCCGCGAGGAAGAACGCCGCGAACAGGACGATCCACGACACCCACAGCCACGCGATCCTCGCATCGCCCGCCGCGAAGTGGACGCCGGCGAGCACCGCGGCGATCACCGCGGCCCACCCGCAGTACCAGCCGACCCCGGAACCCTCGGCGTCGAGCAGGGTGGAGACGCCCACGACGAGATAGGTGATTCCGAACAGGGCGAACCCGAGTGCCCCGAACACCGTCAGCCGATCCGCGCCGGCCGGGATCGCCGCGAGCAGCGCGGTCGCCACCAGCAGCGCCCCGACCAGCAGGTTGATCGGGATCGCGGCCCTCGCCGACATCGCCCCCAAGAACACCAGCCCGTTGCTCAGGAGGACGGCACCGACGAAGACCAGCGCGAGACTCGACATCGGGACCTCCGGTCAGGCGCCGGTCGGCGCCCGCCGTCCTTCCATCGGGTCGGACTCCTCCACGTAGCGCCCGACCCGCAGGACGGTCTCCTCGTCGAACGCCTTGCCGATGATCTGCAGGCCCACCGGCAGATCCCCGTTGCAGCCCGCGGGCACCGTCATCGCCGGCAACCCGGTGAGGTTGCTGGGTCCGGTGAACCGGATGAAGTTGTCGACGAGGTCGACCGGCGATCCGTTGAGGTCGGCGACCGCCGACCCGATGTCGGGTGCCATCACCGGCAGCGTCGGCGCGATCAGGACGTCGACGTCGGCGAGGGCGGCGGCGAAGTCGCGCTTGATCTGCCTGCGTGCCTGCTGCGCCTGCAGGTAGTCCACCGAGGTGAACAGTTCGCCCAGGTAGAACAGGAACCGGATGTCCTCCCCGAAGTCCTCCGGACGCTGCTGGAGATCACGGTGATGGATGGCCGACGCCTCCGAGAGGCTGGTGGCCAGCTCGGTCCACTCCGAGTAGGCCAGTGCCGGGATGCTGACCTTGCGGACGGTGGCGCCGCGGCTCACGAGGTCGTCGATGCGCGCGCGGACCAGGCGTTCCACCTCGGCGTCGACGTTCGCGAAGAAGTAGTCCTCCTCGATGCCGATGACCAGGCCCGCGGGATCGCCGCCGAGTGCACCGCGGTAATCGCCGACGGGGGTGTCGACCGACGTCGGATCGCGACGATCGAATCCGGCGATCGCCTGCAGCATCGCGGCGGCGTCGTCGACGGTCTTCGCCATCGGTCCGATGTGGTCGAGCGTCCACGCCAGCGGGTAGCAGCCGTACTTCGCGACCCGACCGTGCGTGGGTTTGAGCCCGACGAGCCCGCACGCCGACGACGGGATTCTGATCGATCCCGCGGTGTCGGTGCCGAGGCTGATGAACGACATGTCGGCGGCGACGGCCGCACCCGACCCGCCGCTCGACCCGCCGGGGACCTTGTCGAGGTCCCACGGATTGTGAACGGCGCCGAAATGCGGGCTGTTGTTGTCGATGCCCCAGGCGTACTCGTGCATGTTCAGCTTGCCGGTGAGCACGATGCCCGCGTCGCGGAGTCTGCCGACGACGGTGGCGTCGTCGGCCGACACGAAGTCGCGGTGGATCTTCGACGCCATGGTCGTCGTCTCGCCGGCGACGTACAGGTTGTCCTTGAGTGCCATCGGCACCCCGTGGAACGGTCCGCGGTGGTCGCCCGCGGCGATCTCCTTCTCTGCGCGCTCGGCGTCGGCGAGTGCCTGCTCGTCGCGGAAGCTGACGTAGGCGTTGACCTCGCCGTTGAGGGCGTGCGCGTGGTCGAGGAGCTGTCGGGTGACGTCGACCGGCGAGATCTCGCGGGTGCGGATCAGTTCGCCGACTTCGACGGCGGATTTGGTCAGCAGCTCGTCACTCAACGTGATCACCGCCCGGGAGGTTGCGCAGCGCGATGTCGGCATCGTCGATGTCGACGGTCGCCAGGTCTTTCTTCAGGGCGGAGATCTCCGCCCATTTGGCCTCGATCTTCTCCAGTTCGGCCGCGGTGGGCACCAGACCCCGGGCCGCGAGCGTATCGGCGACGGACATGGCCATCGTGACTCTCCCATCGATCGGGTCGGTCGGGGGCGCACCCCGCGACTAACGACCACTTGAAACTGTTCCATTTGGAACAGTTTCAAACGTAGTGCACTACCGCACAGTAGGGATCGTCTGTGGTCTAGTTCACATCAGGCTGGGTCCTTGTAGTACACGAGCTGGTGCGTCGTGGCCAACAGCGCCTCGCCGCCCCAGATCTGCCCGTACTGGTCGAAATGACCGTGCCCGAACCGTGCGGCGCGCGCCGTCGCCAGAACATGCGTCGAGCCCTGCTCGGCGAGTTCCTCGGCGGTCGCATGGAAGTAGGTGGTCAAGGAGATCGTCCCGGCCGGCAGGTAGGTGCCGCGCCGCAGGAACACGCGCGGATAGAAGACGTCGCTCATCGCCGTCAGTGCCGGGAAGTCGATGTCCCGTTCGGGATGGTCACGCAGCCAGAGCGTCGACGTGGAGTCCGCGCTCTGGCCGAGGTCCAGGCCGCCGGTGACGAAGCGCTTGTCGTAGTGCTTCGCCCACTCGATGAAGTCGCCGTAGTCCGACGCGCTCACCGACTCCGCCGCGGCCGCCTGCGGACGCTCGGCCTCCACATCGCTCCAGGTGTCCCGACGCACACCGAAGACGGCCGTACCGGTGGCGACGATCTGGTCGTTCTGCTCGATGCGGAACACCCAGTGCTGGTTGGTGCGGTTGGTGCGCACCGCCGTCACGGGCAGATCCCACTGCCCCTCGCCGATGGGTGCGGTGTAGTTGATCGTCAGCGCCAGCGGATCACCCAGGACCTCCGGATGCCGCTGGATCGCATTCACCACGGTGGCCGCCGTGACGCCGCCGAAGGGCCCGACCATGTTGTTGTACGCGGGATGGGTGGTGGCGCGCACCGTGTACTCGGCGGCGTCATCCACCGAGGTCACCGCGATCGCCTCGTCGAATACGTGGGTCATGCCTCGAACGCTATCAGAACGATCGGTCTACTCGGCAGTCCGGCCCGTCGGCCGGCCGGCGCGCTCGCGCAGATGCCGCGGCCCTCAGATTCGTGTACAAACGTACATGTACGTTTGTACAGCCTAGGTTCCGCCGTGCGGAACCCCCGCCGACCCCGAGAGGATGCGCGATGACTCGACGCGACCCCGAGGCCCGCCGCACCGCCATCATCGCGGCCGCGGCCGACCTCATCGTCGAACGCGGCCCCGAACGCCTCACCCACCGTCTCGTCGCCGACCGCGCCGACGTCCCGCTCGGCTCCACCACCGCCTACTTCACGTCCCTGGACGACCTGCGCGCCCAGGCGCTGGCCCACCTGGCCGCCGAACTCGACGCCGACCTCGACACCCTCCGCCACGACGTCGGCGACCCCGACCTGAGTGCCGACGACCTGGTCACACTCCTCGCGAACTACCTGCGCGATCGGCGCCGCGTCGCCGCCGACCTCTCCCTGATGTCGGCGGCCGCCTACGACCCCGACCTCCGCGATCTCGCACTCCGCTGGCAGGAGACCCTGATCGACCTCCTGGCGGTCCGGGTCGGACGCGACGGCGCCGTGGCGCTCGCCCTCCTCGTCGACGGCCTCACCGTGCACGCGGCACTGCACGACGAACCGCTGCCCCGCCACCTCCTGCTCACCCTCGCCGAACCGTTCCTGAACCGTGCCGAGAGCACCCGGCGACGAGCCCACCCGGTGAAGGACCACCGATGACCTCGCCCGTCGCCGTCAACAGCATCGGCATGTCCCGAACCCGCGCCTGGATCGCGACCGCCGTGTTGAGCGCCAGTCTGCTCGTCGTGGTCATGGACATGACGATCCTCAACATCGCCCTGCCCAGCCTCGCCAAGGACCTCTCCCCGTCCGCCGACCAACAACTGTGGATCGTCGACGTGTACTCGCTGGTGCTCGCCGGGCTGCTGGTCCCGGCGTCCTCGCTCGCCGACCGGTTCGGACGACGGTTGATCCTGCTCGTCGGCTTCGGCCTCTTCGGGCTCGCATCGGCGCTCATCCTGGTGGCCGGCTCACCCGGCGCGGTGATCGCGATCCGCGCGCTGCTCGGCGTCGGCGGCGCGCTCATCATGCCGACCACGCTGTCGATGGTCCGCACCCTCTTCGACGATCCGACCGAACGTGCGCGCGCACTGGCGCTCTGGTCGTCGGTGGCGGGCGTCGGCGTCGCGATCGGACCGCTCATCGGCGGATTCCTGCTGGAGCACTTCTCGTGGCATTCGGCGTTCCTCGTGAACGTCCCCCTCATGTTGATCGCGATCGTCCTGGGCGTCTTCCTGCTCCCCGAATCACGGTCCGCGACGCCCGGCGGCTGGGACTGGATCTCGGTGATCACCGCATTCGCCGGCATGGCCCTGATGATGTGGGCGGTCAAGCACTTCGGCGCCGAGTCGAGCCTCCGTCCCCCGATGGGCTGGGTCGCGCTCCTCGCCGGAGCCGCCCTGCTGGTGGTGTTCGTCCGCCGGTGCCTCACCCTCGAGCGGCCGATGCTCGACCTCGACCTGTTCTCCAGTCGCATCTTCTCCGCCGGCATCATCGCCGCCCTCGGATCGATGTTCTCGATGGCCGCCGCGATGCTCCTGTTCGCGCAGTGGCTCCAGGCCGTCGAGGGGAGTTCCCCGGTCCAGGCCGGCGCCCAGTTCCTGCCGCTCGCCGCCGCGGGCGCGGTGGCCTCCATGGCGGCACCGTGGCTCGCCGAGCGGATCGGTCCGCGGATCGTGATCTCGGCGGGGATCCTGGTGGCCGCCGTCGGGATGATCGGGGTCTGGGTGATCCCGACGTGGGTGACCTCCGGCGACCTCGACTACGTCTACGCGGTGGGACCGTTGGCGCTCGTCGGCGTCGGCATGGGGTCGTTGGCCATCGGGTCGTCGCTCATCATGTCGGGCAGTCCGGAAGACCGCGCCGGCAACGCCGCCGCCATGGAGGAGACCTCCTACGAGGTCGGCAACGTCCTGGGCGTCTCATTGCTCGGCAGCGTCGCCGCCGTCCTGTACCGCGGTGAACTCGACGGTTCCGGGGTCCTCGGAGATCTCGACACCACCGTGAGCGACCATGTGCGCGAGTCGATCGGCTCGGCCGTCGGGGTCGCCGAGGGCGGCGGGAACGCGGCTCTCGCCGACGCCGCCGGCACGGCCTTCACCGACGCCATGTCCGTCACCAGCCTCGTCGGCGGAGTCCTCATGCTCGGTGTCGCGGCCGCCGTCTACGCCCTCATCCCTCGCGGGACCCGCTTGGACGCGCGAATCGATTCCGGTGCACCGGTCGACGGGCCGGCACCCGCGGCCGACCCCGGCACGCGAGCGTGATCCCGGCCTCCGCCGATGCTCACCGCTTCAGGTTCGCCGCCAGCCAGTCGACGGTCTGCATGCCGAACAGGTCGGTGCCCCAGCCGTACGCGTCGGTGATGAAACGGACCATGCTGCAGTCGGTCGGCTGGTAGTCGACCCGTGCGCCGCGGCTGCGCCACGCCCGTGCCAGGCGCCGCGAATCGGCGGCGGGCACCAGCGACATCGGCGAATCGTCCGCACCGCACGACGCGATGAGCGTGCGGACGCCCTTCGCCGGGGTCCCGCGCCCCATCAGATTGTCGCGGTACGCCCGCTGGAAGGACTTGATGTTCGCAGGCGACCGATCGCCCTTGAACAGGGTCCGCAGCGGAACCATCGGCAGCGTGAAGTACGCCGGCGTCTGGCACTGCGTGCGGTAGTAGTCGGCGACCTTCCGGCCGGCGGGCGTGAGGTGGTCGTCGATCCGCATGTCGGGGTAGGCCGGCTCCAGACCGAGCAGCGTCGCCATCGCGAATCCGGACCCGACGCTGCCGTCGGCCGTGGCGATGAAGTTGCGGTAGTTCGAGACCATCCCCTCGAGGACCGCGGCACGCACGTTCAGCTCCGGCGCGTACTCGTCCTTCATCTCCAGGGCGTGACCGGTACCGACACCGCCGCCGGCGATGCCGAACATGCCGATCGGCGCCGTCGCGCTCAGCCCGGCGTCGCGCACCGAGAAGGCCGCACGCACCGCGTCGAGGCTGGTCCGAGCGTTGTACTTGCCGGCGAAGACGCCGTGCGGGTTCGGATCGCCGTTGTTCCCGACGTCCGACATGACCACCGCGTAGCCCTTGCCGAAGAGCTGGGCGAGGGGGCCGAGAGCCGACCACGAGGCGCCGTCCATCGGATCGGAACCGGTCCACATCGCCGACGGGTGGCAGTTGCCGCCGACACTGTCGTTGGCCATCTGATAGCTGACGACGGTGCGGTCGGCGTTGTCGCGTCCGTCCCGCGGGATCATGATGAGACCCGTGCTGATGTCGGGTGACCCGTCGAGCTTCGTGGTGACGTACATGATCTTGTAGGCGTCCACGTCGCCCGGCCGGAAGCCGAGGAACTGGACGGCCACCTTGCGCGCCTTGAGCAGGGTCCCGGGCTTCTCGTCTCCGGACAGCGTCGGCTCACGGTAGAACGGGTCGGTCCGCAGCAGGGGCGTGATCGCCTCGTGGGCGTCGGCCATCCGGCCGTGCTGGAAGGTGCCGATCACGAAACCGTTGAAGACCTCGCTCAACTGCGGTGTCCGGTTGGGCGGGCCGGCGTGGGCCGGAGCCGACACCAGTGAGGCGCCGACGAGGGCGGCCGCGACGACGGTGAGTGCGCCCAGGGCACGCCGCACAGTGCCCGATCGACGACCGGGCACGGGTCGCCGGGTGGGGGCGGGTCGACGGATACGGGAATCGTTGATCACGTGGTCTCCACTTTGAGGGTTGCGAGCGCCGACTCGAGGGTCGGCACGATGGTGCGGATCGGACGGTGCTGCTCCATCTGCACGTCCGACGGGATGCGCAGTTCACGGCGCAGCGCGGGCCACCGGTTCTCGATCTGGAACCGGTACTTGGGCAGCAGTTCGTGGACGATGTAGTCCCAGCGTTCGTCGAACACCGACCAGTTCCACGACGGCAGCGGGACGGTGACGCGCACCGTGCGGCCCGCGACGGTGGCGGCGTCGATCCGAAGCGGTTTGTACGACCGCAGCGGCGGCACCCCCGCGACCGACGGCGACCCGGCGAGCGTGCTCGCGTAGGTCATCGCCTCCCCGACGTCGCCGCGGTAGCCGCGGACGGCGTCCCACTGTTCGTCGATGACCTCGCCCTGCTCGCGGCGCAGCAGGCGCGCGTTGCCGGCGGCGATGCCGTCGGGCGTCTTGGTCGCGATCTGCTCCCACGCCGTCATCACGTCTGCGGGGAACAGTCCGGCGGCGCGCATCTCGCGCAGGGCCGGCAGACCGCCGGTCACGTAAGCGCGGTGCATCGGCATCAGGTCGCTGAAGATGTTCTTCTGCATCACGAGGATCGATGCTTGGACGTGCCGGAGGTCGGCGGCGGTGATCGTCGCGCCGACGCGGGCCAGTGCGCGCAGGCCGTCGGGCAGTCCCCGGTAGGCCGGGCCGAACAGTCGGTTCGTCTCACCGACGATCGCGTGCGCCACCGGGGCCATGCGGCTGAACTCGTATACGCCGGTCGCCAACTCGAAGTCGAGGAGGCCGCCGCCGAAATCGGCGCCGACGAGTCCGCCCATACCGGCCCACTGCAGTTCGCGATGCTTGAGCTGCAGGTCCTTGTAGTACTGGTACGACTTCGCGAGGTTGGCACGGTTGGCGCTGACACCGGCCCGCGGATTCCACGAGGCCAGGTCGATACCCGCCGCGCGGGTGGTGTCGGCGAGCCAGTACTGCAACAGCAGCGCACGATAGGACGTCGGGGCCACCCCCTCCGATCGGGCCTCCGCCAGGAGGGTCCCGAGCACCTTCGGGTCGGTCGGCAACGCCGGATTCACGCCGCCGGGCCCGTGTGCGGCGTCGCGATTCACCAGCGGCAGGTCGAGGTACTCGCCGACGTCGGGGGCCGCGTCGGCGGTCGCCGGAGTCACCAGGGCGCCGGTGAGGGCGACGACGCACGCCACGAGGAGCGCGGCGAGTCGGCGAGACGAAACGGGGCGGCCGGTCACCGCGGGGGTGCGGGCGGGAAGCGTCGGCACGGGAGTCCTTCCGGGGGCATGTCATGGGGCGCCCACCGTGTGGGCGTCGCTCCTGCGTCCCCCGGCGACGTAGGATGTCTCTCTCGCAGTGCAGCACCCGCCCCGTCGCACGCACAAATGACGCCCACCGACGCGCCGGGCCGGTCATTTCCGACAGTCTCGTCCATTTCTGCCGGTCAGAGACCCGCGGAGGATCCGGCGGCATGTGGATACGCGACCGTTCCCGATGGCGACCGTCACACCGCGGTTAGTCCGAACGGCCGATAGCGGCCCGACGGTGGACGGCGCTGCCGACAGCGGTGTTGAGTAGCGGGTATGCCCGCCGCCCCCACCCCACCCGACCAGCACGCCGCCCTACCGCTGCACGGCATCACCGTCGTCGCGGTCGAGCAGGCCGTCGCGGCTCCGCTGTGCACCCGGCATCTGGCCGACATGGGGGCGCGCGTCATCAAGATCGAACGCCCCGACGGCGGCGACCTGGCCCGCGGCTACGACACCGCGGTGGCGGGCACCGGCGCCCACTTCGTGTGGCTCAACCGCGGCAAGGAGTCGGTCGCGATCGACCTCAAGTCACCCGACGGCGCCCGCATCGTGCGCTCCCTGATCCGTCGAGCCGACGTCTTCGTGCAGAACCTCGCGCCGGGTGCCGCCGCGCGCCTCGGGCTGGCCGCCGACGATCTCCGCCGCGAGCACCCCCGGCTGGTCACGGTGGACCTGTCCGGATACGGCACCGGCGGCCCCTACGAGCAGCGCAAGGCGTACGACATGCTGATCCAGGCCGAAGCCGGTCTGGTCTCGATCACCGGCACACCCGACGCCCCCGCCAAGACCGGCATACCGACCGCCGACATCGCCTCCGGAATGTACTGCGTGCAGGCCGTGCTCGCGGCGCTGCTGCGCCGCGAACGCACCGGTGAGGGCGCCGCCGTCGAGGTGTCGATGCTCGAGGCGACCGTCGAATGGATGGGGCATTCGCTCTACACCCAGATGTACACGGGCCGCCAGCCGCAACGCATGGGCGTCAGCCACGTGTCGATCGCGCCCTACGACACCTATCCGACCGCCGACGGCGACATCCTCATCGGCGTCCAGAGCGACGGCGGATGGCGTGCCCTCACCGCGGTCCTCGGGATCCCCGATCTCGTCGACGACCCGCGATTCGACTCCAACATCCACCGCGTGGAGCACCGTCACGAGTGCGATGCGGCCGTCGCCGGACAGACGCGCCGATGGACGACCGCCGCATTGGACGCCGCACTCGCCGCCGCCGGGGTCCCCGCCGCGCAGGTCAACGAGCTGCGCGCCGTCGCCGAGCATCCGCAGCTGACGGCGCGGGGCCGCTGGCGCACGGTCGCGACACGGGATGCGAGCATCCGGGCCCTGCTCCCGCCGGTGACCTTCGCCGACGTCGAGGCCGCGATGGGTGACGTTCCGGCGCTCGGTGAGCACACCGCCGCCGTCCTGCGCGAGGTGGGCGCGGCCCGACGAGGTGAGCACTGATCGGTGTCGCCGCGTGGCGGCCGACTCGTCAGGCGGGAACCGCGCAGGCCGCGACCCCCTCCGACCGTCGGGCCAGCGCGAACCACAGCAGCGCGACGGCGAGGACCGCGAGGACGGGCTGCACCGGGGCGAAGTAGGCGAGCGCTCCGGAGTAGCCGAGCGCCAGGAGCGCGATCTTGTTGCACACGGGGCAGCCGACGGCGAACCATGTCAGCAGGGTGCCGGCGATGCCCCACCGTCCCTCGTGCACCGTGTCGTCGGGTGCCTCGCCTCCGCGCGGCACCACGTAGGTCGCCGCGAGCAGTCCCGAGAGGACCGCGGTCAGGACCCACACCGGGTAACTCCACCAGGTCGGCGCGATCTCCCGCGCGAACAACGAGTTGGGGATCATCACCGTGCCGACGCCCACCAGGACGAGGACGGCCGCGGCCGTTCCGGCGGCCACCAGGAGCTGCCGGGTCGTCATCGTGCGGACGTAGTCGGCGATCGTCCGCGGAGAGGTGCGCATGGTCGACACAATGGAGGCCATGCATCCACTGTGCCCGACATCGGCACAGTCCACGAAAGGAGAGGGTCCGTGGACCTGACCACACTCACCCACGAGAACGTCGACGGGGTGCTGATCGTTCGGCTGAACCGCCCCGATCACCTCAACGCGTTCACCGTCGTGATGGCCGAGGAACTCGAGGCGACGTTCCGCGCGGTGAACGACGACGACTCGGTCCGCGCCGTCGTCGTCACCGGGAACGGGCGGGCCTTCTGCGCGGGCATGGATCTGGCGGCCGACGGCGACAACGTCTTCGGTCTCGACCAGTCCCGGCGCCCGACGCTGGCCGATATGGACGATCTCGACGATCCGGCGATCGCCGGCGTGCGCGACACGGGCGGCCGCGTCACCCTCGCGATCTACGACTGCCGCAAGCCCGTCATCGCGGCGATCAACGGCGCCGGTGTCGGCATCGGTGCGACGATGACGCTGCCGATGGATGCGCGCCTGGTCTCGACCACCGCGCGCCTCGGCTTCGTGTTCGGCCGTCTCGGCATCGTCCCCGAGGCGGCGTCGTCGTGGTTCCTCCCCCGTCTCGTCGGCCTGCCCGCGGCCCTCGACCTGGTGTACCGCGCCGACATCGTGGACGCCGATCGGCTCCTCGAGTTGGGGCTGGCGCAGAGCGTCCACGAACCCGACGAACTGCTCGACGCCGCCGTCGGGCTCGCCGACGCGTGGACTCGCGGACGGTCCCCGGTGGGGACCGCGTTGGCCCGCCAGATGCTGCTGCGGAATCCGGCCGCCCCGGATCCCGCCGATGCGCACCGGATCGACTCGCTGGCGATGTTCTACGCCAGCATCGGCGACGGTGACGACGGTGTCCGGGCGTTCATGGAGAAGCGGCCCGCACGGTTCACCTCTGCGGCCTCCCGGATGCCACCGTTCTACGACGACTGGGTCAACGGGTCTCGTCACGGTCGGTGAAGGTGACCCGCACCGACACCGGTTCGCTGGCCAGGGCGCGGAACGCGGCGGCGGTGGCCCCGGCGGCCGCCGGGTGCGGCGCGAAGGTGCGGGCCCTGGCCTCCACGTCGTCGTCCGGCATCACCTGGGCGGTTCCGGGCCGCCATCCGTCGGGGGTGCGGATCCACACGGCGGGGTCCGCCGCGATGTTGAGGGCCCATCCCGAGCGCATCCCGTGCTGACTGATGAGCCAGGCGCCGTCGGGGTCGAACGCCGCCGACACCGGGACGGCGCGGATCCGCCCGGTACGCCGTCCGACGGTCTCCAGGTGCGTGGCCATCGTGGTGCTGATCCCGGCTCGGGTGAGGGCGGCGACCGCGGGGTTCGCGAGGTAGCGGCCGACGGCGCGTTCGAACCGGAACTTGCGGCGGGCGCGGGCGGTCGCGGCGGCCCCGGACGCGCGTCGGCTGCGGATCCCGTCGAGCCCGTTGCGTCGGACGGCCGCGGCGGCGGTCCGCCACAGCGGTCGCTGCGGATCGGGGTCGTCTCCGGCCCCCATCCGGTGCAGTTGATCGGTGTGCCACTGCAGATCGAGGGCGCCCTCGAGGCTCCTGACGGCCGGCAGCGAGACGCGCACGGCCGCGGGGAGCGGCAGCGAGACGGTGCGGGTCGGCAGTCGGTGGGCCGCACCGTCGACTCCGCCGTCGACCAGTCGACGTGGCGCTCGGGGCTCGATGGCGGTGGGGCGGCCGATGCCCACCGCGTCGCACGCGCCGTCGGCGACGGCGTCGTGCATGGCCGATCGGCTGCGGAACCCTCCGGTGACCGCCAGCGGCACGGTGCCGGCGAGTTCGCGGACGGATGCGGCGTAGTCGAGGAAGTAGGCCTCCCGCGCACGGGTGCTCTCGGCGACGGCCGGTCGGCCCATCATGGCGGGCGACTCGTAGCTGCCGCCGCTGATCTCGATCAGGTCGATCGGTTCGGCGGCGATCATCGCCACCACGGCGCGGGATTCGTCTTCGGTGAATCCGCCGCGCTGGAAGTCGGCGGAGTTCAGCTTCACGCCGACCCCGAAGTCGGGGCTCACCCGGGTGCGCACCGCGCCGATGATCGCGGTCAGGAAGCGGGCGCGGCCCGCGATGTCGCCGCCCCAGCGATCGTCGCGGCGGTTCGCCGACGGCGACAGGAACTGGGAGACGAGGTATCCGTGGGCGCCGTGGATCTGGACCCCGTCGAATCCGGCGCGTTCGGCGATCTCGGCGGCCGTGGCGAATCGCTCGACGATCTCCTCGATCTCGGTGTCGCTCAACGCCCGCGGGACGGGTAGCCCGGGAATCGACGGGGCCACTGCCGAGGGGGCGACCGGCTTGTCGGTTCCCGCTAACGGGTTCGCCTGGCGCCCTGGATGATTGAGTTGCATCCACAGTCGGGCGCCGCCGTGTCGGGCGGTCGCGGACCAGCGGGTGAGCGCGTCGAGGTGGCGGTCGTCCTCGACCACGACGTTCCCCGGTTCTCCGAGGTGTCGCCGGTCGACCATGACGTTGCCGGTGACGATCAAGCCGTAGCCGCCGTCGGCCCAACGGGCGTAGAGGCGGGCGAGCCGGTCGTCGGGCGCCCCGGCGCTGTCGGCCAGGCCCTCGCTCAGCGCGGCCTTCATCAGTCGATTTCCGATCACCTGGCCGGAGGGCAGGGTCAGGGGCGTGGCCAGGTTCGCGCGGATCGTCTCGGTCATCGCACTTCCTCACTGTCGGGACTCGCAGAAGTAGAACGCTCGGTCTAACTCTGCACGACACTATGAGACCGACTGGTATATTTCAAGGGGCAGACGGGCTCGACGGCACCGAAGGGAGGCGACGATGGCGGTCAAAGACCAGCTCATCACCGCCACCGCGGAGCTGATGCGCCGCCGCGGAGTCGCCGGAACCGCCGTATCGGACATCCTCGCCGAGAGCGGAGCGGCCCGCCGCTCGATCTACCTCAACTTCCCCGACGGCAAAGCGCAGCTCGTCACCGAGGCCACGCGCGCCGCCGGCACCGCGATCACCGGGATCCTCGAAGGACTGACCGACGACCCCGATCCCATCGGGACCTTCGTGTCGATGTGGGCCGCACTCCTCGACGCCGCCGACTACGACGCGGGCTGCCCGGTCGTCGCCGCGGCCCTCGGACGCTCCGAGGCGCCGACGGCCGCCGACGAGGCCGGGACCGTCTTCGCGACCTGGCAGACCCTCGTCCACCAGCGGCTCGTCGCCGACGGCATCGACCCGAAGGCCGCCGACTCCCTGGCGACGACCGTCCTGGCCGCCGTCGAGGGCGCCGTCCTCATCGCGCAGGCGCAGCGGACCACCCGACCGCTGGTCGACGTCGGCGAGCAGCTCGCCGCACTCGTCGACATCCATCGCCCCCCGCGGTGACCGTCGGGCCGGTCGCGTCGATCAGTCGCCGCTCCCCCGGCCCACATCAGACCCCGCGGCATCGGACCCCGCTGTATCGGACCCCGCTGTATCAGACCCCGCTGTATCAGACCCCGCTGTATCAGACCCCGCTGTATCAGACCCCGCTGTATCAGACCCCGCTGTATCGGACCCCGCTGTATCGGACCCCGCTGCGGCATCCGCCTCGTCACCACCGCGGACCTCGGCCTGCCGGCGACGCCACCACCACACCAGGACACCCGCGGCCACCAGCACGATGGCCGCGATGTCGACCAGCGGATTCGCCAGGATCGAGACCCCGTCCTGCAGGTCCAACTGGGTGTCGGAGTCGACGAGTTCGGGCATCGACAGGAATCCGTCGGTCACCCAGAACGCCACGCCGACCACGATGAGCAGAATGCCGGTCACGAGGTGCGTGCTGTGGACCACCAGGCGTCCGAGGCGCAGCTCGCGCCCGCGCAGGACCGCCCGACTCCGATCACCGACGGCGTTCCACACCGCCGCGATCACCATGAGCGGAACCACCATCCCGAGGGCGTACACACCGAGCAGGATCCCGGCGCCGCCCATCCCCCGCGCGGCGGCCATCGTCAGGACCGCCCCGAGGATCGGTCCGGTGCAGAAGCCGGCGACACCGCTGACCATGCCGAGCACGAAGGTCTTCACCAGACCCGCACGCTGCATCGACTGCTCCTGGAGCCGCGTCATCCCCGGCATGAGGCGCCCGAGATCGAATCCGCGGCCGAAGAGCTGCAGTACACCGAGGACGACGATGACGATCGATGCGACCGCGATGATCGCCGTCCGATGCTTGGCCACCGTGGCCGCCAGCGCACCCACGCCGATGCCGATCGGCACGAGGGTCACCAGCAGGCCCACGTAGAAGACGGCGCCGTGCACGAGGAGGCGTCCGCGGGCGCCGACCGTCGATGCGAAGAAGGCGGGCAGCAGCAGCGCCCCGCACGGACTCAGCAGCGCCAGTGCGCCACCCGCGAAGGCGGCGACCATCCCGATGTCCACGGCTTACTTCCCGCCCGCCGGGAGCATCGCGTCGAGCTTGTCGAGGTAGAGGTCGCTCGGCCCGGCACCCGCGATCGGCTGCCCGCCGAGGATGAACGACGGCGTGGAGTACGCGCCGACGCGCGCGGCCAGCTCCTCGCTGCGGTCCACCGCCGCCGCGGTCGCCTGCGAGGTCATGTCGGCGCGGAAGCGATCGGCGTCGAGACCCAACGATCCGGCGAGGCGAACGAGCGCGTCCTCGGAGAGCTCGTCGGCGCTGCGCTTGTCACCGTCTGCGAACAGCGCGTTGTGGTAGTCCAGGTGCCGGTCCTGCAGCGCTGCCGCGTACGACGCCTCGGCGGCCCGGCGGCTCGGATCACCGAACACGCTGATGTCGCGCATCTCGATGCGCAGGTCGCCGTCCTTCACCCGCTTGAGCATCGCCGGGAGGGTGTCGCGCGTCCACTTGGCGCAGTAGGGGCACTGGTAGTCGCTGAAGACGACCATCGTGATGGGCGCGTCCACGCGGCCCATCCCGAGCGGGTCGTCGGCGTCACGGGATTCGATCCCGATGTCGTAGGGGAAGGCCGACGTCGAGTCCGCCTTGTCCGCGGTCTCCGAGTCGTCGCCGCCCGCGAAGATGACGATGGAGGCGACCAGTGCGGCCGCCACGATCACCACCAGCGTGGGCACGAGCCACGACGACAGCGCTGAACGACGCTCACCCATATCGCTCCATCCACAGGTTGATTACTATCCGAGATAGTAGTCGACTATGCGCCATAGTCGACGTGAGGCATAATCGGCGCCATGCGCCCCCTGCATCCCGACGACCAGCCGGTCCGCCTGGGCACCCTCGAACAGCAGGTCATGAACGTGTTGTGGGATCGTGGTTCGTCGACGATCCGGGAGATCATCGACGAGCTCCCCACCGAGCCCGCCTACACGACCATCGCCACCGTCCTGCGGAATCTGGAGCGCAAGCACCTCGTCGGCGCCCATCGCCGCCGCCGCTCGGTCCGCTACCACGCGAGGCACAGCCGCGACGTTCACGCTGCCAACCTCATGAGCCAGGCGCTCGACGCCAGCGGTGATCGGGCCGCATCGATCCTGCACTTCGTCGAGGGCATCTCCGACGACGACGCCGCGCTCCTGCGCGAGTATCTGCGGCGCCCGGCACCCGACGAGCACCGATGACCACGCCCCTGCTTCCGTTGCTGCTGATCGCGACCCTCGTGGTCGCCGCCGTCGCCGGGCCGTGGCTGATGCGCACCGCCGCCCCGGTGCTCGCGTCGCGCCCGCGGGCGGCGGTCGCCCTGCTGGCCGGCGGCGTCGGCCTCTGGCTCGTCGCCTTCATGTCGGCGGGTCCCCTGCTCGCGTGGACGGCCACCGGGCGCACCGACGAGTCGGCCACCGGCCTGTGCCGTCGCTGCCTGGTCGCGTCCAACCCGTGGGCCGCACCGGTGTACGACCTCGGCCTGCCGACGGTCGCGGTCCTGTGGGGTCCGGGTCTCATCGTCGTCGGGGCCGTCGCCGTGGCGCTCTGGCGCGCTGCGGCCGCATCCGTGTCCGCCGAACGGACGGCCGCCGATGTCCGCGCCTCGGCGCGCCGGGTCGACCTGCTCGGCTACCGGGTCCTGCTGCTGCCCGACGAGCGACGTCGGGCGTTCGCGCTGCCCGCACGTCGTGGCGGCATCGTGGTGACCACCGGCGCGCTCGACGCCCTGGCCCCCGACGAACTGGCCGCGGTCCTGGCGCACGAGGACGCCCACCTGACCCAGCGGCATCACCTGATCGTCGGGGTGGCCCATCACCTGGGTCGGACGCTGCGTCCGATTCCACTCATCCGCGAGGCGGCGACGGCGATCCCGCAGTATCTGGAGATCGCCGCCGACGACGCGGCCCGCACCCGAGTCGGTACGCGCGCTCTCGTCGCGGCCCTTCTGCGACTCGACGCGGGCGGGCCCGATCCGGTCGGCACGCCGACGACTCCCGCGCCGCTCGCGCTGCACGCCGTCGGACCGCATCGCATCGGCGTGCTGGTCGGCCACGAGCGCGGAACGCACCGTCGCGCATCGCCGCTCACGGCGACGGCGCAGAGCGCGCTGCTGGTCGCGTTCAGCGCCGCGGCACTGCTGCCGTGGGTCACCGCGGTGAGCAACGCCTGCGTGTAGCCGCCACGGCTACTGCGCCGGGGTGCCGACCGTCTGTTCCAGGTACTCCAGGTTCGCCGCCATCCCCGCACGCCAGACGGCCATCCGCCCGGCGACGAGGCCGCCTTCCCGGTCCGGCCGCTGTTCGGCCAGATCGTTCAACGGCGAGCGGCCGCCGCCGACCTTTCCCCACTGACGGACCGTCGCGCCGTCGCGGTGCGGGTCCACCTCGAATCCCCACACGGTCAGCGGCGCCTCCGCCGGACCGACTCGCCAGACCCACCGTCGTCCGTCTTCGACTTCCGCGACCTCGCATTCGGTCTGCCACTCACCCATGTGCTCGCTGGCGTTGTACCCGCGGAATCGGGCGCCGACCGTCACGCGGTCGGCGCCGTCGAGCCATTCGGCCCGCTGGAGCTCACCGTCCGCGCGGGTGGGCAGTTCGATGTCGGTGACCAGGTCCCACGCCTGTTCGGGGGTGCAGGCCAGGACGGTGGAGACCTCCACCGTCGGGTTGTCGCGCAAACGCATCGGTTCTCCTGTTCCGGCCGTCGCCCGTTGTCCGGCCGCGTTCGGGGTCGTGGATCGACGCCCAGACTATACCGTCCGTTCTACTCGGCGGGGCGACCTGCCCGGAGACGCCGGAGCCGACCGGTCGTGGTCGACCTCACAGCGCCGCGATCCCTCCCGCCTGACCTGCACGGCAGGAGCCCGAAGGGCGACCCGGCGCCCGTTTGATAACGAGTAGATAACAGAACGGCCGCGCATTGATGTACGTTCGTCGGCAGTCGTTGAGCGGACCCCTCCCACCGCCGCCCCTCCCCGGCGATCGCTCACCCGACACTCCCCGTCCTCGCACAAAGGAATTCCCCGTGCCCCGCAATCGCAGACTCCGCCGTTCCAGCGCGCTCGTCGCCGCCGGGATGATCCCCGTCGGCATTCTTCTGGGCGCCGCATCGACCCCCACCCATGGCATCGACGTCGCCGACCCCGGCCACCGGGTCACCGCCGCACCGGTCGCGCCCGTCGCCGACGTGTCCGACTCGCCGCCCGCAACCCCCGACGCCGCAACACCCGACACTGCAACCACCGACACTGCAACCACCGACAATGGGGCCGACCCCGCGAAGCGCACCGGGCGGGACGCGAAGACCGCGACACGCACCGCGCCGCGACCGGCCCCGCCCTCGGTCCGCTCCGGCGCCGTCCCGCACACCAATTACGACGCCTACCGGAGGGCAGCCGACACGATGGCCGAGCGCAATCCGCGCTGCGGCATCGACTGGACCCTCCTGGCCGGCATCGGCCGCGTCGAGTCGCATCACGCCAACTCCGGCGACGTCGACGCCCGCGGCGATCTCCGCACGCCCATCTACGGCCCGGTGCTCGACGGGTCCCTCGGAGGCAACCAGGTCGTCACCGACACCGACGGCGGTCGACTCGACGGCGACCCCGTGTACGACCGCGCCGTGGGCCCCATGCAGTTCCTGCCCGCCACCTGGAAGACCTTCGCCGCCGACGGCAACGGCGACGGCGAGGCCGATCCGCAGAACATCTTCGACGCCGCCCTCACCACGGCCCGCTACCTGTGCCACGAGGGTCTCGACATGCGTGCCGCCGCCGACCGGACCGCCGCGATCCTGCGCTACAACAACTCGATGGAGTACGTCGGCGAGGTCCTCGGTTTCGCCCGAGGCTACTGATCACCTGACCCGAGGGCGCGCTCCGCGAGCCACGACCGCCAGTCGGCGGGTTCGTACCCCGTCGTGTGGATGAGGGCGCCGGCACCGAAGTCGAAGTCGATCTTTCCAGGAGTGTTCGCGCACACCGTGTCGCCCTTCAGGCACCACGACAGGAGCCGTCCCCGCCATTCGTCGGCGAAGTAGCGGGTCCGGTCCACACCGGACACCTCCACACCCAGGTTCGAATAGGCGATCCCCGGCAGCGCGGCCGCCTTACCGCCGCGCATCACGTTCGGGTCGGTCGGCAGGCGGTCGCCGTCGGCGATGAGCAGCCCGACGACCGACTCGTCCGGCGACATCCCGTGGAGTGCCCGGTGCATCACCATCGCGCCCTGCGAGTATCCGGCCGCCACGATGGTCGATCCCGAGCACTTCGTCACGGCGGTCTCGATCATCGACGCGGCGGTCGTCGTCCCGTCCGCGACGGACTCCTCGAATTCGGTGGTCAGCGCCTTCGTCACCGGGGCGGCCGTGTACTCCACGACCCGCTTCTCGATGGTCTTACCCGCCTCGTTCGCGTCGTTGAGCAGATTCTTGTAGGTCTCGTTGACGAACTTGCCCATGCCGTCGTGAGCCGTCAGCTTCTTACCGACCCGCTGCCCGGACCCGGCCGCGCCGATGAAGACGATGTCGCTGCAGGCGTTCGCGGACGGCGACCCGCCCCCGCTCAGGGCGGCGATGCCGACGACGACGGCCAGGATGATGACGATCACCGCGGCGCCGGCACCGAGGATCTTGCCGCGGCCGCCCCGGTGTCCCGGGGTCGGCACCGGAGCGGGCCCCGAAGCCGCGAACACCGGTCCGGATTGTGCAGGCCCGGGTCGTCCAGGTCCGGGCGGGACAGGTCCGGGCGCGACCGGTCCGGGTTGGGCCAGCCGGGCCATCGCGTCGAGGACCGCCGGCGTGATGGGTTCGGCGCGAGGGTCGCCCAGATGCCGGTCGTACACCGACCGCCGGTACGGGTCGGCCAGGATGCGCCGCGCCGTCTCGAGGTGGGCACGCGCCTGCGCCTGCGCCGCAGGTGTGCGGTTCAGCCGCTCGGTGAGTCGATGGCCGAGCTCGCCGGGCGACGCGCGCGGGTCGAGCTCGAACGCCTGATAGAGGTTGATGTGTCGTGACACGGTGAGTCCTTCCGTCACTGGGTCTGTCCATCACTGGTTCCGGGTCTCGGGCGCCGCGATCCGGAACCGAGGTCCGGAATTGAGGTCTCGGGGTCGGCACCTCCCTGCGAGACACGTGTCGTCGCTGGTAACGGCCGATTTCTTCGCCGAAGCGAGCCGATGGGGTAAACATATCCAGCGGGCGTTTTCCCCGTAATGGGGAGATCTCCCCCTTCGGACGACGAATGAGCGGGGCGACGTGTCGGAAAACCAGGGCGAGCTGTCGTCACTCACCGTCGACGACCGGGCCGGCACCACGTGGGAACTGACGCCCCACGAGTCGTTCACCATCGGCCGCGAGGGCGATCTCGCGTTCCCCGACAACCCCTACCTGCATCGTCGGCTGCTGCTCCTGACATTCCACGCCGGCTTCTGGTGGGTCGCCAACGTCGGCCGCTACATTCCCGTCAAGATCATCGACCTCGGCAGCGGGGCGCAGACGGTCCTCCGGTCGGGGTCGTCGAGCGTGCTCGCGGCCGACGCGCTCGCCGTCTTCGACGCGGGGCCGACGACATACGAGGTGGGTGTTCGGGTGACCGCGGCGCCCACGTTGCCGCGACCGTCGCCCACCGCCGTGCACGGGCGGACCCTCGGGCACGCCGCGGTGACTCCCGATCAGTTCCGGCTGCTGGTGGCGATGGCCGAACCGCTGCTCCGCCACCCCGGGACCGGGCTCGACCGGATGCCGACGATCCCGGCGGTGGCCGAACGGCTCGGGTGGTCGGTCACGAAGGCCAACCGGCACCTCGACCGGCTGTGCGAACGCCTCGCCGACGGCGGCGTCTCCGGTCTGGTGAGCGACGGTCGCACGACAGCCGTCAACCGGCGGATGCGACTGCTCGAGTACGCCCTCGACAGTCGCCTGGTGACTCGCGAGGCCCTCTCGGTCCTCGACGAGTGACGACCGCTCCCGACGGATGGATCAGCAGAGTTCGGTGCCGACCGGCGTCGTGTCGTCCAATCGGCGGGTGTAGGCGCCCTCCGGTCCTCGAGCCTTCGCGGCGCAGGTGTCGGCCAGCGAGGTCCCCGCATAGTAGACGGCGTAGATGGGATTTCCGTCCGCGGACTGTTTGAGCGATGCGCACGACTGATCGGTCCGCAGATACTGCGATCCGGGGTACCGGGCGAGCATCGCGGCCACCTCGGCGGCGTAGTCGCCCGGCTTGGTCGCGCCGGCGACGACCGTGATGGTGGTTCCGTCGCACGCCGGCGTGCTGATCGGGGTCGGCAGCCCGAGATCGCCGGTCGCGCGCCGCGGTCGGGACGTGTCGTCGGCACCGGCCGACGAGGGTTCCGCCGCGGCCTGCGACGACGCGTCCCTGGTCTCGGTGACGGTGACCGGCGCGGGGTTCGCGCTGCTGGTGACGGCCGCCGTGCCGGCTTCGCCGTCGTCGCTCAGCGCGAACCAGCCGGCCGCTCCGGCGGCCACGACGACCAGGGCGGCCACGCCGCCGGCGATCACCGCGGTCCGCGCCCCCCGGGACCCTCCGGTCTGCTGCTGCGGCGACGCCTGCTGTGGCGACTCCTGCTGCGGCGGCCATCCTCCCGGCGGGTACGACGCGTGGTCGGCGACCGCGGTCGGCGTCGGCGCCACCATCGTCGGGGTGTGGGCGACCGCGGGCTGAGAGGGACGGCGGCCGTCGAGCACATCGCGAGCGGCCGTCGCCAGCGCTCCCGCCGACGGCGGGCGGTCGGCCGGATTCTTCGCCATCCCCGCGGCGATCACCGCGTCGAGGACGGTGCCGCTGGCCGGGACCGGGCTGCTCAGGTGTCCGGCGATCATCTGCTCGATGCTCGACGACCCGAACGGCTGCCGCCCGGTGAGACATTCGTACAGCACGCACGCCAGTGCGTAGACGTCGCTGGCGGGCCCCGGCGGCACGTCGCCGCCGAACCGTTCGGGCGCCATGTACGCGAACGAGCCGATGGCCGTGCCGGTCGCGGTCAGGCGCGTCTGCCCGGCGGCCTGGGCCAGCCCGAAGTCGGCGAGATACGCGAAGTCGCGCGGCGCCAACAGGACGTTCTCGGGTTTCACATCGCGATGCAGGAGACCGGAGGCGTGCGCGGTGTCGAGGGCGGCCGCGATCTGTTCGACGATCGCCACCGCCCGATCGGGCGCCAGGGGTCCCTGGCCGATGACCGACCGCAGGTCGCGGCCCCGCACGATCCGCATGTCGAGGAACAGCTGTCCGTCGATGTCACCGAAGTCGTGGATCGGGATGATGTGCGGGTCGTTGAGCCGCGCCACCGTCTGCGATTCGCGGAGGAACCGGGCGCGGAAGTCATCGTCGCCGGAGAGGTTCGTCGGCAGCAGTTTCAGCGCGACGGTCCGGTCCTTCTCGGTGTCGACGGCCTCGTAGACCTCGCCCATTCCGCCGCGGCCGAGGAGCGCGACGAGGCGATACCGGCCGACGGAGGTGCCGGATCGGTCGGGGCTGGCCATGCGTACTCCATTCCTGCGCGGACGGTCTGCTCGTCGCGCGGTGCGCAACGGGTCGTGGCTGAGCATAGGCGACGCTGAGCATAGGCGACGCTGAGCATGGGCGACGCCGGCGCGACCGCGGCCGCTCAGGAGTCACCGGCCGTACCGGCCCGGTGCAGTCGAGTCCGGTCGGGGTCGGGGTGCCGTCGTCTCGGGGGGTGATCTGTCTCGGGAGTGGTCCGGCTCGGGGGTGGTCCGGCTCAGGGGTGATCGCGGCCGAGGAACTGTGCGAGGCCGTCCAGCGTCCGTTCCAGGCCGAATTCGAACCACGCATCCAGGTCGGGGGGACCCGTGAGTTCGGTTGTGAGCTGTGCCAGGGTGTCGGCGCCGATCGAGGTCAGCGCCTCGTGTCCGGCGGGACCGATGCCGTCGAGTCCGGCGGCGACATCGTCGTCCGCTTCGTCGCTGATCGCGACCATCGCCGCGCCCTGGACGAAGGCGCTGACGGTCATCACCATCCAGAGTTTGTGCGAGGCACTCAGGGGCAGGTCGTTCACCGAGCTCAGCGACCAGTCGACCTCGGCGGTCGTGCCCGGGCCCATCGGCAGCTTGGTGCTCGCCATCACCCCGAGCAGCCAGGGATGGTCCCGGTAGCGGGTCCACTCCTGTCGGGCCGTGAAGGCCAAGCGGCTGCGCCAGTCCTCGAACTCCGCCGCGGGCGGGTAGACGGTCTGTGCCACCACGGCGTCCGCCATCAGATCGACGAGCTCGCCTTTTCCGGGTACGTAGCGGTAGAGCGTCATCACCCCGCTGCCGAGTTCACGCGCCAGCCGGTTCATGGACAGCGCGGACAATCCTTCGGCGTCGGCGATCCCGATGCCCGCCCGAATGATGTCGGCGAGGTCGAGTCCGGGTCTGGGTCCGCGGGAGCCGCGTTGCCGTCCGGTCCACAGCAGGTCATGGCGCTGTCGAGCCCGTTCGCTTCTGTCGTCGTGATTGTCGGGCATTCCCCGTCACCTTTTCTGCGTGTACCGTACTCAGTAGGAATTGCGTTCCACGTACGCAGTTCCGTGCGGGCGATCCCGCCTGCCGTCCCACCGCCAATCCTAGGAAGCACGTGTCCCGATCACTCGCCCCCGACCGTTTCCGGATCGACGACCTCGATGCGATCCGCGGCTTCGCTCTTCTCGGGATCTTCATCGTCAACATCACCTTCATGGCGTCCGGATACCCCGGGAACCTGGCGGTCGACCCCGCCTTCACCTCGTTCCTCGACGATCTGGTGCGCTGGCTCTCCTTGGTGTTCGTCGACATGAAGTTCTACGTCCTGTTCTCGTTGGCGGATTCAAGCGGTCAGTGCAACGAGTCCTGTGAGATGAGGCAGTCACTGATCACAGGAGGATCCGGATGCAGGGCAAGCACGGTCATCTCAGTCGGGAGCAGAAGCAGCTGGCACTCAGGCTGCATGCGAGGGGTTGGCGGCTGGTCGACATCGCCAAGGAGATCGGCTGCAGCGCGCCGATGGTCGGGATCATGGCCCGCACCGGCAGGCACGCCGACGCCAAGCCGTTCGGCTGGGAGCCACGCCAGGGCTGCCTGACGATTGACGAGCGCGAGCAGATCCTGGTGGGGATCAATCGTGGCGACACCTTCACCGCGA
>NZ_KE383969.1:0-24501 GCF_000423025.1 Gordonia shandongensis DSM 45094
GAGGGCCTCATCGACGAAGCGTTCGGCGGTGCACTGCCGCACCCCGGCCACCACCGCGTAGGAGGCGGCGACCTGGCACAGCGGATCGTAGAGCCGCGTGAACACATCACTGTTCCCGTCCCCGGCGGTGTCGGCGGTGGTGTTGGCATCGGCAGCAGCATTCGCCTCGGCGATCCGGTCACTGGCCAGGTCGTAGATCGCCCGATACCGATGCCACAGGACCAGACCGTGGAAGGAGTCGGCGCGAGCGGCGAAGATCATCATCGCCGCATCATCACGCCCAGCATCATCACACCCAGACCCTTCACCGCCCGCGGTGCTCTCAGCGCCTGCACTGCCCTCGATATGCCTGCCGTCCGCTGCCCGGCCGGCCGCTCCTACGGGCCGCGGGAGCCGGATCACCAACTCCTCATCGGTCACCGACACCGACGGCTCCGCCAACTCACCGGGCCCACGCAACACCGGACCCGGCCCGGGATTGCCCGGTCCGGGCGGAAAGATCATCGTCGCGGTCATGGCGTCCTCCCCGAAACTTCCAATCACGTTGGCCGTGATCTCGAACTCGAACCATCTCGAACTCATGTTCGATGATACTCGCGGGGTCCGACAATCCCGCCTGATCGGCTCACAGTGGGAGGGATCCGTGCGGCTGGATCAGACGCGGGCGCGCTCGTAGAACGCGAGCGCGGCGGCCGTCGCGACGTTCAACGAATCGGTCCCTCGGCTCATCGGGATGCGGGCGCGCACGTCGCAGCGCCGCATCGTGTGTTCGGTGAGACCGGGCCCCTCCGCACCGACCAGGAACGCCACCCGGCCACCGGAGACGGCCCCCGCCAGCGGAACACTGCCCTCCCCCGGCGTCAGTGCGACCGTGGTGAACCCGGCGTCCCGCAGCACGTCCAGATCGCCGGGCCAGTCACGGTACCGGGCGAACGGAACCAGCAGTGCATGTCCCATCGAGACGCGGACACAGCGGCGATAGAGCGGGTCTGCGCACCCCCGACCGAAGATCACGCCGTCCACGCCGAGCCCGGCGGCGTTCCGGAAGACACTGCCGATGTTCTCGTGATCGTTGACGCCCTCCAGAACCGCGATCGTGCTCGCGTCGGCGATCACATCGGCCACGGCGAGTTCGTCGGGACGTCGCGCCGCCGCCAGCACACCCCGGTTGAGGTGGAATCCGATCACCTCGGCCATCACGTCGGCGCTCGCACGGTAGAACGGCACACCCGCCAGCGAGGGATCGCGGAGGTCGTCGACGAGTTCGGCCATCCGTCGGTCGACGCCGAAGAACGCGTGCGGAGCGAACCGCGAGACGATCATCCGCCGGGCCACCAGTACACCCTCGGCGATCACGAGCCCCTTGCCGATCCGTCCGCCGGGCAGCGCCGGTACGTCGGGACGCCTGTCGACGGAGTTCAGATCGCGGAAGTCGTCGACCCGCGGATCGGCGGGATCGGTGATGTCGATGACGTCCACAGCGAGCGGACCTGTCGGGGTCTCGGTGTTCTCCACGGGTCAACGTTGCCACACCCGTCCCGCAGCCGGAGGGCCTGCGGGGCCCGCGGTGAGCTTTGGCACACTGGAACGGGTGAGCACCCCGACGCCCGACCCCGATTCACTGATCCTCGAGCGCGCGCTGCCAACCGATTGGCCCGACATCTTCGCCATCGACGCGCGAGCGTTCGCGCTGCCCAAACCCCTTCCCGCGGACGAGATGCTCGAGTTCCGCGGCCGAGTCGGCGAGGATGCGACCGTCGTCATCCGCGATACCGGCTCCGACGACCAGATCGTCGCGTTCTCGCTGTACTTCGACATCCCGATCACCGTTCCCGGCGGCGCTGTGACGCCGACCGCCGGACTGTCGTGGGTGTCGGTGGCCGCCACGCATCGACGACGCGGCATGCTTCGGCGCATGCTCACCCAGCAGTACGCCGACTGGCAGGCCGGCGGTTTTCCACTGGCGACGCTCACCGCCTCGGAGGGCACCATTTACGAGCGTTTCGGGTTCGGTCCGGCGACGTTCGCGCACCGTGTGCGGATCACACCGTCGGATGCGGCGCTGCGCACGCCCGCACCGACCGACTCGCGCGTCCGGTACGGAGCCGGGGAACAGATCGCCCGCCACATCCCGGAGGTCCACGCCCGTTGGGCCGCGGCCCGCAACGGCGCCCTCACCCGCCCAGACAGTTGGTGGCCGTCGATCCTCGCGGACCGCAGTTTCCGGCGGAACTCGCAGACGACCGACGTGTTCTACCTTCTGCACGACGACGGGTACGCCGCGTACCGCGTGGATGCGCGCGACAAGACCGCCATCGTCGACGACATGATCGCGGTGACCGATCAGGCGCACACCGACCTGTGGCGGGTGTTGACGAGCCTCGACCTGATCACCGCCGTCAGCGCGGACCTGCCGGTCGACGATCCGCTGCCCCTCAAGTTGGTCGACGCTCGCGCGATCGACGTGCAGAGCCGCCCGGACACGCTGTGGGTGTCGATCCTCGACGTCGCCGACGCCCTGTCGCGGCGGACGTACGCGACCGACGGCGCCCTCGTCTTCGAGGTGTCCGACGACTTCGGCGACCGCGCGGGACGGTACCGGCTGACGGTGTCCGGCGGACGCGGCGAGGTCGCGACCACCGATGAGGCCGCCGACGTGCGCATCGACATCGCCACCCTCTCGAGTCTCTACCTGGGTGGCATTCCGGTCCGTCAGATGCACGCAGCCGGCCGGTTCGACGCCGACGACGACGCCGTCGAGGAGTTCGCGGCGATGTTCGCCGTCCCGCAGGCGCCGTTCTCCGGCACGTTCTTCTGACGGTCTTGTAGCGGTCAGCCCACGAGGTGGGCGATCGGTCCGCGTGCGAAGTAGAGGATGAACAGGGCCGCGACCACCCACAGCAGCAGGTGGGTCTGTCGCCATCTGCCGCGCGCCACCGCCAGGACGACCCAGCTGATGAAGCCGACGCCGATGCCGTTGGCGATCGAGTAGGTGAACGGCATCGCGACGATCGTCAGGAACGCGGGCAGGGCCAGCTCGAACCTGCTGAAGTCGATCTCCCGCACCTGCGCCATCATCAGGGCACCGACGATGACCAGTGCGGGTGCCACGGCCTCCATCGGGACCACCTTGTACAGCGGTGTGAAGAACATCGCAGCGAGGAACAGCGTGCCGGTGACGACGTTGGCCAATCCGGTGCGGGCGCCTTCGGCGATACCGGACGACGATTCGACGAACACGGTGTTGGACGATGACGATGCCGCGCCGCCGACCACGGCGCCGACGCCCTCGACGGCGAGCGCCTTGCCGATGCCGGGCAGATTGCCCTTCGAGTCGGTGAGACCGGCCTCCTTGCCGAGTCCGGTCATGGTGCCCATGGCGTCGAAGAAGTTCGAGAGGACGAGGCTGAAGACGAAGACACAGGCGATGAGGACTCCGACGTGTTCGAAGGCGCCGGTGAAGGCGCCGAACAGGTCGACGTCGCCCACGAGGGACAGGTCGGGGACGCCGACGCCGCCTTCGGGGAGGGTGGGCACGTTCATCGCCCAGCCGCCCTCGTCGCCGGATTCGAGGTCGAGGAACGCCTCCACGATGATCGAGACGATCGTCATCACGACGATGCCGAGCAGCAGGCCGCCCGGTACTCGGCGCACGACGAGCACCCCCATCAGCAGGACGCCGACGGCGAACAGGAGCGTCGGGACGGTGGCGACCGATCCGTCGATACCCAACTGCACGGGCGGCCCGTGGGGCGAGCCGTGTGTCACGAAGCCGGCGTTGGCGAGGCCGACGAGGGCGATGAACGCCCCGATGCCGGCGGCGATGGCGGCTTTGAGTTCATTCGGGACCGCGTTGAACACGGCGGTGCGGACCCCGGTGATGCCGAGGATCACGATGATGATGCCGTCGATGACGACCAGACCCATCGCGGCGGGCCAGCTCATCTGGGGTGCGATGGTGACGGCGAGCAGGCTGTTGATGCCCAGTCCGGCGGCGAACGCGAACGGGAAGTTGGCGACCAGACCGAACAGCAGTGACATGACGCCGGCGACGAGCGCGGTGACGGCGGTGACCTGGTTGGGGTCGAGGGCGTGCCCGAAGGCGTCGACATTGGTGCCGGGGTCGTCGCCGGTGGCCGCGGTGCCGCCGATGATGATCGGGTTCAACACGACGATGTAGGCCATCGCGAAGAAGGTGACCAGGCCGCCCCGCATCTCGCGGACGACGGTGGAGCCGCGCTCGCTGATCTTGAAGTACCGGTCGACGGCGGCGAGCCGTCCGGTCGGCGTGCGACGCTCCGCGCCGGATGCTGGTGACTCGTCGTCGACGGGGTCGGTCATCGCGTTCCTTCTCACTGTCGCATCGTGGGACGGGAATTATTGTGACCCGACACCGTGTCGGTCCGCGCGGCACCCCGGGAAAGTACCCTGAGGCGCATGCCCGACGAGACTGCGATCCCGCCCCTGCACGCGCGTCTGCGCGCACCCGAACCGGTCATCGTCGTCGGCATGCTCGCGTGGCTCGTCGCCACGCTCGTGGTGTGGCTCGGCGGCGTCGGCCCCGACCGCGCCCTGGCCGTCTGCCTGGTGGGTTTGGGTGTCGGAGTCCTGGGTACGGGGGTCGTCCTGATCCAGCAGGCGGCCGTGCGACGCGGTTCGCGCGGCGCTCAGGACGGACTGGACTGAGCCCGTCGGCGCGCCGAGGCCGCGGCGAGCCGGCGTTTGCGCAGTTGAGCGTGTCCGATGAGGCCGATCGTCAACCAGATGAGGCCGAAGACCCACCCGAACAGGATGTCGGAGGTCCAGTGCACGCCGAGGTAGACGCGGCTCACCCCGATCGCGGCCAGCAGGACCGGCAGCCACAGCAGCCACAGTGCGCGGGCCCGCACGCTCGGGTAGAGGCGGTAGAGGATGACCGCCGACAGCAGGTACACGATGGTGCTGAGGGTCGCGTGGCCCGACGGGAACGAGGCTCCGCCCACGTCGATCAGCCGATCTTCGACCGGCGGTCTGGGCCGCGAGAAGATCACCTTGAGAATCCACATCAGGAGGTAGCCGGAGACCGCGGCGCCCACGATCGATGCGGCGAAGTCGATGCGGTTGGCGATCCACGCGAGGACCGCGACGCCGATCACCACCAGCGCGAGCGTCAGGGTGTCGCCGAGGACCGTCACCATGTGCAGGACCCAGGTCAGCGGCTCGTGCCGGTTGTCGACCACCCAGTCGGTGATCTGCTCATCGAATGAGAACGGCTGCACACGTCAACCGTACCCGGCGCGGTCGGCTCACCGCCGCGACAGATGAACGACACCGGCGTCGTCGACCCACATCGGCACGCGCTTCTCCCCTGCGTCGTTCTCCCCTGCGTCCTTCTCCCCTGCGTTCTCACCGGTGACGACGGTGACGACGAGGTCGTCGTGCACACGGACGTCGGCGGCGGGCGGCAGCCCCCGCGCGGCGAGGAGCGCGACCGCCTCGGGCGAATCCGGTCCCACAGCGTCGCCGCCGGGGTCGGGGATCGCGGTGAGCCGATCGGAGACCGTGTCGACGTCGAGGAGGTCGGCGAGCATGCGTGCCGCCGCCGCGTCGACGGGCAGACCGGCGAGCACGCAGCGGCCGGCGGGGATCACGTCGATCCACCAGGGTGCGTCGACGACCAACGGATCGTCGGTGACGGTTCCGGCGAGGGTGCGCGCACCGTCGGGCGGATCGACGTCCTCGAGCCGGTAGCGGCCCTCGCGCAGCGAGGCGAGGAGCGCGGCGTGCGCCCGGAGTGCGGCGCCGGGCGCCACGTCCCGGTCGGGGTCGCCGAGCGCGGCCAGCCACGCACCGGCCTCATCGGCGTCCTCCGGGGCCTGCGCCGCCAGCAGTCCGCGGGCGGCCTCGGGCACCGTGACCGCGTCGAACAGTCCGCCGTACCGGTGGTCGTCGGGGTCGCGGAGCAGCCGGAGCGGGACGTCGTCGATCCGCGCGTACCGGCGCAGCCACCAGCGGGTGTATCCGTCGGCGAGCAGTGGTGCGGTGTCCGGGTCACCCGCCAGCAGGTCCAGTGCCGCGGGCCAGCGGTTCGGGTCGACGAGATCGAGGTCGCGGACCGCGGCGAGCGTCTCGGGCGGCGGCTCCTGCTCGTCCCACCACGACTCCTCGTCGGCCAGGTCGTGGTCGGGTGCCACGGGCGCCGGGTCGCGGAGCACGCCGAACCCCCAGCCGACGCCGAGCCGTCGGACCGCGTCCGCACCGTAGGCGTCGACCACGCGCTGCGAGACCACACCGAACGGCGCATCGGCCACCAGCACGTCGACGAGCGGGCTTCCCGGCAACAGCAGTTCGTCGGCCGACCGCGTGTCACCGTCGTCGCACGGCAGGTCGAGGGCCCCGAGCGCGGTGGGCGCCGGACCGGCGTCCGGCAGCGCGAGCAGCCGCAGGACGACGTCGGTGACCTCCTCGAGGAACTCCGGATCCGCATCGGGGTCGTCGACGACGGCTTCGAGGGCGGGATGCTCGAGCGCGGCGGCCGGCGAGATCCGCTCCACCCCCAGTCGCTCGAGCAGCGGGTCGTAGGCGGCCGGCGCCACGGTCGGCACCCACGCGGGGGCCGGCGCGTCCGCGACGGCGTCCAGACCGTCGATGAGGAACAGTCCGCGGCACCCGACGTGCATGCGGCCGTCGGCCCGCGGGACCGGGATCGCGGACAGTTCCTGCACGTCACGAGCATCCGGGGCCAGTTCGGCGAGTGCCGCGTACAGCTCCGCCCACCACCGCGGCTCACGCCCCTGCACTCCGGTCAGGAGATCGGCGACATCGGCGAGACCGAGTTCGCGGGCCCCCAGTCCCACGAGGGCCGACGCGGTGACCCGGTCGCACACCGCCGGTGCGGCCAGCGGCTCCAGGACGTCGCGCAGCAGCGTGGCGGCGGCGTCGGAGAGCCCCGGCAGCACCCATGCGCGCGACGGCCGGAGGGCCTCCCCCGACGCCGAGGGCACCCATCGAGCTTCGGCGAGAGCGTCACGGACGGCGGACCGCAGCGCCGCATCGACGCGTCCGGCACCGAGGGCGGGCGGCGGCAGGACCGTGCTCTTCTGATCGTCCGGGACCAGCGCCACGAGCTCGGGGTAGCCGGCCGCGGCGGCGGCGATGTCGGCGTCCGGGTGCAGCTCGCGGCGGTCGGGTGTCAACGGCAGATCGGTGACGACGCGCGCCGGGAGGGTCAGCTCCACGTCGGTGGCGGTCGGGCTGCGCAGGACCCCGCCCGCTTCGGGCACCACGCGTCCGTCGACCAGCCGCACCAGCCACCGCGTTCCGCCCGACCGCGCGGTCAGCCACGTCTGCAGCGGCACCCCGTCGCGCTCCACGATCGTCTCGTCGGCGCCGTCCCGGCGACTGAACGTCACCCCGTCGACCTCCACCCGGTCGACGGCCTCCAGTTCGAGCAGCAGATCGGGAGCCTGGGCCGCAGCCGCGGCGACCAGGCCGGCCGCCCGGTCGGCGTCGTCGACCTGCACGATCACCTCGGTGACGAAGCCCGGCGTCGGCCGCTCCGGCGACGGCCACGCCAGCCGCTGCACGGGGACCGCCTCGGGGGTCCGGGGCAGCACCTCCGCGATCGCGGCGCGGCTGCGGTCGGCGTCGAACTGCACCGAACCGGTCGTCGAGGCGATCACCACGCGCGGTGCGAACGCCGTCGCCCGGAATCCGAGCCCGAACCGGCCGACGGTCCGACCGACCCCGCCCGGCGTCTTCGGCGAGACGCGCAGCGCGGTGAGCGATCGGACGCCGTCGGCCGTCAGCGGCGCACCGGTGTTGGCGACGTGGACGGCCGTGTCCCGCGCCCAGATCGCGACGCGACCGGTCTCCCCGGCCGCCGCTGCCGCGTCCGCGGCGTTGGCGACGAGTTCGGTGAACAGGCGGTCGCGGTAGCCGATCTCGATGAGTTCGGCCTCCGCCGCGGCGTCCTCGGCGAGCCGGGTCGGCACACTCCGCCAACCCTCGAGGACCGCCCGGCGCAGCGCATCGGTACCGAACGGGTCTGGGCCGACGGGATCTGGGTCGACGGGATCTGGGCCGGGTGAGTCAGGCACCGACGCGGTGGTCAGTCGGCGGACGAGGCGTCGGCGGGGGTCGGCTCCGGATGCGGTACCACCTCGACGGCCCCGTCGTCATAGGCGTCGTACGCCGGGGACCCCGCCCCGGTGGCCTCGCGGACATCGGAGTGGGCGCCGCAGCCGAACTCCACCGAGACCACGCGACCGTCGACGGCGTACTCGTTGGCGCACACCCCGAACGCACCGTGCAGAGCACCGGCGATCGGAAGGTAGAAACCGCAGGTCCCGCACGCGTGCTTGGCCTGGCGCGCCATCGTCGACGACGGACCGTGGTCGCCGTCGTACCACCGCTGTGCGGCGTCGGCGCGGCCGTCGAACGACAGCAGCCGGGAACGACCCAGACCGATCTCGGCAGCCACCTGACCCACCTGGTCGCGGTCCACCGGGTCGACGTCGAGCGTGTCGATCTGCGCCGGAACGAGCCGGGGGTCGTCCGCCGGGGCGGCCAGCAGATCACCGGGCCCGAGGTCGCCGGCCTCCACGCGGCGGTTCCACGGGACCCACTGCGGAGCCAGGAGCGCACCGTCGCCGGGGAGCAGCACCGTCTCGCTGATGGTCACCTCGGACGATTCCGGGGTGCCGGCGACGACCACGCACCACTGCCAGCCCCGATATCCCGGGACCTCGGCGGCGAAATAGTGTGCGGCGGCGTACGGGCCCTCGGCGGTCGCACCCAGGTGCGCACCGGGACGCTCACCGTCTGCGACCAGCGCTTCCCGCGCGAAGTCGACGGCCTCCACCAATGCCTCGGCGTCGATAGCAACACTCACGCCTCCAGTTTGCCGCACCCGACCGACCGAATGCACGTCAGGGACCCCGAATGCACGTCGGTGACCCCGATGCACGTCACAGTCCCCGACTCGCCCCGCCTTGTCGCCGTTCTGTCCGCGCGATAGGGAACAATCGGAGATGTGAAGAACCGTCAGCCCGGTGACGACCGCTCGCGCGCCCGGGGTCCCCAGCAGCCGTCGCGTCCGCCGCGTCGGCCCGCTCCGCACCCCGGACAGGCCAACTACCCCGCCGACCAGCGGCGTCGTACGCCCACGCGTCCGTTCGAGCCCGGTGCCGATCGTCCGGCCAGCGACGGCTATCTCCCGCCGCGGACACGCAATCCGCACCTGCCGCCCCTCGGCGAGGACGCGGTCGGCAACGCCGACGATCCGACGTCCCGCCTCCGGTCGGGACGTCGCGGCCGCGACGAGTACGTGCCGCCGGAGAAGGTGACGGTGATGCGCGTCATGGCGCGCAGGTCGAAGTACTTCACCCGGCGGGGGGTGACGATGGTGCACCGGGCCGCCACCGCCGACGGTGCGGACCGCTCCGGACTCACCGCGCTGACCATCCCGGTGATCGCGAACAACACCGTCGACGCCGCGATGGCCGTCGCGCTGGCGAACACCCTGTTCTTCGCCGCGGCGACCGCCGACTCGAAGGCGAACGTCGCCCTCTACCTGGCGTTGACGATCGCACCGTTCGCGCTCATCGCCCCGCTGATCGGCCCGCTGCTCGACAAACTGCAGAACGGCCGCCGACTGGCGATGGCGGCCACCTTCGCCCTGCGCGCCGTCCTCGGTCTGCTCATCATCATGAACTCGCACTGGGACGCCGACGCCGGACAGTTGGAGTACTCGCCGTACGTCCTGTACCCGTGCGCCCTCGGGCTGATGGTCCTGTCGAAATCGTTCGGCGTCCTCAAATCGGCGGTCGCCCCGCGCGTGCTGCCGCCGTCGATCGACCTCGTCCGCGTCAACTCGCGACTGACGACCTTCGGCCTCATCGCGGGCACCATCGTCGGCGGCGGCATCGCTGGCGCTCTGGAGATGCTGCTGGGCAAGGCGCTGCCCTTCCACTTCCCGGGTGCGTTGGTGTTCCTCGTCGCCGTCGCCGGGGTCGGCGCCTTCTTCTGCATGAAGATCCCGTCGTGGGTGGAGGTCACCGAGGGCGAGGTCCCGACCACCATCACCTATCGCGGCACCCCGGCGACCGAGGCGGCGGCGGGCGCCGACGGCCGGAGTCTGCCGAAACGGCTGGCCGCCAAGATCCGCCAGCCCATGGGTCGCTCGGTGGTGACCGGCCTGTGGGGCAACGGCACCATCCGCATCCTCACCGGATTCCTCACGCTGTACGCGGCGTTCTACGCCAAGGCCCAGACGGGTCCGAGCGCCGGATGGGGGCAGCTGTTGCTCCTCGGTGCGGTCGGCGCCGCAGCGGGTGTCGGCAACGCGATCGGCAACGGTGTCGGCACCCGCATCGAGTTGAAGAACCCCACGCGGATCGTCGTCGGGGCCACCATCACGACCTTCGTCGGCTGCGTCCTGGCCGCACTGTTCGATCAGCTGCTGTTCGTGGCGCTCGCGGCGTTCATCGGCTCGGCGACCAGCGCGATCGCGAAGGTCTGCATGGATTCGAGCATCCAGGACGACCTCCCCGACGAGTCGCGGGCATCGGCGTTCGGCATCTCCGAGACCGTGCTGCAACTGTGCTGGGTGTTCGGGGCGGCGCTCGGTGTGCTGCTCCCGACCACCCTGTGGATCGGTTTCACGGTGGTCTCGGTTCTCGTCGGGATCGGCACGGTCCAGACGGTGCTCACCAGCCGCGGCGCTACGCTGGTGCCCGGCTTCGGCGGTCGGCGCCCCGACCATGCGGCGCCGACGATGCCGATCGAGGTGCCCGCCCATCTTCGGGCGCCCCGCGCCTAGCGGAACCGACGGCGGGAGACTCGCCTCGGCGTTCGCGCCGATCACGACGGAAGGAACGGATTCGTGCTGCAACCGGGTGACAAGAAGGCCCTCGGCGTTCTCGGGGCGGTGGTGGCGGCGTCCCTGGCGATCATCGTCGGTGCCACGGCGTTCCTGGTCACCGGTGCCGAGAAGCCGTTGCCGAAGGTCTCCGTCCAGGCCGGCGATCACCTGACCCGCGTGGAGCCCGGATTCTGGTGCAGTGTGACGATGGACTCGTGCCACGGCCGCGACGACCAGGGCAAGATCAAGCTGCGGATCTACCAGCACCCGGTGGCCGTGGGCGAGCAGGTGAGCGTCAGCGTCCCCATCGAGGTGTCGGACGGCCCGTGGTTCCTGACGGCGGAGTTCGCGACGCCGCGGGGCGTGCAGCGCGAGGTCTGGTACCACTCGCCGGACACCGCGTTCACCCAGCTCCTCGACAGCGAGCCGGACCGCGTGCTGCTGGGCATCGACATCTCACCGATCTCGGCGGTCTACATCGAGGCGACCCCGACGAGCCCCGACGGGGACTTCCTGCCCCGCGGCAACTTCGCCGTCAACACGTCGCCCGACGGTTACAAGGTCACGAATACGACGCCGCTGCCCGACGTCCGCCGGTGACGCGGCCGGTCAGCGGTCGAGTTCGCGGGTGACGCCGCGAACGACCTCCGAGATCCGCTGTGCGGTCTTGCGATCGGGGTAGCGTCCGTTGCGCAGTCCCGGCTGCACCTTGCCCTCCAGCAGGGTGATCAGGTCGGCGATCAGACCGTGGAGTTCGTCGGGCGAGAGTCGCTTGGCATCGCGGTCGCGACGCGCCGCCTCGCGGCTGTTGCGGGCCACGCTCGGCGCGGGCTCGAGCACGGTCACCTTGAGGGCCTGGGGGCCGCGTCGTCCGGCCGCCATGTCGAATTCGACGCGTTGCCCCACCTTGAGGTCGTCCACACCGTCGGGCAGCGCCGACGCGCGGACGTAGACGTCCTCGCCGTCGGTCTGCGAGAGGAATCCGAAGCCCTTCGCGGAGTCGTACCACTTCACCCGGCCGGTCGGCACAGTGCTCACCCTCAACTGTTTCGGTCTGCCACAGACAAAAGCGCCTGAGCCCGATGGCAGTCCGAGCAGAGGCGCACTGCATCCGATTCTACCGCCGGCGCTACCGTGGACGCCATGCAGACCCAGAAGTCCTCACGCCTGTTGGGCGTGGCGGTCGTCATGTTCGGCGTCGGCATGATCGCCGGCATCGCCTTGCTGTTCCCCGCCGTCCGCGAGAGCGGCACCGTCCCCGTCACGGTCATGTATGTGCTGGCGATGTGCGCGCCGCTCGGACTGTTCCTGGGGCTGGTGTTCGCCCTGCTGTCGGGACGGCGGAGCCGGTGACGCCGGCGAGGCGGCTGCATCCGGCCACCGACGAGTCGGTGCTCAAGCGGGCCTTCAGCTGCTTTCCGTCGGGGGTGGTCGCGGTCTGCCGGATCGCCGACGACGGCCGGACCCCCATCGGGATGTCGGCGAGCGCGTTCACCACGGTCTCCCTCGACCCGCCGCTGGTCTCGGTCTGCGTGCGGAACGGGTCATCCACGTGGCCGACTCTGCAAAGCCCGACGGCGTCGCTCGGGGTCAGCGTGTTCGCGTCGCATCAGGGCGAGATCTGCCGCCGGATGGCCGGCCCTCCCGACGGTCGTTTCGAGGGGGTCCATCCGATCGTCGGCGAGTCGGGTGCGGTGTTCGTTCCGGGGGCGAGCGCGCATCTGCAGTGTTCGGTGTTCGACGAGGTCCCGGCGGGTGACCACGTCGTGGTCCTGCTGCGCATCGAGGCGTTGCGCAGCGACCCCGCCGTGGAGCCCCTGGTGTTCCATGCGAGCTCGTTCCGAGCGCTGGAGGCCCGTCGTGCGGGCGTCTGATCCGGGTCTGCGGTGCGCCGATTCCGTGTCACAGCTCTCAGTTTCGAAGTGATCTTGATCACATAACAATGCCGTAACGAACCGGACATGAGACGGGCATCAACCGCGTGAACAGCGGGGACGCCGATTCATCCGTTCAACCACCCCTACTGGCCGTTAACTTAACGCTTTCGGCAACGCGTGAATCGCACGCGACCAGGCCGTAGTGTTCTCGGTGGCCGCCACCCCGGTGGCCACACGACAGCAGCTTCGCCGGTCGCGCCCAACCTCGCTTCCGCCGGCGGAACAACCGCTAATGCAGTTCAGGAGCGAGGACGGGGGACCCACCATCCCCTCGGGGAAACCGGCCGACCGCCACCCGCGGACGGCCTCGGGGTTAAGTCCCCGCCCGACGACACACCCAGTGGCGTCGAGCAGTACCGGGCACCTCTCGCCCGAACCCGACAGCTCACCTCGTAGGCGCGTGGAGAGAGGAAGACACCACCATGACCGGACGTCACGCAAAGCCGACGACCAGCACCAAGACTTTCGCCAAGATCGCACTGACCTCCGCCATCATGGGCGGTGGCGCTGCGGGCCTCATGGGCACCGGCCACGCCGATGCCGCCACCGATTCCGAGTGGGATCAGGTCGCACAGTGCGAGTCGGGCGGTAACTGGTCGATCAACACCGGCAACGGATACCAGGGCGGACTGCAGTTCAGCCCGAGCACCTGGGCCGCCCACGGCGGCACCAAGTACGCACCGAGCGCCGACCAGGCGACTCGCGACCAGCAGATCGCCATCGGCGAGCGCGTGCTGGCCAACCAGGGCAAGGGCGCATGGCCCACCTGCGGCGGACCGCTCTCGAGCGCCACCCCGCGCACCGCGCCGAAGACCAAGGCGAACCCGCTGACCCCGAAGACCAAGGAAGCTCCGTCCACCAACGGCAGCATCGGGTCGAGCGATGACGCGAAGTCGACCGCCGAGGCCATCGACCAGGTCGACGACGCCGTCAAGGCCTCGAACCTCAGCCCCGAGGTCCGCGACGCCTGGGCCGCAGCCAAGAGCTCCGGCTTCCAGCTCAACCCGGACCAGCTGAAGCTCTACAACCAGAACAAGGGCCTGATCAACCTCCCCTGATCATCCCGACCGCGTTCTGACAAACGAGAAAGCCCCCGCCGCGGCGGGGGCTTTCTCGTTTGCGGACCCTGCTCGTTTGCGGACCCTGCTCGTCTGCGGACCCTGCTCGTCTGCGGACCCGGGCCGGTCTCAGCGCACGACGACGCTCCCGAGCATCACTCGGGAGCGTTCGATCCGGAGTCGAGAATCGATCAGCGGTTCACGACGGTCTTCGCATGCACGAACGGCAGGTGCTCCGCCGGCATCGGGAACTGCGTGTCGCCGAAGGGCGAGAGCGCACCCGCGATGTGAGCGACCAGCTCGGTCACGGCGTGATCGTCGCCGTGGTCCTCGGGCCAGCCGTTGTCTACGTATCCACTCTTCTTAGCCACGGCCTCATTGTGCCATGCCCGACGCGCGGTCGGTAATGTTGGGCGAATGAGTCCGGACCTGCCGCTACGAGGGCTGGCCGAAGATCTCGCACAACGGTCCGACGATGATCTGATCAGGCTGCTGATCGCCCGGCCCGACCTCGCGTCGCCACCGCCGCGCGGCACCGGTGTGCTCGCCCAGCGCGCACTGTCGGCGGCATCCCTCTCCCTGGCCGGGGACGATCTGGAACTGCTCACGATCGCCGTCCTGGAAGCCTTCCTCGACACCGCCGACGAGATCGGCGAGCGCAAGGAGCTCCTGGGGCCGGTGTCCCGCGCCGACATCGTCGAGCGACTGGGCCGGCGCGCACGCCGCGCCGACGTCGACGAACGCCTCGACCTGCTCGTCGCCCGCGGCCTGCTGTGGGGTACGGGCCCCCGGACCCGCGGCCGGTACGGGGCGTGGATCGGCGGCGGCCACCTCGCGGCCGCGCTCCCCTGGCGTGCACGCCACCTGCTGGGACCGGTCGCCCGATCGACCCCCGACGAGATCACCGACGAGATCGCGGCCCTCGACGAGCGTCCCCGCGAACTCCTCGCCACCCTCGCCGCCGGATCGCCGTTGGGCCGTAGCCGCGACGCCGCGCCCGGCGCCGATCCGAGCGCCCCCGTGCCCGTGCTCCTCGCCTCCGGTCTGCTCGCCCGCGTCGACGAGCAGACCGTGGAGCTGCCCCCGCAGGTCGGCCAGGTCCTCCGCGGCGAACCGCCGCTGCTCACCGCGGTCCTGACGCCGCCGCCGCTCACCGACAGTCCGGGACGGTTCGACGCCGACGCCGTCGACGCCGCGGGCGCCGGGGAGGCGTTGGAACTGCTGCGGCACGCCGACGACCTCATCGACGCGCTCGGTGCGGCGCCCGCCGCCGTCCTGCGCTCCGGCGGCGTCGGGATCCGCGAACTGCGCCGGCTGGCGAAGACCACGACGCTGAGCGTCGCCCGCGTGGGGCTGCTCGTGGAACTGCTCACCCGGCAGCGACTGCTCGACGCCGGCTTTCTCGAGTCCGCCGACACCGACTCCTACGGTGACGACGTCTTCGCGCCCACCACCGCCGTCGACGCGTGGGCGCACCAACCGGCTGCGCACCGCTGGCTCGGCATGGCCCGCGCCTGGCTCGACCTGCCGCGACGACCGTGGCAGATCGGCCAGACCGATCAGGAGGGCACCGTCCTCGGGGCCCTGTCGTCCGGTCTGTACGACGCCGGTGCCGCCACGTCGCGGCGCGCGATCCTCGAACCGCTCGCCGACGTTCCGCCCGCCCATCCGGTCGCCGTGGACGATCTCGTCGCGCACCTGGGCCGCAGGCATCCGCGCCAGCTCCGCCGCCTCACCCGACACGTGGTCGCCGAGACGATCCGCGAGGCCACCGAGCTGGGCGTCGTGGCACACGGTTCCCTGACCGCCGCCGGCCGCGCCGTCCTGACGGCCCGACCCGACGACGACGCCGCGGAGGCGTCGGCCGCCATGGCGCGAGCGCTGCCCGACCCGATCGACCACTTCCTGGTCCAGGCCGACCTCACGGTGATGGTCCCCGGCCCGTTGGAGCCGGCCACGGCCGACCGGCTCCGCGCCCTGGCCGACCTCGAGTCGGGTGGGGCGGCCTCGGTGTACCGGATCACCGAGGACAGCATCCGCCGCGCACTCGACACCGGTCGCACCGGAGCCGAGGTGACGGCCTTCCTCGCCGAACACTCGCGCACCGGCGTCCCGCAGGCGCTGGAGTACCTCGTCGACGACGTCGCTCGCCGGCACGGCAGCCTCCGGGTCGGCGTGGCGTCGTCGTTCGTACGGTGCGATGACGCGGCCACCCTCGCGGAGGTGCTGCGCGGCAGCGTCGCCGGCGACCTCGCACTGCGGGCCCTCGCACCGACGGTCGCCGTCTCGCCCGCACCCCTGCGCGACGTCGTCGACCGGCTCCGCGCCGCCGGTTTCGCGCCTGCGGGCGAGGACTCCGCCGGCGCCCTCATCGACCTGCGTAGCCGCGGTGCACGACTCTCCACGCGCCCCGGCGCCGCCGCGCCCGGACCCCGTCGCAGCCGGCTCTCCCCGGGGCAGGCGCAGGCCGTCGTCGGACGCATGCGGACCGCCGACCGCGCCGCCGGACCGGTGACGACCACGGCGTCGACCACGGCATCGACCACCGGCTCGGGAGAGAGTGTGACAGCGCTCATCCAGCTCGCCCTGACCACGGGGCGGCGCCTGCGGATCGGCTACGTCGACGCGCAGGGCGCCGCCGGCCGCCACGTCGTCCGCGCGACCGCGCTGAGCGCCGGACAGCTCGTCGCCGACGAGGAGGGCGGCGAGGAGGGCCTCCGGTTCGCCGTTCACCGCATCACCCGCGTCGAGGTGCTCTGACGCGGGTGGCCCCGACACCGGGGAACCTGGACAATGGTCGAGTGACTGACGGACCGCTCATCGTTCAATCGGACAAGACCCTCCTGCTGGAGGTCGACCACCCCGGCGCCGCCGCGGCGCGCGCGGCCATCGCGCCGTTCGCCGAACTCGAACGGGCGCCCGAGCACGTCCACACCTACCGCGTCACCCCGCTGGCACTGTGGAATGCGCGGGCCGCCGGCCACGACGCCGAGCAGGTCGTCGACGCACTGGTGACCCACTCGCGGTTCCCGGTCCCGCAGCCGCTGCTCGTCGACATCGTCGACACGATGGGCCGGTTCGGGCGCCTGCAACTGGTCAAGAGTCCCGCGCACGGGCTCACCCTGGTGAGCCTCGACCGCGCCGTCCTCGAGGAGATCCTCCGGCACAAGAAGGCCTCGCCGATGCTCGGGTCCCGCATCGACGACGACACCGTCGTCGTCCACCCGTCCGAGCGCGGCCGCCTCAAGCAGGTGCTGCTCAAGGTCGGCTGGCCGGCCGAAGATCTGGCGGGATACGTCGACGGCGAGGCCCACCCCATCGAGTTGGAGCAGACCGACTGGCACCTGCGCGACTATCAGGAGCTGGCCGCCGACTCGTTCTGGGCCGGCGGTTCGGGCGTCGTCGTGCTGCCGTGCGGCGCAGGCAAGACGATGGTGGGCGCCGCGGCGATGGCCAAGGCCCGCGCCACCACGCTGATCCTGGTGACGAACACCGTCGCCGGTCGGCAGTGGAAGCGCGAGCTGATGGCCCGCACCTCGCTCACCGAGGACGAGATCGGCGAGTACTCGGGTGAACGCAAGGAGATCCGCCCCGTCACCATCGCCACCTATCAGGTGATGACGCGTCGATCGAAGGGCGAGTACAAGAACCTCGACGTCTTCGACTCGCGCGACTGGGGGCTGATCATCTACGACGAGGTGCATCTGCTGCCCGCTCCGGTGTTCCGGATGACGGCCGACCTGCAGTCTCGGCGTCGGCTCGGACTGACGGCCACCCTCGTCCGCGAGGACGGCCGCGAAGGCGATGTCTTCAGCCTGATCGGACCCAAACGGTACGACGCACCGTGGAAGGACATCGAGGCGCAGGGCTGGATCGCGCCCGCAGAGTGCGTGGAGGTCCGGGTGACGATGACCGATGAGGAACGGCTGCAGTACGCGACCGCCGAGTCGGAGGAGAAATACAAGCTCTGCTCTACCGCGCGGTCGAAGGTGCGGGTGGTCCGCTCGATCATCGACCGGCACCGCGGCTCTCAGACACTGGTGATCGGCGCCTACATCGACCAGCTCGAGGAGCTGGGTCGCGAACTCGACTGTCCGGTCATCCAGGGGTCCACGCGGAACGCCGAGCGCGAGAAGCTGTTCGACGCCTTCCGGCGCGGTGACATCCAGACGCTCGTCGTCTCGAAGGTCGCGAACTTCTCCATCGATCTGCCCGAGGCGTCGGTCGCGGTCCAGGTGTCGGGCACGTTCGGGTCACGCCAGGAGGAGGCGCAGCGTCTCGGACGGCTGCTGCGTCCGAAGGCCGACGGCGGGCAGGCGCACTTCTACTCGGTGGTCTCGCGCGACAGCCTCGACGCCGATTACGCGGCGCACCGCCAGCGGTTCCTCGCCGAGCAGGGGTACGCGTACCGGATCGTCGACGCCGGCGACATCGTCCTTCCGTAGCGTTACGTCCCGGACGCCTCGCGGGGCGTCCGGTCGGGCGACGGGAGGCGCTCCAGTCGGGCGACCGCCTCGTCGAGCACCTCGTCGCGTTTGCAGAAGGCGAAGCGGACCAGGTGCCGCCAGCCGTCCTGATCGTCGACGAAGGCGCTGACGGGCACGGCGGCCACGCCCGTCACCGCCGGCAGGTCGCGGCAGAACTGTGCGCCGTCGTCGTATCCGAGGGGCCGCGGATCAGCGCAGACGAAGTAGCCGGCCTCGCTGCGGTGGACGTCGAAACCCGTCTCGCGCAACGCCGTCGAGAGCAGCGTGCGTTTGCGTTCGAGATCCGCCGCCGTCTGCCGGACCCAGTCGCGTTCGGTGCGCAGCGCGTGGGCCACTGCCGGCTGGAAGGGGCCGCTGCCCACATACGAGAGGTACTGTTTGGCAGCGCGGGCCGCCGCGACCAGGTGCGGAGGCCCGCTGAGCCAGCCGACCTTCCACCCGGTGCAGCTGAACGTCTTGGCGGCACTCGAGATCCGAACGGTCCGTTCGGCCATCCCCGGCAGGGTCGCGATGGGAACGTGCACGCGACCGTCGAACATCAGGTGCTCGTACACCTCGTCGCTGATGACGATCGCGTCGTGCTCGACGGCGAGCCGGGCGATCTCGGCCAGGTCGTCGCGGCTCAACACGGTTCCGGTGGGATTGTGCGGCGAGTTCACCAGCACCGCGGAGGTGCGCGGACCGAACGCGGCGGCGAGCGCCTCGCGGTCGAGGACGAAACCGTCGCCGTCGCCGACCAGCGGCACCGTCCGCCGCACCCCGCCGGCCAGCGCGACGGTGGCCGCGTAGGAGTCGTAGTACGGCTCGATCATCACCACCTCGTCGCCGGGCTCCACGGTCCCGAGGATCGCGCCGGCGATCGCCTCGGTGGCGCCGACGGTCACCAGCACCTGGTCGTCGGGCCGGTAGTCGAGCCCGTAGTCGAGACGCTGCTGTTCGCTGATCGCCTCCCGCAGTTCGGGGATCCCGGCCCCGGGCGGGTACTGGTTGCGGCCGCCGGTGATCGCGTCGACCGCTGCCGCGAGCATCGACGCCGGCCCGTCGGTGTCGGGAAAGCCCTGGCCGAGGTTCACCGCATCGTGCTCCACCGCGAGCGCCGACATCTCGGCGAAGATCGTTGACGTGAAGGGCGCCATCCGTGCGACGAGACTCATGGCACCAGCGTGTCACACGAACCCGTACTAGTACATGTGTTCGAATTGGCGTAGGGTCGGGATCATGACCGCGGGAGTGCAGGCATCGCTGTTCGACGAGACGGACGCCTGCCGTACCGACCAGTCGACCGACGTCGGGACCATCGGTGTCGGGGCGGTCGGTGTCGGGGCCATCGGGGTCGGGGCGGTGCGCCACGATCTCCCCGACGGCGCCTGGGTCGATGTGCGCCCCGGGTGGATCCGCGGCTCCCTCGATCTGTTCGACGCCCTGTCCGCCGACGTCCCGTGGCGCGGGGAACGTCGTCGGATGTACGACACGATCCTCGAGGTCCCGCGTCTGGTCGCCCGCTACGACGAGCGCGCGGCCCTGCCCCACCCGATCCTCGCCGAGGCCCGTTCGACACTGTGCGACCACTACCGAGCAGAGTTGCCCGAGGGGTTCGCGACTGCCGGACTGTGCCTGTACCGCGACGGTGCCGACAGCGTCGCCTGGCACGGCGACCGCATCGGCCGCGGCCGGACCGACGACACGCTGATCGCGATCCTGTCGCTGGGCTCACCGCGCTCGCTGCTCCTGCGTCCCCGCGGCGGCGGCCCGTCTCGCCGCTTCGTTCTGGGTTCCGGCGATCTGCTCGTCATGGGCGGCAGCTGTCAGCGAACGTGGGATCACTGTGTACCGAAGACCACCGGGGCCGGACCGCGGATCAGCGTGCAGTTCCGACCGTCGGGAGTCATGTGACTCCCGCACGATTCCCGCTCAGAGTTCGTACCGCACTCCGGTGAGGTCTTCGGACGCCTGCCACAGGCGGTCCCGCTGCACCTGATCGTCGACGCGCCCGCGGTAGGACGCCGGCGCGGGGGCACCGCGCATCACCAGCCGCGGCCCCCAGTACGAGCCGGTCGGGACGTCCATCGTGGCCGCGTACAGCGGCGGGAGCGCACCGTCGGCCGCGGACTGCCCGATCCGGAGCAGTTCGCCGGCGCGGGCCACCAGATCGAAGGGCGTCTCCGAGTGCCCCATCAGTCCGGTCGCCGCGTATCCGGGATGCGCGGCCGTCGAGCGGACCGTCGACCCGGCCGCGGTCAGCCGACGGGCCAGCTCCCGCGCGAACATGAGGTTGGCGAGCTTCGAGTCGCCGTACGCCTCCCAGCGGTTGTAGCGCCGACGCTGCCAGCCGAGGTCGTCGGCGTGCACCCGCCCGAGATTATGGGCCAGCGACGACAGGGCCACCACGCGGTCGGCGATCCGCGGCAGTAGCAGCCCGGTGAGCGCGAAGTGCCCGAGATGGTTGGTGCCCATCTGCATCTCGAAACCGTCCGCGGTGCGCCGGAACGGCAGCGCCATCACCCCGGCGTTGTTGATGAGGACGTCCACCGGGCCGATCTGGTCGGCGCACTCGCGGATCGACGACAGATCGGCGAGGTCGAGGTGCACGACGGTCGCCGTCGGACCGATCTCCTCGGCCACCGGCGCCGCCGTGGCGAGATTGCGGCACGCCAGCGTCACATGCGCTCCGGCGGCCGCGAGGGCCCGCGCCATCTGCGCTCCCAATCCGCCGTTGGCCCCGGTGATGACGAATCGCCGTCCCGACTGGTCCGGCATGTCCTCGGCACTCCACCCGCGCATCATCACTGCTCCTTGGCGCCCTGCCGCGTCTTGTCTCGCGGTCTCGCGAACTTCACGAGTTCCGACAGCACACTACCCAGCGACGGCGGCTGCGAGGGCATGATCAGGTCGCGCGGAGCGTACACGTCGGTCGGATCGGGTCGTCCGCGCAGGACGATCCTGTCGACCCGGCGCCAGCGGCCCGCCTCGTCGTCCGCGGCGGCGGCCGCATCGATGGCCGCTCCGCTCGCCAGCACCGGCGACTGCCCCTCCTTGGCACGATCGGAGAGTCGGGCGCACTCGTTCACCGGATCGCCGATGACCGTGTACTCGTAGCGTGTGCGGGCGCCGATGTTGCCTGCGAAGACCGGGCCGTACGAGACCCCCATCCCCCACTCGAGGGGAAGCTTCTCACCGAGAGACTCGCCGAGTTCGCGCGCAGCGCGCAGCGCCGCCCGGGCCGGGTCGGCCAACGCCGCGGGCGCCCCGAAGACGATGAGCGCCGCATCGCCCTCGAATTTGTTGATCATCCCGCCGTGCTCCTCCACGACGTCGGCGACGATGGAGAAGAACGCGTTGAGCACCACGGCCGTCTCCCGCGGATCGCGCCGTGCGGCGAACGAGGTCGAGCCGGTGATGTCGACGAAGAGGACGGCCACCTCGGTGTTGGAGCCGACGAGCTCACCGCCGGTGCGCTCCCCGCCGCCTTCGAGGGCCCGCTCGGCGACGCCGACCCCGACGTGGCGGGAGAAGATCTCTCGCATCCGCTCCCGTTCGGCCAATCCGTCGAGCATCGAGTTGACGCCGTTCTGCAGGACGCCGATCTCCGAGGCGTCGTACACCGCGACCCGATGGGTGAAGTCGCCGTCGGCCGTGGCTTCGACGACCTCGGTGAGTTCGGTGAGCGGGTCGCGGATCGTGCGGCCGACCAGTCCGACGACGCGGCCGCTCGACGCCAGCGCGATGATGGCCAGGAAGGCGATCGGCCAGTCGAACCGTCCGCTCGACGGCGGCACCAGCTCCAGGGCTCGACCCGCGACGATCGTCACCATCCCGACCATCGGCACCGCCGACGACACCACCCAGATGACGATCATTCGCTCGCGGACACCGTGGACGACCAGCCGCATCGAGCGCCCGCCGAGCGCCATCACCATCAGCGGGCGGGCGGCACTCTCGATGAACACGTACGACAGGCACGACGAGGTGACCGCGCCGAGGGCGAAGGCGACGAGCACCGCGATGAGGAATCGGGCGTCGGCGTTCGCGACGAGGATGTAGGCGACATACGCCACCAGCCACCCGATCAGGTCGGCGAAGGCCAGGCGCATCGGCAGGACTTGGATCTGGCGGCGCCGCGTGTCGTCCGCCGGCCGGCCCGCCGAGAACCACTCCAGGTGGGGACGCATGATCAGCAGTGAGACGATGACGCTGACGAGAACGCCGACGGCGGTCGAGACGAGGATCGCGAGCATCCCGGGGTCGCCGCCACCCGCCCGGAACGTCAGGTCGCCGCCGCTGAAGGCCAGCAGAACCGCGACGAACGTCTCCACGGAGATGAGCACCTTGGCGCCTGCGATGATCGCGCCGCCGATCAGCACGGCTCGACCGGCGATGCGCCGCCGGAGCGGCGGATCCATCTCCTGCCAGTCGCTCGCGAGTCGTTCGCGGCCACCGTCGACGAGTCGTCCGCCGAAGTAGGCGACCTTCAGCCGACCGTCGATCCAGCGTGCCAATCGGTGGAGCTCGGTGCGATGCCGGTCGCGCAATGCCAGACACCTCCCGGCCTCGTCGGAGAATCCCACTGAGGTTACCGAAAACTCGTGGGGTCCGGGGACCGGGAGGTGTCTGGCGGCGCGGGGGCCCGTCGGATCAGGCGTCGGCCTTGAGCGCCTCGATGTCGAGGGTGATGGTGATCTTGTCGCCGACCACGGTGCCGCCGGTCTCCAGCGGCGCGTCGAAGTCGACTCCGAAGTCCTTGCGGTTGATCACGGTCGTGGCCTCGAAGCCGGCGACGGGACCGTGTCCCATTCCCGGGTTGACGCCGTTGAACTCCATGGTCAGCGACACCGGCTTGGTGACGCCCCGGAGGGTGAAGTCGCCGGTGAGCACGTAGTCGTCGCCGTCGGCCTCGACGGAGGTCGCGGTGAACGACGCGGTGGGGTGGTTCTCCGCGTCGAAGAAGTCGGCGGACCGGATGTGCTCGTCACGCTGCGCGTTGCGGGTGTCGATGGTGGTGACGTCGATCTCGGCGGCCACCGACGGCGTGCCGTCCTCGGCGATGGTGATGGCGCCGGTGAAACCGTTGAAGGTGCCTCGCACCTTCGAGACCATCAGGTGTCGCACGGTGAAGCCGATGCTCGAGTGGACCGGGTCGATGGTCCAGGTGCCGGGGGTCAGGTCGGTCGGGGTGAGGGTCGCTGCAGTGGTCACTGTGTGCTCCTTCGCGTTGGTTGCGTCGTGGGTCTGTCGGCTCTGTGGTCCGTCCACCCGAGAATAACCGGACCGCGGTCCGTTTGCATCCCGATTGTGGTCGGACTCACACGACAGCAGGGGACCCCGCCCGTCGGCGGGGTCCCCTGCTGTGTGCGTCGCGATCAGTCCTGACTGCGGTGCCGCGGCGTCCGAACGCGGTACGACGGCTGGACGCGCTCGCGGGCACGGGCCTCGTCGGACTGCCCGCCGACGAACCCGTCCCCCGGATGCTCCCCGGTCTCGGCCTCCACCCACTGGTGCCGGCCGCTGTACTCCGACCCCGCGTACTCCGATCCCGTGTACTCCGGCGGTGTGTACTGCTGCGCGGAGAATCCCGTCGGGGCGGTTCCGCCCGATGCACCGTCGTGTCGCACGGTGCTCACCTCGTCCTCCTCGTCGATGAACCGCTCCACCGGCTTCTCGACGACACGGCGGACGAACACCGGCTTCTCGACCACGACGATCTGCTCGACGGGCTTCTCGACGACCTTCTCCACCTGCACGTAGACCGGCTTCTCGACGATCTTCTCCACCACGTGCTCCACGGGCTTCTCGACGATGCGTTCGGCGACGTGGTCGAAGGTCTTCTCGATCACCTTCTCCACGAGGACCGGCGTCTCGACGTGCTTGTCGAACTCGCGAAGCACCTCCTTCTCGATCACCTTCTCGACGATCTCGGGGCGTTCGACGATCTTCTCCACGACATGTTCGACGTCCTTGTCGACGATCTTCTCGACGACGTTGGGCTTCTCGACCACGCGCTCCACGACACGGTCCACCGGGGTCTCGACGACCTTCTCGACGATGTTCGGCTTCTCGACGATGCGTTCCACGACACGGTCGACGGGCCGTTCGACCACCTTGTCGATGACGTTGGGGACCTCGACGGTCCGCTCGACGACGTGGTCGACGGGCTTCTCGACGACCTTCTCGACGATGTT
>NZ_KE383969.1:24741-167012 GCF_000423025.1 Gordonia shandongensis DSM 45094
GACCTTCTCGACGATGTTCGGGCGCTCCACCACGCGCTCGACGACGTGGTCGACGGTCTTCTCGACGACCTCCTCGACGATGTTGGGGGCTTCGACGATCCGTTCGACGACGTGGTCGACGACCTCCTCGACGACCTCCTCGACGATGTTGGGCTTCTCGACGCGACGTTCGACGGTGTGGTCGACCGGGTCTTCGATGATGTCCTCGATGACGTTGGGGCGTTCCACCACGCGCTCGACGACTTTGTCGACGGGCTTCTCGACGACCTTCTCGATGACGTTGGGGCGTTCCACCACACGCTCGACGATGTGGTCGACCGGCTTCTCGACCGGCTTGTCGACGATCCGCTCCACCGGGACTTCGCGGGCCACTTCGACGGTGGTGATCTCGGGTTTCTCGGTGACGAGTTCCACCACGCGTTCGACGACCTTCTCGACCGGCTTGTAGACGATCTTCTCCACCGGGATCTCGAGTTCCTTTTCGACGGGAACTTCGACGGCGTTCTCCTCGGCGACGTCGACGACCTTTTCCACGACGGTTTCGACGGGTTTGTAGACGATCTTCTCGACGGGGACTTCGACGACTTTCTCGACGATCTTCTCGACGGGTTTCTCGACGATCACTTCGACGATCTTCTCGACGGGCTTCTCGACGACTTTCTCGACGATGGATTCGACGGGGACTTCGACGACCTTGTCGACGATCGTCACGATCGGCTTCTCGACCATGCGTTCCACGGTGACCGGCTTATCGACCACGTCGTCGACGATTTCGACGAGCAGCTTCTCGACCATGCGGGTCACCTCGACGGGGCGTTCGACGATCTCGTCGACGACGGTCACGAGGAGCTTCTCGACCAGCCGTTGGATCTCGACGGGTTTGTCGACGATCTCGTCGAGGATGCTGACGACCGGCTTCTCGACGGTGCGGCCGATCTCGACTTCGGCGTCGACGACCTCGTCGACGACCGTCACGACCGGCTTCTCCACCATCCGCGGCAACTCGACGGGAACCTCGACGATCTCATCGACCACCGTCACGACCGGCTTCTCCACCGCCCGCGACAACTCGACAGGAACCTCGACGATCTCATCGACCACCGTCACGACCGGCTTCTCCACCGCCCGCGACAACTCGACGGGAACCTCGACGATCTCATCGACCACCGTCACGACCGGCTTCTCCACGGAGCGCGGGACGTCGACGGGGACTTCGGTGAACTCGTCGACGAAGGTGACGACGGGCTCCTCGACCTGGCGCGGGAGCTCCACCTCGGGTGTCACGACGCGGTCGATGTAGCTGACGACGGGCTCTTCGACGAGGCGGTGGATGTTCACGGGTTTGTCGACGACTTCGTCGACGACGGTGACGACCGGTCGTTCGACGGTCCGCACCACGTCGACGGGGGTGTCGACGATGTCGTCGACGACGGTGACGACGGGCTTCTCGATGAGTCGAGAGACGGTGGCGGGTTTGTCGATGATCGTGTCGACGGTGTTGACGACGAGCCGTTCCACGGTCCGTTCCATCGTCACCGGTACGTCGACGACCTTCTCGACCGGATTCTCCACCAGCCGTTCGACGGTGTATTCACGGTCGACGACATTGTCGACGACGTCAAGCGCCGGATTGTTCTCCTGCGGCTTTCCGTCGCTGCCCATCGGCCCTCCTCGAGAATCAGTTCTGTCTCCGAAACCCTCCCATAGGGCTGCGGATTCACGTAGTTGAACCCTTAGATTACGCGGCGCCTCGGGGAACGCGGAGTCGCCGTCGGCCGGGCGGCGGACTCGCGGAGAAGACGGGTCGGGATCGACACGCGAAAAGACCCCCTCGGGCGAGGGGGTCTTTCGGTGGCCAGGGCCGGGATCGAACCGGCGACCTTCCGCTTTTCAGGCGGACGCTCGTACCAACTGAGCTACCTGGCCAGACGGTGCCGGCCAGAAACCGAAACCACAGCGACCCTGACGGGACTCGAACCCGCGACCTCCGCCGTGACAGGGCGGCGCGCTAACCAACTGCGCCACAGGGCCTTATTCATTTTGTTGCTCCGAAGACCGTAGCAGACCCTCGTGGCGTACCCCCTACGGGATTCGAACCCGCGCTACCGCCTTGAAAGGGCGGCGTCCTAGGCCGCTAGACGAAGGGGGCCGGTGTTCCTCGTTGGGAGCGAGACAAACTCTATGTCACGTCTGTGTGAGAACACAAATCAGCAGGTCGGAACGGAAAACTGCGTTGCCGGGTCCGCCCCGCCACGAAGCGCTCCGGCCACCGCAGGATCGGCTCGTCGACCCCGGCCCCCACTCCCTCCCCAGCAGCCCGATCAGCCCTACCAGCCCCAGCAGCCCTACCAGCCGCCGAAGAAGCGGAAGAAGTGGCCGTGGATCGTCGGGATCATCGTTGTCGTCTTCATCGCGATCATCGGCGGATGCGCCGCCTTCGTCGGTGGCGTCGCCAACGAGATCGACAAGGAATCCAAGAGCACGGTCGATGTCACCTATCGCGTCACCGGTGACGGCACCGCCGGGTCCATCGTCTACAGCGATGCGAACTTCAACAGCGCCCAGGACACTGAGGCGTCGCTCCCCTGGGAGAAGAAGGTGACTCTTACCGGCTTCGGAAAGGTCGCGTCGCTGACCGCGTCGAACTCGTTCGACGGCAACGGAAAGATCACCTGTGAGATCCTCGTCGACGGCACGGTGAAGAATTCACAGACCGCCAACGGTCCCGGCGCCTCCGCCTCGTGTTCGTACAGCGCCAGTTCTTCGGACTGACTGAGCAGCGCTGATCGGTCTCGGCCCGCTCCGACAACGGAGCCGGCCGAGACCGATCCTCGTTCGTGTGCTCGTTCCCGCCGCCGACGCGACGGCGGCTCATCAGTGCCCCCAGCAGGGCTCGAACCTGCGACCTGCGGATTAAAAGTCCGTAGCTCTACCAACTGAGCTATAGGGGCGTGCGCCCAGAGAGTTTAACGCGACGCCCGAGTCAGCCGACGGCGGCCCGTCGGCGCGTCACCGATCGCACGGCCGACGTGAACTCGGGGATGAAACGCTCGGCACCCATCACACAGCATGCGTGACCACCGTCGACATCGAAACGCTCGGCGTCGGGGATCCCCGCCACCAGCAGTTCCTGCCGTTCGGGCTCCACCACGCGGTCGCGGGTCGAGACCACCACCGACGTCGGCACGGCCACCTCCGCGAGCCACGGGCGGGAGTCGAACTCGGCCATCGCGGCGCCGAACGCCCCGTACCGGCTCATCTTCGTGGTCGAGAACTGCCGCAACCCCCAGATCGCCGGATGCCGGGACCAGTCGTCGAGCTTCTCGTCCGACGCAGTCGGCATCATCCGCTCGAATCGCCCGAAGATCCGGGACAGCCGCTCCTCCGCCTCGAGCTGCCGCGGATCGATGCTGCTGAAATACGGTCCGGTGGAGCACAGCACGAGCGAGTCGACACGATCGCGATGCCGATGCCACGCGAGCTGCGCGATGCCTCCGCCCATCGAGAATCCGGCCGCCGTGAACGTCTCGATGCCGAGCTGGTCGGCGACGGCGGCGACATCGTCCGCGCAGTCGGTGAGCCGGAAGTCGTCCGAGGCGATCCCCCGACCGTGCCACCGGTGATCCATCGTGATCACCCGGAAGTCGCGGTTGAGGATCGGGATGACCGGATACCAGCACAGCAGACCGGTCGTGGTGACCGAGTGGAGCAGGAAGACCGTCGGCGCCTCACGCGGACCCGAATCGGTGATGTACGTCTCGCCGCGTCCCGGGAGTTCGAGCCTCCGCCCCTGCGGAAGGTTCGTCACGGGGTAGGGGCGGACCACGTGGGTGATCCCCCGCCGGAACTTCTCGAAACCAGTACTGACTGCGGACACGAGACCAAACTACACCCGAAGACGGCACCGCCCGGCGACGATGACGGGACCGAGACGCCGACCACACGTTGAGTCCGACCACACGTTCTCCGACCAGACAGGTCAGACTGATCGGCGAATCGGTCTCACCCGCGGGCGGCATCTGACATACTCCCTCGACGTGATACCGATTGATCGCCCCAAGCTCGAGGGCTCCGTCGCCGTCGGCGACCAGCGTCGTCGCCGAATCGGATTCTCCGAGTTCGGAGCACCCGAAGGCCCCGCCGTCGTGTGGCTCCACGGAACGCCCGGCGCACGCCGCCAGATCCCGACCGAGGCCCGCGAGTACGCGGAGGCCCGCGGCTTCCGTCTCATCGGGCTCGACCGGCCGGGCGTCGGCTCGTCCACGGAACACCAGTACGCGTCCATCGCCGACTTCACCGTCGACTTCCGAACCGTGCTCGACACCCTCGGCATCGACCGCTTCTCGGTGATCGGTCTGTCCGGCGGCGGTCCGTACGCGCTGGCCGTCTCCCACTTCCTGCCCGACCGGATCGTCTCGACCGGCGTGGTCGGCGGCGTCGCCCCGATCAACGGACCCGACGCGACCTCCGGCGGCGCCGTCGAACTGGCCAAGTTCATGGTCCCGGTGATGAAGGTGGCGCAACGCCCCGTCGGCAAGCTTCTCAGCACCGCGCTCGGGGTGGCCCGCCCGATCGCCGATCCGGCGATCAGCATCTACGGCAGACTGTCCCCCGAAGCCGACCGCGAACTGCTCTCGCGCCCCGAGTTCCGCGCCATGTTCCTCGACGATCTGCTCCACGGCGGCAGTCGGCGAATGGAGGCGCCCTTCGCCGACCTGCAACTCTTCGTGAGCGACTGGGGATTCCGGATCGGCGACGTGCGGGCGCACGTGCACTGGTGGCACGGCGACGCCGACAACATCATTCCGTTCTCACACGGCGAGCACATGGTGCGGCTCCTGCCGAACGCCGAACTGCACCACCTCCCCGGCCAGAGTCACCTCAGCGGACTGGGGAACAGCGTCGAGATGCTCGACGTCCTCCTGAACGCCTGGAACTGACGGGCCCCGCACTCACCGGACCCGAACTCACAGGGGCGGGGTGGTCGCCAGGCCTGCCGCGATCCCGAGGACCGCGGCCAGCACCGCCAGCTCGCATCCGGCACGAACGATCGACGCGCGTTCGGTCCCCGCGTGCCGACCGGCACGCGGCACCCACGTCCGACGATGCCGCGCCGCCATCGCGATGAGCACGACGAGCCCCGCGGACTTGGCGAACAGCAGGCGCCCGTACCCCGTCTCCCACAGCTGCGGGCCCACTCCGAGCTGCGCACCGGCCGCGACGATCCCGGTGACCGTCAGCGCCGCGACCACCGGCAGCGCCCGACGCGAGAACTCCGGCAGGCTCCGCGCCCAGCCGGCGCGTCCCCGCACGGTCACCACCAGCGCGCCGAGCGACCCGAACCACCAGGCCGCGCTCACCGCATGCACACCGAGGACCACCGGGAGCCACGACGACTGACCGCCGTGCCCGGTCACCGACACCGCGATCACGCCGACTCCGGCGATCACCGCCACCACCGACTCCGGCGGGTCGGTCCGAAACCCGGCGACCACCCAGCACAGGACGGCCGCCGCGCCCAGCACACCGACGAGCACCGGCAGCCCCGACTCGACGCCTGCGGTCACCTGATCGCCGCGGACGTCGAGCGGCGAGATCCCGGCGCGTTCGGCCACCTGCAGCCACCCGCCGACAACGCTCCCGATCCCCCACACTCCGGCGGCGACGGTCACGACGATCGGCGACGGCCGCGCCCCCAGGACCGGCAGACCGCCGAGTCCCACCAGGAGGCTGACCGCCGCGAGGGTGACCGCACCGACCAGCGACGACGGCTCCGGGTCGGCCAGCAGCCAGCAGGCTGCGGCACCGACCGCCGCGAGTGTCCCGCCGACGACGACCGCGGTCGCACGGAGTCCGGCGGTGTCGATCACCGGCGATCAGGAGCGACGGCGCACGAGCATCACGACCAGCGACCCGACGATCAGGGCCAGCACCACCACGATGCCGACGACGATCCCGGTGATCGCCAGACCGCTCAGCCCGCCCTCATCGGTCTCGGGCTCCCAGTCGTCGGCGACCGGGCCCGGCGTCCCCGTGCCCGCCTTGGTGAGCTCGAAGGTCACCTGTCCCTCGACGGGGTGCCCGTCGGCGGAGGTGACGCGGTAGTTGACCTTGTAGGTACCGACCGGGCCGAGTCCGTCGAGCGCCACCGACATGTCGCGTCCGCTGACGCTCGGCTCACCGCGCTGCCAGAAGTTGTTGTCCGGGCCGACCACCTTGAGCACGGGGTACGAGGATTTGAGTTCCTCGTTGAACGTGAGGACCACGCGATCGGGCGCCGCGTCGAGCTGTGCGTCCTGGGCCGGATTCGATTCGACGAGCGCCGAATGGGCGGCCGCGGGACCGGCGACGACGGCGGCGAGCACGGCGAGCATCGCCGACACCACCGCGAACGCCGAGAGACGGGAGAACAACCTGGACATACGCGTACACCTGACCTTGTGAGACGTGACTCCACGGAACACCGAGGCGGCGGGAGCCGCCTGCGATCCATCGTGGCACGCCTCGACGCATTAACCTGAATGCGTGTCGCTCTACTCACACGGATTCGTCCGCCTCGCCGCCGCCGTCCCGCAGGTCGCTCTGGCCGATCCGCGGCAGAACGCGTCCCGGACCGTCGAGCTCATCGACCGCGCACACCGCGAGGCCGTCGCCGTGGTCGCCTTCCCCGAGCTGGGACTGTGCGGGTACAGCGTCGACGATCTGGTCCAGCAGGACGCGCTGCTCGACGAGGTGGAGGCCGCGCTCGCGACGGTGGTCGCCGCGACCGCCGACCGGACACCGATCGTGGTGGTCGGGGCCCCGCTGCGCGTCGACGACGGGCTCTACAACTGCGCGGTGACGATCCATCGCGGCCGGGTCCTCGGGGTGACCCCGAAGTCGTATCTGCCGAACCAGCGGGAGTTCTACGAGCAGCGGTACTTCGCGGCGGCCCGCGACGCGGTCCGCGACACCGCTCTCGTCGCCGGTCGCCGCGTGCCGTTCGGCACCGACCTCATCATCGAGGTGTCCGACGTGCCGGGCCTGCGGATTCACACGGAGGTCTGCGAGGACGGCTGGGTGCCGATCCCGCCGAGCACGTGGGCGGCGCTGGCGGGGGCGACGGTGCTGATCAACGTGTCGGGCAGCCCGGTGACGGTCGGCAAGCAGAGCTACCGCCGGTCGCTGGTGACCGGGCATTCGGCGCGCTGCGTCGCGGCGCAGGTGTATGTGTCGGCCGGCTTCGGGGAGTCGACCACCGATCTGGCGTGGGACGGTGACGCGATGGTCGCCGAGAACGGCACCCTGCTGACCCGCAGTGAGGCGTTCTCGATGGATCCGCAGCTCATCGTCGCCGATGTGGACCTCGATCGCCTCCGGCAGGAGCGGGCGCGGATGATCTCGCTGCGCGACCAGGTCGGCGACATGGCGGACCGCGTTCGCGCCGTGCGCCGCATCGACGTCACCCTCGGCGTCCCCGACGGCTCCGGACCGCTGCGTCGGCCCGTCCCACGATTTCCGTTCGTGCCGACGGACGCCGACGACCGCGACGAACGGTGTCGCGAGGTTCTCGCAATCCAGGTGCAGGGGCTCGTCGCGCGGCTGCGGGCCACCGGGATCCGGAAGGTGGTGCTCGGGGTGTCCGGCGGCCTCGACTCGACGCTCGCGCTGCTCGTCGCGGTGCAGGCCTTCGACACGATGGGGTTGCCCCGCACCGACATCCACGCGTACACGATGCCGGGGTTCGCGACGAGCGATGCGACCCTTGCGCGCAGCCACGTGCTGATGGACTCCCTCGGCGTGACGGGGGCCGAACTCGACATCCGGCCGTCGTGCAGGCAGATGCTCGCCGATCTGGGGCACCCGTTCGCCGACGGCGAGCCCGTCTACGACGTGACGTTCGAGAACGTGCAGGCCGGCGAACGGACGTCGCACCTGTTCCGGCTGGCGAACCATCGCGGCGGCATCGTGCTGGGCACCGGCGATCTGTCGGAGCTCGCGCTCGGCTGGTGCACGTACGGTGTCGGCGATCAGATGTCGCATTACAACGTGAACGGCAGCGTGCCCAAGACGTTGATCCAGCATCTGATCCGCTGGAAGATCTCGACCGGCCGGTACCCGGTGGAGACCACCGTCGCGCTGCGGGAGATCCTCGACGATGTGATCTCCCCGGAGCTGGTCCCCGCCGACGCCGACGGGAACGTGCAGAACACGCAGGATCAGGTGGGCCCCTACGAGCTGCACGATTTCTTCCTCTATCACCTGACCCGGTTCGGTTACCGTCCCGACAAGATCGCGTATCTGGCACAGCAGGCGTGGGGTGATCGGACGCGCGGGCCGTGGTCGGAGATGATGAGCGACGACGAGCGTCACGAGTACGACGACGCGACCATCGACCGTTGGCTCACCGTCTTCCTCACACGGTTCATGGCGAGTCAGTTCAAGCGGACGGCGATGCCCAACGGTCCGAAGATCGGTTCGGGCGGCTCCCTCTCCCCGCGCGGCGACTGGCGCGCACCGTCGGACGCCCCCGCTGCCGCCTGGCTCCGTCGACTCCACCCCGACTAGCTCCACCCCGTCTGGCCGCCGAGAGCACTGTGCCGTATTTCGTTACCCGATTCGGGTCACGAAATACGGCAGTGACATACGGCGGTGAGGTGCGGCGGCTACTCGTCCGGCGGGGCGTCCGGCACCGTCGCCAGCAGCAGATCGAGCTGGCTGCCGAAGGCCTCCACGAGATCCCACAGGTCGGGCACGAGGTCGGGGCAGGAGAGCAGCCCGACGTTCATGACGCCGTCGGACGACATCACCGTGATGTTGAGTCCGAGCCCGTGGAAGATGGGGCCCATCGGGTAGACGGCCTCGACGCGGCCGCCGAGCAGATACATCGGCCGATCCGGTCCGGCGACGTTGGAGACGACGGCGTTGAACACCGGCGGATGCAGACCCGAGAGCCTGCGGTCGACGTACATCCGCATCAGCGCGCCCATCACGTTCCCGGGCGCGAACTCGGCGTATCCCCGGAAGATGTTGGCGTCGATGCCGCCGTGGTGGCCCTTGGCCTGCCTGCCGTACTCGCCGGCCACCCGAATCCGATCGACCGGATCGGCCACCGACGTCGGCAGCCGCGTGAACATCCCGGTCACCTTGTTGGTGCCCGCCTCGACGAGGTCGCCCTCGGCGGCCCCGCGCACCGAGACCGGCACCAAACCGACCAGCGGCTCCGCGGGCAGTTCGCCGCGAGATTCGAGATACTCGCGCAGTGCGCCGCCCGCGATCGCGAGGACCACGTCGTTGACCTTCACCCCGTAGTGGTCCTTGACCCGTTTGACGTCGTCGAGCGGCAGCTGCGCGAACGCGAGGGTGCGCCGCGCGGTCAGCGGCGCGTTGAACCGCGTGCGGGGCGCCAGGAACGGCGCGGGCATCCCGCCGCCGGTGCGGGCACGCCTGATCCACTCGAACGGGACGGGCACGGTCTTCGGGATCAGTCGTGCGAAGGCCACGGGCCGTTGCAGGAAGAAGTTCACCGCGCCGCCGACGGCGATGTCCAGACGCGAGCCTCCTCCGGCGGTCTGCTTGACCAGCTCCGGGTCGAGGGGCGGCGGATGCGGGGTGTCGGTGGCGAGTTCGCCGAGGATGTCGGCGACGGTCGCGCCGTCGACGCACGCGTGATGCATCCGCAGCAGCAGCGCCACGCGCCCGTCGGCCATCCCCTCCAGCACCCAGAGGTCCCACAGGGGTTTGGTGCGGTCGAGCACCTGCCCCACCAGGTGGCCGCACATCTGCGCCATCTCCCGGACGCCGCCGGGCGACGGGATGGCGATGCGGTGCACGTGGCGTTCGATCGCGAAGTCGTCGTCCTCCACCCACACGGGATGGTCGACGTTGGTGACGGAGTCGGCGAGGCGACGGCGCAGTGCGGGCAGTCCGCGCACCCGGCGTCCCATCTCGGAGCGCATCGAGTCGAAGGTGTAGCCGCCCGAGATGGTCGACGGGTCGATCTGCACCACGGCGGCGACGCTCATCACCTGCGACGGCGTCTCCAGGTAGAGGAAGGACGCGTCCAGGCCGCTCAGCCTCTGCATGAATCCACTCTAGCGCCGCGCCGAATTCCGGGGCGGCCCAGCGGTGTTCGCTGCAGGGCTGTTCGCTGCGGGCGCGTCAGACGCCGACGCGGTCGCGTTTGGCGGCCTCGCGGGCGAGGATCCGCTCGCGCTGCTCCTCGAAGCGCTTGGCGTCGGCCTCGGTGCTCTCCAGCCACGCGGCGAGTTCGTCGCGCGCCTTCTCCCCGCGGCCGGTGAAATCGTCGCGTTCGAAGATCTGCCACTTGCGCAGAACCGGCCACACGACGTCGTCCAGGTGCTGGCGGATGTCGTAGATCCCGTGTTTGGCCATGACGAGGCTCATCTTCCGGAAGTTCGGCATGCCGATCCCCGGCATCTCGAAGGTCGTGACGACGTCGGAGATCGCCTCCATCGCCTGGTCGGGTGCCAGGTCGAGGGCCGCGCCGCAGATGTTGCGGTAGAAGATCATGTGCAGGTTCTCGTCGGCCGCGATGCGCTGGAGCATCTTGTCGGCGATCGGGTCGTTGCACGCCTTGCCGGTGTTGCGGTGGCTGATGCGGGTGCCGAGTTCCTGCACCGCCACGTAGGCGACGCCCCGCAGGAGTCCGTAGAGGTCGTCGGAGTGCGCGCCCTTCGTCATGTTCGCCATGCGATCGTTCTCGAGCTGCACCGGGTCGACGCCGCGGGTGACGACGAGGTAGTCGCGCATCACGATGGCGTGGCGGTTCTCCTCGGCGGTCCAGCGGCCGACCCAGGTTCCCCACGCGCCGTCGGGTGAGAAGTACTCGGTGATCTCGCGGTGGTAGGACGGCAGGTTGTCCTCGGTGAGGAGGTTGAGGGTCATCGCCGCCTTGGCCACGGGGTCGAGCCGCGACTGCTCGGGGTCCCAGTCCTCACCGCCGAGTGCCGCGAAGTTTCGTCCCTCGTCCCAGGGGACGTAGTCGTGGGGGTGCCAGTCGCGGGCGAGGGAGAGGTGGCGGTTGAGTTCCTTCTCGGCGACGGGCTCGAGTTCGGTGAGGAGTTGGACTTGGGAGAGATCGGGCACCGGTGTGCCTCCTTGAACTGATCGGGCGCCGGCGGTGGAGCGGTCTCGGCGGCGGGCTGGGGCGTGATGTGCGCTACGGACATTGCGGGGTGTGACTGCCCGCACAGTAGGACACCTGCGCGGACCCCCGCAACCGGGCGACACGGCCCGAGCGGCCGAAACGACCCGTCCGACGCCCCCTCGACTGTACGATTGTCGACAATCGACACTGTGGAAGGGGTGGACGAGACATGGGCACCGAACACACCGACATCTGCGCCTTGAGCGCACTGGAGCTGACCGAGGCCTACCGCAGGGGAAACCTGTCGCCGGTCGAGGCCACCGATGCCGTCCTGGCGGCCACCGACCGCCTCGAGGCCCACCTGACCGCGTTCCGCATCGTCGACCACGACGGCGCGCGAGCTGCGGCGACGGCGGCGACCGAGCGGTACCGGAGCGGTACGACGCTCGGCCCCCTCGACGGCGTTCCGATCTCGATCAAAGACATCTTCCTCACCGCGGCCCATCCCACCCTGCGCGGATCGCGACTCCTGGCCGACGCCGACCCCGAGCCCACCGACGACGCCCCCGTCACCGCGGCCGCTCTCGCCGCCGGCTGCGTCCCCGTCGGGAAGACGACGACCTGTGAGTTCGCGTGGAAGGGCGTCACCGATTCGCCGTTGACCGGAATCACCCGCAATCCGTACGACCCCGACCTCACCCCGGGCGGGTCGAGCGGCGGGTCGGCGTCGGCGGTCGCCGCCGGCATCGGCCCCCTCTCGATCGGCACCGACGGCGGCGGGTCGGTGCGCATCCCGGCGGCGTTCACCGGGACCGTCGCGTTGAAGCCGACCTACGGTGTGGTCCCGATGTTCCCGTCGAGCCCGTTCGGAACGCTCGCGCACGCCGGCCCGATGACGCGGACCGTCCCGGACGCCGCCGCCCTCATGGACCAGCTCATCCGGCCCGACGTCCGCGACTGGTCGGCGGTGCCGCCGTCGGCGACGACACCCGAAGCGGGCGGCTATCTGGCGGCCGCATTGGACGGCACGCTCGGCGAACATCCGCTGCGCGGCATGCGCATCGCCTACAGTCCCGACCTCGGGTTCGGCCGCAACCATCCGGAGGTGGCGCGGGAGGTGGACGCCGCCGTCGGCGCACTCGCCGACCTGGGGGCCGACGTCGACCGCGTCGACCTGGCGCTCGACGACCCGGTCGACGCGTTCCACGCCCTGTGGTTCGCGGGTGCCGCGGCGGTGCTGGCGCCCTTCGGCCCCGACGCCCTCGACCGCGTCGACCCCAGTCTCCGCGCCGCCCTCGAACGGCACGGCGGGTACACCGCGCAGGACTATCTCGATGCGGTCGCGGTGCGGATGGCGCTGGGCGTGCGGCTCGGCCGCGTGCACCTGGACTACGACGTGCTCGTCACGCCGACGACGCCGATCCCGGCGTTTCCCGCGGGCGCCGACGTGCCGCCGGGCTGGTCGAGCCCCGACTGGACCTCGTGGACGCCGTACACCTACATTTTCAACATGACCCAGCAACCCGCGCTGTCGGTGCCGTGCGGTGTCACCGATGCCGGACTGCCGGTGGGCGTCCAACTCGTGGGCGCTCGGTTCGCCGACCGGCTGGTGATCCGGACGGGGGCGGCGCTGCACGCACGCATCGGCGACCGGACGCCGCGTCCCCGCATCCACGCGTGCGCCGAGGCCGTCCGATGAGCCGCACCGATCTCACCGGCGGCGGCTCCGGTGCGACGTTGGCGCCCGTGATTCAGGAGTCGACGCCGGCGATCATCGCCCGACTGCTGCGGCAGGCGATCTCGGCCGGCGACTTCGCGCCCGGCAGTCAGCTGGGCGAATCGGCGCTGGCCGCGCAGTTGGGCGTCAGCCGCGGCCCGCTGCGCGAGGCGATGGCGCGCCTCACCCAGGAGGGACTGCTGGTCTCACATCGCAATCGCGGGCTGTTCGTCGCCGATCTGACGCCCGACGCCGTCTCCGACATGTATCTGCTGCGGACCACGGTGGAACGCGCCGCCGTCGAACGGGTCCTGGAGAACGGCGACGGTGCGGCGTGCGCCGACCGGCTCGACGCCGAGGTGGCCCGGATGGCGGCGCTCGACGATCGTCCGGACTCCGCGGAGATGGCCGACGCCGATCTGCGGTTCCACCGGGAGTTGGTCGAGTCGGCGCGCAGCGAGCGGCTCTCGCGCGTGCACGAGACGGTCATCGTGGAGACGGGCATGTGCCTGCGGGCGATGCGCTCCACCTACGGCCCCGGCCAGGATCGGGTCTCCGAGCACCGCGCGCTGGCCGACGCCCTGCGGTCCGGTGACCTCGAGCGGGCCGTCGCGACCCTCGAGGAGCACATGCGCGACGGCCTCGCCCGCCTCATCGGCTAGCGGCGTCCTCATCGGCTAGCGGCGGCCTCATCGACCGGCGGGCCGGTGGGTGTCACCGCACCGGGATCGACACGTATTTGGTCTCGAGGAACTCCTCGATGCCGGTCGGCCCGCCCTCCCGGCCCAGACCGGACTGTTTGATGCCGCCGAACGGTGCCGCCGGATTCGAGACGAGGCCCGTGTTGAAGCCGACCATGCCCGCCTCGAGCTGTTCGGCGATCGCGAAGCCGCGGTCGACCGATTCGGTCATCACGTACGAGACGAGGCCGAACTCGGTGTCGTTGGCGAGGCGGACGGCCTCGTCGTCGTCGTCGAACGGGATCAGGGCGGCCACCGGACCGAAGATCTCGGTCTCCATCACGCGGGCGTCCCGCGGGACGTCGGCGAGGACCGTCGGCGGATAGAAGTGCCCCGGACCATCGGGGCGAGCACCGCCGCACAGCACGTGAGCGCCGCGGTCGACGGCGTCGGTGACCAGTTCGTCGACCTTGTCGACGGCGGCGGCCTCCACGAGCGGCCCCACGTCGGTCCCCTCTGCCGCGCCGTCGCCGACCGTGAGGTTCGTCATCCGTTGGGTGAGGCGGCCGGCGAAGTCGTCGAGCACGCTGCGGTGCACCAGGATGCGGTTGGCCGATGTGCACGCCTCCCCCATGTTCCGCATCTTCGCGGCCATCACCGCATCGAGCGCGACGTCCATGTCGGCGTCCCGGCAGACGATGAACGGGGCGTTGCCGCCGAGTTCCATCGACGTGCGCAGGACGCCGCGGGCGCACTGCTCGAGGAGACTCTTGCCGACCTCGGTGGAGCCGGTGAACGACAGTTTCCGGGCCTTGCCCGACTCGATCCACGGGCCGACCACCGAACCGGCCGACGATGTGGTCACCACCGACAGCACACCGTCGGGCAGTCCGGCCTCCGTGAGCAGGTCGACGACGTACAGGGAGGTCAGCGGGGTGAGGCGTGCCGGTTTGTAGACCATCGTGCAGCCGGCGGCGATGGCCGGACCGATCTTGCGGGAGATCATCGCCAGCGGGAAGTTCCACGGCGTGATGAGAATGCACGGGCCGACGGGCTCCTGGGTGACGATGAAGCGCGACGCGCCGTCGGGGCTGCGGCGGGCGTCGCCGCGAATCCGCGGGGCCTCCTCGGCGAACCACCGGAAGAACTCCGCGCCGTAGGCCACCTCGCCGCGGGCTTCGGCGAGCGGTTTACCCATCTCGGAGGTCATGAGGAGCGCCACCTCGTCCGCGCGCTCGGTGAGCAGTTCGTAGGCGCGGCGCAGGATCTCGGCGCGGTCGCGGGCGGGGGTCGCCGCCCACCCGCGCTGGTGCGCGGCGGCCGAATCGATGGCGGCGGCGGCGTCGGCGGCGCCGCCGTCCGCCGGTGTCGCGATGATCTCGCCGGTCGCGGGGTTCTCCACGTCGAACGTTCCGCCCGACGCCGCATCCCGCCACCGGCCGTCGATGCGGATTCCGGTGCCGAGTCCGGCGACGATGTCGGCGAGCGAGCGGGTCATGGTGTGCCTCCTGTTGTCGGGGTCTGTGCGGGGTCGGGGTCGAGGAGTTCGAGCAGGTGGTGCCCGTGCCGGTCGCCTCCGGTGGCGGGATCGGTGACGGCGAGCTGACGGATCGCGGTGGCGCACGAGAATCCGTCGGTGAGGACCACGGCGTCCGGGTGACGCCGGAGGGCCGGCGCCAATGCCTGCTGGGCGACGGTGTCGGCGACCCGCTCGTGGCCGGCGGTGAACCCGAAGTCGCCGGCGACGCCGCAGCAGCCGGTGGCCTCCACGACGCTGCCGACGCCGAGGGCGGTGAGGGCGGCCCGCTGAACGCGGTTGCCGAACGTCGCGTACTCGTGGCAGTGCGTCTGAACCACGGCGACGTCGGGGGCGCCTCCCGGCCACGGCGGGGTGCGGCCGTCGGCGGCGAGGGCGACGAGGTGCGCGGCGACCGACCGGATGCGGGCGCTCACCCGTGCGGCGCGGCGGGCGGCGTCGTCGCCGACGTCGGCGGCGGTCAGGAGGCGGGGCAGATCGTCGCGCAGGGTGGCCGCGCAGCTCGGCTCCACCACGACGATCGGCGCGTCGCCGCCGGTGGCGTCGAGGTGGCGGGCCGTGCGGTTCAGTGTGCGGCGGGCGGCGTCGAGGCGGCCCGTGGTGATCTGAGTGAGCCCGCAGCAGTGTCGGGCGCTGCACGCCACCGACGCGTGCAGGGAGCCGAGGACGCGGACGGCGGCGCCTGCGGTCTCCGGACGGAGTCCGCGGGTGAAGGAGTCGAGGAACAGGACGATCTCGGCGGGTGCGGGTCCGCCGACCGATGCCGGCGCCCGACGCAGTTCGGCGCGCAGTCGGGCGGCCGACGCGAACTGCGGGAGGACGCGGTCGTCGGCGAGTCCGCCGAGACGCGCCGCCGTCCGGCCCGCCCGGGTGCCGAGCAGCCGGTTGAGCGGTCCCGCCGCGTACGGGGTGACGCGCAGCCAGGTCGGGAGCATGCCGAGCGTGTAGTGGGTGCGCGGGCGGAGGCGGCCGGCGTAGCGGTGGTGCAGCACGTCGGCTTTCATGGCCGCCATGTCGACGCCCGTCGGGCAGTCCGACGCGCACGCCTTGCACGAGAGGCACAGGTCGAGGGATTCGGCGATCGCCGGCGACCGCCAGTCGGCGGCGGTGCGCTCGCCGCGCGCGAACTCCTGCAGCACGCGGGCCCGGCCGCGGGTCGAGTCCTTCTCGTCGCCGGTCGCCCGGTACGACGGGCACATCACGCCGCCGCTGTGCGAGCGGCAGCGACCGACGCCGATGCACGCCTGCGCGGGATGCTCGTCGACGCCGGCGAGCGCGAGGTCGGCGTCGATGGGGCGCGGCGACCGCAGTCCGCCGGGCGCGAGGATGCCGGTGGGGTCCCAGACGGCGGCGAACCGTTCGAACGCCGCGAGCATCTCCGCGGAGTACATGAGCCCCAGCAGTTCGGAGCGTGCACGGCCGTCGCCGTGCTCGCCGGACAGGGAGCCCTCGTACCGCACGACGAGGCGTGCGGCGTCGGTGCAGAACGCGCGGAACACGGTGCGGCCCCGTTCGCTCCGGAGGTCGAAGTCGATGCGGATGTGCATGCAGCCGGCGCCGAAGTGGCCGTACATGACGCCGGTGAGCCCGTGGGCGTCCAGGAGGTCGCGGAACTCGGCGAGGTAGTCGGCGAGCAGGTCGGGGCGGACGGCGGCGTCCTCCCAGCCGGGCCAGGTGTGGATCGTCTCGCCGGTGTCGGGGTCCACGAGCGCCGAGCTCAGGCCCGCACCGTCCTCGCGGACCCGCCACAGGTCGGCGCGCTCGTCGGGATCGGTGACCCGCCGCACGTCGACGGCGTGACCGTCGTCGATGAGCGCGGTGTGCAGTGCGGTGACGTCGGCGTCGTCCGAGTCGAGTTCGATGAACAGCCATGCGTGCCCGTCGGGGAGGTCCGCGACGGCATCGGGGCCGCGGCGGGCGCGCATCGTCGCGACGATCACCTCGTCGACGCCTTCGACCGCGGTGGGTCGGTGGGGCAACAGCAGGGGGACGTCGCGGGCGGCGTCGACGATGTCCGTGTAGCCGGCGACGAGCAGCGAGGTGCGGGGTGCGGTGTCGACGAGGGCGACGGTCGCCGAGGTGACGACGCCGCATGTGCCCTCGCTGCCGACGAGCGCGCGGGCCACGTCGAAGCCGTTCTCGGGGAGCAGGTGCGACAGGTGGTAGCCCGACACCTGCCGTGGGATGCGGCCCAGTTCCACCCGGAGGGCCGCGCGGTGGTCGTCGACGAGGGCGGTCAGTTCGGCGATGAGGTGTTCGGCGCGCGCCGCGGCGGTCGTGTCGCGGGGGTCGGTCGCGTGGATTCCGGTGCGGGTCGCGGTGAGCCGCAGTCCGTCGGCAGTCACCAGGTTCAGCGCCACCACGTGGTCGGACGTCCGGCCGTGGCGCACGGAGTGGTTGCCGCAGGCGTCGTTGCCGATGGCGCCGCCGAGGCAGGCGCGCGACTGGCTCGACGGGTCGGGGGCGAAGGTCAGGCCGTCGGCGTCGCGGTGCACGGCGGCGCGCAGGTCGGTGAGGACCACGCCGGCCTGGGCCGTCGCGGTCCGTGCGGCGGGGTCGACGTCGAGCACGCGGTGCAGGTGCCGCGACAGGTCGATCACCAGGCCGCCGCCGACGGCGTTGCCCGCCATCGACGTGCCGCCGCCGCGCGCGGTGGCGGCCACTCCGAGTCGGTGGCACACCCGGAGTGCGGCGGCCACCTCGTCCTCGGTGCGCGGGAACAGGACGGCCGCGGGCACCACTCGGTAGTTGGAGGCGTCGTAGGAGTATTCGGCGATGCGCCGCGCGGAGTGCTCGGCGGTCAGTCCCTCGGTGCGCAGTTCCGCCACGAGTCGCCGGGTGCCGGGGTCGACCGTGTCGGGTGGGGCCATGGCCTCACCTTCCCACCACGCGGCGTACGGCGCGAACGAAACGCTCCGTCCCGGTGGCGACCTCCTCGGCGGTGACGACGAGCGCGGGGATGATCCGGACGATCGATCCGGTGGGGCCGCAGGTCAGGGTCAGCAGGTCCTCGTCGATGCAGGCCTGCTGGACGGTGCTCGCGAGGCGGGCCGCCTCCAGTGCGTCGGGGCTGCCGGCGACGGCGGTCGGGTCGCCGAACTCGACGGCCAGCATGAGTCCGGTGCCGCGGACGTCGCAGACCTCGTCGATGTCGGCGAGTCCGTCGCGCAGTCCGGTGAGGAGTTCGGCGCCCCGCACGCGGGCGTTGTCGACGAGGCCCTCGCGTTCGATCACGTCGAGGGTGGCGACGCCGGCGGCCGCGGCCACGGCGTTGCCGCCGTACGTCCCGCCCTGCGATCCCGGCCATGCCTTCGCCATGATCGCCTCGGGGGCGGCGATCGCCGAGATGGGGAAGCCGGATGCGATGCCCTTGGCGGTGATGATGATGTCGGGCACCAGCCCGTCGGTGTGCTGGTGGCCCCAGAACCGGCCGGTGCGGCCCACTCCCGCCTGCACTTCGTCGAGGACGAGGAGGGCGCCGTGGCGGCGGGTCCGTTCGCGCAGGCCCGCGAGGAATGCGGGCGGCACGGCCAGGTAGCCGCCGTCGCCGAGGAACGGTTCGACGACCACTGCGGCCAGTTCGGCCGGGTTCACGCGGGTCGCGAGGAGGTAGTCGAATTCGGTGAGGGCGTAGTCGACGGCGTCGTCGACCGTCATCGACAGGCGCATCGCATCGGGGAACGGGGTGGTCGCGACGCCCGCCATGAGGGGGCCGAAGCCGGCGGAGAACTTGGTGCCGGCCGTGGTCAGCGATGCGGCGGCCACGGTGCGGCCGTGGAATCCGCGTTGCACGGTGACGATGTACTGACGTTCGGTGGCCATGCGCGCCAGCCGGACGGCTGCCTCCACGGCCTCGGATCCGGAGTTGGCGTAGAACACCGAGTCGATGCCGTCGGGCAGGTGGCTGCCGAGCCTCTCGGTGAGTTCGAGGAGCGGTCGGTGCATGACGGTGGTGTATTGCGCGTGGATGATCGTGGCGCACTGCTGCTGCGCGGCGGCGACCACGTCGGGGTGGCAGTGGCCGGTGCTGGTCACGCCGATGCCGGTGGTGAAGTCGAGGTAGCGCCGACCGTCGGTGCCGTGGATCCACGACCCGGAGGCGTGGTCGACCACGACGGGCGTCGCCTGCTTGAGGACCGGTGACAGGGATGCGCTGCTCATGCCGCCAGTCTGTGCCGTGGGCCCGTTATTGTCAACGGTCTGATTGTCGACAATCATCTCGGTGAGGGTGGTGTGTCAGTACGCCGGCGGCGATACGGTGAGGCATGCCCTCTCCCGCTCCCACAGCCCGTCCGGTGGTCGTCCTGCTGACCGCCGACGACGTCCCGCCGCCCACCGACATCGATGCGATCACCGCGATCGCGGACGTGCGCACCGCCACCGCCGACACCCTCGCCGACGTGCTGCCCGGCGCCGACGTCCTGTTCGTCTGGGACATCTTCTCCGGAGCCCTCGCCGACGCCTGGCACGCCGCCGACTCCCTGCGCTGGATGCACGTCGCCGCCGCCGGCGTCGACGCCGTCCTGTTCGACGAGCTGCGCGACTCCGACGTCCTGGTGACCAATGCTCGCGGCGTCTTCGACGAGCCGATCGCCGAGTACGTCCTGGCATGCGTCCTGGCTCACGACAAGCTCCTCCACCAGACCGAGGAGCACCGCCGACTCGGACAGTGGGCGCACCGAGAGACCCTGCGGGTGTCGGGACGCCGCGCCCTGGTGGTCGGGACCGGCGGCATCGGCCGCGCGATCGCCCGCCTGCTCCGCGCCGTCCGACTCGACGTGAGCGGCGCGGGACGGCGCCCCCGCGACGACGACCCCGACTTCGGGACCGTCGTCGACTCGGCCCGCCTCACCGACCATCTCGGCGACGTGGACCATCTGGTGATGGTCGCCCCGCTCACCGAGGCCACCCGCGGGATGCTCGGCGCCGCCGAACTGGCCGCGCTGCCCGACGGCGCCCACGTGGTGAACGTGGGACGCGGTGCGCTCGTCGACCAGTCCGCTCTCACCGCCGAGATCGCCTCCGGCCGCCTCGCGGCGCACCTGGATGTGCTGCAGACCGAACCCCTGCCCGCCGGCGACCCGCTGTGGACACTGCCCGGCGCACACGTCAGCCCCCACATGTCGGGCGACGTGATCGGGTGGCGCGACACGCTGTCCCGACAGTTCGTCGACCGGTTGCGCGTCTGGGTCGACGGCGGCGTCCCCGGTCCGGCGGTCGACAAGCAGCGCGGTTACGTCTCGGGCCCCTGAGCCTCCGGAGCGACGCCGGGCAGTTCGAGTCCGACGGCCTCCGCGGCGGCGACCATCGCGTCGGTGAACGTCCGGACGGCGGGACGTTCGGCGTCGCGCGCTCGGAACGTGAGTGACAGGTTGCGCGCGACCCCGTCGGCGAGCGGCGTCAACGTCACCCCGTCCGGCCGGTCGGCGGCCCCGAGGTCGGACACCAGGGTGACGCCGAGGCCGACGGCCGCCAACGCCAGGGCGGTCGACTGCTCCCCGACCGCGTGCCGCACGTCGGGTTCGAAACCGGCGTCGCGGCACGCGAGACGGACGGCGCGGCCGAAGTGCGACCGCCGGTCGGCCAGGATCCACCCGTACCGGGCGAGCGACGACAGTTCCACCGGCTCGGAGCCGAGGAGCCCGGAGCGGGCGGCGACGTACAGGTGCTCCACGGCGATCAACCTGCGGTCCAGGGTGCGGACGTGCGGCATCACGTAGTTCGTGTAGTCGATGACGAACGCGAGGTCGAGCGAGCCGTCGCGGACAGCGTCCGACCCGGCTTCGGGCGCCAGCTCCACGGATCGGACGGCCAGGTCGGGAGCGTTGCGCGCGAGGATTCCGAGTCCGGTCGGCAGCAGTCCGGTGGCGACCGAAGCCCACACTCCCACCCGCAGGGTGGCCGCGGTCCCGGAGCGCAGGAGTTCGATGGCGTTCCCCGCGTTCTCGACGGCGTCGAGGATCGATTCGGAGTGTTCGGCGAGGACGAGACCGGCTTCGGTGAGCGTGATGCGACGCCCGTACCGCTCGAACAGCGGGGTCCGCGCTTCGCGTTCCAGGAGGGCGAGTTGTTGGGAGACGGTGGACGGCGAGTAGTGGAGGGCGTCGGCCACCGCGGTCACCGTACCGCGGTGCCGAAGCTCTCGGAGCAGCTTCAACCGGTGCAGCGACACCTCCATGCCGTGAACTCTAATCGGTTTTACCGAACGATCGTCTGCGCTAAGTGCACATGGACCGATCGCGCTGGTCGGCCCCATGATGAGGGCACAGGCGGTGCCGACCGGCGGCCTGCCGCAGCGCACTCGTGAGGAGGGCAGGAGCCATGACACTCACCCCGATGAATCCCGCATCGGCGGCCACGGAGGCGGTGGTCCCGGCTCCGGCTCTGCGCCGTCCGCCGTATCTGCGTGTGGAGTGGGTCGACGAGCCGACGGGGGCCGTCGGCTACCTGGTGGTCGATTCTCTGGTCGGCGGTATGGCGACGGGCGGCACCCGCATGCGGGCCGGCTGCACGGTCGACGAGGTGGCGGATCTGGCGCGCGGGATGTCGAACAAGACCGCTGCCTTCGACTTGCCGGTCGGTGGCGCGAAGGGCGGTATCGACTTCGATCCGAAGGATCCCCGCGCACTCGACGTGCTGACTCGGTTCTGTGAGGCGATGCGTCCGTTCCTGGACCGGTACTGGGTGACGGCGGAGGATCTCGGGGTCTCGCAGTCGACGATCGACACGGTGTTCGCGCGGCTCGGGATGCGCCAGTCGTATCACGCCGCGATCGAGCGGTCGGCGGATCCGGGGGCGACGGCCGACCGTGTCCGCGACGGTCTGCATGCGATGGCGCCCGGCGGTGATCTGGGCGACGTGATCGGCGGTTACGGTGTGGCGCAGGCGTGCCTGGCCGCGGCGCGAGTGCGGGGGTGGGCTGTCGACGGGACGGCTGTGGCGATTCAGGGGGTCGGCACGATGGGCGGCGGTGCCGCGTTCTATCTCCATGAGGCGGGGGCGCGGGTGGTGGCCGTCGCCGATGCCCGCGGCACGCTGTTCGACGCCGACGGTCTCGATGTTCCGCATCTGCTCGCGATGCGCGACGGTTTCGGTGAGATCGATCGCGCGGCCCTTCCGGCGCGGGTTGCGCAGTTGCCGCGCGACGCCGTGTTGGCGGTCGACTGCGACATTCTGGTGCCCGCCGCCGTCTCGTATGCCATCACTGCTGAGAACTGTGCCGTCGTGGAGGCGTCGGTGGTCGTCGAAGCCGCGAACGCACCGACCACGGTCGACGCCGAACTCGATCTCACTGCCCGCGGGATCGCCGTCGTTCCCGACTTCATCGCCAACGCCGGTGCCGTCGCCTGGGCGTGGTGGCTCCTCCTCGGCGAGGTCGGCGACGACTACCGGGATTCGTTCGACAAGCTCGGCGCCCAGATGCATGCGAAGGTCAGCGCGCTGCTGGCCGGCTGGACACCGAACGCCGGCCCGCTGCGCTGGACTGCCGCCGATCGTTCCGCGGGCCGGACCGCGGCCCCGATCGTCATTCCGTGACGGCCGGGACCGGCGGTCGGTCGGGCGACAGCGCACGCAGACCCCCATGAGACGACAGATCGCCCCGACCGCGGGGACGCGGTCGGGGCGATCTCGTCATCGAAGTCGGCTCAGCCGATCACTCGGTGGGAACGACCTTGCCGTCGACGGTCACCTCGACCTTGTCCTTGGCCGGGTCGAACGTGATCTTGCCGTTCTCGAAGGTCGACACCTTCATCGATCCCTCGTCGGTCTCGTCGCTGGTCGCAACGCCCAGCGGACCGGTGGATCCGCCCTTGCCGTCCTCATCGGGCTTCCCCGAATCGTCACGCTTGACGTTCCACGCGTCACGGATCTTGCCCCACGTGATGTACGCGGGCGCGTCATCGCTCTTCGCGGTGATCACGCCACCCTCGAACTGCTGGAAGACCACGCCGTTATCGCTCTTGCCCGCAGCGTCGTCGCCGGTCTTCACCTTGCCGAGATCGCTCTTCTGCTTCTCGGTGGCGGAGGTGTACTTCTTCGCGATGGCGCCGGTGAGAGTCACCTTCGAGCCGTCCGCGGCGGTCACCTCGGCCTTGTCGGCCGCGTCGCTGTCCGCCGACTCGCTCTCCGAGGCGCCGCCGGCGTCCTCCGACTGGCTCATCGACATCGAGGCGTCCGACGCCGTCGAATCGTCATTGCTGTTGTCGTCGCTGCAGCCGGCGATCACCGTCACGGTGAGAGCCGCCGCTGCCGCAGCGCCCGCAGTCCGTCGTACAACCTTCTTCATGAATTCCCCTCTCGAATTCTCGGGTGTACGGCTCCGCACCGGTGTGCGGAACCTTGACCACTGGGGACGATAGCAGGGACTAAAGACCCATGCTCATAGTTGGCAATTCAACCGCCCGCCGACCCGATAACACCCCCAGCAGCCACCAGAAACACCGCTGACCTGGCCTTATGTAATGAGGTGTCAATTATCGACGACGCATCTCCACGACCGCCACCGATCAATCCCGCGGCGGAGCAGACACGCCCGACGTCACTCGAGCGGAAGGGTGTTCGCGAACTCGAGGAGCTTCTCCTTATCGGCGTCATCGATGCGCATGACGATCACGACATCATCGTGGGTGTCCGGCCGCAGATACGCGATCCCCGTCTGTTCGACCACATATCCCGTGCCATACCGCCAGGTCACCGACTCGGCGCTCGGCTTCTTCGAGGCCTCACTCAACAACGCGTCGGCCGACTCCTTCGACGTCGCCAGCGTCACCTGCAACGCCACCGTCGGCGTGAAGCAGTGGACACGCCGCTCCACCAGCGGCTTGTCGCTGCCCCGATCACCGGCGCCCATCTCACCGCTGGTGCCCTGCACCAGGGAACGACACGAGATGTCATCGAAACCGGTCGTCGTCGGCGACTCCGGCAGAACCCGCGGGAACATGTCGACCAACCGCTGCACACCGGTGCCCCACCCGGCCTCGACCGTGAACTCGGCCGGCGCACTGTCGGACGACTCCGCACCGCCGTCCGCCGCACGCACACGGTACGAGTGCTTCCCGGTCCGTGCCGACCTGTCGACCGCCGATGTGTCGCTCCCCGTATAAACGACCACGTCGTCGTCGCGGACCAGCGTGTACTCGTCGGCTCCGGACACGGAGTTCCACACCGCCTTCACCGCCGTGCCCTCCATCGAGAGGGTGAGGCCGGACGGCGCGCTCGGCGCCGACGACTGAGTCATCGCCCGCACCGCGAACAGTGAGGCCACCAGAACGAGAGCGGCCCCGGCCGCGATGACCGCGAGGGTCCTGCCTTTGATGCCGTGACGAACGGCGTTCGGTGCACTCATCACAGGGGCAGCCTCTCCATGATCTCGCGAGCCTTCTTCTCATCGGTGGACTTCGGCACGGTCACCGACACATAGGTGTTGGTGTGCGGCCCCTCATCGGTCGACTGATAGGTGAAGATCGCCTTGGCGTCGCCGTTGGCAGTACCCACCCGGAGATGCCCCTCCGTGCCCCGGGTCGTGGTGTAGATGTCGCTCGTACTGCGATCGACCTCGCTGTACGACAGGTAGCGCGTCTGCAGCGGCGTCGTCCCCGCGTAGACGCCGACCGAGTACAGCTCCGTCCCGTTCTCGGACTTCTCGCAGATGATGGCCCGCGCGGCCGTCTCGTCACCCGCCGGGTACGCCCCCAGACCGCGGCACTCCAACGACTCGAAGGTGCTCGTGTTCACCGGGGTGGACGGGATGAGATCCGGGTACAGCTTCGCGATGTCGAGGAACTGTCCCCACGTCTGTGTCACGGTGAGGTCGGCGGCCGGCGAGAAGTCCGAGCCGTCGGAGCTGCCGCGTGCCGCCACCGAGTAGGTCCGCTCGCCGGGAGTCGGATCGGTCACGGTGTAGGAGGTCTCGGCCGTGGTCCCGACGACCCGGTCGTCCTCCTTGATCAGATACCTGTCGGCACCGTCCACGCCGTCCCACGACATCTCGACGCCCGCCGGCACCATCTGCACATCCGGTGCCGACGGGGTCCCCAGACCGGCGGCGGCGTTCCACGCGAACGCACCGCCCACACCGGCACCGAGTGCGACGATCACCGCGAGCGACGCCACCACCGGCACCTTCCGGTACCACGACACCGGGCCGGCCGCCATCGGCCCCGACGGCCCGCCGTGGAACTGCCGCGGTCCCGGCACCGGTGCACCCGGCGTGTTGGCGAACGCCGCTCCCGGAGCCGTGACGAACGGCCGCGGCGGCAGGGTGACGGTGCCGCCGGTGAACGCCGAGTACAGGGCGTTGGCGAACGCCATCGCCGTCGGCGGACGTCCCGCCGGGTCCTTCGACATCCCCGCGCGCAAGACGTCGTCGACCGCCGGCGGCAGCGACCGCACCCGCTCGGAGGCGCGCGGCGGCTCGGAGAACATGTGCGCCGTCATCAACCCCTGGATGCTGTCGGAGATGAACGGCGCACTGCCGGTGAGGAGTTCCAGCGCCGTCGCCGCCAACGAGTAGACGTCGCTGCGGCCGTCGACCGCGCGGCCGTCGATCTGCTCGGGAGAGCAGTACTTCATGGTCCCGATGGTGGTGCCGGTGCTGGTGAGCGCCGCCCCGGCGTCCCCCAACGCCTGCGCGATCCCGAAGTCGGTCACCTTGACGGCCTCGGGGCTCACCGGGTCGACACCGGGCGTGATGAGGATGTTGGCCGGCTTCACGTCGCGGTGCAGCACACCGTGCCGGTGCGCCACGTCGAGGCCGGCGGCGACGCCGTTGACGATCGCCACCACGAGCCGCGGATCCATGCCTCCCGGCGAGTTCTGCGACATGCGGGCCGCGTCGGTTCCGGGAACGAACTCCATCGCGATCCACAGTCCGTCGCCGACCACACCGCGGTCGTAGACCCGCACGAGGTTGGGGTGCGCCAGCGGCGCCATGAGGTCGGCCTCGCGCTCGAAGCGCTGGCGGACCACGGGGTCGGCACCGTGTGCCGATCGCAGTACCTTGATCGCATCGCTCCGCGGTAGACGGGGGTGCGCGGCCCGGTAGACCTCGCCCATCCCGCCGGCACCGAGTACCTGTTCGATGCGATAGCCCGCGATCTCGTCGCCGATCTGGAACATTCCTCCGCCGTTTCGCCAGGTGACTTGTGACCCGCCGAATGCTACCGGGACGGCTGTGCGCTCGAACAACTCGACTCCGCCCGCTGAATGACCGCTCCCCTGCCTCGGCACCCGCGCCCTCTGCCCTTCCCGCGTCACCCGATCGCGTCCGCGGCCGTTCCTGCAGCCGCGGGTGCGTCGCGGTGACGCGGGAACACCCGAGGAGCGGCCGAACGGGACGCGGTCGCCGAATCCGGCGCCGCAGAGGCGATTCGGACCTACCATCGGCCACCATGACCCCACGCTTCTCCGCTGACGAGCTCGACGACGCCTTCGCCCAGTTCCAACAGACCGTCGCCGAGGTGGCCGTCAGCAAGGACTGGGACCGCTGGGCCGACCAGTTCGCCGAGGACGCCACCTACATCGAGCACGCATACGGACGCTTCACGGGCCGCGAGGAGATCCGCGCCTGGATCAACAAGACGATGCACGCCTTCCCCGGCAGCCACATGGTGGAGTACCCGTCGCTGTGGCACGTCGTCGATCCGGCGACGAGCCGCGTGATCTGCGAAGTCGACAACCCGATGCGCGACCCCGGCGACGGCTCGGTCTTCACCGCGACGAACATCACCATCCTCACCTACGGCGGCGACGGCCTGTGGTCGTGCGAGGAAGACGTCTACAACCCGATGGAGTTCGGCCTGATGGCCCGGCGCTGGTGCGAGCGCGCCGCCGAACTCGGCACGCTCGACGACGCCGGCCGCCAGTGGATGGAGACCACCGGCGCGATGTTCGCGCGACGCAGGTGACACCGCCGGCGGTGCTCGTCATCGCCCCGAACGACGCCGCCGGACCGGCGCGATATAGTCACCACCGATCGTGCACAGCGCATACCCACGGGGAGGGGACCCAGAGGTGACATCCGGATTCGACGTTCCGATACTCACGTCGCCGCACGGACCCGCGCACGGACCGCAGGCGTCGGTGCTCGCGATGAGCGCACCGATCGCCGCGCGGCTCGGTCTGCACTGGAACAGTCCCGAGATACCCGGCGGCGGTGTCACCGTGACCGTCGAGGAGAAGCTGACGCTGGCACGCGAGTGGCAGATCAACAGTGCCGACTCCTGGCTGCACGCCACCGACCGGCTGATCCGCGGTGAGCGCATCCGATCCATGCCGGCCGAGACCGCCCTCGACATCCGGGACGAGGAACTCGAGAAGCGCGGCGACGCCTACTTGGATCTCGACGACTGGGTCGCCGCCGTCTACGCCCACGGCGAGCGTTCGGGGTGGACCGAGGAGGACACCGACCTGGTGGTGCGGTTGGCGGTGAAGTCGTACTACGTGGAGGAACAACTCGCCGGCGACGGTCTCCTGCCGGCCGGCGAGCGTCTCGTCACCCTGTTCGCCCACGACCTCGCCAGCGCCGCCTACCTCGTTCACGCGGGGGCACGGATGGGCGTCGCCGACCCGGCGACGGTCGCGCAGATGCTCGACGCGCTCGGCCACAACGCGTCGGGCATCACCAGCTATCCGACCTGGGCGTCGTTCGGCGCCGCATACGTCGCGGGGTCGTCGATCCTGTTCGGCGGCTACCCCACCGACTCCCATTACGGCGACCCGGCGCGCACCGTGCGCTCGTTGCTCTCGAGCCCGGTCAGCCCGTGGACCAACATCCCGTTCCCCGGCCGGAGCTGACCGTGGAGCGCCGCCACGTCGCACCCGCGCAGATCGCCCTGCCCGGGTCGGCGCAGCATCTGGGCGCCTACGCGTCGTCGACCGTCGTGGTGGACCCCGACGGCCCCCTGTACGACGAGGTCGCCCAGGCGCTCGCCCTCGGCGCCGCCGCACGCGTGGAGCGCCAGCAGGCATGGAACGCGCTGACCTTCGACGACGCGACACCGTATTCGGCTCGCGTCTTCCTCGCCCGACAGGGCGTCAACTGCACCGGCGACTGGGCCGCGGCGGTCGGCGACGCCCTGAACCCGGACGCCGGAGACATCGACCTGGTGCTCGGCTTCCGCGCCGAGATGATGCGCAGCGGCGAGACGGTCACCGTCGGACTGTGGCGCGACGCGATGCACCGTTGGCTGGCCGAAGACGGTCAGACGCCCGAGGCGCACGACGCCGTCGATCGCATCATCGGCGCCGTCGCCGACATCGACGAGGCGATCACCGAGACGGGGCTGCTGGCGCCGGGCATCAAGGTCCGCGACATCGTCGGGCATCGGATCTCGTGGGCGGTGACCGTCGCCCGATGGGGCGCGTACTCGGGCTACGGCGACTACGCCGCCGTCCGGCAGACGCTGCTCGCCGCCCGCGACGTCGCCGCCGGGCACTTCGTCGACTGGAACGAGTTCGCCGCGTCGGTCGTCGCCGGCGCCGCCCTGAACGACGACGACCCGCGCGCCGGCTTCGACGCCGCCCTGCCGCATGTGGCGACACTGCTGACCGCGCCCGACAGTCCGTGGCGGAACCTCGAGTTCCCGACCGGCACCGACTTCGCCCTCCGACCGTGAGGATCTGTTCCGTACCGAGGCAAGGACTGCACTGAATGGCTCTCTTCGACAGAATTCGCGACAGGGTCGGCTCGACGTCGGGTGACACCCCCGAGCAGATCGCCGCGGCCGTCGACCGCGACTACACCGATCACGTCCTGCCGGTGGATCCGGCGGGCACCCTGTACGGGCCGATCGCCCAGGGGCTGGCGCTGGCGGGGCCGATGGCCGCACCCAACGAGGTCCGGTGGAACTCCCTGACCGATCTCGGGAACTGGGGCCACGACCGACAGGCCGAGTACGCCCTGACCGAGGACTGGGGCATCTCCACCGAGGAGTACTGGATGGAGGTGTTGGGTGCGCTGCTCGACGGCAGGTACGGCGACAGCGTCGCCTACCACGCCGCGAAGGTGCGCACCGAGGCGAAGCGTCGACGCGATCTGAGCGTGCTCGACGACGCCGCCTGGGCGCAGGAGCTGTCGGCGGAGGCGCAGCGGCTCGAGGCGCCGCCGGAGTGGGCGCAGGCGCTGGTGGAGTCGATCGTCGACATCCGGACCGCCGAGAACACGCTGCGCCGGGCACGCCTGCTCGCCGCCGACGAGGAGGTGGAGGCGCTCGACGGCTACGACCTGGTCCGTGTCGGCAACGTGGCCAAGTGGGGTCTCGCGATGGGGTGGGGCGGACCGCACGTGGTCCGCAACGTCGCGCTCGCCGCCCGCGACAGCGTCCTGGTCAACCATTCGTCGTGGCGGTCGTACGCGTTGAGCGTCGCCGCCGGTCGGATCGTCACCTACCCCGACACCTTCGGCAGGCAGGTGGTCCAGACCATCGAGTGGGTTCGTCCGTTCATGGACTCGGCGCACTCGCCGTGGAACAACCTGCCGTTCCCGACCGAACCGGTCCTCGGCGACGATTGACGGTCGCCGCCGAACCTACGGTGACGTAACCCACCGCCGGAGTCTGTTAACGGCGGGGCCCGCGACACGCGATATACCGACTGCCGAATCCCTCCGTTTTCTCACCGCGCGCACCGCCGCGAGACTTGGGCAGAGTGTTGCGTGTGACGTAGCCTGGAGTGAATACGCATGTCGGACGCGCCTCAGCGGCGGCCCGACCGAGAGACTTGAGACGACCCACACCCGACCAGAGGACTACCGATGGCACGCCAACTCACACAACTCGAGCTCCTTCGGGAACTCGAGCCGATCGCCGAGGACAACGTCAACCGTCACCTCAAGATCGCGCGAGACTGGAACCCGCACGACTACGTGCCGTGGGACGACGGCCAGAACTTCGCGGCCCTCGGCGGCGTCGACTACGACCCGGAGCAGTCGCAGCTCGACGAGGTCGCCAAGGCCGCGATGATCACGAACCTCCTCACCGAGGACAACCTGCCCTCGTACCACCGCGTGATCGCCGAGAACTTCTCGATGGACTCCGCGTGGGGCCACTGGGTGGGCCGGTGGACCGCCGAGGAGAACCGTCACGGCATCGCGATGCGCGACTACCTGGTCGTCACCCGCGGCGTCGACCCGGTCGCCCTCGAAGAGGCGCGGATGATCCACATGACCAACGGTTACGACCCGATGCTGGCGGCCGCCGAGCGGGCCGCGGAGATGCAGGAGATGGGCGACGAGGTCGGCCTGCTGCACTCGGTGGCGTACGTGACCTTCCAGGAGCTCGCGACCCGCGTGAGCCACCGCAACACCGGTAAGGCGTGCAACGATCCGATCGCCGACCGGATGCTGCAGCGCATCGCGGCCGACGAGAACCTGCACATGATCTTCTACCGCAACATCTGCGGCGCCGGCATGGACCTGGCGCCCGATCAGACGCTGCGGGCGGTGACCGACATCGTCACCAACTTCGAGATGCCCGGCGCCGGCATGCCGAACTTCCGTCGCCACGGCGTCCTGATGGCCAAGCACGGCATCTACGACCTCCGCCAGCACCTCGAAGAGGTCGTGCAGCCGGTGCTGCGCAAGTGGAAGGTCTTCGACCGGGACGACTTCAGCCCCGAGGGCGAGAAGACCCGCGAGGAGTTGGCGGCCTTCCTCGATCAGCTCGACAAGGATGCGGGTCGTTTCGAGGAGATGCGCGACCGTGCGCTCGCCCGGGAGGCCGCGAAGCGAGAGAAGCAGGCATCCTGACCTCCACCACGTTGACCGCACCGGCGTCTTCGGATCCCTCCGAAGACGCCGGTGCCGTGTCGTCCGCACGGTCCGACTCGACGGGCGCACCCCTGCGCATCGGCTCCATCGAGCTCGGCAGCCCGGTGGTGCTCGCCCCGATGGCCGGCGTCACCAACGTCGCGTTCCGGGTGCTGTGTCGCGAACTCGAGATGGAGCGGACCGGCACCGTCTCGGGTCTGTACGTGTGCGAGATGGTGACCGCGCGAGCCCTCGTGGAACGCCATCCGGTGACGATGCACATGACGGCGTTCGACCCCAGCGAGACACCGCGGTCGATGCAGCTGTACACCGTCGACCCGGAGTACACGTACGAGGCCGCGAAGATGATCGTCGACGAGAACCTCGCCGACCACATCGACATGAACTTCGGCTGTCCCGTCCCCAAGGTGACCCGCAAGGGCGGCGGCTCGGCCATCCCGTACAAGCGTCGACTGTTCCGGCGGATCGTGGCCGCGGCCGTCAAGGCCACCGAGGGCACCGACATCCCGGTGACGGTGAAGTTCCGGATCGGCATCGACGACGAACACCACACGCACCTCGATGCGGGACGCATCGCCGCCGACGAGGGCGCGCAGGCCGTCGCACTGCATGCGCGGACCGCGTCGCAGCGCTATTCGGGCACCGCCGTGTGGGACGAGATCGCGCGCTTGAAGGAGCACGTGACGTCGGTCCCGGTCCTCGGCAACGGCGACATCTTCGAAGCCGACGACGCGGTGGAGATGATGCGGCAGACCGGCTGCGACGGCGTCGTCATCGGGCGCGGCTGCCTCGGCCGGCCGTGGCTGTTCGCCGAACTGTCGGCCCGCCTGCGGGGCGTGGCGGCGCCGACGGCGCCCGACCTCGGCGAGGTGGGACGCATCATGATCCGCCACGGCGAGCTCCTCGCCGCCCACCACGGCGAGGACAAGGGGATGCGGGAGATCCGCAAGCATGTGGCCTGGTATCTGCGCGGTTTCCCGGCCGGCTCCGGCCTGCGCTCGTCGCTGGCGCTGGTCAAGACGATGGACGACTTGCGCGAGCTGGTCGCATCGCTCCCCCGAGACGTCCCGTTCCCCGACGACGCGCACGGACCGCGCGGCCGTCAGGGATCGCCCGCGTCGGTCGCACTCCCCGAGGGGTGGCTCGACGATCCCGAGGAAGACATCGTGCCCGAGGGCGCGGAGATCATGCATTCCGGCGGATGACGGCGACTCCCGCGGCGGCCCTCGGCGAGTTCTCAGGTGGCGTCGGTAAAATGTGGCGAGCCTGTGCGCTCGGACCGCCCTTAGCGGTCGCCGTCCCGGCGGTGGGCACCCACCGGACACAGTAGAAAGAAGCACCGTGAGTTCAGATCGACCCGGCTCGCCCGAGCCCGGCGACGAGACGCCGCAGCAACCGCGGCGGTCCCGCCGCGCGGGACGGACGTCGGGCTCGTACGACTTCCGGACCCGCTTCGGCGACGCCACCGGGGAGACGCCCGCCGTCGGCTCCGACGACGATCGGGTCGCGCAGGAGCAGCGGCGCCGCGACGGACTCCGCGAACCGTCGGCGCGCGAGGGGTACGTGCGGCCGCGGGGACGGCTCACCGTCCGGCAGCTCATGGAGCAGATGGGCGTCGACGAGCCGCCTGCCGATCCGCCCGGTCGTCCCCGGCCGCCCGCTCGCCCGCCACACCCCGAACCTCCCCAGCCAGAACCGCTCCAGCCAGAACCGTCACCGCGCGTCGACGTCACCCAGGTGATTCCGCCGGTCGCCGACGCCCCCGCCGTCGACCTGTCCGATGAGACGACGGCCGCGAGGCTGTCGGCGGAGTCCCGCGCCCAGGGGCCCGTCGGTCCGCCCGCGTCTCCGGAGTCCGAGCAGTCGCCGTCTGCCGGGGCCCGGCACGGCGAACCCCGGCACGGCGAGCCCCGTACGCCCGAATCCCAGGGCCCTGATCCGCAGCGCCGTCGACACCCGCTGGAGCCGACGCCCGACCTCACCGAGGCCATCTCGCGGGTCCGCGGCCGCGAACCCCGCCAGATCAGCGAACCCCGCGGGCCCCGTGACGGTCGCAGCGGAGCGGCCACCACCAAGACCCGCCGGTACGCCACCAACTCCGGCCGCGTCCTGCTCGCGCTGGCCTGCCTGCTGTCGCTCGTCGGCACCGGCTACGTGTGGAAGCTGAACCGCGGCTGGAACGGTGCGTGGAACGTCATCAAGGCCCTCGACCCCGACAGCAAGGACGTCCGCAAGCCGCAGGACCAGGTCGGCGACGAGACGTACCTGATCGTCGGCACCGACTCGCGCGCAGGCAAGAACTCCCGCGTCGGCGCCGGCAGCGCCGACCTGGTGGAGGGCGCTCGCTCCGACACCGTGCTGCTGGTCAACATCCCCGCCGACCGCAGCCGCGTGGTCGCCGTCTCCTGGCCGCGCGACCTCGCCGTCGACCGCCCCGACTGCCAGGGCTGGGACAACAGTTCGGCCACCTATTCGGGTTCACTCCCGGCCGCCACCGGTGTGAAGCTCAACGGCGTGTACGCCGAGGGCGGACCGCAATGCCTGGTCAAGACGCTCACCGCGATGAGCGGCCTCGACATCAACCACTTCATCGCGATGGACTTCTCCGGATTCGAGAAGATCGTCCGCGCGGTCGGCGGCGTCGAGGTGTGCTCCACCGTCCCGCTGTACGACTACGAGCTCGGTCCGATCCTGCGCAAGGCCGGACGCAAGAAGCTCAACGGCCGGTTCGCCCTCAACTATGTGCGCGCCCGCCACGTGCAGAACGAGACGAACGGCGACTACGGCCGCATCAAGCGTCAGCAGTTGTTCATGTCGTCGCTGCTGCGGTCGACGCTCTCGAACGACGTCCTGTCGAACCCGTCGAAGCTCACCAAGATCGTCGAGACGTTCATCGAGTACAGCTACGTCGACCGGGTCGACACCGACTCCCTGATCCAGCTCGCCGAGTCGATGCAGGGCATGGACGCCGGCGCCGTCACCTTCCTCACCATCCCGACCAGCGGCACCACCACGGACGGCGAGAACAACGAGATCCCGCGCACCGACGACATCGACGCGATCTTCAACGCCATCATCGACGACGACCCGCTGCCCGGCGAGAAGAAGCCGCCGAAACCCAAGCGCACCAAGAGCAGTACCAAGGCCCCCGCACCGCAGGAGCTCACCGCGCAGAACGCCGCCAACCTCAGCGTCCGGGTCCTCAACGGCACCGGCGCGGACGGGCTGGCCGGCGAGACCCAGAGCGTTCTTCTGCACGAGGGCATCAGCGTGCCCGGCATCGCCGACTCGTCGGAGACGCGCACCGACACGATCGTCCGGTACGGCCCGGGTGAGAAGAACTCGGCGGCGACGGTGGCGGCGATGTTCCCCGGCGCCCGAATCCAGGAGGACCGGACGGTGAAGTACGGCGTCGAGGTGATCCTCGGCGACGACTTCGGCGGATCGTCGACCATCGCGTCGCCGCCCTCTCCGGGGTCCACGCTGACGGTCGACGAACTGCCCGCGCACTCCGACTCCAAACTGCCGAACGACCTGTCGGTGACGAACGCCGGCGACACCACCTGTTCATAGGGGCGGCACCCGCCGACTCGTCCGGTCACCGGGGCGTCAGACGGTGAGCCAAGTGTTCACGCCGACTTCATCGTCCGGGGAGCGGCCGCGAGAACGCCGAACGTAAGGTGGACGACATGCGTGAGGCATATCAGGAGCAGATGGCTGCGCTCAACAGGGTTCTCGGTGAGATGGTCGACGAGGTCGGCGCGGCGATGGCGCAGGCCACCGAGGCCCTCCTCGAGGGCGATCTGGAGTTGGCCGAACAGGTGATCTCCGACCACGACGGTGTCGCCGACAAGTCGGGCGAGGCCGAGGATCTCGCGTTCCAACTGCTGGCCCTGCAGGCCCCCGTCGCCGGCGACCTGCGCTCCATCGTCAGCGGGTTCCAGCTGGTCGCCGAGATCGACCGGATGGGCGCGCTGGCGTTGCACGTCGCGAAGGTCGCGCGCCGACGCCATCCGGCCAAGGTGTTGCCAGAAGAGGTGACCGGCTACTTCGCCGAGATGGGCCGCCTGGCCGTCGAGCTCGCCCACAACTCGCGGCGCGTCCTGGAGAATCAGAACTACCGCGACGCGCTGGCGCTCATGGGCGACGACGACGCGATGGACGATCTGCACCGTCACCTGTTCACGGTCATGATGGACCGCGAATGGAGTCACGGTGTGGCGGCCGCCGTCGACGTGACGCTGTTGGGCCGGTACTACGAACGGTTCGCCGACCACGCCGTGCTCATCGCCCGCCGCGTGGTCTTCCAGGCGACCGGCAAGACGCCCGAGCAGCTGCTCGAGGCCTCCTGAGTCGACCGAGACGGCATCGCGCCCCGCAGCGTTCACACGCTGCGGGGCGCGATCGTCTCACCCGCCGGTCAGCCGCCGTTGAACGCCCGCCGGTACGGGCGGCACGCCGAGCCGCGGAGGAATCCGCACTGCGCGGCGGCACCCGGCACCGACCCGCTGATCACCGGCAGCGTCACGAACGAGCCGGACAGGTCGATCGTGTCGGTGACCTTGCCGCCCGTCTGTCGAGTGGCGAACTGCCACGACGGGAGGTCGCCGCCCGGAGCCGAGACCAGCACCCGAATCCTCGTCCCCTTGCGGAAGCCGTGCATCACCGGGTCGAGCGGGATCGTGATGGTGTTGAAACCGGCGTCGAGGGGACGCTCCACGGTGAAGTCCGGTGCGCTGCCGTCGCCGCGGAAACTCGAGCGCAGCACGCCCGTGGCGACCGACGTCTCCTTGCCGGCGCGGTCGACCTCGGTCACCGTCACCTGCAGATCGGTGACCGGCGCGGTGCTCTTGACCCGCAGGGTCACCGAGCCGTTGCCGAGCATCACCCGATCGCGGGTCAGCGGCGCCGAGATGAACCCGAGTCCGCTGCGGCCCGGCGCCTGCTTCCAGTTGTACGGCGGGTTCGTGCCCCACGCGACGGCCGTGTCGGTCGACGCGTCCTTGAGCGTGTTGAGGGGACGGTTCGCCGGATTCGGGGCGAACGAGACCTCACCGTCCGATGCGGACGTCGCCAACCTGCCCTTCGCGCCGAGGTACATGCGTTCGGTGCTCGACGGCCACGCGTTCAGCGACCGCTGCCACGGTGACGACAGACCGCCGGGGCCCGCCGCGCCGGCACCGTTGTCGAACAGCGCCCACACCCGCGGGGTGGCCTTGGCGAACCGCTTCTTGGCGACCGCCACGTTCGGCGAGTTGCTGAACCGCATCGGCGGGATCAGCTGTCCCGGCGCACTGGTGGCGGCGGGGAACACCGCGGTGCCGAGCGGCTGCATCGTCGGCGGCGTGTGCGGCACCTGGTCGGCGACGAAGATCTGGAGGAACTCCGCCCAGCGCGACAGGATCTGCGGTCCGAGCGAGTCGAAGTGGTGGCCGTTGATGATGTTGGCCCACACGTTCGGATTGTGCTCGAGCTTCTTGAGCAGGTTCACCCAGCCGGGGCCGGTCTGCTCGTCCTGCGCGGCGCCGACGAGGAACACCGGGACGTCGATCTTCTCGGCCCAGTCGGGGATCGACCGCTCCTGGTACACCTGCGCGGCGCGCGTCGGGTTCTCCTCGATGAGCCCGAAGACGTCCTGGGTCTGCTTGCGCAGCTTCTGGTTGGCGGCACAGGTCTTGTCGCCGCTCTTGATACGGGCGCCGACCCACGGCTGGCCGCCGCGCGGTCCCGGCTGTGCGTCGTGGACGCGCTCGCGCAGCCACGAGTTGGCGAAGCCCTTGTTGTAGATGCCGCCGGGCAGACCCGTCGAGTACAGGTCGTCGGTGGTGCTCATCGGGGCGATGGCCGCCAGGTGCGGCGGCCGGGTGCCCGCGGTGAACATCTGGGAGATGCCGGAGAAGGAGATGCCGACCATGCCGACCTTTCCGCCCTTCACCCAGTTCTGCCGGGCGACGGTCTCGACGGCGTCGTAGCCGTCGAAGGCGGCCGCGTAGTCGAACAGCCCGAAGTCGCCGCCGCTGCAGCCGCTTCCCCGCATCTGCAGGCTGACGGTCGCGAAGCCGAGCATCTGCGGTGCCAGGGTGGCTCCGACGATCACCGACGATGCGGGCGCCTGCGGGTCGGGGACGCCGACCTTCTCGCCGATCGCACCGACCACGAGGTCGCCGGGGGCGGCGTTCTGGTAGCCGGAGTATTCGATGACCGTGGGGAACGGCCCGTCCGAGAGCTTCTTGCCGTAGGGCAGTCGGACGGTGGCGGCGAGCTCGGTGCCGTCGCGCATCGTGATGTAGTTGAGTCCCTCGTGCAGCCTCTGCCGGTACAGCGAGGGGTTCGGCGGCGGGGAGTCGGGTCCGGTGACGGTGACGTTCCGGCTCCGGACGCCGTCGCCGACGAACCGGTAGGTCCCCGGCGCGAGGCGTCGCACGATCAGCGACCCGAGCGAGTCGGCGACGCCCGATCCGGCGACGTTTCCGGCGCCGTCGACCAGCGTCAGCCGGGTGCCCGGTTTGGCGTCGGTCAGGTAGGCCTGGGTCACGCCGCCGCCGGCGTGGACGGCCTGCGCGGCGTGGGCCTGCGCGGCGACCACGCCGTCGGTCCCGACCGCGATGATGAGGGCCGCCGCGACGGCCGCGACCCTGGTGAACACTCGTCCTCGTCTCACAACACAACCCCGTGTCTCGTCGAGCGCGACGTCACGTCGGCTCCTGGCGTCCAGGCGATGCCTGCTCCGGCTGCTCCTGCTCGGCCACATACCGCAGCAGGAGGTCGACGGCACTGTCGGCGATCTGCTGAGCCCGGCTGCGATCACCGGTGCTCAGGTAGCAGAGCGTCATGCCGTCGGTCATGGCGACGGTCAGCGTCGCCAGATGGTCCACCGGCATCGTCCACGCGATGCCGCCCGAGTCCGCGGCGTGCACGAGCAGCCCCGAGACGAGTTCGTAGTATCCGCCGTACAGTTTCTGTGCCAGCGGCTGCAAACCCTCGGTGCGTTGCGCGTACAGCGCCAGTTCCACCAGCGCGTGCTCGCGGTCGGAGTGTTCCACCAGGTCGTCCACGAACGCGGTGAAGGCGTCGGTCAAGACGTCGGCGATGCTCACCTGGGAGGTGGTGAACATCGCTGATGCTTGACGGAGCCATCCGTCCATGGCGGCCAGTTCTTGAGCGATCCCGTATTCGACGACGGCGGCGAGCAGGTCGTCTCGGGAGTCGAAGGCGTAGAAGAGGCTGGACTGCCCCACGCCGGCCTCGTCGGCGATTCTCCGGGTGGTCGCGGCTTCGACACCGCTGCGCGCGATGACGCGCATCGTGGCGCTGATCGCCGCGTCGCGTCGTTCCTGCACAGTCAGCCGGGCCATGTCACTCCGAAGTTGATCAGTCGATCAAGTCTGTGGTGACTCTAACCACACTCTCAGGAAATGACAACCCGCAGCACAGGAATGCCGCGGCGGATCAGCCGAAACGGCCCGAGATGTAATCCTCGGTCTGCGAACACTCCGGGTTCGAGAACACGTCGGCCGTGTCGCCGATCTCGACCAGTTCACCCGGCCGCCCGGCCCCCGACAGGTTGAAGAACGCGGTCCGATCACTCACCCGCGCCGCCTGCTGCATGTTGTGCGTGACGATGACGATCGTGTACGTGCTCTTCAGCTCGGCCACCAGATCCTCGATCGCCAGCGTCGAGATCGGATCGAGTGCCGAACACGGCTCATCCATCAGCAACACCTGCGGCGAGACCGCGATCGCCCGAGCGATGCACAGCCGCTGCTGCTGCCCGCCCGACAGGCCGCCGCCCGGCTTGTCGAGACGATCCTTGACCTCGTTCCACAGATTGGCGCCCCGCAGGCTCGTCTCGGCGACCTCGTCGAGACGAGCCTTGTCGCGGACGCCCGCGAGCTTGAGACCGGCCACCACGTTGTCGCGGATCGACATGGTCGGAAACGGATTCGGCCGCTGGAACACCATGCCGACCGTCGTACGGACCCCCACCGGATCGACGCCCGCGCCGTACAGGTCGATGTCGTCGAGCATCACCGACCCCGTCGCATACGCACCCGGCGTCACCTCGTGCATGCGGTTGAGGGTCCGCAGCACCGTCGACTTCCCACACCCCGACGGTCCGATGAACGCCGTCACCGACTTCGGCGCGATCCTCAGCGACACGTCCTTCACGGCGTGGAAATCGCCGTAGTAGATGTTCAGATCGGTCGTTGTCAGGCTCTTGGCCATCTCAGCTCTTTCCGTTCATGGTCCCGGTGAAACGCGCGAGCACCCGTGAGAGGCCGTAGACGATCGCGACCGCGATCACCAGCGTCAACGCCGCACCCCACACGGTCTCGAATCCACTCGGACCCTTGTTGTATTCCTGCAGCATCATCAGCGGCAGGGACTGCTGATTCCCCTCGAAGGGGTTGACGTTCATCGCGCGCGTGGAACCGACGAGGATCAACACCGGCGCCGACTCCCCCATCACCCTGGCTATCGCCAGCATGATCCCGGTGATGATGCCCGACAGGGCCGTCGGCAGCACGATCCGCAGAATCGTCTTCCACTTCGGCACGCCCAGCGCCAGGGACGCCTCGCGCAGTTCGGCGGGAACCACCTTCAGCATCTCCTCGGTGGCCCGCACCACCAGCGGAATCATCAGCAGGACCAGCGCCAGCGCGACCGCGAAACCCGACCGCGGAAGATCGAGCGTGGTGCGCCACACCGCGTACACGAACAGCGCGGCCACGATCGACGGCACCCCCGACAGCACGTCGACCATGAAGGTCGTGACCCGCACCAGTCGTGCGCGCCAGGTCCCCGGCTCCGCATCGGCCGCGTACTCCACCAGATACACCGCGACGAGGACGCCGAGCGGCACGGCGACGACCGCCGCGATCGCCGTCTGCACCAGGGTGCCGATGATCGCGTTCGCCGCACCCCCGTAACGCTCCGACTGCGTCCACCACTCGATGTCGAGGACCGGACCGATACCCCGCTCCACCAGGGTGAACACCAGCCAGGCGAGGGGGATCACGGCGAGGGCCACCGCCCCGGTCACCAGCACACGAACCGTGACGTCGGTGGCGCGGCGCCGCATCGACAGTCCGGACAGCCCCACCGGAGCCGGGCGGTTCAATCGCATGGTCATGAGCGAGCCCTCCTCGCGATGACACCGCGGGCCGCCGCATTCACCAGGAACGTCAGCGCGAACAGCACCAGGCCCGCGGAGATGTAGGCGCCGGTCTTGATCGGCGAATCGAACTCGGCGGCATTGTTGGCGATCACCGTCGCGAACGTCTGCCCGCTCTCCATGAGGTTGAAGTCGATCGGCCCGGCCGTCGAGATGATCAGCAGCAAGGCCATCGTCTCGCCGAGCGCCCGGCCGAGGCCCAGCATCGACCCGCTGATGTACCCGGAGAACCCGAACGGCAGCACCGCGGTCCGCACGACCTCCCAGCGGGTCGCGCCGAGCGCGAGCGCGGCCTCGCGGTGACCGTGCGGAGTCTGCGCGAACACCTCCCGCGTCACCGCGGTGATCACCGGAAGGATCATCACCGCCAACACGATCCCGGCGGTGAGCAGCGTGCCGCCCGTCGACATGTTGGCGACGTTCTCCGGCATCCCGAACAACGGCAGGAACCCCAGATTGTCGACCATCCACTGGTTCATCGGCACCAGCGCCGGACCCAGGACGAGGATGCCCCACAGGCCGTAGACGATCGACGGGACCGCCGCCAGCAGGTCGACGACGGCCGCGATCGGACCGGCGAGCCTCCGCGGCGCGTACTCGGTGACGAACACCGCGATGCCCAGGGCGACGGGCATCGCGATCAACAACGCGATCACCGACACCAGGACCGTCGCATAGAACTGCTGCGGGATCCCGAACTCGACGGCGTCACCCGACACCACCCACGAACCCTGGAACGTGAAGAAGTTCGCCGAGTTCTTCGCCAACGCCGGAATCGCCTGCAGCAGCAGGAAGACGGCGATCAGACCGATGACGATCGAGACCAGCAGCCCCGATCCCGTCGACAGCGACGTCAGCACCCGGTCGCCGAGACGGCGGGGAGCCGAACCGCGCGGCTCACCCGCCCCGTCCGGGCCGCCGGACGGCCGGGACTCCGGCCGCTTCGGCGCCGACGGCTCCCGGTCGGGGTCGGCGATCGTGCTCACGGAGACGTCCGGCGCCGGCAGGGGAGTGTCGGGCGCCGTCACAGCGCGTCGATCGTTCCGCGGAGAGTCTTGGTGAACTCAGCGGGCAGCGGCACGTACCCCAGCGATTCGAGGTCGTCCTGCCCCTTGTCGAGGATCGTCGAGAAGGCCGCCTTCAACGTCTCCGACACCGCCGAGTCGTCGTACCCCGTGGAGCACACGATCTCGTACGTGGTCAGCAGCAGCGGGTAGGCGCCCGCCTCCTTCATCGCGTACAGGGCGTCGGTGTCGACGACCAGATCACGCTGACCGGGCTTGGTGAAGGTCACCGAGTCGAGCGCCTTGCCGGCCGTCTTCGCCGTCAGCTCCGTCGCGCCCGCACCGAAATCGACCTTCGCGACACCGAGATCGTTCTCGGTCGCGAAGCCCCACTCCACATAGGTGATGGCGCCCTGCGTCTTCTTCACGGTGTCGCCGACGCCCGTCGACTTCGCCGCGCCCGAGCCGCCGGTGCCCGCCCACTCCTTGGAGTGCGGGTACGGCCAGTCGCCGGGCGCCGCCGTCCCCAGGTAGCGGGTGAAGTTGTCGGTGGTGCCCGAACTGTCGCTCCGGTGCACCGGGACGATCGCCGTCGACGGCAGCGAGACCCCCGGGTTGAGCGCCTTGATCGCGGCGTCGTCCCAGCGCGTGATCTTCGAGTCGAAGATCTTCGCGAGAGTCGACGCGTCGAGCGTCAGATCGTCGACGCCCGGCACGTTGAACGCCACCGCCACCGGACCGGCGACCAACGGCAGATGCCAGGCGTCGTTGCCGCCGCACCGCGCCTTGGCCTTCGCGACCTCGTCATCCTTGAGGGGCGAGTCCGAGCCCGCGAAATCGACGTCGCCGCTCAGGAACTTCTTGATGCCGTCACCCGACCCCGAACCGGTGTAGTCGAGGACCGCGCCGTCGTTGTCGGTGAGCACGGTGGCGAACTGCTCCATCGCCTTCTGCTGCGCGGTGGAGCCTTCACCGGTGATGGTTCCGGACGCGGAGTCCGAACCGCAGGCGGTGAGGGCCAGGGACGCGGCGGCGACGGTCGCCAGCGCGACGGAGGACCTGCGGACGAGCTTCGGGGACACGCTCATGAGGGTGGGATGCCTTTCCATCTGTACGGCTGTCGAGGCGAAGCTATCGACGCCCGGTTAGGACGGAGAGGCCGGCGAGTGACGCGCGGGAGAACAGTGCGGGCCGTCAGGTGAACGTCCGGTGACCGACCGGACGGAGCTCAGGCGCGGCGGTAGGCGATGTCGGCGGTGTATCGGGTGAAGCCGAGCCCGGTGTAGGTGTTCAAGGCCGCCGCGTTGTCGCCCTCCACGTACAGCTCCACCTCGTCGAGCCCGCCGAGACCCGCCAGATGATGCAGCCCCGCGAGCGTCAGCAACGCGCCGAGGCCGCGCCCCTGCGCAGCCGAATCCACACCGACCACGTACACCTCGCCGAGCGCCGGAGCATCCACCTGCGCGGGATGCACCTTGGTCCAGTGGAAACCCAACAGCGTCTCCGGGGCCGCGGCGTCGAACGCGAGGAACAGGCCGGCCGGGTCGAACCACGACGACGCCGTCCGCTCATCGACATCGGCCTGCGTCCACCCGCCCTGCTCCGGATGCCAGGAGAAGGCGTCGTTGTTGACCCGCAGGATCTCGGCGTCGTCCGCCGGACCCGCATAGGTCCGCAGGATCACGTCGTCGCGCTCCGTGAGATCGGGCAGCGGCTCGGCCGTCGGCCGCCGCAACTGCAGCAGTTCGCGGGCGCGCACCAGGTCGAGCCGGGCGGCCACCGCCGCGGCGGCCGGCAGATCGCCGTGCGCCCACACGCGCGGCCCCTGAGAACCGGGCACGTCGGCGGCGGCGGTGAGGGCGGCGTCGACCAACGCCCTCCCCTCGCCGCGGCCCCGATGGTCGGGGTCGACGACGGCCTCCACCATGGCGGCACCGCCGTCGCGGGCGGCCACCACGTTCGCGTAACCGTGCTCGGTGAACACGTGCCGGTCGGCGCCGCCGGCGACGGCCAGGAGCGCCTGCTCGGCCAGCGGGGCGACCCCGTCGACCCGTTCGGCGCGCGCACACAGTTCGCGGACGGCGGTGATGTCGGCCTCGCTCAACGGGCCGCGGACGATGCGGGGGCTCTGATCAGTCATCGAGCCCCACTGTATCCATCTCGGCATCCATCTCGGCCGCATCGGCGTCCGGAATGTCCGCCGCCGGATCGCGGTCGGCGCGTTTGGCCGGCCGGACCGCCTTGTAACCGACGTTGCGCACCGTCCCGATCAACGACTCGTGGTCGCTGCCCAACTTCGCTCTGAGCCGCCGCACATGGACGTCGACGGTCCGCGTGCCGCCGAAATAGTCGTAACCCCACACCTCGTGCAGCAGCTGAGCGCGCGTGAACACTCGGCCGGCGTTCTGCGCCAAGAACTTCAAGAGCTCGAACTCCTTGTAGGTGAGATCGATCGGCCGCCCGCGCAACCGCGCGGTGTACGTCGACTCGTCGATCACCAGCTCCCCGAGAATCACCTGATCCGGCTCGTCATCGCCGGCGGCCCGCGTCCGCGTCGCGATCAACCGCACCCGCGCATCCAGTTCCGCCGGCCCCGTCCCCGGCAGGACGAAGTCGTCGACACCCCAGTCGGCGTGCACCGCCACCAGGCCGCCCTCGGTGACGACCGCCATCACGCGGGTCCCCTCCACGTCGCTGACCAGCCGACACAGTGCACGACCGGCCGCGAGGTCGAGCCGGGCGTCCACCACGACGATCTCCGCATCACCCAACCGCACCAGCGACGCGGTCGTCGCCGGCAGCAGGTCGACACGATGCGGCAGCAGGGCCAGAGAGGCCAGGACGGCGTCCGGCGACCGCTCATCGGTCAAGAGCAACAGATCCACACACCACTCCGATCTCGTCGTGGTCTTGGGCTGTCAATCGACGCTGGTCGCAGCACACGGTTATCGAATGACAGAATAACGCCGATGCCCGATCCCGTTGACCCCGCCCCGCGCCGCGCCGCGCGCCCCGCGTCCCGCCGCGCACTGCGCGCCGCCGCGTGGTTCGGCGTGATCGTCGTCGTCGCCGCCGTGGCGACCCTCATCGTCAACGATGTCGCCGGATCGCGAGCAGAGCACCGGCTGGCGCGCGCCGTGCAGGCGTCGCCGCACGTCCGATTCGAACCCGAAGTGCTGCTGGGCGGGTTCCCGTTCCTCACCCGGATGTCCGACGGCGAGTTCTCGTCGGTGCTCGTCAGCGCCCGCGGCGTCCGCCAGGACGGCTGCGGCGACCGCGGTGAGTGCACCGTGACGGTCGACGGCCGCCTCGAGGACGCCCGCACCGGCCCCACCGCCGACATCGGCCCCCGCACACCGCTGACCGGGACGTCGCTGACCGCCGAGACGCGTATCGACTCACCGAACCTCGGTCGGCTGATGAACATCGTCGACCTCTACGTCAACACGCCCGCACCCGAGGACGAGCCCGGCGGCGGAGGCCCCGGCGACGGGCTGCTCGAACGCACGGACGGGATCATGCTGAGCGGCACCGTCCCGCTGCCCGGCTCCCCCGACCGGGACGGCCGATTCCCGCCGTCGGCGGCCGAATACCGCCACCCCAAGGTCAAGGTCAGCGTCAGCGCCCGCGTCCGCGTGGTCGACGGCCGCGTCCGGATCCAGGCCTACGACCTCTACGACGGCCCCGAGGAGCACTACTCCGACGACGTCCCCGAGGAATTTCGCTCAGCTGTATTAAAACGGTTCTCGACCACCCTTCCCGAGCTTCCGATGGCCTGGGGGGTACCCCCGAAAAGCGCCCTGAGCAGGGGAAGCGACCTCATCGTCACGGGACGCGACGGAGCCCGCGAGGTGCGGCCCGACGAGTACCTCTCGTCATGGCCCGAGCACTGACGAAAACCGGTTGTAGTGTCTGGTTCATGCAACGAAGCCGTGAGCCGATGCTCACCCGCCGACTGGCGATCGACCTGTGTCGAATCGTCGACGGTTGCTGTCACTGACCGATGATCGCCCACGTCGGCGGCCCGCTGCGCGCCGGCCGTCGTCCCGGTCCGATCATCGGATCCCACCCCAGGTCCGCCGCCGGGTCCCTCCCGGTTCCGGCGGCTCGTGAAAGGAAACACCCATGGCACGCTCCGACGTCCTGGTCAGCGCCGACTGGGCTGAGCAGAACCTCACCACCGACTCCGTGGTCTTCGTCGAGGTCGACGAGGACACCTCGATCTACGACACCAACCACCTGCCGGGTGCCATCCGCCTCGACTGGCGCAAGGACCTGCAGGACTCGCCCCGCCGCGACTTCCTCAACGCCGAGGACTTCTCCAAGCTCCTTAGCGAGCGCGGCGTCGCGAACGACGACACCGTCGTCCTCTACGGCGGCAACAACAACTGGTTCGCCGCGTACGCGTACTGGTACTTCAAGATCTACGGGCACAAGGACGTCCGCCTGCTCGACGGTGGACGCAAGAAGTGGGAGCTCGACGGCCGCCCGCTGTCGTCCGACCCGGTGAACCGCCCGGCGACCGAGTACGTCGCCCAGGCGCCCGACAACTCGATCCGCGCCTTCCGCGACCAGGTGATCGACGCCATCGGCACCGTCAACATCGTCGACGTGCGCAGCCCCGACGAGTTCACCGGCAAGATCTCCGCCCCGGCGCACCTGCCGCAGGAGCAGGCGCAGCAGCGCGGCCACGTCCCGGGGGCGATCAACATCCCGTGGTCGAAGGCCGCGAACGAGGACGGCACGTTCAAGTCCGACGAGGAGCTCACCGCGCTCTACGCCGAGCAGGGATTCGACGACTCCCGCGACACGATCGCCTACTGCCGCATCGGCGAGCGTTCGAGCCACACCTGGTTCGTGCTGCAGGAGATCCTGGGCAAGAAGAACGTCAAGAACTACGACGGCAGCTGGGTCGAGTACGGCTCGCTGGTCGGCGCTCCGATCGAGCTCTGACCCGTCACCCGAGTCATCTGAGAGGAATACAGACATGTGTGGTGCACCCAAACAGGGGCAGACCCTTCCCGCCGGCGTCGACGCCGAGAAGGAGACCGTCCTGACCGGGCAGGTCCTCGACGGCTCCGGTGACCCCGTCGCCGGCGCGTTCGTGCGGCTGCTCGACGGGACCGGCGAGTTCACCGCCGAGGTGGTGGCGTCGGCGACCGGCGACTTCCGCTTCTTCGCCGCCCCGGGCAACTGGACGCTGCGCGCACTGAGCTCGCAGGGCAACGGCCAGACCGAGATCGCCCCGGAGGGCCCCGGCGTCCACGTCCACGACGTGACCGTCACCCGGTAGGACGTCCCATCCGATGAGAGGTCCTGTTCGGTAGGAGTATTCGGCAGGAGTCCTTCGTTTTCCAGAGGAGCCCCGGACCGCATGTGAGCGGGCCGGGGTTCTTCGCATCCGTCCGGGCTCGCGTCGGCCGCACCGCGCCGCGCGGTCGTAGGCTGGAATGGCGAGTCGATGAAGGGAGCACCATGTCCATCAGCTTGGCCGAGGTCTTGACCGTCGAGCACCGCGCGATCGACGCCGGGATCGAGAAGTTCGTCGCGACGCCGCCCGGGGCGTCGGTCGCCGAGTGGGCCGCGCCGCTGACCGACGCGATGACGGCCCTGCGCCGGCACATCTACCTCGAGGAGGAGTTGGTGTTCCCACAGCTGAGCACGGGCCCGCTGATGATGCCGATCATGGTGATGCTGCGCGAGCACGGCGACATGTGGCGCACCATGGCGTCGCTCGACGCGGCACTGGCCGCCGACGACGTCGACGTCGAGCCCCAGCGCGGCGAGGTGATCTCGGCGTGCACGGCGATGCTCGCCCTGTTGGAGGCGCACAACAGCAAGGAGGAGCCGGTGATCTACCCGCACCTCGACGCCGATCTCGACGAGGACGCCCAGGCGTTCCTCCGCGACTTCCTCGACGGCGGCACGATGCCCGACGGTTGGGAGTGCGCGAAAGCCGCCGCCTGACCCAGCCCTCCCGCGTCACCCAGCCCTCCCGCGTCACTCAGCCCTCCCGCGTCACCCAGGCCCGTCCGCGGCCGATCAACCGGCCGCGCCCGTGGTCGTCTGACGCGGGAGCGCAGCGCGGTCAGACGGGCGCGGTCAGATGCGGCGCGGTCAGACGGCGACGCCGAACCGGGGCAGGACGGTCCGGAGCATCGGGACCAGCCGACGCTGTTCGAGGGAGGCCCAGGTCCACCGGATCACCTCCAGGCCGAGGGCACGCAGCGCACCCTCGCGCTCCTTCTCGCGCAGGAGTGCGTCGAGGGGCCGCTCCCCGGGCCGCAGGTACCGCTCGTATTTGACGCGGCCGTCGAACTCACCGATCACCACGCCGTCCCAGTCGAAGTCGCAGCGCGCCTCGCGCCCGTCGTCGAGGACGTGCACGGACTGCAGGTCGGGGCACGGCAGTGACGCCTCGATCATCTGCGCACGACTCCACGACTCCCCCGGCGACTCCGACCGGCCGTCGGCGAACCCGTACGCGTACCGGGCCCGTCCGACCCCGACGCGCCGTCGACGGAGGTGCTCGCGAATCTGCTCGTCGGGCGTCCCGGCGGCGAGCGCGGCGTCGAACACGGCGAGCGCGCGGGCGAAGTCGACGCCGCGCGCCACGTCGACGGCCGTTCGCGCCGGGCTGGTGACGCGGACGCCGCCGACCTCGACGACGTCGCCGTCCCCGAACAGTCCCGGGTGGGTCCGTCGCTCGTGGCGGATCGTGCCGCCGCTCTCGCGGCCACTCGTGACGTGCACGTGCGTCAGCGACGGGCGCAGCAGCGGCCACCCGTGGATCACGGCGGCCGACTCGTGGCTCAGCACGGGTGACGGACCGTCCGACGGCGCCGTCGCCGCGGCGATGCACCGCAGGCCGTACAGGTACTGACCGGGGAAGTCGGCGCCGCGCACCCGCGACGCCTCCGCGTAGACGCCGCGGGCGACGTGCGCCAGTGCGCCCGAGCGGAGGGCCCGGGTGATCTCGCGGACGGGCACCCCCGTGTCGAGCAGCTCGGTGCGTCGGATGAGGCCGTTCTCGTCGGTGGTCCACATACTCAGTTGGACGCGGGCGGCGCCGTTCCGGTTCCGACCGCCATCCACAGCCGCTCCCGCGTCACTCGAGAACGTCCGCGGCCGGTTGATCGACCGCGGCTGTGCTCCAGTGACGCGGGAGCGGGTGGGGCGGCGGGGCGGCGGCGCAGCGGGGCGGGTGCGGGGCGGGGGCGCAGCGGGGCGGGGGGGCGAGCGGGTGGGGCGAGATGCGGCGGGGGCGCCTCGGTGGGTAAAGTCGAGCGCATGGTGCTCTTCTTCGAAATCCTGCTCGGGCTCGCGACCGTGCTGATCATCTGGTTCGCGCTCTACACCGTCTACCGACTGGTGAACGACGAATCGTGACCCGCTCCGGTAACGAGGCGATCTCCGACGCCGAGCAGCGCGCTCAGGAGACGGCCGGCAAGAACCTGCCGTCGTTCGGCGACCTCCCCGTGCCCGCGGACACCGCGAACCTCCGCGAGGGCGCGGACCTGCACGACGGTCTGCTCGCACTCCTGCCGCTCGTCGGCGTCTGGGAGGGACAGGGCGAGGGTCACGACCCGCAGACCGGCGAGGACTACCCGTTCGGTCAGCAGATCATCGTCGCGCACGACGGCGGCAACTACCTCACGTGGCAGTCCCGCTCGTGGGTGCTCGACGAGGACGGCGCCTACGTGCGCCCCGACCTGCGGGAAGCCGGCTTCTGGCGGATCAGCGAGAGCGACGACATCGAGCTGATGCTGACCCACGCCGAGGGCTCCATCGAGCTGTACTACGGGCGCCCGATCAACCAGACGTCGTGGAATCTGACGACCGACGTCACCATCCGCACCGAGACCGGCGCGCACACCGGGGGCGCCAAACGCCTGTACGGTCTGGTGCCCGACGGCGACCTCGCCTACGTCGAGGAGCGCGTCGATCCCGAGGGCGAGCTCACCCCGCGTCTGTCGGCGAAACTGCGCCGCGTCATCGGCTGAGGCCCACCGGCTCCCCGTTCCGCGCGGACACGTCCGCCGCACGTTCCGAGGTCAGGCGCAGCACCGGCGCCGCGATCCCGGTCACGTCCTGGTGGGTGACGACGACGACCGTCCGCGACCCGAACAGACTCGACTCGCCGTCGGCGCACAGTGCCGCGAGCACCGCCGCCGCATCGGCGGCGTCGAGGTGTTCGGTCGGCTCGTCGAGTACGACGATCGGCGCCGGGTGCAGCAGTCCCCGCGCCAGCAGGAGACGACGCCGTTGACCGCCGCTGACCGCCGACTCGCCGCCGGTGAGCACGGTGTCGAGTCCATCGGGCAGGCCCCGCAACCACGGTCCGAGACCCACGCGTTCGACGGCGGCGAGCATCTCGGTCTCGGTCGCGTCGCCGCGCGCGACGCGCAGGTTCTCGCGGACCGTGGTGGAGAAGACGTGCGCGTCCTGGGCGAGATAGACCACCGATCGACGCGGGTCGCCGGATGCTCCGGTGTCGCCGGACACCAGCGTCCGTCCCGACCGGGCCGGGAGCAGTCCGGCGAGGGTGAGCAGCAGCGTCGACTTGCCGACACCGCTGGGGCCGGTGACGACGAGGCGCGCGCCCGGCGGAAGATCGACGTCGAGCGGGCCGCCGATCGTCTCGTCCCAGCCCCACCGGAGGTCGCGGGCGGTGAGCGTCACGGGCCGCGGGTCGACGGTCGGATCACCCCCGCCCCCGGCGGCGTCCACGTCACCACCGCCCCCGGCGGCGTCCACGTCACCGCCGATCAGGTCGAGGACGCGGCGCGCCGCCTGCCGTCCGCTCTCCCACGCCAGGCCGGCCTCGGTGAGCGCGGCGGTGGTCTCGAATGACGACAGCGGCAGCAGCAGGAGGACACCGAACACCATCGGGGTGACGCCGTCGCCCGAGGAGACGTCGGCGAGCGACCCCGTCAGTCCGGATGCCAGGTCGACGGCGATGATCGCGGCGGCCATCACGCTGACGGCCAGCGAGAGCGGGGTGACGGCCTGCGCGGCCGCCTGCCAGCGCATGCCGCCCTCCTGTGCGTCCTCGGTCCGACGGTCGGCGTCGCGCACCGCGGCCAGCATCGCCTCCCGGGAGCCGGTGACCGCCAGTTCCGGCCCGTGCCACAGGAGGGTCGTCGCGGCCTGCGCCGCGTCTTCGCGGGCTCGTGCGGCGGCGCGCACCCGACGGGCGGCACCGTGCGTCGCCCACCGCGGTGCGACGACGCCGCTCGCCAGCAGTGCGGCGGCGAGGACCAGCGCGGCCGGCGGGGACACCGACGCCATGATCGCCACCGCGCTGAGGGAGGTGACCGCACCGACCGCCATCGGGACGAGTCCGCGGATCACCGCCGACCCGATCTCGTCGACGTCGTCGGCCGTCCGCGACAGCAGTTCGGCGCGGCGAAGTCCCACGGTGCGTGCGGCGTCGCCGTCGGCCAGCGCCCGGTAGACGCGCACGCGCGCCCGAGCCATCGCGGCGAGGGCGACGTCGTGGGTGGCCAATCGCTCCAGGTAGCGGAACACCCCGCGGCCGATGCCGAGGCCGCGGACGGCGGTGACCGCGACCGACAGGTAGAGGACCGGCGGCATCTGCCAGGCACGGGTGATCAGCCATGCCGAGAGTGCGGCCAGACCGAGTGCGGCGAGCGCCCCGGCGACCCCGAGCAGGATCGGGACCGCCAGCGCGCGCCCGCGCATCCCGGTGAGGGCGAGTGCGGCGAGCATCGGGTCGCGCGGGCGTCCGGTGCGGCCGGTGTCAGACGGCATCGCGGGCCTCCTGCGGTGTGTGCGCCGGGGCGATGACCCGATCGGCGGCGGCGAGGACCTCGGGGCGGTGCGAGACGACCAGCACGGTGTCGCCGTCGCGGGCCCGGCGGATCAGGGTGTCCAGGACGCGGCGCCCGGTCTCGTCGTCGAGGTGCGCGGTCGGCTCGTCGAGGAGGAGCAGCGGCGCAGGCGACGCGAGGGTGCGGGTGAGGGCGAGGCGTTGGACCTGCCCCGCCGACAGGCCCGCTCCCCCGGCGCCGAGGAGCGTCTGCGACCCGTCGGGGAGGTCGGCGAGCACGTCGGTGAACGCCGACGCACGAGCCGCGGCGGTCAGGGCCCGCTCGTCGAGAGCTCCGTCGCCGCGGGCGTCGAAGAGCGCCAGGTTCTCGGCGACGGTTCCCGGCACGACGACGGGATGCTGTGGCAGCCAGGCTATCTGGGCCGTGTACTCGTCACGGTCGAGGTCGGTGACGGCGACGCCGCCCACGCGGACGCATCCGGCGTCGGGCCGCTCGAGTCCGAGGACGGCCGCGAGGGTCGTCGACTTGCCGCTCCCGTTGGGTCCGGTGAGGACGGTGAGCTCTCCCGGCGCGACCGTGGCGGTGAACGCGTGCGGCGCCCAGCCGTCGCGGCCGCGGACGCCGAGATCGTCGAACTGGATCGCGGCACCGGCGACGCGCACCGACCGGCCGGCGCCGGTCGACCGGTGGGGAGCGTCGATGAGGTCGAGGACGTCGTCGGCGGCCGCGACTCCGTCCTCGGCGTTGTGGAACTGTGCGCCGACCTGCCGCAGCGGCAGGTAGGCCTCGGGCGCCAGGACGAGCGCGAGCACCCCGGCGTACAGGCTCATCTCCCCGAAGACGAGGCGCAGCCCGATGCTGACCGCGACGAGTGCCACCGACAGCGTCGCCAGGAGTTCGAGGACGGCCCCGGAGAGGAATGCGATGCGCAGCGACGACATGGTGCTGCGTCGCAGGTCGTCGCCGAGGGCCGAGACCCGGGCCGCCGGACCGCGGGCGCGGCCCAGCGCGCGGAGGGTCGGCAGCCCGGTCATGAGGTCGACGAGCTGTGACGTCTGCCGGCTCATCGCGTCGAGTTTGCGGCGCGTCCGATCGCGGGTGACGAGTCCGATGAGGACCATGAAGATCGGGATGAGCGGGATGGTGACGACGATGATCACCGCCGACACCCAGTCGGTCCAGGCGATCACGCCGATCACGACGGGTGTCACCAGGACGGTCGACGCGAGCGCGGGCAGATAACCGGAGAGGTAGTCCGAGAGCCGGTCGAGGCCGCGCAGGACGACGGTGAGCGCGTGATCGCGCCGGGCCAGCAGTGTCCGCGGCGATGTCCGGTCGGGGTCGGTGACCGCCGTGAGGGCGGCGACCCGCAGTTCGTCGATGGTGCGGTGGGCCGCCCGTCGCGCGTACCGGTCGGCGGCGTAGCGCATCGCCGCCCGCCCGCTCAACGCGACGGCGAGCACCGTCAACGTCCCCGCCTGGGCGCCGAAGCCGCGGCGTGTGGGATCGGTGACGAGGTCGGCGAGCAGTCCGGCGAGCGCGACGGCCGCGACGACGGCGGCCAGCAGGTCGCCGAGGGTGAACGCCGAGGCCGCGACGACGTACCGCCGGGCCGATCGGGAGGCGCGGAGCAGACGCGGGTCGAGCGGCGGCCTGCGGTCGGTCATCGTCTCAGCCCCGTGGGCTCTCGGGGGCGGGCACCGCGTCGGGGGCGCGCAGGGGCAGGCCGACGGACGGCGGGATCTGATCGGTCGAGAGCCGTTTGCGGAACACCCAGTAGCTGTAGGCCTGGTAGGCGATGACGACCGGTGTCATGATGCCGGCGGCCCAGGTCATGATGACCAGCGTGTAGTGGCTCGACGATGTGTTCGCGACGGTCAGATCGAATGCCGGGTCGGTCGTCGACGGCAGGACGTTCGGGAACAGGCACGCGAACAGCATGACGACGGTGCCGGCGATCGCGATCAGCGTCGCGGCGAACGCCCAGCCCTCGCGGCGGGCCGCGGCGGCCACCACCAGCCCGGTGGCGGCGAGGGCCCCGACGGCGACGATCGCCCAGGTCCACGCGTGGCCGTACGCGATCTGCGTCCAGATCAGGAATGCGGCGGCGACGAGGGCGGTGGGCACGGCGAGCCGGGCGGCGCGGACCTGCGCGTGGTCGCGCATCTCGCCCGAGGTCTTGAGGGCGACGAAGACGGTGCCGTGGGTGAGGAAGGCGAGCAGCGTGGTGGCGCCACCGAGCAGGGCGTACGGATTGAGGAGGTTGAAGAATCCGCCCGTGTACTGGTGTTCGGCGTCGATCGGCAGACCGCGGACCAGGTTGGCGAAGGCCACGCCCCACAGGATCGCCGGGATCCACGAGCCGAGGCCGATGCCGACGTCGCACCAGCGCCGCCACCGGACGTCGTCGATCTTGCCGCGCCATTCGATGGCCACCACGCGCACGATGAGGCCGATGAGGATGAGGAACAGCGGCAGGTAGAACGCCGAGAACATGGTGGCGTACCAGCCGCCGAACGCGGCGAAGATCGCGGCTCCGCCGGTGATGAGCCACACCTCGTTGCCGTCCCACACCGGTCCGATGGTGTTGAGCAGGACCCGTCGACGCTTGTCGGCGAGGACCGGGTCGTGCCCGTCGTCTCGATCGGGCAGCGTCATCAGCATGCCGACGCCGAAGTCGAAGCCCTCGAGTACGAAGTACATCGTGAACATCACGGCGATGATCACGAACCAGGTGTTCTCCAGAGTCATCGGATGCTCCTTCTAGTAGGCGAACGAGAGTTCGGCGGACGCCTCGTCATCGTCGTCGGTGGACGTGATGGCGACGGAGTCCTTCTCGGCGGGGCCCTCGATGACGTAGCGGCGTTCGAGGTAGAACCAGACGACGCCGAGCGCGCCGTACAGCAGTGTGAAGCCGATGAGCGTGGTCCAGACCATCGGCGCGGTGTTGTTGGAGACGCCGTCCTGCACGAGCATGTGGACCTTGAGCGGCATGCCGTCGGGGTCGGCCCAGTTCGGGACGACCACCCAGGGCTGGCGGCCCATCTCGGTGAAGATCCAGCCGGAGGCGTTCGCGAGGAAGGGGGTGGGGAGCATCCACAGTGCGAGTCGGCCGAACCATCGCGGGACGTTGCTGCGTCTGCGTCGCAGGAACCACAGGCCGCCGGCGGCGACGACGACCGACCCGAGGGCCCAGGTGATCATGGCGCGGAAGCTCCAGTAGGTGACGAAGAGGTTGGGGGCGAAGTTCTGCCCCGGCATCCCGAGGGCGTCCTGGTACTGCTGCTGGAGTTCGTTGACGCCTTTGACCTCGCTGTCGAAGCTGTGGTCGGCGAGGAACGAGAGCATGTTCGGGATCGTGATGACGTGTTCGATGTGGTCGCAGTTGTTCTGTCTGCCGATGCTGAGGACGGAGAACGCCGCGCCGACCTCGGTCTCGCACTGCGACTCCGCGGCCGCCATCTTCATCGGCTGCTGGGTGAACATGAGTTGTGCCTGCATGTCGCCGGTGACGACGAGGCCCAGTCCGGAGCCGATCATCACCCACAGCGCGAGGATGCTGATCGGGCGCCACAGGGTCGCGTTGTCCTCACGCAGCTTCTCGGGCGTGGCACCGATCTGGCTGGGTGACGTCGTCTCCGGGATGATCGACTCGTCTCCGGTCCGTGCCGCTTCCTCGATCTTCGCGGCGCGGTGTCCGTTGCGGGCCATCCACCACAGGCCGACGACGGCGACCACGGTGCCTGCGGTCAGGAGTGCGCCCATGATGACGTGCGGGAAGGCGACGAGCGTCGTGTTGTTGGTGATGACGGCGAGGAAGTTGTTCATCATCGGCCGATCGCGATCGGCGTCCCATTCGACGCCGACGGGATGCTGCATCCACGAGTTCGCGACGATGATGAAGTACGCCGAGGCGTTGACGCCGATGGCGACCAGCCAGATGCATGCGAGGTGCACTCGTTTCGGCAGGCGTCCCCATCCGAAGATCCACAGTCCGATGAACGTCGATTCGAGGAAGAACGCCAGGAGGCCCTCGAGGGCCAGGGGCGCACCGAAGACGTCGGCGACGAACCGGCTGTACTCACTCCAGTTCATGCCGAACTGGAACTCTTGGACGATGCCGGTCGCGACGCCGAGGGCGAAGTTGATCAGGAAGATCTTCCCGAAGAACTTGGTGGCGCGGAGCCACTGTTCGTTGCCCGTCCGGTGCCACACCGTCTGCATGACGGCGATGAGCGGTGCCAGTCCGATCGTCAGCGGAACCAGGATGAAGTGGTAGACGGTGGTGATGCCGAACTGCCATCGGGAGATGTCGACGACGTCCACGGGACCCTCGCTTCGTCAGAGGAATCGGTGCTGCCGTACACGGTCACCACGACGCACCGCTACTACTACAGGTTGGTAGTACTACAAACGGTAGTAGTAATGGGGTCGATGCGAAAGGGGTCGTGACGCAGGCAACCCCGGACCCTCGACTCAGCCCGCCGCCTCATCGACGAGCGCGGCCACCCCGATCACAGCACCCCCGGTCAGATCCCCCTGTGGCAGATCCCCCTGGGCCACACCGATCCCGTCGATGTGCGTGACCCGGGCGGCGAGCGTCACCGACGAGACCAGCCACACCCCGTCGGCCGCCATCAGATCGGCCACGTCGAGATCACACTCGGCGGTCGGGACGCCGGCCGCATCCGCCGCCGCGAACAGGGCATCCTGGGTGGTCCCCGGCAGGACCCCGCCGTCGCGGCGCGGAGTCACCAGCCGACCGTCGACGACCGCCACCACCGACCCCCGCGGCCCCTCGAGCACCGCCCCCGTCGACGACAGGAGCAGTGCGTCGTCGGCACCGAACGACCGCGCATGACGCAGCGCCGCGGTGTTGACCGCATAGCTCAGAGATTTGACGCCCGCCAGCAGCCAGGGCGACCGCCGTGCCAGGTCGGGGTCGACGGCGGTCGGCAGACTGACGACGCGCACACCGTCACGCCGCGCCGCGGCCACCCGATCCGGCACGGGCGCGATCGTCAGGTACTCCGTGGGCCCCGCACCGGGGTCGGCCTCCCGCCCCCGGGTGCGGACCAGGCGGGCCATCCCCTCCCGGTCGCCGGCCGCCCCGGTCTCCCGCCACGCCCGGAGCCCGGCGTCGATCATCGCCGTCCACCGCCGCCGATCCGGCGCCGGGAGGTCCATCGCGGCCGACCCCCTCGCGAGACGATCCAGATGCCGGTCGAGATTGCAGGCGCGTCCACCGCGGACCAGAAGCGTCTCGAACAGTCCGTCGCCGTGGACGAGCCCCAGATCGTCGACGTACACCTGCGGGCCGTCGAGTCCCGCCACCCGGCCGTCGTGATCCACGACCACCGCCCCCCGTGCCACCGCCGGGGTCTCCGCGTCCTCGCGCACCCGCCCACCAGCCTTCCCGTCGCGTCCGGTCGGGGTCAGCGTAGTGCAGCCTCCCGCGATTCCCCGCGGGCTCGTAGACTGGCGGCATGTCCGATCGTTCGCCCATCCTGAACGCCGTGGCAGGCGCCGTCCCGACTCCCGAAGGAGACCCGAGCCAGGGTGTCGCCTGGCACTACGGCGATCCGCTCGCCGAACAACGGGCCGCCACGCGGGGCGCCGCGATCGTCGACCGCTCCGACCGCTTCGTCCTCGAACTCACCGGCACCGAGCGGCTCACGTGGCTGCACACCGTCTCCTCGCAGCACCTCACCGAACTGTCCGACCGCCGCAGCGCCGAGAACCTGTCGCTCGACCTGCAGGGCCGCATCGAGGATCACTTCGTCCTCACCGACATCGACGAGTGCACCTGGATCGACACCGAGTCGTCCCGCGGGCAGACGCTCACCGACTTCCTCAGCAAGATGATCTTCTGGGCTCAGGTCACCGCGGCCGCCCGCCCCGACATGGCCGTGGTGACGCTGCTCGGACCCGATGTGCTCACCGGCCCGATCGCGGAGGCCATCGCCCTGCCCGCCGACGCCGACCGGTACCGCGCCGGCGATCTCCCGGAGCTCCGGCACGACGACGAGCCCCTCGGCTTCTGGCGCGTGATGCCCTCCCTCGGCGAGGGCGCGTCGACCCCCGTGGTCGATCTGGTGATCCCCGAGACCGATCTCGTCGAGTGGTGGACCATCCTCACCGCCGCCGGCGCGGTCCCCGCGGGGATGTGGGCGTACGACGCCCTGCGCGTCAACGCCCTGCGTCCGCGCCTGGGACTCGACACCGACGAACGGACGATCCCCCACGAGGTCGACTGGATCGGCGGACCGGACGAGGGCGGTGCCGTCCACCTCGACAAGGGCTGCTACCGGGGGCAGGAGACGGTGGCACGGGTGGCCAACCTCGGCCGTCCCCCACGTCGGCTGGTCCTGCTGCACCTCGACGGGTCGTCGTCGTATCGTCCGGTCACCGGCGATCCGGTGACCGCGGGCGGGCGCACCGTCGGCCGGATCGGGACGGTCGTCGACCACTTCGAGAACGGACCCATCGCACTGGCCCTCGTCAAGCGCTCGATCCCCGTCGACGCCGAACTGACCGTGCGGGCGCCCGAATCGAATGACGCCGACGGTGCACCGGAGTCGGCCGCCGCACGGATCGACGCCTCGCTCTACACCTCCGACGACGCCGTCCCACCCGGCCGCGCGGCCGTCGACCGGCTGCGCGGCCGCCGGTGACACGGTCACTTCCTGCGCGATGAGACTTAATTCGAACTCCGCGCTAGACTGTTGGTACGAAAACTACTAACGGATAGAACGGGGCCGCCACGACGATGGCCGCCCCGTCATTGTGCGAGGGGGTCCCATATGGGCCGCGGCCGGGCAAAGGCAAAGCAGACGAAGGTTGCTCGTCAGCTGAAGTACTCCACTCCTCATACCGACTTCGACAGCCTGCAGCGCGAGCTGTCGGGCGGACGAGAGAAGTCCTACGACAACTGGTCGGACGAGGAGAGCTGGGCGAACAGTGAAGAGGAGTGGCGACGCGCCTGACGCGCGTTTCGCTCACCCCGCTCGTCAGGCATCACCCCACCTCGAGGGGCGACGCACCACGCCGTGGTGCTCGCCTGACGCACGTCACGCCTGAGCACAGACACAGGAAGGGGCCCCGCGGTCGATGACCGCGGGGCCCCTTCCGGTTGTTCTCCCGTCGTGTTCCGGTGCGTGGCCCGTCCCGTCAGAAGCGGGGGTGGTCGCCCACCAGCTCGGCCGCACCGCCGGTCCCCTGCTCGCCGCGCTTGACGGTGCCGAGGACCCAGTTGTCGACATGCCGCGCGGTCAGGATCGCCTGAGCGCGGTCGGTGTCCTCGGGGGCGACGATGGCGACCATGCCGACCCCCATGTTGAAGGTTCTCTCCATCTCGGCGCGCTCCACCCGACCGCGCTGGGCGATGAGCGAGAAGATCGGCGCCGGCGTCCACGTGTTGCGCTCCAACTCGGCAGCCAGCCCCGCCGGCAGGACACGGCCGAGGTTGTCGGCCAGACCGCCACCGGTGACGTGCGCGAACGTGCGCACATCGGTCTCGGCCGCGAGCGCAAGACAGTCCTTGGCGTAGATGCGGGTCGGCTCGAGCAGTTCCTCCCCGAGCGTGCGGTCGAACTCCTCGACGTGGCCCGAGAGATCCATGTGTCCCCAGTCGAGGAGGACCTTGCGCGCCAGCGAGTACCCGTTGGAGTGCAGACCCGACGAGGCCATCGCGATGATGACGTCACCGGGGCGCACCCGATCGGGGCCGAGGACGGAGTCGGCCTCCACCACGCCCACACCGGTCGCCGAGATGTCGTAGTGGCCGTCCTCCATGACGCCGGGATGCTCGGCCGTCTCGCCGCCCAACAGGGCGCATCCCGCGTCGACGCAGCCGTCGGCGATTCCGCGGACGATGTCGGCGACCATCTCCGGGATCACCTTGCCGACGGCGATGTAGTCCTGCAGGAACAGCGGCTCGGCCCCGCAGACCACCAGATCGTCGACCACCATGGCGACCAGGTCGCGGCCGACCGTGTGGTGCACGCCCATCGCCTGCGCGACCGCGAGCTTGGTTCCGACGCCGTCGCTGGACGCCGCCAGCACGGGCTCTCGGTAGTCGCCCTTGAGGGAGAACAGACCGGCGAAGCCGCCGAGACCGCCCAGCACCTCCGGGCGGGTGGCCCGCTTGGCGTGCGGAGCGAACAGTTCGACGGCCCGTTCACCGGCGTCGATGTCCACGCCCGCGGCCGCATACGAAGCGCCGGCCGTCATCTGGTCGGCAGACCTCTCGGTCATAGTGTCGTCTCTCCTGAAATCGTCTCCGGCCGGACCGGCCGCAGGGTGTGGGACGCACTCACGGTACCTGAGTGCGTGGTGGGGGCGGCACGAGTCAGGGACGCATGACCGCGCTGACGTTGTCGTTGCGTCCCGACAGCGGATCGGTGCCCGCGGCGGCACCCTTCATCATCGACTCCAGGACGGCCTTGCCCATCGTCGTCTCCTCCGGCAGCGGAATGGGATACCGGCCGTCGAAGCAGGCGGCGCACAGCGTGGAGCGCTCCTGTTCGGTGGAGTCGATCATCCCGTCGATGGTGATGTATCCGAGACTGTCGGCGTCGATCGCGTGCCGGACGCCCTCGACCATCGCCTCGGTCGAGTCCGAGCCGTTCGCGATGAGCTCGGCGGGCGACGCGAAGTCGATGCCGTAGAAGCACGGCCAGCGCACAGGCGGCGACGCGATCCGCACGTGCACCTCGGCGGCCCCGGCCTCGCGGAGCATGCGGATCAGGGCGCGCTGGGTGTTGCCGCGGACGATCGAGTCGTCGACAACGACCAGCTTCTTGCCGCGGATCACCTCGCGCAGCGGATTGAGCTTCAACCGGATGCCGAGCTGACGGATCGTCTGCGAAGGCTGGATGAACGTGCGGCCCACGTAGGCGTTCTTCATCAGCCCCTGCCCGTAGGGGATGCCCGACTCCTGGGCGTATCCGACGGCCGCCGGGGTCCCCGACTCCGGCACCGGGATCACCAGCTCACCGTCGGCGGGCTGCTCGCGCGCCAGTTGGCGGCCGATCTCGACGCGCGACGAGTGCACCGACCGACCGTTGATGACGCTGTCGGGCCGCGCCAGGTAGACGTACTCGAACACGCAGCCCTTGGGCGTCGGCTCGGCGAAGCGTCGGCTGCGGACGCCGTCGGCGTCGATGGCCAGGAGTTCGCCGGGCTCGATGTCGCGGACGAAGGAGGCCCCCACGATGTCGAGGGCCGCCGTCTCGGAGGCGACGACCCACCCGCGGTCGAGGCGACCCAGCGACAGCGGACGGACGCCGTTCGGGTCGCGGGCCGCGTACAGGGTGTGCTCGTCCTGGAAGGTCAGGCAGAAGGCGCCGCGAACGTTCGGCAGGAGGTCCATCGCCGACTCCTCGAGCGTCGAGTCGGCCGCGCCGTGCGCGAGCAGCGCGCCGAGGACGTCGGAGTCGGAGGTCGCGGCGTTGGCCTGCGCCGCACCGTAGATTCCCAGCTCACGCGCCCGCGACGCGAGTTCGGCGGTGTTGACGAGGTTGCCGTTGTGGCCCAGGGCCACACCGCTGCCGGTGACGGTGTTCCGGAAGATCGGCTGCGAGTTCTCCCAGGTCGTCGACCCGGTGGTGGAGTAGCGGCAGTGCCCGACGGCCACGTGCCCGCTCATCGAGGCGAGGGTCTGCTCGTCGAACACCTGGCTCACGAGCCCCAGGTCTTTGAACACGAGGACCTGGGCGCCGTCGCCCACGGCGATGCCCGCGGCCTCCTGGCCTCGATGCTGCAGTGCGTACAGCCCGTAGTAGGTGAGTTTCGCGACGTCCTCGCCCGGCGCCCAGACGCCGAACACCCCGCATTCCTCGCGGGGTTCGTTCTCGGGCTGATCCAGATCGCGCCGCGGGTGCGACGAGCCGTCACATCCGGTCTGATTTCTCGAGCTCGGGCTCATCAGGTTCGGAGAGTGAATGGACTGCTCAGTCACGTGAGACGCTCCGGTTTCGTGGGGTGCGGGCGTTACCGTTCACCCAGTCTACGGCGTCCGCGGCGGCATCTCGAAATCCCGGCGGCCGACTCGGTTCGCGTCAGTCGCGACGCAGCGGGACCACCGGCAGGTACGCGGCGACGTCGGCGGCGCGGTGTCCGGAGACCTCGACGCGGTGACCTGCGACGGCCTCGTCGATGTCCAGCAGACCCGTCGCCAACAGCAGCCAGTCGCGGGCCGTGGCCTCCAGGACGTTGGGCGGCGTGCCGCGAGTGTGCCGAACCCCCTCGATGCACTGGACGGCGACGAACGGCGGGACGCGCAGTTCCACGGCGTTCCCGGGGGCGTCGCGGGCGACGGTCCGCGCCGTCGCCCGGACCGCTGCGGCGAGCGCGGCACGCGGGGGCGTCGGGGCCGACTCGTCGCGCAGCCAGTCGGCGACGGCGAGCACGGCCTCGCGCATACGCGCCGGGTCCACCTGATCCCTGGGAGCCATGGCGTCCATTCTGCCCGGTGCCGTGCGGCGATCCGCGCCGCGGGCGGGCGCCGTCACCCGTCGAACGGCGTCTGCGCCCCGGCCTCGATGATCTGCTCGACGACGTCGTCCGCGGTCCTCTCCTGGCCGATCCGGAGCGTCTTGTTGTCGCCGTGGTAGTCGCTCGACCCCGTCTGCAGCAGCCCGAGAGCGTCGGCGATGTGCCCGAGTTCGCCGCGCGCAGCGTCGTCGTGATCGGGGTGGCGCACCTCCAGTCCGCGCAGCCCGAGCGGCACCAGCGTCTCGATGACGTCCGCGGTCATCACCGCCGCCGCGTCCCGGGCTCGCGGATGGGCGATCACCGGAACGCCGCCGGCGGCCGCGATCCACTCGACTCCCTCCCGCAACGACGTCGACCGCAGCGCCGCGTAGTACGGGCTGCCGTCGTGCAGGAGCTCGTCGAAGGCGTCGCCGACCCGGTCGACGACGCCGGCCTCCACCAGCGCGCGGGCGATGTGGGGGCGACCGATGTTCGCGGCGCCCGCGATCTCGCGGACACGGTCGAGCGTGATCGGGAATCCGCCGTCGACGAGTCGCGCCACGATGTTCGCCCCCCGATTCGCCCGCTCGTGGCGCAGTCGGTCCCATTCGGCGACGATCCGCGGGTCGTCACGCCGGAACAGGTAGCCGAGCAGATGGACCGACACCGGCCGGCCGTCGGCGTCGGGGTGCTTCGTGGAGAACTCGACTCCGGGGATCACCCGGAGCCCCGTCCCCCGCGCGGCGCGGGCGATCGGGTCCCACCCCGCCGCCGTGTCGTGGTCGGTGAGCGCGATGGTCCGCAGTCCCGCGGCGCGGGCCGCCGCCACCAGCTCGTCGGCACTGTCGGTTCCGTCGGAGAACGCCGAGTGCGTGTGGAGGTCGGCCGTCATCGCAGAGGTCATGCCCCGATCGTAGAGTCGGTGCGTCGTCGTGACCGCACGGCCGTGCCGGGCCACCAGCCGGCGTCGCCGACGAGCACGGCGATCGCCGGGACCGTCAACGTCCGCACCACGAACGTGTCGAGGAGCAGGCCGACGCCGATCACGAATCCCGCCTGCACCATCAGGGTCACCGATCCCGACATCAGGCCGAACATGCTGGCCGCGAAGATCACGCCCGCCGAGGTGATCACCGAACCGGTGTGCGCCACGGTCCGCATGGCCCCGGTGCGTCTGCCGTGCACCGCCTCCTCCCGCAGCCGCGACACCAGCAGCATGTTGTAGTCGGCGCCGACCGCCACCAGGATGATGAACGCCAACAGCGGGACCGGCCACGACATCTGCTGGCCGAGGAGATTCTGGAACACCAGGACCCCGATGCCCAGTGACGCCGCGTAATTCGCGATGACGGTGAGGACCAGGTAGATCGGCGCGACGAGCGACCGCAGGAGCACCGCCAGGATGATCCCGACGATGAGGATGGTCGCCACCGCGAGCAGCCGGAAGTCGGCGGTCAGCAGGCGCTGCAGATCGGCGTTGATCGCCGGGAAGCCGGCGACCGCCACTCGGCTCCCGGCGAGCTCGGTGTTCGGCCGGGCGTCCTGCGCGACCTCGGCGATCTGTTTCGACAGCTCGATGGCCTCACCGGAGTAGGGGTCGACGTCGGTCTGGACGGCGTACCGCACCGATCGTCCGTCCGGCGAGATGAACTGGCGGGCGACGGCCGCGAAATCGGGGTTCTCGAACGTCTCGGCGGGCAGGTAGAAGCCCGTCGCGGCATCCGACCCCTCGGTGTTGGTCGACGATGCCCGGAGTGCCGCCGCGACCTGCCCCATCCCGGCCAGGTTCTCGACCGTGGAGTCGACGAGCGCCCCCACGCCGTCGGCGAGCTGTCGCGCACCGTCGGCCATCTGTCCGATGCCGTCGTCGAGTTCGGCGAACTGCTCGGCGAGGTCCATGCCGCCGAGCCGGGCGATGCTGCGGTCCATCGTCGCCAGCACGCCCGTCAGGTCGCGCGAGAGCCCGGTCACCGAGACGTCGCCGGAGGTGAGGGCGTCCGCCAGATCCGCGGTCTCGGCCAGCACGCCGTCGGTCGCCAGCCCCCGCAGCGACCGCAGGTCGGCGAGCGCGGCCCGGCACGCGGGCTGCCCCGTGCACAGCGGGGTGTCGAGGGCGTCGACGACCGGTCCGAGCCCGCGCAGGACGTCGTCGGCGCGACGGGCCGCTGCCGCCGCCTCGGGCACCCGCGGCGCCGCCGCGTCCAGGCGCGGCCCCAGTTCGGCCATCTTCTCGAGCCAGGGGCGGTACTCGCTCACCGCGGAGACGCTGTCGGCGGCGTCGTCGAGCACCCCGATCAGCGGGGCCAGGTCGGTGCCGATGCGCCGATGCAGTTCCGCCAGCGCGTCGGCGAGTTCACGCGACCCCGACTTCAACAGGCCCAGCTCCGACGATCGCCCCTCGCCCTCGGTCACCGCCTTCCCGAGTTCGTTGGCGATCTGACCGTTCTGCCACGACAGCCGGGCCGGTTCGAGTTTGTCACCGGTGGGGCGTGTGACACCCAGCACGCGGTCGACACCCGGCAGCTGCGCGACGCGGGCCGCCATCTGGTCGAGATCGGCGAGCGACGTCGAGGTCCGCAGGTCGTGGTCGGCCGTCACCAGAAGGAACTCGGCGACCACCACATCCTTCGGGAAGTGCTTGTCGAGTTGGGCGTAGCCGAGGTTGCCGTCGGTGTCCTGCGACTGCGAGGCGCGATCGTCGTAGCTGAGGCGCAGCCCGGTGAGCGGGACGCTCATGGCGATCAGGAGCACGAGACTGCCGGCGAGCAGCGCGACCGGTCGGCGGACGACGCGGACGCCCATGCGTCGCCAGTGGTCCCGCGTGATCTCCCGTTTCGGCAGGCCGCGCCCGTAGCGTGCGGCGATCGCCAGGGCCGGCTGCAGGATCGTCAGCGACGCCAGGCAGGCGATCATGATCGCGATCGCCGACGCCGGCCCCACGGTGGCGAAGACGCTGAGGTCGGCGAAGATCATCGACAGCAGGGCCAACGCCACCGTCATCGCCGACGCCGTGACGACGTGACCGATCGTCACGGTTGCCGCCACCAGCGCGGACGCCGGGTCGTGTCCCTGGCGGATCAGTTCGTGGTAACGGCCGATGACGAACACGGAGTAGTCGGTGCCCGCACCGAGCAGGATCGCCGTCAGGAAGGAGATGCTGTACTGGGAGACCGGCATCCCCAGTTCGCCGAGGCCGGCCAGGACGCCGCGCGCGACGACGAGGCTCAGCCCGATGACCGCCAGCGGCAGCATCGCGGTGATCAACGACCGGTAGACGATGAGCAGGATCAGCCCGATGACCAGGATCGTGACGACCGAGATGACCAGGAGGTCGGACTCGGCGGACGACATCTGGTCGGCGAAGGTCGCGACGGGGCCGGTGACGTGGACCTCGGTGTCGCTGCCGGCGAAGGCGGCGGCGGCCTTCTCGCGGACGTCGGTCAGTGCCGCGTCGGCGTCGGAGTCGCCCAGGCTGCCGACGAGGCCGACGGGGAGATACCAGGCCTTGCCGTCCTCGCTGACGACCTGCTTGGCCCCGATGGGGTCGGAGGCCAGGTCGCGGACGCCCTCGACGTGTTCGCGGTCGGCGCGCAGGTCGGCGACGAGCTCGTCGTAGCTGTGCCGGGCGGCGCCGTCGAATCCTGCGGGGTCGCTCATGACGACGAACACGGTGGTCGCCGCGGCGGGTTCGTCGAACGCCTCCCCCATCGCGTCGAGGGCCTGGAACGACGGGACGTCGGCCGGGATCGGCTGAACGGACTGTCGTGTCACCACGGTCTCCAACTGCGGGAGGAGGGTGTTCAGCGCGACGGCGGCAAGCACCCATGCGGCGATGACGATCGTCTTGTGGCCGAGTGCCCCGCGCGCCATGCGCTCCAGCGGTCGCAGACGCCGCAGGGCGGCGCCGATCTCGGCCCTTCGGGTCCGTGCGTCGCCCATGAACCTCTCCCTCCCGCAGAACGAAACTGCCGGTAGCGTTACGCTACTACCGGTATCGTTCTGTCGCAAGGGTTCCGCGAACACACTCCATCAGTGCAGGTCAGCGCGTTTCACGGGCAGCCAGGAAGTCGTCGACCAGCTGTCGCCGCCCCGCCGCGTCCACCCGCACACTGTCGCCGGCCAGACCCGCCAGCAGGATGGGACTGATCAACTGGGCGAACGCCAGACCGTGATCGAAATCCCCCAGCGCACGCCCCGCCGGAGTGTCGAACACGACCTCGAACTGGTCGCGGTACTGCGCGATCACCGTGTCGCGGAGCTCCTCCAGAGCACTCGGGGACTCCCGCCCCTCCGCGGCCGACCCCACCGCCAACCATCCGAGTGTGGTCAGCGGAACCGGAGCACTGCGGACCAGATGATCCTGGGCGTCGAGGAGGTCGACCAGGTCCCGCCGGATGTCACCCGTCGGCTGCGGGTCGGGCATCGTCGGCAGCATCCGCTCGAGCGCCGCCGCAACCAGGTCGGTGGTACTGCCGAAATTGCGGTACAGGGTCGTGCGGGCGACCTTCGACAGCCGCGTCACCGCGTCGACCGTCACCGCCTCGATGCCGCCGCTCGTCAACAGCGTGGTCGCCGCGTCGAGAAGCCTGTTCCGCGACCGGATGCGGCGCGGATCGTCGCTTCGGTCCGCCACCGCCGACGTTGCTCCAACCACCGATCCACCTTCCCGCCAGGCCCGTCGCCCCGCTCCCGAACCCCCATTGTCGCCCATCCGGGCGGTCGCCGACCCGCCAACCGATCCCGCGGCGACGCGATGCGCCGTTCGCCCCGCCGGACCGCCGCACATCGGGCACCATGACGGCATGGGCGCCGAAGTCAGCAGTCAGCAGTTCACCGGTGCGGACCGGGTCCGGTTCCGCTCACAGGTGTCGCGCGGCACCCAGGCGATCGCCAGAATGCTCGCCGACGGACTGTTCACCGACCACGGTCGCCCGCCCGAGCCACTGCTCGGCATGGAGGTGGAGCTCAACCTCATCGACGGCGATGCGAATCCGTCGATGGCCAACGCCGAAGTCCTCGATGCGATCGCCGACCCCGTCTACCAGACCGAACTCGGCCAGTTCAACATCGAGATCAACGTCTCGCCCCGCCCGTTCGTCGGCGCCGACACCGTCAGCCTGGAACAAGCGCTCCGCACGTCCCTCAACCGCGCGGAGGCGCGCGCGGCGTCCACCGGCAACCATCTGCTCATGGTCGGCATGCTGCCGACCCTCGGCACCGAGCACTTCGCCGACCAGTGGATCTCGGCCAACCCCCGGTACAGCCTGCTCAACGAGCAGATCTTCCACGCGCGCGGCGAGGACCTCGAACTGGACATCACCGGCGTCCCGATGACGACGGGGACCGCCGCCGAGCACCTCAACATCACCAGCGACTCGATCCTCCCGGAAGCGGCGTGCACCTCACTGCAACTGCACCTGCGGGTGGCGCCCGAAGACTTCGCCGTACACTGGAACGCCGCCCAGGCCATCGCCGGCGTGCAGGTCGCGATCGCCGGGAACTCGCCCTTCCTCGCCGGGACCGCCCTGTGGCACGAGACCCGGATCCCGGTGTTCGAGCAGGCCACCGACACCCGGCCGCTCGAGCTGAAGAATCAGGGCGTCCGACCCCGCGTCTGGTTCGGCGAACGCTGGATCAACACGATCTTCGACCTCTTCGACGAGAACACCCGCTACTTCCCCGCCCTCCTGCCGGTGTCGACCGACGTCGACCCGATCGCCGAGATCGACGCCGGGCGGATCCCCGAACTCGAGGAGCTGCGGCTGCACAACGGCACCGTCTACCGGTGGAACCGGCCCGTGTACGACGTCGTCGACGGGCAGGCGCACCTCCGCGTGGAGAACCGGGTGCTGCCCGCAGGACCCACCGTCGTCGACATCATGGCCAACGCCGCCTTCTACTACGGGCTGGTTCGCGGCCTCGTCGAACACGATCTTCCGCTGTGGTCGCAGATGTCGTTTGACGCCGCGCAGGAGAACCTGTCGGTCGGCGCCCGGTGGGGGTTCGGCGGGCAGCTGTACTGGCCCGACATCGGCTGGGTGCGGCCCGACGAGTTGGTGGTGCGGCGGCTGCTGCCCATCGCCGAGGCGGGGCTGACCTCGTTCGGCGTCTCCGAGCGCGCCAAGCGCCGCTACCTCGGCGTCATCGAGGGGCGCTGCACCACCCGCCAGTCGGGGTCGGTGTGGCAGCGTCGCGCCGTGGCGGCACGCGAGGCCGCCGGCGAGAACCGCGCCCAGGCGTTGCGCGGCATGGTGCAGGATTACGCGACGCTGATGCACGAGGGCGAACCGGTCCACAACTGGTCGCTGTGAGCGCCCGAACGGATGAAATCCGGGCCGGAGACTTGTCCGCCGATGCCCGCGCACCTCATCGTGAGGGTGCGGTCACCGGATGACGTGAGCCATCCGATGCCGTCTCGACCCGGGCGCACCGGCTGTCGCCGGAGTCGTCATGCAACGGCAGCCGATGAGCGAGGCACGGATGGACACGACACGGACCGGCGACGACTCGAGCGCACCCACGCGGATCGTCCGCACCCCCTCGAGCCGCACCGCCGGTCGGTCCGCCCGGCCGCCGCACGACCCCCGGCTCGCTCCGCCTGCGCCGCGGCCTCCGGCCGGCCGGCTGCTGCTTCCCGCACCGCGCCTCGTCCCGCACCCGACGCCGGGGTACGCCCCGCCCGCGGTCGGACGCGTACCGTCGCCACCGTGGCAGGTCACGCTCGTCGCGGTCTGGCGCGGCGTCTGGGGGCTGCTCGCCGCAACCGGCTGCCTCGTGGCGATCGCGCTCCTGCTCGGCACGAGTTCCTCCAGCGGCGCCTTCGCGTTCGCCGACACCTCCGCGCTGGTGACGGCGCTCACCGTCGGACTGGTCCTGTTCGCCCTCGTCGGCGCGTTCCGGGCCGTTGCGGCGTTCGCGCTGTACTCGGGCAGGCCGTGGGCATACACCTACACGATCGCGACGTTCGTCATCGGCGTGGTCCTCAACGTGCTGGCCGTCGTGGCACTGCTGGTCCTGACGCTGATCTTCGGCGTCATGGTGTTCAGCGTCGCGGCGCCCACCGATGTCCCGGCGGACGCCGCCGTGTCGTCGGCGAGCGTCGGCGTCTGGTTCCTCGTGCCGCTGCTCGTGTCGGTCGCGGGGCCGACGTTCTACGGCTATCTCATCTTCTGCCGACGGACCCGGGGCTACTTCGTCGCCGCGGAGGCGCATCGGGGCCGGTGATGCTCAGCGCAGGACGCGCCCGTCGGCGTCCTTCACCGACCCGGTGAGCATCATGATGGCGTCGACGAGCGCCCAGATCCCGACACCCATCAAGATCGGGAGGCCGAGGAGGAAGATCCAGACCGTCAAGATGCCGAGGATCCACAGGATCAGCTGCGCCGCCGCGATCCCGTAGGTCCCGATGTACCAGCGTCCGGCCCCGAAACCGCCGAGGAACAGCTGCAGCAGGCCCGCGGCCACCTTCGTCTTGTCCGAGTAGGGGATGCCCGTCATGGGGTCGACGCCGAACGGCGCTCCCGGCGGCCCGGTCATCGGCTGCGCCCCGTACGGGTTCCCGGGCCCGTACGGATTCCCCGGCGCGTACGGGTTGCCGGGAGCATACGGATTTCCGGGGGCATACGGGTTTCCGGGCGGGGGATTCTGTCCGTACGGCTGCTGGCCGTAGCCGCCCCCGTACCCCTGATTCGGGGGGCCGCCGTACGGCTGCACCGGACCGCCCTGCTGCGGATACCCCTGCTGCGGGTATCCCTGCTGCGGGTATCCCTGTTGGGGGACGCCGCCGGGGCCGTACCCGTACTGTCGGCCGTCGTTGTCGTGTCCCATGTTCTGACCGTCGAATCCCGTCACCACCGGATCATCGCACACGGTCGGCCGACGTCATTCGGACAGATGTCACCGTTGTCGGCATCCGAACCGTAGGATCTGGATGCATGTCAGGTCCCGTGCCGCCTCCTGGAAATCCGCCGTTCGGCCCCGCCGCGGGGTACGGCCAGCCGCCGCTGGTGAGCATCGGCGACATCCAGTGCACCCAGAGCCATGTGGTCACGCCGATCGGATCGTGTCCGATCCAGGGTGCACGCTGGCACGTCACCGACATGACGCAGACCACCGAGGAGATCCCCACCTGGGCGATCGTGTGCGCCATCGTCGGGGCCTTCGTGGTGTGCCTGTTCAGCCTGTTCTTCCTGCTCGTCAAGGAGCGACGTGTGGTCGGAACCGTCTCGGTGATGGTGCAGAACGACGGCTTCTCCTACACCACCGCGATCCCGGCGAACGGCGTCGGCGTCGCGATGGACATCACCAATCGAGTCAACTACGCGCGCATGCTGAGCACTCCCCCGGCGTGAGTGGCGGTGGCGGTCCGAATCGGAGTCACACTGTCGTCGCGATGATGACGACCACGAGAATGATGACCAGCGCGACGGCGATCCCGATGGCCAGGCTGATCCAGGCCCACATCGAGAGCTTCCGCGCCGACTCGGCGGCGTCGTAAGCCTGGTCGGCCAGGCCCATGCCCCACAACCTCGACACCGAGTTGCTCTTGTTGATCGCCATGATGCCGAGGACCAGCGGGGCGATGCCGAGCAGCGTCCCGTAGCAGCTCGCCAATACGAGGCCGCCGATCACGGTGGCCAGAATCGCGGAGACCTGGCTGTCGGCCGGAGCCGGTCCGGCCACGGGTCCGGCCCCGTACCCTCCCGGGTACTGGCCTCCCGAGTACGCTGGCCCCATCGGCGGATACCCGCCCCCGGCCGGCGGCGGCACCGCCTGGTATCCCTGCGCGAACGGGTCGGCGGTGTACGGAGGCTGCGCGGCATATCCGTACGGCGGCGGCGCGGTGTAATGCTCTGCCGGATCGGCGGGCGGCGTCGCGTCGGGCGGCGTCTGCCGGATCTGGGTCTCGGCGTAGGCCGGGGACCACTCGGACTCGTAGTAGGGGGTCTGCACTCCGGCATCTCCCTGCGCGGCCGGCGCCGGATCCGCGACGTCGGCGGCCTCCGGCTGGTCGGCCGCCGGCGCGGCCTCCTGCGTCGGATCGTGCGGCGCCGGATCGTGCTGCTGCTGGTCGTCCTGCGTAGGGTCGTCCTGCGTCGGGTCGTGACTGTCGGGCATCGCCCTGCTCCCCCTCACACCTTCAGGTTCGAAAACGGTTCGATCGGAATGTTACGGACTACGAACCACGCCAGCGTAATCGCGAGGAGGACCATCGGCGCGTACCGCCAGTGCTGCCAGTTGCGGATGCGCCGTCCCGTCCACAGTCCGACCGTATAGGTCACGAATGCGGCGGCGACGAAGAACATCGCCACGACGCCGACGGCGTTGAAGTGCACGGCCGATCCGAAATCGCCGTGCATCAGCGAGTACATCATCCGGAGCGACCCGCATCCCGGGCAGTCGATGTGGAGCAGTGACTTCGTCGGACACGTCGGCAGCACGCCGCCCGGCGTGGTGGGGTCGGCGAACCAGATGATGCCGCCCACCACCGCGGTACCGACGAGCACGGTTCCGGGTCCGAGGACACGGTGGGTCGATACGCGCCGGACCGCTCCCATAACGACGTCATAGAAGCGGTCCGCGCGTGTCGGCTCAGTACGTGGACGTGGTGCTGTCGAGGTCAAGGGCGAAGACTCCCGCCGCCATGAGGATGAGGTACAGGATCGAGAAGACGATCCCGACGACGGCGGCCCAGATGGCGAACTTCTTGGCGTCCTCGGCCGCCTTGTGCGCACCGGCGACGTCGCCCTGCGCCCAGAGCTTGCCCACCGACGACGCCTTCACGATCGAGACGATGCCGAGGGGCAGGCAGCAGAAGATCGTGCTCAGAATCGCCCACACGAGGTTGCTGGCCGGCTCGGCCTGCATGCCTGCCTGGTATCCGGGCTGGGGAGCACCGCCCTGCGCACCGTACTGGGGCGATCCGTACGGGGGCACGCCACCGAAGGGCTCCCCGCCGGGCTGACCGCCGCCGGGCACGTTCTCCGGGGGATCGTTCGGGTTCGTCATGTCTATGTGGTTCCTCTCCTGGACTTACTGCCGGGGATCAACGTCAGGGGGCGTCTGACAGTCATCGCACTCTAACCCAGCCGCAGATGACACGCGCGTTCCGGCACGAATCGCGTCATGCCTTCGATCGACGGAAGCCGCCCGACGCGTCACTTCTCCGGCCCCCTCGAACGCCTCACCCCGGTGTGGGAATCCAATTTCCGTGAAACCCGGCCGGCACGCGCCGCGGCAGGCGAACCGTCGCGACGTCGTCGAGCGTGGCCGCGTCGAGGATGACGAGGGACGTCGAATCAGCGGCGAGATCGGTGACGAACCCGATCACCACCCCGTCCCCCTGCGCCGCATCCGCGGCTCGCGGAACAAACGTGAACTCTCCAAGACGGACCGCATCGGGGAACCGCCTGACCAGCGGCTCCCGATCGTCTGCATTCACGCGTATCAACAAATTCCCGAACAGTCCGTCGGGATCGCCCCCGACAGCCCAGCCGACAGTGTGCGGGCGGCCGGTGAATCTGTCATCGATGCGAGGAAACTCCAGGGCGACGTCGCTGAGCCGCACACGACGACACGAGCGCGACGCAGTATCGATTCGCCAACGCTCCAACCGCGGCGCCCCCTCAGTGGGGCCGGATCGGTCCGCGTCGAAAGTACGCTCGTGGACGACGAGGTCGACGACGACGGCGTCACCGTCGTCACGAGCATTGAGCGGATGGTAGACGAAGCACGGATCCACATCGACCCACACGACATCCGCGTCGCCGCCTTCGCGAGGCATCACTCCGACTCGCGGACGGTAATCCGAGTCCCACCGGTACGGCAGTGCCCCAGCCCCGCCGACGGGCAGATGCGACCACACTGCAGGGGGCACTGGCAGCCGCCCGACCGTCGCAGCCAACACGCCTCGTGCGAGCGGGCGCACCAGCGGCGGCACCGAGTCCGCCGTCGCCGCCCGCACATCGAAGGTGACGGGCAGGTCATAGACGACCACCCTCGTCTCGGTGAGGGAGAACGCGTGCATCATCGGGCTCCCACCGACGGTGATGTCGACCTTGCGGCGCAATCGCCCGTCGGCGCCGATCACCGTGTATCGAACGGTCCGGCCACGCCCGAAGTGGTAGCTGACTGCGTGGAGTTCACCCGTCTCGGGATCCTTGATCGGGTGCGCCGTGTACCCGTCACGAACGGTCCCTGCGAAGTCACAGACATCCACGGTCTCGAGCTCGGCAGACAGTTCCACGCACGGCATCCCGGCTTCGATCAATGCGAGCGTGCGGCCGCCGAACCCGATGACGTTGGTGTTCGCGCCGATCCCGTGCATGAACGATCTGCCGCGGGTGGGCGGAGCCGGTCGGCGAAGCATTCGCTCCACGTTCGACGAATCGACCCAGCGATTGCGGTACCAGAGCGCCCGGCCGCCGGCCAGTCGGACGCCGTGCACCATGCCGTCGCCGGTAAACCAGTTGTAGGTCGCAGGATCGATGTCTCCAAACGGATTGGGACCGTTGCGCAGATACCTCCCGTCGAGCCAATCGGGTATCCGTCCGATCACGTCGAGGTGATGCTCGACCAGTTCGGTCGAGACAGGTGCGAATTCACCGACGAGGAAGTCGTTCGGCATCGCCAATCCCCTTTCAGGCGTTCCGGTACGGGCAGTTTCGACACCCCACTGGTTCAACACCCCATTGGCTATAACGGTGTTATTGGGGGAATATAACAGCGTTATGAGTCGAATGGAAGAGTCCTCGCCACAAGAGTCGGGCCCAGAAAAGGCGAATCCGGAGTCCATCCCCGCGCGAATCGTCGATGCCGCCTACCGCATCGTTCTGGCGGAGGGAGTCGACGCCCTCCGCGTCCGCCGAATCGCCTCAGAAGCAGGCGCATCCACAATGGCGGTGTACTCCCATTTCGGGAGCATCGCCGCCGTGGCCGGCGAGGTGTGCGAACGCGGGTTCACCGAATTCGACGCCCTGCTCCGATCCGGCGGCCCCAGCGACGACCCGGTCTCGGATCTCTTCTGCCAGGGCCTGCTGTACCTGCGCTTCGCCGTCGAGAACCCACACCTGTACACGCTCATGTTCCAGTACACGTCACCCGATTGGACGCCGTCTCGCAGGTCCCCGCTGATGTCCTCCGGCAGACCCACCGACTCGCCGGCCGGCAGAGCCGCCTTCGAATCGGTTCTCCACGCAGTCCGCGCGTCCTCCCCCCGGGATACCGACGAACTCGCCGCCCTCACCCACGCCGGGGTCGTATGGAGCACCGTCCACGGTCTCGCCATGCTTTCGATCACCGGTCACCTCGCCGGAGCGCGCGATCAGGTCTCGCGCCAAGCGTTCATCACTCTCGCGATAGGCATCGGGACACCGCAGGACACCGCCGAACGCTCCTTCGACGCGGCAATCGCACGGATCAGCTGACACCGTCGAACCGACGCGTCACTTCTCCGGGCCGTCGTGCCCCCGAAGGTCCTCGAGCGCCGCGCGAATCCGCTCGGTGTCCACATCGGTCCAACCGTCGGGCTCGGTGACGGCCACGTATCCGTCGAGAATCACGGTCCCGTAATTGTGCCCGTGCCCGTCCGGAACACCCGCAGCGTTCCCGAGGTCGGCGCTGACCTGCCAGAACGTGACGAGCGGGAACCAACTCATGGCGCCGACCCGGTCGGCGCCCGCCGGCTCGCGCAACCAGTCGGGCTTCGAGTACAGCAGGTCCGGCGACCACCACACCACCGGATCGGACCGGTGCTGGATGTACAGGACGCGCGGCGAGAGCCACGGCTTGTCACTGCGCCGAATACCGCCGGCATCGTTGGCGAACCGCACCACCAGACCGTCGGCATACGTGGGTTCGGCCTCCGGCGTCCCCGGATCGCGCCGCTCCACCAGGGAGCCCCACAACCGATTCGCTGCAGGCGGCCCCACCCACAGCACACCGTCGACCGTCGACCGGATCGCGTCGAGATCGTCGAAGGCGCCCTCACCCGCCTGCGTCCCGAGACTCTCCCCGTAGACGAACAGTCGCGGCCGCCGATCCGGCGGCTTCGTCAGCCACCGCGCATGAACGGCCTCGATCAACGCCCGCCCCGCCTCCGCCGCCTTCTCCCGATCGGCGACGAACGACAGCCAACTCGGGAGATACGAGTACTGTGCGGCGACGAGCGCACTGTCGCCGTTCTCGACGAGCTCCATCGTCTGCGCCGCCGTCGGATTCACCCACCCCGTCCCCGTCGTCGGAATCACGACGAGCGTCTTACGCTCAAAGGCGCCGGTCCGCTCCAACTCGTCGACCACCAGAGCCATCCGCGCCTCCGGCGTCGGCGCCGACTCCAGACCCGCATACACGCGGATCGGCTCCTTGGCCGGGCGCCGGGTGTACCGCTGCAGGTCGGCGGCCCGAATCCCGCCCGATACGAAATTCCGGCCCTCGAAGCCGAGCGTGTCCCACGCCGCCAACGACTCCGGACTCCCCGACTTCTCCGCGAGATCCGGTCGATCGGCGCCGTCACGCGTCGCATCGTTCTGCACGCTGAACGCCGAATTCAACACCGCATAGCCGCCGCGCAACGCGATCCCGTCGACCAGCACGAACGTGCCGAACAACACGATCACCAGCGACACCACCGACGCCGCCCGCCGCGGAATGCGCAACAACCGGTTCAACGACCGGGCGATCCAGCCGGTGAGATCACGCAGCGTCCGGTAGACGCCGACGATCGCGATCGCGATCAGTCCACTGAGCACCAGCGCACGCAGATAGCCGAGATACCCCGGAGCCGTCGTCTCCATCACCCGCGCCAACTCGCCCTGCCACCGCACCGCGGGGACCAGCATCACCAGTGCCGCCGCCACGCACACCACCGGCACACAGACGCGAAGAACCCGACGCACCTGCGGCGCAAACGGCCACCAGGAGAACCGCGGCAGCACCGCGCGACGCAACAGCGCGTCGACCCCAGAACCGACCGCATACCCCGTCGCCGCGGTGATCCCGCCGATCAACCCCTGGAACAGCCAGTCCCGCGGCAGCAGCGACGGCGTCAGCGACCACAGGTAGAACACCGTCGCGAACACCAGCGACACGGCGTCGATCCGCAACGTCCGCATCACGCGGACCACACCCGAGGCGAACCATCCCGAACCGAACCGGCCCGAGGCGCCGTCGACCACGCTCCCCCGCGCCCGACTCAGCCGAACAGTGCCGGCAGCGTGCCCTCGTGGACCTCGCGCAGCTCGTCGAGCGTCACCGAGAAGTGCCCCTGCACCTCCACCGAGTCACTGCCCTGGTCGACGACGCCGATCCGAGTCCACGGCATGCCGCGCGCGTCGAGCATCGAGCAGAACCGCGACTCCTCCGTGCGCGGGACGGCCACCAGCACCCGGCCGGACGACTCCGAGAACAGCGTGACGAACGGGTCCGCATCCGCGGGCAGGATCAACCGGCACCCGGTCTCGCCGGCGAGCGCCGACTCGGTGACCGCCTGAATCAGTCCGCCCTCCGACAGGTCGTGCGCCGCCGAGACCAGCCCGTCGCGGGACGCCGCGACGAGGATCTCCCCGAGCAGCTTCTCCCGTGCCAGATCGACCGTCGGCGGCACGCCGCCGAGATGATCGTGCTCCACCTGGGCCCAGATGGAGCCGTCGAACTCGTCACGCGTCTCCCCCAGGAGAATCAGCGTCTCGCCCGGCTCGGCACCGATGTCGGTCGGGATGCGACGGTGCACGTCGTCGATCACACCGAGGACACCCACCACGGGAGTCGGCAGGATGGCCGTCGACCCCGTCTGGTTGTAGAAACTCACGTTGCCGCCCGTCACCGGGATCCCGAGCTGTGCGCAACCGTCGGCCAGTCCCCGCACGGCCTGACTGAACTGCCACATCACCGCCGGATCCTCCGGCGACCCGAAGTTGAGGCAGTTCGTCACCGCACGCGGAGCCGCACCGGTCACCGACACGTTGCGGTACGCCTCGGCGAGCGCCAACTGCGCGCCCGCGTACGGGTCGAGATACGTGTACCGGCCCGACGTGTCCGTCGAGATCGCGATGCCGCGACCCGTCGACTCGTCGATGCGGATGACACCCGAATCGGCGTGCTCCGCCAGCACCGTGTTGCCGCGCACGTACCGGTCGTACTGCTCGGTGATGAACTTGCGGCTGCACAGCGCCGGACTGGCCAACAGCTTCAGGAAGGTCTCCCGAAGCTCGTCGGACGTCTCCGGACGCTTCAGTCCCGCCGTCGTCGAGGTGACGACGTCGTCCTGCCACGCCGGACGCTCCACCGGGCGCTCGTACACCGGCCCCTCATCGGCCACGGTCTTCGGCGGCACGTCGACGACGACGTCGCCGTGCCACGTGATCTCCAGATTCTCGCCGTCGGTGACCTCACCGATCACCGTCGCGAGCACATCCCACTTGCGGCAGACCGCCATGAACTCGTCGACGTTCTCGGGCGTCACGACGGCGCACATGCGCTCCTGCGACTCCGACGACAGCACCTCGGCCGGCGTCATCCCCTCGGCACGCATCGGCACCCGATCGAGTTCGATCCGCATGCCGCCGTCGCCCGCCGCAGCCAGCTCCGACGTGGCGCACGCGAGTCCGGCCCCGCCGAGGTCCTGGATCCCGACGACCAGATCGGCCTGGTAGAGGTCCAGGCAGCACTCGATGAGCACCTTCTCGGTGAACGGGTCGCCGACCTGCACGCTCGGCAGCTTCTTCCGCGACGGCCCGCCCTCGCTGTCGTCGAAGGTCTCCGACGCGAGCACCGAGACGCCGCCGATGCCGTCCAGTCCGGTCCGGGCGCCGAACAGGATGATCTTGTTCCCGGTGCCGGACGCGAATGCGAGATGCAGATCTTCCACACGGAGCACACCCGCGCACAGCGCATTGACCAGCGGGTTGCCCTGGTAGCTGGAGTCGAAGACCGTCTCGCCGCCGATGTTCGGCAGGCCGAGCGAGTTCCCGTATCCGCCGATGCCGCGGACCGCTCCGTCCAGGACGCGGCGGGTGTCCGGGTGGTCGACGGCGCCGAACCGCAGTTGATCCATGACCGCGATCGGGCGTGCGCCCATCGCCATGATGTCGCGGACGATGCCGCCGACACCCGTCGCCGCACCCTGGTACGGCTCCACATAGCTCGGACTGTTGTGCGACTCCACCTTGAACGTCACGGCCCAGCCGTCGCCGACGTCGACGACGCCGGCGTTCTCGCCGATACCGGCCAGCATGCCGGCCTTCATCTCGTCGGTGGTGGTCTCACCGAAGTATCGGAGGTGGACCTTCGAGGACTTGTAACTGCAGTGCTCCGACCACATCACCGAGTACATCGCCAGTTCGGCGTCGGTGGGACGGCGGCCGAGGATCTCGCGGATCCGGGCGTACTCGTCGTCCTTCAGTCCGAGTTCCGCGTACGGCTGGGACAGTTCGGGGGTGTCGGCGGCGTTGGAAACGGTATCGACCTGGGCGCTCACGACAGACAGTCTATGCGAGGCGTCGCGAGTGTCTCCGGTCCGGCCCCGAGCGCGTGGGGGCGCGCTAGAGTCACGCTCACACGAGGTTCGGGGGGGACCGCATGACGCACTGGACGACCCGTGGGGCGCAGGGGGCCCGTGAGGGACGAGAGCACGACCGGTACGGACCGGACGCACGGACACGGGCGCGGGACTGTCTGGTCGCCGGACTGACCGCTGCGGGGATCCTCGTCGGCGACCGTCCGCCCGACCGCGAGCGCGCCCGCCGCGCCCTGATCCGCGCCACCGAACTCGATCCGACCATGGGCGACGCGTGGCTCGGCCGCGTGGCAGTCGGCGATCGCTCCGGCCCGGTGCTGCTCGGGCTGTACCGGGCCCGATCGTCGATCGGTGCCGAACAGCGGCGCCTCGGACTGCGGCCGGGCGCCCTGGCCGGGCATCTGCCGACCGGCATGTTCATCGATCTGCCGATCGTCGACGCCGTCGACGCGTCCGCGGCGTACGCCGCGTCGCTGCTCGCGGGCGGCGACACCGATGGAGCCGCCGCAGTCCTCGACGACGCAGTCCTCGACGAACCCGGGCTCGACGGCGGCGCGGCGACCGCCGAGCCCTCGGTGAGGTTCTGTCGAGCCCTCGTGGCCCTGCGGCGCCACCGCTGGCGCGAGGTCCTCGACGCGGTCGCCGCCGGGTGGGACGACGAGGTGCTGGTCGCGGCCGCGGACTTCCTCGCCGGCTCGGCGTGCGCGCACCTCGGATTGTTCGACGAGGCCCTGCGCCGCCTCGACGCCGTCGACCGCTCGTGCCTGCACACCGCTCGCGCCCAGACCGCGTTCCTCATCGGGATGGTGCACAGGGCCCGCGGCGACGAGGCCGCCGCACGCGCGAGTCTGGAACGGTCCTCGGCACTGGATCCCGGGATCGAGGAGGCCCGCCGAGCCCTCGCCGACCCGACCTACCGACTGGCGACCGCACCTGACACCCCCGCACCTGACACCTCCGCACCCGACACCTCGGCACCTGGCACCTCGGCACCTGACACCCGGGCACCCGCCATCCCGGCACCGGGCTCGGTGGCAGCCGGCTCGACCGCACCCGATCCCTCCGGGGAGTCGGAACGCGATGCCGCGGTGGCGTCGGCGGTCGCCGAACTGTCGGCACAGGTGGGTCTCGCCGAGGTCAAAGAGCAGGTGGAGCGACTGCGGGCCTCGGTCACCCTCGCGCGTCTGCGCGCCGAACGGGGACTGCGCACCGGGCCCCGCAGCCTGCACCTGGCGTTCACCGGGCCGCCCGGAACGGGCAAGACCACCGTCGCCCGGATCATCGCCCGGCTGTACTGCGCACTCGGGCTGCTCGCCACCGACACCGTGGTCGAGGCCGGACGCGCCGACCTCGTCGGCCGTCACCTCGGCTCCACCGCCCCCAGAACCTCCGCCGTCGTCGACTCGGCGCTCGACGGCGTGCTGTTCATCGACGAGGCGTACACCCTGATCCAGGAGGGGCTCTCCGGCGGCGACGCCTTCGGCCGCGAAGCCCTCGACACCCTCCTGGCCCGCATGGAGAACGACCGCGACCGCCTGGTCGTCATCATCGCCGGATACGACGACGAGATCGACCGGCTGCTGGCCGCCAACGAGGGGCTGGCCTCCCGCTTCGCCCGGCGGATCCGATTCTCCTCCTACACCCCGGGTGAGCTGACCCGCATCGCCGAGTCGATCGCCGCGCAACGCGACGCCCGACTCTCACCGGAAGCCGCAGACGCACTGGAGAACGCGTTCACCGCCCTCTACGCCGACACCGCGGCCGGTCGACGGGCGTCGGACGTCGCCGGCAACGGCCGATTCGTGCGGAACGTCATCGAAGCGGCCGAGGAGGAACGCGAGCTGCGCCTGGCGGCCGACTCCGATCTGAGCGCGCTCGACGAGGCGGCGCTGATGACGATCACCGGCACCGATGCGGTCGCCGCTCTCGACCGACTCCGATAGCGACCCGATTTGCGTGGGATGTGGTGCGTCCGAGACACCGCATCCCACGCAACGCTGCCCCCTCACCGGACACCGCGGTCAGAACTCGACGACGCCGCGGGCATTCAGCAGGTCGATCACCTGCTGCACGCAGTCGGCACCGGCGTCGGCGAGCATGTGCCAGTCGAACTGCAGCTCACGCCACGACGCCGCCTCCAGGAAGTTCGCTTTCGCCAGGTCGTTCGCATGCCGCTGCCGGTCGCGGTGGTAGCTCCACCCGGAGATCTCCACGGCGACCCGCTGTTCCGGCCACGCGAAGTCCAGCCGCCACCGGCCACAGCGCAGCTGCTGCACCCAGCCGGTGACGCCCCAGCGCCGCAGCAGCGCGACGAAGAGGCGTTCGGCCTCCGATTCGCTGTCGGAGGCCGCGACACGGACCAGCCTGCGCGCCTCCACGATGCCGTGCATTCCAGCGCTGTCGGCCACCTCCCGCTCCAATGCGGCGAGGTCGACCCGCCCGGTCTGCAACATCCGATCGAGGAAGGCACTGCCCTCCGGCAGCTCCACCGCCGCGAGCAGCGCGGTGAGCGGCACCGTGGTCACCGCGAGTCCGCGGTGCCGGGTGACCGCGCCCGGCCGCAGCGCCCGGCGACTGACCCGCACCGAGACCGGCAGGTCCCTGTCGGCCGGGCGGTCCCGGCACGTGACGGTCACGGGGTCGGCGAGGTCCGGCATCATCCCGAACCACCAGGCGGCGGTGGTTCCGTCGGCCACACCGCGATGCGCGGCGACCACGATCCGCACCATCGCGGCCTGCGAGTACTCGTGAGATGCCGAGCGGAAGACGCCGGGCACCACGCGAATCCATTCACCGCGCTCCACCCGGCCGCGGACCTGCGTGCGACTGAGTCCGCATCCCAGGGCCTGCGCGGCGGTGATGACGCCGTCGCACGCAGCGAGTATCGCGGCCACCTCCGGGCAGTCCCCCATACCGGTTGGACGCAGCGCGGCCACGATCCGGTTCCGCCGCCACCCCGCCGGGCGTGGCGGCGGAGCCGTGGTCGCTACAGCCCGAACTCGGCGATGATCCGCTCAGCGACATCGGCCGGGGAACCGTCACCGGGACGGATCACCAGGTCGGGATCCGCGGGCGCCTCGTACGGCGAATCGATTCCGGTGAACCGCTCGATCTCGCCGGCACGCGCCTTGGCATAGAGCCCCTTGGGGTCGCGGGCCTCGCAGTCCTCGAGGGGCGTGTCGACGAAGATCTCGTAGAAGTCCAGCCCCGCCTCGTCGTGGATCTCCCGGGCACGGCGCCGCTCGGCGGCGAACGGGCTGATCAGCGAGACGAGCGCGACCGTCCCCGAATCGGCGAACAATGCCGCGACGTGCGCGGTCCGGCGAATGTTCTCGCGCCGGTCGTCGTCCCCGAAGCCGAGGTCGCCGTTGAGCCCGTGGCGGAGATTGTCGCCGTCGAGCAGATACGCGGGCCGTCCGCCGGCCACCAGGTGACGCTCGAGCTCCATGGCGATGGTCGACTTCCCGGACGCCGACAGCCCCGTGAGCCACAGGGTGACGCCGCGATGCGCGCGATGCTCGCGGGTCACCGTGCTCGACTGCCACACCACCTGGGAGTCGCGGGCGAGGGGCGCACTGATCATCCCGGCGGCGACGGTCGCATCGGTGGCCTCGTCGATGAGGATGAAACTGCCGGTGGCCCGGTTGCGACGGTACTCGTCGAACATCACCGGCTGCTGGGCGTGCAGCGAGACCCGGCCGATTTCGTTGAGGACCAGCGACGCGGCGTCCTCGTCGCGGTGCAGGGTGTTCACGTCGAGCCGATAGTTCAGGCCGGCGACCCGGACGCGGGTCTCCCGCGAACCGCACTGCATCAGGTACGTGGCGCCCGGCGTGAGCCGCGTGTCGTCGGAGAACCAGCACACCATCGCGTCGAGTTCGCGGCCCACGTGCGGTCTGTTGTTGGGTCGCACCAGCATGTCGCCGCGGACGATGTCGATCTCGTCGGTCAACGCGATCGACACCGCCATCGAGGCGAACGCCTCGTCGAGTTCGACGCCGCCGGGCCCCCAGATCGCGGCGACGGTGGTCCCGAAGCCGCCGGGCAGCGCGACCACCGGGTCGCCGACCGCGAGGGTCCCGCCGGCGACGGTGCCCGCGAACGCACGGTGATCGAAGCCGTCGCTGCGCTGGGGCCGGATGACGTACTGCACCGGGAACCGGGTGTCGCGGAGGTTGCGGTCGGACGCGATGTAGACGTTCTCGAGGTGGCTGAGCAGCGGCCGACCGGAGTACCAGGGCATCGCGGTCGAACGGTCGACCACGTTGTCTCCGCGGAGCGCCGAGATCGGGATGAAGGTGATGTCGGAGACGTTGAGTTTGGCGGCGAACGCGACGACGTCGGCGCAGATCTCGTCGAATCGCTCCTGTGAGTAGCCGACCAGGTCCATCTTGTTGACGCAGACCGTCAGGTGCGGGATGCCGAGCAGCGACGAGAGGAAGGCGTGCCGGCGGGTCTGCTCGAGCACGCCTTTGCGGGCGTCGACGAGGATGATCGCCAGATCGGCCGTGGACGCGCCGGTCACCATGTTGCGCGTGTACTGCACGTGCCCGGGCGAATCGGCGATGATGAACGTCCGCTCGGGGGTGGAGAAGTACCGGTAGGCGACGTCGATCGTGATGCCCTGTTCGCGCTCGGCGCGCAGGCCGTCGGTCAGCAGGGCCAGATCGGCGTGTTCGTCACCGCGGCGGGCGCTGGTGCGCTCGATCGCCTCGAGCTGGTCGGTGAGGATCGACTTCGCGTCGTACAGGAGGCGGCCGATCAGGGTCGACTTGCCGTCGTCGACGCTGCCGGCGGTCGCGATGCGCAGCAGATCCTTCGGTGCGGCCGAGACCGGGTCGCTCATCAGAAGTAGCCCTCTTTCTTGCGGTCTTCCATGCCGGCTTCGGAGATGCGGTCGTCGGCGCGGGTGGCGCCGCGTTCGGTGACCCGGGTGGAGGCGACCTCCTCGATCACCTTCTCCGGGGTGTCGGCGTCGCTCTCCACGCAGCCGGTGCAGGTCGCATCGCCGACGGTCCGGAATCGGACGCGGGCGCGCCGGCTCGTCTCCCCCGGATAGGTCTCGAGGAATCGGGTCGCGGCCAGCAGCATCCCGTCGCGCGGCACCACGTCGCGTTCGTGGGCGTAGTAGAGGGGAGGCAGTTCGATGCCTTCGCGGGCGATGTAGTTCCAGATGTCGAGTTCGGTCCAGTTGCTCAGCGGGAACACGCGGATGTGCTCACCGCGTCGGCAGTGTCCGTTGTAGAGGTTCCACAGTTCGGGTCGCTGGTTGCGCGGGTCCCACGCGCCGAAGGAGTCGCGGAAGCTGAAGACGCGTTCTTTGGCGCGGGCCTTCTCCTCGTCGCGGCGTGCGCCGCCGAACACGGCGTCGAACCGGTTCTCGGTGATGCCGCGCAGCAGGGACACGGTCTGCAGTCGGTTGCGGGACGCCCCGGGGCCGGTCTGTTCCACGGCGCGACCGGCGTCGATGTCGTCCTGGACGCTGCTGACCACGAGCCGCACCCCGGTCTGTTCGACGACGCGGTCGCGGAACTCGATGACCTCGTCGAAGTTGTGGCCGGTGTCGACGTGCATGAGCGGGAACGGCACGGGTGCCGGCCAGAACGCCTTCTGTGCGAGGTGGAACATCACCACGGAGTCCTTGCCGCCGGAGAACAGCATCGCGGGATTCTCGAAGGTCGCGGCGACCTCGCGGAAGATGTAGACCGATTCGGCCTCGAGTTCGTCGAGCGTCGTGCGCTCGTAGCGGCGGGCGGCACCGACGTCGTCGGCGGGCCGGGATCCGTCGGGGGCAGTGAGCATGGGAGCAATCCTCTTGACGTGTCGAATATTCGACACTTAATGTTGACTATATGACAGGAACGGTAGGGGACCGCGAACCCGGCCGTCAATCCCCACCTCTGCGATCACGCGGGACGCGGGCCGCCCGCCCGCAGCGGGCATCGCCGCCGACGCATCGCGTGGTCGCGATCATGACACTGCTCGTCGACCGCCCCGACGACCCCCCGACGCTCGCGGAGATCGTCCGGGAGACGGCCATGTCGCGAGCCACGGCACACGCCGTGGTGACCGAACTCTGCACCTTGGGCTGGGTCGGCCGGAACTCCGACAACACCTACCGCCTGGGCGTCGAGTTCCTGGCGACCGGACGCCGCGCCGCTCGGATCGACATCGTCGCCGGCGCCGCCGAGTCGGCCCTCGACCAGCTGGTCGCCGACACCGGACTGCCTGCCTTCCTGGCTCGGCGCGACGGGGATGCCATCGTGACCTCCGCCCACGTGGTGCCCGCGTCCGCATCGGCGGCGGGAGTCGGGATGCCGCCGCGGGGCACGGCACCGCCGCAGCGTCACCGGATGCGGGTCCGCCCGCCGCTGTGTCGCGAGTTCGTCGCCTGGTCCGATGAGCCGGAGCGAGAGGCCTGGCTCGCCCTGGCCCCGGCCGACCAGCGACGCCGACTCGTCGCCGTGCTGGCCGCGGTGCGCGAACGCGGATACTCGGTGGAGCGGATCACCGATCATCACCGGTCGGTCATCGACGCGCTCGGCGACCTGACCGAGATGCCGTCGACGGTGCGCGACCGGATGGCCGCACTGGTCTCGGAGCTGTCGGCGATCGACTATCTGCCCGACGAGCTGAGCGGCGAGGTGGGCGTGGTGAGCGTCGGCGCGCCGGTGTTCGACGCCGACGGCGCGGTGACGGCCGCGCTGGTGAGTCAGCCCGACGCGACGATGCCCGCGGCCGATCTCGCCGCGCTCGGCGACGCCGTGGTCGATGCGGCGGACTCGGTCAGCGCGGCCCTTGCCCCCTGATTCCGTTCCCCATTGCCGGACTCCCTACGACCACGGTAGATTTTCTACAAGAGGTACTTATTTTTATTGAGAGGACGACTATGCCCGATGTGACCCTGGATGTTCGCGAGATCCCGAAGCCGCAGCGCCATCCGAAGATCTTCGGCATCTTCGACTCCCTGTCGGTCGGCGAGGCCATCGTCCTCGTCAACGATCACGACCCCCGCCACCTCCACGACGAGTTCGAGGAGAAGCTGCCCGGCGGCTACGGCTGGGAGTATCTGGTCCGCGAGAAGCGCGATTACCGCATCCGGATCAGCAAGGCCACCGAGGCGCCGCCGGCCCGCAAGCTCGGCAACACCGCCGAACTGACCCGCCGCGACGTCGATGCGGCAGACGTCGCGTGGAAGCTCGACTTCGCCGGCCGCGGCCTCGACTCGAATCTCATCCGCCTGGCCGGCGGCGGGGCCATCGGCACCCACCGGGGCGGGGAGGTGGACGTCCTGGTGACCGTGCTCTCGGGGTCCGGAACGATGGGCACCGAGACCGGCGACGTCCCGATCACCGCCGGTGATCTGCTGTGGTTGCCGCACCACTCCCAGCGGTCGTTCACCGCGGGCCCCGGCGGACTGGACTACCTCACGGTGCACACCCACCGTGAACCGTCGTTGACCATCGAACCCTTCGACCCGAATCGGTGAGGACATGACCTATGTGATCGCACAGCCCTGCGTCGACGTGATGGACCGCTCCTGTGTGGAGGAATGCCCCGTCGACTGCATCTACGAGGGCGGCCGCGCCCTCTACATCCACCCCGACGAGTGCGTCGACTGCGGCGCGTGCGAGCCGGTGTGCCCGGTCGAGGCGATCTTCTACGAGGACGATCTCCCCGAGGAGTGGGCGCCGTACATCAACGACAACGCCGACTTCTTCACCGAGACCCTGGCCGATCGCGAGGCGCCGCTCGGCTCGCCGGGCGGCGCGATGAAGCTGGGGGCGATTCCGGCGGATGCACCCCTGGTGGCCTCGCTTCCACCGCAGCAGGCCGACGGGTGATGAGCGGGGTGCGATGAGCGGCCGACGAAGCATCCGGGCGGGTGATGTCCGCGAGGAGGTCCTCGCGGCGCTGCGGGCGGCCCGCGGACCGTTGGGCGTCGCGGAGATCGCCGCCGACATCGACGCGCCGGCGACGACGGTCCGCTTCCACCTGCGCACCCTGGTCACCGACGGCCTCGCCGACGCGGAGCCCGTTCCCGGCAGCGGTCCCGGCAGGCCGCGTCTGGTGTATCGCCCGCGGCGGGCGATGGATCCGTCCGGGCCGCGCAATTACGGGATCCTCGCCGAGATCCTGGTCGGCGCGCTCGACGGCGTCCCCGACGGCGAACGGCATGCCACCGAGGCCGGGCGGGAGTGGGGAGCGCGCCGGTCGGTGCCGACGAAGTCGGTGCTCGACGACATGATCGCGGTCCTCGACGAGTTCGGCTTCGCCCCCGAGGCCGCCTGCGACGGCGTCCTGCTGCGCCGTTGTCCGTTTCTGGAGTTGGCGCAGCAGCGTCCGCAGCTCACCTGCTCGGTGCATCGTGGGATCATTCAGGGGGTGCTCGCCTCTCATCGGACCGACCTGGAGTTGACGTCGCTCGAGGCGTTCGTCGACGGCGATCACTGTCTGGCGACCCTGTCCCGGGCAGCCGCCCCGTCCCGAGGAGACGATTCGTGATGCGCCGCTCCGTCGACATCGACCTGTTCATCGGCGCGGCTGCGCTCTTCGTGGTGGCCGGCGGCCTGGTGGCGGCGATCGCCCGGCCCCTCGATCTGACGAAGGGCAGTTGGCTGGCCGCATATCTGGTCCTCGTCTGCGGTGTCGCCCTGGCGGTGATCGGCGCGGCACAGCAGCACACGCCGTCGGCCGTCGCTCCCGGCGTCCGGATCGCGCAACTGGGCGGCTGGCTGGTGGCCAATGCGACGGTGATCGTCGGTTCGCTCGTCGACTCCCCCGCGGCGGTCGACGTCGGGGCGGTGCTCCTGCTCGTCGTCCTGTTGGGCACCGCGTGGGTGGGTCGCGGACTGGCGGCGTCGCGGCGGGTCGCGGCGTACGCCTATCTGGCCGTGCTGGTCGTGTTGGCGGTGAGTGCGCCGATCGGGATGATCCTCGCGCGTCGGTAGGGGGCTCCGACCCGCCGTATCCGTGCGGCGGTCGGCATGCCGACCTACCAACCAAGCACTTGCTAGGTTAGTCTCGAGGTATGAGCAACGCCGTCATCCCGCCTCCCCTGGGCCCCGACGACCTCGGCCCCGACACCTCACCGGTCGCCTACGAGACCGGCGGACCCGACGGAGCCGTCGCGTACGTGACCCTCAATCGGCCCGACTACCGCAACGCGCAGAACTCGGTGATGACGTATTCGCTCGACGCCGCGTTCCGCCGCGCCGTCGACGACTCCGCGGTCAAGGTGATCGTGCTGCGCGCCAACGGCAAGCACTTCTCGGCCGGTCACGACATCGGCACCCCCGAACGCGACTTCAACACCTACTACGAGAACACGGCCACCCTGCACTGGGATCACACCCGCGGCGACGACGAGCCCCTCGACAGCAACCAGCGTCTCGCCCGCGAGATGGAGGTCTACATGGGGATGTGCCGCCGCTGGCGCGACATCCCGAAGCCGATGATCGCCCAGGTCCACGGCGCCTGCATCGCCGGTGGACTCATGCTGGCCTGGTCGGCCGACTTCATCGTCGCCTCCGATGACGCGTTCTTCTCCGACCCCGTCGCCCGCATGGGCATCCCCGGCGTCGAATACTTCGCCCACGCCTACGTCCTCGGTGCGCGGCGGGCCAAGGAGATCCTGTTCACCGGCCGACGCTTCACCGCGGCGCAGGCACTCGACTGGGGCATGGTCAACCACGTCGTCGGTCGCGCGGAGTTGGACGCGAAGGTCGACGAGATCTGCGCGCAGATGACCGAGATGCCGATGCAGGGGCTCTTCCTCTCGAAGAAGGCCGTCAACATCTGCGAGGACCAGATGGGCATGCGCAACGCGATGGACTCGGTGTTCGGCTGGCATCACTTCGCTCACGCCGCGAACGACGCCGACTCCGGCGACTCGCTCGGCGGCATGGACGCCAAGAGCATGAAGAACGCCGCACAGAAGAACGCCGAACAGAAGAATGCCGCACAGGAGGGCACGGCCTGATGGATCTGTTGTTCGACGACGCCGCCCTCGCGTTCCGTGCCGAGGTCCGGCAGTGGCTCACCGAGCACGTCCCCGCGACACCGCTGCCGTCCATGGACACCGCCGAGGGATTCGAAGCGCACCGCGCGTGGGAGGCCGAGATGGCCGCCGACCGCATGTCCGTGGTCAGCTGGCCCGAGGAGTTCGGCGGCCGCGACGAGCCGCTGCTGCACTGGCTGATCTTCGAGGAGGAGTACTACCGTTCGGGCGCTCCGGGACGCGTCAGCCAGAACGGCATCTTCCTGCTGGCCCCCACGCTCTTCGAGCACGCGAAGCCCGAACAGCTCGCCCGCATCATGGGGCGGATGGCCCGCGCCGACGACATCTGGGGTCAGGCGTGGAGTGAACCCGAGGCCGGCTCCGACCTCGCCTCCCTGCGGTCGACCGCCACCCGCACCGACGGCGGCTGGCTCCTCAACGGTCAGAAGACGTGGAGTTCCCGGTCCAGCTTCGCCGACTGCGGCTTCGGGCTGTTCCGCACCGACCCCGAGCAGAGTCGTCACCGCGGCCTCACCTACTTCATGTTCGACCTGCGGGCCGAGGGCGTGACGGTCCGCCCGATCGCTCAACTCGACGGCGAACCCGGCTTCGCCGAGCTGTTCCTGGAGAACGTCTTCGTTCCCGACGATCCCGCCGACCCCGGCGCGTCGGGGGTGATCGGCGACGTCGACAACGGCTGGAAGGTCGCGATGAGCACCGCCGCGAACGAGCGCGGACTGTCACTGCGGTCACCGGGCCGCTTCCTGGCCGCCACCGACCGGCTCCTGACGCTGTGGCACGACCGGGGCGCCGACGCGCCGTCGACCGCCGCCACCGACAAGGGGGTCGTCGACGCCTGGATCGGCGCGCGCGCCTACGAGCTGTCCACGTACCAGACCGTGAGCCGTCTGGCCGCGGGCGGACAGCTCGGGATGGAGTCGTCCATCAACAAGGTGTTCTGGTCGCAGTGGGACATCGCCGCCCACGAGACGGCCCTGGACCTGCGCGGTCTCGACGCCGAACTCGACGACCCCTGGATGGACGGCTACCTGTTCTCCCTGTCGGGTCCGATCTACGCCGGCACCAACGAGATTCAACGCAATGTGATCGCCGAGCGACTCCTCGGCCTGCCCCGCGGAGACCGATAAGCCATGGACTTCCTCCTCAACGACATCCACACCGATCTGGCCGCGACCGTCGCCGCCGTCGGCGAGCGGGCGGGCGGCCCCGCGGTCGCCCGCGCCTGGAGCGAGGGCGATCGCGCCCCCGCGCTGACCGTCTACCGTCGGCTCGCCGAGGCCGGGATCACCGGTCTCCTGGTCGGCGACGATCTCGGCGGATCGGGCGCCGGCGCCACCGAGATGGTGGTCGCCCTGGAGCAGATCGGTCGCTGCGCACTCCCGGGACCGGTGGCCGAGACCTTCGCGGCCGTCCCCGCCGCCCTCGCCGCCGCGGGTGCCCGCGACGCCGTCGACGCCCTCCTCGCGGGCCGACCGGCGACTCTCGCCGCCGCCGACACCGCGTACCGGGCCGCGGCCCCCGCCGACGCGGACGTCTACCTGCTGCGCGACGGCACCCTGTCGTCGGCCGCGGTGGACGCCGAGCGTCCCTCGGTGGATCCCACCCGCATGGTCGCCGACGTCTCGGCCACCGCCCCCCTCGGGTCGGTCGACGAGACCGCTGTCGCGCGGTTGGGCGCCCTGGCCACGGCGGCGGAGCTCATCGGGCTCGGTGCGGCGATGCTCGACCTCACCGCCGAGTACGCGAAGTCGCGCAAGCAGTTCGGTCGGGCGATCGGCTCCTACCAGGCGGTGAAGCACCATCTGGCCGACGTCGTGATCGGGATCGAGATGGCTCGCCCGCTGGTGCACGGCGCCGCCGTCGGAATCGACGGCAACACCCTGGGCACCGACGTCGACGTGGCCCGCGATGTGGCCGCCGCGAAGGTCGCGGCCGCCGATGCCGCGTACTTCGCGGCCCGCCGGAGCCTCCAGGTCCTCGGTGCCATCGGCTACACCGCCGAGCACGATCTGTCGCTGTATCTGACGAAGACCCGCGCGCTGGTGTCCGCGTGGGGCACACCAGCCCGGCACCGGGCCCGGATCCTGGAGACCCTGTGACCGCATCGGAGACCATCGGGGCCGAGGATCGCGCGGCCCTCGCCGAATCGATTCGCGACCTGTTGCGTCGGCGGTCGGATTCCACCGCCGTCAGGGCCGCGATCACCCGGCCGGGCCGCATCGACCGCCCGCTGTGGGAGACGCTGTGCACCGAGATCGGTGTCGCCGCCCTCGCCGTCGACGAGGAGTTCGACGGCGCCGGCGCCACGTTCGCCGAGACTGCGCTGGCGGTCCGCGAGGTCGGCGCCGCCCTGGCGCCGGTGCCGGTGTTCTCCTCGGCCGTCCTCGCCGCGGGGGCCGTCCTCGCCGCCGGCGACCGGGAGGCCGCCGCCCGTCTGCTCGGCCCCCTCGCGTCCGGCGAGCGGATCGGCGCCCTGTGCTGGGCGGGCCCGCGGGGCTGGGAGCAGTCGGGGGTGTCGGCGGAGGCCGGCCTGCTGACGGGGACCGCCGAGTACGTCCTCGACGGCGAATCGGCCGACGTGTTCCTGGTGCTCGCCGGGCGCGCCGGTGATCCGGACGCCCCGCTGACCCTGCACGAGGTGGATGCGGCGACCGCCGGGGTCACCATGACGGCGCTGCCGCTCCTCGACCCGACACGCGCGCTGGCCCGCGTCAGTTTCGACGAGGTGCCGTCGACCACCATCACGTCGCCGCCCGACATCGCCGACCGTGTCCGGACGCTCGCGTGGGCTCTGCTGTCGGCCGAGCAGACGGGCGGCGCGGCACGCGCGCTGGAGTTGACCGTGGAGCACACCGCGGCGCGTAAGCAGTTCGGTCGGCCGATCGGCTCCTTCCAGGCGCTCAAGCACGCGATGGCCGACATGTTCGTGCTCGTGGAGGCGATGACGTCGATCTCGACCGCCGCCGTCGACGCCGTGGTCGCCGGATCCGACGACGCCGGTGAGCTCGCCGCGGCCGCCCACACCTATTGCTCCGAGGGCTACATGTCGGTGACCGGTCAGGCCGTCCAGCTGCACGGCGGCATCGGGATCACCTGGGAGCACGACATCGGGCTGCATTTCAAGCGCGCACAGGCCGACGCCCAGCTGTTCGGACAGCCGCACCGCTCGCTCGCGCTCGTCGACCTCGACGCCTGACGGGCTCCGCCGTCACTGGTGGCCGGCGAAGGTCAACGCGATCAGGACCACGTTGAGCACCACGATGGCGACGGCCGCCGCCGCGGACGCCCACTGCAGGGGCCGTCCGTCGGCGAATCGTCCCATGACCGCGGAGTCCGCGGTGTAGCGACGCAGCGGAATCACGGCGAACGGGATACCGAAGCTCAGCACCACCTGCGAGATGATCAGAGCCATCGTCGGGTCCACGCCGACCGCCAGGACGATGATCGCGGGCACGAGCGTCACCGCTCGGCGGACGATCATCGGGTACCGCTTCGTCAGCAGTCCCTCCATGATCGCGCCGCCCGCATACGAGCCCACCGACGTCGACGCGATGCCGGAGGCCAGCAGACCCACGGCGAACGCGACGGCGACGACGGGTCCGAGCGCGTCGCGGACGGCGGCGTGCGCCCCTTCGATGGTGTCGGTGCCGTCGCGGCCGGGGAGGTTGGCCGCGGCCAGGACGAGCAGTGCGATGTTGACCGTCCCCGCGACGACGAGTGCGATCACCACGTCCCACCGGGTGGCGGCCAGCAGCCTGCGGGTGCGCCGCTCGCCGCCGGCGTGCGATCCGGCGTCGCCGTGGCGGTCGACGACCAGCGAGGAGTGCAGGTAGATCGCGTGCGGCATGACGGTGGCGCCCAGCATGGAGGCGGCCAGCAGGACCGTCTCGGTTCCCGCGAGCCGCGGGACGAGGCCGCTCATGACGCCGCCGGCGTCCGGCGGGCTCACCGCGAGCCCGGCGAGGAAGCCGATGACGATGACGGCGAGGAGTGCGACGATGACCGTCTCGAACTGGCGTTGCCGACGTCGGTCGGCGGTGACCAGGAGGATCATCGACACCGCCCCGACGATCAGGCCGCCGAGCGGCAGGGGCAGACCGAACAGCAGGTTCAGGGCGATCGCACCGCCGATGACCTCGGCGATGTCGGTGGCACCGGCCACCAGTTCGGCCTGTCCCCAGAACAGGAGTCGCGAGCGCCGCGACAGTCGTCGACCGAGCAGCTGCGGGAACGTGCTGCCGGTGACCACGCCGATCTTCGCGGACTGATACTGCACCATGACCGCCATCGCGTTGGCGATGACCAGCACCCACACCAGCAGGTACCCGTATTTGGCGCCCGCGGTGATGTTCGCGGCGACGTTTCCCGGGTCGACGTATGCGATTGCGGCGACGAATGCGGGACCCAGCAGTCCTGCCGATCCCGCGTAGATCTTTGTTCGACTCCTCCTCAGCACGTGGTGAGGCTAGCCCATCGTAAATATTACGGTCAACCGAACTCTTAATCGTGGACGATCGAATCGCAGGTCTCCGACCTCAAACCACAAGGTCAAGGCCCCTCATCGCCGGTGGGGTTGACAATCCCCACCGGACATCGCACGCTGATCTCAACACAAATTGAACATTGTTCATAGCTTCCTCGTGAGAACTCGGATCCCCATGCGAACTGTCCACATCTTCGACGTGGCCCCACTGCGTCCACCCCTCGGCGGCGACGTGCCCACCCAGGCGCTGGTGGTGGTCGACGACGACCGGGTGACCGCCGTCGACGCCGGCTACCCGGTGGAGGTCTTCCACGATCCGTCCCCGATCGGATTCGAGGCCCGGTTCCTCCGCCTGCCGCCCCGACCCGACGCGGCGCTCGTCGGTCGCCTCGCCTCCGTCGGACTGTCGCCCGACCGACTGACCGACATCGTGGTGACGCATCTGCACAGCGAACACGCCGCCGGGATCGCCGACTTCCCGGAGGCGACGATCCACGTGTCCGCCATCGAACTCGCCGACGCGACCGAGCGGGCATCGCCGCGTACCCGCCTGTCGTATCGCACCCGCTTCTTCGCCCACGGCCCCCGCTGGCGGCCGCACACCGGCGGATCGTCCTGGTTCGGCGTCGCCGACTGCACCGAGATCTCCGAGGGGATCGTCCTGGTCCCTCTACCCGGACACACCGCGGGACACTGCGGTGTGGCGGTCCTGCTCGACGACGGGAACTGGCTGCTGCACACCGGCGACGCCGGCTACCGCGATCCGGTCAGCGGCCTGTCCGCAGCGTTCCCACTCGGACTGTACGAGCGGTTCACCGCCACCGACCGGGCCGCGCACCGCCAGACCCTCGCGACCCTCCGGAGACTGGCGGCCCGCGACGGCGTCCACCTGTTGTCCTCGCACCGTATCCCGCTGCGACTCCCCCTCACCCTGACCGCCCCCTCGATTCGAACGGGCCCAGCCATTCGATCAGGCCCAGCCATTCGATCGACTGAGGAGAAGCCATGACGCCCGCCCACACCGACGACACCGGAATCACCGTCACCAAGACCGTCGTGAACTCGGGGAACGACACCTTCGAGGCCCTCGTCGCCGTGCCGTCCGGCATCGACGGCCCCCGACCCGGCGTCCTGGTGATTCACGACATCACCGGCAGCGAGGTGGACATCGAGCGGAACCTGCGGATCATCGCCGACCGCGGCTACGTGGCGTTCGCGCCACTGCTGTTCACCGTGGGCGCACGCCGCCCCGCGGCGTGCGTCGTGTCGGCGTTGACCTCACTCGCCACTCGCCGCGGCCGCGCCTTCGAGGTCATCGAGCAGGCGCGCGCGACGCTCGCCGACCTGCCCGAATGCACCGGCAGGGTGGCCGTCACCGGATTCTGCATGGGCGGCGGCTTCGCACTGCTCGTCGCGGACCGGACGTATGCGGCCGCGGCGCCGTTCTACGGCTCGGTCCTCACACACGGCTTCGCCGGCCCCGACATGTGCCCGGTCGTCGCATCGTTCGGCGCCCGCGACCCGATCCTGCCGCGCGGAGAGAAGCGCCTCACGAAGGCGCTCGACCGGCACGGCGTCGAACACGACACCAAGACCTACCCCGGCGTCGGACACAGCTTCGCCAACCAGATGGACGATCGCATCCCGCCCGCCCTGCTGCGGGTGATGGGATTCGCCTACGACGACGCGGCATCGACCGATGCGTGGGACCGCGTCTTCGCCTTCTTCGACCTCCAGTTCGGCCGCGACGAGGAACGCCGATGAGGATCCGCCACCTCAACTGCGGAACACTGCGACCGATCGGCACCGCCGCCATGGTCTGCCACGTTCTGCTCCTCGAGTCCGACGACGGCCTGACGCTCGTCGACACGGGATTCGGACTCCGGGACGTCGCCGATCCCCGCGGTCGCCTCGGCAGATCGCTGATCACCGCGGTCCGACCGGACCTCGACGAGTCCGAGACCGCGATCGCTCAGATCGCCGCGCTCGGGTTCGAGCCCCGCGACGTCACCGACATCGTGATGACCCACCTCGACTCCGATCACTCCGGCGGCATCGACGACTTCCCCGCGGCCCGGCTGCACGTCAACGCCCGGGAGCTGGCCGACGCCGACGCGCAGCCGGGCCCCTCCCCCGCCGTGCGGTACCGCCCCTGGCGCCGATCCACGCGCCCGGCCCACGTGCAGTCCTACGACCGGTTTCCGGACAGCTGGTTCGGCCTGCCGGCCACGACCCTCGCGACGCACGGTGACGATCTCGCCTTCGTGACCCTCCCCGGCCACACCTCCGGTCACATGGGTGTCGCGGTGCGCGACGGCGACGGCTGGCTCCTCCACTGCGGCGACGCCTTCTATCACCGCGGCGGGGTCTCAGGCGGCGGGGTGGCGATGACGATGCGGTTCGCACAGGCGGCATCGGCTCGGCATCCGCGCATCGCCCGACAGACCCGGCGCCGCCTGGCGGATCTGCACGACCACGCGTCCGATACGGTGCGGTTGGTGTGCGCTCACGATGCCGTCCAATACGACCGAGCACGAGGGTGACCGGGAACAATGGCGTCGTGACCGGGAACATTGGAGTCGTGACCGACAGCAGCAGCAACAGCAGCGCCCCGCCACCGGACGCCCACGGCACCCGGTGGGGCGATCGCGAACAGCGCCGCCTCGACATCCTCCGCGCAGGCGAAGACCTGATCGTGTCGGGCGGCTACGACGCCCTGCGCATGCGCGATGTCGCAGCCGGCGCCGGCATCTCGCTCGGGACCGTCTACACCTATTACTCCACCAAGGAGTCGCTGTTCATCGCGGTCTTCGCCCAGCGACTCGACCGCATGCTGCCCGACCTCGAGCGTGCGGTCGCCGCCGCGCCGACCGCCGCCGCCGCCTTCATCGTCACGGCCGACGCCTACCGCGACGGCTACGCGACGTTCGGTCGGCAGTTCGATGCGCTGTCGCTCGTGACCGATGCGTCGGCCGTCCAGTCGGACGTCGCCGAGCATCTTCGCGCCGCCACGGCGCGCATGGTCACCAGTCTCGCCGGCACCCTCACCCGATTCGGCTACCGCGGCGACGTCGCGAAGGCCATGACGCTGCTGTGGTCGACGATGACCGGCCTGGCCAACCACTACAGCTCCGAGCGCCGCGAGTTCCTCCCCGTCGAGTGGAGCGCGGCCGTGGGCTTCACCGCCGAGACCCTCGCCGAGAGCCTCGGCCTGACCTGACGGGGTGCGGCCCCAGCCGTCACCGGGCGAGCGAGCGGCTGATCACCAGGCGTTGGATCTGGTTGGTGCCCTCGAAGATCTGGGTGATCTTGGCCTCGCGCATGAACCGCTCCACCCGGAAGTCGCGGGTGTAACCGTAACCGCCGAACACCTGGACGGCGTCGGTGGTGACCTTCATCGCGGCGTCGGTCGCCACCAGCTTGGCCACCGAGGCGTTGCGCGAGTAGGGCTGTCCGGCGTCGCGCCGACGAGCGGCGTCGAGGTAGGTCGCACGCGCCGAGTCGACGGCCGCGGCCATGTCGGCGAGCACGAAGCCGAGCCCCTGGTGGTCGATGATCTTGCGGCCGAACGCACTGCGCTCCTGCGCGTACCGGACCGCCTCGTCGAGCGCGGCCTGGGCGATGCCGGTCGCGACGGCGGCGATGCCGAGACGGCCGGAGTCGAGGGCGCTGAACGCGATCTGCAACCCCTGCCCCTCGGCGCCGATCCGACGGTCGGCGGGGACCACGGCGCCGTCGTAGTGCGCCGCGGTCGTGGGGACGGCGGCCAGGCCCATCTTCTCCTCGGGTCTCCCGAACGACAGCCCCTCGGTGTCCTTGTCGACCAGGAAGCACGAGATGCCCTTCGAGCCCTCGCCCGTGCGCGCGAAGAGGTTGTAGAAGTCGGCGATGCCGCCGTGGGTGATCCACGCCTTCGATCCGGTGACCCGGTAGCCGTCGTCGACCGGCTCCGCCTTGCACGCGAGGGCTGCGGCATCGGAGCCGGCCTGCGCCTCGGAGAGGCTGTACGCCCCGATCGTCTGTCCGCCGAGCATGTCCGGAAGCCACCGCTCCTGCTGCTCGCGGGTGCCGAAGGCCATCAGCGGATGGCAGGCGAGGCTGTGCACGCTGACCGCGACACCGACCGCCGCCCACCGTGCGGCGATCTCCTCGAGCACCTGCAGATACACCTCGTAGGGCTGACCGCCGCCGCCCCACTCCTCGGGGTACGGGAGACTCAACAGCCCCGCCTCGCCGAGGGTCGCGAAGACGCCCTCCGGGTAGGTCTCGTTCTTCTCGTGCTCGTCGACGATCGGGTCGAGGACCTTGTCGGCGATGTCGCGGGTCAGCTCGATCAGGTCGCGGGCTTCCGAAGTCGGGAGCAGGCGGTCGACGGCCACGGGGTTCTCCTCGCTGTGCAAACAGTACTGATTCCATCGCCAGAGTACTGTTGCCCGACCGGTACTACAAGAGCCACTCCAGTACTGTCCGGGGTAGAGTCGAACCCATGACCACGTCGACCGGGCCCGACTTCGCCACCCGGCGCCGCTCCCAGCTGTTCGACGAACTGCTCGCGATGTTCCTCGCCGAAGGCTTCGCCCACTTCACCCTCGACGCACTCGCCGCGCGGCTCCGCTGCTCCAAATCGACGCTGTACGCACTGGCCACCAGCAAAGGCGACCTGGTGCGCGCGGTCACCGTCCACTTCTTCCGCGGCGCGACCGCCGACGTCGAGGCCGCCGTCGCCGCCGCCGAACAGCCCCGCGACCGCATCAGCGCCTATCTCTCGGCCGTCGGCGACGCCCTCACCCCGGCCTCCGAACAATTCCTCACCGACCTCGCCGACTTCGCCCCCGCCCGCGAGGTGTACGAACAGAACACGGCCGTCGCGATGCGCCGCGTACAGGAGCTGATCGACGACGGCGTCGCCTCGGGATGGTTCCGCGACGTGCACGCCGCATTCGCCGCCGACCTCGTCGCGACCGCGATGGTCCGCATCCAACAGGGAGCAGTCCGCACCGAGACCGGCCTCGACGACGCCGACGCCTACCGCGAACTCGCCGCGATCGTGACCCACGGGATCACCGCGTGACAACACACCCCGCGTGAAAGGGAACCAGTGACGACCCCGCACCCCCAACCGTTCTCCGTCGCGTCCGCCGGCATCACCCTCCGAGGGGACCTCTGGTCACCGCACGCCCCGACCCCCGAGGACACCCGGAACGCCGAGGGCACCCGGAACGCCGAGGGCACCCGGACCGCACCGATCCTCCTGCTGCACGGCGGCGGCCAGACCCGCCACTCCTGGGACGCCACCGCCGCCGGGCTCGCCGCCGGAGGTCGCCGCGCCTACACCCTCGACTCCCGCGGCCACGGCGACTCCGGCTGGTCCCCCGACGGCGACTACGGTCTCGACGACTTCACCGGCGACCTGCGCGCCGTCCTCACCGCCATCGGCGAACCGCCGATCCTGATCGGCGCGTCCCTGGGCGGGATCACCGGACTGTCGGTCTGCGGTGAGGACCCGGGATCGATCGCGGCCCTCGTCCTCGTCGACGTGGTGGTCGACGTGGAGCCCGCCGGCGTCGACAGGATCAAACAGTTCATGTCGTCCCACATCGGCGGGTTCGACTCCCTCGACGAGGTGGCCGACGCCGTCGCCGCCTACAACCCGGCACGCCGCAGACCGTCGAGTCTCGACGGCCTCCGCAAGAACGTCCGCCTCCGCGACGACGGGCGCTGGTACTGGCACTGGGATCCGGCGTTCCTGCACGGCGACTCCGACGAGCCGCGCAGCCTCACCGACCCCGGCCGGCTCGCCGCCGCCGCGCGGCGGGTCACGGCGCCGACCCTCGTGATCCGCGGCGGCCGCTCCGACGTCGTCAGCGATCGCGGCATCGCCCGGACCCGAGAACTGATCCCCCACACGACGGTGGCCGACGTCAGTTCCGCCGGACACATGGTCGCCGGCGACGACAACGCGGTCTTCGCGGCCGCCATCGAGACGTTTCTGCGCGAGCACGCACTGTGACCGGGCCCGACCCGGGAGCCGGAATCTACGCGAGGTCGAAGGCGGCGCGAACCCGCTCGGCGTCCAACCCGTAGTCCTCGAGCGCGTACGTGTGCTGCGGACGGCGGTCACCCGACCTCGACTCCGCGTCGAGCGCGGTCATCGCGCCTCGCGCCTCATCGGTCAGCTCCGCTCCCGCCGCCTCGTACACCCGCGCCACCGCCCCGAACGGATCGGCCCGCAGATCGGCGAAGTCGATGTCGACGAACTGGGCGGGATCGTATCGACGCCGCGCCGCGGAGAAGTCGCGCAGACCCCGTGACCACAGGTCGAGCTGCGTCCGGCCGATCCGGTCCGGGGTGAAGGCGCGTGAATACCCCTCGGTGGCGTGTTCGGCGAGACTGCACATGGAGCCGATGATGGTCTCCGGCGCGCGGTGCGTCTGCACGATGATCGCGTCCGGATACACCTCCATGATCGCGTCGAGCGCGAACAGGTGACTCGGGTTCTTGAGCACCCAGCGCCGGTCGACGTCGTTCGAGCCGATCAGCTGCAGGTTGCGCTTGTGGCGGCGGTACGCGGGAGTCCAGTCCCGCGCGGCCAGCCACTCGGAGTACGCGGGGATGTGCGCGAGCGTCTCGTACGAGATCGACATCAGCGACTGCCGCAGCAGCTGCCAGCACTCCTCGACCTCCGCCGCGCCCATGTAGTGCAGGCCCATGAACTCGGGGTTCTCGACCCGATGCTGCGAGAGTCCGTCGTCGATCCGGCGGAACACCGGGTTGGCGTCCCACAGGTCGCGCGGCGGACGCGGCTGCGGAAACTCGGTCAGCCACATCTCGAGCCCCTGATGGGCGGGATCGGCGGCGAGCAGCCGATGCAGCGCGGTGGTCCCCGTTCGCGGGAGACCGGTCACGAACACGGGACGCTCGATCGGCACGCCGTCGGTCCCCGGAGTGTTCTTCCAGCCGGCCTCGCTCAGCAGTCGCGCGATCAGCGCACCCTTGACGAAGTATCGGAACATCTTGCTGCCCAACGGCTCCAGCTCGGCCGTCTCGGCATACGATGCGAGCAGCACGTCGAGACCCTCGCGGTAGTCGTCGGCACCGAAGTCGTCGAGACCGACGGTCCGGGCGGCCGACTCGTGCAGCTCGTCGATGTGCCCGACGGTCGTCCGGACGTCGCGATCAGTCATGGTATTCCCCACAGTTCACGTCGAGCGTGTGCCCGGTGATCGACCGCGCCATGTCGGAGGCCAGGAAGACGGCGGCGTCGGCGATCTCGTCCGGCTCGGGCAGCCGTTTGAGGTCGCTCTTGGCGGCGGTCTGCTCGTACACCTGCTCGGCGGTGATCCCGTACTTCTCCGCGATCTGGCCGAAATACCACTTGAGCTGGTCGTCCCAGATGTATCCGGGCGCCACCGAGTTGACCCGCACGCCCCGTTCACCGAGTTCCGTGGCGAGGGTCTGCGACATCGCCAGCAACGCGGACTTGGCGATCTTGTAGCTGCCGTATCGCGGCTCGGAATGCCGGATCACCATCGAGTTGATCGTCACGATGGACCCGGCCGACTCCGCCAGCGCCGGAGTGAACGCCCTGATGACTCGGAGCGTACCGAGCACCGTCAGATCGAGGCTGCTGCCGATGGCGTCGAAGTCGGTGCGCCCCAACGGTTTCATCGACGGGACGGCGAACGCGTTGTTGATGAGGGTGTCGACCCGGCCGCACTGCTCCACCGTGGTCGCCACGAGATCGGCGACGGCGTCATCGTCGGTGATGTCGGTGGGGACGACGACCGCGCGTCCGCCGGCCTCCTCCACCTCCCCGGCCACGTCACGCAGACGCGACTCCGTCCGGGCGGCGAGCACCACCGTGGCACCGTGCCCGGCGGCCCGCACGCACAGCGCCCGGCCGAGTCCCGGGCCGACGCCGGAGACGACGACCACCTTTCCGTCGAGCAGTCCGGTCATCGTCTCTCCTCACCCGAGCATTCGCTGCGCGAACGCCCGCTGTCGATCGGCGATCCGCGCCGCCCATCCGTCGGCATCGATGGCGTTGACGTCGGCGAACGGCAGTCGCGAGCGCACGTCGGCGTCGTCGACCACCTCGGCGACGGGCCCGAGGTCCACTCCGATCGGCCCGTCGGTGCGCTGCCAGCGGAACTGCAGGATGCCGCGGCGGCGACCGGTCGTCTCGATCCAGTTGGCGACGCCCGGATCGGTCGCGGAGATCACCATGCGGATCATGCCGTCGGGATCCACCTGCGCCTGCGCCGAGTTCAGCGACGTCTGACGGTTCACATAGTCCAGCGAGATGTACCACATGCTGCCGAGCTGAAACCCCTGGTAGGGGGCGTCGGACTTCGGGACGGTGACGACCATCGACCGCCCCGGAGGCAGATCGAAATGCCCCACGGACGAGTACTGAGTCGACAGTCCGCCCGGCGTGGTGCGCGGCGCCGTGAAGGTGTTGACCGGTTCGTCGAGGTAGAACCACTTGGGGAAGTTGAACCACGTGTGGACGCGCGCCAGGAGCATCTTCCCGGCGATCGCGTACCGCTTGGCGATCCGCTCCGACCCCGGCTCCACCGGTGCGGTGCCGACGGTGTCGGTCCGCTCGATCGTCACCCGTCCGCGCTGCGCCCCCCAGTCGCCGTACACCTCGCGGACCGCGAGCATCGACGCCCCCTCGCCGAGGACGAAGTAGTCGTCCCCACCAGTGGCGCCGTCCGCGGGCCCGAAGGTGATCTCGAACGACCCGTCGTCGGCGATCGGGATGCGCCGGTCGTCGAAGGCGTCGTCGCCGCCGGGCACGTCGGTGGGCGTGTAATCGCCCCGCAGCACCTGGAAGCTCAGGTCCGCCGTCGTCCCGCGGACCCCGCGCACCACGTAGGTGCCGGCGGCGTCGACGGTCGCGTGGTAGTAGATCGTGTCCGGATTGTCCAGGCCCATCTTCGAGTACGGCCCGGTGGACGTCACGAAGTACGGGTGACGCGGATCGTGGGCCCGGGCCAACTGCAGGATCGAGGAGATCCCGCCCGCCAGATAGTCGAGTCCCTCGGCCAGATCGGCGTCGGTCTCGATGAACTCGGCCGAGGCGATCAGGGCCTCGGCGGCCTCGATCGCCTCGGTGAACGGGCGGGTGACGGCCGACGGCGTGCCCGCGGCCGCCGAGTCGCCCCCGGTCACAGCCACGTGTCCTCGCCGTTCCACGTCAGGAAGTTGTCGAGTTCGGCGCGCGCCGGAGTCACCCGCGGATTCTCGGTCGACAGATAGCCGCCCCGGTAGAACAGCAGCGGCTTGTCCTGCAACACCTCGCCGAGGGTGAGGGCCTTCCCGATGACGATCCAGTGGTCGCCGCCCTCGACGACCTGCTGAACCTCACACTCCACCCAGGTGAGGCTGTGCCGCAGCACCGGCAGCCCGGCCGGCGACGGATCCCATGAGATCGACTTGAACTTGTCGGCCCCCGGCGCACCGAACGTCGCGCTGACATCCTGCTGCCGGTTCGAGAGGACGTTGACGCAGAACTTGCCGTGCGCTTCGATGACCGGCCAGGTCCGCGACGTCTTCATCGGACAGAACACGACCAGCGGCGGATCGAGCGACAGCGCCGCGAACGACTGGCAGGCGAAGCCCACCGGGGCGCCCTCGTCGCTCAGCGTCGTGATCACGGTGACGCCCGTGCAGAACTGGCCCATCGCGGTCCGGAACTGGCGGGAGTCGAAGTCCGAGGTCCCATACGGTGCGAGCGATGCCATCGCCGATCAGCCCTTGAACCCGATCGAGAAGTCGTGGCCCCACAGGCTCACGGCCGTCGACTCGCGCGCGATCCACTCGTCGTCGTCCACCTGACGGCCCTCGCACCCGAACTCGATGTCGAAACCGCCGGGCGTCTTCATGTAGAACGACAGCATCAGGTCGTTGACGTGCCGGCCGAGCGTCGCCGACATCGGGACCTTCTTGCGCAGCGCCCGGTCGTGGCACAGGCCGACGTCGTCGGAGTGCTCGACCTCCACCATGAGGTGGACGATGCCGGTGCTGTTCGGCATCGGCAGGAACGCCAGTGAGTGATGCCGCGGGTTGCAGCCGAAGAACCGCAGCCACGCCGGATCGCCGTCCTCGGGGCGCCCGACCATCTGCGGCGGCAACCGCATCGAGTCGCGGAGCCGGAAACCCAGGACGTCGCGGTAGAACGCCAGCGACCGGGCGTCGTCGGACGTCGTGAGGACGACGTGCCCGAGCCCCTGTTCACCGGTGACGAACCGATGTCCGTAAGGGCTCACGACGCGCCGATGCTGCAGGGCCGCTCCGTGGAAGGCCTCGAGCACGTTGCCGTCGGGGTCGGCGAAGACGACGAGTTCGTCGACGCGACGGTCGGCGATCTCCTCGGCGGTGCCCTCGCGGAACTCCACACCGGCCGCGGTCAGCCGGTCGCGGACCTCCTGCAGACCCGCGGCGTTCGCGCACTCCCAGCCCGAGCAGGCCAGATGGTCGCGGTCTGACGGGACGATCACGAGGCGAGCCGGGAAGTCGTCCATCCGGAGGTAGAGGGCGCCGGGAACGTTCCCCGACCCCTCCACCATCCCGAGGACCTTCAACCCGTACTCGCGCCACGCGTCCATGTCGGTGGCGTCGATCCGCATGTACCCGAGGGAGCGGATGGGGCTCGGCGCTTCAGTCATATCTGCTTCCTGTTCGCGTGAGGGTGGGGCGGATCAGACCATCGTGTCGCCGATGGGGATGCCGAACTCGCCGTTGCCGAACGCCTGGTAGGCGCGCTCGGGGTCGTTGGCGGCGTGCACCCGGCCGGCGTGGGCGTCACGCCAGAACCGCTGGATCGGCGTGCCGTTCTCCAGTGCGTGCGCGCCGGAGTTCTCGAACAGCAGGTCGATGGAGTCGATGGCGCGGCCGGTGGCGCGGACCTGGTCGCGGCGGGCGGCCAGGCGCAGTTCCATCGGGACCTCCTCGCCGGCGACGATGAGGTCGTACTCGGCCTGGAGGTTGCCCGACAGCTGACGCCATGCGGCGTCGATGTCGCTGGCGGCCTGCGCGATGCGGACCTTGGCGAACGGGTCGTCCTTGGCCTTCTCGCCGGCGTAGGCGGCGCGGACGCGCTTGCCCTGGTGCTCGACGTGTGCGGCGTAGGCGCCGTAGGCCATGCCGACGATCGGGGTCGAGATGGTCGACGGGTGGATGGTGCCCCACGGCATCTTGTAGACGGGCGCGGTGTTCTGCTCCAGGCCGGGCGCCTGCCCCATGCTCATGGTGCGGAAGCTCAGCATCCGGTGGGTCGGGACGAAAGCGTCCTTGACCTCGATGGTGTTGGAGCCGGTGCCGCGCAGGCCGACGACGTTCCAGACGTCCTTGATGGTGTAGTCGCCGCGCGGGATCAGGTAGCTGACGAAGTCGACCGGCTTGCCGTCCTTGATGACGGGTCCGCCGACGACCACCCAGTCGGCGATGTCGCAGCCGGAGGACCAGGCCCAGGAGCCGTTGACCTTGTATCCGCCGTCGACGACCTCGCCCATGCCCATCGGGGCGTACGACGACGAGATGCGGGTGTTCGGGTCGTCGCCCCAGACGTCTTCCTGCGCCTGCTGGGTGAACAGCGCGAGGTGCCAGTTGTGGACGCCGACGATGCCGGCGACCCATCCGGTCGATCCGCAGGCCGTGCCGAGTCGGCGGACGGCCTCGTAGAAGGTCACCGGGTCGGTTTCGTAGCCGCCCCACTGCGCGGGCTGCAGAAGCTTGAAGAAGCCGGCGTCCCGCAGCATGTCGGCGACCTCGGCGGGGATGCGACGTGCGTCCTCTGTCGATTGTGCGCGCTGGGCGAGATCCGGCAGCAATGCGTCGATCTTGTCCAAAACCTGCTGTGCGGCTTCGCTCCGCTGTGCTGCCATGTGGTCACTCCTGTTCGATGTCTTGGCTCGACTGTCACCAATATTAGAACACGTTCTCATTCTGTTTTGAAACGTGTTCTACTATTGATCCAACAGACCCGACAGGAGGAGCGAGGAAGATGACTGCACCCGACAGCGGCATCCGCGAGATCGACACCGGAACCCCGCCCACCCGCTTCGCGCGCGGTTGGCACTGCATCGGACTCGTCGACGAGTACCGCGACGGCAAACCCCACTCGCTGGAGATCTTCGGCACCAAACTCGTCGTGTGGGCCGACTCGAACGGCGACATCAAGGTGCTCGACGCGTTCTGCCGCCACATGGGCGCCGACCTGAGCCAGGGCAAACTGCGCGGCGACAACATCGCCTGCCCGTTCCACGGGTGGCAGTGGAACGGCAAGGGCCGGTGCGCCGGCGTGCCCTACGCCAAGCGCAATCCGAAGCTCGCCAAGACCCGCGCGTGGCCGACCATGATCCGCAACGGTCAGGCCTTCATCTACAACGACCCCGAGGGCAACCCGCCGCCCGAGGACGTCATCATCCCCGAGCTCGCCGAGTTCGGCAGCGACGAGTGGACCGCGTGGACGTGGAACAAGCTGGTCATCGAGGGCTCCAACTGCCGTGAGATCATCGACAACGTCGTCGACATGGCGCACTTCTTCTACGTGCACTACGCCCTGCCCGACTATTTCAAGAACGTCTTCGAGGGCGAGACCGCCGCGCAGTACATGAACTCGCACGGCCGCCCCGACGTCGGCATCTCCAGCGCCTACGGCGACACCCGACTCGAGTCGATCGCCGCCTACTACGGCCCGTCCTACATGCTGAACCCGATGGTCCAGTACTACGGCGAGTACGCGGTCGAGACCATCCTCACCAACTGCCACTACCCCATCGACTCGAACTCCTTCGTCCTCATGTTCGGCGTCATGGCGAAGGTCCCCGAGGGGTTGAGCCCCGAGCAGGCCGACAAGATGGCGAAGAAGATCACCGAGGGCATCGAGATCGGCTTCATGCAGGACGTCGAGATCTGGAAGCACAAGACCCGGATCGACAATCCGCTCCTCGTGGAGGAGGACGGCCCCGTCTACCAGCTGCGACGCTGGTACGAGCAGTTCTACGTCGACGTCGACGACGTCACCGAGGAGATGACGGGCCGCTTCGAGTACGAGATCGACACGGCGAAGGCACTCGAGAACTGGAACATCGAGATCGAGGAGAACCTGCGCATCCAGGCGGAGGAGAAGGCTGCGCAGGAGTCGGCCGCCGAGAACGCCGGGGTCTGATGGCCGACGCGCACGAGCGGTCCGACGGCGACGTCGTCCGCGGATCGGGGTGGGCCAAGGCACCGGACTACACCGGCGACCCGGCCCGCCTGGAAGCCATCGCCCACGCCACCGCGCGCGACCGTCGACACTACCTGTCCGGCGGTCTGAGCGAGGTGGAGTGCCGCACCTGCCACGCCCGCGTGATGGTCAAGAAGACCAGCGCCCACCACACGAGCGTCCAGTGGAACGACGCCGCCCTCGCCCAGTGCAGTGAGATCGCGGAGATCCGCTCCGAGGGCGGCAACCCGGCACTCCTGCCGACGTGCCCCCGCCTCTCGGCGAGCATCGATCACGCCGTCGCCGAAGGCATGGTCCCCCGCGAATCGCCCGACGAGGATCCCGACGGCTACTGGTGACGCGGGCTCGTCGATCCGCCGACAGCAGAACGGGGTGCTCGGAGAGTGACCCCCGCCTAATCTGAAGTCATGGCTCGCGTGTCATTTCTGTCGTCGAACCTCTTCAGAGAGGAACTGGGCGCGCATCTGCGCACACTCCGCCGCAACCGCGGCGAACGTCTCGCCGACGTCGCCGCACGCGCCGGTGTGTCCTCGCAGTACCTCTCGGAGATCGAACGAGGCCGGAAGGACCCGTCGAGCGAAATCGTCGAAGCCGTCGCGGGGGCGCTGGACACGCCTGTCGGCGATGTCGTCATCGCGGCCGGCGAACGGCTTCGCAACCCAACCTCCACGCGCCCCGACGAACGTCCGATCGCGCTGGCGTCGGCAGCCTAGGACCGCGGTTCGACGATACGGTCGATCAGCCCGTAGTCGATGGCCTCCGCAGCCGTGAACACCCTGGTGTGATCGGTGTCAGCTCGAACCGACGACTGGGGTCGCCCGGTGTGTCGCTCCAGGATCGCCTCCATATCGCTACGCACTCGAACCAATTCGTCCGCCTGGATGATGAGGTCGGGAATCGTCCCTCGCCCTTCGGCTGCGGGCTGGTGAAGCACGATTCGAGAGTGAGCGGTCGCCGACCGACGCCCGGGAGAACCGGCCGCCAGCAGAACCGCACCGACCGACACCGCTTCACCGATGCACGTCGTGGCCACGGTGGGCCGAATGAACTGCATGGTGTCGTACACGCCGAGCATCGCCTCGGGGTCCCCGCCCTCGCAATTGATATAGAGGTCGATGTCGGCATCGGGACTGTCCGCTTCGAGGTACAGCAGTTGGGCGACCATCGCGTTCGCCACCCCCGCGTCGATCGAGGTGCCGAGGTAGATGATCCGATTCGACAACAGATGCGAGTAGACGTCGGTCACGCGCTCTCCGGTTCGGGTCTCCTCCACCACCGACGGGATCGTGTACGAGCTCATCTCTGCTCCTCGGTTCGTCCGAATCCGGCGCGAACGGTGGTCGGGACGATGTCGGCGAAGTCGTCAGCCACACCGTCGATGAAGCCGTAGTCGATGGCCTCGGGGACCGAGTACCACCGATCACGCAACGAGTCGGTGAAGATCCGCTCGGGCGACTGTCCGGTGTCCTGCGCGGTGATTCCGAGGACGGTGTCTCGCGTGTAGCGCAGATCATCGGCTTGCAGTTCGACGTCGGCAGCCGTTCCGCCGATCCCGGCAGACCCCTGATGCATGAGGATGCGTGCATGCGGCAGCGCCCTCCGCTTTCCCTTCGCGCCCGCCGAGAGCAGGAACTGGCCGGCGCTGCAGGCGAGGCCGAGCGCCAATGTCGACACATCGCACGGCACAACCCTCATGACATCCCGAATTGCGAGCATGGCGGGCACAGACCCTCCGGGCGAGTGAATCCACAGCGAGATGTCGGAGTCGTGGTCCACCGCCGCCAGCTCGAGAACCTGCGTCGCCAGAAGTGTTCCGTTGTCATCGTCCAAGGGACCATCGAGCACCACCACCCGTCGGCGGTACAGGTCCTGTCGGTCATCTCGCGTGAATCGAGTTGGTGAGTTCTCTGTCATATGCACATGGTGCGGCCGCGATGTCGCCGACGCTTCCCGATCTGCCGGGGGCGGATCTGCCTCCGGCAGCGCGAACACCGCGGGCTCGTCGATCCGCCCCGGTGCGGACCGGGTCGACGCTGTCGGTTGACGCTGTCAGTTGACGCAGGGCACGTCGCTGCCGCTGACGACCGTGGTGCCGGCGTCGGGCGGCGGCGTGCCGGCCGAATCGCTCGGCGCGGAACGCGGTGCGGTCGGCCGCGCCGACGACGACCGCGATGAGGCCGCCGAGCGACCGGTCTTGACGCCGAACGCCCGCTGCACCCTGTCGCGGATCGCCTCGGGGTCGATGATGTTGACGTCCTGCCCGTCGAACATCCCGTACCGGAGCACCGGGAGCGTCGAGAAGGTGATCCGCTGACCGGGCACGGTCCCCATCTCCTGAGCCCACCGGACGAGGTCCCACCCCTCGGAGAGGACGACGTTGCGCTGCGCGGCGTCGACCAGGTCGTTGATCTTCCCGAGATCGGTGAACGTCCCCGCCTCCTTGAGCTGGCCGAGCGCCGACAGCATGAACGCCTGCTGACGGTGCGTCCGGTCGAGGTCGCCGTTCTGAAGGCCGTGCCGCTGCCGGACGAAGGCCAACGACTGCCGGGCGTTCAGCTTCTGCTCTCCGGCCCGGAACTTCGCGCCCGAGAAACTGTCGGACACCGCATGCTTGAGGCACACCGTGACGCCGCCGAGAGCCTTCGACAGATCGTAGAAGCCGCCCAGGCTCACCTCGGCGAAGCGGTCGATCGGCACCCCGGTCAGGTTCCGCACCGTCTCGATGGTCTGCGCGCGCCCCGCCTCGCGGCCGCGGGACTCCAACTCCTTGCGGTCGGTGACACCCTCGGCCATCAGCCGGTCGGTCACCATAGCCTTCTTGCGCCCGTACGCCTCCTTGATCTTCGCCTTCGAGACGTCGAGGCCGTCGACGTCGACCAGATCGTCACGGGGGATCGAGAAGGCGACGATGTTCTTCCGGTCGGCGGGCACGTGCACGAGGATCAGCGTGTTGGTGTTGTATCCGCCGACACTGGAGTCACCCGCGTGCAGTTGCCGGAGCACTTCGGCGGGCAGATCGTCCCCGTCGAGATCCTTGCGGGTGTCCAGACCGATGAGCAGGATGTTCTCGGCGCCGCCGCTCGAACGCGGCGTGTCGGCGCCCAATGCTCCCGACGAGGTGAAACCCGACACGAGGCGGTCGGTCTCGAGCCATGCGACGCCCGTGACGACGATCAGGACGCAGGTGACGACGACGGCGCCGACGCGCGCCGCGATGAGGGCGGGCGACCGGCGACGCGACCGATCGGGTCGCCGGCGGGCGGGTCGACGGGAGGAGGGAGTCGGGGTCGGCGGTTCGGCGAGCTCCCATCGCGGCACGTACTCCCCGGCGGCCGCCCGATGGCGGGCGACCTGTCCGGCGGTCGGGCGCCGACGATGTCCGCTGCCTTCACGCGACATCCGCGCTCCTTCCTCGAACCCCCGACCGTCACCTGCCGACCACCCCGAACCGACAGTGTCCCCGCCGCAACTTAGAGGAGTCTTAGCCGCCGCGGACGACCGGCCCGCGATACGCTCATACGCCCTGTTCAGCCGGGTGGACTCTCATCGGCATCAATGCGACCATCGCCGGTGTGGCACCTGAACTGACCGTCTCGACCGCATTGTCCTCCTGGCAGATCGACCCGCTGACCACCGTCGTCATCGGCGCGATCACCGTCGGCTACCTCCTGGCGGCCCGCGCGAGCGGGATCGGCGCGGTCTCGCGCGTCCTGTTCGTGGCCGGTTGCGGCGTCTGGTGGTACGCGTCGAACGGATTCATCGCCGTCTACAGCGACACCCTGTTCTGGGTTCGCGGCCTCGACTACGTGCTGCTGGCACTGGTCTCGGCATTCCTGCTCGCCGTCGGCCGACCGGTCTCGGTGATCGCATCGCATCGGCCCGCCCTGCGCCGACTGCTGCGCCTGGCCCGCAACCGAGCGGTGCGGGCGGCGCTCTCACCGCTGCCGACGTCGGCCGCGATGCTGGCGCTGCCGTGGCTGCTGTTCTTGACGCCCTGGTATCCGGCGGTCCTCGAGTCCGCGGCGGGCGATGCGGTGACGCGCATCATCATCGTCGCCGTCGGGGCCGTCTACTTCTACACGCGACTGCAGATCGACCCGGTGCCGCGGCATCGGCATTCCGCCCTGTCGCTGCTGATCGCGACGGCGGAGACCCTGTGCGACGGCGTCCTCGGTGTGGTCCTGTGGCAGGGCGGCGTCATCGGCGCCGTCGCAGAGCAGGCCGGACTGCGGGACTGGGGACCGTCGGCCCGTCTCGACCAGACCATCGGCGCCGGTGTCATCTGGATCCTCGGCGACGTGTTGGGGCTGCCCTTCCTGATGTTGCTGTTCACGCGGCTGCGCGCGGACGACGATCGGACCGACGTCGCCGCCCCGGCGGCCGTCGATCCGGACGATCCCGACGTCGACGGAACGCCCGCCGCCGACCCCGGCCGACCGTGGTTCCTCGACGATCCGCAGCTGGCGGACCGGTTCCGTCGCTGATTCCCCGCGACTGAGACCGCCTCCCCTATCGGAGAGAACGCGTTCTAGTTTATCGTGTACTGAAACGTGTTCTATTTCTGTGCGCGCCCGTGCCGCGCCGACCCGAAGGGAAGTCAATGAGCGAGGAATTCGACGTCGTCGTCGTCGGTGCCGGCGGAGCAGGCCTGGCCGCCGCGCTGACCGCCGCCACTCAGGGACTCCGGACCGTCCTCGTGGAGAAGTCGCCCTACTGGGGCGGATCCACCTCGCGGTCGGGCGGCGGCGTCTGGATTCCGAACAACTCGATCCTGCGCCGCGACGGCGTCGAGGACACCCCGGAGGAGGCGCGCCGCTACGCGCACGCCATCATCGGCGACCACGCGCCCGCCGACCGCATCGACACCTACCTCGATCGCGGCCCCGAGGCGCTCGACTATCTGATGGCGCACGCGCCGCTCGACCTCGAATGGGTCAAGGGGTACTCGGACTACTACCCCGAGGCACCCGGCGGCCGCGCGATGGGACGCTCCGTGGAGCCGCGGCCCTTCGACGCCCGCCGCCTCGGCGACGACCTGGAGACCCTGCACCCGCAGTACACCAAGGCCCCCCTCAACATGGTGGTCCTCCAGTCCGACTACCGGTGGCTCAACACCGGCCTCCGCCACTGGCGCGGACCGCTCCGCATGGCCAAGGTGGCCCTGCGCTTCTTCTGGGCTCGCGCCCGCGGCAAGAAGATGATCGCGATGGGCGCGGCCCTGGCCGCCGAGCTCATGCTCGGCTGCCGCGACGCCGGCGTCGACATCCGCCTCAACACCCCGCTCACCGGTCTGCTCACCGACGACGGTCGCGTCACGGGCGTGACCGTCGACACCGGAGACGGTCCCGTCGAGCTGCGCGCCCGACACGGCGTGATCCTGGGCACCGGCGGCTTCGAGCACAACGCCGAGATGCGCGCCCGGTACCAGCGCGCCCCGATCGGCAGCGACTGGACCACCGGCGCACCGTCGAACACCGGCGACGGCATCAATGCGGCGATCGAGGCCGGCGCGTCGACCTCGCTCATGGACGACGCCTGGTGGGGACCGACCATCCCGCTGCCCAAGGGACCGTGGTTCGCGCTCTCGGAGCGTTCGGTGCCCGGCACCTTCATCGTCAACACCCGCGGTGAGCGGTTCATGAACGAGTCGCTCCCCTACGTCGAGGCCGTCCACCACATGTACGGCGGTGAATTCGGTCAGGGCGAGGGCCCGGGCGAGAACATCCCGGCGTGGCTGATCTTCGACCAGCGGTGCCGCAACCGCTATCTGTTCGCCGGTGTCACCGCCCGTCAGCCGCTGCCGAAGAGCTGGCTCAAGTCGGGGGTCGTCGTGAAGGCCGGATCGCTGGCCGAGCTCGCCGAGAAGACCGGGCTGCCCGCCGATGCGCTGACGTCGACGACCGAGCGGTTCAACGGCTTCGCCCGCAGCGGCACCGACGCCGACTTCCACCGCGGCGACAGCTCGTACGACCACTACTACGGCGACATCACCAACAAGCCGAACCCGAGCCTCGGCGTCGTCGACAAGGCTCCGTTCTACGCGGTCAAGATGGTCCCGGGCGACCTGGGCACCAAGGGCGGTGTCGACACCGACGTCGTCGGCCGCGTCCTGCGCGCCGACGGCACCCCGATCGACGGCCTGTACGCCTCCGGCAACACCAGCGCGCCGGTGATGGGCCACACCTACGCGGGCCCCGGCGCCACCATCGGACCGGCCATGGTCTTCGGCTACCTCGCCGCCCTCGACGCCAAGGCCAAGGCCGACGCGCCGACCGGACCGCCCGCCGCCGACGACTCGTCCTCCGACACCACGCACGCGGGAGCCTGACACCATGCCCATCGATCCCTCAGTCGCCGTCGGCGCCGACCTCGGCGAGACCACGTTCTCGTGGACCCCGCGAGAGGTGGCGCTGTACAACCTCGCCGTCGGCGGCGCGGCCGACCCGATGAACACCGTCGGACTCGAGTACGTCGACGATGTGGCCCCCAAGGTGCTGCCGTCGTTCGCGACGGTCGCCGCGACCTTCCACGCCGCCGAACCGCCGAAGGTGGAGTTCCCCGGCGTCGACATCGATCTGGCGAAGGTCGTCCACGGCGCCCAGCAGGTGCGCGTGCACCGGCCGCTGCCGGCGGCGGGCACCGCGACCACCAGGACGCGGATCGCCGAGGTCCAGGACAAGGGGTCCGCGGCGGTCGTCATCCAGGAGTCGGTCACCGTCGACGACGCGGGTGATCCGCTGTGGACGGCCCGCTCGTCGATCTTCGCCAAGGGCGAGGGCGGCTTCGGCGGCGAACGCGGGGCCTCGACGCGCGTCGAGATCCCCGATCGCGCACCGGATCACGAGCTCGCCGTCCCGACACTGCCGCAGCAGGCCCTCCTGTACCGCCTGTGCGGGGACCGGAATCCACTGCACAGCAGCCCGTCGTTCGCCGAGGGCGCGGGTTTTCCTCGCCCCATCCTGCACGGACTGTGCACCTACGGCAGCGTCTGTCGCGCGGTGGTCGATGAGATCTTCTCCGGTGACGTGGCCGCGGTGGCCGACTACGGAGTCAGTTTCGCCGGGGTCGTCTTCCCCGGTGAGACCCTCGCGGTGCGCGCCTGGGAGGATGGCGACCGACTGCTCGTGACCACCACCGTCGTCGACCGCGACGACGCACCGGCCCTGAGCAACGTCGTGTTCATCAGATCCTGACCGAAAGGACCGGCATGGCCGCCTCTCTCCTGCACCTGCTCGACGCCGATCGCGAAGCCCTGACTTCGGATCTCGCCGACGTCATCGATGCGGAGGTGAAGCGGCAGTCCGGCCTGTCGGGCGCCGCAGTCAAGACCGCCTACGGTGCGGCGCAGAAGTTCAAGCCCGGTGTCGTCGCGGGGGCGACGAATGCACTGCTCCCCGACTTCTTGACGGCACTGTCGCCGTACTGGGACGACCTGCCCGCGGGGACGTCGTTCGGCGAGCATCTGCGCGCGAACGGCGACGGTGCGGCCGAGGCGCTGCTGGCGGTGACCGACGCGCAGACCGAGTCGGCACCCGCGGTGCTCACGAAGGCGTACTCGAGCCTGCGCGGCAAGGCCAAGGGGTATGTCGTCGAGGCTCTCGGCCCGGTGGGCGACGTGATCGAGAAGCATGCCCGCTGACCGAGCGGCGCGGCTCCGACGGGTCAGACCGCGCTGGTGGCGATCAGGAGCAGGACCGTCAGCACTGCGGCGATGACGGCGACGAGGGCCAGCGCACGCCAGAGGACGGCGCGGCCGGATCGGAGTTGGGTGGTGGACGGCGAAGCAAGGTGGTTCGAAGCCATGATGATCAACTTTCAGTCGGCGGCGACCTGTTGCCCGTGTGACCACTGTGGCACAAGTTACATTAGAAGGCGATGATCTGACGATGCGTGTCGGTGCACGTTCACTCCGCGACCGCGGAACGCCACCCTCCTCGGAATCGTTTCGGACCGGCTGGCTGATCCTCGTCTCCTGCCTCGCGGTCAGCCTCGTCGTCGCCGCGATGGCCGCCCTCAACACCGCACTGCCCGACATCGCCAAATCGGTCGGCGCCGACACCGGCGAGATGACCTGGATCATCGACGGCTACACCCTCGTCCTCGCAGCACTGCTGCTGCCCGCAGGCGCCATCGGCGACCGTCTCGGGCGCAAGCCCGTCCTCATCGCCGGGCTCATCGTGTTCGGCGTCGCCTCACTGGCCGCCGTCTGGGTCGACACCTCCCTGCAGCTCATCATCACCCGGTTCGTCGCGGGAGCCGGCGCCGCCCTGATCATGCCGTCGACCCTCTCGCTGATCTCCGCGGGCGTCCCGCGGGAACGCCGTCCGCTCGCCATCAGCATCTGGGCCGGCGTCGCCGGCGCGGGAGCCATCATGGGGTTCTTCGTCACCGGCGTCCTGCTCGAGTTCTTCTCCTGGCACTCGGTGTTCGTCACCTTCGCCGCCTCCTCGGCCGCCACCCTGATCCTGGTCCTCACCATCGGGAACTCCAAGGACGCCGCACCCGGCTCGTTCGACGTCATCGGCTCGGCGACCTCCGTGATCGCCATCGCCGCCGTCGTCTTCGGACTGCTCGAGGCCCCGCAACGCGGCTGGACCGATCCGCTCATCCTCGTCTGTCTCATCGGCGGCGTGGTGCTCGTCGCCGTCTTCATCCTGGTCGAGAAGCACCGGACCTCTCCCCTCCTGGACGTGCGCCTGTTCACCAACCGTGCGTTCTCGGCCGGGTCGCTGTCGGTGGCCCTGCAGTTCCTCGCCAGCTTCGGCGTCTTCTACCTGCTGCTCCTGCAACTCCAGCTCGTATACGGATACTCGGCCCTGACCTCCGCACTCGCCCTGTTCCCGATGGTCGTCGGCGTCGGCGTGTTCGCGATGATCGGCAACTGGGTGGCCGTCCGCTTCCATTCGCTGCGCATCGTCCTCGGCGCCGGCATCGCGATCGCCGCGGCGGGCGTCCTGGCGATCGGCATCGTCGACGCCGACGTGTACTGGAAGCTCGGCATCATGCTCGGTGTCTGCGCCGTCGGCATCGGTCTGGCGACCGCGCCGTCCACGACGGCGATCATGTCGAACACGCCCCTGGACAACCAGGGCATCGGGTCGGCGGTCAACGACACCGCCCGCGAACTCGGTGCGGCCATCGGCATCGCCCTCGCCGGCAGCATCCTGGCCGCCGGATACGCCGACCGCATCGGCCCCACCGTCGACGTCACCCGCGATCAGCTCACCGCCGTGGACCCGAGTCTGGCCGACCGGGCCGCCGACGCGGTGTCCAGTTCGCTCGCCGGGGCCGTGGAGGTGGTCGACGCGCTGCCCGCGGACGCCGCACCCCTCGGCGAGCAGATCACGGCGGGCGCTCACGCGGCCTTCCTGGAACCGCTCCAGTCCGCCTGCCTGGTGCTGGGCTCCATCCTCATGGCCGGTGCGCTGTTCCTCGCGTGGTACTCCCCGCGCGAGGTCATCCCCGCCGACGGAAAACCGGATGACCCGGAGCCGACGGCCGGGTAGCGTGACGGCCGTGAACATCTGACCCGCATCGCCGCTGCCCATCGACGCCGAAGCGAGTCACCATGTCATCTTCTTCTGAGCACCTCTCATCCCACGAGCCGCCCGACGGCCGCGCCGCCGTCGTCCTGCAGAACGTGCACTTCGCCTGGCCCGACGGGACCGCCGTCCTCGACGGCGTCACCGCGTCGTTCGGCGTCGGCCGGACCGGTCTGGTCGGCCGCAACGGTTCGGGGAAGTCGACGCTGCTGCGCCTCGTCGCCGGCGACCTCGCACCCGCATCGGGTCGCATCGTGGTGACCGGCGACGTCGGCCGGCTCCGCCAGGACGTCACCCGCAGGCCCGCCGCGACGGTCGCCGATCTGCTCGGCGTCGGCGACACCGTCGCCGCCCTGCGGGCCATCGAAGGCGGGGCGACCGACGAACGGCACTTCGAGACCGTCGGCGACGACTGGGACATCGAAGCCCGCGCCACGGCGACCCTCGACCGCGCCGGGCTGACCGGCAGGCCGCTCGACTCCCCGGTCACCGGACTCTCCGGCGGCGAGGCGATGATCGTGGCCGTCGCCGGACTCCATCTGCGCCGCCACGCGATCACCCTGCTCGACGAGCCGACGAACAACCTCGACCGGGACGCCCGCGCGCGGGTGGCGGCGCTCATCGACGAGTGGCCGGGAACGCTCATCGTCGTCAGCCACGACCTCGATCTGCTCGACACCCTGGACCACACCGCGGAGCTGCACCGGGGTCGGCTCGAGACGTTCGGCGGGCCGTACGGGCGGTGGCGCGAGCACGTCGAGCGCGAGCAGCGGGCCGCGATGGCTGCGGCGACCTCCGCGCAGCAGGCTCTCGTCGCGCAGAAGCGTCGGCGCGTCACCGCCGAGACCACCCTGGCCCGTCGGGCGCGCACCGCCCGGCGCACCGCGCGCGACGGCGGCATTCCCGCCGTGCTGGCCGGGCGGCGGGCCGAGAAAGCCCAGGGGTCGGCCGCGCAGCTCCGGGCGACACACGACCGGAAGGTCGGCGAGGCCCAGGCCGCGGTGGACGCCGCCGACGCCCGGGTCCGCGACGACGATCACATCAGCGTCGACCTGCCGGACCCCGGTGTCCCCAGTCGCCGCCGGATCGCCGAACTCGCCGCCGCCGACCAACCCGCCGCCGAACACGCCGCTGCCGGACGGTCCGACGAGCCGAGCACCCCTCGCATCGTGCTCCAGGGTCCGCAGCGGCTCGCGCTGATCGGCCCGAACGGCGCGGGGAAGTCGACCCTGCTGGCCCGGCTCCGCGCCGGGATCCCGGCCACCGCGGACCGTCCGGGCGGCCGTCTGTTCACCGACCGTGTCGGCTACCTGCCACAGCGGCTCGACGCACTCGACGACGCGGCCAGTGCGTTGGAGAACGTGCGCGCCGCCGCACCCGACGCCGACCCCGGCGACATCCGCAACCGGCTCGCCCGGCTCCTGCTGCGCGGCGACTCCGTGGACCGGCCCGTCGCCGAGCTCTCCGGCGGCGAGCGCTTCCGCGCATCGTTGGCCACGCTGCTGTTCGCCGAACCGCCCGCCGCGCTCCTGATCCTCGACGAGCCGACCAACGACCTGGACGTCTCGAGCGTCGAGCACCTCACCGAAGCGCTCAACGCGTACCGCGGGGCACTCATCGTGGTGAGCCACGACCACCGGTTCCTCGACGGGATCGGCATCGACACCGTCGTCGCCCTCGACGCCGCGGGCCGACTGCACCGTCTCCCGGAGGTGCCGCGTTGACACCCGGCCCCGCAGAAGCCCTGTGCCGTATTCCGTGACCCGATTCGGGTCACGGAATACGGCACAATTCACGAGATGGGGCAGAACGCCTCGGCACAGACCCGACGTCCCTCCGCGATCGCCGCGTCTCGGTCGAGGCCGACCCCGGCGTCGCGCAGCGTCGACAGATAGCGGTCGACCGCGCCCGGCGACTGGACGGTCGAAGACTGGACGGCCGAAGACGGGGCTCCCGACGGCGCCGCCGAATCGTCGGCTGCGCCACCGCAGGCCGTCAGCAGCGCGGCACACACCGCGACGGTCGGGACGAGACGGGTGCGGACGAGAATCACACCGGGGACGGTACCGCGGCGGTCTTCGCCCACTTGTAGTCGGCCTTGCCCGCCGGCGTGCGCTTCACTTCGTCGACGTAGACGATCGACCGCGGCACCTTGTAGCCGGCCAGCGTCTTGCGGCAGTGCTCCTGAATGTCCTCCAGCGAAGGCTCGTCCGCACCGTCGTTGAGTGCGGCGACCGCACCGACGCTCTGCCCGTACTTCGCGTCGGGGACCGGGACGACGAGCGCGTCGGCGATCGCCGGGTGCCCGTGCAGCGCGGCCTCGACCTCCTCGGCGTAGACCTTCTCACCGCCGGTGTTGATGCACTGACTGCCGCGACCGAGGAAGACGATGTGGTCGTCGTCGGTCACATAGCCCATGTCGCCGAGGACCGAGATGCGGGTGCCGTCCTCCATGACCGGGAACGTCCGAGCCGTCTTCTCCGGATCCTTGTAGTAGCCGAGCGGGATGTTGCCGACGCGCGCGATGTGCCCGACCTCGTTCGGCGTGGTGATGCGACGGAACTTCTCGTCGACAACCATCATCCGCTCGGACACCGGCACCTTGAGGTTGCCGTTCTCGTCGAGGACGATCTCACCGTCGTTGCCCGACTCCGAGGCGCCGAAATTGTCGCGCAGCAGCAGTTCCGGCTTCACCGCGACGAGACGGTCGCGCACGCTCTGGCTCCAGATGGCGCCGCCCGAGGCGATCGAGAACAGCGACGACAGGTCGGCGGTGTCCTTCTGCTTCTCCATCTGCTCCGCCAGCGGGATGCCCATCGCGTCGCCGACGATCAGGATGATCTGCGTCTGGTCGCGGCCGATGTTGCGCACGATCTTCTCGGCGTCGAAGTCGCGCTCCAGAATGAGTCGACCGCCCAGTGAGAGGAAGGTGAACAGCGAGTACGACGCCGCACCGTGCATGAGCGGCGCGGCGATGAGGAACGCCAGCGACGGGAAGTTCTTCACCTCGTTCGCCAGGTCCTCGAGGTCCTTGCGCGGCTCGCCGTACGGGTTGCCGCCCGAGATCGGCTTGCGGAAGAAGTCGTCGTGACGCCACATGACGCCCTTGGGGTAGCCCGTGGTCCCACCGGTGTAGAGCAGGTACAGCTCGTCGCCGGTCCGCTCCTCGAAGTCCCGCTTGGGCGATTCCTGCGTGTGCTCGGCGAAGTCGACGACGCTGACGCGTCCGTCGGTGTCGTCCGCCGCCGCGGTGAGCTCGTCGACGATGTCGCCGATCACGAAGACCGTCCGCAGCTCCGGCAGACCGGGCATCAGACGTGCGACGCTGCGCTGATGTTCGGGCAGCTCGACGATGATCGCCTTGGAGTCGGAGTTGTCGAAGATGTACTCCAGCTCCGGATCGGTGTACCGGTAGTTCACGTTCACCGGCGCCGACCGGACCTTGATGAGGCCGATCAGGCTGGTGACGTGCTCGACGCTGTTCTTGAGGAACAGCGACACGTTGTCGTCGAGGCCGAGTCCGTGACGGACGAACATGTGCGCCACCTGGTTGGTGAGCGCGTCGAGCTCCGCGTAGGTGTAGCCGCGCCCCTCGTAGCTGAGGACGACGCGTTCCGGCACGGCGTCGGCGACGGTCTCGAAGACGTCTGCGAGGTTGAACTTCATCTTTTGTGACTCCTCATGTGGGGTGAGCCGAGCGGACTCAGACGGTAAGGATCAGACCGGACGTCGGGACACCGGTGCCTGCGGTGACGAGGGCGCGCTGTGCGCCGTCGACCTGGTTGACGGAGGTGCCGCGCAGTTGCCGCACCGTTTCGGCGATGCCGTTCATCCCGTGGATGTACGCCTCGCCCAGTTGACCGCCGTGGGTGTTCAACGGCAGTCGTCCCCCGACTTCGAGGGCCCCCGGCTCGCGGACGAAGTCCTTGGCCTCGCCCCGGCCGCAGAAGCCGAGCTCCTCGAGCTGGATCAGGGTGTACGGGGTGAAGTGGTCGTAGAGGACAGCGGTGTCGATGTCGTCCGGGGTGAGCCCCGACTGCGCGAACAACTGCTCGCCGACCAGGCCCATCTCCTCCAGCTCCGGTAACGCCTCCCGGTAGTAGCTGGTCATGATGAACTGGTCGCTGCCGCTGCCCGACGCCGCACCGGCGATCGTCACGGGCTTCTGTTTGAGGTCCTTGGCCCGCTCGGGTGAGACGACGACGATGGCGACACCGCCGTCGGACTCCTGGCAGCAGTCGAGCAGATGCAGCGGCTCGGCGATGAACCGCGAGGCCTGGTGGTCCTCGAGCGTGATCGGTTTGCCGTAGAAGAAGGCGTTCGGGTTCGTCGCCGCGTGCTTACGGTCGACGACGGCGATGCGCCCGAAGTCTTCACTGGTGGCGCCGTACTCGTGCATGTAGCGGCGGGCCACCATCGCCACGAAGGCGGCCGGCGTCGACAACCCGTGCGGGTACGAGAAGGCGTTGTCGGTGCCCGATGAGTTCTCCTGGTTGGCGACCGCCGCGTTCACCTGGCCGAATCGGTTTCCCGACCGTTCGTTGAACGCCCGGTAGGCCACCGCGACGTCGCAGACGCCGGTGGCGACGGCCATCGCCGCCTGTTGCACCGTGGAGCATGCGGCGCCGCCGCCGTAGTGGATCCGCGAGAAGTACGTGAGCTGCGGGATCCCGACGGCGCGCGCGACGGCGATCTCCATGTTGGTGTCCATCGTGAAGGTCACCAGGCCGTCGACGTCGGTGGCCGTCAGGCCCGCGTCGGCGAGGGCGGCGTTGACGGCTTCGGCGGCGAGCCGCAGTTCGCTGCGACCGGAGTCCTTGGAGAATTCCGTCGCCCCGATCCCGGCGATCGCGGCCTTCCCGGACAGGGTGCGGTCGCTCATCGCGCCTCCTCGAGTGTCAGGGTGACCGTCGAGATCACGTGCTTGCCGAGCGAGTTCGTGCCGGTGACCGCGACGGTCGCCCGCGAGCCGGACACCTCGGTGACCTCACCGGTGAAGGTCAGCGTGTCGTAGGCGTACCAGGGCACGCCCAGTTTGAGGGTGATCGCCCCGATGCGCGCCGCGGGCCCCGCCCAGTCGGTGACGAACCGCTCCACCAGACCGGTGTCGGTCAGGATGTTGACGAAGATGTCCTTCGACCCCTTCTGCTGTGCGAGGTCGCGGTCGTGGTGGACGTCCTGGAAGTCGCGGGTGGCCAATGCGGTCGCGACCACGAACGTCGGGGTGGCGTCGATCGTGAGCGGGGGCAGGCTCTGCCCCACCTCGATCGCGTGCGCTGCTGCGGTGCCGCCGGTCATCGCCGATCCTCCTTCGCTCGCCACGCGTACAGGGTCCACGGCTCGCCACCCGGATCGGAACCGTCGGGGTCGTCGGCGAAGTCGAGGAACTCCACCTCCACCGGCATGCCGACGGCGACCCGGTCGGGGTCGACGCCGCGCAGCTGCCCGAGCATGCGGACGCCTTCGTCGAGTTCCACCAGCGCCACCACGAACGGCAGTTCCCGGCCGGGGACGCGCGGCGCGTGGTGGACGACGTAGCTGTAGACGGTGCCGGTGCCCGCGGCGACCGTGTAGTCGGTGTCCGCGTACGTGCCGTCGGCGTCGCGTTCGGTCCAGGTCGCGGGGATCGGCGGATGGCGCAGCGTGCCGTCGGGCAGCCGCTGGATCCGCAGTTCGTGCGCGGCCACGCCGTCCCAGAAGAAGGCGGTGTCGCGCGACCGGGTGGGACGGATGAGGCGGGTCGGGTCGAGTCCCTCGTACACCGGGGTCTCGTCGGCTCCGCCGTCGTCGACGTCCGACGACGTGCTCGCCGCGGGACGGAACTTGAGGATGCGGAAGTCCATCTCGGCGACCACGTCGTCGTCCGCGGTGCCCGCACCCGCGCGCCACGTGTTGCGGGTGGTGAAGAACCAGCCCTCGCCGAGTGCCGTCTGTTTGGGCCCGACGACGTCGATGAGCTCGGAGGTGATGGTCACCTCCTCGCCGGGACGGGTGTACCGGTGGTACACGGTGTCGCAGTTGGTGGCGACGACGGACGTGTATCCGGCGTCGTCGAACAGTTCGGTGGCCAGCCCCAGCGGGTCGTCGTCGGTGCGGACGCCGTGCAGTCCGCGCATCGTCCACACCTGTGCCATCGCCGGCGGTGCGACCACCCCGGGGTGACCGGCCGCCCGCGCCGCGTCGTCGTCGACGTAGATCGGGTTGGCGTCGCCCATCGCCTCGCACCAGTTGTTGATCATGGGCTGGTTGATCGGGTCCCGGCCGCGGCGGGGAGCACTGGCACCGCGGGCCGCGATCGCATCGGCTGCCGCGCGGATCTGCTCGGGTGTCGAAGAGGGTGTCACCGTCATGTCGCCTACCTCTTCTGCCTGGGCAGGCCGAGACCCGCCGTGCCGATCATGTCGCGCATCACCTCGTTGACGCCGCCGCCGAAGGTGATGACGGCGTTGCGTTTGGCCTGCATGTCGAGCCAGTCCGCGAACTCCGCGGTCTCCGACGCGGAGAGGTCGCCGAACTGGGCGACGACGTCGTCGATCATCCGGTACACGGACTGGAGCCGCTCGGTGGAGAACACCTTGGTCGCGGCGGCGTCGGCCATCGAGATCTCCCCGGTCGACGCGACCTGCCAGTTGAGCAGTTCGTTGAGCCGCTCGTAGGCGCTGATCGTCGCGATCAGTCTGCGCACCTCCGGCTGTTCGATGACCGGGGCGTCGTCGAAACGGGCGTCCTTGGCCCAGTCGCGCACCCGGTCGGCGAGGCCGCCGATGCGGCCGGACGGTCCGAGCATCACCCGCTCGTGGTTGAGCTGCGTGGTGATGAGCTTCCATCCGTCGCCCTCGTCGCCGACCCGCATCGAGACGGGCACGCGGACGTCGTTGTAGTACGTCGCGTTGACGTGGTGGGCGCCGTCGGCGGTGATGATCGGCGTCCAGGTGAACCCCGGATCGTCGGTGTCGACGATGAGGATCGAGATGCCCTTGTGCTTCGGCGCGTCGGGATCGGTCCGGCAGGCGAGCCAGATGTAGTCGGCGTCGTGCCCGCCGGTGGTGAAGATCTTCTGGCCGTTGATCACGTACTCGCCGGTCGACTCGTCGAGGACCGCGCGGGTCGTCAGCGAGGCGAGGTCGGTGCCCGCATCGGGTTCGGTGTAGCCGATGGCGAAGTGGACGTCGCCGGTGAGGATCTTGGGGAGGAAGAAGTCCTTCTGCTCCTGGGTCCCGTACCGCTGCAGGGTGGGCCCGACGGTCTGGAGCGTCACCGACGGGAGCGGAACGTCGGCGCGCACCGCCTCGTTGGTGAAGATCTGCTGTTCGATCTCGCCGAATCCCTTGCCGCCGAACTCCGTCGGCCATCCGACGCCGAGACGGTCGTCGGCACCCATGCGGGACACGACGGCGCGGTAGGCGGCCCCGTGCCGCTCGGTGCGCATGGTCCGTTCTTCGTCGGGGGTCACGAGTCCGGAGAAGTATGCGCGCAGCTCGTTCCGCAACGCGATCTGCTCGTCGGTCAACGCTATGAACATGCGGCGTCCCCTCCTGTCGTTCCGGTCGGTGCGGTCAGGTCGGCGAGGACGCCGAGGGCGCGGTGGGCGCCGCCGGTGAGCCTCGCGAGGTCCTTCGCGAGGGAGAAGTACCGGTGCAGCGGGTAGGTCACGTCGACGCCGATCCCGCCGTGCAGGTGCGTCATGGTGCGCATGGTCGCGGGCAGTTCGGCGGCCACCCAGTACATGGCCGTGGCCAGGTCTTCGGCGGCGTCCCTGCCGTCTGCGAGCTCCCACGCGGCGGTGGTCGCGACGAGGTTCATGGTCCGCGAGACGACGTAGATGTCGGCGAGCTGTTGGCCGACGGCCTGGAACGAGGCGATCGGCCGACCGAACTGCTCACGGGTCGAGACGTGGTCGGCGGTGCGTTTGACGGCCCCCGCCACCAGTCCGTCGGCGTAGGCGGCCACCGCGGCGCGGTAGGCGTCGATCGCCGCGTGCGGGTCGTCGGCGAGGAGCGACGAGCGCGGAACCGTCACCCCGTCGAGGGTCACCGTGTACTCACCCCATCCGGACGAGCTCGTGGTCCGCTCGATGCGCATTCCGGGCGCGTCGGTCGGCACGAACGCCACGCCGCCGTCGGCGACCACGACGATGCCGGCGGCGCCGTCGGCGGCCAGGACACCGGTCTTGACCCCGTCGATCCGGATGCCGTCGTCGACGAGGGTGAGGGCGGTCGTCGGCGTCTGGCCGAGCGCGCGACCCGATTCGCCGATCGCGACGGCGTGCCAGCCGCCCTCGGTGAGGGCGCGGGCGTGGTCGGTCGCCGCGGGGGCGTCGGCGAGCAGTAGACCCGAGACGAGCGTCCCGATCAGGGGTGCGACGACCGCCTCGTGACCGGCGCGGTGCAGCAGCGGCGCCAGCGCGTCGAGGCGCTGGTCGTCACCGCCCACCGATTCGGGCAACGGCAGGACCGTCACGCCCGAGGCCGCGAGCGCCGCCCAGGCGTCGTGGTCGAATCCTCCGACGGTGTCGGCGAACGTGCTCTCCCAGTCCGGCTGCAGTCGGCGCATCACGTCGTCGGCGACGTCGCGGACTGCAGCTGCGGTGGGCTCCAGGGTGAAATCCACCCGGCTCCTCCTCCAGCAGTATTAGAACTTGTTCTATTTATATCAGTTGGGGCGAGACCGCAGTCACAATGTGTCGATATACAGCGAATTCATCGCAGAATCTGCCGGTCGGAGCGGTCAGCCCCGCGGCAGACCTAGAATCCGTTCAGCCGCGGCGTTCTTGAGGATCTGAGTGGTCCCGCCCGCGATCGACAGGCACCGGTTCAACAGCAGGAAGCCGGTCGCCGCCGTCTCACCGAGCGCCGCGGTGCCCAACAGGTCGGTCGCGAACTCGGGCACCGCCTGCCGATGCACCACGCCGATGAGCTTCCGCACACTCGACGTGGCACCGGGATCGGTCCCGTGCAGTCGGGCGACCACCGACCGCGCGTCGAGGACCCGACCGATGTGCGCGTCGGCGATGATCCCGCCGAGCGTCAACGCCTGCGCCTCCGTGAGCCGGGTGTCGGCGGCGTCGAGCTGGGTGAGCAGCGAGTCGACCTCCTTGCCCAGCCCCGATCCACCCATCGCCACCCGCTCGTTGGCGAGCGTCGTACGCGCCAGTCGCCACCCCGCGTCGACCTCGCCGACCACCATCTCGTCGGGGACGAAGACGCCGTCGAGGAAGACCTCGTTGAACATCGCCCGCCCGGTCAGCTCGCGAAGCGGCCGGATGTCGATGCCGGCCGCGGCCATGTCGACGAGGAAGTAGGTGATGCCCCGATGTTTGGGCGCATCCGGATTCGTCCGGGCCAGACAGACCGCCCACTGGGACATGTGGGCCTCGGAGGTCCAGATCTTCTGACCGGTGAGTCGCCAGCCGCCGTCGACGCGGACCGCCTTGGTCCGCAGCGACGCGAGGTCGCTGCCCGCCTCCGGTTCACTGAACAGCTGGCACCAGCGGATGTCGCCGGCGAGGGTCGGTGCGACGAAGCGTTCACGCTGAGCGTCGGTGCCGTGCTCCAGGATGGTCGGCAGCGCCCAGCCGGCGATCACCAGGTCGGGTCGCGTCACGCCGACGCGGTCGAGTTCGGCGTCGATCAGCAGCTGAAGGGCGGGGTCGGCCCCCAGCCCGTACGGCGCAGGCCAGTGGGGCGTCAAGAATCCGGTGCGGGCCAGTTCGGCGCGCCGCTGCTCGGGCGACGCCGCCGCGATCCGGTCGGCCGTCGCCGCGATCTGCGGGCGCTTCGACTCCGCCTCGACGAGGTCGAGGGAGAATTCGCGGCGCCTGCGCGCTCGACCGAGGTCGGCCAGGGCGGCACGTTGCCCGGTTCCGGACGCCAGCAGCATCCGCGCGGCGAGCGCCGACCGAAGGTACAGGTGGGCGTCGTGTTCGAAGGTGAAGCCGATGCCGCCGAACACCTGGATGGCGTCCTTGGCGTTCGCTGGCGCGAGGTCGGCGACGAGCACCGCCGCGGCGAGGGCGCTGAGTCGGACCTGCTGGCGCGCGTCGTCGTCCGGTTCGGCGACCGCGTCGTCGAGCGCTCGCGCCAGATCCCACGCGGCGGCGCCGATCTGCTGGCTGCGGCACAGCATGTCGGCGCAGATCTGCTTGACGGCCTGGAACGATCCGATGGGCGCGCCGAACTGATTCCGGACCTTCGCGTACTCGACGGCACCGCGGAGCACATGCTCGGCCACACCCGCCTGATAGGCGGCGATGCCGAGGGTCAGCAGTGCGCCGAACAGATCGCCGTCGCCGAGGTCGACCGCGGCCTCATCGACGGCGCCGGACAGCGAGACCCGACACGGGACGGCCGTGCCGTCGAGGGGTCCGTCCACGGTCTGTGCCGTCACCTGCAGGGACGCCGTGTCGATGACGTGCCAGCGCGCCGGGCCGCCGTCCGCCGAGAACGGCGCGGCGACGAGCGCATCGGACACGTATCCCGGAACCACGCCGAGGTCGACGGTCCCGTCGACGATCGCGTAGGTCCCGCCGGACGCGACCGCGTCGGCGGGGACGACGACGGGCCGCTGCCCGGACATCACGGCGTCGGCGAGTTCTCCCGCCGGGGTCTCCGACCCGCGAGTCGCCAGGACGTAGGCGGCGGCCGTCGTCGCGGCCAACGGGCCCGGGACCAGTTCGTCGCCGCAGGCCGCGAGCATCACCGCGACGTCCTCCAGCGTGCCGTCGGCACCGCCCGCGGCCTCCGGAACACCCGCCGCGAAGACGCCGAGATCGGCGATCTCGGCCCACCACCGGGTCCACGAGGCACCCGATTCGTCGATGTCATCGCGAACCGCCGCGCGAACCTCCCGCGCTCTCGCCCAAGCGGCGATACTGTCGTAGACGACTCTTTGGTCGGCTGACGTGGCAATTGTCACCGCGATTTCCTCCGCGTTTCTGTTGATACCGTCGATTAGAACCTGTTCTAATATCTACTGGGTGTACACCATCGGAGGGCGGCTGCCAACTGGCGGCCAGTGGACGTGACACGAGGAGACGAGCGAACTATGGCCGGCACGGGATCGACGCACACCGCAACCGACGTGCCGACGCCGCCGCCGGCTCCCGCCCAGGTCTCCGGCGCGGAAGTGGGCTCCGCGGCACAACGCGAACGCCGCCGCCGCATCCTCGACGCCACCCTGGCCCTCGCCTCCAAGGGCGGCTACGACGCCGTGCAGATGCGCGCCGTCGCCGACAAGGCCGACGTCGCCGTCGGCACCCTCTACCGCTACTTCCCGTCGAAGGTCCATCTGCTGGTGACCTCGCTGTCCCGCGAACTCGAACGCGTCGAGGGGCGCGTCGACCGCACCCAGCTGCCCGGAGAGGGTCCGATGGACCGCCTCCGCTACGTGCTCGACATGATCACGTTCGCCATGCAGCGCGACCCGCTGCTCACCGAGGCCATGACCCGCGCCTTCATGTTCGCCGACGCCTCGGCCACCAGCGAGGTCGACCGCGTCGCCGGAATCATCGACCGACTCCTGGCCGGCGCCATGCTCGATCCGTCCGAGCCGGACGCCGAGCCCACCCAGCACGAGCTCGCGGTCGCGCGCGTGATCTCCGACGTGTGGATGTCGAACCTCGTGCAGTGGCTGACGCGCCGCGCCTCCGCCGCCGACGTCACCAACCGCATGGAGTTGACGATCAAGCTGCTGCTCGACCGCAACTGACCCGCCCGGTCAGCGGGTGCCGAGGTCCTTGGCGATCTTCGGCCAGGTGCGGTGCAGATCCCGCTCCCAGTACTGCCACGAGTGTGTGCCCAGGGGGCGCCGGATCACCGTGGTGTCGACGTTCGCGGCCGTGAGCGCCTGCTCCATCTGCTGCGTGCAGCTGTTGACCGCCGCCTCGATGATCCCGCCCATCACGACCTGGTCGAGCAGGACCGCGGCGTCGCCGTCGACGAGGTCGGCGTCCAGCGTGTCGTACGGCCCGGGCAGACCGGTCCCCGAGGTCATGTAGACCTTGGTGCCCTTGAGGGCGGCGGCGTGCAGGTAGGGATCGTTCTCCCGCCACCCGGGACCGTTCAGCGGCCCCCACATGTTGGTGATGTCACCGCGGCCGCGGTCGCCGATCACGGTGCGGATGTAAGCCTGCCCCAGGGGGTCGCTGGTCCGCGCGCAGCCGCTGTACGCGGCGACGGACTTGTACAGCTTCGGGGCGCTGATCGCGAGGTTGAACACCGAGGTGCCCGACATCGAGATGCCGGCGATGGCGTTGCGTCCGGTGGTGCCGAGCGCCGAGTCGACCAGCGGCGGCAGTTCCTCGGTGAGGAAGGTCTGCCACTTGTTGCGGCCGAGCACGGGGTCGTCGCGCTGCCAGTCGGTGTAGTACGAGAACGCCCCGCCGACGGGCGTCACGACGTTGACGTGCTTATCGGAGAAGTAGCGCTTGTAGTCGGTCTTGACGCGCCACGAGGCGTCGTCCTCGCCGCCGCCGGCCCCGTTGAGGAGATACAGCGTCGGCGCCGGGATGCCGCGGTCGCGCGGACGCAGGACGTTCAGCGAGATCGTCTTGCCCATGGCGGCCGAGTAGACCTCGATCATCTGCTCCTGCGGCGAGACGTTCGTCGTGGACACCACGCGCGACGGGAGCCGCGGGGTCACCGGCGTGGTGCGCGCCGACGGATCCTGACTCGAAGGAGCTGGGGTCGAAGGAGCTGGGGTCGACGGAGCTGGGGTCGAAGGAGCTGCGGCAGCCGTGCCCACCGACCCCGTGTCGGTCACCGCTGCGGCGGCCACCGTGGCGCACACGGCGGTCACCACCAGTGCGCGAGAGAGATTCTTTCGCACCTTCCACCCCTTCAGTCACAAACTTCACTTGTGTCACATGGTAGCGCGTCGGGTGTCGATCACGGAATCCCTCGAGAACAGGCCGACCGCAGGACTCGATTCGGGCCGAACCGGAGACGCAGTCCACGCGAAAGCCGCAAGCCGCCCCGGGAAATACGTCGATTCACCACGGGTCCTTGTACCCTCGCCTGAGCGACGTGCTCCACGAGCGCGCGCACATGCACGACGACGACGGGATGCCAGGGTGGTCAACACCGAGCCTAAAGCCGACGACGCGAACGGGCGTCACGCTCCTTCCGCCACGCAGGAACACGGTCCGCGGGCGCACGACGGCACGCACCCGAACCCCGAGGCACCCGACCCGGCGCCCCCGGTGAAGAAGAAGGACCGCCACCTCTACCAGATCGACTTCATTCGACTGTTCACCTTCGGCGGTGTCATCCTCGACCACGTCATCCTGGGGCTGGCGCCCCCGGCGGCGATGGCCGCACAGGGCGTCGGCCTGATGCTGCGGTACACCCGCTACTGCTTCTTCGCCCTCACCGGCTTCGTCCTGACCTACCAGTACCGCAACCGCGAACTGCACGCCCCGACGTTCTGGCGGCGCCGCTACAAACTGATCGGCCTGCCGTTCCTGATGTGGTCGTTGTTCTACTGGATCAACCGCCACTACCAGCGCGGCGGCTGGGACAACGTCTGGGGCGTCTTCCACGACGCCGACACCATCAAACTCGGCATCAAGAGCCTCGTCTACGACCTCATCACCGGAAACGCCGCCTACCACCTGTACTTCCTGTCGGTGAGCATGCAGATCTACCTGGTGTTCCCCGCCGTCCTGTGGGTGCTGAAACGCACGTGGGGCTACCACCGCTACCTGCTCGCGGCCAGCGGCGCCTTCCACATCTGGCTGCTCTTCCACATGGTGCGGCCGCCCCACGCCATCTTCGAACCCGACTTCCCGGTGCTCGGCCTGATCTGGAAGTACCTGGGCGTCACCCTGTTCCCGTACCAGTTCTTCATCCTCGCCGGCTGCCTGGCGGCCATGCACTTCGAGGCGTTCAAGGTGTTCATGCGCCGCTTCCGCGCACCGCTGGCACTGCTGGCCGTCGTGACGATCGCCGTCACACTCTGGTACTTCGTCGAGAACGTCAACGGCGGCGAGGAGATGTTCCGCGCCACCAACGTCTTCATGGTCCACAATGCGTTCGCACTGGTCGGCATCATCGTCCTGCTGTGGATCGCCGGAAGCATCTGGCAGGACCGCCGCACCCCGGGATCGCTGCCCGACCGGATCATGCGGACGGCCGCCGACCGCTCATTCGGCATCTACCTGGCCCACGTCATCGTTCTCTCCTGCGTCCTGCAGACCTCACGCGCTCACCTCGACAAGCCGCTCTGGCTCAACCTGACCCTCACCTACCTCGTCACCGTGGCGGTCACCGTGTTCGTGATCGAGGTCCTGCGCCGCAGCCCGATCAGCATGATCACCACCGGCCGCGAACGCATCGACTGGCGCATCCAGAACTGGCCCCGCTCAGCAGCCGTCGGCGTCGTCGCCATCGCCGTCGGGATCCTGTGGCGCGAGACGATGCACACCCAGCTCGGCGCACTCATCGCCGCGGCCGGCGCACTGCTGATCCTCTCCGCCGGCGTCGTCGCCGTCCGACGCCTCCTCGACTCCGACGCCGAGACCACCGTCGACGTCTGACGGGCCGGACCTCAGATCTGTGGCCGCAGTGCGGCTCAGATCTGTGGCCGCAGTGCGGCCGTGACGAGGTCGGCGATTCCCGCCTTGCCCGCGGCATCGGGATGCAGCATGAACTTTCCGTCGACGCCGCGGACCCACGGCGCCGGACCGCACACCCCGTGCTCGGCGGCCGCCCCCGCGGTACTCACGTGCACCGCACCCGTGCGGTTCGCCACCCGCGCGTTGATCCGCGACATCCGATCGGCGACGGTGACGGTCTCCGCGACCTCCCACGGCAGCAACGGCAGCCGCTCGCAGGGCGGTGCGTCGATCGCAGCCACCGGCGCGTAGTCCACCAACGCCACCGTCGCCCGCGGAGCCCGCTTCCGCACGGCCTCGACCACCCCGACGAGAGTCTTCTCGAGCCGGGAGTAGGCGGCCTCCGACGGCGGCGGGGCGGGCACGCGACCCGATCCGCAGTTCCGCACTCCCGCCACCCGCAGGTTCTGGCATGCCGATGCGATCATCCGACCGACATAGTTCAGGTCGTTGCCACCCGAGGTGATCGTGACGAGGGCGGCGTCGGACGGCACTCGCGGAACCTGCGCCGGGCGGTGCCGAACGGCCGACGGCGCCGAACCGGCCACCAGCTCGGCCGCCTTGGAGCCCGAGCACGTCAGATCGGTCAACGCCAGTCCGAGGGCCTCGGCGACCCGATGAGGATAGTTGTCCGCGGTGCGCATGCACCGGCGGTCGACGACCTCTCCCGACCCCGGTCCCGCCGCGAACGAGCTTCCCAACGCCGCGTACACCGGCGCCCGCGGCGCGGTGGCCGACGATCCCGCCCCCGAGGATCCCGAGGTCGCCACCGGATCGTCGTTCCGCGACATCGACAGCAGGATTCCGACCGTCGCCGTCACCGCCACCGCGACGACCACGGCGAGAGCGGTGACGGAGCGCTGCATCGAAGGTCGCACACGCATGAGTCTCACACATCGACGTACTGATCTTCCTGAGCGAACCCCCAGAGAAGCCCGATGTGAAACAGATCCCACCCGGTGACCGAGAACGACGAAGGACCGGCCGTGTCCGGCCGGTCCTTCGACACGTGATCCGGCGGCTCCCGCCGCCCCGCTGACAGCTACTGCTGCGGGTAGCCACCCTGCGGCGGGTACTGCTGACCCGGCTGCGGCTGACCGTACTGCTGACCCGGCTGCGGCTGGCCATACTGCTGACCCGGCTGCGGCTGGCCATACTGCTGACCCGGCTGCGGCTGACCGTACTGCTGACCCGGCTGCGGCTGGCCGTACTGCTGACCCGGTTGCGGCTGACCGTACTGCTGACCGGGGTGCGGCTGACCGTACTGGCCCGGAGCGAAACCGACCGGTGCAGACGCGCCGAACTTCGCCGGCATGAGGACCATGAGCAACGCGACGGCACCGGCACCCAGGGCGACGAAGCCGAGCACGAACACCAGCCAGAGACCGTATGCCCGGCTCTCGCTGCCGAGATCCTGCGATTCACCGGAGAACGCCCACGCCGGTGCCCCGAAGAACACCGTCGCGGTGATGAAGGTCGCGAAGCCGAGTGCGGCCGCGGCGAGGGCCGCGAAACCCTGGTACATGCGGATCAGCAGCGGAACCGCGACGAGCAGCAGGAGAACGCCGAAGGCGATCGTCCACGCACCGGGCGAGCTGAATCCCGGGTCATCCGGATTCTTCACCGAATCCGGAATCTGGTCGGCCCCCGGGCCGGAGTAGTCCACCGACGTGCCGCCGAGACCGCTGACCGCGACCTTCACCGTCATGCCCATGGCCGACTCTTCGGACGAAATCCACGACAGGCAGCTGAAGATGATCAGCAGGATCCCGGTGCCACCGAGGATCCCGCCCACGATCCGCAATTTGTCGGCCGCGGCGAAGGCCGGGGCCGACAGCGCGGCGAGCGGTCCTCCCGCGGGTCTCGGCTGCGGAACCGGTTGTCCATACGTCACTACGATCTCCCAATGGTCGGCGCGGCGGTTCTCGCCGCATCGGTGACCATCGTAAAGCTCACAGTCCGCCGGGACGGGAGGACCCGTCATTCAGGTGCATGAAAACCGGGGTGCGCACTGACGACGACGGCCGTGCGTCCCGCTTCTCGCGGTCCGCACGGCCGTCATCGAATCTCCCAGCCGGAGGTCGGTCAGCCGGCGTCGCCCTCGGCCGCCTCGGTGAGATCTCCCGGCGCATCGGGCACCTCACGCGGCTTCTCCGTGCCGGTGAACGTGAACGTGGCGTCCTCGCCGTCGTCCTCGCCGTCCCAGCCGTCGACGTCGACCAGGATGATCTGCCCGGCCTTGATCTCCTCGAAAAGGATCTTCTCCGACAGCTGGTCCTCGATCTCGCGCTGGATCGTCCGACGCAGCGGACGGGCGCCGAGCACCGGATCGAAACCGCGCTTCGCCAGCAGCTGCTTGGCCCGATCGGTCAGCTCGAGCTCCATGTCCTTGTTCTTCAACTGCTCCTCCACACGACCGATGAGGAGATCGACCATCTCGATGATCTCGTCGCGGCTCAGCTGGTGGAAGACGATCACATCGTCGATGCGGTTGAGGAACTCGGGGCGGAAGTGCTTCTTGAGCTCGTCGTTGACCTTCTGCTTCATCCGCTCGTAGTTCGAGCCGCTGCCGTCGTCCCGGCTGAAGCCGATCCCGACCGCCTTCGAGATGTCGGCGGTGCCGAGGTTCGACGTGAAGATCAGGACCGTGTTCTTGAAGTCGACCGTCCGCCCCTGCCCGTCGGTGAGACGACCGTCCTCGAGGACCTGCAGCAACGTGTTGTAGATCTCCGGGTGAGCCTTCTCGATCTCGTCGAACAGGACCACCGAGAACGGCTTGCGCCGCACCTTCTCGGTGAGCTGGCCGCCCTCGTCGTATCCGACGTAACCGGGAGGCGCACCGAACAGACGCGATGCGGTGAACCGATCGTGGAACTCGCCCATGTCGATCTGGATCAGCGCATCGTCCTCGCCGAACAGGAAGTTCGCGAGCGCCTTGCTCAGCTCGGTCTTGCCGACGCCCGAGGGGCCGGCGAAGATGAACGATCCCGACGGACGCTTCGGGTCCTTGAGGCCCGCGCGAGTGCGACGGATCGCCCGCGAGACGGCCTTGACGGCGTCGTTCTGCCCGATGATCCGCTTGTGCAGCTCGTCCTCCATGCGGAGCAGACGCGAGGTCTCCTCCTCGGTGAGCTTGAACACCGGGATTCCGGTCCAGTTGCCGAGGACCTCGGCGATCTCCTCGTCGTTGACCTCGGCCACGACGTCGAGGTCGCCTGCGCGCCACTGCTTCTCACGCTCGCCCCGCTCGGCGACCAGCTGCTTCTCCTTATCGCGGAGGCTGGCCGCCTTCTCGAAGTCCTGCGCGTCGATCGCCGATTCCTTCTCCTTGCGCGCTTCGGCGATGCGGTCGTCGAACTCGCGCAGGTCTGGCGGCGCGGTGAGTCGACGGATCCGCATCCGAGCGCCCGCCTCATCGATGAGGTCGATCGCCTTGTCCGGCAGGAAACGGTCGTTGATGTAGCGATCGGCGAGGGTCGCAGCCGCCGCCAGGGCACCGTCGGTGATCGACACCTTGTGGTGCTGCTCGTAGCGGTCGCGGAGACCCTTGAGGATCTCGATCGTGTGCGTCACCGACGGCTCGCCGACCTGGACCGGCTGGAACCGGCGCTCCAGCGCGGCGTCCTTCTCGATGTACTTGCGGTACTCGTCGAGGGTGGTCGCACCGATCGTCTGCAGTTCACCGCGGGCCAGCTTCGGCTTCAGGATGCTCGCCGCATCGATGGCGCCCTCGGCGGCACCCGCGCCGACCAGCTGGTGCAGCTCGTCGATGAACAGGATGATGTCACCGCGGGTGTTGATCTCCTTGAGCACCTTCTTGAGGCGTTCCTCGAAGTCACCGCGGTACCGGCTGCCCGCCACCAACGACCCGAGGTCGAGGGTGTAGAGCTGCTTGTCCTTGAGGGTCTCCGGCACGTCGCCGGCGACGATGGCCTGCGCGAGACCTTCGACGACGGCGGTCTTGCCGACACCGGGCTCACCGATCAGCACCGGGTTGTTCTTGGTGCGCCGCGAGAGGACCTGCATGATCCGCTCGACTTCCTTCTCCCGGCCGATGACCGGGTCGAGCGAACTCTCCGCGGCGGCGGCCGTGAGATTCCGGCCGAACTGGTCGAGGACCAGCGACGTCGACGGGGTGCCCGAATCGGACGAGCGGGCCCCGGTTCCCGCCTCGGCCGGCTCCTTGCCCTGGTAGCCGGAGAGGAGCTGAATCACCTGCTGGCGGACCCGGTTGAGGTCGGCGCCAAGCTTCACCAGGACCTGGGCGGCGACGCCCTCGCCCTCGCGGATCAGGCCGAGCAGGATGTGCTCGGTACCGATGTAGTTGTGGCCGAGCTGCAGTGCCTCCCGCAGGCTCAGCTCCAGCACCTTCTTGGCGCGGGGAGTGAACGGGATGTGCCCTGACGGCGCCTGCTGCCCCTGCCCGATGATCTCCTCGACCTGGCTGCGGACGGCCTCCAGCGAGATGCCGAGCGACTCGAGCGCCTTGGCCGCGACACCCTCACCCTCGTGGATCAGACCCAGGAGGATGTGCTCGGTACCGATGTAGTTGTGATTGAGCATCCGCGCTTCTTCTTGCGCCAGGACGACGACCCGGCGTGCGCGGTCGGTGAACCGTTCGAACATTGTTCTCCCTCTATTGCTTGCGCCCCGGCCGCTGCCACTCGACTGTGACCGCCACTCGATCGTGACCGCCACTCGGGCGACGGTGGCGACGCGACCAGACCTTGCCACCACTCTAGTGGTCGGCGGCCGCGTCACGGCGGTTACACCCGTCCTCGAGCACGCGCCCGAGGCTAAGGCGGGGTTCTGCTGAGCACAACGTCGCGCGTGGCATCGATGTTCCCTCGCGGATACGCCCTGAGCGAACGGTCGATCGCCCGTGCGTCGACGATGCCGTGATTGACTGTCTCTCATGTCGACGAGCAGCGTTGAGCGGCCGCGGACCACCGGCCGGAAGTGGCGGATCCCCGGCGGGATGGCCGCGGTCGCCGCAGCGGGGGCGGCGCTCATGGTGATCGCGGCGGGCGCCATCCTCGCCATCTCGCCGCCCGACCGGTCCGACGCCGCCGACCGCGGCGTCCTGCGCACCTATGCGTCCGCGCCCACGGCGGCCTGGACGCTCGACGACGTCGACCTGCCGGGCGCCACCGGCAACGGCTCGGTCCGGGTCGCCGCCACCGACGGCGACGACTGGCTCATCGAATACGCCGTCGGCATCAAGAGCACCTTCCTGCTCGTCGACGGCCGTACCGGGCACCCCCGATGGGACACACCGCTCGACGCCGGGTTCGGCGACTGCGCCATCGCCGAACACCACCGCATCGGGTGCGCCATCCGGCTCGGGATCGACGGCCCCGAGAACGGCTTCTACCTCATCGACCGCGACACCGGAGAGGGCACCAAGATCGCCGACGAGTCCGGGACGGCGTCGGTGACGGGCTTCGGCGACGGCTTCGTTCTGATCAATCAGAGCGGATACCAGGTCAGCATGCTCACGCCGACCGGCGACGTCCGCTGGAGCCGGACGTTCGCCGATGCCGCCACCGCGCGCGCAGCGGGCCCGCTGCTCATCATCGAGACCTCCGACGGCGGACGCTTCGTCGTCGACCCCGCCGACGGATCCGACCAGGTGTCGTGCACGCGCTGCGAGATCACCGAATACGCGTCCGGGGTCGCGGTGACGCGCACCGCCGACGGCCGGGAGGCCGTCGAATTCCACCCGGTGACCGGGTCGACGGTCGCCGCCGACCCGGTCCGCACCATTCGGCGCGCCGCCGTGGTCCGCGGCCCGTCCACCCTCCCGGTGGTCACCGCCGCGGGCCCCGGGAGCGTCCTGGCCGACAACGGCCGCTACCGGATCATCGATCCGGCCGACGGCGGCACCGTCTGGCAGATCCGCGACCCCGAACTGTCGAAGGTCCACGCCCGCCCCTGCGGTGATGTGGTCTCGCTCGCGCGCAAGGACCGGTCGCGGAGGTTCTTCGACCTGCGCGAGGGGGTCGGCCGCGGATCGACGCCGCCGCCGGCGTTCGGCGACCCGGAGTCGGACATCGACAACGCCGCCTGCGTGGGGGCGTCGGACTCCGTCGCCGTCTTCGCCACCCCGAACCGACTGACCGCCTACGGCGTCGACTCGGGTGACCGTCGGTGGACCCGACCGCTGCTCGGCTCCGTGCACAACGTCGACGGCTACCTGGTCCTCAGCGAGGGCAGCACCCTCACCCGACTGCGTCCGAACTGATCGGGGTCCTAACTGATCGGGGTCCTAACTGATCGGGGCCTACCTGATCTGGGCGGGATCGACGGAGACGAGCGCGGTCCCGTCGACCACCCGTCTCCCGTCACCGCGGTCGGCCCACACGTCGCACCGGACACGGAGGCCGCCGGTGCTCTCGCCCAGGACCTCGGTGATCACCCCGCCGGCCGTCACCGTGTCACCGGCGCGAACGTTGTCGCGGAACCGGCAGTCGATGCCGAGGAGTGCGCGACGGGTGCCCCGCCATCGCGCGATCATGTCGACGATGTACGCCATCGTCGCGCCGCCCTGATTCACGGCGCGATCGCCGAGCCCCGCCCGGGCGACGGCCTCCAGGTCGAAGTGGATCGGGTTGGGGTCGTCGAGGATCAACGCGAACTGCCGGATCCGTTCGGCGTCGACCGCGTCGACCACGAACTCCGGCAACACCGTGCCCACACGCAGATCCTCAGTCATCGCGCTGTCAGCCATCGAACTGTCAGTCATCGCACCGTCAGTCATCACCGTCTCCCGCCTCGCTGCCTCGCGCCCGTTTGAACAGGTACACGCTCGTGACGGACCCCATCGCGACGTCGGGGCGCTCGTCGTCGGACAGTTCCACCGTCACGGTGATGCTGTCGAGCAGCGATCCGTCGCGGGTGACGCGGCGGCCGATGTCGTCGATGACCGCCGTCGACCGATATCTGCGGTCCACCAGCAGCGGCCGGTCCTGACGGATCGAGCACGTACCGAACAGCAGGGTGTCGTCGTCTCTCTTCTCGGCGAGGGCGCACAACTCGTCCACGCTGATCCCCATCCCCCGCAACGCGATCACCAGCATCCAGATGGTGTGGGCGAGTTCACCGGACTCCGGATCGTCGTCGGCGTACAGCGCGTGATCGGCGATCACCGCCTGATGCCGCGGAACGGCGATCACGGCACCCGGCAGCCGCCGACCGACCAGCGTCGGATCGAGTTCGTCGACCGCGGCCGTCACATCGACACCCCGCCGTCGACCGGGACGACGGCCCCGGTGATGTACCCGGCTTCGTCGGAGGCCAGGAACGCCACCGCCGCCGCCATCTCCGACGGTTCGGCGAACCGCCCCATCGGCACCGTCGCGGTCATCGCAGCGAGCTGCTCCTCGGGTATCGCGGCGACCATCGCCGTCGCCGCATTCGGCGAGATGGCGTTGGCGGTGATCCCGAACCGGGCGGTCTCCTTGGCGACCGATTTGGTGAATCCGATGATCCCGCCCTTGGCCGCCGCATAGTTGGACTGCCCGACATTGCCGTGCATCCCCGTGAACGACGTGACGTTGACGATCCGCCCGAAGCCGGCGGCCCGCATGTGCGGAATCGCCGCCCGCGTCACGTGGAACGTCCCGCCGAGGTGGACGTCGAGGACCGACCGCCACTGATCGTCGGTCATCTTCCAGACGACGGCGTCGCGGGCGATGCCCGCGTTGTTCACCACGACGTCGATCGACCCGAACCGGTCGACGACCGAGTCGATCCCGCGGGTGACGGCGTCCGGATCGGCGACGTCCAGGACCACCGGCAGCATCCGCTCGCTCGGGGCGCCCCAGGTTCTCGCGAGGACGTCGCCGTCCCAGTCGGCCACTGCGACCCGCGCCCCGGCCGCGTGGAAGTACGCGGCGATCGCCTCGCCGATGCCCTGTCCGGCGCCGGTCACCAGCACGGTGCGAGATGAGAAATCACAGGTGAGCGTCATGCACAGCTCCTCAGGTCGGTGGGATGGTCGGTGTAGCGAGGTCAGGAGATGGTAGCGAGGTCAGAAGATGGTGTAGCCGCCGTCGACGACGACTTCGTTGCCGGTGTGGAACGTCGACTCGGGGTCGCCGAGGAAGGCCGCGACCTCGTGGAACTCGTCGGGTGTCGCCCAGCGGCGCACCGGAGTCCGCTTGGTCGTCGCCTCGACGAACTGCTCGTTGCCGCGCAGGTGGGCGTTCATCGAGGTGCCGACCCAGCCGGGGATGAGGATGTTGCACCGGATCCGGTGCCGGGCCAGTTCGACGGCCATCGTCCGGCCCAGGGCGCTGATGCCGGCCTTGCTCGCCCCGTACGCCGCCTGCCGGGCGCCGCCGTACCGGGTGATCGTCGACGACACGACGACGATCGCGCCGCCCCCGCCGCGTTCGACCATGTGCCGCGCGACCTCGCGGGTGGTGAGGAACGTCCCGTCGAGGTTCGTCTGGATCACGCGGCGGAAGTCGTCCAGGGACGTCTCGAGGTACGGCCGGTCGTCGGCGACCCCCGCATTGGCCACCAGGATGTCGATGCGGCCGAACGCCGCGACCGTGGCCGCCACCGCGGCCGCCACGTCGGTCTCATCGCCGACATCGCACGCGATCGCCTCGGCACGGACTCCGTGCGACCGCAGGGTCTCGACGGCCGCCGCACTGCGCTCTGCGTTGCGTGCCCACACCGCGACGTCAGCGCCTGCCAGGGCGAGTCCCTCGGCGAGTCCGAGGCCGATTCCTCCGTTGCCGCCGGTCACCACCGCGACCCGGCCGGACAGATCCGTCATCGTGTCTCTCCTGTCGTCGTCCGGACTGTCGTCGTGCGGCCTGCTGTCGTGCGGACTGCTGTCGTCTGCACCGGTGTGGGTCGCGGGAGTCCGACGAGGTCGGCGAGGACCTCCCGATGGACGTCCGGCCCCCCGAACTGCAGCAGTGACGCCTTCGCTCGCTTGAGATACAGGTGCGCCGGATGCTCCCAGGTGAAGCCGATCCCGCCGTGCATCTGCACGTACTCCTGGGCCGCACGGACGGCGACGTCCGAACACCAGGCATGCGCGGTGGACGCCGCGACCGCCACGTCCGGCGACCCGGTCGCCACTGCGTCGGCCGCGTACCGGGCCGCCGCACGCGCCTGATTGATCTGCACCCACAGATCCGCGAGCCGGTGTTTGAGCGCCTGATACGAACCCAGCACCCGACCGAACTGCCGACGCTCACCGAGATAGTCGACGGTGTCCGCCAGACAGTGCTCGGCCAGCCCGAGCTGCTCGGACGCCAGCAGGGCCGTCCCGGCCAGCAGGGACTCCTCCCGCGCGCGGCGGGCGGCACCGCTCACCAACCGTCCGGCGGCACCGCGGAATTCGACGTCGACGACGGGCCGCGTCTCGTCGAGGGAGACCACCCGGCTCACCGTCACCCCGGGCGCGGCGACGTCGACGACGTACGTGTCGTCACCGCGCGGCACGATCAGCGTCTCGGCGGCCGCGGCGTCGACGACGTTCCGCACCGCACCCGTGAGGGTCCCGTCGACCACGTCGACCTCCGGCGGATCGGAGAACCACGCGGTGTCCGCCGGCACCGCGAGCGCCGCGATCGTCTCACCGGACGCGATCCGCGCCGTCAGGTCCCCGTCCCCGACGACCTGCGCGTACCGCAGCGCGACGACCGCACTGCCGAGCATCGGGACCGGCGTCACCGACCGTCCCAACTCCTCGAGCACCACGGCCGTCTCCCGCCATGACGCGCCCGCACCGCCGTCGTCTTCGGGCACGGGGAGCGCCGCGACCCCCACCGATTCGGCGAGCGTCCGCCACAGTGCGACGTCGACGGACTCCTCGGTGTCGATGCGCGCGATGGTCTCGGTGACCCCGCCGGCCCGGGTCACCGCGGCCCGCACCGTGGCCCGCAGATCGTCGTCGAGCTCCGAGTACAGCAGGCCGGGCGTCGTGTTGTCAGTCGAGGTCATCGGGGCAGCTCATTCCATGGGATCGTGGTGTCGGTGCGGGCCTCCGCCGGGAGCCCCAGCACGCGTTCGGCGATGATGTTCCGCATGATCTCGGAGGTCCCGCCCTCGATCGAGTTGCCTTTCGTCCGCAGGAAACGGAAGCCCGACGGCCGGTTCTCGTCATCGAGATCGGGCCGGCGGAACGTCCAGTCGTCGTACCGGAGTCCGTCGGCGCCGAGGATGTCGAGTTCCAGGCTCGACGCCCGCTGAGCCAGGTCGGCGAACGCCAGTTTGGAGCCCGACCCCTCCGGTCCCGGAGTCCCGGCGACGGCCTGCTGCCGCAGCCGCTCGGTGGTCAGCCGCATCGTCTCGGCCTCCACCCACAGCCGCATGAGCGCGTCGAACGATCCCGGGGTGCGTCGAGCGTCCGCCGCTCGCCACAGGTCCGCGACCCGCCCGATCGGGCCGCCTTCGCGGGGTACCGCCTCGGCGCCGATCGTGACTCGCTCGTTCATCAGGGTCGACTGCGTGACTCGCCAACCGGCGCCGACGTCGCCGAGCCGTTGGGTGTCGGGGACGCGCACGCCGTCGAGGAAGACCTCGTTGAACTCCGCTTCACCCGTCATCTGCCGCAAGGCCCGCACGTCGACGCCCTCGGCCTGCATGTCGCAGACGAAGTACGTGAGTCCCCGATGTTTCGGGACGGACGGGTCGGTGCGCGCGATGAGCAGCGCCCACCGCGATCGGTGAGCGAGCGACGTCCACACCTTCTGGCCGTCGACGACCCAGTCGGTGCCGTCGCGGACCGCGCGGGTGGCCAGCGCCGCCAGGTCGGAGCCCGCCGACGGTTCACTGAACAGCTGGCACCAGATCTCCTCGCCGGTCCACAGCGGACGCAGCCACCGCGCTCGCTGTTCGGGGCTGCCGTATTCGACGATGACCGGGGCGGCCATGCCGAGCCCGATCACGTTCTGCCCGGGCGCGTTGTCGGGGGCGCCCGCCGCCGCGAAAGCGCGGTCGACGACCCCCTGCAGAGCCGGCTCCGCTCCCAGACCGCCGCAGCCGACGGGGAAGTGCACCACGGCCAGGCCCGCATCGAAGCGGGCGCGCAGGAACTCCAGACGCGGTGTGCTCGCCGGGTCGTGTTCGGCGAGAAACTGTTCCACCGCGCTGACGACGTCGTCGACGGTCATCTCGGTCATTCGTCTCCTGAGTCTCCGTTCGAATGTGGTTGCGCTCACCGTCACACGACGCGAGCCCCTCCGGATGTCCCGCTCTGACACACGTCGGGGCGGCGGCCTCACCGGCCGTGTCGACCCGGATTGGGACATCGACGCGGCACGCCCCGGCCCTACGGTGACTTGCGATCACCCGCCGAAGCCTTGAGGAGACTCCCCGTGACGACAGCCCCGTTGACCTTCGCGAACGCCGCCGAGCTGCTCGACGCCGTCGGAACCGACCTCCCGACGGGCGAATGGATCTCCGTCGACCAGCGTCGCGTCGACACCTTCGCCGACGCGACCGACGACCACCAGTGGATTCACGTCGATCCGGAGCGTGCTGCGGCCGGTCCGTTCGGCGGCACCATCGCACACGGTTACCTGACGTTGTCGTTGATCGGGCCGATGATCGGCGACGTACTCGCCGTGCCCGCCGCCTCATCGATCCTCAACTACGGTCTCGACCGCGTGCGGTTCCCCGCTCCGGTTCCGGTCGGCGGTCGCGTCCGGCTCGTCGCGTCGATCGGCGAGATCGCCGCCGTCACCGGCGGCGTCCAGGTTCGGATCGACGCGACGGTGGAGTGTGAGGGTTCATCGAAGCCCGCCGCCGTCGCGGGTGTCGTCTATCGCTATCTCTTCTGAGCTCCCGCTCGCCGCTTCCCTGTCTCTCGCCGCTTCCCTGCCTCGCCGCTTCCCTGTCTCTCGCCGCTTCCCTGCCTCTTGCCGCTTCTCCCACTCACCGCAGACAGGTCTCACGGCAGCTTGCGGGTCTCACGGCAGCCGATCGCGAGCAGAACCCGAATTGTCCGACCCCGTGAGTATCATCGAACATGAGTTCGAGATACGGCGAACGTCATCGGGAATTTCGGGGAGGACGCCATGACCGCGACGATGATCTTTCCGCCCGGACCGGGCAACCCCGGCCCCGGCCCGGCATTGCGTGGGCCCGGCGAGCTCGCGGAACCGTCGGTGACGGTGACCGATGAGGAGTTGGTGATCCGACTCCCCCGACCCGCGGGAGCAGCGGGCCGGGCAGCGGACCCCGAGGACGGGAAGGCTGCTGGGCGTGATGATGCGGCGATGATGCTCTTCGCCGCCCGCGCCGACTCCTTCCACGGCCTGGTCCTCTGGCATCGGTATCGGGCGATCTACGACCTGGCCAGCGACCGGATCGCCGAGGCGAATGCTGCCGCCGACGCCAACACCGCTGCCGAGACTGTCGGGAACACCGATGTGTTCACTCGGCTTTATGATCCGCTGTGTCAGGTCGCCGCCTCCTACGCGGTGGTGGCCGGAGTGCGGCAGTGCACCGCCGAACGCTTCGTCGATGAGGCCCTCGCCTGCTTCGACCGCATCCCCGCCATCGGGAGACTGTTACGCGACGGGGTCCTGACGCCGTTCTGGTTCCGCCGCGCCATCGAACAAACCGCCCTCATCGACGACCCCGACATCCTGGCGTTC
>NZ_AUHE01000008.1 GCF_000423025.1 Gordonia shandongensis DSM 45094
CAAAAACGGCGAACTCGTCGAACCCGGCACCGTCTCACCCGACCAGCAGGAGGCTGCCTGAAACAACCTCATCCACAGGTCTTGACAATAGCTCGGTTTGGTGAGCTCGAGGCCCTTGTCGGCGTAGAGGAGATCGACCATGAGTGCGATCACCTCACGCGGAGTGAAATGGTCGCCAGCCTGTGCGTTGTTCGACTCGGCGAACTTGCGGATGAGCTCCTCGAAGATGTAGCCCATGTCGTGCCCCGACACGCGATTCGGATGCAGGTCGACGCCCGCGAACTCCTTGACGATCAGGAACAGGCGGTCCGTCTTGTATAGCTCAGCGATCAGTGCCGGGAGCCCGTACCCGTCGAACACGTCGCGGATATTCGCGGAGAATCCTTCCAAGTAGTCCTGGAGGTTGTCCGCGAGCCCGGCGGGATCGGCGGCGAGCTTGTCGAAGTCCCACACGGAGGTATTGAAGAACGGCAGGTGGGGGAACTGGGCGCGCAGATACGTGAACGGGTCGATCCCAAGGCCCTCGGTCTTGCTGTACTCCTTGAGTACGGCGTCCTTATCGGGGGTCAGGATCGCGTCGAGGCGGCGCAAGATGGTGAACGGCAGAATGACGTCGCCGTACTGATTGGGCTGGTAGGGGCCGCGAAGCAAGTTCGCGATGTTCCAGATGAGGCTGGCGTTGGTGGTGGCCATGTGGCGTCTGTTCTCTCTGTGGATGAGGGGTATGGCTGAGACGGTAGTGCTCGGATCCGACATAAGGACTGTCGGCTGGCCGTGTCAGTGATCGACGGTGATCCCGCCTGTCCCGATTGCGGTCTCGATCAGCGTGGTCAGGCGGGTGAGCTCCGCAAACCTCTTGGCGGCGTCGCGCCGTGCCTCCTCCGCGTCGCGGAGTGAACGAACGATCGCATCTTGGTCGCCACGAGGCATGACCGGGGCATCGAGACGTGCCGGCACCACGCGGACGAGGCCGCGAGACGATGGCTGTTGGCTTGCCGCTGCGTTGATGCATGCGGTCAGATAGGCGGGGTTTGGTGCACCGGGTACCGACTGATCGACACGAACGACGAAACATGACTGCGGAACGGCCCAGCCCTCGACGTCGATCCGGATCGCAGCGGGTTGGCCTTTGGTGACGTGTGTCATCACGACTATGTCGTCACTCTTGGTAAGAAAGGTCGCGTCTGCTCGGGGCACAAACTTTTCCGGAACAAGCTTGCCAGTTTCCAACAAGCCCACCACTGCGCGCGGCGTGAGCGTTGGTATGTCTGTCGGATAGCCGACATCGTCGGCATCTCCACGCGACGGCCGTCCGCGATGGACCGTTACGCCAGGGAAGTCTGTGATCCGTTGGCGACGAGCTCGGACCGTAGACAGGTGATAGTTGTCGACGTCGGTGTCTGAGAGTACCTGCCGCGATAGCTCGGTGATCTCTGTGATCAGTTCGTAGGGGCTTGCCGCATCACGACGCTCAATCCAGGTGGTGGGCATCAGCGTGGACTGGGGATCGAGGAGTTCTCGCGCTGAGACAACCACGCTGTGCGGATCGTCAGGAATGCTTCCTGTTGTGCGCCATTGCCGATACGTCTCGACAACATCACCGAACGAGTGGACGGTGTCGTTCAGACGCATAGGGTCCTGTGACGCTCGGGCTAGCAGGACTCGGTCTGGATCGACGGTCTTCCCCGGCCGGGCCAAGACCCAGAGCGCCGTATCTATTGCTGTGTACGGAGCGAAGGCTCCAGAGGGAAGCGCGACGATGGCTTCGAGCGCTCCTTGACGAACCAGCTCGTGACGTAGTGCTTCGGTCGGGCCGCCGCGGAAGAGTTCGTTGCTCGGAGTGACGACGAACGCGCGTCCGTCGTCGTCGAGGTGCGCGATGGCTTGCTGCAACCACACTCCATCAGAGCGTGGAACAGGCCGGCCGAAGGTCCATCTCGGGTCGTTCGGGTCAAAGTCTTCGCCGAGATCGCGGAGACCCCACGGCGGGGTCAGGACGACGGTGGCTGCGAGTACGTCGTCAACGGGGTTCGCGCCAAGCGAGTTCCCTACACGCGTGTCGACGCTGCGCTGGGCCAAAATCGACCTGGTCCGCAGAATGCTCAATGCACCGGGGTTGGCGTCGATACCGATGAGGTTCACTTCGGGATGCCGTTGTCCGACCTCGAGCAGGGTCTTGCCGATTCCGACGGCCGGGTCGATCACAGCCGCCCCTCGAGTCGGTGGCACGACATCGACGAGACCATTGATCAAGTCAGCGACAGGCTCGGGGTCGGACGGAAGGTGTCGCCGGTCGGCAGTGAGGATGAGGTCGTAGACATCACGAAGCTCATCGGCCGCGACGTCGGCGGTGAGATTTGCGATTGCGACGGCGATCTCACAGAAGCCGTGAGGATCGGGCACGGTGGTGAACAATCTGAAGGCGTCGTCATACCGTGAATCTTCGGCGAGGGCTGAGATGGTTTCGCGGGCTTCGTTCGCGGACATGCCCTGCAGCGTTGACGCCGGCCTGCCGAGCGCATTCCCGGGCACCGCGTTGACCGGGGTCGCCTCGGCGGGGGCGCGTAGAAGATACTCGGCGACGAGTGTGGCGCCCGCGAACTCGAGGGCCCAGTTAGAGTCGCGGCCGCGCAGGAGTGCTTCGATGCCGTCGGCGATATCCTGCTTCGATTTCACCGGCGAAGAGTTTCCTTCAAGCTTGCCGTGAGCGGTGAGCCATCCCGTCACGTCGGTGCGGTTGAACAGGGGGCTTCGCGTCGATGAATCCTTAATGGGTGAGGGGAAGTCATCGTGTCGCTTGCGCCACTGAGTAACGGCTGCGCGACTCACGCCCGCGAGCTCGGCGATGTCCGCGGCGCGGACCAGAGGGTTCGTCATGAAAGGTTCCTTCGGTGAAGCACCGAGACGGTGTCCAAGATGGTGGTGAAGTGGGCGGCGAAGCGGAGCTTGCGTGAGATCGATTCCGGACGTGAGACCACGTGGGTGGTCATGCCGTGGGCCGCAAGAAGTGCGAGCTCGGGTGCAAAGCCTCCGTCCCCAGAAGCGAGGTACGCGGTAGCGAACCTCGCATCGATGCCCTCAGTCCGGATCGCTTCGCGGATCGCCCGGTCGGCGCCGTCGGCGCCTGAGCGCGGAGGGAGCAGCCGTGCGCCGCGCCAGGCGTTTCCGGCTGCGATCGCATTGTGGTGGGACGAACCGATGATCACGTGGTCGCCTTCTGCGATGCCGACCTCCCGGTGGTAGGTGAGCATTGTGCTTCGGGCGTGAGGGATTGTGAGGTCCGGTGTGCCGCAGATGTTTTCGATGTCGATGAAGTGCACGGTGCGTGAGCCGGCTTCACGAGCTGGACGCAGCGTGAGGGCGGCTTCGAGGTGGCGAGTGGGGATGGTCTTGACCGGGTGGCGAAGGAGGGCTGCTGACTGGGGATGACATGGCGTTCCTTTTCGGGGCGGGGAAACTGCATTAACTAAATCATCTACTGACCAGCATATCAAGGGGTAACTGAGTTAACCGTGTTTACAGTGGGGCGAACAATGCAGCCGAGCCTGGTCCGGAATGCTGGAAGCCGGGCCGTGGTGGTCGCCACGAAGTGCAAGCGGCAGCTGTCGTCACCGGCTCTGCCTTCTTTCAGCATGAGCGAGTGCTACGAATACGCGAACCTGCTCGACGCCGCCACCGCGGTGGCGGCGCGAAGGTCGGGCCTCGGTTCGGACGACTTCATCCCGGACACGGCCGTGGAGATGGATGCCTCGTAGTAGGTGTCGGGTGCGGGTGTTCATGCATGCGTCGGCGAGGCTTCCGGCGTGCTGGAGCAGGCGGTGATCGACGATGTTGGTCGGCGTGAACGCCACTTCAAGGTCCCCGATCTCTTGACCGAACCGCAGTGCGCTCACACCGACAACAGTGATGACGGAGGCCGCCGCGATGGCCAAGTCGAGGTGATTGTTCGGCATGGGGTCGGGGCGGTGGCAGAGCTCGGGTACACCAACGCCGCCGGTTTTTCGCGGGTGACGCTACCCTTGTTGGAGTGGTTCGGCGCCGGTCGATTTCGGCGTCTTAGTGTGACACCGCCCCAACACGAACAGTGTCCGAGCGAACGAACAGTGCCCGAGCTGAAGCTCGGAGCTGTTCGTCAACGATGCCTACTTGGCGAGCTTGTCGAGTGCTTCGCGGAGCCGGTCGACGGTGCCGTCGACGTCGGTGAGTTTGTCGAGGCCGAAGAGGCCGATGCGCAGGCTGGAGTAGTCGTCGCCTTCCCCGCACTGCAGGGGGACGCCGGCCGCGATCTGCAGGCCGGCCTCCTTGAACGCCGATCCGTTCTGGCGGTTCGGGTCGTCGGTGAATGCGACGACGACGGTTGCGGCGTCGAAGCCTTCGGCGGCGACCGACGGCATGCCGTACTCGGCGAGCAGCGTGCGCACGCGGGCACCGAGGTCGGCCTGGCGGGCCCGCAGATCGTCGAGGCCGAGGTCGACGGTTTCGCGCATCAGCGCGGTGTTGTGGGCCAGACCGTCGGTCGGCATCGTCGCGTGGTACGGCGCCTTACCGTCGACGTAGGCGTCGCTGATCGACAGCCACTTCGCCAGATCGAGCGCGAAACTCGTCGTCGTCGACTCCAGGACGGCCTTGCGGCCGCGGTCGCGGAGCATCACGTACCCGGCGCACGGCGACCCGCTCCACCCCTTCTGCGGGGCGGTCAACAGCACGTCGACGTCGATGTCCTCCATGTCGACCCACAGTGCACCGGACGCCACGCAGTCGAGGACGAACAGTCCGCCGACCTCGTGCACCGCCTCGGCCAGCGCGGTGAGATAACCGTCGGGCAGGACGATGCCCGACGCCGTCTCGACATGCGGAGCGAACACGATCTCGGGGCGCTCCTCGCGGATCGCGGCCACCACATCGTCGATCGGTGCCGGCGACCACGGCGCCTGATGCGCATCGCTGACCGGACGCGCCTGGCAGACCGTCACCTGATCGGTGATGCCGCCCGACGCGAGGATCTGCGACCACCGGAACGAGAACAAGCCGTTGCGGACGACGAGCGCACGACGTCCCGTCGCCAACTGCCGGGCCACGGACTCCATCGCGTAGGTTCCGCCGCCGGGCACCACCGCGGCACTGCCGGCACGGTAGGTGTCGCGGAGGATGCCGAGAAGTTCCTGCATGACCCCCACGAAGCGCTGCGACATGTGATTGAGCGAGCGGTCGGTGAACACCACCGAGTACTCGAGCAGGCCGTCGGGATCGATGTCGTCATGAGGAAGAGCCACGACACTACTGTGACACAACGGCCGCCGCGTCCGGTCAGCGGCCGGGCGGTCCGACGGCCAGTGCGTCGCGCGCCAGACTCCGGAGCGTGGCGCCCACGGCGACGACAAGAGCCAGTACACACGTGACGAGCAGAAACGCCGGCGTGGTGAACGCCCACGCGAGCATGATGTAGCCGAGCGCCCCGACGATCGCGTACCGGCCGAGCGGCACGAGGACCGCGAGAACCAGACCGAAGAACGCGTGCACGATCGCCGAGATCAACGCCGACAGTACGAACCACTGTCGACTCGTCCCGGGCCACATCTCGACGACCGCGACCACCCACAGTGCGGCGAGAATCGCCGTCGCGAACGCGAAACAGCCCGTCGAGACCACGCGGACCCAGCCCGCCGTCCGTACCGTCATTCCGGTGTCGCCTCCCCGCAACCCGTCGGGCGACCCCAGTGTTGCCGATGCTGTGCCCCCGATGCTGTGTCCTCGGTGCTGTGTCCCCGATGACCGAATTCAGCCTAATCCATCACCGGCCGCCCAATCCATCACCGGCGGCCCAATCCATCACCGGCGGTGACGCCGCGATCGGCTGCGGCGGGCACTGCGCGGCTCCGGCGCGCCGTGTCATGCTCGATGCCATGGTGAAGCGGATCGTCGACGTCGTCGCGGTGGTCGCGGTGGCGGCCATCGCGATCACGATCTCGCTGTGGCTCACCCCGATGCAGACGGTGCAGGCCGTCGGCCAGACGGTCCGCGTCGGTGCGGCGGCACCGACGGCGTCGTGGAGCGGCCCGGGCGAAGTCGACCTGTTCGGCCAGAAGCTCGACACCACGATCGACTTCCCGGGCCCCATCCGGCCCCGCTTCGAACTCACCGACCTGCAACTGTCCGAGAACCTCGCCGACCTCGTCGGCCCCGGCGCCGACGCCGACGCCCGCCGCGCGGCACAGGACGAGTTCCAGGACGCCCTCGTCGACGGCTGGCGCGACTACCTGATCGTGCAGGTCCTCATCGTCGCGGCCTTCTCCCTGCTGCTGATCGGTGCCGTCGCCGGTTGGCAGCGCCGGTCGGCGCGCGCATCTATCACGATGGTGATCGTCGGTGTGCTGGTGGCCGCCGCCGCGAACGTGGGCGCGGTGGTCGCGACCGCCGTCGCCGCCGCCGGCCACCTCCGTGACATCACCTCCGTCGAAGCGCTCGTCGGCGCCCCGAGCGTGCCGATGGCGCCGCCCGCAGCGGCCCCGCCGACCACCGGATCGGTCGTGGTGATCGGCGATTCGACGGCCGCGGGCATCGGCAACCCGCCACTGCCGAACCCGAGTCCCGACGACACCGCCTGCGAACGCACCAGCGGCTCGTTCGCCGTCGCCCTGGGCCGCGCGAGCGACTGGGACGTCACCAGCGTGGCCTGCAGCAGCGCCACCATCCGCGACGGGCTGCTCGGCGAACAGCATCGCGGCGACAGAGTCCTGCCGCCCCAACTGCCGGCCGCCCTCGCCTCGGCACCGGCCGCCCTCGTGGTGAGCGTCGGCGCCAACGACGTCGGCTGGTCGCACCTGGTCGGCCTGTGCGCCACCCTCCCGGACTGCGGCGGCAACGCCTCCGACGCCTACTTCCACCAGCAGCTCGAATCGTTCACCCGCGACTACCTGGTGCTCCTCACCAGACTCCGGTCGCTGGCCGACCCGCCGACCGTCGTGATCAACACCTACTACGATCCGCTGCCCGACGACGCGTCGTGCGTCCGCGACCTCGGGATCACCGAGGAGAAGGCCGACATCCTCCACGGATGGCTCGGCGAGATGAACACGGTCCTCGCCGAGGGCGCCGAGGCGGCGTCGTTCCCCGTCGCCCGCCCGTCGTTCGACGGCCACGGCCTGTGCTCGCCGGACCCCTTCGTCCAACCGCTCGACGGGAAGGCGCCGCTGCATCCGACGACGGCCGGCGGACTCGCGATCGCCCTCGCCGACCAGAAGGCCCTCCTCGACGCCGGCGTCCGCTGACGGGCCCTGCCGCGAGCCCTGCCGCTGACCCGCCCCGCGGGTCGCCGTCAGCGGCGGCTGATCACATCCGAACTGATGAGGATGCGGAACTCGTGGTCGTCGGTCAGCACGTCGAGATAACCCGAGTCGACGTTGAGGACATACCCCGACACCTCGCCGTGGCGTGTCGAGATCACCTCGTGCGGCACCCACGGGGTCTGCACGAAGATCGCCGCGATCAGCACCCCGGCCCCGGAGATGAGCCCGGTGCGGGCGAGCGCCCCGGCCATCGTGCGCCGCACCGCCGACCCGGCGGGCATCGCATGGACGGCCGCGAACAGGGCGAACACCGCAGCCGACGCCCCCAGCAGCCACCAGTTGCCGAAACTCACGAGCAGTGAGACGAGGATCGCGACGGCGACGACGAGGATCAGCACCACCGTCGGCCGGTGCCCGCGCTGCGCCCACAGCAGATCGGCGAGGAACAGCGGCAGCAACAGCACCAGCAGCACCTCCACCAGGACGTGACCGCCCATCAGCGAACCGAAGACGAGGGGGATCGCGTCGCTGACGCTCAACGTCGTCGAGACGCTGAACGCGGTGTCCCAGCGGTACCCCGACACGGCGAGGATCCGCAGGAGGACGAATGCGATCGACCACGCGGTGATCGGCGCGGCCGTCCACACGAAGGAGGTTCGGGCGCCGGCGCCGCGGGAATCGGATTCCGCGGCAGGGGACTCGGTGCTCACGCCTGGATGGTACCGACGGCGACCGCCCGGCGAGATCGGTGCTCACCGGGCGGTCGAGGCGATGGGGTCGGTCGGGGGATGGGCGGTCGAGGGGAGATCAGGCGCGCGTGAGACGCAGACGCCACTCCTCGGGGCCGCGCTCCTGGTACTCCACCTGCAGGCGGCCGCCGCTGCGGTCGGCGAGCTGGTGCAGCAGCGGCACCGGATCGTGGTGGGCGACGAGGATCATCGAATCTCCCGGTGCGACGGCGTCGAACGCACCGAACACCGTCGCGTGGCGGATCGCGTGCGGGATCTGGCGGACGTCGAGCTCCGGCTCGCCGTGATCGTGCTCGCCGCACGAGCAGCCGCCGCCACCGGCCGCCGCGGGCGCGGCGTCCGCGACGGGGAGATCGGCCACGAGCGTCGCCAGCGGCACCGAGGCGTCCTCGGCGAGGGCCGGCATCAGCATGTCGGTCACCTTGCCGAAGAACACTTCGAGCAGCACGCGCAGGGCGGTCACGTCGGCGACGGCCCGATACTGCTCGGCGGCGCCGCCGCGTTCGATGCGGGTCACCACCTGGCCGACCACGCGCGCCTCACCGACGAGCCCCTCGGTGAGCAGACGCGCCCGATCGACGCTCGCGGCGCCCGGCAGCAGACGGTCCTGGGCGGCCGTGATCCACGGGCGGACCACGTCGGTGGCGAACGACGCCGCCGCGGCGTGCGCGTCGGCGAATCCGCTCCCGCCGGCGGCCGCGAGGGTGGCGGCCTCCACCTGGGCGGCGCGGCCCATCAGTTCGGCGACGGCCTGCCGCTGCTGCTCCAGCGCATCGGCATCGGCGGCGTTCGACGCCATGACCACGTCGTTGCTTGTCATCGTGCAGAGTCCTTCCGTTGGTGGGCGATCCCGGTGCTCGCGGCTGTCCCGGACCATCGATTCCATTTAATACGGTAATCCCCGTTAATAATAGGGTGAGAGGTGGGCGTCGAGGCCACCGGACCGCGGCGGTCTGCGAGCATCGCGCCGGATCGGTAGGGTCGGAACCATCGTCCGAACGTCGGACGGGACGGGCCCGCCGTCAGGGCGGACCCCACAGCAGAGGAGGACTGCATGAGCTTTTCCGACGATGCACAGAACAAGGCCGACGACCTCAAGGGGCGCGCCAAGGAGGCTGCCGGCGCAGCCACCCAGAACGACGATCTGAAGGCCGAGGGTCAGGCCGATCAGGCCGAGGCCGGCGCCAAGGAGAAGGTCGCGGAGGTGGCCGACAAGGCCAAGGACGCGGTCGACTCGGTCAAGGACAAGCTGACCGGTCGCTGACGGCCCGAACCCAGCAGTCAGAACGAACACAGCAGCAGGCGGCCCGTCCCGGGAGATCCGAGGCGGGCCGCCTATCTGCCGTGTCTGGGATGTCTCGTGTCAGTGATGTCTCGTGTCTGTGATGTCTCGGGTCTGGGATCGCGGTGTCAGTAGGCGATCGCGTCGGCCGAGTCGCGACACTCGGTGACCCGGGTGCGCAGGTCGCCGGTCAGGGCTCCGGGGCGCGCGGAGACGCGGCGACGTTCCCGCGCCGAGAGCCCGTCGTCGTCGCGGATCCCCAACCACACGGTCGTCTTCCGCGAGACCGCGTCGCGGTCGGCGCAGACCGCCACGATGCGCTGCCCGTCACGCGACCGGTCGGTGCTCGTCGCGTCGAACGGGACGACGATGATCTGGAATTCGCGACGCCGCTTGTCGTAGTCGATCCGATCGGCCAGATCGCCCACCGTCATGCCGACCACCTGGTTCAGGGGGATGCGACGGGCGTCGGCCGACGGCGTCGGAGTCGACTCGTCGGCCGCCGCGGGCGCATCACCGCGACCGACGATCTGCACCACGAGGATCGCCGCAGCGGCGAGCGTCAACACCACCAGCAACCCGTTGATCGCCAGCGTCGACACGCGTCGTGTGAAGCGCAGAGTCATGGCCTGTTCCCCGGACTGTCCCAATAGTCTGAAAACGTCTCGTCGAGATCAGTGTAGGGAACAGTCCGGGAACCGACACCGTCCGGGGCCGCAGACGATCAGCGGTTCGCGGGACCGCTGACCGTCACGTCCTGCTCGCCGTCGGACTGCTCGGCGCCCGGTGCGGTGTCGGACGATGCGGAGTCAGACGATGCTGGGTCAGACGATGCTCCGTCGGACTCGGGGGCGGTCTCCTTGGCGATCGTCAGCCGCAGCGGAGTCTCCTTGACCAGGAGAATGCAGATGAAGGTGACGATCGCGACGCACGCGGCGATCATGAACACCGGCCCGAACGCGTCGGCGTAGGCGTGGTGGAAGATCTCCTGAACCGCCGGCGGCAGCGAGCTGATGTCAAGGTTCGTGTCACCCGACGTCGACGGCGGGGCCGTGATGCCGATGGCCCGCAGACCGTCCTTCATGTTGTCGGCCACCAGGGTGGTCAGCACCGCGCCGAGCACCGAGACGCCCACGGCGCCGCCCAGCGAACGGAAGAAGGCGATCGACGCCGACGCCGCGCCCACCTCCGTCACATCGACGGTGTTCTGGACCACCAGCACGATGTTCTGGGTCAACGCGCCGACACCGATCCCGGCGACGGCCATGAAGATCGCGACGTCCAGGTACGACGTGGTGTGGTCGATGAGACCCAGGCCGCCGAGGCCGATGAGCATCGCGACACCGCCGACCACCATGACCGGCTTCCACCGGCCCGTCCGGCTGACGATCTGACCGCAGGTGGTGGCGCTGATCATCTGCGCGAGGATCATCGGGATCGTCATCAAGCCGGCCTTGGTCGGCGAGAAGCCGTCACCGAGCTGGAAGTACTGGGTCAGGAAGACGCCGGGGCCGAACATCGCGACGCCGACGGCGAGGCTGCCGAGGATCATCAGGACGGTCGTCCGGTTGTGGAGCACCCGCAGCGGGAGCATCGGCTCGGGGGCCCGCAGTTCCACGACCACCGTGAGGGCGGCGGCCACGAGGAAGCCGACGATGAACGCCGCGGACTGCCACGACAGCCACTCGTACGAGCTGCCCGCGAACGTCACCCAGAGCATCGGCAGCGCCGCCGCGATCGACAGCAGGACTGCGCCCAGGTAGTCGATCGTCACGTCATCGCGTCGGTAGTGGGGGATGTGCAGCTTCCACTGGATGAGGCCGAGGGCGATCACGGCCAGGGGGACGCAGACGAAGAACGTCCAACGCCATCCCATGTGGTCGGTGATGATGCCGCCCAGCAGCGGGCCCGACACGGTCGCGACTGCCATCACCGCACCCATGTAGCCGGTGTACTTGCCGCGGTCGCGCGGGGACACGATGGATCCCATCACCGACTGTGCGGTCGCGATGAGGCCGCCCATCGCGACGCCCTGGATGGCGCGCGCGAGCATCATCAGCCAGACGGCGTGCGAGAAGCCGGCGAGGACCGAACCCGCGACGAACAGGACGATCGAGAGCTGGGTGAGGGTCTTCTTGTTGAACAGGTCGGAGAGCTTGCCCCAGATGGGGGTGCTCACGGTCATCATGAGCAGGCTCGCGGTGATGACCCAGGTGTACTGTCGCTGCGTTCCGCCCAGCGACGCCATGATCGTCGGCAGGGCCGTCGAGACGATGGTCGTCGAGATCAGGGCGGTGAACAGTGCGGCCAGCAGACCGGTCATCACGCCGAGGACCTCGCTGTGCGAGTACTCCTTCGGTGCGATGCGAGTTCGGCTGGTGGTGGATGTCATGAAAGTCCTAGCAGAATCGTGGGAAGAGATCGTCAGGTCGCAGTGGGTGTCGACGCAGTGGGTGTCGACGCAGGGGTTGTCGACGGTTGGGTGTCCTGCTGCCGGTTGACGGCGTCGATCACCGATGCCCGCAGGCGGCTCAGGGCGGCCTCCGCGGTCGCGGCGTCGTCGGCGGTCCAGTCGCCGAGGGACTCGGAGAAGTGCGCGAGGAACTGCGCTTCGCGCGCGCTGACGTAATCGCGGCCCGCCTGGCTCAACGACAGCAGCGACGCGCGGGCGTCGTCGGGGTCCTGGCGTCGGACGACGTATCCGTCGGCCTCGAGTGAGGCGACGGCGCGGGAGGTGACCGGCAGCGAGACCATCAGGGTCTCGGCGAGGTCGGTCATCCGCGAGTCGTCGACGCGCAGCAGTTTGAGGACGCCGATCCGCGTGCCGGTGAGGCCGCGGGCGTGGCTGCGATTGCGGGCCACCTGGAAGGCGCGGGCCAGTTCGACCGCTTCCGCGAGTAGGCTGCGTGCCTGGTCCTCGTCGATCACGTCATCGTCTCCTTAGTTGCGACAAGTAACAATAAATCCGATTACTTACCCGATGCAACATTGTGAGATGGTGATCACCGTTTGTCGGGGCCGGAGTCGACGATTGAGGAGGTGACGCCGATGTCGGACACCGCATCGGGACCCGAGACGGCACCCGATCCCGCGCGGTGGCGCGTGCTGTGGGTGCTCCTGGCCGCGATCTTCATGTCCCTCGTCGGCGTGAGCATCGTCAACGTGGCGCTGCCGACCATCGAATCCGGGCTCGGCGCCGACGAATCCGACGTCCAGTGGGTCCTCTCGGGATACGCCCTGACCTTCGGCGTCTTCCTCGTCGCCGCCGGGCGCGCCGGCGACATCATGGGGCGCGGCGGCTTCTTCATCCTCGGCGTCGTCATCTTCACCGCATCGTCGGTGGCCGCCGGCTTCGCGCCCGATGCCGCGTCCCTCAACGGTTCGCGCTTTATCCAGGGCGTCGGATCGGGACTGATCAGCCCGCAGGGCGTCGGCATGATCCAGCAGTACTTCCGAGGCCGCGAACGCGGCCGCGCCTTCGGCTACTTCGGCAGCGCCGTCGGCGTGGCCGTCGGCATCGGCCCGGTCCTCGGCGGCTTCCTGATCCGCATCGGCGGCACCGACTGGGGGTGGCGGCTCACGTTCCTGGTCAACCTGCCCATCGGCGTCATCTGCGTCGTCCTCGCGCTGCTGTGGTTCCCGCGGCCCCTGTTCAGCCGCATCCGCGACCCCCGCACCGGGACGCCCGTCGGACTCCGAGAGACCCTGCGGCGGCTCGACCCGGTGGGCGCCGTCCTCCTCGGCGTCGCGGTCCTCGCCATCCTCCTGCCGTTCGTCGAATCCGGCGCCCACCCGGTGATCTGGGCGTCCCTGCCGCTCGGCGCGGGACTGGTCTACCTCTGGGTGCTCTGGGAACGCCGCTACCGGCGCACCGGCGGCAGCCCCATGGTCGACCTCGGGATCTTCCGCACCCGCAGCTTCACCAACGGGACCATCATCGTCGGTCTCTACTTCCTCGGCATGACCAGCGTCTGGGTGCTCGTGGCCCTCTACCTGCAAGACGGTGCCGGACACTCGGCGCTGGCCGCCGGATCGGTCGGCATCCCGTCGGCCGTCATGGCGTCGCTGGCGTCCACCTGGGCCGGCCGCCGGGTGAGCGACTACGGCCGCAAGGTGGTCATCGGCGGGCTGGTGTGCGGGCTCTTCGGCCTGCTCACCAGCATCGGGGTCGTCGTCCTCCACGAGTCGGGGCACGCCAGCGAATGGTGGCTCGTGCTGACTCTCGCCTTCGTCGGGACGGCCCAGGGCTCGGTCATCAGCCCCAACCAGACCCTCACGCTCGCCGAAGTGCCCCTCGAATACGCGGGCAGCTCCGGCGCCGTGATGCAGACCGGGCAGCGCATCGGCACCTCCGTCGGGATCGCCGTCATCACCGCCATCGTCTTCGGACTCCTCGGCGTCACGTCGTGGGGCGTCGCGATCCCGATCGGTTTCGCCGCCATCGCCGCCGTCCTCGCCCTGGCCCTGCTCGTCGCCGTCAAGGATCAGCGTGACCGCACCAGGTCCGGACCTGAGATCATGGTGGCGTGATCGATCGCTCGCCCTACCTCAGCCTGCCGCGCGGCGCCGAGACCACCGGCGTGCTCGAGGTGAAGCGGTCCCGATTCCTGGCGGTCGTGCGGTCCGCCGACTCCGAGGACGCCGCCCGCGACACCGTCGCCGAACTGCGCCGCGCCCACCGCGACGCCCGCCACCACTGCTCGGCGTTCGTCATCGGTCCGCACGCGGAGATCGCCCGCACCAACGACGACGGCGAACCGTCCGGCACCGCGGGCGCCCCGATGCTCGACGTCCTGCGCGGCGCGGACCTCAGCGATGTGGTCGCCGTCGTGGTCCGCTGGTTCGGCGGCACCCTCCTGGGCGCCGGCGGCCTGGCGCGCGCGTACGGCGACGCGGTGTCCCTGGCGCTGGCGGATGCGCCGGTGGTGCGCCGCGAACCCCTCGACCTGGTTCGGCTGGCGTTGCCGCACGCCGACGCCGGACGCGTGGAAGCCGACCTGCGTGGCCGGGGCGTCCACGTGCTCGACACCGAATACGCCGCCGAGGCCACCCTGCTGCTGGCGACGAGCGACCCCGCGAGCGTCGACGCCGCGGTCGCCGCCGCCACCGCCGGCGCCGGCCGACTGGAACCCGCGGGGACCCGCTGGGTCGAGACGCCCGTCCGCTGATCCAGAACAGCCGGCATCCGCGTGTCAGGCCCGGTCTCGTGTCAGGCCCAGTCTCGTGTCAGGCCCAGTCTCGTGTCAAGCCCGGTCGTACTGCTCCCAGAACGAGGCGCGCAGCCGGAAGCGCACGTCCTCGTCGACGGTGTAGCGGTCGAGCGCCTCGGACGCGTCGAGCAGCAGCGCGCGATCGATGTCCCGCGGGATCGACGGCCGCGCGCCCTCGAGTTCGGCGATCTGCTCGGGATCGGCCGTCTCCTGGAAGGCGACCAGCACGCGGCCCACGATGTCCTCGATCGCCTCGTCGGCGACGTCGTCGTACTCCGGCATCACGTGGCTCACCGAACCCGTCGTGGAGCTGTAGGCGAGCACACCGCTGGGCGTCGCCGCGGTGCGCGGCGAGGCCGGCCGGTCTGCGGGACTCGGCCTGGACTGAGCGAGGTCGAGCGGTGTGCGCGGTGCGGCCTGCCCGGTGCGGCGGGGACCGGGCTTCGCCGTGACCGGTGCTGGGGGATCGGGCACAGCAGGTCCGGGTAGGGGCCGCCGGTCCACTTTGAGCACCGACTCGTCGAGGGCGGGTCCGTCGATGGGATGCAGATCGTCGGCGGCTCGCAGGAGGTGACGGTTCACGCCGTGCGGGCGACCGTCGGCCGCGGGCACCGACAGCACGACCACCTGCACGCCGTGTGCCTGCGCCTCCTCGACGGCCTCGGTGAGGTCGTCGTCGCCGGAGACCAGGAAGAACACGTCGGAGATCCGATTGCGCGCATGGGTCACCAGGTCGAGCCCGATGCGCAGGTCGACGCCCTTCTGCTCGCCGTTCACGCCGAATCTGCCGAGGCGGAGCTTCACCTTGGCCAGTTCGCCGATCCGTTCCTGCTGCGCGTCGGGGACGCCGTTGCGCGCCGAGTCGTACCAGTGGGCCCGCAGCACCGGCAGTCCGGACAGCGTCTCCGCGGTGGTGACGAGCGTGTCGATCAGACCCGGGTAGTGGACGTTGATGCTGCTGCGCAGCGAGGTGCCCGTGACGCGGGTCGCCGCCGATGCGAGCAGGTACCCGGTGTCGATGTACAGACTGCAGGTGGCGCGCATGCGGCCACTATGTCACGGGCGTCGGGCGGGCATCACGGTATGTGGCAAGTGGGCATGTCACATACGACAATTCGCCCGAACGTCCCCCTGAGGGGCCGCCGCGGACTATGTGTCCGAGGCGCTACCCGAGGGGGACGATGATTGTGCCGCGTCGGCCTTCTTGTCGATCACGACATGGTCGAACCGCGCCCCGTCGAAGCTGACGTCGAAGGCCTTCCCGAAGCCCACCACATACCGGCCGTCGCGCGGAGTGAGCCGGAACAGGTGGAAGTCGAGGCCGCGCAGCAGGTCGACCATGTTCGCATTGGTGAGCGCCGCGAAACCCTCGAAGACCGCGTCGTGGCCCTCCTCGGGCACCTGCTCCACATCGCAGGTGAACGTCGCCCGCTCCACGCCGAAGATGTTCTTCGCCGACGACTCGTCACCGTGCAGCATCACGCCGGCGGTCGCCGCCCGGCTCAGATGGCGATGATGCTCGGCGACCTCGCTGACATACACGTACAGACCGCCGTCGTGCACCACGAACGGGGCGATCGACTGGAAGGGCTCGCCGTCCTCGTCCTTGGTCGCGATGACGACGGTGGTGCGTCCGTCCAGAAACTCCCGGTATCCGGCGAGGGACTTCTCGAGTTCGGCGTCGGTGATCACTTCGTTCTCCTTCATCAGTGGGCTGTCGCAGTTGCGTCAGTGGGCTGTCGCACCGCCGGCGACCAGTCGCGGCGGATGAGATGGATGCGCGGCCGACCCGTGCGCGGGTCGGGATCCACGTCGGCCTCCATGCCGTACACGTCGCGGATCGACGCCGGAGTGAGCACGTCGTCGGGTGTGCCGTCGGCGACCACGCGGCCGCCCGAGAGCGCGACCACGCGGTCGCTGAACGTGGCCGCCTGGTTGAGGTCGTGCAGCACCATCAGCACCGCGATCCCGAGGGTGCGGTTGAGGGCCGTCACCACCTCGAGCACCTCGTGCTGGTGCGCGATGTCGAGGTAGGTGGTCGGCTCGTCGAGGAGCAGCACGCGCGGGCGCTGAGCCAGGACCATCGCCAACCACGCCCGCTGCGCCTCGCCGCCGGACAGTTCGGCGACGGGCCGGTCGGCGAGCGCGTCGAGACCGGTGTGGTCGATCGCCCACCCGACGGCCCGCGCATCGTCGGCCGACGGCAGCTGGAACCACCGGCGATGCGGGTGACGGCCGTAACCCACCAGCTCGCGGACCGTCATGTCCGGCGGGGCGGTGTTGACCTGGTTGAGCATCCCCAACGACTTCGCGCGGCGTCGCGCCGACCACGAGGCCGTGTCGGCGCCGTCGACGAGGACCGAACCGGATCGCGGCGAGAGGCGGCCGCTGAGGCCCTTGAGGACGGTCGACTTTCCCGACCCGTTGGGTCCGATGAGGGTGACGACCTCGCCGGCACCGACAGTGATCGACACGTCGTCGACGACGGTGGTGGCGCCGTACGCCAGGTTCAGTTCGCGACCTTCGAGCAGCATCAGATCCCCTGTCTGCGCATGAGGAACAGGAAGTAGGGCGCCCCGATCGCGGCCATGATGATGCCTGCCGGGATCTCGGTGCTGAAGGCGGTCCGTCCCAGGGTGTCGGACAGCAGCACGAGCAGTGCGCCCATCGCCGTGCTCATCGGGATCACCACGGCGTGGTTGGAGCCGACGATCATGCGGGCGATGTGCGGGACCACGAGGCCGACGAAGCCGATGATGCCGACGGCGGCGACGGCGGCCGCGGCGAGGAACACCGCGACCACCGACAGCAGGATGCGGGTCCGGTTGACGCCCTCGCCGAGGTTGCGGGCCACGTCGTCGCCGAGCCGCATCACGTTGGCCGATGGAATGCAGAGCAGGGCCAACACGAGCCCGATCACGGTGTAGGGCAGCACCATCCACACCGAGTCCATCCCCTTGGTGGCCATGCTGCCGTTCATCCACTGGATCGCGGCGGGCAGGCGGTCGCTGTACCGCAGCGACAGGAAGGCGATGAACGCGCCGGCCAGGGCGTTGACGGCCACGCCGGCGAGGATGATGCTGATCGGTTTGATCCCGTCCTTGCGCCAGGCGAGCGTGTACACGACGCCGGCGGCGACGGTGCCGCCGACGAAGGCGGCGAGCGGGATCAGCGAGTGCAGCGACGGGAACGCCAGCAGGATCACCAGGACGAGCGAGGCGGCGCCGCTGGTGACGCCGGTGAGGCCCGGGTCGGCGAGCGGATTGCCCATGACGGTCTGCAGCAGTGCGCCGGACACGGCGATCGCGGCGCCGACCAGGATCGCCAGCAGCACCCGCGGCAGTCGGACGTCCCACACGACGGTGCGCAGCGCGTTGTCGGCGGCGTCGGCGGGGGAGGAGGTCAGGATGTCGCCGACCGAGTAGTAGACGCTGCCGAGTCCGAGGCTGACGACCGCGACGACGACGAGGGCCGCGTAGGCCGTCGGCAGGGCCCACGCCGCGCGCTGCAGGGTCGGCGAGGCCGCTGATTCCCGGGTCTGCGGCGGGGCGCTCACGGGTACAGGTATCCGGTGAGGGTCGGGACCGCGGTCGGCAGGGTGGAGACGGTGGTGTAGCCGAAGTCGTTGTAGTCCAGGACGTGGATGCGCTCGTCGGTGTAGGCGGGCAGGCTCTTCCACGCGGCGTTGCGCTCGACCTCCTCGTCGAAGGCGGACTGGGCCTCGGCGACGTCGCCGGACTGCAGGACGAGGATCACGTCGGGCTGGGCGGCGATGATGTCCTCCATGTTGACCGCACTGTAGGTCTCGGCGGTCCGCAGCCGGGTGTCGGCGATGTTCTCGGCGCCGGCCCGGCGCAGGAGGCTGCCGAGGAACGAGTCGCCGTTCATGACCATGAACGAGTCGGAGGCCCCGATCAGGGCCAGGACCCGGGGTGCGTCCGCGGAGCCGCGGGCCGAGGCGAGCTTGTCGATCTGCGTGTCGATGTCGGCGAGGACGGCGCGCCCCTTCTCCTCGCGGTCGAAGGCGGTCGCCAGCACGTCGGCGGCGAAGCGGAGGTCGCCGATGGAGTCGGTCGTCAGGAAGGCCGCGGGGGTCGAGGTGGCCCGCAGGCTCGACTCGACCATGCTGCGGGCGCCTTCGGCGGCGACGACGAGGTCGGGGGAGAGGCTGACGATCTTCTCGACGTCGAGCGCCATGTGGGTGCCGATGCGCGGCACGGAGTCGAGTGCCGCGGGCAGCTTCTGGGTGGTGCTCGACGGCACTCCGGCCACGGGGACGTCGAGGAGGGCGAGGATCTCGGCCATCGGGATCGATGCGGACACGACCGTGTCGGCGGGCGCGTCGGGGAACTGCGCGAGGGCCTTGTCGCGTTTGGCGCGGTACTCGGCGGTGCCGGGGGTGTCGGACGGGTCGGCGGAGACGGCGGAGGCCGACGGGTCGGACGCGTCGGAGCCGCAGGCGACCGTGCCGCCGACGAGGGTGAGGCCGAGCAGGAGCGCGAGGGCAGTGGAACGCAGGCGCACGGAGGGGTCTCCTCAGGTGGGTCGGGACGCACTGCCGGGGAGGAGGCAGGCAAGGCGAACCTCAGTGAGGTGAGCCTTGGGCAATGATCGTGATCTGCGCGACAGGTGTCAAGTCGACGACGGCGCCTCGTGCGAGGACCGCTGCTCGCGGTACTCGTCGATCGAGAGACACTGCAGCTGCGAATAGCTGCCGCCGCGGTTCTCGACATACCCGACCGCCGAGACGAACGGCTCGATCGTGTAGATCTTCGTCAGCGGCGTCACGATCAGCAACTGCAGTCCGAGCCGCGCGAAGAGACGCAACGCATACCGGGCCGAATCATCCGATCCCCGCCCGAAGGCCTCGTCGATCACCACGAAACGGAAGTCGCGCGACATCGTGGCACCCCACTTCAGGTCGAACTGGTAGGCCAGCGACGCGGCGAGGATCGTGTAGGCGAGCTTCTCCTTCTGACCGCCCGACTTCCCGTCGGAGTCGGTGTAGTTCTCGTACTCGGCGTCGCCGTCGACGTACCGTTCCGACGCGGCGAACGTGACCCAGTTCCGCACGTCCGTGACCTGCTCGGTCCACCGCCGGTCGATCTCCGTGTACCCCTCGCGGCCGCGGAAGCGCTCGACGAGCGCCTTGACCCGAAGGAACCGCTCCTCGGCGTACCGATCGTCCGCATCGCGGGAGTCCCCGTCGGGGGCGTCGACGCTGCAGGCGCGCAGATCGGCGCGGAACTCCTGGATGTCGTGGGCGTGCGTGGGCGTCACCTCGAGGCGGATGTACCGACCCGGGTTGTACTCGATGCCGGCCAGCGACTCGTTGATCGTGTCGACCTTCGAGCCGATGAGGTGGACCTCCTTGTTGAGCTTGGCCGTGAAGATCGCGATGTCGCGGATCGCATTGGTGTTCAGATAGTTCTTGAACTCCTCCTCGAACCGCGGCAGATCGTCCTCGGAGAGTCGCCGGTGCAGGTCGCGGTACTCGTCGGCGGACGCGATGTCGGCGTCGACCTCGGTGGTCAGCACCGGATGGTTCCGGGTGAACTCCGACATGCGGTTCACCACGCGGGTCTCGAACGTGCCGGCCCGCGACGCGTGCTGATCGGCGGCGTCCGTGAGCCGCTCGGCCAACGCGCTCTCCACCTCGGCGTACTCGTCGACGGTCAGGGGCTCGGATGCCCCGCCGCCCACCGACGAACGGTAGTCGTCGACCGATGCGTCGATCGCCGCGAAGTGCTCCTCGGACTCGGCCACACCGTCCTCGTCGAGGACCGCGCGCGCCGACTCGCGGATCTTCTCACTCTGTGCTCGCGTGACCTCCAATCGGGACACCTTGTCGCGCAACCCGTCCCGGGTGGTCTCGGCGACGGCGAGCTCCTCGCGCGTCGCGTTGAGCGCCTCGGTGATCTCGGCGAGCTCGGACGACGACTGCTCCAGCTCGGCCTTGCGGGCGCCGAGCTCGGCGACGCGGGCCGCCGCGGCCTCCCAGTCGATCGCCTCGAAACCGGGGTAGGCGTCGAGCCCGGTGAGCGCCGCCCGCCGGTCGACGAGGTCGCGGCGCCGCTCGGTGAGACCGTCGATCTCGCCGTCGACGCGGGTGAGCTCGTCCTGCACCCGCTGCCCGGCGGCGAACAGCGCGGTGATCTTCTGCTCGTTGCTCCACCCGAGGACGAAATCGCGGCGGTCGTCGACGCGCCGCGAATCGTCCTTCTCATGGCGGCCGCCGCCCGACCGGACCTGGCCGTTCACCGTGACCGCGTACTCGGCGGCCCGGAACTCGTCCATCGTCTCGGCGCACACGTGGCGGGCGCGGTCGGCCAGACGATGCTGCAGCCACGCGGCGAACGGCCCCTCCTTGACGTCGAGCTTGTGGGCCAACGCCGTCGGCTCGAGGGCCCGGCCGCCGGCCGCCGAGATCCGTTCGGGCACCCGGAAGTACACCACGCGGCCACCGAGGTGGTTCGCGTCGATCCACGCCGAGACCGTGTCGTACAGGGCGGCGGGAACCAGCAGCGACAGCCCGAAGCCGCGCAGAACGCGTTCGGCCGCAGGCTCCCAACGGCTCTCGTCGCCGCGGACGCCGATCAACTCACCGACGAACGGGAGCTCATCGCAAGAGATGTCGGTCCCCGCACAGATCGCCTCCCGGATCCGCAGATTGCGCCCCGGAATGTTGCTCGTCCGGTCGCGCAGACTGGCGATCTCCCCGGCCACCCGGGCGGCGTCGGCGTCGAGTTCGCGGCGCCGATACCGGGCGTCGGTGATCGCGGCGTCGATCTGTTCGGCATCGGCCTCGACGACGTCGACGGCGCCGAGCGCTTCGGTGCGCCGGGCGTCGAACTGCGCGCGGTCGGCCACCGCGGCGAGCCCCGCCCGCACCAGCAGCTGCGAATACCGATCGTGGGCGGAACGCAGCTCATCGCGCCGACGGCCCGCATCGGCGATCTGGTGTTCCAGGCTCGCGATGTCGGTGCCGCCGAGACCGGCCTGCCGCAACTCCAGTTCGCGGACCGCCAGCCGCAGGTCGGCCAACTCGCGGTCGACGGACTCCAACGCGCGCCGGGCCGTCGCCAACTCGTGATTCTGACCGTCGAGGGTCACCGAGAGGAGATCGAAGCGCCGGCGGGCGAAATAGTGTCGCAACGCGCCGCGCCTGCCACGGAAGTCGGCGGCCATCGCGACATGCGAGCGATACCGGTCGTGGTCGGCCAGCAGCGGCCCCAACTCCTCGAGCTGTCGGCGAGCCAGCACCACCGCGTCGTGGGCCGCCGTCAGATCCTCGAAGTGCCCGACCATCGTGTCGACCCAGCCGCTGGAGTCGAACGGCTCGAGCATGTGATCGCGGACGAAGTCGTTGAGGTTGCCGACGGCCTTCATCGACACCGTCTGGTGGAACAACTCCATCGCCTGCTCGGAACGGATGGCCAGCGAACGTCGGTAGTCGCGGCCGTACTCCGGGAAGTGTTCGTGGATCCGGGTGCCGCCGTCCTTCAACCGGGTGCGCAGGGCCCGCAGATCCGAGCCGAAGTCGGCGAAGTCCGTCGCGATGTCGAGGGCCCCGTCGGTGACGGTGTAGAACCGCTCGGGCTGCCCGCTGTCGTGGCGCATCGAGAACACCTGCGCCAGCGTCACGGTCTCGTCGTAGCCCTCGTTGGCGAACACCCCGAGGATCACCGAGTAGTTGCTCATCCCGCGCAGTGCCACCGGACGCGAGGCTCCGGTCACCTCGTTGCGCTCGGACTTGTAGTAGCCGAGCACGTACGACCGCAGATCGCGTTCGCGCGCATCACCGCCCGCGGCCCTGTTGTAGGCCACCCGATGCGCGGGGAGCAGGAGGGTGGTCAGGGCGTCGACGAGTGTCGACTTGCCCGACCCGATGTCGCCGGTCAGCAGGCCGTTGCGCCCGTCGAGGCGCAGTGTCCAGACCCGCTGGTCGAAGGTGCCCCAGTTGAGCACCTGGAAACGCTGCAGGCGGAACCCGGAACGGGCCGAGGCCTCGCTCTCCAACTCGGTGGGGGCGAACAGTCCGGTCATCGGCGCTCCTCGGCGAGGATCTCGGTGTACTCGGCCAGACGGGCGTCGAGGTCGGCGAGCCACTGGGCGTCGACGAACGCCCGCAGGACGCGGCGGACCTCGTATTCGCCGTCCTGTCCGGGCATGCGGCGCAGGAAGCCGAGGTCGGTGACCCGCCGGACCGTGGCGTCCGCCTGGTCGACGGCCCGCGCCTCGTTGGTGGTGGCGGGGAAGAACGGGCTCACCAGATCGCGCAACTGGTCGCCGGTGAGGATGAGCCGGTTACCGGCGTCGGTGGTGTCGTGTTCGGCCAGCTTCTTGCGCAGGAGGGCGAGCAGCAGCGACGTGTGCAGCGGCAACTGGTGGCGTGCGACCAACCGCGGGATCCCGAGCTCGGCCAGCTCGTCGTCGCTCTTAGAGCGAAGGAATGCGTACCCCTCGGCCTCGTCGACGACGACGGTGAGACCGAGGACGGCCACGTGATCGCCGACCTGCGAGGCCAGCCCGAGGACGTGCTGCCATGCGGTCTCGGCGGTGTCCCGGTAGACGACGCCCTTCATCAGCGAGGTGACGGCGAGCGCCAGGTTGAGCTCGTCGCGGGGCACGGTGCGGCTCACGGCTGCTCCTGTTCGACGGGGATCGGGTCCGGCGGTGCGGACGCACCGCGGGTGTAGATGACGCGCGGGACGACGGCCGTGCGCTCGACACCGTCGTCACGCCAGGTGATCCGCTCATCGCTCGACTCGTCGAAGACCTTGCCGAAACCGTCGTCGGCCAACGACAGGTAGGTGACGAGTTCGGCGAGGCCCTGCCGCAGCGGTTCGGCGGCCACCACATCGGCGAGCGTCACCTGATCGCGTCGGCGCAGTGCCGCGCGCACCGCGTCGGCCAGCGGCGCGGGGTCGATGTGGACCTGCTCGAACAGCGCGGTCGATGCGCCGTCCGCCGCGCCCTCGGTGATGCCCTCGCTGCTGACCTCGACGGTCGACGGCCGCCGGTACAGGGGGCGCTCGAGCGGCAGGTGGACGCTCGGGGCGGGGGAGTCGACCTCGTGGACGAACGCGTCGACGCGGTGATCGCGCAGCGCGTAGGCGGACGTCTCGATGCTGCGGAGGAGATCCATCACGCGGCGGTTCTCCAGCCACGCCTGATCGTCGAGGAAGCGACGGAGCTGTTCGGAGAGCCGCCGCACCGTCGTCTGTGTGCGGGTGCCCGCGTCGAGCCAGTCGTGGTGGATGTTGGTGAGCCGCTCGTCGACGTCGGCGACCTCGTCGAGGGTCTGCGCCGACCGGATCAGCTCGTCGAGTTCGTCGAGGCGGTCGGTCGACAGCAACAGATCGTAGAACGCCTGGAAGCTGCGCCCCTGGTCGGATTCGGCGATCATGCTGCGGCTGCCGACGATCTCGTCGAGCAGTTCGCCTTTGGTGCCGCGCCACGTCGCGATCCGCTCGCGCATGCTCCGGTCGAGTGCACGGAAGTTCGCCTCCACTTCGCGGAAGTCGCCCAGCAGTGCGCGGGAGACGTCGGCGAACTGCTGATAGCGGTCGCGGCGGGCCGGTGCGTCCAGGACGCGGAAGTCGCCGCGTTCGACGGCGTCGATCTCGGCGTCGAGTTCGGCGCGGCGCCGACGCAGTTCGGTGAGCCGGACCTCGGGATCGGTGGCCCCGCCGTAGACGATCTGGCGGAGCAGGTCGAAGACGGTGTTCAACCGCGACTCGGTGCCGACGAACCCGCGTTCGCCCAGCGAGCGCACCCAGGCGACTGCGCGTTCGACCGCGGGTGTCGCGTCGTAGTGCGGTTCGTCGCTGGAGATCACGTAGTACTTGCGCAGCCAGCCAGTGGTCGGGGCCGCCCACTCGTCGAGGTAGGCCTTCGGCGTCCGCGGATAGGCGGGCGCACCCGAGTCGGCGTCGGGGCCGAGCCGTTCATTGAGCCGGTGGAGCTCCTCGTCGAGCAGGCTCACCAGCGCCGACTCGGAGATCTCACGGACGTTGTCGTCGACGAACACCCGACCGAGGAACGACAGCACCAGCGGCGCGCTGTCGGCACGCAGCAACCGCCATGCCGCGTTCGCTCTGCGGACCGCCGCGATCTCGTCGTACTGCACCGGGTCAGGGTATCGGTCTCACACCGGACGGAATCCCGCACCGACGGCGGAGGTGCGGTTCAGGACGCGAAGGATGTCGCTCATCTTGGTGGCGATCATCGGGGTGTGCAGCGGGAGCGCCGGGTCGACGCACGCGATCGACGTGCCGGGGCCGGCGAGCCGCATGCCGCCGTTGAGCATCCCGACCACGCGGTTGCCGACGAGGATCGGGCCGCCGGAGTCGCCCGGTGCCGAGCACACGTAGTTGTATGCGTACCGACCCTTGAGGGTGAGTGTCGGACCGCAGGTGAAGCCGGTGGTGCGACCCGATTTGCAGACGGTCGAGAACGGCTGCGGATAGGTGCCGATGCGCGCGATGCGGGCCTTGCCGACCGATCGGACGCCGCGGACGCGGGAGGCGTCCAGGGAGATGACGTCGACGTCGTAGTTCGCGCTGCGCGTGACGACGCGGCCGATGGTGCCGAAACGCGGGTTGCGCTGGAGGGCGACGCGGGATCCGATGCCGCCGCAGTGCCCGGCGGTGAGTCCGACGAGACGGCCGGCGCGGTCGCGTCCGACCGCGGTCATCGTGCAGCCTGCGCGGCCGTCGAGGAGGATGCCGGTGCCGCCGCCCACGGCGGCTTTCGGCGCCGCGTCGGCGACGGCCGGTCCCGCCGTGGTCAGCATGAGTGCCGTGGCACCCAGTGCGAGCGCGGCTCGTCGGATCGATCGCATGCGTGAAACCCCCAGAATGGATGTCGGCTCCCGCGAGGGGAGAAATACCGTGAGGAGTCAAGCAGAGGCGGGGGTCGCCTTCAATCATCGAAGAACTGCTGAGTCACCTGTGGCACGAGAGACTCATGGGACTTGAGGATCCCGTCTTCTCCGCAGGTCAAGACGATTCGGGCGATCCATGCGGCACGTGTCGGCGTGTCGCACGGATCGCCCGAATCGCGTCTGTCGTCAGATGACGCGGAAGCCCGCACCGATCGCGGGGACCCCGTTGAGGTTGCGCAGGACGTCCCTGATGGGCGTGGCCGCCATCGGCGTGTAGACCGGGAACGCCGGATCGACGCAGAACACCGGCGGCGTGTTGGGGCCGGCGATGCGGCGGATGCCGTTGAGCATGCCGACGAGGCGGCTGCCGACCATGATCGGGCCGCCCGAGTCGCCCGGCGCCGAGCACACGTAGTTGTAGACGAACCGGCCGCCGGTCGTCAGGGTGGGACCGCAGCTGAAGCCGGTGGTGCGGCCCGATTTGCAGACGTTCGAAAACGGCTTGGGGTAGGTGCCGACGCGGGTGATGCGGGCCTTGCCGACCGTCCGGACCGGGCGGACACGGCTGCCGTCGAGGAGGACGACGGCGTAGTCGAGCTTGGGATTGGCGGTCACGATCCGGCCGACCTGGCCGGCGCGGCGATTGCGTTCGAGTCCGACGCGCGAGCCGAGCTTGCCGCAGTGTGCGGCGGTGAGCCCGACGAGGCGGCCGGCGCGGTCGCGGCCCACGGCGGTCATGGTGCACGCCGACTTGCCGTTGACGATGATTCCCGAGCCGCCGCCGACGGCGGCCTTCGGTGCCGCCTCGGCGGGGGCCGATGCGACGGCCGGTGCCATCGCGAGGGCGGCCGCGCTCAGCGCGAGCACCGCGGTGCGGATTCTCTTCATGCGTTCTCCCCAGGTGTCGTCGGATCGACAGGATGCTTCGCGGAGGCCGACGATCCTCCCCCCACGTGCCCGGGCGGTGCCGGACACTGTGAGTGAATCACAGGGGTGACCTGGGGTTTGAACGCGCCACCCCGCGGTGATGCAGGTGTGACGGGTGGGGCTGCCGGGTCCCGGTGATCAGACCGTCAAGCCGGCACGCTCCAGGATGATCTCCGCCAGCTCGGCGGGATTCTGATCGGGAATCCAATGGGTGGCGTCCTCGAGAACGCGCAGCTCGTAATCGGCGTCGACGTACCGGCTCGTCAGGTCCGCCCCGCGTCGGGCCAAAGCGGTGTCGCCCGGACTCCAGACGTGGGTCGTCGGAACACTCACCCGGGCCCGCAGATCGCCCGGGGCGCTGAACGGCATCGCCCGATACCAGTTCATGCCGCCGGTGAGCGCGCCGGACTCGACGATCCGGACGCGGGTGTCGGCGATCATCGCCTCATCCATCCCCGTCGCCGCGAGCATCGCGTCGAAGGCGCCGGGATAGCGGGTCACGATCGTCTCCGGAAGCAGCGGGATCTGGAACGCGCCCATGTACCAGCTGCGGCGCAACTGATCGCTCGACAGCAGCGACGAGACGAACGCGGCGGGATGCGGAACCGAGACCGTGACCAGCGAACGCACCAGATCGGGCCGCACCGCCGCCAGGCGCCAGGCGACCAGGGCTCCCCAGTCGTGTCCCACGAGGTGCACCGGTCCGTCGTCGCCCTGGATGATGAGCGACTCGATGTCGGAGACCAGTTCGGCGGCCCGGTAGGCGTACCGGCCGCGCGGCCGGGCGCCCGGGGAGTACCCGCGCTGGTCCGGGGCGATCGTCCGCAACCCGGCCGCGGTCAGGATCGACGACACCGCCGTCCAACTCTGGGAGGTCTGCGGAAAGCCGTGCAGGAGGACCGCCGTCCCGCGCTCGGGGCGACCGGAGTCGACGACGTCGAAGGTCAGTCCGTCACGGTCGAACGTGTCCATGGAGGCTCCCACCCAAGTTTTCTCGGTACCACGAGTCACAGAAAGATCTGTTGTCGAACCTAGAGCCAGTCCCGCACCGGGTCAAGAGCCTCCCTCCGTCGCCGGCCCCGTCCGGCGCCGGCCGCCGCCTATCGTTGACCCATGACCGCACCCGACCTGACGCTGCTGCTCGACGCACTCCCCGCCGGCATGGTGGTGACCGACCCCGACATTCTGGGCGCCTACCGATACGACCGCGCCAACGACCCCGACGCGGGCACACCCCTCGCCCTGATCCGGCCGCTCACCACCGAACACGTGCAGGTCGCCGTCCGCTGGAGCGCCCGGGCCGGAATCCCCGTCGTCACCCGCGGCGCGGGCACCAGCCTGTCGGGCGGTTCCACCGCCGTCGACGGCGCGCTCATGATCTCCACCGAACGGATGCGGCAACTCACCGTCGATGTCGCCACCCGCACGGCCGTCAGCCAGCCCGGGATGCTCAACGCCGAAGTGAAACAGGCCGCCGCCGACCGGGGGCTCTGGTACCCGCCCGACCCGTCGTCGTTCGAGATCTGCAGCATCGGCGGCAACGTCGCGACCAACGCCGGCGGACTGTGCTGCGTCAAATACGGAGTCACCGCCGACTACGTCCTCGGCATGCAGGTCGTCCTCGCCGACGGGCGCGCCGTCCGGCTCGGCGGCAGACAGCTCAAGGACTCCGCCGGACTGGCGCTCACCAAACTGTTCGTCGGCAGCGAGGGCGTCCTCGGCATCGTCACCGAGGTGACACTGCGGCTGCTCCCGGCACAGACCCCGCCGTGCACCGTCGTCGGCTCGTTCCCCTCGGTCCGCGCCGCCGGCGAAGCCGTCCTCGCGGTGACGGCGCAGATCCGTCCCGCGATGCTGGAGTTCATGGACTCGGTGGCGATCAACGCCGTCGAGGACATGCTGTCGATGGACCTCGACCGAGACGCCGGCGCACTGCTCGTCGCGCAGTCGGACGCGCCCGGTCCAGCCGGTGTCGCCGAGACCGCCCTCATCGAGGAGGCGTTCACCGCTTGCGGTGCCACCGAGGTGTTCGCGACGTCCGACCCGCAGGAGTCCGAGGGGTTCACCGCCGCCCGCCGGGCCGCGATCCCCGCCGTCGAACGGCTCGGCGCCCTGCTGCTCGAGGACGTCGGAGTCCCGCTGCCCGCCCTGCCCGACCTCATCGACGGCGTCGCGGCGATCGCTGCCGACAACCGGGTCACGATCTCCGTGATCGCGCACGCCGGCGACGGAAACACCCACCCGCTGATCGTCCACGACCCGGCCGACCCCGATGAGACGGCACGCGCGGGGCGGGCCTTCGGTCAGATCATGGACCTGGCGATCTCCCTCGACGGAACCATCACCGGCGAGCACGGCGTGGGCCGGCTCAAGAAGGGCTGGCTGCGCGACCAGATCGGCGACGACGCCATGGACCTTATGGGCACGGTGAAGTCCGCTCTCGACCCGACCGGACTCCTCAATCCGGGAGTCATGTTCTAGCGGCCGAGGCGATTCGACCGGCCGCGCGTGAACATCACCACACCCCGTCCGCGCCGGTGTCGGGAAACCGTCGGGCACCGGGTACCGTTCCCTCGTCCCCGGATGCCGCTTGGGTCGGCGGCACCCGCCTTCCGCCCTGACACGCAGGCTGCGGACCCGACTGGAATAGGTGTGGTGAGACAGCCCGAATGACCGCCTCGGTGACCGATCGAACGACTGAGTTCGAGGATCATCTTCGACACGACCTGCAGAGCACCACCGCCGGCCTCCTGGTAGAGGCGATCGACGGCACCGACCGCTACCGGGCGGCGCGCGACACGCTCGGACACCTCATGGACGAGGTGCCGGCGGGCGCCCACATCGCGCTGCTGACCCGTTTCCCCGCCACGACGATCGTCGGATTGACCGGTCACGCGGCGCTCCACCGCGGCGGCTCGGCGGCCGCCGACTATTGGGAGACGTTCTGGCGGGCGATCGACCGCGAACCCGACCGCGCCTTCGAGGACGTGGCGGGGCAACTGCTCGGCGACGTTCTGCTCGCCTGCGGCCTGCGCGATGTGCCGGCACTGCGCCGATCGAGCATCGTCCCGCTGCTGCGCCTGCACGCGGGGCTGTCCGTGGACGCCGTCTGCGACGTGATCGACCTCGTCGAACAGCACCTCGCCGCCGGGCGCCACCCCGCCGGCGACGAGCTGCTGAACTGGCACACCGCACCCGGCTTCGACCATCGGCGGTCGCGGCTGCCCGCCGATCTGCGCCGCCTGCTCGAGTACGCGACCCCCGTCGCTCGGTCGCTGGTCTGCCGGATCTTCGACGCACTGACCGCCACCGTCCGGCCGGGCGTCGCGACCGGAGCCGGCGTCGCGGACACCGCCGATCTGCCCGGGCCGATCCGCGACGCTGTCGCCGACCGGCTGCGTCGATCACCGTTCCTCGACGGCGCCGACCTCGCCCGCGAGCTGTGCGCGTCACCGGCCCCGCAGTTGCGGCTCGACGCCGCGACGGGCGAGGTGCGGGTGATGATCCCGGGGGCGTCGACCCCGACGGTCTGGCGCGTGTGGGCGGGCGCGGCCCCCGAGGAGATCGCGGTGGACGCCGGGATCGGACGGGCCGTCCCCGTCGAGGCGGCGATCGGCGACTGCATCCTGATCGACCAGGCCTCCGGCGTCCGACGCTCGGTGTCGGTGATGGATCACCTCGATCCGCTCATCGTGTTCGACGGCGCCGGCCTGCCCGTGTCGCGGTTCGCGCCGACCCCCGCCCGCCCGGTGACCCTCCTGGTCCCCGGCGACGCGGAGGTTCACACGGAGTCCGGTCCGCTCGTCGCCGAGCACGTCGAGGTCGCCGGCTGGGACGGCTGGGAGTTGCGGACCGTCGACCCGGCCGGGCACCGCGAGATGGTGGTGGTGCGCGACGGGCGGCGTGGGCGGACCCGCGCCGTCGCGCCGGTCGCATCGCCGAGCATCGAACTGCCCGAGCCGATCGTCGGTGTCACGACCCGCGACGGCGAACCGGTGTACGCCGAGCGTCCGTTGGTCGATCTGCCCGCCGATCCTCCTGACGGTTCCGAGTCGACCGACGGTTCCGAGCCGTCACTGTGGCGGGTCCGCGTGCGGCGGGCCGGCCGCGACGACTGGCTGATCGACTGCCCGTGGGCTTCCGCGGACTATGTGACCTCGGCCGACCCCTTCGACGGCATCGAGGGTCCGCTCGTCGGTCGCTTCGAGATCGTGGTCGGCGACGCCCCCGGACTCGACCTGCGCGCCGAGGTGGTTCTCGCCGAAGACGCTCGGTTCGTGCACACGCCGAGCCTTCGGCTCCCGGACGCCGACGGTCTCACCCCCGCGGCGGTGGACATCGCCGTCCCCGAAGGGATCGTCTGCGACACCGTGACTCCTGGCGTCTGCGACACCGTGACCCCTGGCGTCTGCGACACCGCTACCACCGTCGCCTTCGATGCGGCGACGACCGACCGGGCGATCGTCCTGCAGCCCTCGGTGCACGACGACGGGCCTCCGCTCGAACTCATGCTCCGGCCGCCGCACGCAGAGATCCGCCACGAACATCCGGGGGCGCCCGCGGTGTGGCGGATCGCCGCCGCGACCGTCGACGTCGAATCGGACGCCGGACCCGGGCGTCTCACCGTTCGCGTCCCGTGGGCCGTCGGCGTGACGTTCGCCCTGCTCGACGGTGCGGGCGACATCGTCCGCGAGTGGGAACCCGACGAGGTGGCGGGCACCGAGTTCAGTCTGGGCACCGCGCACGTCGCGGAGGCGTCCCGCCGGCTGTCCGGCGGCAGTCTCGTCGCGTTGATCGAGTATGACGACGGTCAGACAGGTGAAAACGGGCAGACAGGCGAGGCCGACGTGGCCGTCGTGGTGCGCGGGGGAGCGCCACGCCTCGAGGGCCCCACGGCCGCCGACCCGCTCACCGCCGCCTGGCTCGCCCTCGACGCGGCACACACCGATCCCGATGCGGCTGACGCGGACGGGATCGACCTCCTCGGCGCGGACCCGACGGCGTCGCTGCTGGCGCTGGGAGACAGTCCCGTCGCGCAGGCACGGATCCCGGGACTGGTGATTCGATCCGGTCTCGCCGAAAGTCCGTTCGGGGTTCCCGACGACAGCACCCGCGGGGCGCACCCCAATCCGTACATCGGATGCACGCTCGCCACCGGCGCGATCGTCGATCCCGCCGCGGCCGGCCGCGACGAGGTCCAGGCCTACTTGGCGACCCGCGGCGGCGACGACCTGCTGCGGCTCATCGCGACGGGACGGATGAGCGACCCCCGCACCGGCGTCTTCGACCGCAACGTCCTCGCCGTCGACGCCATGAGCCACGACCTCGTCGACTCCCTCTTCGCGCGATTCCGCATCGTTCCGGGACCGGTGCTCGATCTGGACATGCGGACGGCCGCGACCATCGAGGCGTTCCACCGTCGTGCGGAGTGGATGACCGATCCGGTCAGCATCGAGGCCCCGCGCTATGTGAACGGGATGCTCCGCGACGTCCGGCGAGCCTCCCCGGAGCTGTACGACCTCATCGCCGCGCGCAACGAGGCCCTCGACGGGGTCGACACCATCAGCCACCCCTGGATGCTCCTGTCGATGCAGTCGTTGGCGTTCGCCGCCGTCGGACGGCTGCAGGCCTACGGCCGACTGAAGGGACGGGGGCTCGACGACGCCGGCCGCGCCATGTGGGCGCGACTGGCCGACTACTGTCCGCGGATGGTGTCTGCGGACCTCCTGATCGCCAACGCGGTCGTCGTGCGCGCCGACGCCCTGGAGAAGGTACGGAGTCGGTAGGCTGGCGTGAGTGGTCGAGCACAGGATGGGAACTCCGAGGGCCGTCGTCGGCGTGCTCGGACCGATCACGCTCGACGGTCGCGACGTCCCCGGTGTTCGGGCCAAACGGCTCCTGGTGGCCCTGGCGCTCGCCGACGGCCGACCGGTCTCGGCCGCCCGGCTGATCGATGACGTGTGGCAGGAGGATCCACCGCGGTCACCGGCGGCGGCGTTGCACACGCAGATCTCCCGCCTCCGATCGCTGCTGACACCCGCGGGCATCGATGGTGTCGACGGGCGCTACCGGCTCACCGGGACGGTCACGGACCTGGATCTCGCCGCCGAACGACTGGCCGCCGGAGACGCTTCGGGAGCGGCCCGACTGTGGCGGGGAGCTCCCGGTGACGACGTCGGCGACGGCGCGATCGCCGCCGAACTCGCAGACCGGGCCGCGCGGCTGCGGTCCGCCGTCGATGACGCCGTCGCCCGAGACTCTCTCGCCCGCGGTGATCTCGCCGCGGCCATCGGCATCGCGCGCGATCGACTGCACAGCGATACGATCGACGAATCGGCCGCCGTCCTGCTGATGACGGCGCTCGGCGACGCCGGCCGACGCAACGAGGCGCTCGCCGTCTACTCACGTCTCCGGCAGACCCTGGCCGATCGGCTCGGCACCGATCCGGGGCCGGAGGCGACGGCCCTGAACGCCCGACTCCTCACCGACGCCGCCCCCGCGGCGCCGTGGACCGCGCCGCCGCGCACACCGGCGGTCGGCCTTCCCGCCCCCGACGGCGACCTCATCGGACGGGCCGCTGACCTCGACCGGATCGGCGACCTCCTGGCCCGTCACCGTGTCGTCACCGTGCAGGGCCCCGGGGGCGTCGGAAAGACCCGCGTCGCCGTCGAGTCGGGACGCCGGACCGCCGACCGGGGACGGACCGTCTACTGCGTCCCGTTGGCGGCCGTGCGCAACGGCGACGACCTCCTCGCGACGATCGCGGGAGTCCTCGGCGTCGGCGAATCGGAACTGAGCAACGCCGGCCCGCGAAAGGTCAGCGCCGGACTCGCACAACGGCTGAATGATGCGCTGCGCGGGTCGTCCGCACTCCTCGTCCTCGACAACTGCGAGCAGGTCATCGACGCCTGCGCGGACTTCGTGAGCTCTGCACTCGCGGCCGGCTCCGGACTGAGTGTGCTGGTCACCAGCCGATCGCCGCTGCTCATCCCGGCCGAACAGGTCTACCAGCTCCCGGTCCTGACGGTGGCCGGGAAGAGTCCGGCGGCGGTCGAACTCTTCGAGCAGCGAGCCCGGTCGGTACGCCCGGACGTCGAGCTGGATCGCGGCGCCGTCGCCGACCTGTGTGCGCACCTCGACGGCCTGCCGCTCGCCATCGAGCTCGCCGCGGCGCGGGTGCGAACGATGACGGTGCCGGAGATCAGTATGCGCCTCGCCGAACGTTTCGAGCTCCTCCGCTCGGCCGACCGCACCGCCCCCGATCGGCATCGGACCCTGCACGCGGTCATCGACTGGAGCTGGGACCTGCTCGATGAGGCGCCGCGTGACCTGCTGACCGCGCTGTGCCTGTTTCCGGGCGGATTCTCCCGGGCGGCGGCCGCGGCGGTGAGCGGCCTGTCCGGGGTCCGGCTCGACGACGCCCTCACCGCATTGGCCGACCAGTCGTTGCTCGCGGTGCACGACGTCTCCGGACAGAGTCGGTTCCGCATGCTGGAGACCGTCCGCGAATACGGCGAGCAGCGGTTGCGGGCCGCCGGCGACGAGGCGTCGACGATCGTCGCCATGCGCCGATGGGCGACCGACTTCGCCCGCGGTCTCCACGCTCGGTACGAGGCTGCGTCGGACCGCGAGCTGTTCACGGATGTCGAACGCGAGATCGACACCGTGATCTGGGCGTTGCGCAGTGCCTTGACGCCGGGTGACGACGGCGAGATCGACGTCGACACGACTGTCGCGGTGTTCCCGGTGGTCGGCGCCTACTGGGCCACCCGCGGTCTGCACCCGGAAGTCCACACCTGGGGCGTCCGGGTCATCGACGCCCTGCCTGCTCCCGTCGACCTCGACGATGCGGCCCGCAGGGAATGGCAGGCCGCAGTCGTCATCGCTGTGATGCACATGGTCCCGATGGGCACGTTGCGGTCGATCGCGAGGGGACGATTCCTGCTGCGTAGGCTGCAGGTCCCGGGCGCCGTGTACGACGATCCGGTGGAACTGCTCAGCGCAATGCTGCTCAGCCGCGGGATGTTCGCGTTCTACCGCCTGGTGGTCGAGGCGACGGCGGTGCAACGCCCGACGCGGATCCGCGCCCTGGGACTCGCAGTCCGCCTCAACATCAAGGAGAACTTCGGCAACCTGATCGGCGCCACGCGCGACAGCGCCGAACTGGCCGACCTGCCTTACCGCCCGGACTCGTTCGTCTCGGCGGTCGCGGACATGGCCACGGCGAGCGTGTACAGCCAACAGGGGCGGTGGCGGACCGCGCTGCCGTATTACGAGGCGAGTCTGGAGCGGTTCCGCGACCTCGGGGCGACGGACGATCTGCAGCAGGTAGGCGGGTACATCGTCGCCAACCGCCTGCAACTCGGCGACCGTGCTTCCGCACGCACTCAACTCGACGAGATCCGGCACGGGTGGCGTCCCGGAGACCCGGTGCCGCAGGGAAACCCCGAGACGGTCGCGGTGATGATCCTGGTGGTCGCCGAATACTTGAGGACCGCGCCGACACCGCAAACAGCGCCGACACCGCAGACAGCGCCGACACCGCAGACAGCGCCCACGGGGCGGGGAAGCAGGCCGGTCGACCCGGGTGACGGCATGGATGTGGACGACTCGGGTCTGGACGACTCGGATTTACGGGGTTCGGATCTGGCGGCCGTGTACCGGCAGTCCGGTCGGGCGTTGCTGGACGGTCACCCGATGGCGGCTCGGGATCCGGGCGCGGTGATGACCCTCGCCGCCGTCGCCGCCGGACTGCTGTGCCTGCGTGCGACGTCGGATGCCGAGGACCTCATCGACGCGATGACCCGATCGCGCCCCACGTCCGCGTCGGGCTGGATCGACATCCCGCAGACCGGGAACCTGGCCCTGGTGGCGGGGGTGGCGCGATGTCTGCGGACACCCGGCGATCCCGACGGGGTGGCGCTGGTGGTGTTGGCCGAACGTCTGCGGGCCCGACACGACTACCCGTCCATGCACGAGCTGATCGTGCGGCGTCGCGAACTGTCCGGTGCCGACGACGCGACGTGGGCGACCGCGGTCGCCGAGTACGGACGCCTTCACCGGAAGGGTGCGCTCGCCGAGACCCAGCGGATTCTCGGCGAGCACATCCTGTACGGCTGAGTCGGCTATCTGGCGGTGCGGATGTAGGCGCGGACGGCCAGCGGTGCGAAGACCGCGACGATGACGGCGGCGCCGATGAGACTCCACACCACGTGCATTCCCACGTGACCGTCGTTGCACAGTTCACGGACGGCCGAGACCAGATGGCTCACCGGATTGGCGTTCACGAAACCCTGGAGCCAGCCGGGCATCGTCTCGACGGGAACGAAGGCGTTCGACATGAACGTCAACGGGAACATGATCATCATCGAGACGCCCTGGACCGCCGAGGCCTTCGTCACCAGGCAGCCCATGAGGGCGAAGATCCAACTGACCGCGAAACTGCACACCAGTACCAACAGGGCGGATCCGATGACACCGAGCGGGTCGGGACGCCACCCCATCGCGATTCCGACGGCGAACGTGATCCCGGTGGCGAGCAGGTAGCGGATGACGTCGGCCAGGAGTGCACCGGCCAGCGGGCTGATCCTCGCGATCGGCAGCGACCGGAATCGGTCGAAGACGCCCTTGTTCATGTCTTCCCGCAGCTGGGTGCCGGTGACGATGGAGGTCACGATGACGGTCTGCACGAGGATTCCCGGCACGATCACCGGTAGGTAACTCGCCGTGTCCCCGCTGATCGCGCCGCCGAAGATGTAGGTGAACATCAGCGTGAAGATGATCGGCTGCAGGATCACGTCGAAGAACTGCTCGGGGTTGCGCAGCATCTTGACGACGCCCCGGTGAGCGAGCGAGAAGGACTGTCGGACTGCGTCTGCGAGCCCGATGGACGTGCGGGCCTGGGTGCGGGCGCCCTCGATGCCGATGGCCGCGCGGGCGGCCGGGGTGGCGAGGATGTCGGTCATCGGTCGACCTCCTGATCGGACGGGTGTTCGTTCGGGTCGTCCTGGCCGGTGATGGTCAGGAACACCTCGTCGAGCGTCGGTTTCGACACGGTGATCTCCTCGATGGCGATGTCGGCGTCGCGGAGCGCGATGAGGACGTCGGGGACGCGGTCGGGGTGATGCAGGGCGACGGTGACGCGACCCGCTTCGGGGCTGAACGCCGCGGCGTCGCCGAGCACGTTCTCCGCGATCCGCGCCGTCTCGTGTGCGTCGGCCCTGGTCACCGGTGTGAGGACCAGAGTGCTCGTCCCGATGGACTCTTTGAGCTGGTCGGAGGTCCCGTCGGCGATCACCCGGCCGCGGTCGATCACGGCGATACGGTCGGCCAGCTGGTCGGCTTCGTCCAGGTACTGGGTGGTCAGCAGAACGGTGGAGCCCTGCGCCACGAGCGTGCGAATGGTCTCCCACATCTGCGATCGAGTCCGCGGGTCCAAGCCGGTCGTCGGTTCGTCGAGGAACAGCAGGGGCGGGGTGTCGATGAGCGATGCCGCCAGGTCGAGGCGCCGGCGCATGCCGCCGGAGAACTCACTCAGCGGCCGCGTGGCCGCTTCCTCCAAGGCGAAGTCGGCGAGCAGCTCTTCGGCCCGCGTTTTGGCGGCGGACCGGGATTTGCCGAGGAGCCGACCGAACAGGACGAGGTTCTGCACTGCGGACAGATCCTCGTCGACCGATGCGTATTGACCGGTGACGCCGATCAGGGATCGGACGGCGACGTCGTCGTCGACGACGTCGTATCCGAAGATCTCGGCCGTGCCGGCGTCCGGACGCAGAAGCGTCGCGAGCATGCTGACCGTCGTCGTCTTGCCTGCGCCGTTCGGGCCGAGGACGCCGTAGACCGTTCCGGCGGGAACGGCCAAGTCGACGCCGTTGACGGCCTTCGTCTCTCCGAAGTGCTTCACCAAGCCGCGGGCGTCGATCGCGAGATCGGTGCGTGGAATCGTTGCGGCTGTGTGCGCCGCGAGTGTTGTTGTCATGCCGACGACCCTGCACCCGGCGTCTGTCGTCGGCCTTGCGTCGTCTTACATGCGCCTCTCGTCGCTGTGATCGGTCAGGCGGCGTCCTCGGTGGGAACTCCGAGCAGCGGTTGGATGTGTGACGGCACCGAGTACCCGAACTGCCACGGATAGAGGCCGTTTTGATCGGGCCAGACCATTTGATCGGCGCGGAACCGGTCGCCGTAGAACAGGCGCGTCAACCGGAGGACGTCGGTGTCGATCGCGGTGACGAGCTGAAACCGGACGCGGCGGTTCAGGCTCTCCGACACGTGCGGAGAGCGGTACGGGGTCCCGCGGCAGTACTTCGACACCGACGTCTCGGCGGCCTCGCTGAGGACGCACGCCGCGAGCCGTGTCGGTAGTCCGGTGACGACCAGCTCGGGCAGGCCGTGTTCGGTGAGTCCCGTCGTATATGCGACCGGTGAATGCGCGGCATCGCCGAGGACGGCGGTCACGGCCCACCGTCCTGCGGCGATCTGCGCGGCCGCATCGTCGATCAGATCGTCGTGCCCGGTGCACCGGGGATCGAATTCGCACATAGCCCCTCCTGAATGATTCGATCGTATGTTCGATGTTTGTAGCGTACGGCGACGGTCTGACAGTCACGGTCGCCAGTGGTGACGGTCGTCCTGAGCTGGCCGCAGTGTTCGGCGTCAGAAGGGCGGCAGGCCGTCGTCGGTGGAGTCGAGTGCGGCGAGTGCTTGTTCTGCTTGGCGGTGGCGGCGGTTGATCGCGCGTTGTTGCATCCGGTATCGGTGTTTGGCCTCGAGACGGGTCCGTGTGCGTTTCGGTGCATTCTCGGCGTGTCTGGTTGTTCGGCGTGTCGCGTTGGTGGGCTCGCCGACTGTCGGGGTGTTGTGGTCGCAGGGCAGGAGCCCAAGCTCGGGGAGCAGCCAGATGTTGGCGGCCTGCCGCCGCACGGTGATGCCTTCCGGGGTGGTGAGCTCGGTCCACACGGTGCCGTGGGCGTCGATGACCTGATCGTCGAGCCAGCCGCGGGTGTGGGTTTTCAGGCCGTGGTGGAAGCGGCACTTGGGATTGAGGTTGCACGCACACGTCGGCCCACCCGACCCCGGATCTCGGTGGTTGTATTCGGTGACATGATCCAGATCGCACCGCCACGCAGGCCGATCACACCCGACCCACGAGCACGTCCCAAACAGGCCCCGCACCGCAGTGTCTAAGACGGCGGTCGGTCGGTACGGATTACCGCGCTGCGCCGTCCGGTCCAGGAGCCGACTGAGGTCCAGGTCCCGAGTCGTCGCGTCGGGGCGTTTCGCCAGGTCTCGGACGTGAGCCGCCGAGATGGGTCCGTAGCCGTCCAGGAGTGCCGGTGTGTGGGCGGTGCCGTCGAGGGTTTCTTGGCGGACCACGACGTGCAGGACGATGCTCGCACACCGGGCCGCCACATCGTGATCGGAGAGCTCAGCGGAACAATCGGCTCGTTCGCACGCGCAGGCGAACGGGGTGCCGGTCAGGCGGGCGACGGCCGCATCAGCACGTCGTTCTCCTTTGGTGCGCGGATCGTGCCTGCACACGCCGGCGATGACCGCATCGATGGTGTCCTTGCACAGGGCTGCGTCTTCGGTGGAGGTGGTGATGAGCAGTTCGGAGACCGTGTCGGTCACCGGCGCGACGAGGACCTTCTTCTGGGCGCGGGTGTCCTCGCGGGTGGTGGTGACCGCATCGGGGTCGTGTGCGGCCACGATGTGGGCGATGGTGTTCTCCACCCGGCGTGCGGTGAGCCCACCGATGACCGTGAGACGGTGAGCGGCCTCGGCATCGATGAACGCCAAGAGGTCGGGGTCCTCGATGAGGGCGGTTTGTTCGATGGCGCGGCGGAACCAGAACGGTGTCAGGACTCCGTCGCGCAGGAGGCGGCCGATGGCCGGGATGCGGTCGAAGCAGGCGAGGGCCTCATCGACGAAGCGTTCGGCGGTGCATTGCCGCACCCCGGCCGCCACGGCGTAGGAGGCGGCGATCTGACACAGCGGATCATAAAGCCGCGTGAACACATCACCGCCCCCGGCAGCATCGGCGGTGGTGTTGGCGTCGGCGGCAGCATTCGCCTCGGCGATCCGGTCGCTCGCGAGGTCGTAGATGGCCCGATACCGGTGCCACAAGACCAGGCCGTGGAAGGAGTCGGCGCGGGCGGCGAAGAGCATCATCGCCGCATCATCACGCCCAGCATCCCCGGCGCCCTCGGCACCCTGACCGGCCCCGACGTCCGCACCGCCCGCGGGGTCCGCTGCCCGGCCGGCCGCTCCGGCGGGCCGGGGGAGTCGGATCACCAACTCCTCATCGGTGATCGTCACCGACGGCTCCGCCAACTCGCCGGGCCCCCGCAACGCAGGACCGGGCCCGGGATTGCCCGGTCCGGGCGGAAAGATCATCGTCGCGGTCATAGCGTCCCCCCTGAAACCATCTCGAACTCGAACTATATCGAACTCATGTTCGATGATACTCCGACGGTCCGACACTTTCGGCCCGTCGACGGGTCGACCGATACATTCGACGGAGGCGTCGCCCGGGACGCCGGAGGGGAGAGTTCGTGTTCGACGATGTTCAGAACGTCGCACAGCGCGCGTACACCGGTTCGCTGCCGACCGAGGATCAGGTGCAGCGACTCGTGGAATCAGCGCACCGACGGTACGCGGAAGTGCACGAAGGGTTCGTCGCCGACTACATCCCGGTCCTCGCCGACGCCGATCCCGACTCCTTCGGGCTCGTCATGGCCGGAGTGACCGGGCAGTGCTTCGCCACGGGTGATTCCGACACCGTGTTCTCCATCCAATCGATCTCCAAAGCGTTCGTCTTCGCACTCGCCGTCGAAGCCATCGGCCACGAGGAGGCGCGCTACCGGGTGGGGGTCAACAACACCGGCATGGGCTTCAACTCGGTGGTGGCCGTCGAGATGAACGACGGCAGCCCGATGAACCCCATGGTGAATCCCGGAGCGATCGTCACCTCCGGACTCGTCCCGGGCACCGACATCGGGGAGAAGTGGGCGCACATCCACGAGGGCCTCTCGGCCTTCGCCGGACGGGAACTCGACGTCGACGAAGACGTCTACCGGTCGGAGATGGCGAACAACGAACGCAACCGCGCCATCGCCCACCTGCTGACCAGCTACGGCCGCCTCGACGTGGACCCCAACTACATCGTCGACGCCTACACGAGGCAGTGCTCCCTGCAGGTGACGGCGGCGGACATCGCGGTGATGGGGGGGCGACCCTCGCCGACGGCGGCATCAACCCCATCACGCGGGAACGCGTCGTGTCGGCCGACGTGTGCAGGTACGTCCTCGCGGTGATGGCATCGTGCGGGATGTACGAGCGTTCGGGGGAGTGGATGTTCGAGATCGGGCTTCCCGCCAAGTCGGGCGTCTCCGGCGGCATCGTGTCGATCGCACCCGGCAAGGGCGCGGTCGGCGCGTACTCGCCCCTCCTCGACAAGGCCGGGACCAGCGTCCGCGGGCAGCGGGCATGCGCCTACCTGTCGCGCGCCCTCGGCCTCAACCTCTTCGCCTCGAGCGTCCACGCGGAGGTCCTCGAAGAGGTCGTGAACTGCTGATGTCCCCGACTTCTCGACTCGGCGCATAGACTCGGTTCCGTGCCAGGCCGAATTCCCGATCGCGACATCGCCGCCATCCGCGAGCAGACGCGTATCGAGGACATCGTCGGCGAGTACGTGGCGCTGCGCCGCGCCGGCGCCGACAGCATGAAGGGGCTGTGCCCGTTCCACGACGAGAAGACGCCGTCGTTCCACGTCCGACCCAACCACGGACACTTCCACTGCTTCGGATGCGGTGAGGGCGGCGACGTCTACACGTTCCTGCAGAAGCAGGAGCACATCAGCTTCGTCGAAGCCGTCGAACAGCTGGCGGGCAAGATCGGCTACGGCATCTCCTACGAGGGCGGCGGTGCCGCGATCCGACGTGACCGCGGCACCCGTGCGCGGCTCGTCGCCGCGAACGCCGCGGCCCAGCAGTTCTACGCCGAGCAACTGCGGACGCCCGAAGCGCAGAAGGCCCGCGACTTCCTCACCGACCGCGGTTTCGACGGTCACGCCGCCCAACGGTTCGGCTGCGGATACGCGCCCGCAGGCTGGGACACGATGACGACGTCGCTGCTCAAGCAGGGATTCGTATTCTCCGAGCTCGAAGCCGCCGGACTGTCGAAGCAGGGACGCAAGGGGCCCATCGACCGATTCCACCGACGCCTCCTGTGGCCCATCCGCAACCTCGCGGGCGACGTCATCGGGTTCGGCGCCCGCAAACTCTTCGACGACGACAACCTCGGCAAGTACATGAACACGCCCGAGACGATGCTCTACAAGAAGTCGCAGGTGCTGTTCGGTCTCGACCTGGCGAAACGCGACATCGCGCGCGGCCACCAGGTGGTGGTCGTCGAGGGCTACACCGACGTGATGGCGATGCACGAGGCCGGCGTCACCACCGCGGTCGCCTCCTGCGGGACCGCGTTCGGCGAGGACCATCTCGCCCTCATCCGCCGGCTCATGATGGACGACTCCTACTTCCGCGGTGAGGTGATCTACACCTTCGACGGTGATGAGGCCGGGCAGGCCGCCGCACTCAAGGCCTTCGAAGGCGAGCAGTCGGTGGCCGGGCAGACGTTCGTCGCGGTGGCCCCGGACGGTATGGATCCGTGCGATCTGCGTCAAGCCTCCGGAGACGCGGCGCTCCGCGACCTGATCGCGCGGCGGATCCCCATGTTCGAGTTCGCGATCCGGGCGCTCATCGGCGGACACGACCTCGACACCGCGGAGGGGCGGGTCGGCGCACTGCGGCAGACCGTCCCGGTGGTGGCGCGGATCCGCGACGTCGCGCTCCGCGACGAATACGCTCGCCAACTCGCCGGCTGGGTCGGCTGGGACGACGTCGCCCAGGTGCTCTCGCGGGTCCGCGGGGAAGCCAAACGCGGTGGTCGCGGACGTTCCGCGGGACGCCCCGGTCCCGGGGCTTCGCGGATGCGACCCGAAGCGATGTCGGCGCCGCCGACGGCCCGACCGCTGCCGAACGATCCGCGACTGTGGCCGCAGCGTGAAGCACTCAAAGCCGCACTGCAGTACCCGGCGATCGCGGGCACGGTCTTCGACTCCCTGCCGGGGGAGTGCTTCACCGACAGCAGTTACGGCGCCATCCGCGAAGCCGTCGCGCAGGCGGGCGGTGCGGCGAGCGGTCTGGGCGGCGCGTCGTGGGTCGACGCCGTCCACCACCGGGTGATCGACGAGCCGACGCTTTCGCCACTGGTCACCGAGCTGGCGGTGGAACCGATGCCGGTGGAGGAGGATCGGGTCCCGCAATACATCACCAGCGTGCTCGCGCGGCTGCAGGAGGTGTGGGTCGGCTCGCAGATCGCCGACATCAAATCGCGGCTGCGGCGCATGTCGCCGGGCGCCGACCCCGACGGTTACAACGCGCTGTTCGGCGACCTCGTCGCACTCGAGGCGTACCGGCGCAGTCTGCTGGAGCAGGCCGTCGACGCCGGCGCCGACGCCCTCTAGAAACCCCGTCCGCCGAACGGCCCGCACCGCGGGGTCGTAAGGTTTCACTCGTCCTGGCCGGTGTGCCCGGGACGGGAAGGGAGACGATGTCGACACCGGTGAGGACCTCGGTCCGTGAGCTGACCGTTCGAAGTGTGATCCTGGGCGGTCTTATCACCCTGGTGTTCACCGCCGCCAACGTGTACCTGGGTCTCAAAGTGGGTCTCACGTTCGCGACGGCGATCCCCGCGGCCGTGATCTCGATGTCGGTGCTCCGGTACTTCCGCGATCACTCGATCATCGAGAACAACATCGTCCAGACCATCGCCTCGGCGGCAGGCACCCTGTCGGCGATCATCTTCGTCCTGCCGGGACTCATCATGATCGGCTGGTGGACGGGCTTCCCGTACTGGGTCACGGCCGCCGTGTGCGCGTTCGGCGGCGTCCTGGGCGTCATGTACTCCATCCCGCTGCGCCGCGCCCTCGTCACCGGCTCGGACCTTCCGTACCCGGAGGGGGTCGCCGCCGCCGAGGTCCTCAAAGTCGGGGACACGTCGGGGACCGACGCCGAAGTCGAGGCGGCCGCCGCCGCGAACCGCGGGGGTCTGGCGGCGATCATCGTCGGTTCGGTGGTCTCGGCGCTGTTCACGGCGGTCGGCGCCATGAAGCTGTTCGCGACGGAGGTGGCCGTCGCGTTCCGGATCGGGTCGGGCGGCAGCATGGTCGGCGCGAGCCTGTCGATGGCGCTGATCGGGGTCGGTCACCTCGTCGGTGTGACGGTCGGCATCGCGATGCTGGTGGGATTGGTGATCTCGTTCTTCATCGTCCTGCCGATCCAGAGCTGGGGAGACCTCGGCTCGGGCGGTCTCCTCGACTCCGTGGAGGGACTGTTCAGTTCCGACGTCCGCATGGTGGGTGCCGGTGCGATGGCCGTCGCCGCCGTCTGGACGCTGGTGACCATCATCGGCCCCATCGTCCGCGGCATCGTGGAGGCCGCCGCCAGTGCTCGGACCCGGCGGTCGGGTACGCACGTCGACACCGTCGAGCGCGACATCCCCATCAACTACGTCGCTCTCACCGTCGCGGTGACGATGGTGCCGATCGGATGGCTGCTGTGGGACTTCCTGGACGGGACCGCGTTGGTCGGCAGTGCCGGCGGGATACTCGTCGTCAGCATCGTCTTCATCGCCGTGATCGGGTTGGTCGTCGCCGCGGTCTGCGGATACATGGCCGGCCTCATCGGTTCGTCGAACAGCCCCATCTCCGGGGTCGGAGTGCTGGTGGTGTTGTGTGCCGCGCTGCTCATCAAGGTGGCGCACGGCGGTGCCGAGGACGCCGACCAGACTCAGGCGCTCATCGCGTACACGCTGTTCACCGCTGCCGTCGTGTTCGGTGTCGCGACGATCTCGAACGACAATCTGCAGGACCTCAAGACCGGTCAGCTCGTGGGTGCCACACCGTGGAAGCAGCAGGTGGCGCTCATCGTCGGCGTGCTGTTCGGTTCGGCCGTCATCCCGCCGGTGCTCGGCCTGATGAACACCGCGTTCGGGTTCGACGGCGTCCCCGGCGCCGACCCGGACAAGGCGCTCGCCGCACCGCAGGCTCAACTCCTGCAGACGTTGGCCAAGGGCGTGCTCGGCGGCGACCTCAACTGGTCTCTCATCGGTGTGGGTGTCGCGATCGGCGCCGGCGTGATCCTCGTCGACGAGGTGCTCAAACGGACGAGCCGATTCTCGTTGCCGCCGTTGGCGGTCGGAATGGGCATGTACCTGCCGATGGCGTTGACCCTCATCATTCCGGTCGGCGCCTTCCTCGGCCTGTTCTACAACCGGTGGGCGTCGCGCGATGCGGACGACGCGGAACGCCGGAAGCGACTCGGCGTCCTCCTCGCGACGGGCCTCATCGTGGGGGAGAGCATCTGGGGCGTCGTATACGCCGCCGTCGTGGCGGGCTCCGGTGAGGAGTCGCCGTTGGCGGTGATCACCGGGTACGGCGACTGGTCCCAGCTCGTCGGCGCACTGGTGTTCGTCGTCGGAATCGGTGGGCTGTACCGCTATCTGCGCTCGTCGGCGGTGTCGACGGCCCCGACCGGTCCTGACCACGGCGGCGGTGGGTCGGGAGGGTAATCTCGGTTCGACTCAGGGGGCGATAGCTCAGTCGGTTAGAGCCGCTGACTCATAATCAGCTGGTCGCGGGTTCGAGCCCCGCTCGCCCCACGTCAGGCCCGGGCCGCCGGTTCCCGCGTCACTCGATCGCGTTCGCGGCCGGTTGAACGGCCGCGGACGTGCCGCGGTGACGCGGGAAGCGCGGTGGGCGGGGGAAGCGTCGGCACGGGGAAGAGCGTGGCACCGTAGAGGGATGATGAGACTTCGCGATCCGCTCGCGTCGAGCACGCTGCCGCTCCGTTCGGCGGTCGGTGATGCGACGCTCGGTCTCGTCGTCGGACTGCTCATGTGGGCGACGCAGGACGGCCTGGGGCCGGTGCAGCGGGCCGTCGCGGTCGCGGTCGGCGCCGCCCTGATGTTCCGTCGGTCGGCGCCGACGCTGATGATCGTCCTCGCGATCGGCTCGGCGGTGCTGCAGGTGATGACCCGTGAGATCGCCGACGTCCCGTCGGTGCTGTACACGGTCCTGTTCTACACGGCCGGACGGCATCCGATGCGCGGTGTCCGCTTCGGTGCGCTGGCGGTGGCCGTCGTGGGGTCGGGGGTAGCGGCCGCCGTGTACCCGTACGCGTCGTTCCAGCAGCCGTTCGACGACGGACCGGGGTTGAGCACCCACATCCTCGACTTCATGGGGATCGCGGCCCTCCTGGTCGGTGCCTGGGCGATCGGTTTCGTGGTGTTCCAGCGGCGCAGCGTCGAGGAGGCTCGTGTCGCCGAACAGATCGCCGAACTGGAACGTCGTCGCGTCGTGGATCTGTACGACGAACAGTCACGACGGTCCAGCCTCGCCCGTGACATGCACGACGTGGTGGCGCATTCGTTGGCGGTCGTCGTCGCCCAGGCCGAGGGCGCGCGCTTCGCGCTGGACGCCAGTCCGGAAGCGGCCAAGGACGCCCTCGCCGTCATCGCCGACACCGCCCGCCAGGCCCTCGCCGACGTCCGCAGCGTGCTGGAGGAACTGCGGAGCACCGAATCCGCCGCGCAGGCCACGCGCACGGACCGCGACCAGCTCTACGACCGCATGCGGGCGGCGGGGATGAAGGTCGAGGTGTCCGAGAGCGGCGACGGCGACGCCGCGACACCCAATCTGGTGCGGGTGTCGCTCGCGATCCTCACCGAGGCGCTGACGAACGCGCTGAAATACGGTGACCTGACCCGGCCCGTGCACATCGACATCGACTGGACCGCCGGATGCCGGATGACGGTCCGCAACGCGCTCACCTCGCAGCCGCTCGCGCCCGGCGGAGCCGGTCACGGAGTGACCGGCATGCGCGAACGCGCCGAACTCGCCGGCGGTACCCTGACCAGCGGCGCCGTCGCCGACGGCTGGCTCGTCGACCTCCACATCCCGGAAGGACACCCATGATCCGCGTCGCGCTGGTGGACGATCAACCCCTGTTCCGGGGCGGGATCGCCATGATCCTGACCAGCCAACCCGACGTGGAGGTGGTCGCGCAGGAGTCGTCGGCGATGAACCTCGCGCAGATGGTCGCCGAGAGCCGGCCCGACGTCATCCTCATGGACGTGCGGATGCCCGGCATCGACGGCATCACCGCCACCGGAACGCTCCTGGCCGAACTCGGCGACGCCGCGCCGAAGATCCTGGTGCTCACGACGTTCGACGTCGACGAGGCCGCCGCCCGCGCCATCGAGGCCGGAGCGAGCGGTTTCGTCCTCAAGGACGCCCAGCCCGACTTCCTGTTGGCGTCGGTGCGCGCCGTCGCCGACGGCAGCCAGGTGGTCGCGGCGTCGGCCACCCGGCAGCTCTTCGAACGGCACGGGACGCGCGGTGCGGCACCCGGGCCGGAATACGAGTCGCTGACCGCGCGGGAGCGCGAGATCCTCGTGCGGGCGGCGCGCGGCCTGTCGAACGCCGAGATCGCCGCCGCCGAATTCCTCTCGGAGGCCACCGTGAAGACCCACATCTCGCGGATTCTGGCGAAGCTCGCTCTGCGCGATCGGGTGCAGCTCGTCGTCTACGCCTACGAACACGATCTCGTGTGACGCCGGACAGCGCTGTCGCCGGCCGCGCATACATCTCGAGGATGACGCCGAACCATCCCCGAGGCTGATCGAACTGGTCCCGGCGGCCGATGTGTCCATGCAGGTCACGCTCATAATCTCGAGGGCATGAACCACATGGAGAACCCCAGAGCAGCAGTCGTCATGCGGCACGTGTCGCGAACCTACGGCGACCCCGCCAACCCCGTCCACGCGCTCCGCGACGTCTCGGTCGACATCCGGAGCCGCGAGTTCACCGCCGTCATGGGACCGTCGGGGTCGGGGAAGTCGACCCTGATGAACGTGATGGCGGGACTCGACGAAGCGGACTCCGGCCAGATCTGGTTGGACCAGACGCCGATCGTCGGTCTCGGCGACACGGCGCGGACGATCCTGCGGCGGACGCACGTCGGCTTCGTCTTCCAGTCGTTCAACCTGATCCCGACGCTCACCGCCGAGGAGAACATCCACCTGCCGTTCGTCCTGGCCGGGCACACCCCCGACGCGGCGCAGCGGGCGTGGATCTCGCACCTCATCGGGTCCCTCGGACTCCGCGACCGGCTCGGACACCGGCCGGCGGAGCTGTCCGGCGGGCAACAGCAGCGCGTCGCCATCGTCCGGGCCCTGGCCGGGCGTCCGACGATCATCCTGGCCGACGAGCCGACCGGTGCGCTCGACACCCGGACGGGCCGCGAAGTCCTGTCCCTGCTGACCACGTCGGCGCGCGAGTACGGGCAGGGGATCGCGATGGTGACACACGATCCGGTGGCGGCCTCGTACGCCGACCGCATTCTGGTGCTGGCCGACGGACGGATCGTCGGCGAGTACCGCGGCCTGAATCCGCGCCAGATCTCCGACCTCCTCATCAACCTCCAGGGGGTGGCGGCGTGAAGGCCACCGACTACCGGCTGACCGTCGGGTCGCTGCGTGAGCTGTCGACCGTCGGCGTGGTCTGCGGCCTGGCGTCCGCTTATGCCGGAGCGGTCTTGACCGCCAGTGACTTTCTGCAACGCGTGGGCGACGAGACGGCCGGGGAGCTGGGAGCGCTCCTCGGCGTGGTCTCGGGCGTGTTCATCCTGATCGCTCTCTTCGTCTCGGGACTGGTGATCAGTAACGGCGTCGACACCGTGATCGCGGGTCGCACTCGGCAGCTGGAACTGTTGCGGCTCATCGGTGCCGGAGCCGACCAGTTGCGAGCGAGCCTGGTTCGCGGGGTGATGAAGGTGGCCGCCATCGGATCGGTCATCGGACTGGCCGTGGGGGTGGGCGCCGCGGACGCGGCGCGGATCGTCATGGTGTCGCGCGGCACGCTGCCGCGGATGCACTACACCGTGCTCCCGATGACCACGGTCATCGCGGCGGCCCTGGTGGTCGGTATGGCGGTGCTCGCCACCCTGGTCGGTGCACGGTCCACGCTGGCGGGCGCCTCGCTCGGCGCGCGACGTCGATCGTTGCGGTGGCTTCGCGTCCTGGCCGCCACCGCGTTGGTCGGCTTCGGCGTCTTCCTGATGATCGTGGCGTGTGTGCTCGGCGAGTTCGGGGTGATGGGGGGCTTCTTCGCGGCGTTCTTCGGTGCGGCGTTCACCTCGACGGGCCTGCTGATCGGTGCGCGCATCGTCGTGCCGTCGGCGGTCGCCGCCGTCGGGCGCCTGCTGGGGAGCGGGCCGGCGGCCGTGCTGGCACGGAAGAACTCGGTCGCGGATCCGGCGCGCACCACCCGTTCGACGATCGGCCTGTTCATCGGCGTCACCCTGGTCACCACGGTGGTCGCCGGGATGTCGTCGCTGCAGAAGTCGATCGACAGCTGGGAGATGCCGGCCGACCAGGTCGAGGACACACGGCAGATGATGCAGATGACGACCTGGGTGCTGGTGGGGATGATCGTGATCTCGGTCGTCATCGCCGCCGTCGGTTTCGTCTCGACGATGTCGCTGACGGTGATCGGCCGCACCAGGGAGATCGGGGTGCTGCGGGCGATGGGGTTCACCGCGAAGCAGGTGCGCGGCACCATCACCCTGGAGTCGATGGCGCTCTCGGGCACCGCGATGGTCGGTGGACTCGGTCTGGGGGTGCTGTTCGGCGCGGTCGGCAGCCAATCGCTGATCGGGTCGATGACGTCGGGATTCCCGATCGGACTGCCGTTGGGCGCCTTCGTCGCGATCGTCGCGGGCACCGTCGTCCTGGTCCTGGTGTCGGCGCTGCCGCCGAGTCGACGCGCCGTGTCGGTCTCGCCGGTCGACGCGCTGGCGATCGCGTGACCCGGCAGGGATGATCCGGCAGGAATGTTCTGTTGGGGGATCGGGTTGCCGGGAGTATGGACGGCATGACGGATGCGGCCGGCGCCGCTGCGATCGACCGGCGGGTCGTCGTGGTCGGCGCCGGCCAGGCCGGTCTGTCGGCGGCCCACCATCTGCAACGGCAGGGGCTGCGGGCGGGGACGGACTTCGAGGTCCTCGACGCCAACCCGACGCCCGGCGGCGCGTGGAGCCACCGTTGGGACGCCCTGACCTTCGACCTCGTCAACGGAGTGCACGATCTGCCGGGTTCGTCTCTACCGCCGGCCGACCCGCAGGAACCGGCCCGCGACGTCATCACCCGGTACTACGGCGACTACGAGGACGAGATGGGTCTGCACGTCTCGAGACCGTGGCGCGTGGCGTCGATCGAGGCGTTCGACGGGCCCGCCGCGTGGGGTGATTCGCAGTGCTTCGACCTCACGGCGCACGGTCCGTCCGGCGTGCGGCGATACCGGGCGGGAGCGGTGATCAGCGGCACCGGCACGTGGGACCGGCCGTATGTTCCGCACTATCCGGGCCGGTTCGCCGGACGGCAGCTGCACACCCGGGACTTCACCGCACCCGAGGACTTCACGGGGCAGCGAGTGCTGGTGGTCGGCGGCGGGATCTCCGCGGTGCAATTCGTGATGTTGCTCGACGCGGCGGGCGCCGAGCCGATCTGGTCGACCCGCCGTCCGCCCCGCTGGCGCGACGAACCGTTCGACGCCGCATGGGGGCGGACCGTGGAGGAGTCGGTGGCGGCGCGCACCCGTGCGGGGCTGCGACCGTTGAGCGTGGTCGCGACCACCGGACTGCCGAGCGGCCCCCGCTACCGGGCGGCCGTCGCGAGCGGTCTCCTGCAGTCCAGGGGGCCGATCGACCGTCTGCTGACCGCCGGCGTCCGATTCGTCGACGGAAGCAGCGAGCCGCTGGACGCGATCATCTGGGCGACGGGGTTTCGGGCGTCTCTCGGGCATCTGCGACCGCTGCGGATCCGTGAGCCGGGCGGCGGCGTGATGATGGCCGACGACGACGTCTCGGTGATCAAGGCACCCGGTCTGTTCCTGGTGGGGTACGGCCGGAGCGCATCGACCCTCGGTGCCACTCGCGCCGGACGACGGGCGGCCCGCGCCGCGATCGCCGCGACCCGCGCGGCTACCGAGGACGCAGTGTCAGCGACTGGTTGAGCGTCCCGAACGGGCCGTCGACGTCGTGCAGGACGCTGCTGGTGAGACCGACCCCGCCGGGACCGAAGGAGACGACGGTGTCGAAGCCCAACCAGCGGCCGGCGGGTTCGCGAAACAGATGGGCGGTGAGGTCGATGTTCGGGTAGGCGAGCAGGTCGGGGGAGATGCGTGTCGCCATCCCGTTCGCGATGTCGAACAGTCGCGCGGCGTGCGCCGTCGGCGCCACCGGCTCGTCGAGCAACGGGTGGTCGGAGCGCACCCAGTAGGCGGCTCGACCGGGCTCGGCGTGCCCGCGTCGAACCTCTGCCGAGGCGATGAATCCGCCCGCCCACACCGTCGTCGGGTCCCAGGGCGCCATCGCATCGACCGGTGGAATCGCCGGGAACGTGGTTCCGGCGACGTCGGCGGTGTCGCCGGGCGCTGTGAACCAGGCGCGCAGTCGGGCGGCGGGGCGCCCCTCGTGCGTCAGGACCGCTTCGAGCAGCTCGATGGTGCGGCCCGGCCGCAGCACGTCGACGCTCACCTCGACGTCGTCGACGGGCAGTACACCCAGGATGTCGACCGACAGGCGTCCGGGCACGAGTTCGCCGCCCCGTGACCGGTGGTCGGCGACGGCCGCGTGCGTCAGCAGGCCGATCGACGGGGCGATGTGCTGTTCGTCGAGCGACCATGCCCCCTGAACGTGGGTGGTCGGCCGATACCGGCCGTCACCGAGGCGGTGGAAGTAGGGGTCGGGGGTCGTGTCGTCCACGACGGCCACTGTAGCGGTGCGCCAGCCGACGTTCGGGTGATCGGCGCCGCTGCCGGGTGGAGCCGACTAGTGTGTGATGCGTACCCGCCGCGCCGACGACGGTGCGCTCCGACGGACCGAGAGGTCGTGCGTCCCATGACATTCGAAGACTCCACTGCTCGCGATCCATTGGGCGCGGCGAGGGCGGCGCTGACCGAGGTCGCGCACCGGACCTGGCAGTCCCTCCTGGGGATCGGCGTCGTCTCCGTGCTCCTCGGGGTGATCGTCCTCGTGTGGCCCGCGCCCACGCTGCTCGTCGCCGCGATCCTGTTCGGCGCCTACCTGCTCGTGTCGGGCGTATTCCAGATCGCCGCCACGTTCGGCGTGCAGGCGGTCAGCGGCTGGTGGCGTCTGCTGACCTTCATCTCGGGTGTGATCTCGGTGGGCCTGGGGTTCGTCGCCTTCCGGAACATCGCGGCCTCGGTGGTGCTGCTGGCGATCTGGATCGGCATCGGTTGGGTGTTCCGCGGGTGCGCGAACCTCGCCGTCGCCGTCGACATGCCGAAGGGGACTCCGGGACGCGGATGGGCGATCTTCCTCGGTGCGCTGACGCTGATCGCCGGCGGCGTTCTCGTGACCTCGCCGATCGACACCATCGGCACGCTCGTCGTGGTCTCCGGTGTGATGCTCGTGGCCGTCGGCGTGTCCGAGATCGTCAACGCACTCGCCTTGCGGTCGCAGCTGCCGACGATCGCACGGTACGCCGCGAATGCGCAGTGAGAATACGCACTGACAGTGCGCCCGGAGAATACGGCCGAAGAAGCAAAAGAACCCGCTGTCACCAGCGGGTTCTTTGTATGCTCCCCCAACTGGATTCGAACCAGTAACCGCTCGATTAACAGTCGAGTGCTCTGCCGTTGAGCTATGGGGGAATGCTCGTCGCGAACGAGATCAGACTCTACTGCATCATCTCAGCAACGTGCAAAACCGCTGACGGTGCTACTTTTCGCGCCAGATCGCGGTACCCGACAGGTGTGCGGTGAGACGGGCGGCGCCGTCGGTGAACTCTCCGCGGATGGATGCCGCGGCCGCGTCCGGGTCGCCTGCCCGGTAGGCGTCGATGAGGGCGTCGTGGCGTGCCAGCGTCGCCGCGCCCCACTCCGGGTCGGACGCGAACAGTTCGTGCGGCGTGTACCGGGTGGTGCTCATGAGGATCCACGCGAGCTTCGCGTTCCCGCTCACCTGATTGTGCGCACGGTGGAACTCGAACTCCGCGAGCGCGATGCCCGCCGGGTCGGCGTCGGCGACCGCACTGCGCAGGCGGGTGTTGGCCCACTCGAGTTCGCCGATCTCCTCGGGGGTGATGACGGCGGCGGTCCGTCGCGCGATCCGCGCGGCGGCTTCGCCCTGCAACCAGAACAGGTCCTCGACGTCTGTCGGCGTCAGATCGGCCACCTCGTACCCGCGATGGGGTGCGAGGTGGACCATGCCCTCTCCGCGCAGCGTGAGCAGTGCCTCGCGGACGGGCGTGACGCTGACGCCCAACCCCGTGGCGGTCTCGTCGATCCGGATCCGATCGCCGGGCAGATACTCGGCGGTCATGATCCGGTGTCGCAGGATCGACGCGACCTCGTCGGACAGCTGCGGCCGATGCCGCAGCCGTCCGACGGGCGAGGGATCAGAGGCCATACGTCTTTCCGATGATGTCGCGCTGGATCTCGTTGGTTCCGCCGTACACGGTGGAGATGATCGCCGTGCGCATCAAGCGTTCGGCGTCGAACTCCGTGGCGTAACCGTATCCGCCCATCATCTGCATGCCGTCGATGGTCATCGCCTTGCTGACCTCGGTGGCCTTCAACTTCACCATCGCGGCCTCCCGCGGCATCATCTTCTCGGGGTGCGCGTCCGCCTGCCGGGCGAGGCTGTAGACGAGCTCACGCGCACACGCGATCTCGGTGGCGTGGTCGGCCATCCGATGCCGCAGGGCCTGGAAGCTGCCGACCGGTCGACCGAACTGCTTGCGTTCGGTGATGAACGCGAGGGTGTCGTCGAAGGAGCGGCGCGCCAGGCCGACCTGCATCGCGCCGAGGATCAGACGCTCCGTGTTGAGCCCGGACATCAGCTGCTTCCACCCGTTGTCGACCTCGCCGACCACGTACTCGTCGGGGATGAAGCAGTCGGTGAAGTACAGGTCGTTCACCTCTTTGCCGCCGAGCGTGTCGATTCCCTTGATCGTGAGTCCGGGAGTGTCGGCGGGAACGTGGAACTGGGTGAGGCCCTCGTGTTTGCCGCCGGACCGGTCGGTGCGGGCGATCAACAGGATCGACGTGGAGATGTGAGCGTTGGAGCACCACGTCTTCTGACCGTTGATCTTCCAGCCTCCGTCGACCTTCTCCGCGCGGCAGGTCAGGGCGCCGACGTCGGAACCCGCTTCGGGTTCGGACATCGAGACCGAGAGGGAGTCGCCGGCGACCACCCCGGCGAGCACCTTCTCGCGGAGCGCGGGGGCGGCGAACTTCGCGTATGCGGCCGCGGTGATGAGGGTGGGGCCGATGGCACCGATCGGGGCCATCGCGCGGGTGGACTCCTCGAGGAAGATGCACATCTCGACGTTGCCCGCGCCGGCGCCGCCGAACTCCTCGGGCACGTTGATCCCGGCCCAGCCGAAACCGGCCATCTTGCGGTACAGGGCGTCGGAGTGGGCCTCGCGACCGTTGTCGGTGAGCGCATTGCGCTGCTCGCGGGTGCCGACTTCGCGGCGACAGAAGTCGATGACCGACTCGGCGAAGGCGGACTGCTCGGTGGTGAACTCGACCATGGTGGGTCTCCTGACTGGATGGATGTCGACGATTCCCTCTCTTCCTACCACATATATTTGATATCTGTACCCGTGGTCGGGGTCACAGACTGCTGTGGCTAGATTGGTGAGCATGGCTGACCCCAGCGCCCCAGATCCCAGCGACCCAGACCCCGGTAACCCAGACCCCGGCGACCCGGATTCCGGTAACCCCGACGCCGGTAACCCAGAGGGCATGCCGACCGACCGCGAGGCGCTCCTCGCCGAGAACCGTGCCCGGCGCGCCCGGATCCGCGATGAGGAGGCGGAGAAGGACGGGTCGGACGGTGAGGAGGGGGAGTCGGGCTCAGCTGAGTCCGCGGCCGAGACGTCGAGGCCGCAGCGGCGAGTGGTGATCGGCCTCGCCGTGCTGTCGACGCTGCTCGCCGTCGCGGTGGGAGTGCTCGCGTACCTCTATGTCGCGGCCGACGACTCCGCGGCGGCATCGAATGCGGACCACGACACGGTGATAGCGCGCGCCGAGAAGTACGCGACCACGGTCCTGACCTATTCATCGGGGGATTACGGCGACCTCGACGCGCGGATCCGCGCCATCTCCACCCCGGAGTTCGCCGACCGCTACATCTCCTCGTCCCAGGAGGCCCGCAAGGGCAACGACGCGGTGGAGGCCAGCGGCACCGCCAAGGTGTCGTCGGCGGGTGTGATCTCGCAAGACGACTCGACGGCGAAAGTGCTCGTCGCCGTCGACCAGCATGTGAAGACCCCGCTGGCGCCGTCGGTGGGGCCCGACGGGATCGACTATCAGTCGCGCGTGGAGATCACGTTGGTCCGGGAGGGTGACGACTGGAAGCTCTCGGATCTCGAGGTCATCTGACCGAGCGGGGATCGGCGCCGAGCATCACGGCGGCGCACAGGTGGCCGACCGTCTCGGCGCCGACGCCGGCGTCCCGAGCGGGCAGATCGCCGGCGACGGTGAGGGCGGCGTGCACCAGGAGGCGGGCCGCCGAGCCGCTGATGTCGGGGCGGGCGCGCTGCAACCAGGTGGACCACTCGTCGATGTTCGTCCGCTGCTGGCGGCGCAGTGCCCGCAGGTCGTCGGGCGCGAGTGCGCCGCGTTCGCTGAGGAACACCGTCATGATGTCCGGGTCGGCGACGCACAGTGCGCTGTACTGCCGGGCGAGGGCGACCACCGCCTCGCGGGGGGTCGCCGCCTCTGCCAGACCGGCGGAGATCGCCGCCGTCGTCCGCGCCGAGGCCCGCCAGAACGCGGCGGTCAGAATGGCCGCCTTCGACTCGAAGTGGCGATAGACGCCGGAGGCCGGCAGGTCGACGGCCGCTCCGATCTCCTCGAGGGTGACCTCGCCGTATCCGCGGCGTGCGAACAGGGAGATCGACTCGCTGAGGATCGCCTCCCGCCGACCGGCCGGAGCCAGTCCCGGCCCCGCTTCGGTCGCGTCGGCCGGCATCGGCGGGGTCAGGGTCGCGAGCCGGTCGGCCGCATCGCAGAGGACGTCCATCGCCGTGCGCCTCGACGTTCGGACCCGGTGGGTGACGGGGCTGGCGACCACCGACAGGATCGCGGTCGCCAGCACATCGGCGCGGCCACCTGTTGCCCGGTCCTCTGTTGCCCGTTCCCCTGTTGCCTGTTCCCCTGTTGCCCGGTCCTCTGCGGCGGGGTCGCATGCGTGCACCAGATCGCGGACCCGCCGGTGCACCGCCGATCCGCCCGCGGCGATGGGGCGGCGATCCTCGGGGGCCAACAGGCGGGCCTCCCAGCGGTAGAGGCTCCCGGCTGCGCGCTTCTCCCACGTAAACGCCAGCAGTGCGTGCAGGAGCCGGTCGAGTTCGACGCGGGGGTCGGGGCACGCTTCGACGGCGTCGGCCGCCGCCGTGAGCTGTTCGGAGAGTCGGAGGGCGGCTGCCGCGAACAGGTCGTACTTGCCGCTGAAGTGGCGGTAGAGCGCCGGGGCGGAGATGCCGACCTCTTCGGCGATCTCGGTGAGACGAGTCGCGTGATAGCCGCGAGCGCTGAACGACTGCGCCGCGACGGAGAGGATCTCGTCGCGGCGATCGGGGGGCCGTCGACGCGGTCGGTCGGCGGCTGCCGCGGGGCCGCCGGAAGTCATGGGGACCGATGATAGCGAATCGGGATAATCACCGAAGTCATTTCTAAGACGACTGATCAACGCTGGTCAGAATAAAAATGTATCGTACTAAGTTAATCGCAATTCTCATGACGCAGGTCACTTCTGCTGCTACGGTGGTGCCCATTCGGTCCGGACCGGCGAGGGATGGTCGACGCATCAGTGCGTCGAGTGAGGAGTGCGATGATCAGCGAAGCGCGATTCGACGACGGCGTGTGGGACGGCATCGACGATCGCGGCGTCGCGCTCCTGGAGATCGACCGTCCCGACCGGATGAACGCACTCGACGGGCCCGCCTCCCGCCGGATCATCGGAGTCTGTGAGCAGTGGGCCGGGCGCGATGACATCCGCGTCGTGGTGCTGCGGGGGCGCGGCGGATCGTTCTCCGCGGGCGCCGACGTGGCGGGCATGGCCTCCGACGCCGCCGCCTCGGGCGGCTTCGACGAGGCCGCGTCCCGCGCGATCATCGAGAACGGTTCGACCCTGGTTCGTGCCGTGCGCGGACTCGCCGTCCCCGTGGTGGCCTCGATCGACGGCCCGGCCGTCGGGATCGGGGCGTCGCTCGCGGTTGCGGCAGACCTGCTGTACGCCACGCGCCGCTCGTACTTCCTGCTCGCCTTCGTCAACATCGGCCTCATGCCGGACGGTGGCGCGTCGGCCGTGTTCGCGGCGGCGATGGGACGTGCTCGAGCGAACGCCCTCGCGCTGCTCGGGGAGAAGCTGCCCGCCGACGAGGCCGCCGCGCACGGGCTCATCAACACGGTCGTCGACGATGCGGACGCGCTCGACGCCGCCGTGGAGCATGCGGTGTCGCGCCTCGTCGCCGCATCGCCCGACGCCCTCGCACTGACCAAGTCCGCGCTCGACGAGCACGCGCTCGGCGGTCTCGACGCCGCCCTGCAACGTGAGATCGCCGGCCAGACCCGACTGCTCCAATCGCCGCACTTCCAAGCCGCCTTGGCCGCATTCGGTCGAGGGTGAGCGAGACGCCCGACTGCCGGCGAATTCAAGCCCGACGGAACTTCTATGCACGAACACACGGACACGAACACACAGAGGAGACAAGATGACCAACCCCTTGGGTCTCGACCTGACGGCCGAGCCGTTGCGGTCGCGGCGGAATCACTGGAACAACCAGGTCCAGCGTCATGCGGCGATGCGTCCGGACCATGACGCCCTACGCTTCATGGGCAAATCGACGAGCTGGAAGGAGCTGGACGACCGGACGCGCGCGTTGGGAGCCGCTCTGCTCGACCGGGGGGTCGAGTTCGGCGACCGGATTCTGTTGCTCATGCTCAACCGGACCGAGTATGTGGAACTGACCATGGCGGCGAACCTCATCGGCGCCATACCGGTCCCGGTCAACATCCGCATGGCTCCGGCCGAGATCGGCTTTCTCGTGTCGGACTCGGGGGCGAAGATGATCGTCACCGAGACGATGCTCGCGCCACTGGCGGACGCCGTTGCGCAGATCACCGGAACCATTGAGACGATCATCAATGTCGGCGAGTCCGCCAACGATGCGCACGTGGATTACGAGGGGCTCGTCACGTCGAGCACGACGCCGCTCCCGGACATCGACATTCCGGAGGACACCGTCGCGCTGATCATGTACACCTCCGGGACCACGGGCAAGCCGAAGGGGGCGATGCTCACGCATCAGAACCTGCAGGCACAGGCGGTCACCTGTCTGCCGCTTCTGGACACGGATGCCGACAGCGTCGCATCATGCGTCGCGCCGATGTTCCACATCGCCGGCTTGGGATCGATGACGGCCACCATCTACATGGGTGCCACCACGGTGATCCATCCGCTCGGGAACTTCGATCCGGAGCAGTTGCTTGATCAGCTCGAAGCAGAGGGGACCACGTCGATCTTCCTCGTGCCGGCGCAGTGGCAGGCGGTGTGTGCGGCGCAGCAGGCCCGTCCGCGTGACCTCAAGCTGACCCTCACCAGCTGGGGGGCCGCGCCGGCATCCGACACCGTGCTGCGGGCGATGGCCGAGACCTTCCCCGACGCGAAGAACATCGCGGTCTTCGGGCAGACCGAGATGTCGCCGATCACCTGCGCGCTCGAGGGCAAGGATGCATTGCGCAAACTCGGTTCGGTCGGCAAGGTCGTCCCGAACGTCACCGCTCGCGTGGTGGACCCGATGATGAACGACGTCGCACCGGGTGAGGTCGGCGAGATCGTGTATCGGGGTCCCAGCATGATGGTCGGGTACTGGCAGAACCCGGAGGGCACGGCCGATGCGTTCGCCGGCGGCTGGTTCCACTCCGGCGACCTCGTCCGGCAGGACGAGGAGGGCTTCATCTACGTGGTCGACCGCGCCAAGGACATGATCATCTCCGGCGGCGAGAACATCTACTGCGCCGAGGTGGAGAACGCCCTGTTCGGGCACCCCAAGATCAGCGAGGCGGCGATCATCGGACGCGCCCACGAGAAGTGGGGCGAGGTGCCGGTGGCCGTCGTCGTCCTCGCCGAGGGGGTCGACGACCTCACCCTCGAGGAGATGGAGCCGTACCTCAACGAGAACCTCGCGCGATTCAAGCATCCGAAGGACCTCGTGGTGGTCGACGAGCTGCCGCGCAACGCCGGCGGCAAGGTGGTCAAGCCCACGCTGCGCGAGACCTACGGCAGCAAGGACAGCGGGCTGGAGCACTGACGCCGGGCTGGGGCACTGACGCCGGGCTGGAGCACTGACACCGGGTGGTGAGTGACGCCACGACGCACGGCCGACTGGAACGTGTTCCATTTTTGTCGGCGAGTGACTACGCTCACCGACAGACGCGGCAGTCGCCGTGAGTCACCAGCGAGATGGCGCTCATCCACGAGACACGATGGGCGGCAATGGGATCGAAGTGAGGGATATGACTGTGAAGACCAAGGGTGCGATCCTGCGCGAGCACAACAAGCCGTGGCAGATCGAGGAGATCGAGATCGGCGACCCCAAGGCGCATGAGATCAAGATCCGCATGGAAGCCGCCGGCATGTGCCACTCGGATCACCACCTGATGACCGGTGGGATCCCGATGGCCGGATTCCCGATCCTCGGGGGTCACGAGGGCGCCGGCGTCGTCGAGGAGATCGGCGACGGCGTCACCGACTTCGAGGTCGGCGACCACGTGGTGCTCTCGTTCATCCCCTCGTGCGGCAAGTGCCGCTCGTGCAAGGCGGGCGTCGCCAACCTCTGCGACTTCGGTGCGATGCTCCTGCAGGGCGAGGCGGTCTCGGACAACACCTTCCGCATCCACACCGCAGCCGGCGAGCCGGTCTACCCGATGACCCTGCTGGGCACCTTCAGCCCGTACATGGTCGTTCACGAGGCGTCCGCCGTGAAGATCGACAAGGACATCCCGTTCGAGGTCGCAGCGCTGTGCGGCTGCGGCATCCCGACCGGCTACGGCTCGTCGACCCGCAGCGGCGACGTGCGCCCCGGCGAAGACGTCGCCATCGTCGGCGTCGGCGGCGTCGGCACCGCGGCCCTCCAGGGTGCCGTGCTCGCCGGCGCCCGGAACATCTTCGCCATCGACCCGGTGGAGTGGAAGCGCGAGCAGGCGCTCAAGTTCGGTGCCACCCACGCCTTCGCGACCATCGAGGAGGCGATGAACGATCTGGGCAACGCCACCGAATGGGGCATGTGCCAGAAGGTGATCGTCACCGTCGGCGAGGTGCACGGCGAGGACGTCGACACCTGGCTGTCGATCACCGCGAAGAACGGCACCTGCGTGCTCACGGGCATGGGCAACATGGTCGACAACCAGGTCACCCTGAACCTGGCGATGCTCACCCTGCTGCAGAAGAACCTGCAGGGCAGCATCTTCGGCGGCGCGAACCCCAAACTCGACATCCCGAACCTGCTGTCGATGTACAAGATCGGGAAGCTCAAGATCGAGGAGATGATCACCCGGCAGTACAGCCTCGATCAGATCAACGAGGGCTACCAGGACATGCTCGAGGGGAGAAACATCCGCGGCGTCATCCGGTACACCGACGCCGATCGCTGACCCGGAGCACCGCTCGACCGGAGGCCGCAGACGCGCAATGCGTCTGCGGCCTCCGGCGTTTCGGTGCCGTGAACGCGGGTTTGCGGTGATCGCCGAGTATGCGCCGATTACTCTGATCAGGTCCATGTTCGGAGCCGAGTCCGAGCACCGGGTTCAAGGGGAGCAATGGCAGGCAGTGATAAGTCCCGTGCACAGCGCGGTGCGCAGGTCGCAGAGCAGCGGACCACGAGCGGAGGTTCCTGGCAGGCGTCACCGGAGGAGAAGCGCACGGCGCTGACCCTGCGGCTCGTCGCGTGCGCGCTCTGGGCGGTCGCGATCGGACTCGAGCTGTTCACGATCTTCTGGGTCCTCCGACAAGACCCCGTCGTCCTGTGGCTGCTGATCGTGATGGTCGTCGTCATCGGCGTGTTCGCGGTCGGCGGCTCACTGCTGTGGAAGCGGGCCAACCGGTACGACCCGGCGTCGAAGAAGGACACCGTCCGATTCTTCGTGCAGAACCAGCTCGGCGTCATCATCACCGTCATCGCGTTCCTGCCGCTGATCGTCCTGATCTTCCTCAACAAGGACATGGACTCGAAGCAGAAGGGCATCGCAGGCGGCCTCGCCGTCGCCGTCGCCCTCGTCGTCGGACTGGTGAGCGTGGACTGGGATCCACCGTCGACCGAGCAGTACAGCGTCGAACAGAACGTGGTCCAACAGCTGACCGGCAAGGACGAGGTGTTCTACAGCAAGGGCGGCAAGGTGTTCCACGTGTGCGCCGACGTGCCCGACCTGAGCCGGTCGACACCGTTGAGCGGAACCGTGTCGGAGGCCCACCAGGCGGGCAAGGAGCGGTTGACCAAGAAATGGGTCTCGGAGGCCACCAAGAACTGCGGCATCCCGGTGGAGCGCGTCGATGAGATCCTCGCCGGTGTCGACGATGTGACCAGCACGCTCGACGACGATCAGTTCACCACCGACCCCGAAGGCCGTCCGCAGGTCCGCGGGACGCAGCAGCCGACCGCCGCACCGTCGGCATCCGAGGCCGGCACTCCGTGACTGCCCGGGAGCGTTGACGACTGGGTAGGGTTCCGGGCGTGACCACTCCGAACCCCCAGAGCCGGAACGACCGGCCGCCGCATCTGCGTGTCCAGCACGTCCCCGCGCTCCAGACGCTGGCACGGTGGCCCGTCGAGAACGTGGCGGCCGCCGTGATCGGGCAGGACGGCGCGATGACGTCGTACGGCGACACCGCGGTCGTGTACGAGCTGGCGTCGGTGACCAAGCTGCTCGTCGCGCACGCCGTCCTGGTGGCCGTCGAGGAGGGTGCCGTGGACCTCGCGACGCCCGCCGGTCCGCCCGGCGCCACGGTGGCACACCTGCTGGCCCACGCCTCGGGCCTCGCGTTCGACACGCGCCGGGTCGAGGCCGGCGTCGCCGAACAGCGGATCTATTCGAGCGCCGGGTTCGAGATCCTCGCCGAAATCGTGGAGGACGCGACCGGCATCGCCTTCGGCGACTACCTCCGCGAGGGAGTGTGCGAGCCGTTGGGGATGCGGTCGACCGACCTCGTCGGCCCGGCCGGCCACGGCGCACGGTCGACCGTCGAGGATCTGTCACGGTTCGCGAGCGAACTGCTCGCACCGCGGGTGATCTCTTCGGAGCTCGCCGCGCAGGCCCGCACCGTGGCGTTCGCCGGGCTCGACGGTTTCGTGCCCGGATACGGCAGACACCGACCGAACGACTGGGGACTGGGCTACGAGATCCGCGGTCACAAGCGGCCGCACTGGACCGCGGCCGGGCATTCGCCCGCGACCTTCGGACACTTCGGCCAGGCCGGCACGTTCCTGTGGGTCGACCCCGAGCGACGTGTCGCGGCGACGGTGTTGACCGATCGGCCCTTCGGCGCGTGGGCCAAACCGCTCTGGAGCGAGTTCAACGACGCCGTCCTGGCAGACCTGGACGGCGCGGCCGGGTAGCCTCGTGGTCGGGACGCGGTCACATTCCAGACGGGGATGTCGCCGGGTGCTCACGCCGGCAGACCGCGTTCGCGCCCGCGTCAGCTGAAGGAGGCACCCGTGGCCCGATTCGATCTCCCGACCGTCCCCGAACTCCTCGCCCTGGGAGCGCCGCGCGACTACGCGGTGACGATCTACGCCCAGGCCGAACCGAGCGATCCCGACCTGGCCCGCACCACCGTCAAGAGTGCGATGGACCGGGCCATCCGCGGCATCCGCGACGGTGCCGTCGGCGAAGGATCGGCCGGCCATCGGATCGAGGAGGAGTTCCGCAGACGCGGCTCGGAGGTGCTGGCCGATCCGGCGTGGCAGACGCTGTCCCGGTCGGTGGCGATCTTCGCCACGCCGACCGACGTCGAGATGTTCGTGCTTCCCAACCGGTTGGAGAACCAGGTTCAGGTCAGCCGGTACTTCGACGTGGGCCAGCTCGTCCGTGCCGTCGCCACGCCGCAGACGGCGTTCGCGCTCACCCTGTCGGCGCACGGCTGGAACCTGTGGCGCGCCACGGGGAACGAGCAGGTGGCCGAGATGGACATCGACGCCGACGGGATCGGCGACGTCACCGAGGCGACGAATCGCGCGACCGTGCGCGGGCGGATCCACGCCCGCAGGCTCCACGGCGACGAGGGCACCAAGTCGCTGCTGGAGATGTACGCCAAACGCGTGCACGAGGCCGTCGGGCATGCGATGGACTCCGCCGATCCGACGGGCAGGCAGCCGCTGTTCCTGTTCGCCGCCGACCCGCTGGCGGACATCTACAGCGCGCTGCACGGCCGCGCGCGCGACCTGGTCGTGATCCACGGCAGTCCCGACGAGTTGACCGCGCCGCAGATCGACGGCCCGATGCGGCGGGGGATCGACGAGATCAACTCGCGGCGGGCGGCGGAGACCGTCGACCGAATCGCGGACGGCACCGCGAGGGGTCTGGTCGCCACCGACCTCGTCGACATCGCGCGGGCCGCGGTGGCCGCGGACGTCGACACGCTGGTCTACGACTTCACCGTCGACGTGCTGGGGGTCCTCGATGACGCGACGGGGGAGGTGGACTACACCGACGACGGCTACGACCTGTTCTCCCGCGTGGCGGTGAAGGTCCTGGAGACCGGCGGGAGCGTGATCCCGATCCGTTCCGCGGAGATCGTCTCGGACCAGTGGAATCAGATGGCGGCCGCGCGACTGAGGTTTCCGCTGAGCACGTGATCGTCGGGGATCAGCTGACGCGCTGGGTGAGCCAGGTGACCTCGGCCCCGATGCCGCCCATGCGGTAGTTCTCCAGGGCGTCGTCCCAGGCGGTTCCGAGGATCGCGTCGAGTTCGCCGGCGAGGCCCGCGCTGTCGGGCTGGGCGTCCATCAGGGCCCGCAACTGCATCTCACCGACGATGACGTCGCCGTTGGCGCCGGTGGATCCGCGCCACAGGCCGAGTCCGGGCACGTAGCAGAAGCGCTGGCCGTCGACGCCTTCGCTGGCGTCCTCGGTGACCTCGAAGATGACGCCCGACCATTCGCGCAGGGCGTTCGTCAGGCGGGCGCCGGTCCCGACCGGGCCCGACCAGTCGACGGTGGCCCGCATGCGGCCGGGCTCGGCGTCCTGCGCGGACCAGTGCAGGTCGGCGCGTGCATTCAGGGTCGACGACAGGGCCCACTCGACATGCGGGCACAACGCGACGGGAGCCGCGTGGATGTAGACCACACCGCTCGTGGAGTCCGCAAACTGGTTGAGGATGCGCACCTTGTTCACCTCCGGTTCGACGAGGAACGTCTTCCCCAAGCGCACCTGCCGCAACCGGATATCACACTGTTGATACAAAGTATGCCTCACGGGGCGCGTGTTGCGCTAGTTCTTTGTGAGACGGATAGCGCGGGGGCGGAGACGACGATGCCCCCGGCGCCCGAGGGCGTCCGGGGACATCGTCGGAAGCGGAACTCCCTAGAGCGGGATGTTCTTGTGGCGACCGCGACGAGCGGGCGCCGATGCGAGGGCCTCGGCGATCCGGCTGCGCGTCACCGCGGGATCGATGATGTCGTCGACGACACCGATCGACTGCGCGCGCCCCACGCCGCCGGCGATCTGCTCGTGCTCCACGGCGAGACGCTCGTGCAGTTCCTCACGCTCATCCTCGGGGGCGGCGGCCAGCGTCTTCTTGTGCAGAATGCCGACCGCGGCCTTGGCGCCCATCACGGCCACCTCCGAGCCCGGCCAGGCGAAGACGGCGGTGGCTCCCAGAGCGCGCGAGTTCATGGCGATGTACGCGCCGCCGTAGATCTTGCGAGTCACCAGCGTGACGCGGGGGACCGAGCACTCGGCGAACGAGTGCAGGAGTTTGGCACCGCGTCGCACCACGCCGTTCCACTCCTGCCCGACGCCGGGCAGGTAGCCGGGAACGTCGGTGATGACGATGATCGGAACGCCGAACGCATCGCAGAGGCGGACGAACCGCGAGGCCTTCTCGGCGGCCTCCGAGTTGAGGCAGCCGCCCATCCGCAGCGGGTTGTTGGCCACCACGCCCACACTCCGGCCCGAGAGCCGTCCGAAGCCCACCGAGATGTTCGGGGCCCACTTGGCCTGGAACTCCTCGTAGGTGGTCACCTCGGTCGTCCCGTCGGCACCGACCTGCGTGTCGAGCAGGGCCTCGATGATCGGATGCACGTCGTACGCCCGACGGTTCGACTCCGGCAGAAGTGCCTGCAGGTCGGTGTCGCCGGCCTCGGCCAGCTCCCGGCTGAAGTGCCCCTGCTGGGAGAAGGTGCCGACCAGACGGCGCGCACGCCAGTACGCGTCGGCCTCCGACTCCGCCGTGATGTGGCTGACGCCCGACCGCTTGCCGTGTGTCTGCGGTCCGCCGAGCGACTCCATGTCGACCTGCTCGCCGGTGACGCTCTTGACCACGTCCGGACCCGTGACGAAGACGCGTCCCTCCGGAGCCATGATCACGACATCGGTGAGCGCGGGGCCGTAGGCGGCACCGCCGGCCGCGAAGCCGACGACCACGGAGATCTGCGGTACGTACCCGGATGCGCGCACCATGGCCTCGAACACGCCCCCCACAGCGTGCAGGGCTTCGACGCCCTCGGCCAGACGTGCGCCCCCGGAGTGCCAGATGCCCACGACGGGCGCCTGCTCGGCGATCGCGGTGTCGATGGCGTTCACGATGTGCGCGCAGCCGACCACACCCATGGCACCGCCCATCACGGTGCCGTCGGTGCAGTACGAGACGGTGCGGACACCGTTGACCTCCCCGATGGCGGTCAGCACGCCCGATTTATCTCGGGAGTGCAGCAACTCGACGGTTCCGTCGTCGAAGAAGCTGGTCAACCGCAGCAGCGGATCACGCGGATCCGTCGCCTCCTCATGGCCTGGGATGGGTGCCAGTGTGGTCATCGAGTTCTCCTCTGTGGGGTGATCAGTAACGGCCGAATGCCAGGGCCACGTTGTGCCCACCGAATCCGAAGGAGTTGCTCAGCGCGTAGTCGATCTGACCGCGACGAGCCTCGCCGTGCACGACGTCGATATCGCCGCACTCGGGATCGAGGGTCTCCAGATTCAGAGTCGGCGGGATGATCGAGTCCTCGACCGACTTCACTGTCAGGACGGCCTCGAGGGCGCCGACGGCGCCGATCGAGTGTCCCAGGGCTGACTTGGGCGCGTAGATGGCCGCGTGGTCGCCCACGGCGGCCTGGATGCCCAGCGATTCTGCGGTGTCACCGATGGGGGTGGACGTCGCATGTGCGTTGACGTGCGTGATGTCGCTCTTCTGCAGCCCGGAGGTCTGCAGCGCGCGCGTCATCGCACGGGTGTTGCCCTGGCCCGACGGGTCGGGGGCGACGAGATGGAAGCCGTCCGAGGTGAGCCCGGCGCCCATCAGTCGAGCGTGGATGTGAGCACCGCGCGCTCGGGCGTGGTCCTCCCGCTCGATGATCATCATGGCGGCGGCCTCGCCGAAGACGAAGCCGTCGCGGTCCTTGTCGAACGGACGCGAGGCGGCGACCGGATCGTCGTTGCGGGTGCTCATCGCGCGCATCATGCTGAACGCCGCGATCGGCACCGCATCGATGTGGCCCTCGACGCCGCCGCACATGATCATGTCGGCGTCGCCCATGACGATGTGGCGCCACGCGTGAGCGATGGCCTCCGCACCGGAGGAGCACGCCGAGACCGGGGTGATGACGCCGGCGCGGGCGCCGATGTTCAATCCGGCGACGGCTGCGGGGCCGTTCGGCATCGACATGGAGACGGCCAGCGGCGACACCTTGCGGTAGTTGCCGGTCTCCTTGAGCGCGTTGTCCGCGTCGATGAGCGCGTCGGCTCCGCCCATGCCGGTGCCGAGCACCACGCCGAGCCGGTCGGGATCGACCTCGGGCTCGCCGGCGTGCGCCCAGAGGCGCTTGCTCATCACGTGCGACATCCGCTCGACGTACGCCATGCGGCGCGCCTCGACGCGGGTCACCTCGCTGGTGGGGTCCTCGACGAGGCGTCCGCCGATGCGGACCGGAAGGTTGTACTCCTCGACGAAGTCGTCGGTGAGCTCCTTGATCCCGCTGCGGCCGGCGACGAGATTTTCCCAGGTCGAGTCGAGATCGGTCCCCAGGGACGTGGTGGCGACCATGGAGGTCACCACCACGCCGGGGAACTCTCCACCCCGAGTGGAAAAGTCACGCAGTTCGGTCATTCTCAGGCCTTGTCGCCCTCGACCTGCGCGGCGATGGCGGCGGCGGCCTCGGGGTTCTCTGCCTCGAGCTTCTGGATGTAGCCGACGGCGTCGCCCACGGTCCGCAGGCCGGCGAGGTCCTCATCGGGGATCTTCACGCCGTACTTGTCCTCGGTCTGCACCGCGATCTCGACCATGGAGAGCGAGTCGATGTCGAGGTCGTCCACGAAGGACTTCTCCATGGTCACCTCCGACGGCTCGATTCCGGTGACCTCTTCGATGATCTCGGCGATGCCGGCGACGAGCTGTTCCTGAGTGGCGGCCACTGTGTGGCTCCCTTCTTCGTAGTCTCTTACTGCTATTCGGTAATTCCGGAGTCAGCGTTAGCTGAGTGGACGGGCGCGATGGCCTTCCGGGGGTCGGGCGGACCGACCGCTATCCAAGTCCTGGCGGGTCCTCCAGATCGGCGGGGACCTTGACGGCGCGCGACGGCACGCCCTTGAGCTCGCGTTTCGCGATGCCGACGAGTGTTCCGGCGGGCGTGAGCTCGATGATGGCGTCGACTCCGGTGTCGCGCATGGTCGCCGAGCACAGATCCCAGCGCACGGGGCTGGTGACCTGGGTGACGAGTTTGGCGAGGGCGTCGGCGCCGTCGGCGACGGGCCGGCCGTCGGAGTTCGACAGCAGCGTCCGGTCGGGGTCGCGCGGGGTGATGGTCGCGGCGGCCTCGGCGACGGCGTCGCGTGCGGGGGCCATGTAGCGGGTGTGGAAGGCGCCGGCCACCGCGAGCTTGCGGGTGCGGGCCTTCGCCGGCGGGTCGGCGATGAGTTTCTCGACGGCGATCGTGGAGCCTGCGGCGACGATCTGTCCGACGGCGTTGCGGTTCGCCGGCACCAGGTCGAGCGAGTCGAGGGTCGCGAGCACCTCCGCCTCGTCGCCGCCGAGGATCGCGGCCATGGTGGTCTCCTCGGCGGCGCAGGCCTCGGCCATCGCCCTGCCGCGGATGCCGGCGAGGCGCACCGCGTCGTCGGCGCTCAGCACGCCGGTGATGGCGGCGGCGGCGAGTTCGCCGACCGAGTGGCCCGCGACGACGGTGTCGGCGGGGAGGTCGCCGTGGCGGCTGCGCAGTTCGTCGTACGCGAGGAGTGCGGAGGCGACGACGAGCGGCTGGGTGACCGCGGTGTCGGTGATCTCCTCGGCGGTCGCGGTGGTTCCGAGGCGCTCGAGGTCGAGGCCGACGGAGTCGGACCACGCCGCGACACGGTCGCGGGCCCCGGCGAGCTCCAACCATTCGGTGAGCATGCCGGGTGTCTGGGAGCCCTGTCCGGGCGCAAGCAACGAAAGCACGTGACTAGAGAACACCTTTTCAGCAGTCGGACGTGGTGTTGTCGAGCACGAACCTTTGGATCGATTTTTGTAGGGTTCCTACAAAAGTGGCTCGGGAGGGATCCCCATCGTCATCGGGTCGAGATCCGTTACCGAAAAGTTGCAGAAACCTGTCTAGCTGCGTGGATGGTCGCGGAAGTCTGTGGCTGGTGTGACTCGAGGGGTGATTTACGATGATCCGTGCTGATTCTGTGTCAGTCTGCCGATGGTCAACGCGACACGCAGAACGAACGCATCTCGAGAGTTAGCTGCGTCACGTCCGGTGATGTCTGTCACTTTCTTTAGGCGATACCGCACAGTATTTGGATGGATGTACAGAGCCCTGGCACAGGTTTCAACCTGTCCACCGCTGTCGAGATAGGCCTCGACGGTGTCGACGAGCGTCGGTGACCCGGCCAGCGGAGCCACGATCGTCTCGTCCATCGTCGCGCGCGCACTCGCATCGCCGTTGAGTGCCCGCTCGGGCAGGAGGTCCCCGCTGTAGACCGGACGCGGCGCCCCCGGCCAGCCCGCCACCGCCCGCATTCCCGCCATGGCCTCGACCGCACTCGCATGCGCCGAACCGAGATCGGGCATCGTCGGACCGATCACCACGGGCGCCTCCGCGAAGTGGCCGAGGAGATCGGTGAGGAAGCGCTCGGCGGGGCGGAGCGGACCGTCGACGATCGCCACCAGCGTGCTGCCCTGCACGACCGACAGCGCGGCACGATTGTGCTGTTTGGCGGTGTTGTGGATGGTCAACGCCACCGAGACGTTCTGTTCCGGAGGCGGCGACCCGACGATCACGGTCGCCGCCGCATCCGTGGTCCAGTTGAGGGCCGCAGCCCGCGACAGCAGCTGGGGCCCCTCGTCGCCGCGGACCACCGCATCGACCACGAGGGCCTCCATGCGCGAATCCCACGCGCCGCGCGACTCCGCGGCCGACGCATAGATCGCCGCCGCTGCGAAACCGATCTCACGCCCGTAGCGGAGCACCGACTCGGTCAGCGCACGCAGCTGGGCGTCGTTCCGGGCCAGCAGCGGAAGCCACTTCTCGAAGAACTCCATCGCCACCCGGACCATCTCGACGGTCTGCAGCAGCGAGATCCGACGGGCCAGGTCCTGGGGCACCACCTGGAAGGCCTGAACGGTGAACTTGACGTTGCCCTCCGGATCCTGAATCCACTCGACGAAGTTCACCACCGCCGTCTGGACGACCAGCTGGACGCTGGCGCGCTGCGCCGCGTCCAGATCGCCGAAATACGGCAGCTGCTCCGACATCGAGTGGACGGCCTCCGTCGCGAGACGGCCGCTGTACTGCTTCACCCGCCGCAGCAGCGTGTCCGGCAGCGCGTCGTGCACGGTGGCCGGGGCGGGCACATGCGCGCCCCGGGCACCGAACACATCGGTGGCTCGGGTCGTCTCCAGGCGTGGATCAGGCACGAATCCAATGTAGACGGCCGCGGAGCCTGCGCGTGGCCGGCTCAGGCGACGCCGGGATCGCTCACCTGCTCCGGCGCCGCACTCACATCGTCGATCCGGTACTTCGCGGCGGCGTCCGCCGCCACCGTCCGATCGATCTTCCCGTCACGGGCCAGCGCGACGAGGACGCCGACTGCGATCGACTCCGCATCGATGTTGAAGAAGCGCCGCGCCGCCGGTCGGGTGTCGGAGAAGCCGAAGCCGTCGGCTCCGAGCGTGAGGTAGGTGCCCGGCACGTACGCCCGCACCTGCTCCTGCACACCGCGCATGTAGTCCGAGACGCCGACGAAGGGGCCGGAGGCGTACTGCAGCACCTCGGTCAGATACGGGCGTGCCGCGCGGGTGGCCTGCCGCAACTCGGTGCGGTCGGCATCGATGCCGTCCCGCGCGAGCTCCGACCACGAGGTCACCGAGTAGACGTCGGCCGCCACATCCCAATCGTCGGCCAGCAGACGCTGCGCGGCCAGCGCATCGCCCATCGTGACGCCCGAGACCAGGATGTTCGCCCGGTGCGCCGCCTCCCGGTCGGCCTTGCGATACAGATAGATGCCCTTCAGCAGCCCCGCGACGTCGAAGTCGGCGGGCTCGGCGGGCTGCGTGATCGGCTCGTTGTAGACGGTGATGTAGTAGTAGACGTTCTCGGCGTCGGCCCCGTACATCCGGCGCAGCCCGTCGAGCACGATGTGCGAGAGCTCATAGGCGAACGCCGGATCGTACGAGACGACACCGGGATTGGTGGCGGCGAGCAGCGGCGAATGGCCGTCCGCGTGCTGCAGTCCCTCGCCGGTCAGCGTGGTCCGGCCCGCCGTCGCCCCGATCACGAAACCCCGCGCCATCTGGTCGGACGCCGCCCACAGGCCGTCGCCGGTGCGCTGGAACCCGAACATCGAATAGAAGATGTAGAGCGGGATCATCGGCTCGTCGTGCGTCGCATACGACGTGCCGACTGCGGTGAAGCACGCCGTCGACCCGGCCTCGCTGATGCCCTCGTGCAGGATGCGTCCCTCCTGGGACTCCTTGTAGGCGAGCATCAGCTCGGCGTCGACCGACGTGTAGTTCTGGCCGTGCGGGTTGTAGATCTTCAACGTCGGGAACCAGGAGTCCATGCCGAACGTCCGGGCCTCGTCCGGGATGATCGGCACGATGCGCTTGCCGACCTCCTTGTCCCGGAGCAACTCCTTGAAGATCCGCACCAACGCCATCGTCGTCGCCACCTGCTGATTCCCGGAGCCCGCCGCGACCGACTTGAGCACCGGCGCGGGATCGGCCGTCATCGGCCTGGGCGTGATCCGACGCTCGGGCAGGAAGCCGCCCAGCTCGCGACGCCGCTCCATCATGTACTCGATCTCCGGCGAGTCCATGCCGGGATGGAAGTACGGCGGCAGATACGGGTCGGCCTCGAGCTGCGCATCGCTGATCGGGACGTGGGCGGTGTCGCGGAACGCCTTCAGATCGTCCAGCGTCATCTTCTTCATCTGGTGCGTGGCATTGCGGCCCTCGAACCGTTTGCCGAGGGTGTAACCCTTGATGGTCTGCGCCAGGATGACCGTCGGCTGACCCTTGTGGGCGAGGGCCGCCGCATACGCGGCGTAGATCTTCCGGTAGTCGTGGCCGCCGCGCTTGAGATTCCAGATGTCGGCGTCGGACATGTCCGCGACGAGGGCCTTCGTGCGCGGATCGCGGCCGAAGAAGTGATCGCGGATGAACGCGCCGTCGTTGGCCCGGTACGTCTGGAAGTCACCGTCGACCGTGCGATTCATGAGATCGACGAGCGCACCCTCCTGGTCGGCGCGGAACAACGCGTCCCACTCCCGGCCCCACACCACCTTGATGACGTTCCAGCCGGCACCGCGGAAGAAGGACTCCAACTCCTGGATGATCTTGCCGTTGCCGCGGACGGGACCGTCGAGACGCTGCAGATTGCAGTTGACGACGAACGTGAGATTGTCCAGACCGTCGGTCGCGGCCACGTGAGCCAACCCCCGCGATTCGGCCTCATCCATCTCGCCGTCGCCGAGGAACGCCCACACATGCTGGTCGGACGTGTCGGTGATGCCGTTCGAGTGCAGGAAGCGGTTCACCCGCGCCTGGTAGATGGCGTTCATCGGACCGAGCCCCATGGAGACCGTCGGGAACTGCCAGAACTCGGGCATCAGCCGGGGGTGCGGGTACGAGGGCAGTCCGCCGCCCTCACCGGCGTGGCTCTGCTCCTGGCGGAAACCGTCGAGACGCTTCTCGTCGATCCGGCCCTCGAGGAATGCGCGGGCGTAGATGCCGGGCGAAGCATGACCCTGAATGAAGATCTGGTCGCCGCCGCCCGGATGCTCGCGGCCGCGGAAGAAGTAGTTGAAGCCCACCTCGTACAGCGACGCCGAGGACGCATACGTGGAGATGTGGCCGCCGACGCCGATACCGGGTCGCTGGGCCCGGTGAACCATGATCGCCGCGTTCCACCGGATGAAGGCGCGGTATCGCCGTTCGAGGTCCTCGTCACCGGGGAACACGGGCTCCAACTCGGTGGGGATGGTGTTGACGTAGTCGGTGTTCGTCAGTGCGGGCAGCCCGACCCGCTTGTCCTCGGCGCGTTCGAGGATGCGGAGCATCAGGTAGCGGGCACGTTCGGGGCCCGCGTCGGCGAGCATCGCGTCGAACGACTCGAGCCATTCGTCGGTCTCCGTCGGATCGTTGTCGACGAGGTACGACGCGACGCCGTCCCGAATGACCTGAACGCGGCTCCCGCTCGACGCCGTCGAGGCGCTCGCGGTGTCGGTGTCGGCGATCTGATCAGTCACTGTGTGCCACCTAATCCCGCGCTCGGGCGGCGGTGTGCTCACCGGCCGAACGCGTTGGTCGGGGTCGCCGAGGGGTGTGGCGACCGGATGCATGGCCGCTGCGATGGGTGCGGCCGTACCTCCCATCGTGCCGCAAATCACGACGAATGGCGTCACTTGTGTCCAGTCACATGTTCTACTGTGCGGTAACCTCTGCCTGTCGTCCGCGGGTGCCGAGTCGCTTGTGCGACTGGGGGATCCGGGACAGTCCCGAAGGGGGAGAGATGGCGCGTCGCACGACGCCGGTCGCCGCGGCCGCAGTCGCGATGACGGCAGTCGCCGTGCTCGCGGGCTCGTCGTGCAGTTCGGACGACTCCGTCCGGGACCGGGCCGCCGAGCAGTCGTCGACCGGGGTGACGCGCGCGGGATCGTCGGAGGCCGAACGCATCGCCGTGATCCGACTCTGCCAGCAGGTGATCACCTCCACGGGCGCGATGGTGCGCGACTACAACGCCTTCATCGAGAAGCTCAACGACACGCAGGACTACGACCGGATCGGCGCGGAGGACCGCTGGGCCGTCGAGACCCTGCAGACCGGAGCCGAGATGATCCGGACCGCGGTGGCGCCGGACGTTCCCGGCGACATCGACGCCCAGGTGCAGGCATATGTGACCAGTTCCGAACGGCTCGCCGAACTCATCGAAGACGAGGCCAGGCGGGGACTCAACCGCACCTCCGACGACTGGAGCGACCGGCGCTCGACCCTCCTGGACACCTGTTCCGGATACCTGCCCGCGGGCTCCTGAGCGCCCGGTGCTCCGGGCCGCGCCACGGTCTCGCCGACGGCGCGCAGGCCGATCTCGCCGAGATTTGCGAGTTTCAGTCTGTGCCCAGCGAGCATTTACCTCTAGGCTGTCCATAAGCTGCGTCGCACGACATGCGACGCGGGCGCCGCACGGCGCGACGCCGAACATCGAACAGGAGGATCCACGCGGTGGTAGCCGCCTCAGAGGGCAGCAGGGTAGCGAGTCTCGGAATCACCGGTGACATGGTGGTGCAGGAGCTCGGTTGGGACGAAGACACCGACGACACCCTGCGCATTGAGATCGAAGACGCCATCGACGCAGAGATGCTCGACGACGACGCCGTGGACGTGATGGACGCCGTCGTTCTCTGGTGGCGCGACGGCGACGGGGACCTGGTGGACGCGCTGATGGATGCCATCGGTCCGCTCGCCGAAGGTGGATTCGTCTGGGTGTTCTCGCCCAAGACCGGACGCCCCGGTTACGTCGACCCCAGCGAGATCGCCGAGTCCGCGCCCACCGCGGGGCTCACGCAGACGTCCGTGATCAGCCTCGGGGAGTGGTCGGGCTCGTGCCTGGTGACCCCGAAGGCCCGCAGCGGTAAGCGCTGATGACCGCGACCGCCCCCGCCGGACCGATCGCCGTCGGCTCGGCGGCCCCCGAATTCACCCTCCGCGACCAGAACAATCAGGCGGTCTCACTGACGGGGCTCCGGGGGCGGAACGTCCTGCTGGTCTTCTTCCCGCTGGCCTTCACCGGCACGTGCGAGGGCGAACTCGGTTTCCTGCGCGACAATCTGCCGCGCTTCGACAACGACGACGTGACGGTGGCCGCGATCTCCGTCGGCCCGCCCCCGACGCACAAGATCTGGTCGTCGGCGCAGGGATTCCTGTTCCCGATCCTCTCGGACTTCTGGCCGCACGGCGCCGTCGCCCAGGACTACGGGGTGTTCGACCCTCAGCGCGGCTATCCGAACCGCGGCACCTTCGTCGTCGGTCGTGACGGTCTGATCACCTACGCGGCGATGGTCGGCCCGGGTGAGATGCGGGGCGACGAGACCTGGGACGCGGCGCTCGCCGCCCTCACCCCGTGAGCCCGGAGATCCCGTGAACCCCGCCGGCCGTCACGTCGACGTCTTCTCGACGGCATCGGTGGACCGCAAGACGCAGCCGGCCGGTGGCAGATCGTCCGCGGGGAACATCGTGGCGACGGCGACCGCGAAGCGTCGCGCTCGTTCGACATAGCCGGCATCGGTGTAGTGGACGCCGTCCTTGAACCAGTTCTGCTGCACCTCGGCGGCCCAGTCGTAGACGCGGAGGTTCGGGTAGCGCTTGCACGCGCGAACCAGTGCGCGGTTGAACCGCTGCATCGCACGATTGTCGTAGGCGGGATTCTCGTTGAGCCGATTGGTGACGATCGTCGGCCACAGCACCGGCTGGCCGCGGAGCGGCTCCAGCAGGCGGTCGATGCGCATGTCGAGCGGTCCCGGTCCGCCGACCTCCACGTTCGCGGTGTCGTTGATGCCCATCGCCATCACCCAGCATCCGCGGACGCCGTCGGCGACGTCCCGGACTATGGAGTCGTGCGCGTTGGGCTCGCCGTCGACCTCCTCCAGACTCGACCGTCCGCCCACGACGTCGGAGACGTACCTCGTCACTCCCACCGCCGCGTACCGGCCCGAGAGTCGGAGGGCGGGATTCGGCTGCAGCTCGGCCGCGTTCATCCCGATCGACGTCGAGTCGCCGACGTGGACCAGCGTGGTGCAGCGCGTGCGTCGAAGATTCTCCGGGAGGGTGGGGCCGACGGCGGCCGGACGCGGACCGGAGTCCATGTCGTCGATCCCGCTGCCCTCGAGGTCGTCGCTGTTCGACAGTGCGCGGATCACCGACAGATCGGGACTGATGCGTGCGACGCCGACCATCGTCCCGACGGCGACGGCCAGCACCGCGATCATCGCCAGGACGGGACGCAGCGGCGACCGCCGCAGCGGGGTCGGCTCCTCGACGGGCGCCGGCGGGACGGTATCGACCGCCGCGGAATCGACCGCCGCAGAATCGGTTGTCGCAGAATCGGTTGTCGCAGAATCGCTCTCGGCGGTATCCCGGGCGCGCAGATCGACGTCCTCCTCGGCGATCGGGGGCCACGTCAGATCGACCGGCTCCTCCCGCAGCGGGGCGGGCTCCAACGCGGCCGGTGCCGGGGCGTCCCACACCGTCGCGATCTGGGCCGAGCCTGTCTGGACCGAACCTGTCTGGACCGAACCTGCGGGTCGAGGGCCGTCGTCGGTGAGGCGGCCGAGCAGACCGCGGAGTGCGCGGCCGACGGCGTCGACGCCGGCGATCAGAGTGGCGACCAGGTGGGCGAGCACGGTGTCCTCCGCGAGTCGGGGAGTGGTGAAGGCGGCGCGGAACCCGTGACGGCGGATCGGGTCCTCCACATACCGCCAGGAGAGGGACGAGAGCAGGACGGTCGCCGCGACCACGACGACCGAGCTCACGACGGCCGAATCGGTGCGGATCAAGCCCGGGAGGAACGCCACCAGCGGCATGTGCCACAGATAGATGCCGTACGACCGTTCGCCGATCCACCGCAGCGGCTGCACCCCGAGGATCTTCGCGATCAGCGACGACGGCGTGACAGCGCCGATGAGGACGGCCAGGGTCGCGGCGGTGAGCGCCAACAGGCCCCAGGTGTACAGGTCGTGCGACGTGCCGGGCATCGTCATGCTGAGCCAGACGATGCCGACGAGCCCGGCGACGCCGACCCCGTCGATGCACGCCCGGGCGTTCTCCGACACGCGATGCCCCCGAGCCGGCCACCAGAACGCGAGCAGGGCGCCGAGGAGCAGTGCCCCGGCGCGCGTGTCGGTGCCCTCGTACGCGCGAGTGTTGTCGAATCCCGCGGTCGCGACCTCCGACAGCAGCCAGAACGAGCCGAGCGACAGCAGGGCGATGAAACCTGAGATGACCATCCGCCGCTTGAACACCGCATAGAGGAGGGCCAGCAGCAGCGGCCAGACGATGTAGAACTGCTCCTCGATCGACAGCGACCACATGTGACTGAGCGGCCCCGGCCCGTCGAACCGCTGGAAGTACGAGTCGCTACCGGCGATGGTGTGCCAGTTGTTCACATAGAACAGGGCGCTCGCGGCCTGCCAGGAGTAGTCGACGAGCTTGTCCGGCGCCGCGACGGCGGCCGTCGCCAGGGTGGTCAGGAGGACCAGCACCACGGCGGGAAGCAGACGGCGCGCGCGACGGATCCAGAACGTCGTCAACCCGAGGGTGCCGTGCTTCTCGCGCGACGAGATGAGCAGGGAGGTGATGAGGTAGCCGCTGAGGGTGAAGAACACGCCGACGCCCATCAGTCCGCCGGCGAATCCGGGAACCGACAGGTGGTAGAGCAACACCAGGGTCACGGCGACCGCGCGGAGGCCGTCGAGGCCCGGCAGGTACGACGCTGCGTTGTGGGTTGGCCGTGGCATGCGCCGTCCCCACCCCCTTCGTGGAATGTCCGCCCTTATGGAAGGTCTGCTGTGGATGACATCGCCGAGACGCGCCTCGTCGTTTCGACGCGCGAGAGCGCCTCATCTTAATCCGGGCTCCGCACGCGGTCGTTCATCCGAACGATCGAACACGCTGCATAGATGGACGATTCTCGTGAGTGATCTCACGCGGCCGGCGCGCCGGGGCGATCACCCGGGGAACGACCGGGCCAATGCGGCGGCGAAGAGCTTGTTGCGGGCCGCCAGACCGTCGGCGTTGTAGTGGATGCCGTCGGCGTACCATCCCGGCTGCACGTCGCGCGCGAAATCGTAGACGCGCAGATTCGGGTAGCGGGTGGCGGCGCGACGCAGAGCCTCGTTGAACGCCGTCATGTTCGCCGGGGCGTACGCGGGATTCGACGGGGCTCCGGTCATCACCGTGGGCCACAGGACCGGCTGGTCCGCGAGCCGCGACATGATCCGGTCGATGCGGTCGTCGGCGTCCACCGTGCTGCCGACGGCGATGTTGGCGGCGTCGTTGACGCCCATCGCGATCACCCAGCAACCACGGTCGCCCGCGGCGCGGCGCGTGTTCACCGCGTCGACAGCGTTGGGTCGCCCGTCGACCTTCTCGACGATCGATCGGCCGCCGGACGCGTCCAGGATCACCGTGCCGACGCCGACCTGCCGGTATCGCGGAGTCAGCCGGTCGGCGGCGGTCGGGATCTTCGAGGCGTCGTCGATGCCGACGGACGTCGAATCGCCGATGTGCGTCACGGTGCGGCAGGACGTGGTCGCCGGCCCGTCGGCGCGAGGCGTCGCGGTGCCCGGACCCCTGCTGCCTGGGTCGCTGCTGCCTGGGTCGCTGCTGTCTGGGATCAGATCGATGATCGACGGGAGGTCGAGCGATCCGTTCGACTCGGGTCCGCCGGGTGCTCCGGGGAGATTGTGGAGAATCGTGCGCGCCGTCGAGTCGATGACTGATGCGGGATCGGCGAGTGGTGCGGGGCCGGGCTCGGCGTCGGCTGTCGGTGCGGTGATCGTCGCCAGGGCGATGGGCGTGATGAGGGCGGCGAGCGCGGGGGTGGTCAGGACGCGGATGCGTCGCCGACCCCGGAGTCCAAATCTCGTATCAGTAGTCACAATAGCTATATTTCACCCCACCAGTAACAGAGGTGGCAAGGTCGATGCGTTGCGAATCGATCACATCGAGCCGCAGATCAGGGCCCGTCAGATCATGTAATGGAGGTTCGCGACAATCGCGTCGCCGACCGCCGTGTCACCGGCGACGGCCACACGCGACGGATCCGCCGTCGACCGCCCGCCGCACAGCCGGACCAGATCGAGCGTGTCCAGCGTGAGCGACACATCCGGATCGCGGTCCAGGGCCGGCACCACGGAGGCGCGACCGGTGACGGCGATGTCGACGGTCCGGGCAGCGAGCCCGGTCACCTCGAAGCGCACCGCAGCGCCCTCCGGCGTTCCGGCCTTCTTGCCGACGATGAACGGCAGCGCGGTGGCGACCTCGTCGAGCGCCCACGCCGCCGGCGCCGGAGCGACGGGCCCGTCGATCCCCAGCGAATCGCGGAGGTCGACCTCGTGCACCCAGCAGTCGAAGTCCCTGATCCGCATGAACCGCCCATAGCTGTCGGGACCGGCCGGTGTCGCGGTCTCGGCCTCCCATTGCCCCTCGGTGAGACCCCGCAGATACGTGGCGCGGTCGTCGGTGATACGGCGGTAGTCGGCCATCACCTGCTCGCGAGACAGCCGACGGTAGTGATCCACCCAGCGCTCGTTCAGTTCGCCGATCGGATTGCGCACGTGCGGCACCGCCGCGGCGTCGATCGTCGAGGACGGCTGCAACCCGGCGAGCATCGCCTCGGTGCCCGCCACGTGTGCGATCACGTCCCGAATCTGCCACCCCGGGAGGATCGACGGCCCCGACCACTGCTCGTCGTCGAGGGACGACGCCAGCGAATCCAGTGCAGCCCACTGCGTTTCAAGTGCAGCGATGAGATCGTCCTGCGGAACGATGATGGTCACGTGGTCACCCCTTCGTGAGACGGACGGCAGCGTCGGGCGATGCCACCCCACGGTATCCCGACGGGGCCGGGATCGACGCGGATCGGAGAGTCGGCCGCGACGGTCAGTCCGGCTCCGGGGCGACCCGGTACGGCACCGACTCGCTGATTCGTTCGTCGATGTGCAGGCCGCGGCCGAGCATCGGAAAGGCACGCTGTGAGCAATCGGGACGCGGACATACCTTGCACCCGGAGCCGATCGGAACGGCAGTCCGGTGGTCGCCCAAATCGACTCCGGTCGCGTAGACCAGTTCATCGGCATGCGCGAGATCGCATCCGAGGCCGATCGCGAAGTTCGACGGGGGACTGAGATGACCTCCGGGGTGGGAGTCGACAGTTCGGGCAAGCCAGAAGTACGTTCGCCCATCGGGCATCTGGGAGACCTGTGTGCGGATGCGCCCCGGAGTGATGAAGGCGTCATGGACTACCCACAGCGGGCAGCTGCCTCCGACACGGGAGAAATGGAAGGCGGTAGCGGACTGGCGTTTAGAGATGTTGCCCGCTTTGTCGACTCGAACAAAGATGAAGGGGATGCCGCGATCGCCGGGGCGCTGGAGCGTCGACAGGCGGTGACATACCGTCTCGAAGCCGACCTCGAACCGACGTCCGAGCAGATCCACGTCGTACTCGAGCTCGCGGGCTGCGGCCGCGAACTCGCTGTAAGGCAGAACGAGGGCACCCGCGAAGTAATTGGCCAACCCGATGCGCGCTACCGGCACGGCAGCCTCGTCGAGATCGTCGGCGGCGGCGATCAGATCGTCGATAACATCCCCTTGGGAGGCCAGCGCCACCTGAGTCGCCAATTGAAATGCGCGTTGGTCGGCGGAGAGTCGACGGGCGAGGATGACGGTGGCCGATTCGTCGTCATAAAACCGCTTGGCTTCCGTCCCGTCTCCGGTGGGTGCGATCCGGACCTGGATACCGAAACGCTCCGCAAGCAGCCGGGCCAGCTGAAGATCGAGACCGCCAACCGTCAGCCCCGCTTCGTGGAATAGGGTCTCGGCGGCCCGATCGAGTTCCGCTATGTGGTTTCTGCGGTCGTAAAAATAGTCGCGGACCTGTTCGAACGGCGTTGCGCTCACGTCGCCGACGGGGCCTCCGGATTGCCCGCGAAGAGTCTCGACTTCCCCGGTCACTGCGGTGAGGCGGCGGTGCATCCCGACGAGTGCGGTTCCGACACTCGGCATCCGGGCCACCAGTTCCGTGACTTCGGTGCCACTGATTCGGTCGCCGTGCTCGAGGATCACGTCCGCCAGTTCGGCGGCCAGCCGTGCGTCACCGGACCCGGCGAAGAAATCCGATGCGAGATCGAACGTCGACGTGATGGCCAGAAGGACGGGGACGGTGATCGGCCGGTGGTCGTTCTCGAGCTGATTGACGTACGTCGTACTCAGGTCGAGTCGTCGGGCGAGCGCCGCCTGCGAGAGACCGAGATCCTCCCGCAGGCGTCGCAGCCGCGGCCCCACGTATGTCTTCGCCATGATCCGACTGTAGCGGCCAAGGCATTCGCAACATACGCAGAATCATGATTGCGATTACGCAAAAATACGCATCTGCCAGGACTTACGGCAAGGATCGAGATGTGCGTACGGTGCAAACATGATCAACCATGAAGTCCGGACCCGACGCAGCGCCGACGCATTCCCCGTGACCGAACACCTCGCGTACAAGATCGCCCAGGTCGCTGTCGACCCGGTCGCCGTCCCCGACGACACCGCGGAGATGATCGTCAACCGCGTCATCGACAACGCGGCCGTCAGCGCGGCCGCGGTCGCCCGCCGCCCCGTCACCAGTGCCCGTCGCCAGGCCCAGGCCCGTCCGCTGCCCGGTGGTGCCACGGTCTTCGGCATCGACGGCGCGTACGCACCGGAGTGGGCGGCGTGGGCCAACGGCGTCGCGGTGCGCGAACTCGACTTCCACGACACCTTCCTCGCCGCGGAATACTCCCATCCGGGCGACAACATCCCGGCCCTCGTCGCCGTCGGACAGCGCGTGGGTGCCAGCGGCGCCGATCTGGTGCGGGGTCTGGCCACCGCGTACGAGGTCCAGATCGACCTGGTGCGCGGAATGTGCCTCCACGAACACAAGATCGATCACGTCGCACACCTCGGACCGTCGGTGGCCGCGGGTCTCGGGACCATGCTCGGGCTCGACATCGACACCGTCTACCAGGCCATCGGACAGGCGCTGCATCTCACCACCGCCACCCGTCAGTCGCGGAAGGGGGCCATCTCCAGCTGGAAGGCCTACGCGCCCGCGCACGCCGGGAAGATCGGCGTCGAGGCCGTCGATCGCGCGATGCGCGGCGAAGGGGCGCCGGCGCCGATCTGGGAGGGCGAGGACGGTGTGATCGCGTGGCTGCTCGGCGGCCCCGATGCGAGCTACACGATCCCGTTGCCCGGTGCCGACGAACCGAAGCGGGCGATCCTGGACAGTTACACCAAGGAGCATTCGGCCGAATACCAGAGCCAGGCGCCGATCGACCTGGCGTTGCGGCTGCGCAAACGGATCGGCGATCTCACCCGGGTCGAATCGATCGTCCTGCACACCAGCCACCACACGCACCACGTGATCGGCACCGGCTCCGGAGACCCGCAGAAGTTCGATCCGACGGCGAGCCGAGAGACCCTCGACCACTCCGTGATGTACATCTTCGCCGTCGCCCTGCAGGACGGTGAATGGGACCACGAGCGGTCGTACGCGCCCGAGCGGGCCGCGCGACCCGACACCGTGGACCTCTGGCGAAAGATCTCGACGGTCGAAGACCCCGAGTGGACCCGCCGTTACCACTCCGCGGATCCGGCCGAGAAGGCATTCGGTGCCCGCGCCGTGGTGACGATGGCCGACGGATCGGTGATCGACGACGAACTCGCCGTCGCCGACGCCCACCCGCTGGGCGCCCGTCCGTTCGCTCGCGCCCAATACCTGGAGAAGTTCGCGCGCATGGCAGACGGCGTCGTCGATGCCGCGGAGCGGGAGCGCTTCGTGACCGCGGCCGCGGGGCTTGTCGATCTGCCGTCTGGTGGCCTGGACGCCCTCAACGTCCGAGTCCTCGACTCGGTGCTCGCATCGGCGCCGCAGACCGGAGAGGGGATTCTCTGATATGGCCGTCTTCTCATCTCGCGTCACCGATGCCGACAAACGTTCAGCTCTTCGCGCCGCGCTCGAATCGGGACACCTGCAGCGTTGGCCCGGAGCGTTCTCGCCGTTGGTCGCGACGATGATCGCCGACGCCGGCTTCGAAGGGGTCTATGTTTCCGGTGCCGCACTGTCAGCGGACCTCGGACTGCCCGACATCGGACTCACCACGCTCAGCGAGGTCGTCGCACGCGGCGGAACCATCGCGCGGTCCACAGACCTGCCGACGCTGATCGATGCGGACACCGGATTCGGCGAACCGATGAATGCTGCACGCACGGTGGCGATGCTCGAGGACGCAGGCCTTGCCGGATGCCATCTGGAAGACCAGGTGAATCCCAAGAGGTGCGGGCACCTCGACGGCAAAGAGGTGGTCTCGGTGGATCAGATGGTCCGGCGTCTCGGCGCAGCGGTTACTGCGCGGCGCGACGAGAACTTCCTCGTCTGTGCCCGCACCGATGCTCGCGGTACCGAAGGTCTCGAGTCGGCGATCGACCGTGCGAAGGCATACGTCGACGCCGGTGCGGACATGATCTTCACCGAGGCGCTCGCGACCGCGGACGAGTTCGAGCGTTTTCGCGGCGCAGTCGATGTACCGCTGTTGGCCAACATGACCGAGTTCGGCAAGACCGAACTCCTTACCACTTCCCAGTTGCAGGATCTCGGGTACAACGCGGTGATCTATCCGGTGACCACGCTTCGCATCGCGATGGGAGCGGTCGAGAAGGGCCTGACGGAGATCGCCGAGCAGGGGACGCAGGAAGGGCTGCTCGATCGCATGCAGCACCGCGCCCGACTGTATGAGTTCTTGCGATACGCCGACTACAACGCGTTTGACGACACGCTGTTCACCTATACACGAGCGGAGAAACGATGACCTCGACGATCTACAAGGGACTGGCCGGTGTCGTCGTCGACACGACAGCGATCTCCAAGGTGGTTCCCGAGACCAATTCGTTGACCTACCGCGGCTACCCGGTCCAAGAGCTGGCCGAGCACTGCTCGATGGAACAGGTCGCCTATCTGCTGTGGAACGGCGAACTTCCGAATCACCTGCAGCTGCAGCAGTTCACGGAACGTGAACGGGCAGCACGACGGCTCGACCGATCGGCTCAAAGCGTGCTGACTCGTACCCCGGAGACCTGTCATCCGATGGATGTTATTCGGACGATGATCAGCTATCTGGGGGCAGAAGATCCCGATGAGGACAGCGCATCGCCGATGTCGCTGCTCGATAAGGCGCAACGAATGTTCGCGGTGTTGCCGACAATCGTCGCCGCCGACCTGCGACGCCGTCGCGGATTGGAGCCGATCGCCCCGCACCACGGCCTCGGTTACGCGGAGAACTTTCTGACCATGTGCTTCGGGGGCGTCCCCGACCCGGCGATGGTCCGGGCCTTCGAGAAGTCGATGGTCCTGTACGCCGAGCACAGTTTCAACGCCTCGACCTTCGCCGCCCGAGTCGTGACGTCGACGGGGTCGGACATCTACAGCGCGGTCACCGCAGCGATCGGAGCTCTCAAAGGGCCGCTGCACGGTGGTGCCAACGAAGCCGTGATGCACGACATGATCGAGATCGGGACACCGGAGCGCGCACGGGAATGGCTCGACGAGAAGCTGAATGCCCATGAGAAGGTGATGGGTTTCGGTCACCGGGTATACAAGCAGGGCGACTCGCGGGTGCCGACCATGTACCAGGCCCTCCAAGAGATTTCACACCATGTCGGGGATTCCACTTGGCTGACGATGTACGCCGAGTTGGAGAAGGTCATGGCCGAGCGCACCGGTATCCGCCCGAATCTCGATTTCCCCACGGGGCCCGCTTACCATTTGATGGGCTTCGACATCCCGATGTTCACACCGCTGTTCGTGATGAGCAGGATCACCGGGTGGACGGCCCACGTCATCGAGCAGACTGCCTCGAACACGCTGATACGGCCATTGTCGGCGTATTCGGGACCGCAGCAGAGATCTGTCTCGGCATGACAATTGTGAAAGTGCTCGTGGCCAACCGCGGCGAGATCGCCATCCGTGGTTTTCGTGCAGCCCGAGACCTGGGAATGACGACCGTCGCCGTCTACCCGTTGGAAGATCGGGGTGGTATCCACCGGTTCGCCGCCGACGAGTCATATCAGATCGGGACTCCAGGACATCCGGTGAAAGCCTACCTCTCGGTCGACGAGGTGATCGCTGCGGCGCTTCGTTCCGGTGCCGACGCGATCTATCCGGGATACGGATTTCTGTCGGAGAACCCTGAGCTCGCACGGGCCTGCGTCGACAACTCGCTGTCGTTCGTCGGACCGTCTGCCGCAGTACTGGAGCTGACCGGAGACAAGACACGTTCCGTTCGGGCGGCCAGCGAGGCCGGTCTACCCGTGTTGACCGGATCATCGCCGTCCGCCGACCCGACGGATTTGATCCGTGCAGCGGGTGACATGGAGTTCCCGCTGTTCGTCAAGGCCGTCGCCGGAGGCGGAGGACGAGGTATGCGGCGGGTAGAGCGGATCGAAGACGTCGGCGATGCCCTACGTGCGGCAAGTCGTGAGGCGCAGTCTGCGTTCGGAGATCCGACAGTGTTCCTGGAGCAGGCTGTCGTCAGCCCACGACACATCGAGGTTCAGATCCTCGCGGATGCGGCGGGTGATGTGGTGCATCTGTTCGAGCGCGATTGCAGTCTTCAGCGGCGACACCAGAAAGTCGTCGAAATCGCTCCCGCGATCGGATTGCCGACCGATCTGCGTGACCGGATCTGCGCCGACGCGGTCGCGTTCGCTCAGCACATCGGCTATACGTGTGCCGGCACAGTCGAGTTCCTCGTGGATCGCCGAGGGCGGCACTTCTTCATCGAGATGAACCCGCGGATTCAGGTGGAGCACACGGTCACCGAGGAAGTGGTCGACGTCGATCTGGTTTCGGCTCAGCTGGAGATCGCAGGCGGAGCAACACTCGCCGATCTCGGTTTACGACAGGAATCGATCTCCGTTCGCGGTGCCGCGCTGCAGTGTCGGATCACGGCCGAGGATCCCGCCGACGACTTCAGGCCGCAGACCGGCCGCCTGAGAGACTATCGGGCGCCCGGCGGAGCGGGCGTTCGCCTCGACGGCGCTGCTGCACTGGGCACGGAGGTGACGGGGCACTTCGATTCGATGCTCGTGAAGCTGACCTGTCGGGGACGCGACTTCTCCACCGCGGCAGCACGCGCGCGGCGGGCGCTATCCGAATTCTCGATCCGTGGAGTCAACACCAACATCGGCTTCCTTCGAGCGGTACTGGCGAATCCCGAATTTTTGGCAGGACGGACGACGACGTCATTCATCGACGAGCATCCCGAATTGTTGACCGGTCCCGAAGCCGGGGATGACGTCGGCAAACTTCTGTCGTATCTGGCGGACGTCACGGTGAATCGCCCCCACGGGGATGCGCCGACGACCGTGCGCCCCAGCTCGAAACTGCCTCCCGTGCCGGTGTCCGACCTCGTGCGGCCACCGGTCGGATCGAGGCAACGCCTCCAGGAGATGGGGCCCGCGAGGTTCGCGCAGGCGCTGCGCCAACAGTCGGCCGTAGCAGTCACCGACACCACCTTCCGCGATGCGCATCAGTCACTGCTTGCGACACGTGTGCGAACGAGTGCGCTCGACGCGGTCGCCGGGCACGTGGCCGCCCTGACACCCCAGCTGTGGTCGGTCGAGTGCTGGGGCGGCGCGACATACGACGTCGCCCTGCGATTTCTTCGCGAGGACCCGTGGGAACGATTGGCGAAACTACGTGAAGGCATGCCGAACATCTGTTTGCAGATGCTGCTCCGTGGCGCGAATACCGTCGGGTACACGCCGTATCCGGACGACGTCTGCAGAGGCTTCGTCGCCGAGGCCGCGGCGACCGGGGTCGATGTCTTTCGCATATTCGATGCCCTCAACAGCGTCGACGCCATGCGCCCGGCGATCGACGCGGTGCACGAAACGGGGACGGCGGTCGCCGAGGTGGCCATGAGCTACAGCGGCGACCTGTCCGATCCGGGCGAGGACCTCTACACCCTTGACTACTACCTTCGCCTCGCCGAGCAGATCGTGACCGCAGGCGCTCACGTGATCGCGGTCAAAGACATGGCGGGTCTGTTGAGACCCCGGGCTGCGACGGCACTCGTCACGGCCTTGCGTCGAGAGTTCGACCTGCCGATCCACGTGCACACGCACGACACCGCGGGTGGGCAGGTTGCGACCTACCTGGCAGCTGTTGCGGCCGGCGCCGACGCAGTCGATGCGGCGAGTGCGCCGCTGTCGGGCACCACGAGCCAGCCGTCGTTGTCGGCGGTCGTGGCGGCACTGGCGGGAAGTGATCACGATACGGGACTCGACCTGCAGAAAGTCTGTTCGTTGGAGCCGTACTGGGAGGCTGTCCGGCGTGTGTATGCGCCGTTCGAGTCTGGAATCGGCGCCGCTACCGGTCGCGTCTACGAGCACGAGATTCCCGGGGGACAACTGTCGAATCTGCGTCAGCAGGCCATCTCCCTGGGAGTCGGACACCGGTTCGAGGAGGTCGAACGCGCCTACGCGGATGCCGATGCGCTGCTGGGGCGACCGATCAAGGTGACGCCATCGTCGAAGGTCGTCGGTGACCTGGCCCTGTCACTGGTTTCCCAGCAGATCTCCGCGACAGAGTTCGCAGCGGCACCCGCGGATTACGACATACCGGATTCGGTGATCGGATTCCTCGTGGGTGAACTCGGAGAACCAGCAGGCGGATGGCCTGAGCCTTTGCGGAGCTCGGTCCTTCGCGGGCGGGCGCAGACGCGCCCTCGAGCTGTCTTGTCGGAGCAGGACCGCGTGAATCTGACCCGCCCGGGCCAGATCCGAAGGCGGACACTGGATCGCCTGCTGTTCCCCGAGCCGGCCGCGGGATTCGCTGAACACGTGAAGGCCTTCGGTGATACGTCGCGGTTGTCGGCCACCGAATTCTTCTACGGGCTACGGACGGGAGAGGAGCATCGGGTTCGATTGGCTCCCGGTTCGGAGATGCTGCTCGGACTCGAAGCGGTCGGGGAAGCAGATGACTTCGGGCGTCGAACCGTCGTGTTCACCGTCAACGGAACCTTGCGTCCCGTGTCGGTGGAGGACCGCTCCGCGGAACGGTCTGTTGCCGTCGCCGAGCGTGCTGATCGGAGCGATCCCCGCCAGATTGCGGCCCCGTTCGCCGGGGTGGTCACGTTGGCCGTTCGCGAGGGCGATGAGATCGCTGCAGGTGCGACTGTCGCGAGCATCGAGGCCATGAAGATGGAGGCTGCGATCACCGCTCCCGTCGCGGGAACGGTGAAGCGGGTTGCGATTCGCGCAGTGGCCGAGGTGGCGCCGGGCGATCTGCTGCTTCAGCTCGCGTGAGTCGATTCCCCGATCGGTTGTTCGGCGGAGTAGGGGAAGCGACGAGCGGTCTCGTTCCAGCCGAACAGATCAATGATGGCCAACTCGACGGAGCGTCGGTCCGGCAGAGGGCCGCCAGGACGGGACCACTTACAAGTAGCAATGTCAGAGCCTCTTGTTAGTGTCGTGTCACAGCTTCAATAGCAGCGATGAGCTGCAGGAACACGCTTAGGGGGTGAGGGTCGTGACGACGATCATCGCCGAGCCGATCTCACCCGATCTGGATGTCCTGCTGCCCGATGATCCGGTCGCCCTGGCCGCCGTCGCCAAAGCGGTCGCCGTGAAACTCGCTGCACTACCGCTGGCCGCCTCCACCGAAGGTGAGTTGTTGACGGCGGCGGAGTCGTTGGAGCAGGCGCGGCGCCGGTTCGATGCCGCCGATGCGGCGGTGCTGGTGGAGATTTCTGATCGGGGTGCCTACCGCACGGCTGGCTACCTGTCGTTGCATGCGTATCTCTCGGGTGGTCTGCGGGTCGGTGACGGCGCCGCGAGGCGTCGCCGGGTCGCCGCCGCGGCGATCGGACGATTCACCAACATGCTCGGCCAAACCCTCGAACCGCGATGCCCGGCCACCGCCGACGCAGTCGCCGACGGGCAGATCGGGGTCGATCACGTCCTGGAAATCGACGCCGTCCTGACCCGCATCCCCGCCGCCGTCACCACCGACGTCCGTGAGGGTGCCGAAGCCCAACTCGCGGCCGTGGCCCGCACCCTGACCCCCGCCGGCGTCCGCACCGCCGGTGTGCGTCTGCTGGCGCATCTGGATCCTGATGGGCAGCTCACCGACGACCGCGACCGCCGCCGCCTGCGCGGCCTGGCGTTGATGCCCCAAGACCGCCAGTTGATGAGCGCACTGCGCACCCGGCTCACCCCGGGGTTGCGGGCCGACCTCGAGATCATGCTGCAGTCCTGGGCCGCCCCGGGCATGAACAACCCCGACGACCCCGCCTCCCCGACCGGAGCCGTCGAATCAGCCGACCCGGCCGTGGTGGCTGCGGCGGCCGAGCGTGATGACCGCACCCCGATGCAACGCAACCACGACGCCCTCCACGCCCTCCTGATCCTCGCCCGCCAACAATCCCCGGCGTCGGGGTCGTTGCGTTCCGAACTCGTCGTCACCATCACCGACGCCGAACTGGCCGCCCACGCCGGCATCGCCCTGACCGCCACCGGAACACGAGTACCGATCAGCGAACTGGTCCGGCTGGCCGCCGCAGCGACCCCACACCTGGCAGTGTTCGCCCACACCACCGGCGAACCCCTCTACCTCGGACGCGGGCGGCGCCTGGCCTCGCGTGCGCAACGACTGATGCTCTTCGCGCGCGACCGCGGCTGCACCGCCCCCGGCTGCGCAGCACCCTTCGCGCGCACCGAGGCCCACCACTTCCCGGACTGGCAAGACGGCGGACCCACCGACATCGACCACCTCGGAGCCGCCTGCGGCAGCCACAACCGCACCGTCGGCACCGCACCCGGCCAATGGGAAACCCGCATCGCGGCCACCGGCCCCCACACCGGACGCGTCCACTGGCGACCGACCCCACCAACCACAACAGGCACCGGCGGACCACACCGGTGGCAGATCAACACCATCCACCACGCAGAACTCCTCCCGACCACGGACCCCGACCCACCGCCGACACCACCAGCGCCGGGGTGAACGGCCGTTCACAGAGAGCGTTCGGGACAGTCCTGTGCCTTGCGGTGCCGTCCGACTATGGGCGATGCACGGCGGAGGTGATGAATTCGGCCAATTGCGCGTGCGTGAGGTGCCGTGCGGGCGAGAGGAGGTTGGCGTAGATGGCGCCGACCATGAACTCGATCGCCGATGCGGGGTCGGGGTGGAGTTCGTCTGCCAGCGGAGAGTCGGCGATATGGGCGAGCGCCCGCTCGGTGACGACGTCGACCAGCGTGGGGTGAGACCTGGTGCGAATGAGCCAGGGCAGCAGTTCGGCGGCGTCGTTCTGCAATGCGGCGTGCAGGGGCTCATTGCGCGCGTTGTGGTCGAGCACTTCACGCACAAGCATCGTGATCGTCTGCTCGGGTTGATCCGCGAAGCGCAGGCGGTTGGTGACCAGTGCTTCGAGATCGTTCAGCTCCGTGACGACGAGAGCGGTGATGAGATCGTCACGCGAGGCGAATCGACGGTACAGCGTCGCCCGACCTATCCCGGCTTCCCGAGCGACCGCAGTCAGCGTCAATGCACCGATGCCCACGCGCTCGATCACGGCGCGGGCTGCGACGAGTACATCCTGGTCTTCAGCCATGACCGACACGATATCGCCGGACAAACACGGGCGTCTATTGAACCGAATGCTTCATACGTGAGACACTCGGCCGCATGAGTGGCTCAAATGCTGAGGGGTACGTCACCGCCTCCGGCGAGCCCGCGGGTGCATCACCCTGGGATTCGCAGTGCGCCGAGTTCGACTACCGGGTCCGCGATGTATGCGGCCAGATTCCGCAGTCGCTCCGAGGGGTCCTGTACCGGATCGGCCCGGGGCGGTTCGAGGTCGGCGGCCACCCGGTGGAGCACATCTTCGACGGTGACGGCATGGTGTCGCGGTTCGAGATCGGGTCGACCGGGGTGCACTATCGGAACCGCTACGTGCGGACACGGAACTACCTGCGATCGTCCGACGATGCGACCCCTTCGCGCGGGTTCGGTACCCAGCGTCTGGGCGGTGCGATGGCCAATGCGCTGCGATTCCCCGAGAACATGGCCAACACGAATGTGCTGGTCCACGAGAACGCGCTGTACGCGCTGTGGGAGGGCGGACGCCCCCACCTCCTCGATCCGAGCACTCTGGAGACACACGGTCCGGAGTCGTTCGGTGGAGCGTTGAAACGACTCGGCGCGTTCTCCGCGCATCCGAAGACCGATCCGCTGACCGGCGACGTGTTCAATTTCGGTCTCGACTTCTTTCCGCGGCCGATGATCCGCTGCTACCGGCTCACTCCGCGCGGTCAGATCTTCGGTGTCGGAACGGTACCCATTCCCAAACTCGGATTCGTCCACGACTTCGCGTTGACCGCGAAGCACATGGTCTTCGTCCTCGGTCCACTGGTGGTCAAACGACCGATCCCCGTCGCTCTCGGATTGCGCCCGTTCGACGACGCGCTGTCGTACGAGCCGGACCTCGGCACCACGATCGTCCTGGTCCCACGCGACGGCGGTAAGCCGATCCGCGTCGAATACGATCCGCTGTTCCATTTCCACGTCACCAACGCCTACGAACGCGGCCCCGACACCGTCGTCGACCTCGTCGCACACCAGGCCGACGACGGATGGGCGGGATGGAACGCCCACCTCCGCGACTACCGCGGCAATCCGGGCCCCGCTTTCGGCGGGACCCTCACCCGCCTGGCGATCAACGGTGCCGCGCGCCGGTGCACCAGCGAGCCGCTCAGCGACCTCGGCGGCGAGTTCCCGCAACTCGACCAGCGACGAACGACCGCCGAGCACCGATTCACCTATCTCGCGCAGGCATCGGTGCGGGGCGGCAACCCCGACCTGATCACGACCATCGACCACGAGGACGGCACTCACCGCCACTACCGCACGGACGGGGAGGCCACGGTGTGCGAACCGATCTTCGCGCCGGATCCGACCTCGACTGACGAAGGCGTCGGGTGGCTCCTCACCATCGAGCACCGACCGGCGGAACAAACGTCCGCCCTGTGCATCCTCCGGGCCGAGCGTCCCGACGACGGGCCGGTCGCGGTGGCCCGGCTGAACCACCACATACCGATGACATTCCACGGCGCGTTCTCGCCGTCCGCCCCGCCCCGAGCGACCGACCACTGACAGGAGTCACCCGTGCCGAGCATCCCTGATACCCCGAGAGCAGTTGACGCTCTGGATGAGCTGCGTCGCCTGCAGCGCACCGGCTGCACCCTCCGGCAGGCCGCCGAGTTCTTCGACTCCTTGCCCGCGGCCGAGATCGGCGACCTGACACCCTCACGGTTCACCGGGAGCGAACTGCCCACCGGCCACCTGTTCGACGGGATGCTGACCGACAGCGGCTGGTACGGGAAGAGCTTCCGCACAGCCGACAACGTCCAACCGCTGCTCTTCTCGGCCGGAGAGGCCGTGTTCGCCATCAACCCGATCCTCCTGCCCCCGTTGACCATCGCGAGCCGAACGCCTCGGATCATCGCGCGCGGGTTCAAACGGTCGCTACCGGCGCTGCGGCACCTCGTCGGCACGCGGAAGGCTCACGCCCGGCTTCGCGCCATCGATCACAACGGAGTCGAGACGGCGGCGATGGTCTACGACAGCCTTCCGATCATCGACGTCTTCAAGAAGGTCTCAGCCGACACGTTCCTCGGGCTCATGGACTACCGCGGCACCCCGGACCCCTATTTCTTCGTGATCGACCGGGATCATCCGGCGCTCGGCTGAGGGCCGTGGTCACGTGCGCGCAAAGGGATTCGAACCCCTGACCGCTGGTGTGTAAGACCAGAGCTCTACCGCTGAGCTATACGCGCTCGGCCGCCGGAGACGGCTCGCACAAAGATACCCCGGGACGGGGAAGGCTCCCCAAACCGGTGTCAGGCGTCGCCGTCTCGGAGCACCGTACCGGAACCGAAGGCGCGCGCATCGGCACCCGAGAGAAGTCGGGCGGGCTCCGGGTCGGCGCGGAGACGGCGCTCGAGCGCCGGCGAATCGGGGAGTGGACCGTCGGATGCGATGACGATGATGTTGCCGCTGCGTCTGCCCTTGAACATGGACGGATCGGCGATCAACGCGACTCGGGTGAACACCGACGCGATGGTGGCGACCTCGCTGCGCGCCGACACCAGATCGCGACGGTCGCCGCAGTTCGCGATGTACAGCCCGTCCGCCGTCAGCACTCGGCGAACGGACTCGGTGAACTCCGCGGTCATCAGGTGCCGCGGAGTGACGCTCGAGGCGAAGGCGTCGCGGATCACGACGTCGCGCGTCCCCTCGCGCAACGACTCGACGACCTCCCGGGCGTCGCCGACCCGGATGCGCAGACGCGGAGCCCGCGGCAGGTCGAACCATTCGCGCGACAGTCGAGCGAGTTCCGCGTCGACCTCCACCGCCACGTGCCGCGACTGCGGATATCCGTGAGCGAGAGCGCGAGGCAGGGCGCAGGCCGCGGCGCCCAGGTGCAGAACGCGGAGCGGCTCATCGCGGTCGGGCCACCGGTCCTCGACGGCCGCGACGGCCTGCCGCATGTACTCGAAGTCGAGAAGCTCGGGCCGGTCCGGATCGATGTGACTGCTCTGCACTCCATTCACCGCGAGCAGCCACCCGCCGTCACGGTCGGCACGGAGCTCGGCCGTGCCGGTCGAGATGTCGAAGGTGCCGGACTCCGGTCCGGGACGAGAAGCGGCCATCGCGGTGATCCTAACCGCCGCCCCGAGACCCGGCACCTCCGGCGAACGCGTGCCGCCCGACTACCATCACGGCGTGCGGACGAACACAGCTGAAGCGATCGGCCTCGCAGCCGGCGCCGCGGCCGACGCGGTCCTCGGAGACCCCCGACGCGGTCACCCGGTGGCCGCGTTCGGCAGCGCCGTCACCGCCGCGGAACGACGGATGTACGCCGACGACCGCGCCGTGGGCGTCGCGTTCACCGCCGGATGGGTCGGTGCGGCGACCCTGACCGGTGCACTGCTGGCGCGAGCGGGCACGCTCGGGACCGCCGCCGCCGCATTCAGCTCACTGGGCGGGACCTCCCTGTGCCGCATCGGCGACCAGATCGCCGACGCCCTCGACGCCGACGAGATCGACGAGGCCCGACGTCTCGTCTCGGGCCTGGTCGGCCGCGATCCGTCGCTGCTCGACGAGTCCGGGATCTGCCGGGCCGCGGTGGAGTCGATCGCCGAGAACACCTCCGACGCCGCGGTGGGGCCGCTGATCTTCGCTGCCGCGGCAGGTTCCGCCGGCCTGCTCGGATACCGGGCGATCAACACCCTCGACGCCATGATCGGCTACCGGAACGCGCGGTACCGCGACTTCGGGTGGGCGGCCGCGCGCATCGACGACGTCGCGAACCTCGTGCCCGCGCGCATCACCGCCCTGGCCGTCGCCGTCGTCACGCGGCGCCCGGCAGCCGTGTGGCGGGCCGTCCGTGACGACGCGGGCGCCCACCCGAGCCCCAATGCGGGGGTGGTGGAGGCGGCGTTCGCCGGTGCCCTCGACATCGAGCTCGGCGGTCGCACCGTCTACTCCCACGGCGTCGAAGACAGACCGACCCTCGGCAGCGGGCGACCCCCGAATCCCGCGGACCTGCGGGCGGCCGTGCGACTGTCGCGTCGAGTTCAGCGCGTCGTGGCGGCGATCGCCGTCGTCATCCGGTGGCGCATTCGCCGCTGACGCAACCGCCGCCCGATCACTTGCCGTAGCGACGCGCCAACTTGGCCTTCACATCACCGGCCGCATCCGCGTCGGCGGCGGCACCCGCACCGATCTCCGCAGAATCCTTGGCGTGCATGTCGTTGCCGGTGAAGACGCCGGCCCCGCGCAACTGCGCGCGAATGCGGTCGCGTTCCGCGCGACGCTCCGTGGCAGTCGTCTCCTCGGCGGGCTCCGGACCGTCACCGGGCGAACCGGCGGCGATCGCCTCCGCGTTCTGCTTCTTGGCCAGGCGGCGGGCCTTCACCTCGGAGTAGATGAAGTAGCCGGCCCCGAGCGGCGCCATGATGCCGAACGCCAGCCACTGCAGCCCGTAGGAGAGGTACGGCCCCGACTCGAGCTGGGGGAGCGGAATCGACCCGAGCGACCCCGGCTGATCGTCCGAGATCTGCAGGTAGAAACCCTCGTTCCGGAACCCGGTGAGGGGCGCCAACTCGCGGGTGTCGACGGTGTACGCCGTCAACTCGCCGCCGTCGTCGCGGGGTTTCTTGCCGGCGCTGGTCGACTCGGTCTTCCGGAGACGGGAGACCACCGAGACCTCCCCCTCGGGGGCCGGAGGGACGCTGACCTCGTTGTTCTCGCCGAGCGGGAGGAAACCGCGGTCGATGAAGACGACGCGGTCGGTTCCGGCGACGGCGAACGGCGTCACCACCTCCACGGCGGGGCGGCCCTCGGCATGGCGCAGACGGATGACGACCTGCTTGTCGTTGAGGAAATGCCCGCGCATCGACACCAGACGCCACTCGTTGTCGGCGTCGAAGGCTCGACCTCCGGGCTGCAGTTCGGCGAGCGGCACCGGATCGGTGGACGTCGCGGTTCGGATCAGATCGTTGCGGTGCTCAGTGGCCGTGTTCTTGCCCAGCTGCCACGGCGCGAGGACGGTGAAGCACGCTGCGGCGAACGTGATCACGAAGATCGCGAGGAGCAGCCACCCGGGGCGCAGGAAGGTCTTGAGCAGTCGCACGCCTCCAGGTTACCGACCTGGCGGCGACCGCCGCTCAGGCGTCGTCGAGTGCCGCGCGCACCCACGCCACGATGCCGGGCACCGCGGCCTCGATCTGCGTCCGGACACCCGCGAAATCGTCCGGCCCGCCGTAGAACGGATCCGGGACGTCGGAACCGTCGGCCGCGGGGTCGAAACTGCGCAGGAGCCGCACGCGACTCCCCAGACGTTTGCGCTCCAACTCGGCGACATGTCCGGTGTCCGCGACGATCAACAGGTCGGCCGAGAGGTGATCGGGGGAGAGCTGGGCTGCCACGTGCCGGTCGGAGTAGCCGTGGGCGAGCAACTCGGTCCGTGCCCGATTGTCGGCGGGCTCCCCGATGTGCCACCCGCCGGTGCCGGCGCTGGTGATGCGGACGCGGTCGGCCAGGCCGGCCTCGGCGATCGCATGGCTGACGATCGACGCCGCCATCGGCGACCGGCAGATGTTGCCGGAGCAGACGAAGCACACGTGGAGTGTGCGGGACGCATTCTCAGACACCGAGTTCCTCACGCAGTCGTTGGACCGAGTCGACGATCCATCTGTCAGGTGCGATCCCGGCGCCGCCGGTGAGTCCGACCGACGACGCGGCGGCCGCCAATTCGCCGGGGAGAGCATATCCCCATGTCACCGAGACGGTCGGGATCCCATGCTCGGCGGCCCCGACCACATCGTGCGATCGATCGCCGATCATCACCACCGGGGTCGCTGTCGGATCCAACTGTAGTACCTCCAGGGCGTGCCCGACCACGTCTGCTTTCGTCGGGCGTGTGCCGTTCTCGCCGGCGCCGGCGACAAACCGGAAATACGGGGTGAGACCGAAATGGTCGACGATGGTGCGTGCGATCCGCTGATTCTTGCTCGTGGCGATCGCCATCGTCCGGCCGGACGCGGCCAGATCGCGCAGGAGTTCGGTCATCTGGTCGTAGACGCGGTTCTCCCGCCAGCCGACGACGTCGTAGCGTTCGCGGTATGCGGCGATCGCCGCGGCGACGCGGTCGTCACCGAGGCCCCGTGCGTGGAGTGAGTCGGCCAGTGGAGGTCCGACGATCGTCCGCAGGAAGTCGTCGTCGGCGCGGGGTTCGCCGATGGCGTCCAACGCATGGTTGAACGATCGGGTGATGCCGTCGTAACTGTCGGTGACGGTGCCGTCGAGGTCCACCAGGAGCGCGGTGCCGGGATCGGCGATGAAGTCCAACGGGCTGCGGGTCACGCCGTCCATGGTGCCCGTAGGCTCTGCAGACCATGAATTCGGGCCAGACGGGGAGTTCGGGGCAGACAGGGAGTTCGGGGCAGACAGGGAATACGGGCCAGACAGGGAGTTCGGGTGCCGCGCTGTTCGACCCGAACCGACACGGGGACGAGGACGCCGCCCCCGGTGCCCTCGACTTCGCCGTGAACGTCCGCCCCGGACCCCCGGACTTCCTGCGGGAGATCCTCCGTGCCGGCATCGACGACCTCGCGGCGTACCCGCGACGCGACGACGTCGCAGGCGCGGTCCACGCGATCGCCGACCGACACGGGTGCACCGCCGACGAGGTCGTGCTCCTCGCCGGGGCCGCCGAGGGATTCGAGCTGCTCACCAGGCTCGGCGCCCGGCACGCCGCGCTGATCGCACCGTCGTTCACCGAACCCGAGCGGGTGCTCGCAGCCGCCGGAACGCGGATCACCTCGGTGATCCTTCCGCCTCCGTGGCGGCTGGCCACGGAAGCGACCCCCGACACGGAAGCGACCCCCGACACGGAAGCGACCCCCGACACGGCAGCGATCCCCGACACGGCAGCGATCCCCGAAGACGCCGACCTGGTCGTGATCGGCAACCCCACCAATCCGACCTCCGTCCTGCACCCGCGAGAGGCGATCGAGCGGTTGCGTCGTCCCGGTCGGATCATCGTCGTCGACGAGGCGTTCGCGGACGTGACGCGCGGCGCCGACGGACGAACCGAGCCCGAATCCCTGGCGGGGGCGGGGCATCACGACGTGATCGTGATCCGCTCGGTCACCAAGACGTTCGCGCTCGCCGGTCTGCGCGCCGGATACCTCATCGCGCATCCGGATGTGATCGCGCGGCTCACCGGGCCCCGACGCCACTGGCCGCTGGGCACCCTCGCCGTGCGTGCGCTGACCGCCTGCCTCGGGCCCACGGGCGCCCGGTACGCGGCCGACCAGGCCGCCGTCGTGGCGGCGGACCGCGCCCACCTCGTCGCGGGGCTCGCAGCGGTGGGGTTGCGGCCCGCGGCGGAGCCGGAGGCGTCGTACGTCCTGGTGGAGGCGCCGGGCGGACTGGCCGTGAAAGCCGCCCTCGCGCAACGCGGGATCTCGGTGCGCAGTTGCGCGAATTTCGCCGGTCTGGGGCCCGATCACCTGCGCTTCGCCGTCCGCGACCGGGCGTGCACCGATGTGCTGATCACCGCACTGGGCGAGGTGCTGGACGACGTGCCGCCCGACGTGCCCGCCCCGTCGGGCGGTCGCAGCGGGCAGACTGGTCGAGACCGCGAGTCTGCAGACCGCAGTTCATTCAGATCGACGACCGAACGAGGAGCTGAGCATCGATGAGCCCAACGCTGGGTGACGTCACGGCCGAACTCGACCGGGTGTATCCACCCGCTCTCGCCGAACCGTGGGACGCGGTCGGTCTGGTGTGCGGCGACCCGGACGAATCCGTCCGTCGCGTCCTCACCTGCGTCGACGTCACCGACGCCGTGGTCGACGAGGCGCTGCGGATCGATGCCGGGCTCATCGTCGCGCACCATCCCCTGCTGATGCGCGGAGTGACGTCGGTGAGCGCCGACACCGCCAAGGGGCGGCTGATCCACCGGCTGATCCGCGGCGGCTGCGCCCTGTTCTCGGCACACACGAACGCCGACAAGGCGCGCCGCGGCGTCTCGGACGCCCTGGCCGATCTGCTCGGGGTCACCGACACCGTCCCGCTGGCACCCGAACCGGTCGCGCCGCTCGACAAATGGGTCGTGATGGTGCCCGAGGCGAACACCGAACAGGTCAGCGAAGCGATGTTCGGCGCGGGTGCGGGTTCGCTCGGCGACTACCGCGACTGCCTGTGGAGCGTCGTCGGGACCGGACAGTTCCTGCCCGTCGACGGTGCGGCGCCCGCACTCGGCGCCGTCGGCGATCTGACCCGCGTCGACGAGGCCCGCCTCGAACTGGTGGCGCCCCGCCGGCGTCGCGCCGCCGTCCTCGCAGCCCTGCGCGGGGCGCACCCGTACGAGGAACCGGCCTTCGACGTGTTCGAGCAGGCGGCGATCGACGGTGACGTCGGCCTCGGACGCGTCGGACGACTGCCGGCGGCGATGACGTTGGCGGAGTTCGTCGACCACGCCGACGCGATGCTGCCGCGGGCCCCCTGGCCGATCCGCGCCGCCGGCGACCCCGACGGCGTGATCGAGACGGTCGCGGTGTGCGGCGGGGCGGGGGACTCGATGATCGACGCCGCGACCGCGGCGGGCGCCGACGTGTACCTGACCGGCGATCTGCGGCACCACGTGGTCGACGAGTCGCGGCGCGCCGGAGCACCCGCACTCGTCGACGCCGGCCACTGGACCACGGAGTTTCCGTGGTGCGTGACCGCAGCCGCCGTGGTGGAGAGCCTCGGCTGCCGTGCCGAGGTGTTCAGCGAACCGACAGACCCCTTCACGGTGGTCGCCCGACGAGAGGAGAACCGATGAAGGCTCCGAACGCAGAGCAGCGCCGCCTGCTCGACCTGGCGGGGCTCGACGCCGACCTGGCGAAGGCCCGGCATCAGCGCAAGAACCTTCCCGAAGACGCCGAACTCGGCACACTCGCGACCCGCCTGGCGCAGATCCGCGACGACCGTGCGGCGGCGCAGGCGGCGGCCGACACCCTCGCCGACGAGTATGCGCGGGTGGAGACCGAACTCACCGGGACGACCGATCACCTCGCACGCGACCGCGAACAGATCGAATCGGGGATCGTGAGCCACAAGGCGCTGACCGAACTCCAGCACGAGGTCACCGGACTCGCCCGCCGCGCCGAAGCGTTGGAGACCGAACTGCTCGAGGTGATGGAACAGCAGGAGGCGACCGCGGCGGAGGCACAGCGCACCGAGGCGGCCTTGATCGAGGCGACCGACCGCGAACTGGAGCTCGTCGCCGAGCGGGACGCCGCCGCGGCCGCCGTCGAGCGCCGGATCGAGGACCTGACGGCGACCCGGGAGGCGACGGCGGGCGAGATCGGCGACGACCTCCTCGGCGTCTACCAGCGGTTGCGCGACCAGGGGCGCGTCGGCGCCGGGTTGCTGCGGCAACGGCGGTGCGGGGCGTGCCGGATGGAGATCGACCCGCACACGTTGTCCGGGATCGCCGCTGCGGCCGCCGACGACGTCGTCCGATGCGAGGAGTGCGGCGCCGTCATGGTGCGCACCGAGGAGTCGGGACTCCCGAAATGAGTGACGGCCCCCGCCGCGGCCCGACCTGGCAGGGTCGAATGAGCACGCCGACGCGCATCGTCCTGCTCCGACACGGCCAGACTCCGCTGTCGGTGGACCGGCGGTACTCCGGTCACGGCGACCCCGCGCTGACAGACCTCGGTCGGCGTCAGGCGCAGCGCGCCGCCGAGCGGATCGCGACCGGAGCCTTCGGGTCGATCGACGCGGTGCTGTCGTCGCCGCTGACGCGGACCGTCGAGACCGCGACGGCCGCGGCGTCGGCCCTGAGTCTCGACGTCGAGACCCACGGCGGACTCATCGAAACCGACTTCGGCGCCTGGGAGGGATTGACCTTCGGCGACGCCGCGCGGCGTGACCCCGATCTGCACGCCCGGTGGCTCTCGGACATCGACGTGGCCGCGCCGGGCGGCGAGAGCTTCGCGGCGGTCGGCGATCGGGTCGCCGCGGCCCGCGCCGACCTGGTGGGGCGGTTCGCCGGCCGGACCGTGCTGGCGGTCTCGCACGTGACGCCGATCAAATCGATGCTGCGGGACGCTCTGGGCGTCGGCCCGGAGCTGCTGTTCCGACTGCACCTGGATCTGGCGTCGGTCTCGGTGGTCGAGTTCTACCCCGACGGGGGAGCCGTGGTGCGTCTGGTGAACGACACCGCGCACTGGTCCGAAGACCGCTGAGAGCACATGTCGCGCGGCCCCGTGCCGAGCGGCTACTGTGAACCTCGCGAACGAGTCGGCCGGGCGGCCGCGGCGAGGGAACCGCACGACTGATCGTGCAGGCCCGAGTCGAGGAAAGTCCGGACTCCGCAGAGCAGGGTGGTTGCTAACGGCAACCCGGGGCGACCCGCGGGACAGTGCCACAGAGAACAGACCGCCCGGACGTCTGACGTGCGGGTAAGGGTGAAACGGTGCGGTAAGAGCGCACCAGCGATGCGGGTGACCGCATCGGCTCGGTAAACCCCACCCGGAGCAAGGCCGAAGCCTGCACTCGCCTTCGGGGCGTGCAGGTGCGCGAGTGTTCGAGGACGGCTCGTCCGAGCTCGCGGGTCGGCTGCTCGAGGCACCCGGCGACGGTGTGCCCAGATGGATGGTCGCCACCGGTCCGCGCGACCGGGACAGGATCCGGCTTACACGCCGACTCGTTCGCCCCACCCCGATGCGCATGCAGTCGCCATGCTCGGTCCCTGCACCGGGGGCCGAGGGCGTCGGCGATCACGTCACTGTCGGTCGGCGAAGCGGTCGGTCGCCTCGATGAGGTGATGGACGATACCGGGTTCGAACGACGAGTGCCCGGCGTCGTCGACGATGTGCAGGTCGGCGGCGGGCCACGCGCGATGCAGATCCCATGCGCTGCGCATCGGACAGACCACGTCATAGCGACCCTGCACGATCACCGACGGAATATGCTGCACCGCAGCGATGTTCGTGAGCAGCTGACCGTCTTCGAGGAAGCCGCGGTGATAGAAGTAGTGGTTCTCGATCCCGGCGAACGCGAGATCGAAGCGATCGGATCGGGGTTGATCCGGTTCGGTGCGGGGGAGCAGATGGCTGGTCCGCCCCTCCCACGTGCTCCATGCCGTCGCGGCCCGCTGCGCGGCGTCGCGGTCGTCGCCGGTGAGCAGGCGGCGGTAGGCCGCCACCAGGTCGCCGTCGCGCTCATCGACCGGGATCGGCGCGAGGTACGTCTCCCACAGGTCGGGGAAGAGGTGGGCGGCGCCGCCGTTGTAGTACCAGTCGATCTCGCTGCGGCGCAGCAGGAAGATCCCGCGCAACACGAGTTCGGTGACCCGCTCCGGGTACCGCTGGGCGTACGCCAGTCCCAGCGTGGAACCCCACGAGCCGCCGAACACCTGCCACCGGTCGATGCCGAGGTGGTCGCGGAGACGCTCCATGTCGGCGATGAGGTGGTCGGTGGTGTTCACCGACAGATCGGCGCCGTCGGCGATGTGCGGGCGCGAGCGACCGCACCCGCGTTGATCGAACAGCACGATCCGGTAGCGGGTCGGGTCGAAGAACTGTCGCTGCGCAGGCGACGTCCCGCCGCCCGGTCCGCCGTGCACGAAGACCACCGGTTTGCCGTCCGGGTTCCCCGAGCACTCCCAGTAGACCTCTTGGCCGTCTCCGACGGTCAGGTGTCCGGAGTCGTGCGGATCGAGCGGCGGGTACAGGGTGCGCATCGTCGTCGAAGTCCCGGGCGTCAGTACGCGTGTTCGGGCGCCGGGAACGACGCGGAGGCCACCTCGGCGGCGTAGGTCCGCGCCGCGTCGCGCAGATCGTCGCCGATCGACGTGTACCGCTTGACGAACTTGGCGGTCTTGCCGTGGGTGTATCCGGCCATGTCCTGCCACACGAGGACCTGGGCGTCGGTCTCGTTGCCCGCGCCGATCCCGACGGTCGGGATCGTCAGCTTGCGGGTGATCTGACCGGCGATGTCGGCGGGAACCATCTCCATCACGACGGCGAACGCTCCGGCCTCCTGTACCGCGATGGCGTCGGCGACCAACTGGTCGGCCGCATCACCGCGCCCCTGCACGCGGTAGCCGCCGAGACCGTTGACGCTCTGCGGGGTGAAACCGATGTGCGCCATCACCGGGATGCCGGCATCGGTGAGCGTCGCGATCTGCGGTGCGAGCCGCTCGCCGCCCTCGATCTTGATCGCGTGGGCGCCGGATTCCTTGAACATCCGGACCGACGACTCGAGTGCCTGCTGCGGGCCGGCCTCGTAGGTGCCGAACGGGAGATCGGCCACCACGAGGGCGTGCGGGGCGCCGCGCACCACCGCGCGGGCGAGGGGGATCAGCTCGTCGAGCGTCACCGGGATGGTGGTGTCGTAGCCGTACACGACGTTGGCCGCCGAATCGCCGACCAGGAGCACGGGGATCTCAGCGTCGTCGAAGATGCGCGCCGTCGAGTAGTCGTACGCGGTGAGCATGGCCCACTTCTCGCCCTCGGCCTTCCACTTCGCGAGGTGCTGAATGCGGGTGGCTCGGCGGGGTGTGGCCCCGGCGGTGTCGGGAACGGATCCGTAGACGGGTGCTTCGGACATGTGTCTGCCTCATTTCTGCCTCGAGTCCCGCTCGGCGGGTACCCGGGTCGGTGTGGACGTGTCCGATTGTTCCACCGGTCGCCGCACCCGAGAACCCGCCGACCGGTGGGATTGGTCACATCGGATCGGCCGAGGCCGGTCTCGGTGAATGCCGCTGCCGTTCTCGGCGAAAGCCACTGTCGGTCTCGGCGAGCTCCGCTGTCGGCGACGCGCCCGGCCGGGTGTAACACGTGCGTAACCGCCGCCATCTAAGGTTCGGGTATGGACCGCCAACAGGAATTCGTGCTGCGCACCCTCGAAGAGCGGGACATCCGCTTCGTCCGACTGTGGTTCACCGACATCCTCGGGTACCTCAAGTCGGTGGCGATCGCCCCGGCCGAACTGGAGGGCGCGTTCCTCGAGGGCATCGGGTTCGACGGGTCGGCGATCGAGGGCTTCTCGCGGGTGTCGGAGGCCGACATGGTGGCCAAACCCGATCCGTCGACCTTCCAGGTGCTGCCGTGGCGGGACGACGGCGACCTGTACTCGGCGCGCATCTTCTGCGACATCGTCATGCCCGACGGCTCGCCGTCGTGGGCCGACCCGCGCAATGTTCTGCGCCGTCAACTCAACAAGGCCGCCGACCAGGGCTTCACCTGCTACGTGCACCCGGAGATCGAGTTCTTCCTCCTGGAGAACCGGCCGATCGACGGCACCGACCCGGTGCCCGCGGACCGCGGCGGATACTTCGATCAGGCGTTCCACGCGCTGGCGCCGAACTTCCGTCGACACGCCATCGACGCACTCGAGGCGATGGGCATCTCGGTGGAGTTCTCCCACCACGAGGGGGCGCCGGGGCAGCAGGAGATCGACCTGCGGTACGCCGACGCACTGTCGATGGCCGACAACGTGATGACCTTCCGGTACCTGGTGAAGCAGGTGGCGTTCACCGACGGCGTGCGCGCGACGTTCATGCCGAAGCCGTTCACCGAGTACCCGGGGTCGGCGATGCACACGCACATGAGTCTCTTCGAGGGCGACACGAACGCCTTCCACAATCCGGACGACCCCATGCAGCTGTCGACGGTGGGCAAACAGTTCATCGCGGGAATCCTGCGGCACGCGGGCGAGATCAGTGCGGTCACGAACCAGTGGGTGAACAGCTACAAGCGGTTGATCTACGGCGATGAGGCGCCGACGGCCGCCACGTGGGGCGGGGCCAACCGGTCGGCGATGGTCCGCCTGCCGCTGTATACGCCGAACAAGGCCTCGTCGCGGCGGGTGGAGATCCGCACCCCCGACTCGGCGTGCAACCCGTACCTGTCGTTCGCGGTTCTGCTGGCCGCCGGACTGAAGGGCATCGAGAACGGCTACGAGCTGCCCGAAGAGGCCGAGGACAATGTGTGGGCGTTGACCGAGGCGGAACGTCGGGCGATGGGATACCGGGAACTGCCCGGGTCCCTCGCCGAGGCGCTCGCCGAGATGGAGCGGTCGGAGCTGGTCGCCGAGACGCTCGGCGAACACGTCTTCGACTACTTCCTGCGGAACAAGCGCGCCGAGTGGGCGGCGTACCGGAGCCGGGTGACGCCGTTCGAACTCGAGCAGTACCTGCCGCTGTAGGCCGGGGTCGCCAGTGACTGTCTCAGGAGGACGTTCGGTCGTACCCAGCACCGGTCGGCTCGGCCTGCTGCACCCGGACGCGCGGGAACGCGTGGCGGACCTCGGGTGGTCGGGGCGCGAGAGCGTCGATCTGCTGTGGGCCCTGTCGCGGGCCCCCGACGCCGATATGGCGCTCGGGGCGCTCGGCCGCCTGCACGACACCGACCCCGACGAGTGGTCGCGGATCGACGCGGCGATGCGCGCCGACCGCGGTCTCCGGGGGCGGCTGCTGTCCCTGCTCGGCGGATCCGATGCGCTCGGCGATCACCTCGTGGGACACGCGGGCACCTGGGAGCTGCTGATTCCCGACGATCTGCCGACCGCAGACGAGGTCCGCGAGACCATGCTGGCGGCGGTGGCCGCCGTACCCGAGCCGAGTGCGATCGACCACGGCGACCTGCTCTATCGGGCGGGCCTCACCGGCCACGACGCGGAGGCCGCGCTCCGGACCGCCTACCGGGACCAGGTGATGGTGCTGGCCGCGCACGATCTGGCGGCGACGGTCGAGGACGAGCCCGTGCTGTACCTGCCGGAGGTGGGACGGCGCCTGTCCGACCTGGCCGACGCCGCGCTGACGGCCGCCCTGTCGGTGGCGCTCGCGACCGTCGTGGGCGATGAGCCGTTCGACGGCCGGATCGCGGTGATCGCGATGGGGAAGTGCGGTGCCCGCGAACTCAACTACGTCAGCGACGTCGACGTGGTGTTCGTGGCCGAACCGGCCGACGCGACGTCGGCGCGCATCGCCGGCGAGATGATGCGGATCGGATCGTCGGCGTTCTTCGACGTCGATGCCGCGCTGCGTCCCGAGGGGAAGCGCGGCGCGCTCACGCGGACTCTGGAATCGCACGAGGCGTACTACCGGAGGTGGGCCAAGACTTGGGAGTTCCAGGCGTTGCTGAAGGCGCGGGCGATGACCGGGTCGATGGATCTGGGGCGCCGATACGTCGAGGCGACCTCCCCGCTGGTGTGGGACGCCTCGGCGCGCGAGGACTTCGTGTCCGAGGTGCAGGCGATGCGTCGACGGGTCGAGTCGCTGGTGCCCTCCGAGGAGCGGTACCGCAACATCAAACTCGGCCGGGGCGGGCTGCGCGATGTGGAGTTCGCCGTTCAACTGCTGCAGATGGTGCACGGTCGCGTCGACACGCACCTGCACGTCCAGTCGACGGTCGACGCATTGGCGGCGCTCACCGACGGCGGCTACATCGGACGCGACGACGGCGCCAACCTGTCGGCGTCGTATCAGTTCCTGCGGCTGTTGGAGCACCGTCTGCAGCTGCAGCGGTTCAGCCGCACCCACCTCCTCCCGGACAGCAGCGATCCGGGCGCGATGCGGTGGCTGGCCCGTGCCGCGCACATCCGCCCCGAGGGAGACAAGGACGCCCGCGAGACGCTGATCGCCGAACTCAAGAGGCAGCGGGCCCGCGTCCGGCACCTGCACGAGAAGTTGTTCTATCGTCCGCTGCTGGAGTCGGTGGCACGTCTCGACAAGGGCGCTCTGCGGTTGTCGGACGAGTCGGCCAAACGGCAGCTCGCGGTCCTGGGCTACGTGTTCCCGGACCGCGCGCTGGCCCACATCCGGGCCCTGGCGTCCGAACCGGGCCGGAGCGGACAGATCCAGGCACTGATCCTGCCGGGGCTCCTCGAGCACATCAGCGACACCCCAGACCCCGATGCGGGCCTCCTCAACTATCGCCGCCTGTGCGACGAGATGGCCGGTGTCGTGTGGTTCCTGCGTCTGCTGCGCGACGACGGCGTGGTCGCCGAACGTCTCATGCACGTGCTGGGCACCAGCGAGTACATCGCGGATCTGCTGGTGCGGTCGCCCGATGTGATCGCGCTGTACTCGTCGGGTGCGGCCGGCCCGAAGCTCATCGAGATCGACTCGGCGGACGTCGTCAAGGGGCTGCGCGCGTCGACGATGCGGGCCGGCGACCTGCAGCGGGCGATCGCCGTCGCGCGGTCGCATCGGCGGGCGGAGCTGGCGCGGATCGCCTCGGCCGATCTGCTGGGCCTGATGTCGGTCCAGGAGGTGTGCCGCGCCCTGTCGACGGTGTGGGCAGGGGTTCTGGGGGCGGCGCTCGACAAGGTCATCGAGTCGTCGCTCGCCGAGGCCGGTCACACGGAAGCCGGTCGCACGGCGCCGGCTCGGATCGCCGTCATCGGCATGGGACGGCTCGGCGGCGGCGAACTCGGTTACGGCTCGGACGCCGACGTGATGTTCGTCTGCGAACCCAACGACGGAGTGTCCGACGAGGAGGCGCTGACGTGGTCGACGTCGATCGCCGACCGCGTCCGGAGCCTCCTGGGGTCGCCGAGCTCAGACCCGCCGCTGGAAGTCGACGTGGGATTGCGACCGGAGGGCAGGAACGGGCCGATCGTGCGGACCCTCACCTCGTATGAGGCGTACTACCGCCAGTGGGCGCAGGCGTGGGAGGTGCAGGCGCTGCTGCGCGCGCACGCCGTCGCGGGCGATGAGCAGCTCGGGTTGGCCTTCCTCCTGATGATCGACGCGACGCGGTACCCGGACGGTGGGGTGTCGCCCGACGCGGTCCGCGAGATCCGTCGAATCAAGGCGCGCGTGGACGCCGAGCGGCTGCCGCGCGGCGCCGATCCGGCGACGCACACGAAACTCGGTCGGGGCGGACTGGCCGACGTGGAGTGGACGGTGCAGCTCATGCAGTTGCGGTACGCGCACCGGTATCCGGAACTGCACAACACGTCCACGCTGCAGAGCCTCGCGGCGATCGGCGCGCTCGACCTGCTGCCGCAGGACCAGGTCGACATCTTGAGCGAGGCGTGGCTCACGGCCACCGAGGCCCGCAACGCCCTGGTGCTGGTGCGCGGAAAGCCGGTCGATCAGCTGCCGGGCCCGGGACGTCAACTGCGTTCGGTGGCGTACGCCGCCGGGTGGTCGCAGGACGAGGCCCAAGAGTTCCTGGAGCACTACATGCGCGTCACGCGGCGCGCCAAGGCCGTCGTCGTCGACGTGTTCGGCGGCTGAATGACCAACCTTCTGCACCGGCATTGGGGCCGGCCGGTCGCTGCGGTCGTGACGGCGGGCATGCGGGCCGGTCAGCGTGTGTCGGCGCCGGCGTTGTGGGCGGCGCGACGGATCGTGCGCCGGCTGCCGATCGAGCGCGTCGCCGCCATCGGCGACGACGAGACGCAGGCCAAGACCAAGGTGGTCTACGACTTCTTCTCGGGAATCGGACCCGAGCTGGCCGACCCCGGCGGCACCCTGCCGGGCGCGAACCGGTGGGGCCGGCCGTGTCATCCGGAGCGGCCCAACCCGGTGATCCTCGTGCACGGCACCGGCGGCGGCGCCCAGACCAACTGGGGCACCTATGTGCCGCTGCTGACCGACGCCGGATTCTCGGTGTTCACCCTCACCTACGGGGCCATCGAGGGGTCGCGGTGGCCGATCTCCGCGCTCGGCGGCATGCGCCGGATCGAGGAGTCGGCCGAGGAGTTCGGCGCCTTCGTGGACCGGGTGCTCGCGTCGACGGGCGCCGAACGCGTCGATGTGGTCGGCCATTCGCAGGGGACGCTGGTGCCCGCCTACTGGGCCAAGTTCCTCGGCGGTGCCGACCGGATCGACAAGTACGTGTCGCTGGCTCCGCTGTGGGAGGGGACGGCCGCGTTCTCCGAGTCGCGGCCGGTGATGGCGGCGCTCGGCGACGCCCTGGGCATCGATCCGTCCGCGGTGGTGCCCTGCCGCGCTCTTCCGCAGATGATGCGCGGGTCGCTGTTTCTGCGCCGGCTCAACGGCGGCGGCGGGCCGTACGTCCCCGGCATCCGGTACACGAACATCTCCACGATGCGTGACGAACTGGTCACGCCGTACACGTCGGGTCAGGTCGAGGGAGGTCCGGACGACTCGGTGGTCAACATCGTCCTGCAGGCCGGGTGCCCGCGCGACCTGTCCGACCACCTCGGGATCTGCGGGTCGCCGCGGGCGGCGGCGATGGTCCTCAACGCACTCGACGATCATCGCGAGTGGGCGATTCCGTGCCGACTGGTGTCGCCCTTCTTCGGTTCGCCGCTGCTGGCGCGGACCGGGGGCCTCCCGCAGCTCATCACCCCGTTCGCGCCGGGACTGATCGGCGGGCACGACCTCCCGGCCGCCCGGTCACGCTAGGCGGGTCGTCAGGAGCCGGTGGTCCCGGTGATCTTCAGGACGAAGACGAGGGAGTCATCGGGCTCGATGCCGGCGTCGGGGCTGCCGCCACTGGGGCCGTACCCGTCGGCGGGCGGCATGGCGACGGCCACGGTGGAGCCGACCGTCTGCCCGATCAGCGCCTTCTGGAATCCGGCGACGACGGTCGAGACGGGGAAGGGGACGGGGGTTCCGTTCGCGTACGAGGAGTCGAACACCCGGGAGTCGCGGCCGTTGACGCCCTCGTAGAGGACGTCCGCGGTGGAGTCCTCGCAGACCACGTCGCCGTCGCCCTTCACCAGGGTGTGGACGGCGGTCTCGTCGACGGAGAACGGTGTCGTCAGATCGACCGAGGGGGCTTTGTTCGCGGCGTCGTCGGTGACGGCGACCGTGACCGAGCCCGCCGTCCCGTCGAGCTTCCACGTCGGCGACGCGTCGGCGGCGACGGGTTCGCAGGGCTGCGACGACGTCCCGTCACCGGCCGTCGAGGCCGATGCCGACGCATCGTCGGAGTCGGAGGAGCATCCCGCGGTGAGGGCGAGCGCGAGAACGGCGGCGGGAACGACGGCGAGGGCTTTGAGCTTCATGGCTCGTCAGCGTAGCCGCACCGCCGATGGCCGCTAGAACCCGGGCGACTCGGTGGCGGCGAGGATCCGCAGGACGAAGACCAGACTGTCACCGGGTTTGATCCGACCGTCCTCGGTGCCGTCGGGGTAGCCGTCGGCGGGCGCCACCACGACGCCGACCGTCGACCCGACCGTCTGTCCCACGATGGCGCGCCGGAATCCCGGAACCACCTGGGAGGCCTCCAACGCAAGCGGTTGCCCCTTGTAGTACGTGCTGTCGAAGGTGTCGTCGGTGCGGCCGTTGACGGCCGTGTAGCAGACGCTCGTCGTGGATTCGTCGGTGACGCGCGGGCCGTCGCCCTTGCTGAACGTCTTGACCTGCGTCTCGTACACCGAGAACGGGGTGGTGATCGAGATCAGCGGCCCGTGGGTGCTCGTGGCGGGAGCGAGAGCGGCCTTCCCCGTCGCGCCCCGCACCGTCCACTGCGGGCGTGTGGTGGATGCGGCGTCCTCGGTGGGGCAGCGGCCGCTGTAGACATCCGTGGGATCCGGGTCGACGACCGCCGTGATGCCGTTGACCACACTCGGGGTCGACGCGTCGGCCTCATCGGACGGTGCATCGCCGGAACAGCCGGTGAGCGCGACGACGGCGGCCGATGCGGCGGCGAGTGCGGGAACGAGGAACTTGGCCCGGTGCTTCACCGTCGCGACTGTAACACCCGCCCGACAACACCCCGACCGATCCTCGTCCCGATCCCCCGGGACCGGTCCCGCGTCGCGTCGACACCGTCCACCGCGTGCGGCGAGGCTCCCGCGGCCGTGCCCCGGAAGCCTCGCGCGACATCACACGGATCAGCAGTCCCAGGAGCTCAGCAGTCGTAGTACAGGCTGAACTCGTAGGGGTGCGGGCGGATCTGGATCGGCTCGATCTCGTCCTCGCGCTTGAGGGCGACCCACGTCTCGATGAGATCCTCGGTGAACACGCCGCCCGCGGTCAGGTAGTCGTGGTCGGCCTCCAGACGATCGATCACCGCCGACAGGGAGGTCGGCGCCTGCGGGATGCCCTTGGCCTCCTCCGGCGGCAGTTCGTAGAGATCCTTGTCGACGGGCTCGTGAGGTTCGATGCGGTTCTTCACCCCGTCGAGCCCGGCCATCATCATCGCCGCGAACGCCAGGTACGGGTTGCCCGAGCTGTCCGGGCAACGGAACTCGATGCGCTTGGCCTTCGGGTTGTTGCCGGTGATCGGGATGCGGACGCAGGCGCTCCGATTGCGCTGGCTGTACACGAGGTTGATCGGTGCCTCGTATCCCGGAACGAGACGCTTGTACGAGTTGATCGTCGGGTTCGTGAACGCCAGCAGGCTCGGGGCGTGATGCAGGATGCCGCCGATGTAGTAGCGCGCTGTGTCGGAGAGTCCCGCATACCCGGCCTCATCGTGGAACAGCGGCTTGCCGTCCTTCCACAGCGACTGGTGCGCGTGCATCCCGGACCCGTTGTCGCCGAACAGGGGCTTCGGCATGAATGTCGCGGACCTGCCGTTGCGCCACGCGGTGTTCTTGATGATGTATTTGAACAGCTGGACGTCGTCGGCCGCGTGCAGCAGCGTGTTGAACTTGTAGTTGATCTCGGCCTGGCCGCCGGTGCCGACCTCGTGGTGGCCGCGTTCCAGGGTGAACCCCGAGTCGGTGAGGTTCGACGACATCTCGTCGCGCAGATCCACATAGTGGTCGTAGGGGGCGACGGGGAAGTAGCCGCCCTTCTGCCGCACCTTGTAACCCTTGTTGGGGGTGCCGTCGGGGTTGGTCTGGGAGCCCGAGTTCCACCACCCCGACTCGGACTCCACCCGGTAGTGGGTGGAGTTGACCTCGGAGGTGAACGACACCGAGTCGAAGATGTAGAACTCGGCCTCGGCGCCGAAGAAGCAGGTGTCGGCGATGCCGGTCGAGACCAGATAGTCCTCCGCCTTGCGCGCGACGTTGCGCGGGTCGCGGCTGTACGCCTCGCGGGTGAACGGATCGTGGACGAAGAAGCTGATGTTCATCGTCTTCGCCTTGCGGAACGGGTCGATCCGGGCGGTGGCCGGGTCGGGCAGCAACATCATGTCCGACTCGTCGATCGACTGGAATCCACGGATCGATGAACCGTCGAAAGCCAGGCCCTCGGAGAACACGTCCTCGTCGAACGCCGATGCGGGGATGGAGAAGTGCTGCATCTGACCGGGCAGATCGCAGAAGCGGATGTCGATGTATTCGACGCCCTCGGTGCGGATGCCCTCGAGCAGTTCTTCGTTCGTGCTGTACACGGTCGCCTGACTCCTAACAGTGAATCTCTGGCCAGAACTTCTCTGGCCGGAGCCGCGCCTGGAGGTCGTCGAGGCGCGAATCTCGGTCATCAGAGTACGGAGATGACGTTGCTCATGCGATAAACGGATGTTTCTCCCGTGTTACGTGGGCGGCGTCGAGGCGACCGGAGGCCCTCACCACGGGGGCCTGCGTGGTGCGCGTCACCGGATTGGGGTCCGGCGGCGCGCTGGCTACCATTGGGGCCATGATTCTCGGCCGAGGAGTGCAGTAGTGGCGCGTGCAACGGGTACCTGGCTGTCGGGTCCGCAGTTCCACGGCGCCGACGACAACGAGTATCGCGGTCAGGACCTCGGCCTGCCGGAGTCCGGCCCCGGGGCGTTGGCCGGCGGCTGGCACCGGGTGGTCGGGCTCCTTCTGGACTGGCTCATCGCCGGCGGTCTCGCGATCGCCTTCGTGGGGGTTCGCGCCGCCGAGGGCATGGCCTCGAGCTACGAGATGACGATGCGTGTGGCCGCCGTCCCGCAGCTGGCGATCTGGTTCGTGATCGGTGTGCTGGCGGCGGCGTTCTTCGGGTTCACTCCGGGCCAGTACATCGCGGGCACGCGCGTGGCACGCGTGGACCTGGGGGCCGACCGGGTGGGCGCCGAGGTCGCGGGGGAGTCTCCGCGCGCCGCCGTCGGTCCGATCCGGTCGCTGGGACGGCAGCTGATCCTGCTGTTCGTGGTGCCGGCGCTCATCAACGACTACAACGGACGGGCGATGCACGACCGGGCGACGGGAACGGCGATCGTCCGCACGCGGTAGGTCCGCGTCGTCCGCGATTGACACACACCGTCGTTCTGAACAACGATCAACGTCACCATTGATCGATGGCAGCGTCGGCTGCCGCCAGGAGGATCGTGCGTTGACTCTGCTCGGAACGCTGTCGGGGCTGATGCCCGGCGCCTATCGACGGTCGAACCCGCGGATCGACGTCGACGGCGCGGTCGTCATCGTCACCGGCGCCGGACGGGGCATCGGCGAACGGACCGCGGCGCGCTTCGCGGCGGGCGGAGCCGTCGTCTGGCTCACCGACGTCGACGCGGAGGTGGCCGCCGCCGCGGCCCGCGAGATCCCCGGGGCACGATCGGCGCCGCTCGACGTGACCGACAGGGCGCAGTGGCGAGCCGTGGTCGACGAGATCCTCGCCGTCGACGGCCGCATCGACGTGCTGGTGAACAATGCGGGTGTGATGCCCGTCGGGCCCTACCTCGAGGAGACCGCGTCGACGACCGACCTGATCCTGGACGTCAACGCCGCCGGCGTCCTGTACGGCATGCGGGCCGTGCTGCCGACGATGATCGGTGCGCGTCGCGGTCACATCGTCACCGTCTCGTCGATGGCGGGAATGCTCCCGCTGCCGGGCATGATCACCTACAACGCGAGCAAATACGCCGCACTCGGCGCCTCGTTGGCGGCGCGCCGGGAATTCGACGGCACCGGCGTCACGGTCTCGACGGTCCTGCCCGCCGCCGTCCGCACAGAACTGTCCTCGGGCGCGGACCTCGGCGGGACGCTGCCGACGGTCGACCCGGACGACGTCGCCCGGGCCGTGCTCCGCACCCTGGCGACCCGAGCGGCCCGCACGTCGGTGCCGGGCTGGGTGGCGCGTGGGTGGGCGCTCGTCGATCTGGCCGTCCCCGAGTCCGTCGAACGCGTGGTCCGCGATCTGGCCGGGCACCGGCAGGCGCTGTCGCTGGACGCCGATGCGCGAGCGGCGTACTCGGCCCGGATCGCCCGGCACGCCGCCCAACACGCCGCCCAACAGGCTGCCGCGAGCACGGGGTCTCAGCGATTGAACACGGGGTCTCAGCGATGACGGCCACGGCGTTGGTGATCGGGTGCGGCGGAACCATCGGGGGAGCCTGGGCGGTGGCGGCACTCGACGAGCTGGTCCGGCGAACGGGCTGGAATCCCGCGGACGCGACGGTCCTGCAGGGCACCTCCGCGGGAGCGGAGCTGGTCACGCTGCTGGCAGCCGGATACACGCCCGCCGACCTCGTCGACATGCAGGTCGGAACGTCGGACGATCCGGTCCTGCGCGAGCACATCGCCGCCACCCCGGCGAGTCTGCCGCCCGTTCCCGGCGTCCACCGACTCATGCCCTCGACCGTGTGGACGCGCCGCGGCGGGCACGCCGCACTGTCGGGCATCGCGCCGCGGGGGCGCGGCGACGCCGCCTGGCTCCACCGGTTGGCCGACGCGGCGAGCGGCCCCGACGGCCGGCTCGGGCACCCGGGAGCACGGCTGGTCGCCTACCGCGTCGACGACGGCCGACGCATCGCCTTCGGTGCTCCCGGTGCGCCCCCGGCGACCCCCGGTGAGGCGCTGCGCGCCTCGTGGGCGGTTCCCGGGTGGATGCCGCCGGTGACGATCGACGGCAGGCGCCACCTCGACGGCGGCACCGCCTCGACCGCATCGGTCGATCTCGTCGGCCCGGACGAGGCCGAGCTGATCTACCTCATCACCCCGATGGCCTCGGCCGCGGGCGTGCGTGCGCCCGGACCGGGCGGACTGCTCGAAGATCGGCTCCTGCGCCGCCCGATGTCACGTGTGCTCGCCCGCGAGGTCGCCGACGTCCGCGCTCGCGGCACCCGCGTCGTGCACATCGCACCGCGGGCCACCGACATGGCGGCACTGGGGTCGCACTTCATGAACCGGAAGCGGCGCCGGGAGGCGTTCGCGGCCTCGCGGGGCACCGTGGTCGACACCGTCCGGCAGGCACTCGAGGGGGACCGCGGCGATGAGTGACCCCGAGTCGATGAGTGACCCCGAGTCGATCAGCGGCACCGGGTCGATCAGCGGCACCGGGGTCACGGGCGACGCCGGTGGGCGCGACCCGCGGATCGTCGTCATCGGCGCCGGCATCGCCGGTCTGACCACCGCCCACGTCCTCACCGACGCCGGCTTCGAGGACCTCGTCGTCCTGGAACGCGGCAGCGACGTCGGCGGCGTCTGGCACCACAACCGGTACCCGGGACTCACCTGCGACGTCCCGTCACAGCTCTACCAGTTCGGCTTCGCACCCAACCCCGACTGGTCGAAGATCTGGGCGTCGGGTTCCGAGATCCAGCGGTACCACCGTGACGTGGCCGAACGATTCGGCCTGATGAACCGTATCCGACTGAACACCGAAGCGACCGCGGCGGACTTCGACGACGACGCCGGCACCTGGACGGTGACCCTCGCCGACGGGGAGGAGTTGATCGCGGACTTCGTGATCTGCGCGACCGGCGTGCTGACGAATCCGCAGATCCCCGACATCCCGGGACTCGACGACTTCGACGGCCCCGTGGTGCACACGGCCCGCTGGGACGAGTCCCTGGACACCGCTGGGAAGCGGGTGGCCGTGATCGGCACCGGATCCACCGGCGTCCAGGTGGTCTCCGCGTTGGCGCCGACGGCCGCCGGACTCGTGCACTTCGCCCGGACCCCGCAGTGGATCCTCTGGGCCCCGATGCGACTCCCGCAACCGCGGATCGTCGCCGCCGCCCTCCGGTCGATGCCCGGACTGCATGCTCTCGTGTATCGGGGACTGCTCGGCGCCTCGGCCATCCTGCCCGACATCGTCCGCAACGACACGTGGCGGCGGCGCGCCGTCCAGGCGTACGCGCGGCTGTCCCTGCGCGTCGGTGTCCGCGACCCCGAACTGCGGGCCGCACTGACGCCCCGCGATCAACCACTGTGCAAACGGCAGGTCGTCTCGGGCAGCTACTACCGGACCATCACGTCGTCGGCCGCCGACCTGGTGACCGACCCGATCCGGGAGATCACCGCCGACGGTGTGGTGACCGCGGACGGTCGCGTCCACCCGGTCGACGTGATCGTCTTGGCCACCGGATTCCGGGCACACGACTACATGCGGCCGATGAGCGTGACGGGTCGCGACGGACTCACCATCGACGAGGCGTGGCGCGACGGGCCGCGGGCCTACCGGATGACGGCGATCCCCGGATTCCCGAACCTCTTCACCGTGCTCGGCCCGAACTCGCCGACGGGATCGATCTCCCTGCAGCACACCTCCGAGCGCACGGCGCACTACCTGGCGTCGTGGTTGCGTCGCTTCGCCCGCGGTGAGGTCGACCGGATCGAAGTCACCGCCGAGGCGACCGACGAGTTCAACGACGACGTCCGTGCCGCGATGGGGCCCACCGTGTGGAACACCGGGTGCAATTCGTGGTACTTCTCCGAGTCCGGAACCATCGACCTGTGGCCGTTCGATCGCGCGACCCTCGACCGGATGCTCGCCGAACCGGACCCGCAGCACTTTCACCTCACGGTGGCGGCGGACCCTCGCTGAGGATTCGGCGCGCCTCGTCGCCGCCGTCGATGACGCGGGCGGTGCGGCGGGCCACCCGCCACCCGTCGGGTGTCCGCTCGAACCGCCAGCTGTTCGCCGTCGACCGGACGACCGCCACGCCGCGGCCGTCGCTGCGGTGCACCAGCAGCTGGGAGTAGCTGACCGCACTCGCGGCATCGCCGGCGACCCTGATCTGCGGTGCGCTCATCACGTGACTGCATCCCCTGTCGACGAGGCCTCGATGGTCGTCGCCGTCGACCATCGCGGCGATCTCCCGCGGGCCCGACAGCAGCCCGGTGTCGACGTCGTACACGCCGGTCGCGGTGAACAGGGCGACTGTGGCGTCCGCGGATCCGGAGTCGACGGCGGGGCCGTACCGATGGATGAGCGTGGTGATCTCCAGCCGGTCCTCGACCTCGCGCAGGCGCCCCGCCATGTCGTCCAGTCGGGCCTCCAGGGCGGCGATCCGCTCATCGGACGTCATCGTGTCTCCTCGATGTCGCCGAACGTCGCACCCTCGCCGATCGCCAGTTCGCGGAGCCTGGCCAGTTGGTCCACGTGGTGGGCGGCGTCGCGTGAGCCGACGGTCACCGATGCGACGGTGGCGCCGACGTCGCGGACGCGGGCGAGACGCCGCACGGCCGTGTCGGGGTCGCCCAGCGGGTCGACGGGCCCGACGCCGAGGACCACGTCGAACTCCGGCGGCGTCGACACGCAGGAGAGCAGTTCCCCGACCTGACGGGCCGAGAGCGCGAACGGGCAGAAACCGTCGCCGAGCTCCACGGCGCGCCGCAGCGCGCGCCGCGTGCGGCCGCCCACCCACACCGGGACCGGCCCGGCCGAATGCGGCTGCACCACCACGCCGTCATAGGCGTAGTAGGGGCCGCGGTGTGTCGGGGTGGGCGTCCCGAACGCCGATCGGACCGCGGCGAGGGCGTCGTCGGCTCGCGCACCGCGATCGGTGAAATCCGCGCCGAGCAGGGAGAACTCCTCGGCGAGGCTGCCGACGCCGACCCCGAGCACCAGGCGCCCGTTCGACACCCGGTCGAGGGTGCCGTACCGCTTGGCGATCTCGAGCGGATGGTGATAGCCGAGAACGACGACGTGCGTGGCCAACCGGATTCTCCTGGTGAGAGCCGACAGATGACCGAACGTGGCCAGCGGATCCCAGTACGTGCCGCCCCGCTCGGCGGCCGCCGCAGCCGGGATCGCGACGTGCTCGCTGCAGGTGGCGTGGTGATAGCCCAGTGCATCGGCGGCGCGGACGACGCGCGCGATCTCGGCGATCCCGGCATCGTGCTCCCACCGCGAGGCCGCGGCGGGGTGCGCCGTGACCGCCGGGGTCGCCAGTCCCACTCGCACGTCAGCGGCCCATCATCTCGGCGACGGCCGCGGCGGCGCCGGCGACGAGCCGGTCGCGGGGGAACCCGGACCGCTTCTGCGCCATCGGGTAGTTGCCGCCGGCCACCCAGACGGGTCCGTCCGCCAGATGCTCGAGGCCCTCGGCGGCCACGTCCCGGGGCTCGGCGACACGGAGCCCGGGCAGGTCGAAGTCGAGTCCCGCGCGGGCCATCGCGGGCGTCCGGGTGACCCCGAGCACCAGCTCCACCACGTCGACGCCATGCGGGGCGAGCTCGGCCCACAACCCTTCGGCGAAGACCCGGCTGAACGCCTTCGACGCCGCGTAGACGCCTTCGTGAGGAGAGCCGACGTACCCCGACAGCGACCCGACCAGGATCACGCCGCCACGGCCGCGTTCCCGCATCGGCGCCGCATAACGGTGGACGAGCTCCATCTGACGGACGACGTTGAGCGTCAGCACGTCGGTGTGCCGAGCGAGGTCGCCGCCGACGAACGGGTGGCCGTAGGTGTTGGCTCCGGCGTTGAGGATCAACAGACCGACCTCGAGGTCGTCGGTGACCGCCGCGATCCGGTCGCCCGCGTCGGCCGCGAGCAGATCGACGGCGACCGTGCGGACCTGCGCCCCGCGGTCACGGAGCCGGTCGGCCGTCTCGCGGAGTGTGGCTTCGGTCCGGGCGACGAGGACCACCCCGAGACCGGCATCGGCGAGCTGCTCGGCGAACTCGGCACCGACCCCCTCCGAGCCGCCCACGACGAGCGCCCACGGTCCGTACCGATCGGGGTCGACGCGTCCGACCATCGGGATCAGGCGCCGCGACGGCGGGTCGTGCGGCTGACGCTGCGCATCTTGGCACCCTGCGGCAGCGGTCCCTTGGGCATGGCGGCACCCGCGGTGCCCTTCGCCTTGAGGGCCGACAGGCGTCCCTCGAGGGCGTCCATCCGCTTGCGGTCGATGTTGCCGGGCAGTTTTCGGATATGCCGTTCGAGCTTCGACAGCGGGACCTGACCGTCGTCGTCGCCGACGAGAATCGTGTAGATCGGGGTGTCGCCGACGACGCGCGCGGCCTTCTTCTTCTCCTGCGCCAGCAGCGGCTTGACGCGGGTGGGCGAGCCCTCGCCGACGAGGATCAGCCCCGGCTTCCCGATGACACGGTGCACCGCATCCATGTGGGAGGTGCCGGTGACGGCCTGCTGGACGCGCCACTGCCCGCGAATGTTGCCCAGGGCCCACCCGGCGGCGCCCGGCTGCCCCTCGGCCTTCTTGAAGACGCTGCTCTGCACCCGGCGGCCGAAGATGATGAACGCCAACAGCACGCCGAGCACCACGCCGAGCGGCGCGGTGAACCACAGGTTGTCGAAGACGAAGTACCCCAGGAGCACGAAGGCCGCGACGCTCACCACGAGCGCACCGGCCATCAGCGGGATGAGGGCCTTGTCCTCCTTGCGCTGCATCTGAAACGCCTGCCAGATCTGCTGGCGACGTTCCCTGCTCTCCGCCTTCCGGACGGCCTTCGCGGCCTTCTTCGCCTCTTTGCTCGCCTTGTCCTGCGCCTTAGCCATGCCCGTCAGTCTACGGTGCGGCGCGCGACGGCGATCAGGGTGTCAGCGCGCCATCCGCGACAACAGCGACGACGCCTCCTGCGCGGCGGTGCCCTGCTGTGCGAGGTGCTCCAGACCGGGGGCCAGCGGTCTGCCGTGCCGCTCCATCGCCTGCGCGTACAGGCGACCGGCGCGGTACGACGAGCGCACCAGCGGACCGGCCATCACACCGGCGAATCCGAGTTCCTCGGCGTACTGCGAGTGCTCGACGAACTCCTCGGGCTTCACCCAGCGGTCGACGGGGTGATGGCGGACGGACGGACGCAGGTACTGGGTGATCGTCACGATGTCGCAGCCCGCGTCGCGCAGATCCCGCAGCGACGACTGGATCTCCTCGGGCGTCTCGCCCATCCCCAGAATGAGGTTCGACTTCGTCACCAGCCCGTAGTCGCGGGCACGGGTGAGCACCTCCAGGGACCGTTCGTAGCGGAACGCCGGACGGATGCTCTTGAAGATGCGGGGGACCGTCTCGATGTTGTGTGCGAGCACCTCCGGCCGCGACGAGAACACCTCGTCGAGCAGATCGGGCTTGGCGTGAAAGTCCGGGATGAGGTTCTCCACGCCCGTCTCGGGGTTGAGCTCGTGGATCTTTCGCACGGTCTCGGCGTACAACCACGCGCCCTCGTCGGGCAGGTCATCGCGGGCGACACCGGTGATCGTCGAGTACCGCAGTCCCATGGCCTGGACCGACTCGGCGACGCGTCGCGGCTCGTCACGATCCAGTGCCGCAGGTCTGCCGGTGTCGATCTGGCAGAAGTCACACCGGCGGGTGCACTGCTCTCCGCCGATGAGGAACGTCGCCTCGCGGTCTTCCCAGCATTCGTAGATGTTGGGGCACCCCGCCTCCTCGCACACCGTGTGCAGGCCCTCGCGTCGCACGAGGCCCTTGAGCTCGGTGTACTCCGGCCCCATGGTGGCTCGCGTCTTGATCCACTTCGGCTTGCGCTCGATGGGGGTCTGCGAGTTGCGAACCTCGAGGCGCAGCAGTTTGCGGCCGGCCGGTGGTTCCGGGCTCGCGGCGCCGGCGCCGTGATCGGGCGAGGTGCGGTCGGGAGAGGTGTGGTCGGGAGAGGTTGTCACTGCACTGATCCTACGCTTGTGGCGGTGGCGTCCGACTCGACCGAGACGGACGCATCGGACTGGTCGAGGCATGTCTGGACGGCGCGGGCGACCGGATCGAGGACATCGGCCACGGTCAGTGGTGCGCCGCTCTCGATCGCCAGCGACGTGACTCCGGCGTCGGCGATGCCGCAGGGGACGATGGCGTCGAAGACGCTCATGTCGGGGTTCACGTTCAACGCGAAGCCGTGGAGGGTCACTCCGCGAGCCACCCGGATCCCGATCTGCCCGAGCTTGCGTTCCCCGCCGTCGTCGCATACCCACACTCCCGACCGGCCCTCGACCCGGCCGGTGGCGACGCCGTGGACGTCGCACACCGCGATGAGCGCCTCCTCGAGCCGCCGGACGTAGTCGACGACGTCGAGGGGTTCCGCGAGCCGGACGATCGGGTACCCGACCAGCTGGCCGGGACCGTGCCAGGTGATGCGGCCGCCGCGGTCCACGTCGATGACGGGAGCGCCGTCGACGGGCCGATCGGCGTCCTCGGTCCGCTTACCCGCGGTGTACACCGACGGATGTTCCAGAAGGAGCAGCACGTCGTGATCGAGAGCGCCGTCGGCCCGCTCGGCGGCCATCCGGTGTTGCAGGTCGTACGCCTCGGTGTAGTCGACGACGCCGAGGACGCGGACCTCCATCGGCCCGGCGTCTGCCCGCGTCGCACGTCGCATGCCCGGCCGCGCCTACAGGCCGAGGTCGCCGGCGAACTCCGCGTTCTCCAGGCGATGCTTGACGGTGGTCAGGAACCGGCCCGCATCGGCGCCGTCGATGAGACGGTGATCGTAGGTCAACGGCAGGTAGGCCATCGAGCGGGCGGCGACCGACTCGGTTCCGTCCTCCGCGGTGAGCACCACCGGGCGCTTGACGATCGCACCCGTACCGAGCATCGCCGCCTGCGGCGGGACCAGGATCGGGGTGTCGAACAGGGCGCCCTGGCTGCCGATGTTGGTGATCGTGAACGTGCCGCCGGCCAACTCGTCGGGCTTGAGGCCGCCGTTGCGCGCCCGGTCGGCGATGTCGGCGATCGCCCGTGCCAGCCCCGCGAGCGACAGATCGTCGGCATCGTGGATCACCGGCGAGAGCAGACCCTGCTCGGTGTCGACGGCGATGCCCAGATGGACGTTCGCGTGGTAGGTGATCTCCTTGGCCTGCTCGTCGATCGACGCGTTGACGTTCGGGTGCGCCTTGAGCGCCTCGACCACGGCCTTGGCGAAGAACGGCAGGAACGTCAGGTTGACGCCCTCGGCCGCGCTGAACGACGCCTTGGCCGCCGACCGGAGCGCCGCGATCCTGGTCATGTCCACCTCGTGGACCTGGGTGAGCTGAGCGCTCTCCTGCAGGGACTCGCGGGTCTTGGCCGCCGTGATCTGCCGGATGCGGTTGATCTTCTGCGTGGTGCCGCGCAGCGCCGCCAACTCGGGGCTGGCCTGCGGGGCGGCCGCTGCCGGAGCAGCCGGGGAACTCGACGCGGAAGTACCCGCTGCGGCGGTGTTCGATGCAGGGGCGTTCGGTGCGGGGGCCGCCTTCTTCGCCTCCGCCGCGGCCAGCACATCCTGCTTGCGGATGCGGCCGCCGACGCCCGTCCCCGTCACCGTCGAGAGGTCGATGTCGTTCTCCGCGGCGAGCTTGCGCACCAACGGGGTGACGTACGGCGTCGACTGGAGCTCATTCGGCGCCGGGCTCGACGCGGGGGCAGGCGATGCGGGAGCGGGCGATGCGGAAGCGGGAGCCTCGGAGGTCGGCTGGGGTTCGGGAGTGGGCTGGGGTTCGGGAGTGGGCTGGGGTTCGGGAGTGGGCTGGGGTTCTGGGGTCGGCTCGGGCTCGGGAGCGGGCTCGGGCTCGGCGGCCAGCGAAGCCTGCTCCGGCTCGGGCGCCGACGGAGCCGGAGCCGCCGGGGCGGCGTTCTCGTCACCGATGACCGCCAGCTTGCCGCCGACCTCCACCACATCGTCGGTCTGGGCGGAGATCTCCAGCAGCACACCGGCCACCGGAGACGGGATCTCCGTGTCGACCTTGTCGGTGGAGACCTCGACGAGCGGCTCGTCGACGGCGACGGTGTCACCGATCTCCTTGAGCCAGTTCGTCACGGTGCCCTCGGTGACCGACTCGCCGAGTTCGGGCATCACCACGTCGGTACCCGATGCGGCGGACGCCGGGGCGGGAGCGGCCGGGGCGTCGTCTGCGGCGGGAGCGCTCGGCGCCTCCGGCTCGGGAGTCGAAGCCGGGGCCGAGTCGCCGCCGTCCGCCGAGTCGCCGCCGTCCGCCGAGTCGCCGGCGGGCGACTCATCGGCGTCGCCGATCAGGGCGAGCTCTCCGCCGATCTCCACGACGTCGTCCTCCTGGGCGACGATCTTGACCAGGACGCCCGCGACGGGGGACGGGATCTCCGTGTCGACCTTGTCGGTCGAGACCTCGAGCAGCGGCTCGTCGACGGCGACGGTGTCACCCTCCTTCTTGAGCCATTGGGTGACGGTTCCCTCGGTGACGCTCTCGCCCAGTGCGGGCATCTCGACAGAGAAGGCCATTTGTGTGTGACTCCCTAACAAATTCGTGAACTGTGCGGTTCTTCTACAAGCCTGCGGGTGTGGTGCGCCACGGGCAGGCGTGTGCCCGGGCGCGTGCTGTCGGCCGGATGAGCCGTAGCCCGTGATTCACCCTACTCCGACGGACCCCGTCGTTCAGGGCAGTCCGGTGAACCCCGACACCCGGGTGATTCAGTCGGTCCCGGCGATGTCCTCGAGGACCGCGACGATGGTCCTGACCGGCACACCCGTGCCGCCCTTGGCGGTGTACCCCCACGGCGAGCCGGTGTTGAACGCGGGCCCGGCGACATCGATGTGCGCCCACTGCACGTCGTCGCTCACGAACTCGCGCAGGAACACGGCCGCCGACAGCATGCCGCCCCACCGATGGTTGGTGACGTTGGCGATGTCGGCCACGCGAGAGTCCAGATCGCTGCGCAACTCCGAGGGCATCGGCATCGGCCAACCGTTCTCGCCGACCTCCTGCGAGATCGTCGCGACGCGGTCGCGGAAGTCGTCGGTGCCGAGCACCCCGGGCGTCCGGGTGCCCAACGCCACCATCTGCGCACCGGTGAGGGTCGCGGTGTCGATCAGGTAGTCGGGCTCGTCCTCCAGTGCGCGGACGATCGCGTCGGCCAGTACCAGGCGCCCCTCGGCGTCGGTGTTGAGCACCTCCACCGTGGTGCCGCCGTACTGCGTCAGGACGTCGCCGGGCCGCTGCGCCGTGGCCGACGGCATGTTCTCGGCCATCGGCACCGTCGCGGTCACGGTCACCGGGACGTCGAGGCGCGCGGCGGCGACGGCCGCGGCGATGACCGCGGCCGCGCCGCCCATGTCGGAGGTCATGTTCTCCATGCCCGCGGCCGGTTTGATCGAGATGCCGCCGGTGTCGAAGGTGATGCCCTTGCCGACGAGCGCCACGCGCTGCTGCGCACCCTTCGCCTCGTGAGTGAGACGCACCAGACGCGGCTTCCGGGAGGAGCCCTTCCCGACACCGATGATGCCGCCGTAACCGGCCTTCTCCAGTTCGGCGTCGTCGAGGATCTCGACGCTCAGACCCGCTGCCGAGCCGAGGATCCGAGCACGATCGGCGAACTCCGCGGGGGACAGCACGTTCGGCGGGGTGTTGACGAAATCGCGTGCCATCGCGACCGACTCGGCGACGATCACCGCGCGGTCGAGATCGGCTCGCGCCTGCTTGTTCTTGGTGCCCTTGTTCGCGGCCGCCACCGCCAGGAGGACGGTGGCGGGCGGCTGCTTCGTCGACCGCGACTTCGCCGACCGCATCTCGTCGAAACGGTAGGCGCCGAGGTATGCGCCCTCGGCGGCCGGACCGATGCCCGCCGCCGACAGCGTGGTGACGACCCGCGCCGAGCCGTCGAGCGCCCGCAACGCGGTGCCGGCGGCCTGCCGCACGGTGTCGGGGTCGTCGAGACGCGACGCCGCGCCGACGCCGACGGAGAGGACGGCGTCGACCGGTAGGGATTCGGGTGCCGGAATGCGCGTCACCTCGCCGGTGCCGCCGGTGGCGCCGACCGCCCGCAGCGCCCGGGCGATGCCCTCGGCGGCGTCGTCGTCGAGGAAGTCCTCGACGAGCAGCAGCGAGGGATCGGACTCGCCGTCGTCGTCGGCTGCGACGAGGCCGACGACGAGGACGTCGTCGTCATTCGAGAGTGCGGTGGTCAGGTCCATGCGGGGACCGCGGACGCGGTCGGAGAATTCGTTGGCGCTCACACCATTCCACTTTGCCACAGCGGGACTCGAGGCGGTCTGCGAACACGGCTCCCGACCGTCGCCCGACGACGACTAGGCTGTGCGCCATGACTGAACTGCTCGCCGGACCGATCGCCGACCGACACATCGCCCTCGGGGCGTCCTTCGCCGAATTCGGCGGATGGGACATGCCCGTCTCGTACGCCGGGACGGTGGCCGAGCACACGGCCGTCCGCGAGGCCGTCGGGATCTTCGACGTCAGTCACCTCGGCAAGGCCGTCGTCTCCGGGCCGGGGGCCGCGGACTTCGTCAACGCGACGCTCACCAACGACCTCCGGAAGATCGAACCGGGGCGCGCCCAGTACACGCTGTGCTGCACCGAGTCCGGTGGCGTGATCGACGACCTGATCACCTACCTCATCGGCGACGACGAGGTCTTCCTCGTGCCGAACGCCGCCAACAGCACCGCCGTCATCGAGAGGCTGCGCGCGGCGGCGCCCGCGGGCGTCGAGATCGTCGACCAGCACCGCGACTGGGCCGTCTTCGCCGTGCAGGGGCCCGAGTCGACGGCCGTCCTCGACGCCGTCGGGCTGCCGACGGACCTGCCCTACATGGCGTTCACCGATGCGACGGTCGGCATCGGCGGCCGCGATGTGCGGGTTCGGGTGTGCCGGACCGGATACACCGGTGAGCACGGCTACGAGGTGCTGCCCCGATGGGACGACGCCGGCGCCGTGTTCGAGGCGCTCCTGGCCGAGGTGACCGCCCGCGGCGGGCAGCCCGCAGGCCTCGGCGCGCGCGACACGCTGCGCACCGAGATGGGATACGCGCTGCACGGCCACGAGCTGAGCGTCGACATCAGCCCGGTCGAGGCGCGCAGTTCATGGGCCGTCGGATGGGACAAGGAGTCGTTCTTCGGTCGGGACGCACTGCTCGCCGCCCGGGAGGCCGGGCCCTCGCGCAGGATCTACGGACTGAAGGCCACCGGCCGCGGCGTGCCGCGTGCGGACTGCACGGTCCACATCGAGGCCGGCGGCGAGACGATCGGCGTCTGCACGTCGGGCACGTTCTCGCCCACGTTGAAGCAGGGCATCGCGCTGGCGTTCATCGACACGGCATCCGGTATCAAGAAGGGAGCCGAGGTGGTCGTCGACGTCCGCGGCCGGGCGCTGACCTGCGAGGTCGTGCTGCCGCCGTTCGTCGAGAGCAAGGTCTGACCCGCAGTGAGGGCACCGTGACGCGGGGGCGGTCGACTCCGCGGAAAACCGATTGGTCGGCGGCGGTACGATTGATCGCATGACCTTGGAGTTCACTCGCACCGAACATCCCCATCCGATGTCGGAGAATCGGCGTGCCGAGATCCTCGCGGCCCCGGGATTCGGCAACTACTTCACCGACAACATGGTGACGGTCGACTTCGACCGCGACAGCGGGTGGCACGGTGCGCGGGTGACCCCGTACGGTCCCATCGCCCTGGATCCGGCGGCGATGGTGCTGCACTACGCCCAGGAGATCTTCGAGGGCCTCAAGGCCTACCGGCAGCCCGACGGGTCGATCGCGGCATTCCGCCCGGAGGCCAACGCCGAGCGGTTCAACAACTCGGCACGGCGTCTGGCCATGCCGGAGCTCCCCGCCGACGACTTCGTCGGAGCGCTGCGGGCGCTCCTCGCCGCGGACCACGCATGGGTTCCCGCCGCCGGCGGCGAGGAGTCCCTGTATCTGCGTCCGTTCATGATCGCGACGGAGGCGAGCCTCGGCGTCCGACCGGCCGACGAGTACCAGTTCGCGGTCATCGCGTCACCGGCCGGCGCGTACTTCTCCGGCGGTGTGCAGCCGGTCAGCGTGTTCCTGTGCACCGAATACGTCCGGGCGGCACCGGGCGGCACCGGCGCGGCGAAGTTCGGTGGCAACTACGCGGCCTCGCTGCTCGCGCAGGCACAGGCGGCGCGCAAGGGCTGCGACCAGGTGGTCTGGCTCGACGCGGTGGAACACCGCTACATCGAGGAGATGGGCGGGATGAACCTGTTCTTCGTCTTCGGGGCGGGTGCCGATGCGCGGCTGGTGACACCGGAACTGTCCGGCTCCCTGCTGCCCGGCATCACCCGCGACTCGCTGCTCACCCTGGCGACCGACGCGGGAATCGCCGTCGAGCAACGCCGGATCTCCACCGACGAGCTTCGAGACGGCGTCGCCTCCGGTGAGATCACCGAGGTGTTCGCCTGCGGCACGGCGGCCGTCATCACACCGGTCGGCCGGGTGCAGAGCGACACCGACGACTACCTCATCGGCGACGGAGAGACCGGCGAGGTGACCCAGGCGCTGCGCGACACGCTCACGGGTCTGCAGCGGGGCACGTTCGCCGACACCCACGGGTGGATGACCACGCTGCATCCCGCTCCCTAGCCGAACGTCAGACCTGCCGAACTTCAGACTTGCCGAACGTCAGACCTGCCGGACTTTCAGACCAGCAGGCCGACGGCGACGACGGCCGTCACCAGTTCGACGGTGGCACCGACGACGTCGCCGGTCATCCCGCCGGCCCGCCGCGCGCAGTGACGGGTGAACGCCCACGCCCCGACGAGCGCCACGAGCGCGACGACGGCGGGTTGCACACCCAGTACCGCGGCCGCACCGACCAGCACGACGACCCAGACGGCCGCTCCCGCACGCTGGGTTCCGGCGACCAACGCCCCGAAACCGTCGTCATTCGCCGGCGGCAGCGTGGTCCGGCACGCCACGGGGACTGCGGCGCGTCCGGCGAACACGGCGAGCGCGATCGCGGGCCAGCGGTGGTCGGCGGCGAGGGCCGTGTAGGCGGCGGCCTGAGTGATCAGGACGAGCAGCAGGGTGGCGGCACCGAAGGGGCCGAGATCGCCGGTGCGCATGATGGTGCGGACCCGCGCGGGATCGCCGTAGCTGCCGAGACCGTCCGCAGTGTCGGCCAGACCGTCGAGGTGCATGCCGCGGGTCGCGAGGGCCAGTACCGCGACCGTCAGCACACCGATCAGCGCGGTCGGCAGCGACGTGTGGCTCAGCCCGAACGTCCCGGCGGCGACGGCCGCGCCGAGCGCGGCGCCGACCAGCGGCACCGCCGAGATCGCGGCGCCGCCGCGCGCCCGGTCGAAATCGTCCGACCCGCGCGGAACGGGGATCACGGTGATCCAGGCGACGGCGTCACGCACGCCACCCGCCGCCCGGAGCAGCCGACCGGTCACCGGATCACTCGCCGTCGCTGACGCCGGCCTCCGCGAACGTCGCCATGTCCCGCACGATGTCGACCGACGAGGCCACGAGGGGGAGTGCGGCCACCGCACCGCTGCCCTCGCCGAGGCGCATCCGCAGATCGATGATCGGGGTGAGTCCGAGCGCCGAGAGCGCGAACTCGTGCGCGGGCTCGGTCGACAGGTGACCGGCCTGCCACCACGACACCGCGCCCGGGGCCATGTCCTGGGCGACGAGCGCCGCCGCGGTCGTGATCACGCCGTCGAGCAGGGCCGGAGTCCGGCGAACGGCGGCCTGCGCGAGGAACCCCGCCATCGCGGCCAGATCGGCGCCGCCGACCGCAGCCAGCAGGGCGAGAGGCTCGTTGCGGTAGCGGCGGGCGTGCCGCATCCCGTCGCGGATCGCCGCCGTTTTGCGAATCCACGTCGCGTCGTCGATTCCGGTGCCGCGGCCCACGACGACCACCGGCTCGCGGTCGGTGAGCGTCCCGATGAGAACGGCGGCGGGGGTGGTGTTGCCGATACCCATGTCACCGGCGATCAGCATGTCGGCGCCCGCGTCGACCAACCGGTCGGCGACATCGCGACCCGCGGCGACCGCGAGGCGCGCCTCGGCGAGCGTCAGTGCGCTGCCGGTGCGCAGATCGCCGCTGGACGTCCGAACCTTGTAGCGCGAGACGTGCGGGTCGGTCTCGGTGCCGACGGCCATGTCGAGGACTTCGACCGTCGCCCCGGCGCGGCGGGCCAGGACGTTGATGGCGGCGCCCCCGCCGAGGATGTTGGCGACCATCTGCGCCGTGACCTCGGGCGGATAGGCCGACACGCCGTCGGTGGCCACGGTGTGGTCGCCGGCGAATACGACGACGGCCGGTGACCGCAGCGGCTGCGGCGGACACTGGCCCTGGCAGGCGGACACCCACGTGCCGAGTTCCTCGAGTCGACCCAGCGAGCCGGCGGGCTTGGTGAGTTCGCGCTGACGGGCACGCGCCTGCTCGGCCACGTCGTGGTCGGGGAGCGTGACGGCGTCGAAGACCTCGGCGTCCACACCGGTGATCGAGACCGGTGCGGTCGACACGACGGGAGCCACGGACTCCGGTGCCGGGAGCGGCGCGCGGGGAGCCACGGGGGCAGACGGGGTGGGTACGGGCGGGGTGAATACGGGCTGGGTGGATACGGGTTGAGCGGGCTCCGGAAGGTCGAGAGCACGCCCGGCGACGACCAGTGTGACCGAGTCGCACACGCCGGCGACGGCGGCGTTGAGGCGTCCCAACTCGTCGGCGAACCGGCGGCCGGCGGCGGTCGGCGCGACCACCGAGAGACCCACTTCGGGGCTCACGATCACCAGCGGGGCCGTCACCGATGCGATGGCGTCGACCAGTGCGGTGACGGCCGCCGAGACATCGGCGTCGGGGTCGTCCCAGGCCTCGGCGTCGTCGAGGACCGCCGTCAGCCACGTGCCGAGGTCGTCGACGAGGGTGGGCTCGTCGGGTGCTTCGACGAGTGCTCCGGCCAGATCGCGGGTCTCCACGGTCCGGTAGCGGTCGCTCCGGCGTGCGACATGGGCGTCGACGCGGCGCCGCCACTGCGGGTCGTCGACGATCGGCCCGGTGGCGATGTAGCGGACGCGCGGCGATGCGGCGAGCAGCTCCTCGGCGTGCGCCGACTTGCCCGACCGGATGCCCCCGAGCACCAGTGTGCGCACGGTGTCAGACCTTGTCACCAGGCTTGACCTGCGGTTTCGGCGCGCGCATCATCCGCAGCTGCATGGCACGGGTGAAGCTGTACCACCCCAGGCGGAAGCCGTGATCGGTCGAGTCGGGGTAGCGGGCGCGCACCCGGCGGTTCACTCGGTATCCCAGGTACACCGAGTCGATGATCGTCACCAGAACGAACACCAGCAGCACCAGGTTGCCGAGCACGGCCAGATTCGGCGACATCAGCATCACGAGCAGGAAGATCGCGAACGGCAGGAACAGGCCCGCCACATTGCGCCGGGAGTCGACGATGTCACGCGCCATCTTGCGGACCGGACCCCGGTCGCGCGCCATCATGTACTTCTCGTCCCCGGCCATCATCTTCTCGCGCTGTTCGGTGCGGATGCGGCGTCGTTCGGCGGCGACCTCCTTGCGCTCCTGCTTCGACATCGTCGACCGGAGTGCCTTCTTCCGGGCCCGGGCCTCGGCCCGCGTCATCGGCGGCGGCGCCACCGGTCCGCGGCGGCGCTGCGCGTCGCGGCGCTTCGGCGTGGGGCGGCCCTTGCCGGGAGTGCCGGCGGCCGACGGCCGACCGGACTCGTCCGCGTCGTCGGCGAAGTCCGTCGGCTCGGGGGAGGTGCTCTTCTCGGCATCGGAGTTCCAGGGCAACTTCACACCCACGAGCCTATTCGATACGGCCGACGCGGTCCGCATCGGGAGAGGGGTCGTCGCTGCGACTCGACAGTAGGCTGACCGGTGATGGACAGCACCGACTCGCACCGGCTGCCGGAGCGTCCGCTGCGAGTCGTCATCGCGCCGGACGAGTTCGGCGGCACTCTCGCCGCCGCCGCGGCGGCCGCCGCCATGGCCGACGGTTGGGCCTCGGCTCGGCCCGCGGATCGGATCACGCTGGCCCCGCAATCCGACGGCGGTCCCGGATTCCTCGACGTTCTCGGCGCCGCCGACTGCGGCACACCCCGATCCGCCACGGTGTCGGGTCCCCTCGGGGATCCCACCCGCGCTCACTGGCTGCTCGCCGGGCGCACCGCCTACATCGAGGCCGCGCAGGCCTGCGGGCTCGCGCTCCTCGGTCGCCCCCCGGACCCGGACACGGCCCTGCGCGCCGACACCCGCGGTGTCGGCGAGCTGGTCGCGGCGGCGCTGGCCGCCGGCGTCGACCGGATCGTCGTCGGTCTCGGCGGGAGCGCCAGCACCGACGGCGGGCGCGGACTGTGCGAGGCGCTCGGCGGCGTCGACGCGGCGCGGCGCACGCTGTCGTCGGTCGACCTGGTCGCGGCCACCGACGTCGACAACCCGCTGCTCGGCCCCCACGGGGCGGCGGCCGTGTTCGGCCCGCAGAAGGGGGCCGATCCGGATCACGTCAGGCTGCTGGAGGAACGACTGCGACGCTGGGCCGACCAGCTTGAGGCCGGCGCGCGGGGCGGTGGTCGCCGGCCGCTGCGGGAGCGGCCCGGCTCCGGCGCCGCCGGCGGCCTCGGGTACGCCTTGCTCGCGTTGGGCGCCGTCCGCGAATCCGGTGCCTCGGTCGTCGCCGAGGCGACACGACGGGCACGGCTGATCGCCGACGCCGACCTGGTGATCACCGGGGAGGGGCGATTCGATGCGCAGAGCGCACGCGGAAAAGTCGTCGCAGCGGTCACCCGGGAGGCCGCCGGTCACGGTGTCCCCGTATTCGTCGTCGCCGGCCAGGTGGACCCGGACGCCGACATGCGGTCGACGGCGGGCGTGTGGTCACTGGCGACCCATCGCGGTTCGGTCGCCGCGGCGATGAGCCGACCGGCGGCGGGACTGCGGGATCTGGTCCGACGGATCGCCGTCGATGCGGGACGGGGCGGGATGCGGGAATACGGGAGCGACGAGTACGGTTGAGGTGGTTGGCTGCCGCACGGGTCGAAAGTCCCCGGCTGTGAGGACCTCAGTGCGAGGATCTCACTGCCAGGACCTCACTGCGAGGGCCCCGACCGCGAACCGGTGTGCGTCACCGCCAGCTGACAACGTATCCGGCCGTCGGAGATCAGGCGACCGGCGACATGAGGGAGCGTCCATGACCGTCCAGAACGAAACGACCGCCACCGGCATCCTGTTGACCGACGCCGCAGCCTCCAAGGCCAAGGCGCTGCTCGACCAGGAAGGCCGTGACGACCTCGCGTTGCGCATCGCCGTGCAACCCGGCGGCTGTGCGGGCCTGCGCTACCAGCTGTTCTTCGACGACCGCAGCCTCGACGGCGACGTCGTCACCGACTTCAACGGCGTCAAGCTGGCCGTCGACCGGATGAGCGCGCCGTACGTCCAGGGCGCGACGATCGACTTCGTCGACAGCATCGAGAAGCAGGGCTTCACGATCGACAACCCGCAGGCCACCGGCAGCTGTGCCTGCGGCGACTCCTTCAACTGAGTCAGCCGACGTCGGCCTCGGCGGCCGCGACCGCGTTCCGTGCCCGTGCACGGCTCCGGGGTCGCGGCCGTCGTGCATTTCCGGGGAAGTAGCGTTGGACAGATGTTTATCGCCGTCTGCGGGTCCCTTGCGACCGATCACCTGATGAAGTTCCCCGGCAAGTTCTCCGACCAGCTCGTCGCCGATCAACTCGAGCACATCTCGCTGAGCTTCCTCGTCGAGGATCTGGTGGTCCGCCGCGGCGGCGTCGGCGGCAACATCGCCTTCGCGATCGGGGCGCTCGGCGGCGCGCCGCTGCTCGTGGCCGCGGCCGGCGAGGACTTCGACGAGTACGAGCGGTGGCTCACCGAGCACGGCGTGGACTGCCGCGGGGTCGCACGCTCCGCCACCCGCCACACGGCCCGGTTCATGTGCACCACCGATGAGACGCTGGCCCAACTCGCGTCGTTCTACGCCGGAGCGATGAGCGAGGCCCGCGACATCGACATCGTCGAGGTCTTCGCCACGACGGGGCGACCCGACCTGGTGCTCATCGGTGCAGACGATCCCGAGGCGATGGTTCGGCACACGCGTCGCTGCCGCGACGAGGGGATCGATTTCGCCGCCGACCCGTCGCAGCAGCTGGCGCGACTCGACGGCGATGCCGCGCGGGATCTCATCGACGGTGCGGCCATCCTGTTCACGAACGAGTACGAGTGGGGTCTGCTCCAGCAGAAGACCGGCCTGACCGCCGACGAGGTGGCGGCGATGGTTCGGCTGCGGGTGACGACTCTCGGCGCCGGCGGGGTGGACATCATCGAGGCCGACGGCCGGACCGTGCACGTCGACGTGGTGCCGACGGACGCGCAGGTGGACCCGACGGGGGTCGGCGACGGATTCCGCGCCGGTTTCCTCACCGGACTCGGTCGCGGACTCGACCACGAACGCGCGGCTCAGCTCGGCGCGCTGGTCGCGACGCTGGTCCTCGAGTGCGACTCCACCCAGGGGTGGCAGTGGGACGTCGACACAGCCGTGGAGCGGCTGACCGTCGCCTACGGCAGTGTCGCCGCCGACGAGATCGGCGCTGTGCTGACCTCGTGACGTCCGTGTGAGGTCGGTCGTCGGCCGGCGACGTCGGGTGGACAATTCCCTGTTCTGCGTCAGTTCGTAGACAGTTTGTGGTTGAGTGTTGTGACCATAGTCATCATGTGCGACTGACGGCCCGCGAGGGTCTGGGGGCCTGGTCTCAGCACGTCTCACGACGCCGTCGTCGGTGAGGAGCGATCATGCAGTCGTGGTCGGCGATCGTCGAGGACCTGGAGTCGAACTGGCTGGTGTACGCCTCCATGCCGGTGATCGCGGCCCTGATCGGCTGGGGCACCAAGCTGGTCGCGATCAAGATGATGTTCCGTCCCCAGCGGTTCATCGGGATCGGACGGCTCGGCTGGCAGGGCATCATCCCCCGCCGCGCGCCGCAGATGGTCGAGGTCCTGTGCGAGACCCTCACCGGCCGCCTCATCACCGCCGGTGAGATCGCCGCACGCGTCGACGGTGCCGAGATCGCGGCCCTCATCGAGCGCCCGCTGCGCGCGGAGACCGCGACCATCGCCCGCCGCGTGCTCCCGGAGTATCAGCCGGCGTTGTGGCGGCTCCTGCCTCCGGTGGCGCAGGACGCGCTGGTGGAACGCATTCAGGACGCCGCACCCGACGTGGTCGTCAGAATCACGGAGGCGATCACCGAGAACGTCGACGACGTCTTCGATCTGCAGGAGATGGTGACCGCGGAGTTCCTCGAGGATCCGGACACCCTGGAGTCGATGTTCCTCGACGTCGGTCGTCGCGAATTCGCATTCATCCGGCGCAGCGGACTGGTGTTCGGGTTCGGCATCGGTCTGATTCAACTCGTGGTGTGGGCGCTGTTCCGCAATCCGTACATGATGCCGCTCTTCGGTCTGTTCACCGGCTGGTTCACCGATTGGGCGGCGCTCAAGCTGATCTTCAATCCGAAGGAGCCGACCAGATACCTCGGCGTGATCACCTGGCAGGGGCTGTTCCTCAAGCATCGGATCCCGGTCTCCCAGGAGTACGGGACGCTGATCGCGAACCGGGTCCTGACCTCCGACCGGCTGATGGCGTCCCTGTTCACCGGGCCGCGGTCGACCCGCGTCGCAGAGTTGATCGCCGAGGTCATGGAGGGCACGGTCCGCGACCACGTCGGTGATCTCGACGCACTGTCCGAACTGGATCCGACGAGACTTCCGCTGCTGCGTGAACTCGGCATCTCGTCGCTGCCCGGCCTCGACGGGGTCGATGCCGATCGGCTTCCCGCGGCGGGACTGCTCGGGATGGTGTCGGGCGTGCTCGGCGGCCCGGCGCGCGGTGTGGCCGACGTCGGGCTGGACGTCGCGCGTGTGCAACCGATGTGTTCGGCGGCGGCCGAGGATCTGTTGGCCGTTCTACCGGGTCTGCTCGGCCGCGATGAGCCGCACGACTATCTGACCCGGGCGATGGGGATCCAGGAGGTCATGGCGGAGAAGATGTCGGCGATGACGCCCGAGGAGTTCGAGGGTGTCCTGCGCCCGGCGTTCCAGGCGGACGAGCGGACGTTGATCTTCGTCGGTGCGTTGCTGGGCTTCATGGTCGGCGAACTGCAGGTGCTCATGGTGGAGAACCTCACCCATTGATGTGAAGTGCATCACAACGCATTGCGTAAAATTACGCGTGGCGTAAAGTCGATATTACGCAAACGCGTAAGGCAAAGTGAACATCACCACCGGAACACACGGGAGACATCATGACCGACACCGCGAAGACCACCAAGAAGGCCGACAAGAAGACCGCCAAGAAGGCCGTCAACGAGCCGTCGATCACCAACTTCCTCGGCGACGTCGTCGACTCGACCAAGACCCTCGTCGCCAACCTCATCGACACCGCCGCCGACGCGGAGAAGAAGGCCCGCAAGAGCGGCTCGAAGATCGCGAAGAAGGAGGTCAAGAAGCTGCGCAAGCAGACCGAGAGCCTCAACGAGCAGGTCGACAAGCTCGCCAAGATCAACAAGAAGAAGTGATCGACGCACCGCGAAACCGTCATCGCCCGGAGTCCGGCCCATGCCCGGAGCTCCGGGCGATGGCATGCGTGCAGACTCCCAGCCCCGCACGGCCCGACGTGCAACGCGCCGCGTAAACAACCCGCGTAAACTACACGTGGATGAAGACGACGGCGGTCCGCGGGGCCGTTCCCGAGACGAAGGATCGGACATGGCAGACGGGGACCCCTACCTGATCAAGCGCTACTCCAACCGCAAGCTGTACGACTCGGTGCGACGGCGGTTCACCACGCTCGACGAGATCGCCGCCCTCATCGACTCCGGCGTCAAGATCGTCGTGCGCGATCACGACGCCGGAACCGACCGGACCGAGGAGGTCCTGGCGCAACTGCTGCGCCGACGGGCCATCAGTCGGCCCGGTGCGGCCGGGCTGCTCGCCGACCTCCTGCGTGCCCCGGCCGACGTGGCGGGGAGCATCGTCGGCGGACTGCAGCCAGACCGGCAGGCGTCATCGGCAGGGGACACAGAAGACGGGGTTGCAGAAGACGGGGAGGCAGCAGACGGGGAGGCAGCAGACGGGGCAGGGGATTCGGCCGACGTCGTCGACGAGACTCCGCCGCCGGAACGCACCGAAGCCGACTACGAACGCCAGCAGGACGAGATCAAAGAACTGCGCGACCAGGTCAGCCAGCTGACGCAGGCCGTCACACAACTGCTCTCGGAGCGACGCGCCGACGACTGACCGACCCATCCGCGTCGGCGAATCGAGACCGAGGCACGGCCCGAGTCAGAGACGCACCGGATAGTCGCGGTCCTCGATCGTCGGCTCGATGCTCCCGTCGACGAAGATCCCGTACCAGATCATGAAGCACAGGACCGTCCAGAGTCGTCGGCTGTTGTCGACCGCCCCGCGGCGATGCTCGTCGAGCATCTCGAGGACGAACGCCCTGTCGTAGATGTGGTCGGTGTCCGACGCCGTGATGAGATCGCGCGCCCACTCGTACATCTCCGGGCCGGCGAGCCAGTGCCGGATCGGGACGGGGAACCCGAGCTTGCGGCGGTGCAGGACATGCGCGGGAACGATCTGCTCCAAAGCCTTCCGGAGCGCATACTTGGTGGTCCCGTGGGCGATCTTCTCGTCGAAGGGCAACTGCTCGGCGACGTCGAAGACCTCCCTGTCCAGGAAGGGGACGCGGAGCTCGAGGGAGTTCGCCATCGTGATCTTGTCGGCCTTCACGAGGATGTCACCGCGCAGCCAGGTGAACAGATCCAGATGCTGCATGCGAGCCACCGGGTCGAGCCCCTCGCTCATCGCGTAGATCGGCGCGGTGACGTCGGTGTGCGTCCAGTCCTCCCGGAACGTCCGCAGCACCGACCGGAGTCGAGCATCGTCGAAGCTGCGCGCGTTCCCGTAATAGCGCTCCTCCAACGGCAGTGAGCCGCGGTGCAGGAGGCTCTTGCCGCGCGTCCCCTCCGGAATGCGGTCGGACACCGCACCCATGAGCCTGCGCATCCGCGGTCCGGCCCTGTCGAAGGCCTTCAGCGACAGCGGCTCCTTGTAGATCGTGTAGCCGCCGAACAATTCGTCCGCACCCTCGCCGGACAGCACCACCTTGACGTGCTTGCGGGCCTCGGCCGCCACGAAGTACAGCGGCACCAGTGCGGGGTCGGCCACCGGATCGTCCAGGTACCAGATGATCGTCGGGAGCGCCTGAATGAACTCCGCCGGGCTGACCACCTTCACCACGTGCCGCGCCCCGATCGCCTCCGCCGACTCGGCTGCGACATCGATCTCGGAGTACCCGTCACGCTCGAAGCCGGTCGTGAACGTGACCAGGTCGGGATTGTGTTGGATCGCCAACGCGGCGATCGCCGTCGAGTCGATGCCCCCCGACAGGAACGATCCGACCGTCACGTCGGCACGCATGTGCTTTGCCACCGAGTCCCGCAGCGCGTCGGCGATCTCGTCGTACCGCTTCTGTTCGCCGGGCGTCGTGAACCGACGGACCGAGAACCGCGGGAAGAAGTAGCGCGTCACCTCTGGCGCGGCACCCGGACGCAGACGGGCGTGGCAACCGGACTCGAGTCGGCGGACCGCGGAGTGAAGCGTCTCGGGCTCGGGCACATATTGCAGGACGGTGTAGTGCTCGATCGCCCGATCATCGAGATCGGCCGGAAGGCCGAGACGGTCGAGCAGCGCCAGGACGCTCTTCTTCTCGCTGCCGAACGCGGTGCCTCGGGGGCCGGTGGCGACGAACAGCGGTTTGATGCCGAACGGATCACGCGCGATGAACAACTCGCGGGTCTCGGTGTCCCAGACGGCGAACGCGAACATCCCCCGCAGCTTGTGCACCACGTCGGCACCCCAGTGGTGGAAGCCGGCGACGATCGGCTCCCCGTCGCCCTCGGTGCGGAATTCGGCGCCGAAATCGCGTGCCAGCTCCTCCCGCACCTCCAGGTAGTTGTAGATCTCGCCGTTGAACGTGAGCGCGTAGCGTTCGGGACTCTCCGGCGGCCCCCACCGCAACGGTTGATGCGAGTGCTCGATGTCGATGATCGACAACCGGTTGAAGCCGAAGACCAGATCGTCGTCGTTCCAGGTGCCCAGGTCGTCGGGTCCTCGGTGGCGCATGCACCGGGCCGCCGAGGCGATCAGTTCCGTCGTCGACGACGCCGTACCGTCGCTGGTGAGCATTCCGAGCAAGCCACACACGGTGTCAGGGCCTCATTTCGATCAAGCGGGCAAGGGGGCGCGACGGGCGCGCGAGCGTTTCCACTATGCCGCAGAACGGGGCGCGCATGCGACTCCGACGCACGCCGACGAGGCGCGTCTCCCGCGCGCGAACCTCCTGGACTGGACCCGTATTCCCAGGTGGGGCAAAATCAATCGCGAAACAGCGAACCCCAATCACGACGAGATCGCCGGGTTGGTCTACGCTGCGTAGTACTAGGTGCAAGAATTGCGTCGAGGGGCTCGTCGTCCGTCGAAGTGAGACTTGAAAGAACAGCTCCCTGCCAGCAGGAAGGCGTGAAATTGACGAACGGTGTACGGCCGTCGGCGCGACGGAAGGGATCGCCGTCGCGAATGATCAAGCGACTCAGCGGTCTCGCAGTGCTCGGCGTCGGCGTGCTGATGACGTCGGGCTGCAGTGCCGACGAGGTGCTGCGCTTCGGTTGGCCGGAGGGCATCACCCCCGAGGCTGAGGCCAACCGCGTCTTCTGGACATGGGTGGTCATCGCCGCGCTGGCCATGGGTGCGCTGGTCTGGGGCCTGATCTTCTGGACCATCACGTTCCATCGCCGTAAGAAGGACAGCACGCCGGAGGACGAGTTCCCTCGCCAGACCGGATACAACGTGCCGCTGGAGTTGGCGTACACCGCCATCCCGTTCGTCCTGGTCGCCGTGCTGTTCTACTTCACCGTCGTCGTCCAGAACAAGATGGAGCACAAGGAGGAGAACCCGTCGGTCGTCGTCAACGTCACCGCCTTCCAGTGGAACTGGAAGTTCGGGTACAACTCCGTGAACATCGACGGCAAGCAGCTCGTCGACGCCAAGCAGGACTCGCGGCGCGGCACGCCCTTCGAGGAGCAGATCCCGAAGTACCGCGAAGAGGACGGTAAGACCGAGAAGGTCCTCGGACCGGCCGGTGGCCGCTACGCAGAGGTGCGCGACTACCTGGCGTACGACAAGATCGAGACCCTCGGCACGTCGGCCGAGATCCCGATCCTCGTCCTGCCCGTCGACACCCGCATCGAGTTCGACCTGGCCGCGGCCGACGTCGTCCACTCTTTCTGGATTCCGGAATTCCTGTTCAAGCGTGACGTCATGCCGTTCCCCGAGCAGAACCACCAGGACCCGAAGTTCCAGATCTCCAAGATCGATCGCGAGGGCGCCTTCGTGGGACGTTGCGCGGAGATGTGCGGCACGTACCACGCGATGATGAACTTCGAGCTCCGAGCGGTCAGCAAGGACACCTTCACGCGCTACATCGAGTACCGCAAGGCCCACCCGGACGCCACCAATGCGCAGGCGCTCGAGGCTGTCTGCCAGGTGCCCGAGTCGGTCACCACGGTGCCGTTCGACACCCGACGCGTCTCCAACGGGACCACTCCCAAGGAGATCGGCGACGCGAACGACACGTCCATCGCCCAGTGCACAATGAAGGATTAAGAGACAATGAAGGTCGAAGCACGAATCTTTGAGTCGATTGCGGCGTTCTTCTTCGTCGTCGGCATCGCTTACGTGGTCGCGACTCACTTCTACCGGACAGGCGTCGAGTGGGCCGGCGGAGTCTCGATGTTCTTCGCGGGTGGTCTCGCGTTGATCGCGGGAACCTACTTCCGCTTCGTCGCACGACGCGTCGAGATCCGCCCGGAGGACTACGACGACGCGGAGATCGAAGACGGCGCCGGAGAGCTCGGCTTCTTCTCGCCGCACAGCTACTGGCCGGTGATGATCGCCGCGGGTGCCGCGGTGTTCGCCGTCGGATTCGCCAGCGCGAACTGGTGGTTGGCCATCGCCTGTGTCATCGCGATCATCTGTGCGGTCGCCGGACTGGTCTTCGAGTACCACGTCGGGCCCGAGAAGCACTGACAGTCCTGAAACACTGACAGTCCTGAAACACTGACAGCCCAGAAACACTGACAGCCCAGAAACACTGACAGGGCGCAGACGACAGCAGTACTGAGGTCGCACCCGGGGATTCCCCGGGTGCGACCTCTTTTGCGCAGCCGATCGCCCTCTGGGGCCGCTGGATCCACCGAAACGTGAGTACTGCCGTATTCTGTGACCCGATTCGGGTCACGAAGTACGGCACAGTGCTTCTGGAGGGCCGGGGCCATGCGGCAGGCAATTGCGATCGGTGGCGCTGTCTGAGGCCCGCATGTCTTGCCGGTGTCCTCACTGCCGTTGTGGGCGCGGTGGTCTTCCTCCTCCAGGGGAGCGAGGCCTCACCAGCTCGCTGAGCCAGCCGTATCTCATCGGAGGGATGACAGCATTCGCGATCATTAGTTGCCGCATCGATCAGTGCCGCATCGATCAGTGCCGCATCGATCCGGGACGACGCCCGCCACAGCACGGCGCCCGCGCAGCACGGCCGTCCTCCAGTGGCCGTCCTCGCAGTGGCCGTCTTCCCCGTGGCCGTCGTCAGTCCCCGTGGCCGTCGTCGCAGCGGCCGGCGTTGCAGCGGCGAACCTGTACTTCTGGAGCGCCTTCGCCTAGGTCGTTTCTCCCCGCTCCCCGTGACCGATGAGTGCTGCAGGAGCGTCCCACGGCCCGCCGGAGACGGGCCACCAGCCGCAGCAGCCGACCGTCACACCCGCGACGAAAAGAGTCCGGGCCGTCTCGCGATCGCGAGACGGCCCGGACTCGGGTATGACGGTCGTCAGTCGTCGAGCGGATTCCCGCCCTTCTCCTGCAGTTCGATGAGCGCCGTCTTCTCGGCCTCGTGCTGCTCGTGACGGATTCGCTCGTTGAGCTCCTGCTCCTCCGGACTGTCCGGGATGAGCGCCGAACCCGAACCGGGCGCACCGGCGGATCCGATCTTGTTCATCCGCTTCGGCAGCGCCGCGCCCTGGTAGGGGAGCGGGATCGGGTGGCCGTGCTCGTCCACCGGGCCGAGGGGCTGGTGCATCTCCACGTACTCGCCCTTCGGCTGGCGACGGATGATGCCCGTCTCGATGCCGTGCTCCAGGACAGCGCGGTCGCTGCGCTGAAGCGCGATCGCCCAACGGTAGGCGATGAAGTACACCAGCGGCGGAATCACCAGCAGACCGATGCGGCCGATCCACGTCGTCGCATTCAGCGAGATGTGGAACTTCAGGGCGATGATGTCGTTCATCGTGCTCAACGTGAGGATGATGTAGAACGCCAACGCCATGGCACCCGTCGCGGTGCGCACCGGGACGTCGCGAGGACGCTGCAGCAGGTTGTGGTGAGCGTCGTCGCCGGTCAGCCTCTTCTCGATCCACGGGTACATCAGGAGCGCCGTGATCATCAGACCGATGACGACGACGACCCAGAAGATCGCCGGGATCGTGTAGTTGCCCAGGTAGATCTCCCACGGCGGCATCAGACGGGCGAAGCCGTCCGTCCACATCATGTAGATGTCCGGCTGCGAGCCCGCCGACACCTGCGACGCGTTGTACGGGCCGATGTTCCAGACCGCGTTGATCTGGAAGACGCCTGCCATCAGCGCGGTGACGCCCGTGACGATCGCGAAGAACGCACCGCCCTTGGCGGCGAAGACCGGCATGATGCGCACACCGACGACGTTCTTCTCGGTACGGCCGGGGCCGGGGAACTGCGTGTGCTTCTGGTACCAGACCAGCGCGAGGTGCGCACCGATCAACGCGAGCAGGATCGCCGGGAAGATCAGGATGTGCAGCACGTACAGGCGAGGAATGATCAGGTCGCCGGGGAAGTCACCGTTGAACAGCGCCCAGTGAATCCAGGTGCCGACCAGCGGAATGCCCATGACGATGCCCGACATGGCGGCGCGGACGCCGGTGCCCGACAGCAGGTCGTCCGGCAGCGAGTAGCCGAAGAAGCCCTCGAACATGGCCAGCAGCAGCAGGAAGCAGCCGATGACCCAGTTCGCCTCACGCGGACGTCGGAACGCACCGGTGAAGAAGATGCGCATCATGTGGATGATGATCGACGCCGCGAACAGCAGCGCGGCCCAGTGATGGACCTGGCGGACGAACAGACCACCGCGCACCTCGAACGAGAGGTTCAGGGTCGTCTCGTAGGCCCGGCTCATCGTCACACCGTTGAGCGGCTGGTACGAGCCGTTGTAGACGACATGCGCCATCGACGGGTCGAAGAACAGCGTCAGGTACGTGCCCGACAGCAACAGGATGATGAACGAGTACAGCGCGATCTCACCGAGCATGAACGACCAGTGCGTCGGGAAGACCTTGTTGATCTGGCGGCGCAGGCCGGCCGCGAGATGGTACCGCGAGTCGACCTCTTCGGCCTGCGTGGCGATACGGTCGGCGATCGTCATGACTTACGCTCCCAGAATGCCGGTCCGACGGGCTCGATGAAGTCGCCCGCGGCGACCATGTAGCCCTGGTTGTTCACTGTCAAAGGCAGCTGTGCCAGCGCACGTGCAGCCGGTCCGAAGATCGCCTTGCCGTACTCCAGCGCGTCGAACTGCGACTGGTGGCACGGGCAGAGGATCCGGTTGGTCTGCTGCTCGTAGAGCGAGGTGGGACAGCCGAGGTGGCTGCAGACCTTCGTGTAGGCGTAGTAGTCGCCGTAGTTGAAGTTCTCCTGCCCCTTGCGCTTGACGACGCGCTTGGCGTCCTCTGCACGCAGCCGGATGAGCATGACCGGGTTGCGCACCGAGCGCAGTCCCTGGAGCAGCTTGTGGCGGGACTCCTCGTTCTCGCCGTAGCCGTCCGAGACGCGCCACGGGAAGACGGTCTCCATCGCTCCGGCATCGAGATCCTCGGGCCGGACGAGGGCGACCTGGTAGGGGTTGCCGGTGTCGCGACGCAGGAAGACGGTCTCGCCCTTGTGCTCGTTGTAGACCGGGGACCATCCCGAGTGCCACAGTTCGGAGTCGTCGCCCTTGGCCCACGGGTTCTTGATGAACCCGCCGAGTGCTGCGACGCCGCCGGCGACACTGAGCGCACCGAGGCCGAACACGGCCGAACCGATGATCATCTTGCGGCGGGGGAGCGTGGAATGCTCCACCGTGTCCGAGATCTGCGCGGCGATCGTCTGCTTGTCGACCTCGGTGGAGCCGCCGTCGTGGCGGTCCTGGACGGAGATCTCGGCGGGGATGAACCGTTTGGTCAGCTGGATGACACCGACGCCGATCGCGAGGATCGAACCACCGAACGTCACGCCCAGCAGCGGGGTGTAGAACGTGTACGCCCAGTAGTTGGCGTCCTCCGGCATCGTGAAACGCCAGTGGTTCCAGATGAACGTCACGAAACCTGCGACCGCGAGGACTCCGGCGAGCACGAACCAGAAGGCGACGACGAACTCACTGCGCTTCTCTGCCTTCGTGCCCGGCTCCGGGTGCCGCTCGGCCCGGTGGATGATCTCCACACCGTCGAGGTTGGTGCCGAGCTTCACCTTCTCGTCACGAGACATCCCGACGAGCTCGTCGTCGGTCGGGAGGTCCTTCTTTGAATCGCTCAATTTCGTGATCCAATCCACATTGCGCCGGCGACGACTGCCGTCACGCCGACAACCCACATGACCATGCCCTCCGAGACCGGTCCGAAGCCGCCGAGGCCGAGGCCGCCGCTGGGGTTGGCGGAATCGACGTAGCGGATGAAGCCGATGATGTCCTTCTTCTCGTCCTCGGACAGCTGCCGATTGGAGAACTTGGGCATGTTCTGCGGCCCGGTCAGCATCGCGGTGTAGAGCTGCTGCGGATTGACATCCGTCAGCGGGGGAGCGAACTTACCGCTCGAGAGTGCGCCGCCACGACCGGTGAAGTTGTGGCAGGAGGCGCAGTTGAGGCGGAACAGTTCGCTGCCTCGGCCGATGTCGTCGCCACGAAGCGAATCCATCGCGAGGACGGGGAAGCCGTCCTCCTTCTTGAGCGAACCGTCGGGGTTCTTCTCGTACATTGCGCGGGGACCGCCGCCCATCGCCTGGATGTAGGCGCCGAGCTGGTCGATCTGAGCCTCGGTGTACTTGGAGGGCTTGCGCAGTGCCTGGGCCTCGTTCCGGGCTGCGGGCATGCGACCGGTGGAGACCTGGAAGTAGACGGCGGCGTCGCCGACGCCGATGAGCGACGGACCGCGGTCGTCGACGCCCTCGAGGTTCTTGCCGTGACAGGTGATGCACGAGGTCTCGTACAGCTTCTTGCCGGCGTCGATCATCGAGGAGCTGCCGCGGTCGTCGGCAGTGGCGACCTGCGGGTCGGGCGAGACCAGCGCGGCGATGAGGCCGGCGGCGACGAGGCCCAGCAGCAGGAATACGGTGCCCGATGCGCGACGACGGAGCTTGCGGCGCGCTTTGGCGCGTGCGCCAGCGGTCTTTGCGGATCCGGCGGTCGACACGCGCTCTGTGGAGACGTCGGCGGCCCCGCGGCCTTCCGGCGAACTCGGTGGAGATGATCTCATCTGTGACTCTCTACTAAGCGGTTGGACTGAATGTGTGTGAACCGGTGGCGGTGGCCGTTCCGGTTCGTCGGCCGCCGGGGGCTACCGGATGAAGTAAATGACGACGAACATGCCGATCCAGACGACGTCGACGAAGTGCCAGTAGTACGACACGACGATCGCTGCGGTGGCCTGGGCCGGGGTGAACTTCGACAGGCGGGTGCGGATCAGGAGGATGGCGAACGCCACGAGGCCGCCGATGACGTGGAGGCCGTGGAAGCCGGTGGCCATGTAGAACACCGAACCGTAGGCGCTCGACGACAGCGTCGTGCCCTCCTGGACCAGGCTGAAGTACTCGTAGGCCTGACCGCACACGAACAGGGCGCCCATCACGAAGGTGATGGTGTACCAGATGCGCAGGCCGTAGACGTTTCCGCGCTCGGCGTGGAAGACGCCCATCTGGCAGGTGAACGAGCTGGCGATCAGCACCAGCGTCACCGGCACGGCGAACGCCAGGTTCAGATGCGTCGGAGCCGGCGGCCAACCGTCGGTCGGCGACGCATTGGCCCGCGCGACGAAATACATCGCGAACAGGCCGGCGAAGAACATCAACTCGCTCGACAACCACACGATGGTGCCGACGCTGACCATGTTCGGACGGTTCAGCGAGTGCACGCGTGAGGTGATGGCGGTTCCTGAGTTACCCACAGCGCTAGTCACAAGAGAAGTATGACGGTTCGTAGTAACCGTTTGCCACCCGGGTCGGAAAATTGGTCGAAATGATCGCTTCGATGCAGGTAGAACAGGTGGTCAAGGCACAGTTCGGCGTGTCTGACGGCTGCACGGCGAGCCGAGGGCGGCGCCCGTTAGTCTGTACTGCGTGACTTCCGCGGACTCGACCGGCACAGAACCCGTCTACACCTGGCCCTCTCTGCTGGGCAAGATCACCGACGGGACCGACCTCAGCGTCGACGAGGCCGCGTGGGCGATGAGCGAGATCATGTCCGACGGGGCGACCGGCGCACAGATCGCCGCATTCGGTGTGGGCGTCAAGATGAAGGGCGCCGCCGCCAGCGAACTGCAGGGTCTGTCGGCGACCATGTTGTCGCTGGCCCGGCGGATCCATCTGGACGCTCCGGCCATCGACATCGTCGGCACCGGTGGTGACCGCTCGCACACCGTCAACATCTCGACGATGACCTCGGTGGTCGTGGCGGCTGCGGGCACCGCCGTCGTCAAGCACGGGAACCGTGCGGCGTCGTCGAAGAGCGGTGGCGCCGATGTGCTGGAGGCGCTCGGTGTCGCGATCTCGCTGTCGCCAGAGAACGTGCAGCGCTGCGTGGAGCAGATCGGGATCGGTTTCTGCTTCGCCCCGGCGTTTCATCCGGCATTCCGGTTCACCGGGCCGCCTCGGAGCCAGATCGGCATCCCGACGATCTTCAACGTGCTCGGACCGCTGACGAATCCGGCTCAGCCGGATGCCGGTTTGATCGGGTGTGCGTTCAGTGATCTGGCGCCGGTGCTCGCCGAGACGTTCGCGGCCCGCGGCAACCGGGTCCTGCTGGTTCGGGGTGACGACGGACTCGACGAACTCACCACGACCACCACGTCGACGGTGTGGCAGATCTTCGACGGCGAGGTGACACCGTTGACCGTCGATCCGCGTGAACTCGGCATCGAGCTGGTGGAGTTGTCGGCGCTGCAGGGCGGCGACGCGACCGTGAACGCGGCCATCGCCCGCGATCTGTTCGCCGGCACGCGTGGGCCGGTGCGGGACGCTGTCTCCCTCAATGCGGCCGCAGCGCTGGTCGCGGGTCGACAGACGGCCCGTTTCGACCAGGCGTCGTTCACGGCGGCGATGGCCGAAGCGCTCAGTCGAGTCGACGAGGTGATCGATTCGGGGCGCGCTGCCCAGCTCTTGGCCGATTGGGCGCGGCTGAGCACCGAACTCGCGGGGACCTGACCACGTCGGACCGACGAGGAGTCAGGCCTCGCCGATGGAGAAGCCGCCCTCGACCTCCGAACTGGCGTAACTGCGGAAGGCGATGTGGGTGGCGCTGGTTCGGACGCCGGGCAGCCGGTTGATGCGACCGGTGACCACCGATGCGATCTCCTCGTGGTCGCGGACACGTACTTTGGCGATGAGGTCGACGTCGCCGGCACACGAGTAGACCTCGGTGACCCCGGGAATGTCGGCGACTGCCTGCGCGGTCTCGGGGATCTGGTGGATGTCGGCTCCGATGAGCACGATGGCGGTGATCATGGTTCGACTCTAATGCCCGGCGGCTCGTGTCGACGCCCGCGTGGCTTCGTCCTTCGACTCGCGGGCCGAGCGGGCTGCAGCGGAGAACGACGACCACCGCTGTGCCGAGCGGAGAGGCATGCCGAGTTCGCCGTCGAGCGAGATGAGCCGCGTGCCGGTTCGGCACAGCCACCGTTCGATCAGCGACAGCTCCTCGGCCGGAGCGCCGGCGAGGGGGCCGGCATCGTCGGCGGGCGCCAGGACGGTGGTCGACGAGGCGCGTAGACGATCGATCACCGGAAGCGGTGCCACACCGCGTTCGATGTGCGCCGATCCGGCCAGCCGACCGTGCCGGACGACACTCACATCCCAGCCGCCGTCGCCGTCGGGGTGCGCTGCGACGAGTTCCGGTGCCGAGGCCAGCGCGGCGAGACGCTGGGTTCGCGCGAGAGCGTCGACGGCGGCCGACAGCCGGTCGCGGGCGCGGGCCGCGGATTCGAAGCGGTGTGCGTCGGCGAGCAGCGTGAGGCGACCCTCCAACGCGGCGAGCACCTCGTCGCAGCGGCCTTCGATGAGGGTGCGCGCGGCCTCCGTTCGACGCAGGTAGTCCGGCAGCGTCTGAGGCCGCTCGGACGCGGCCCGGCAGCGGCCGGGGACGGTGGCCACGAGCGGGTCGGGGAGTTCGTCGGCGTGCGCGTCGCCCTCGCACCAGTGGTGGGAGGCGGTCTTCAACGCGGTGGTGCACGTGCGCAGACCCACCGCGCCGGCGATCACGTCGGCGATCTCGGCGGCCGCGCCGCGGGTGGACACCGGGCCGATGGCGCAACGGCCGGGCTTGCGCGACACCGCCAGACGGCTGAATCGTTCCTCGGTGAGCACGATCCACCAGCCGCGGCCCGGATTGCGTGAGCGTCGATTGAACGGCGGCTTGTGCACCCCGAGGAGCCTGAGTTCGGCGACCGCCGCCTCGAGAGCGTGTGCGCACTCCACGTGGTCGACGCGGACGGTGAGGTCGACCAGATCGGCGATGCGGCGGCGGGAGTCGGATCCGTTGAAATAGCCCGACACTCGGCGCCGAAGGTCGACGGCCGTCCCTATGTAGAGGACCTCGTCGCCCGGACCGCGAAACAGGTAGACGCCCGGCCGTCGGGGCAGCCCGTCGGCGAGCGAACGTTTGGCTCGCATCGCAGGAGTGGCCCGCGGGAGATACGAGGTGAGGTCGCCGTAGGTGTGCACACCACGGTTTCCCACGCGTTCGAGGAGACCGTGGAATACGTCGACGGTGGCCCGGGCATCGTCGAGAGCACGGTGAGTCGGGCGCACACTGACGTCGAACAGTTCGGCCAGTGCGGAGAGTTTGACCGTCGGCGCCTCCTGTCGGGTGAGGATGCGGCGCGCCATCGCAACAGTGCACAGCGAGTGCGGATTCCACGGGAGGTTCATCCGGCGTGCCGTCGCGCGCAAGAAGCCCATGTCGAAGCGGGCATTGTGCGCGACGAGCACCGCGGTGCCCGCGAATTCGACGAACGCCGGGAACACCGACTCGATACGCGGGGCATCCGTGAGCATCGCGGACGTGATCCCGGTCAGGGTGGTGATCTGCGGCGGGATCGATCGGCCCGGGTCGACGAGGGTGGCGAACTCGCCCAACACCTCGCCACCGCGGATCTTCACCGCACCGATCTCGGTGACCCCGTCGGTGTCCGGACTGCCGCCCGTGGTCTCCAAGTCCACGACCACGAACGTGGTCTGACGCAACGGGGATCGAGCGAAGTCGTCGGATTCGGGGAGATCGTCGAACGACAGCTGCGGTGCGGACATGCTCGGACTGTAGAACGAAGGTCTGACATCGAGGTGCTCAGAAGGGTGGCGGATCGTCGTCTCCGGCGTCGAGTGCGGCGAGTGCTTCTTCGGTTTCGCGGTGGCGGCGGTTGATCGCCCGTTGCTGCATTCGGTATCGGTGTTTGGCCTCGAGACGGGTCCGTGTGCGTTTTGGTGCGTTCTCGGCGTGTCCGGTTGTTCGGCGTGTCGCCCCGGTGGGGGTGTTGTGGTCGCAGGGGAGCATGCCGAGTTCGGGGAGCAGCCAGGTGTTGGCGGCCTGCCGGCGGACGGTGATGCCTTCGGGGGTGGTGATCTCGGTCCAGACGGTGCCGTGGGCGTCGGTGATCTGGTCGTCGAGCCAGCCGCGGGTGTGGGTTTTCAGGCCGTGGTGGAAGCGGCATTTGGGGTTGAGGTTGCATGCACACGTCGGCCCACCCGAACCGGGGTCGGTGTGGTTGTATTCGGTGACATGATCCAGATCGCACCGCCACGCGGGCCGATCACAGCCGACCCAGGAGCACGTGCCGAACAGGCCCCGCACCGCCGTGTCGAGGACG
>NZ_AUHE01000009.1 GCF_000423025.1 Gordonia shandongensis DSM 45094
GACGCTGATGTGCTGCTGGAGTTCTACCGTTACCCGGCCGAGCACTGGATTCATCTGCGCACGACCAACCCGATCGAGTCGACCTTCGCCACGGTCCGGTTGCGCACCAAGGTGACCAAGGGCCCCGGCTCACGGGCCGCGGGACTGGCGATGGCCTACAAACTCATCGAAGCCGCACAGACGAAATGGCGGGCCGTCAACGCACCCCACCTCGTCGCTCTCGTCCGGGCCGGCGCTACCTTCAAAAACGGCGAACTCGTCGAACCCGGCACCGTCTCACCCGACCAGCAGGAGGCTGCCTGAAACAACCTCATCCACAGGTCTTGACAATAGCTCTTTCCTCTGCGAGGGCCCGGAGTAGGTTCTCCTCTATTCGATGAAGGACGCCGGCGAATCGCGTTCGGTCGTCGGCGTCGACGTCCACGAGCGTGAGGCGCTCGATCTCTCGCCACACGGCCTCGGTCGGCACCCGCAGGGCCGATCCGTGCGAGGTGGTCGAGATGATGGTCGCGCGGCGGTCGTCCGGACTCGGTTCACGACGGACCAGGCCGGCGGTCTCCAATCGGCGCACGGCGCGGGTGATCGTCGCGGAGTCCGAGTCGAGGGCGTCCACGAGGTCGGCCTGCCGTTGTGGCCCGCGATCCCAGAGCTCGAACATGATGAGCTCCTGCCCCGGATGCAGGTCGACTCGGCGCAGGAGGTGGTGAGCCAGGAGCCTGTGCAGGCGCGCCACCCGCACCATCGCGGCGTTCGTCGCATCCCGGCTAGGATCCTGCGCCCCGTCGACCCGGTCGACAACCTCGTCGCGGTGATCGGCCGGACTCGCCGGATCAGGCACGGGCGTGCACCGTCTTCTTCGGGGTGTAGCTGGGCCCACCCGCCGGAATTCCGCCGTCGATGTTGACGCTCCACGACGTGACCGGCGTGACCTTCATGATGTCCTGACCGCGATGACTCACCAGTTCGGCGGTGCCGTAGACGCGGAGATAGCGCGGTACCCACGGTCGGGTGCTCGCCAGATCATCGATGACCAGGGCCACCTTGTGGTTCCCGCTGCGGATGTTGCGCGCCCGTCGGGTGTTGGTCGGGTCGTATCCGCCGATGTAGAAGTCTCGGCCGTCGAATTGGAAACCGACCGGAACGGCGTCCGGCTGCCCGTCGGCGGACACCGTCGCGACTCGTGCCAGCGGCTGGGTTCGGATGTACTCGATCTCGTCGGCGGTGAAGGCCATGACCTGCTCCCCATTCGGTTGGTGCGCCTCCCGTCGAGGCGCTTACCTGTCCGAACAGGCAACTACGCGGGTTCATTCCCGAACATGGAAGATCGCTGGTCCCGGCCGCAGCCGCGTGGTCCGGTCAGCCGAAGAGGTTGGGCGGCGACGGGCAGTTGACCGGCATCACCGGCGCGGTCGAATGCGGCATCACCACGGCGATCGACGGATAGACCAGGCCATTGGGGCACCGGTACTGACCCATCCCGATACCCGGCATGTCGCCGTAATTCGTGCACGCCGCGCCGCTGCACACGATGTAGGGCATCGCGGCGGCCTCACCGCTGCCGACCGTGGCACCCGCGACGAGCGAGGCACCTCCGGCAATGCCGAGCGCGAGAACAGCCCCCGTCAACCGTTTCTTCATGTCGTCTCCCCCTGGTCGATTCGATGCGACCATAACATGACGCGCGTCACCCGACCCCGTCCCCGTATGCCCCGCCCCCGTATGCCCCGTCCCGTATGTCTCGGTCCGGTATGCCTCGCGGCCGCCTGCTCCGCCACCAGGACTCGAACCTGGAATGCCTGAACCAAAATCAGGAGTGTTGCCATTACACCATGGCGGAATATCGCCTCGCCGATTCTGCCACAGCGTCCCCCGGCGCCGCGGCCCGAGGGAGTCGACAGCGACGCGCGCCTGCCCCGAGGTCGCCGTCCCACGATCGTCGTCCCGAGTACGATGCTCCGGGGCGGCCCGACCGGAGCGCCCCGCCGCCGGCGCCGGGCCCCCGGCACTCCCGGCCTCGACCAATCGCTCACGAGACGCAGAACGCGGAGGCACTTCGATGACCGACCAGCCGTCAGCCCAGCCGACCGAGAGCATCGCAGTCATCGTGCTGGCCGCCGGCGCCGGCACCCGCATGAAGTCGAAGACGCCGAAGATCCTGCACGAGATCGGCGGCCGGACGCTGGTCGGCCACGCCCTGCACGGCGCCGCGCAGCTGGAACCCGACCACCTCGTCGCCGTCGTGAGTCACGAACGCGAACGCGTGAGCGCGGAGATCGACGGCATCGCCGAGCAACTCGGCCGCACCGTGGTGATCGCCGAACAGGATCAACCGCTGGGCACCGGCGATGCGGCGCGCGCCGGCATGACCGGACTCCCCGACGACTTCGACGGCACCGTGATCGTCACGGTTGCCGATGCCCCGCTGCTCGACGGCGAGACGCTGTCCGACCTCGTGGCCGAGCACCTGCGCGCCGAGCCCGGACTCCCGACCGCGGTGACCCTGACCAGCTTCATCGCCGACGACCCGACGGGGTACGGCCGCATCGTGCGGGCCGACGGCCCCGGCTCGGACGTGCTGGCGATCACCGAGCACAAGGATGCGACGGCGGCCGAACTCGCCATCTCCGAGGTGAACGCCGGCATCTACGCGTTCTCCGCCGATCTGCTGCGGACGGGCATCGCGAGCCTGTCGACCGACAACGTCCAGGGCGAGTACTACATCACCGACCTGGTGTCGATCGCCCGGGCGGCCGACCTTCCCGTCCACGCGTTCACGGTCACCGACCCGGCGGTCGTCGCCGGGTGCAACGACCGCGCTCAACTCGCCGAACTGGGCGCCGAACTCAACCGCCGCATCGTCCGCGGCCACCTGCTGGCGGGCGTCACGGTCGTCGACCCCGCCACCACGTGGATCGACGTCGACGTGGAGATCGGTCAGGACGTGCGCATCGAGCCCGGGACGCAGTTGCGCGGCGGAACGCGAATCGCCGACGACGCCGTCGTCGGCCCCGACACGACCCTCACCGGGGTGGTCGTCGGCGAGGGCGCGAGCGTCATCCGCACGCACGGCTCGGACGCGCACATCGGCGCCGGCGCGACCGTCGGTCCGTTCGCCTATCTGCGGCCGGGGACGGTGCTGGGTGCGGACGGCAAGATCGGCACCTTCGTGGAGACCAAGAACGCCCGGATCGGGACCGGGACCAAGGTGCCGCACCTGACGTACGTCGGCGATGCGGAGATCGGCGAGCACACCAACATCGGGGCGTCGAGCGTGTTCGTGAACTACGACGGCGTGGACAAGCACCGGACGGTGATCGGTTCACACTGCCGCACGGGCAGCGACAACATGTTCGTCGCTCCCCTGACAATCGGCGACGGCGCGTACACCGGGGCCGGTACCGTACTTCGAGACGACGTTCCCCCGGGCGCGCTCGCCGTGTCGGCCGGTGCGCAGCGGAACATCGCCGACTGGGTCGTGACGAAGCGTCCCGGGACCCCTGCCGCGGACGCCGCGCGGACCGCACAGCACAATGAGTGAAGATCCGGTGACCCCCGGGCAGCCGACCGTCGAGGAGAGAACGAGCCACCCATGACTTGGACGACCGACAATCGTAAGAATTTGATGCTGTTCGCAGGCCGGGCGCACCCCGAGCTGGCGCAGGCGGTGTCGGACGAGCTGGGCGTTCCCGTCACTCCGCAGACGGCGCGGGATTTCGCCAACGGCGAGATCTTCGTCCGCTTCGAGGAGTCGGTCCGCGGGTCGGACGCCTTCGTCCTGCAGAGCTGCCCGTACCCGATGAACCAGTGGGTCATGGAGACGCTCATCATGATCGACGCGCTCAAGCGCGGGTCGGCCAAGCGCATCACCGCGATCATCCCGTTCTACCCGTACGCGCGGCAGGACAAGAAGCACCGCGGTCGCGAGCCGATCTCGGCCCGCCTCATCGCCGATCTGTTCAAGACCGCCGGCGCCGACCGCATCGTGACGGTCGACCTTCACACCGATCAGATCCAGGGATTCTTCGACGGCCCCGTCGACCACATGCACGCGCAGGGTCAGCTCGCCGAGTACGTGCGGACCAAGTACGGGACCGACAACATCTGCGTGGTCTCGCCCGACGCCGGTCGCGTCAAGGTCGGCGAGAAGTGGGCCGACGCCCTCGACGGTGCGCCGATGGCGTTCGTGCACAAGACCCGCGACCCCGATGTGCCGAACCAGATCAAGTCGAACCGGGTGGTCGGCGAGGTCGCGGGCAAGACCTGCGTGCTCATCGACGACATGATCGACACCGGCGGCACCATCGCGGGCGCCGTGACCGTCCTCAAGGAGGCCGGTGCCGGCGACGTGATCATCGCGACGACGCACGGCGTCTTCTCCGATCCGGCGGCCGAGCGCCTCGCGAGCTGCGGCGCCGAGGAGGTCATCACCACCGACACCCTGCCGATTCCGGAGGAGAAGCGGTTCGACAACCTCACCGTGCTGTCGATCGCGCCGCTGCTGGCTCGGACCATTCAGGAGGTCTTCGAGAACGGTTCGGTCACGAGCCTGTTCAACGGGATCGCATAGGGCTGCGACGGTCCGGGCCTCCGGGCCGGACCGCTGCGGAGAATGTCACACACCGGGCATAGCGTTCCGGTGCGCGTGAGGCTCGACGTACGGTGGACGGGTGGACGCAAAGATCTATCACAATCCCCGATGCTCGACGTCGCGCACCACGCTCGCCGCGATTCGCGACGCCGGGATCGAGCCGACGATCGTCAAGTACCTCGACACCGGATGGGACCGGGAGCAGTTGGCGGCGATGTTCGCCGATGCCGGGCTCACGCCGTCGCAGGCCGTGCGCACCAAGGAGTCGCTCTACAAGGAGTTGAACCTCGCTGCGGCGTCGGACGACGAGATCCTCGACGCGATGGTGGCCCACCCGATCCTGGTGGAGCGCCCGTTCGTCATCACCGACAAGGGCACCCGGCTCGCGCGGCCGGCCTCCGCGGTCGACGAGATCCTCTGACGACCGCGGCAGGCTGCGGTCGCCACCGTCAGTCGACGGATGTGAGCACCGCGGACAGCGGGCGGTGCAGCGGGCGGCGCGCGGCGGGGACGACGATGCCGACGACGCCACGAAGGAATCCTCGCGTACATGCGAGGAAGTCGAAGTAGTCGCGCCACAGCGTGATCCGTCCTTCACGGACCTCGGTGCGGCCGCACACCCAGAACTGCATCCGGAACGGTCCGACGCCGATCTCGTCGATGCGTTCGGTGAGCACGACGCCGTCGTCGTCGGCACTGATCGCCCGGATCTCCAGGTCGAACGAGAGTCGGTCACGCCCGAGGGCGCGCATCACGGCGGCGAAGCGGCGTTTGCCGCGGACCGTCGGCAACCCGACGTTGGTGTAGACGATCTGCTCGTCGACTCTCGACAGGGCGGCCTCGATCCGCTGCTGTGCGAGGTCGACGAAGAAGTCGTGGACGAGAGCGGTCGGTTTCTGGGAGGTCATGCGTCGATGGTATTCTGGTCGACGTTGTCTCGGCGAGGGTGATTCGATCACCGTTATCGGCGCGACCGGCATCGTTCTTCGGGCCTCGGTCCGGGTCGTGGCCGCGTGGGTGCAGACGCTGGGGCGCCACCTGACGACCGTTCACACGACCCGAGGAGAATCTCATGGCCACTGCACCGCAGCTCGCCGTCACCATCCGCGAAGGCCGGGGCAAGGGCGCCGCGCGCCGCGCCCGTGTCGCCGGACAGATCCCCGCCGTTCTCTACGGCCACGGCCAGACCCCCGAGCACCTGTTGCTCCCGAACCGCGAACTGTCCGCGATCCTGCGCAACAACGGCGTGAACGCCGTCGTCGAACTCGACATCGACGGCAAGAAGCAGCTCGCGCTGACCCGCCAGGTGGACGTCCACCCGATCCGCAACTACATCGAGCACGTCGATCTGCTCCTGGTGAAGCGCGGCGAGAAGGTCATCGTCGAGGTGGGCATCCTCGTCGAGGGCACGTCGAAGTCGGGCACCCTGGTCATCCAGGAGGCCAACTACCTGGAGATCGAGGCCGACGCCCTCAACATCCCCGAGAACGTCGTCGTGTCGGTCCAGGACCTCGAGGCCCCGACCAACATCCACGCCGGCGAGGTCGAACTGCCCGCGGGCAGCACCTTGATCACCGACCCGGAGAGCCTCCTGGTCGCCGTCGAGGTTCAGAAGGCCGCGCCGGAGCCCGATGAGGAGGACGGCGAGGCCGAGGCCGCCGAGGGTGAGGCCGCCGAGGAGGAGTGATCCTCGCGGACCTTCGATTGTGAAGCTCATCATCGGGCTGGGTAATCCCGGTCCCGCTTACGAGAAGACCAGGCATAACGTCGGCGCGATGGTCGCCGACGGCCTGGTCTCCTCGTATGGCGAGAAGTTCTCCGTGCACAAGCGCTCCGGCGCTCTCACGGCGACCGTGCGGATCGGCGGCGAGCCGGTCCTGGTCGCCAAGTCGCGGACGTACATGAACGTCACCGGCAGGCAGATCGGCCCGCTGGCGACGTACTACTCCGTCGCCCCCGACGACATGATCGTGCTGCACGACGAGCTCGACATCGACTTCGGCGCAGTCCGGCTCAAGCGCGGCGGCGGCGAAGGCGGCCACAACGGTCTCCGGTCGATCTCCCAGGCGGTCGGGACGCGCGACTATCTGCGGGTGCGGCTCGGCATCGGACGTCCGCCGGGGCGTCAGGATCCCGCGGACTTCGTCCTCAAGCCCTTTCCCGGGGCCGCGCAGGCCGACGTCGACCTCTTGATCGCTGCCGGGGTCGACGCCGCCGAACTCCTGGTGACGCGGGGCCTCGAGTCCGCACAGAACACCGTCCACTCCTGGTAGACGGGGACCTCCGCTCCGTCCCGTCGACGGGCGGCCGGCTGCCGATTCGCGCGATCGGCCGCACGCCGCCGGCTGATCGGCGATGATGACGACGACCACATCTTGATCGTTCGATCAACACGGCCGGATCGACGGGACCTCGTCGACGGCGTGTGATCGACGCCGAGCCGGAGCGAAGGAGCGACGCCCCATGACAGCGGCCGACATCACCCCTCACCCCGTACCGACCCTCCCCCGACCGATCCGCTGGTCGGCGGCCACGGCCGCCTTCCAGATCGAGGGCGCCCGCGCCGAAGGCGGCCGCGGCCGATCGATCTGGGACTCCTGGGTCGACACCCCGGGCAAGGTGCTCGACGGGTCCACGGCCGAACCCGGCCCCGACAGCTACCACCGATGGGCCGAGGACGTGGCGCTCGCCGCCGGGCTCGGCCTCGACCGCTACCGGTTCTCGATCTCGTGGACACGCGTCCAACCCGACGGCTCGGGGCCGGCGAACGCCGCGGGCCTGGACTACTACTCGCGCCTCGTCGACGATCTCCTGGCGGCCGGCGTCACCCCGTTCCCCACGCTGTTCCACTGGGATCTGCCGCTCCCGGTCCACGAACGCGGCGGATGGCTCGACCGCGACACCGCCGCCCGCTTCGCCGACTACACCCGCCTCGTCGCCGACCGACTCGGCGACCGCGTCGCGCACTGGTACACGATCAACGAACCCGCGATGACGACGCTGCAGGGGTACGCCGTCGGCGAGCTGGCGCCCGGCGAACTCCTGCTCTTCGACGCCCTCCCGACCGCCCACCACCAGCTGCTCGCTCACGGCCTGGCCGCAGACGTGCTCCGCGGCGCCGGGGCCCGGGCCGTCGGCGTGGCCAACAACCACACCCACGTGCGACCGCTGCGCGACGACCCCGCCGACCATGCCGCCGTCGCCGCCTACGACCTGCTGCACAACCGGATCTTCGCCGACCCGATCCTCACCGGCGAATACCCCGACCTGACGAGCTACGGCCTGCAGATGCCCGTCCGCGACGGCGACCTCGACCTCATCAGCGCCGCCCGCGACTTCTACGCCGTCAACTTCTACAACCCGACCACCGTGACCGCGCCGAGCGGCGACGACAACCCCATCCCCTTCGACATGGTGCCGACGCCGAACGCGCCCGTCACCGGATTCGGCGACGAGTGGCCCATCGTTCCCGAATCGCTGACCGCGCTCCTGGTCGACTTCACCGAGCGCTACCGGGATCTGCCACCGCTGATCGTCAGCGAGAACGGGGCGTCGTTCCCCGAACCCGACGCACCGAGCGGCCGGATCGACGACGCCGACCGCATCGACTATCTCGACGGCCACATCCGCGCCGTCGGCGAGGCGATCGCCCGCGGCGCGAACGTCGAGGAGTACACGGTGTGGTCCCTGCTCGACAACTTCGAATGGGCCGACGGCTTCACCCAGCGCTTCGGCCTCGTGCACGTCGACTTCGAGACGGCCGCGCGCACCCCGAAGGCGTCGTACGACTGGTACCGCGCCGTGATCGCCGGGAACCGCGCATGACCGGACCCGGGGCCGGAACGACCGGCCGCCGCTGGATGACCCTGTTCACCCTCGCGTGGCTGGTCATCTGGATGGCGCAGCTGACTCCGCTGCAGCTGCTCCTGCCCCTGCAGCTCGACTCCCAGACGTCCGAGGACGGCGACCGGTGGATCCACGGCGTCGTCGTCTCCGGGCTGGTCCTCGGGATCGGCGGCCTCGTCGCGGTGATCGCCGGACCGCTGGCGGGGCACGCGTCCGACCGGACCGACGGCTCCCGGCTCCCCGCCCGGCTCGGCGGCCGACGCCGCGTGTGGGCCCTCGGCGGCTGCTGGGGGACGGCGATCTTCCTGGTCCTCACCGGACTCGCCCACCAGCCGTGGCTGGTCGCGATCTGCTGGATCGGCGTCTCCGTGGGGGTGGCCGTCGCCTCGGCCGCCTTCACCGCGATGATCCCCGATCAGCTCGCGCCCGACCGCCGCGGCACCGCATCGGCGTCGATCGGGTCGTCTCAGGCGCTCGGCATCGTCCTCGGCGTCGGCGTCGTGGTGCTGCTGGGTCTGAGCGTGCTCTCCGGTTATCTGGTGCTCGCGCTGCTCGTCGCGGCGATCGGCACGTGGGCGTCCTTCGGTCTGCCCGACCCGGTCGCGCCCCGCAGCGAACTGGCCGCCCCGGACCGCGAGTCGGGCGCTTCGGCGCCCCGCTGGGCGTCGCTGCGCGACCGCGACTTCTGCTGGATGCTCGGCGGCCGGCTCGTCGGCAACATCGGCAACGCGCTCGGAACGTCGCTGTTCCTGTTCTTCCTGCTGTACGGCCTGCACCAGGACAAGGACGCCGCCGAGGGCAACCTGCTGCTGCTCATCGTCGTCTACACCGTCTTCGTCGTCGGCAGCTCGGTGATCTTCGGGACGGTGTCCGACCGTCGCGGGCACCGCCGCATCCTCACCGTCGTCTCCGCGCTGATCCAGGCGTGTTCGGGCATCGTGATCGTCGTGCACCCGACGTTCGCCGCGACACTCGCGGCCGCCGCCCTCATGGGGATCGGTTACGGCGCGTTCATGACCGTCGGGCTGGCGTTCGCGACCGATCTGCTGCCGCGCGTGGAGGATCACGGTCGCGACCTCGGGATCGTCAACGTGTCGGCGGCCCTCGGCCAGCTGATCGGACCGGTCCTCGGGGCGGGGCTCGTCGCCGCCGTCGGCGGCTTCTGGCTCGTCTTCGCGATGGCCTGCGTCCTGTCGGTCGCCGGCGGCGCGATGACCTTCCTGGCCAGGGACGACACGGGCGGCCGGGCACCGATCGCGGCCACGGTGGACCCGCCGGCATGACGGGTTCGTGCCGCGACACGGCAGCCTGCGCCGCCGGGCGATCCGGTCGGTCGTAGAATCACCATCGAGTATCCGGCACACCCGACTGCCGGAATCGACGACGAGGACGGACATCTTGGCGACTCTGGTTACTCCCTCGGGTCACGCGAACGTGTCGATGCTGGGCATCGGCGCGTACCGGCCCCAGCGACTGATCACCAACGATCAGCTGTGCCGCGTGCTGGACTCCTCCGACGAGTGGATCTTCGAGCGCAGTGGGATCCACAACCGCCGGTGGATCAGCGGCGACGAGACGCTGCGGTCGATGGCGTCCGCCGCGGCCGACCGCGCGGTGACCAACTCGGGGATCGACCGCGACAAGATCGACCTGCTGGTCCTGGCCACCAGCAGCTGGCCCAGCAATGTGCCGCACGGCGCCCCCATCGTCGCGCACGACATCGGGCTCAACGGCATCCCCGCCTTCGACGTCGCCGCCGGGTGCGGCGGCTTCGGTTACGCCCTGGGCGTCGCCGCCGACGCGATCCGCGCGGGCAGCGCGACCTACGCCGTCGTCATCGGTGTCGAGACGATGTCGGTGGGCCTCGATCCCACCGACCGCTCCACCGGATTCATCTTCGGCGACGGCGCCGGTGCCGTCGTGGTGGGCCCCACCGAGACCAACGGGATCTCGCCGGTCGTCTCCGGGTCCGACGGCGAGAACGCCGAGGCGATCAAACAGAACTTCGACACCGTCGAGTACATGGCGCGGTCGGTGGAGTACCAGGACAAGGACTCCTCGACCGACCCGGTCGGCCGGATGGTCATCAGCATGGAGGGCCCGCGGGTCTTCCGGTGGGCCGCGATCACGCTGCCCAAGGCGCTCACCAAGCTGCTCACCGAGTCGGGTGCCGGCCCCGAGGACATCGAGGTCTTCGTCCCGCACCAGGCCAATGCGCGCATCAACGACCTGATGAAGAAGAACCTCGGCCTGCGCGACGACCTGCCGATGGCCAACGACATCGAGAACACCGCGAACACCTCGGCCGCATCCATCCCGCTGGCCATCGAGGAGATGCTCGCGACCGGGAAGGCCGCCGGCGGGCAGCTCGCCCTCGTCCTCGGATTCGGTGCCGGACTGAGCTATGCAGGCATGGTCGCGACCCTGCCGCCGGCCCCGACGATCACCTCGTTCGACGGTCTCGGCGACGGCGCCGATGCCGGCCCGCTGCCGGCGCACCTGGCCGGCATCGTCGACTGACCAGGTCAGGCGTTCTCGCGGCGGAACACCGCGGTGCCCCACCACAGTCCCAGTGCACTCATGATCACCGCGGCGAGCAGCCCCCACGCGACCTGGGAGCCGGCGACGTCGCCGAGGAATGAGCTGCGCGCCGCGTCGACGACGTAGCGGAAGGGCATGAAGTCCGAGATCCGGGTGAGCCACGCCGGCCCAAGGGTCATCGGCAGCAGGATGCCCGAGAGCAGCAGCACCGGCATCATCACCATGTTGAGGACCGGCGCCATCACGTCCTCGCTCTTGGTCGACAGGGCCAGGGCGTTCGACGCGGCCGCGCAGGCGCCGCCGATCAGGAGCGTCACGACGATGCCGACGATCACGCCGATGATCGACCCGCGCATGCCCATCGCGAAACCGAGGCCGACGAGGATCAGCGCCTGAACGAACAACTGGATGAGGTCGCGCAGCAGCCGACCGAACAGGAGCGCCGTCCGGCTCGCCGGAGTCACGCGTTCGGCCTCGATGACCCCCTCCCGCCATTCGCCGATCAGTCCGAAGCCGGCGAACATCGCCCCGAACATGCCCAACTGCACGAGCAGACCGGGGACCAGGAACGTGTAGGCGTTGTCGCCGGCGTTCGGGAACGAGGCGACGATCGGTTTGAGCAGCGGCCCGAACAACACCAGGTAGAGCACCGGCTGCATGATCCCGATCAGCACCCACGCCGGATTCCGCAGGTTCATCCGCAGTTGCCTGCGGAACACGATGTACGACTCGCGCAGGAAGCTCATCATCGGTCGGTCTCCTCGTCGGTCGGGTCGACGGCGGCCTCCGCGTCGCGCAGGCTGCGTCCGGTCAGGGTCAGGAAGACGTCGTCGAGCGTCGGGCGTTTGATCTCGATCTCCTCCAGTGCGTCGCCCTCCTCCAGTGCGTCTCCGCCTGCGGCGAGTTCCCGGAGCAGTCCGGGGATCACCTTGGCCGATCCGCGGACGCGAGCGGTCACCCCGGATCCGTCCGTCTCGATCTCGGTGGCGCCGACGTTCTCGAGGGCCGACGCGGCGCGGGACACCGGCTCGGCCGACGCGAACCCGAGGTGCACCAGATCGCCCGAGACCTGCGATTTGAGGTTCTCCGGGGTGTCGGAGGCGACGATGACACCGTTGTCGATGATCATGATGCGGTCCGAGAGCGCATCGGCCTCGTCCAGATAGTGGGTGGTCAGGAAGACCGTGGCGCCCCGCCTGGTTCGCAGCGCCGCGATGTGCTCCCACAGGTTGGCGCGCGCCTGCGGGTCCAGCCCGGTCGTCGGCTCGTCGAGGAACACCAGCGTGGGGTCGTGGATGAGACCCATCACGATGTCGAGCCGACGGCGCTGCCCGCCGGACATGTTCTTGGGCATCCGATCCCACAGTCCGTCGAGCTGAAGGCTCGTGAACAGTTCCCGGCCGCGCGCCACGGCCGCGCGCCGGCTCATCCCGTACAACTGTCCGTGGTCGGCCACCTCGTCGCCGGCGAGCGCCTGCGAGAACGTCGACCCGGCCTGCGAGACGTACCCGATGCTGCGGCGCACCTGGACCGACTGCGTCGCGACGTCGAATCCGTTGACCGTCGCGGTGCCCGCGGTCGGCCGCAGGAGCGTCGTCAACATGCGGAGCGTGGTCGTCTTACCGGCCCCGTTGGGTCCGAGGAAGCCGACGACCTCGCCCTCCGCCACGTCGAGGTCGACCCCGTCGACCGCACGCACCTCCCGCTGCCGTCTGCCCTTCCCGGTCACGAACGTCGCCGCGAGCCCGCGTGCATGGATCATGCGGATTCCTCCTGCGTTGTGTGGCCCTCACGCACCCCGCGCAAAGTAGTCAAATTTGAGCGTAGGGGTGAGGCGGCCGATCCGCACCCGAGTCGAAGGACAACTCACCCGCGGCGACGTCGGCCAGGACGCCGTCGAGCCACCACAGCTCCAACTCGGCGAACTGCCGCCACAGCTGCAGGCTCCTGACCGAGTGGGCCGGAACACGGTCGTCGGTCCCCGGCGGAAGCATCTCCCCGATCGCCGTGCGCAGTGCCTCCCGCCGATCGGTGAGCGCTGCGACCGAGCGCTGCTCACCGAGCATCGGCAACAGACCGAAGCCGGCCTGAAACTCATGTCGGTCGAAGACGTTCACCGCGGTGACGGCCGCGACGATCCCCGCCTCGAGTTCGTCGCGCCCCGCGGCCGTCAACTCGTAGACCGCGGCCGGCCGCGATCCGTCGTCGACGACGGATCGCGCCAGCAGCCCCTGCTCGGTGAGTCGGCGCAAACCGTGATAGATCGACCCCGGCCGGATGCTCGCCCACTCGTCGACACGCCACGACACGAGTTCACGGCGGATCTGGTAACCGTTCACCGGCTCGAACAGACCCACCGCACCCAGCAGCAACAGCCGTGTGGTGGCGACAGACATACCGGCAACGGTAGCGGCCGGGCGGGCGGGCGCGCCGCCGCGCGGCTACTTCTCGGTAACCCGTGACGCATGAGAACGTCGACAGAGCATGTGCGCCACCGCACACCCGGAGAAGTGGGAGATCAGTTCATGGCCGTACTCGCCGAAGCCGTCGGAACACAGAAGATCGGCATGCTCGGGATCGGTGCTCACCGTCCCGAACGCGTCGTCACCAACGACGAGATCTGCCAGAGCATCGACTCGTCCGACGAATGGATCTACACGCGGACCGGCATCAAGAGTCGCCGCTTCGCGCGGCGCGACGAAACCGTCGTCGAGATGGGCGTCAACGCCGGCCGCAAGGCCATCGCGAATGCACTCCTGTCCGGCTCCGACATCGACGCGGTGATCCTGGCGACCAACACCCACCTGCTGCTCACACCCGCGGGCGCCGTCAAGATCGCCACCGAGCTCGGCGCCAACGGCGTCCCCGCATTCGACGTGACGGTCGGCTGCGCGGGCTTCGGCTACGCGATGGGCCTGGCCGCAGACATGATCCGCGGCGGCAGCGCGAGCAACGTCCTGGTGATCGGCGCCGAACAGCTGTCGGTGACCCTCGACATGACCGACCGCGGCAACTGCTTCATCTTCGGCGACGGCGCCGGAGCCGTGGTGGTGGGCCCGACGCCCGAGCAGGGCCTCGGACCCGTGGTCTGGGGCAGCGACGGCACCCAGTTCAGCGCCATCCGCCAGGACATCGACTGGATCAGTTACATGGACGGCGGCGACATCGAGAACCGCCCATACCTCCGCCTCGAGGGCACCGCCGTCTTCCGGTGGGCCGCCTTCGAGATGGGCAAGGCCGCCCAGCGCGCCCTCGAGGTCGCGAAGATCGACACCTCCGAGGTCGACGTCTTCGTCCCCCACCAGGCCAACTCCCGGATCAACGAACTCCTCGCCCGGAGTCTGGGCTTCGGCGAGTCGACGGTCATCGCGAACGACATCGAGACGACCGGGAACACGTCGGCCGCGTCGATCCCCCTGGCGATGGAGGACCTCCTGTCGACCGGCGCAGCCAAACCCGGCGACACCGCCCTGCTGCTCGGTTACGGCGCCGGCCTCAGCTACGCCGCGCAGGTGGTCACGATGCCGCCCATCCCGTTCGAGTAGGTCGCTGCCGTCGAGATCAGGCGAGCGACGACACCGACCCGCCACGACACGCGCCCTCACCTGGGTCTCGACCTGTCACACCCCTCCGAAATTGCCCGTGACCACCGCAAACCGATAGCGTGAGCGGGTGAGTTCCGAGGCCATCAACCGCGAAGTGAAGCGGCGTCGCACGTTCGCCATCATCTCCCACCCCGACGCGGGCAAGTCGACGATGACCGAGGCCCTCGCGCTGCACGCCCACATGATCAGCGAGGCCGGCGCGGTACACGGCAAGGGCGGCCGCCGCTCGACCGTCTCGGACTGGATGGAGATGGAGAAGGCCCGCGGGATCTCCGTCACCTCCACCGCCCTGCAGTTCAGCTACACGCCCGGCACCGCCGACGACTCCGACGCGCCCTTCGTCATCAACCTCGTCGACACCCCCGGACACTCCGACTTCTCCGAAGACACCTACCGCGTCCTCACCGCAGTCGACGCCGCCGTGATGCTGATCGACGCCGCCAAGGGCCTCGAACCGCAGACGCTCAAACTGTTCCAGGTGTGCCGCCACCGCGGCATCCCGGTCATCACCGTCGTCAACAAATGGGACCGACCGGGTCAGACGCCGCTGGAGTTGATCGACGAGATCAACGAACGCATCGGCCTCATCCCCACCCCCCTGTACGTCCCGGTCGGCATCGCCGGCGACTACCGCGGCCTCCTCGACCGCCGCACCGGTCGGTACATCCACTTCGAACGCACCGCCGGCGGCGCCAAGATCGCCCCCGAGATCCTGATGGACGCCGACGAGGCCGCCCAACGCGAAGGCGATGCGTGGACGGCCGCGCGCGAGGAGAGCGACCTGCTGGCCGAACTCGGTCAGGACCACGATCAGGAGATGTTCCTGGCCGGGCAGACCTCACCGATGATCTTCACCTCGGCGATGCTCAACTTCGGCGTCCGCCAGCTCCTCGACGCACTCGTCGAGTTCGCTCCCCCGCCGCACGGGCGCACGACCGTCGACGGCACCGACCGCGAGGTGACCGACCCGTTCAGCGCCGTCGTCTTCAAGGTGCAGGCCGGTATGGACAGCTCTCACCGCGACCGGCTCGCCTACATGCGGATCGTCTCCGGGGAGTTCGAGCGCGGCATGGTCGTCACGCATGCCCAGACCGGAAAGCCGTTCGCGACGAAGTACGCGCAGGCCGTCTTCGGCCGCGACCGGTCGACGGTCGACAAGGCGTACCCCGGCGACGTGGTCGGGCTCGTCAACGCGATAGCCCTCGCCCCGGGCGACACCCTGTTCATCGACCCGCGAGCCCAGTTCCCGCCGATCGGCTCGTTCGCCCCCGAACACTTCTCGGCGCTCCGCGTCACCACCGCGGACAAGTACAAGCAGTTCCGCAAGGCCGTCGACCAGATGGACGCCGAGGGCGTCGTCCAGGTGCTCCGGAACGATCTGCGGGGCGACGCGTCGCCGGTGATGGCCGCCGTCGGCCCCATGCAGTTCGAGGTCGTCACCGCCCGCATGAAGGCCGAGTTCAACGTCGACACCGTCGTCGAACCCCTCGGGTACGCGATGGCGCGACGAACCGACGAGAGCAGCGCCCCGGAACTCGACCGCCAACGCGGAGTGGAGGTCTTCACCCGCAGCGACGGCGCCATCCTGGCACTGTTCTCCGACAAGTGGCGACTCCAGTACATCGAGCGCGAACACCCCGACCTGCTCCTGGAGCCCCTCGTGGCGGCGGCCGACTGATGCGACCGCCGACGGGTCCGACCGCGACGGCCGCACGTGTGGCCGCCGCGGTGATCGCCGTCGGTGCGGGCGCACTCGCGCTGACCGCGTGCAGCCCGGCCGCCGAGGAGACCGCCGTCTCCGCGCCGCCGACCGCGCCTGCCGGGGAACCCGCGTCCACCGAACGACTCCCCGCAACGGACTGCGAGCAGACGCCGGAGTCCGGCAAGGTCGACACCACCGGGTACGCGCTGCGCTACAGCACCGGCACCATGCGGATCTCGGTGCGGACCAAGGGCGGCTCCGCGACCTGCCTCGGATTCACCAAGACCGGCAGCGCCGACCCCCAGGTCCCGCCCGACACCGTGCTGTTCACATTCCGCGGCTCCCGCGGCGAGGGCGCGCTGCTCGAGTTCCCCAGCGTCAACCTGTCCCGCGGCGTCCTGCCGTGGCCGCGGGGAAAGGTCACCACCCCGCACTCCACGTTCACCTCGACCGTCGGAGTCTCCCACGGCGGCGACTACTTCACGTCGCAGCGGTGCACCGTGCGCCTCGCTCGCGTGACCCCGGCGGGGGCCGCGGGCACCGTCGAATGCCCCGACGCGCTCGCGACGACAGCGAACCCGTTCGACCCGAGCGACGACGTCTCCCACGAGGACCCCGCCGACCGTCCCTCCCCACCGGACTCCGCCTCGCTGCGCGGCGTCTTCGAACTCGCCCGCTGACCGCGGGCCCGGTACGGCGACCGGACTACGGGACGATCGCGGCGACGTCCTCGGGGGCGACGTCCTCGACGGTCGCCGGACAGAACGCCGGACTGCGGTCCTTGTCGACGAGGACGGCCCGGACGCCTTCGGCGAAATCCGGGTGCGCCGTGATGCGGACGGCGGCGGCGAGTTCGCGATCCAGGCACTCGGCGAGCGACGACTCGGCGCCCTCCTCGATCAGCCGCGCCGTCACGCACAGGCTCGTCGGGGAGCCGGTGGTCAGCAGATCGAGCATCTCGTCGGCCCAGTCGTCGCCGACGGCGCCGCGGAGACCGCCGATGATCCCCGCGACGCTCACATCATCGAAGTACTCGGCGATCTTTCGCAGCGGCAGCTCCGTGGTCACCGGGCCCCGGTGATCCTCGAGTGCCTCGCGCAGCGGTGCGCCGTGACGGATCGCCTCGACGACACCGGGGATCGCCGACGACGGCACGAAGTGCGTCGCCAGCCCGATCGCGACCGCGTCCGCGCCGCCGATCCTCGTCCCGGTGAGGGCCAACCACATGCCGATCCCCTGCGGGAGACGCGGCAGAAAATAGGTGGAACCGACGTCGGGGAAGAATCCGATCGCGGTCTCGGGCATCGCGATCAACGCCTTCTCCGAGACGATCCGCACCTCTCCGTGCACGCTGATGCCGAGGCCGCCGCCCATCGCCGCGCCGTCGATCACCGCGACATAGGGCTTCGGGTATTCGGCGATGAGCTGATCGAGTCGGTACTCGCTCTCGAAGTACGCCTCCACCGCGGCCGCGTCACCGTCGAGCACCGACTCGCGGACGGCGCGGATGTCGCCGCCCGCGCAGAACGCGCGATCGCTGCTCGACGTCACCAGCACGGTGTCGATGGCGTCATCGTCGCCCCACCGTTCGAGGACCGCCGTCATCTCGTCGATCATCGACTGGTCGAGAGCGTTCAGGGCACGCGGCCGGTCGAGGACGATCTCGCCGACACCGCCGTGGACTTCGGTGCGCAGGTGGGACACGCCCTGCACTGTACGTGACGCGGCCGGCCGCAGCGGGGGCGTCGGAGGCGGCCCCGACCGATCAACCGTCGAGGAGTTCGGCGGCTTCCATCCACTCGGCCTCCGCGGCCTCCTTCGCCGCGACGACGTCGCGCAGTTCGGCGTCGAGTTCCGCGAGCCGATCGGGGTCGACGGCCGCAGCCACCATCTGCGCGTGCAGGTCCCGTTCGCGCTCGGTGAACTTCTCCACCTGTCGTTCGGCGCGCCCGAGCGCCTTGCGTGCGGCCTGATGTTCGGCGGGGCTCAGACCCGCGCCGCCGGTCGACACGGCCGCCCGGTCCGTGGCGGTGTCGGCGGATGCGTCGGCGCTCCGGCGGCCCCCGCCCGCCCGGTCCGCGGCGCCGCCCGCCGCGGCATCGGACTCCCGGCGTTCCAGGTACTGCTCGATACCGCGCGGCAGGTGGGTGAGTCGGCCGTCGCCGAACAGCGCCCACGTGGAGTCGCAGACGCGTTCGACGAGATAGCGGTCGTGGCTGATCACCACCAACGTCCCCGCCCACGCATCCAGCAAGTCCTCCACCTGCTGCAAGGTGTCGATGTCGAGATCGTTGGTCGGCTCGTCGAGCAACAGCACATTCGGTTCCGCCATGAGCACGCGCGTGAACTGCAGCCGTCGCCGCTCGCCGCCCGACAGGTCGCCGACCGGCGTCCGCTGGCGTGCCGGCGAGAACCCGAGCCGTTCGGCGAGCTGGCTCGCCGAGATCTCCTTGTCGCCGAGCATGATGTGCCCGGCGATCTCCTCGACCGCATCGAGGACGCGCAGCGTCGGGTCGAGGTCGTCGAGCTCCTGGCGCAGCCAGCCGATCGAGACCGTCTTCCCCTCGACACGTCGGCCCGGGGCCACCGGGACCTCGCCGGCCAGCGCCCGCAGCAGCGTCGTCTTCCCCGAGCCGTTCACACCCACCAGCCCGATGCGCTCACCGGGCGCCAGCCGCCACGTCGCCGAGTCGAGCAGGACGCGGCCCTCGACGCCCTCGGACGACGGCGCACGCAGGTGGGCGTCCTCCAGTTCGATGACCACCCGGCCGAGCCGTCGCCGCGCGAACGTGGACAGTTCCACCGTGTCCCGCGGCGGCGGGACGTCGGCGATCAGTTTCTCGGCGGCCTCCACCCGATACCGCGGCTTGGAGGTTCGGGCCGGCGCACCCCGCCGCAGCCACGCCAGTTCCTTGCGTGCCAGATTGCGGCGACGCTCCTCGGCGGCGTCGGCCTGCCGTGCCCGTTCGGCGCGGGCGAACACCCAGTCGTTGTACCCGCCCTCGTATTCGTCGACCCGCCCGGAGTGCACCTCCCACGTGCGGGTCGCCACCGTGTCGAGGAACCACCGGTCGTGCGTCACGACGATGAGCGCGCTGCGTCGGCGCACCAGATGGTCGGCCAGCCAGGCGACCCCCTCGATGTCGAGGTGGTTGGTCGGCTCGTCCAGGATCAGCAGGTCGGAATCGGTGACCAGCGCGGCCGCGAGCGCGGTGCGCCGCCGCTGCCCGCCCGACAGCTCCCCGACCCGGCGGTCGAGGAGATCGTCGACGCCGATGCCGGCGAGGATCCCGCGGATCCGCGCGTCACCGGCCCACTCGTGTTCCGCGAGGTCGCCGAGCACCACCGCCGCGACGGTCGCCGCCGGATCCAGGTCACCGCCCTGGGTGACCGTCGCGACACCGATGCCGCCGACGCGCGAGACGCGTCCCGAGTCGGGTTCGGTGATGCCGGCGACGATCTCGAGCAGCGTCGTCTTGCCGCCGCCGTTGAGGCCCACGACGCCGATCCGCTCACCGGCGTGGACACCGACGCTCACGTCGTCCAGGAGCGCCGTGATGCCGAAGCTCTTGCTGATGCGTTCGGCGTTGATCAGCGAGGTGTTGGTGCGCGAGGTCATCGGATGGTGCGTCTTCCTTCGTGTCGGGTGCGGGGAATGTCGAGTGCGGGACATGTCGAGTGCTGGGCATGTCGCGTACGGGGCGGGCCGGCTCGATCGGGTGGGAGCCGTCAGTCCGGCGGGATGAGTCGCGCACCGGCGACGGGCCCCGACGCCGTCCGCACGGCTTTGGCGACCCCCGACCCGGACAGTTCGGCGGCCACCGTGATCGCGGCCTGCGCGTCGGCGCAGAGGAATGCGCAGGTGGGCCCCGACCCCGAGACCACCCCGGCGAGGGCACCGGCCTCCCGCCCGGCACGCAGCGTGCGCCGCAGCATCGGCTGCAGCGAGAGGGCCGCCGGTTGCAGATCGTTGCGCAGCAGCGGCGCCACCGCGGTGACGTCCCCCGATGCCAACGCGACCATCAGCTCGTCGGGTCGGTCCGTCCCCGCCGACGTCGCCGCATCGTCGCGGGACCGCAGCCGGTCGAGTTCGGCGTACACCGCAGGCGTCGACAGTCCCGTCCGCGCCACGGCCAACACCCAGTGGAACTGCCCGCGCGAGAGGACCGGCAGCAGTCGCTCGCCGCGTCCCGTGCCGAGTGCGACCCCGCCCGCCAGGGAGAACGGGACGTCGGAGCCGAGCGATGCGGCGATCTCGACGAGCTCGGCGCGTTCCACGTCGGCACGCCACAGTCGGGCCGCGGCGACGAGCGCCCCGGCGGCGTCCGCCGATCCGCCCGCCATTCCGCCCGCCACCGGGATCGTCTTGTCGATGATGATCTCGACCCGCGGATCCCCGCCGACGTGCGACGCCAGCTCCACCACCGCGCGCGCGGCGAGGTTGGTGGCGTCGGCGGGCACCTCCCGTCGTCCGTCACCGCGGACGGTCACCGACAGTTCGTCGGCGGCACGCACGGTCACGTCGTCGTACAGCGAGAGGGCGCAGAACAGCGTCGCCAGTTCGTGGTATCCGTCGTCGCGCAGCGGGCCGACACCGAGATGCAGGTTGATCTTGGCGGGCACCCGGGCGGTCGCAGCCCCCATCATGACCCAGCCCCCATCATGACCCAGCCCCCATCACGACCCAGCCCCCATCACCGGTCGTCCTCCCGGACGCGGGCGAGGCGTACGAAGTCGGCGGCGTCGAGGCGTTCACCGCGGATGCCCGGATCGATGTCGGCGGCCCGCAGCAGACGCTCGGCCTCCGCGGCGCTCCCCGCCCACGAGGCGAGGGCCGACCGCATCGTCTTGCGTCGTTGAGCGAACGCCGCGTCGATCGCCGCGAAGGTCGCCGAGCGCAACCACGGGTCGGTTCCGAACGGATCGGTGCGTTCGATGCGCACCAGCCCCGACTCGATGGTCGGCTCGGGCCAGAAGACCCGTCTACCGATCGCTCCCGCGCGGGAGACGTCGCCGTAGAACCGCGCCTTGACGCTCGGCACACCGTAGATGCGGCCGCCGGGCGTCGCCGCCAACCGGTCGGCGACCTCGGCCTGAACCATGACCAGCGCGGTCGCGATGGTCGGGAACTGTGCCATCAGATGCAGCAGGACGGGGACGGCGACGTTGTACGGAAGGTTCGCGACGAGCGCGGACGGCGTCCGCGGCAGGTCGGCCGGCAGCACCGTCATCGCGTCGGCGGTCACCACGTCGAAACGGTCGGCGTGGCCGGGGGCGAACTCGGCGACCGTCTGCGGAAGCCGTCCGGCGAGGACGGGATCGATCTCGACGGCCATGACGCGTCCGGCGTCGGCCAGCAGCGCCAGGGTCAGCGACCCCAGGCCCGGCCCCACTTCGAGGACCGTGTCGTCGGCGCCCACACCCGAGGAGGCCACGATCCGGCGGACCGTGTTGGCGTCGTGGACGAAGTTCTGCCCGAGCGTCTTGGTGGGCCGAACACCGAGTTCGGCGGCCAGGCCGCGGATCTCGGCCGGCCCCAGCAGTCGCGGTGTGTCGGGGGTGGAGGTCACCTATGCATTGTGACTGACGAACGCGGCATCACTGAAAACCGCGGCCGGTCAGCGCAGGCCGAGCCGCGACGAGCACGACGGCCAGGCACCCCAGCCCTGAGCGGCCTGCGTCTTCTTGGCGATCGCGATCTGCTCCTCGCGAGTGGCCAGGTCGGCGCGTGGCGCGTACTCCTGGCCGCCCCAGCGGTCCCAGGTGTTCTGGTCGAACTGCACGCCGCCGTAGAAGCCGTTGCCGGAGTTGATCGCCCAGTTGCCGGTGGCCTCGCATTCGGCGAGACGATCCCACACGCCGAACGGGACGTGCGGAGCACCCGGCTTGGTGCCGATCACGACGGTCGCCGGAGTCGGCTCGGTGACGACGTCCTCGGACAGCTTGTCCTTCTTGGTGACCTTGCCGTTGACCGTGGTCACCGAGTAGGTCACGTTGGCCTTGCCGGGCGTGCCCTTCTTCTTGACGACCTTCCGGCCCTTGATGAGCTTGGGGTCCTTGGTGGTGTTCTCCGGCGGCTTCACGTCCTCCAGGACGGTCTGCTCCTCGGTGCGCACGCGGGTCACCGTGATCGCCATGCGCTCGCTGACCGGCGTGTCGGCCGCGGGCACGACCTTGTCGGTGGGGGCGAGCGGCTCACCCGAGCGGGCCAGGAGGTCGCCGACGGTCTTGGCGGCGATCTTCGGGCTGGTGCGCTTGCCGCCGTCGACGAGGGTGACCTTCTTGGGCAGGGTGACGTCGAGGTCGGCACCCTCCACGGGCAGCGGCCGGTCGAGGGGCGCGGAGACGGCGCTGGTCGACAGCCCGCGCTCGGCGAGGACCTGCTCCACGGTCGACGCGGTGGTCCGAACCACCTCCTGGCGGCCGTCGACGACGAGCTGGATCGACTTCAGGCGGTCGACGCGGATGGTCTGACCGTCGTGCGGTGCGCTCGACAGGGCGACGTTCACCTTGTCGCCGTCGGATGTCGTGACTCCGTTGTCGCGCAGGACGCTGCCCACGGAGAAGGCCATGGTGTCGACGGTGGTCGACTGGCCGTCGACGGCGAGGGTGACCTCCTTGTGCATCACGACACCGGTCGCGCCTCCCGCGGCGACGGCGGCGATCACGCCGCCCAGAGCGAGTCGGGCACGCAGGGACCGCGTGGTGTTGATTCGCGAGAGGAGGGACGGGTCGGTCTTCGGCGCACGCATGGGAGTCAAAGGTCTGGTTTCCTGACGGACGGGGTATAGCGGCCCGCGACTCGGAACGAGAAACGGGATCACGATACGGTAACGAATCAGGACCTGTTACGGCAACGGAAGTCGGTAATGCCTGCGCGCGTTCCCCCCGAGAACCTGAGCCATCTCGTCGTCGGAGACCCCTCGGACCTCCGCGAGGAAGCGCGCCGTGTAGGGCACCGCATACGACTGATTCGGCTGGCCACGGTAGGGATGCGGGGTCAGGAAGGGGGCGTCGGTCTCCACCAGGATCAGCTCGTCGGGCGTCAAGCGAGCCGCGTCACGCAGCTCGTGGGAGTTGGCGAACGTCACAGTCCCCGAGAAGCTCAACACGTACCCGAGGTCGACACATTCGCGGGCGATTGCGGCGTCCCCCGAGAAGCAGTGCATGATCACCGTCTCCGGGGCGCCCTCGGCGGCCAGCACGTCGAGCAGGTCCCGATCGGCCTCCCGATTGTGAATCATGAGCGGCGTTCCGGTCCGCTTCGCCAGATCGATGTGCCAGGCGAAGGCGTCGCGTTGTACGGCCGGGTCGGCGCAGTCGTCCGACCGCGTCGTCCAGTAGTAGTCCAGACCGGTCTCCCCGACCGCGACCACCCGGTCGTCGGCGACCATCGTCTCGATCTCGCTGCGCGTCGCGTCGTCGAGATCGTCGGCGTGGGTCGGATGCAGTCCGACGGCGGCGAACGCCCGCGAGTCCCAGTGCGCGGCCCGCACCGCCCAGCGCGCGTCCTCCATGTCGTCGGCGACGGTGACCACCTGGTCCACACCCACCGCCTCGGCGCGGTCGAGGATCGCGCGGACGTCGTCGGCCGTCCGCCCACCGCACGCCGCGAGGTGCGTGTGGGCGTCGACGAGCCCCGGCAGCGGCTCCGGGGCGGGCGGAGGCGTGCGGCGCTTGCGGCGACGGATCTCCTTGGCGGTCAGTTCCCGCCCCGATTCAGCTGCGTGCGATTCGGGAGCGGCGTTCGATCCGGGAGCGGCGTTCGATCCGGGAGCGGCGTTCGATCCGGGAGCGGCGTTCGATCCGGGAGCGGCGTTCGATTCGGTCACGCCTCCACCCTGCCCGAGACGACCGTGCGCGACGAACCGCCCACCAAACCCCACCGCGCCCCGCACCTGGCCGACATCGCGAGACAAGACGGGTAGCGTCATCACCGTGCTGGGACTGCCTGACGACATCACCGTCGCCCTCTTCGACCTCGACGGCGTTCTGACCGACACCGCATCGGTCCATCGGACGGCCTGGACCGACGCTTTCGACGCCTTCCTCGCCGACCGCGCCGGCGGACCGATCGACGCTCGGACCGACGAACTGCGCCCGTTCACCGAGCAGGACTACCTCGACCACGTCGACGGACGCCCCCGGACCGACGGTGTGCGGTCCTTCCTCGCATCACGGACGATCGACGTCGACGACGCGACGGTCACCCGGATCGCCGACGGAAAGAACGACGCCTTCCTCGCTGCGCTGGAACGCGACGGCGTCCGCGCCTACCCCGGCTCGGTCCGCTACCTGCACGCCGCCCGCGACGCCGGACTGCACATCGCCGTCGTCACCAGCTCCCGCAACGGCGCCCAAGTCCTCGAGGCAGCCGGGCTGACGGAGTTCGTGGAACAGCGCGTCGACGGCAACACCATCGTCGACGAACAGCTCAACGGAAAACCGGCCCCCGACTCCTACCTGCGCGGCGCCGAGCTGATGGGCGTCGCCCCGGCCGCCGCCGCCGTCTTCGAAGACGCGATCTCCGGCGTCCAGGCCGGTCACGCCGGACGATTCGGTCACGTCGTCGGCGTCGACCGCGTCGGGGGAGGCCAGGCCGACTCGATGCGCGACGCCGGTGCCTCTATCGTCGTGACCGACCTCGCCGAACTCCTCCCCGACGCCGGCGGGACCCCTGAGCCGAACGACCATCCCGCGACCGCGAGAAGGACCGCACCGTGATCGAACCGACCACCCTCGAGCTGGCCCACACCACGCACGGTGACACATCGAGCCACACCGACCCCGCGAACGTGCCGCAGCACGGAATCCATCCCGCGGAAGGATTCGACGTCAACCCGTGGCAGCTGCGGTGGCGCGGCCTCGACATCGGCATGATCGGGCGCACCGAGACGCTCTTCGCCCTCTCGAACGGCCACATCGGGTTGCGCGGCAGCTTCGAGGAGGGTGAGCCCGTCGACAAACCGGGCACCTATCTCAGCGGCTTCTACGAGGTCCGCGACCTGCCGTACGCGGAGAGCGGGTACGGCTTCCCCGAGGCCGGGCAGACGGTCGTCAACGTCACCGACTCCAAGATCATCCGTCTGCTCGTCGAGGACGAGCCGATGGACCTCCGGTACGGCCGGACCGTCGAACACGAGCGGATCCTGGACTTCCGGACCGGCACCCTCCGCCGCAGCACCCTGTGGACGTCCCCGACCGGCCGGACCGTGCGCATCCGGTCCGAACGCCTCGTCTCGTTCACCAAACGCACCGTCGCCGCCATCCGCTACGAGGTGGAGCCGATCGGTGAGGACATGAAGCTGGTGCTGCAGTCCGACCTGTTGGCCAACGAGCCCATCGGCGGCATCTCGGCGAAGGACGATCCGCGGATGGCCGCGGAACTCGACCGTCCGCTGAACGCCGAACTCGCCGACTGCGAAGACCTCTCCGCGGTCCTGGTGCACCGGACGCGCAGGTCGGGACTGTCCGTGGCCGCCGGAATGGATCACGAGCTCGAGTTGCCGGCGAACGCCGACACCGCGATCCGCGCCGACGGCGACCTCGCGCGACTCACCGTCGCGGCCACGGTCCCGCAGGGCACCAAGATGGTCCTCACCAAGTACATGGGCTACGGCTGGTCGGCGCGTCGTTCGGCACCCGCGCTGCGCGCACAGGTCGACGCCGCACTCGCCATGGCCAAGGAGACCGGCTGGGAGGCCCTCAAACAGGAGCAGTCCGACTACCTCGACGAGTTCTGGCTCGACGCCGACATCGAACTCGACGGCGACCCCGAACTGCAGCAGGCGGTGCGCTTCTCGCTGTTCCACGTCCTGCAGGCCGGGGCCCGCGGCCAGTCGCGCGCCGTCCCAGCCAAGGGGCTCACCGGGCCCGGCTACGACGGCCACACGTTCTGGGACACCGAGACCTTCGTGCTCCCGATGCTGACGTACACCGTTCCGGCCGCCGCCGGCGAGGAGCTCCGGTGGCGGCACATGACGCTCGACAAGGCGAAGGCGCGGGCCGCCGAACTCGGCCAGGCGGGCGCCATGTTCCCGTGGCGGTCGATCAACGGCGAGGAGTGTTCGGGATACTGGCCGGCGGGCACCGCCGGCGTGCACGTGTCGGCCGACATCGCCAACGCGACGGCACGCTACATCCGCGCCACCGGCGACGAGGCGTTCGAGGTGGAGTGCGGTGTGGAACTGCTGGTGGAGATCGCCCGCTTCTTCTCCGGATTCGGGCACCGCGACTCGAGCGGCCGCTTTCGCATCGACGGCATCACCGGCCCCGACGAGTACACGGCCGTCGTGAACAACAACGTCTTCACCAACCTCGCCGCACAGCAGGCGCTCCGTGACGCCGTCGCCGCCGTGGGCCGCCAACCGCATGCGGCCCGCGAGCTCGGGGTCCTCGACGAGGAGGTCGCGAACTGGGCGTCGGCGGCCGACGACATGACCGTTCCGTACGACGAGGCGCTCGGCGTGCACCAGCAGTCCGAGAGCTTCACGCTCCTGGACCGCTGGGACTTCGAGGGGTCGAAGGGCCGGTACCCGCTGCTGCTGAACTACCCGTACTTCGATCTGTACCGCAAGCAGGTGGTGAAGCAGGCCGACCTGGTCTTCGCGATGTACCTGTTCGGCGATCGGTTCACCCCGGAGCAGAAGCTCGCGAACTTCGACTACTACTACCCGATCACGGTGCGGGACTCGTCGCTGTCGGCGTGCTGCGAGGCGGTCACGGCCGCCGAGGTCGGTTACCTCGACCTGTCGTACGACCTGATGAGCGAGTCGGTGTTCACCGACCTGCACGATCTGCACAACAACGTCTCGTCGGGGCTGCACATCGCCGCGCTGGCCGGCGCCTGGACCGACTGCGTCGCCGGGTTCGGCGGCATGCGCGATTTCGGGGGTCACATCACGTTCGCCCCGCGCCTGCCGAAGCAGTTGAACTACATGTCCTTCCGCATGGTGATCCGCGAGTCCCGGATCGTCGTCGCGATCGACGGCGACACCGCCACCTACCGACTCCTCTCGGGCCCGACGATCGACCTGGCCCACCACGGTGAACGCTTCACCCTGGGCGACGAACCCGTCACGCGCACCATCGCGCCGATCGAGGAGCGCACACCCCCGGCGGCGCCGCCGGGGTGCGAGCCGTACCGTCGATCGACTCGGTGACGCTCCGGTGACGGGCGAGCGCTCGGAGGCTCGCGCGGGCGGCACGTACAATCGACGCATTATGCCGAGCGAGTCTTTTGGCGCGTCGTCGCCCTTCTACATCACCACCGCGATCGCCTACCCGAACGGCGCCCCCCACATCGGCCACGCCTACGAGTTCATCTCCGCGGACGTCCTCGCGCGGTTCAAGGCTCTCGACGGCTTCGACGTGCGCTTCCAGTCGGGCACCGACGAACACGGTCAGAAGATGCAGCAGACCGCCGAGAAGCTCGGGGTCACCACCGCCGTCCTGGCCAAGACCAACTCCGACCGCTTCGAGGCGCTGCACCGCACGCTCGGGACGGATCTGACGCGGTTCATCCGGACGACGGACGACGACCACCATCGCGCATCGGAGGCCATCTGGAAGCGGATGGAGGCGGCGGGCGACATCTATCTGGACTCCTATGCGGGCTGGTACGACGTCCGCGATGAGGCGTTCTTCGCCGAGGACGAGACGAGTGTCGACGAGGACGGCAATCGGGTCGCCACCGAGAACGGCCACGTGCTGACGTGGACGGAGGAGCAGACGTACTTCTTCCGCCTGTCGGCCTACCAGGACCGGCTGCTGGCCCTGTACGACGAGCACCCGGAGTTCATCGGCCCGGACACCCGTCGCAACGAGGTCCGCAGCTTCGTCGCCGGCGGACTCAACGATCTGTCGATCTCGCGGACCACGTTCGACTGGGGTGTCAAGGTTCCGGGCGCCCCCGATCACGTCATGTACGTGTGGGTCGACGCGTTGACCAACTATCTGACCGGTGTCGGATTCCCCGACGACGAGACGACGACCGCCCGCTACTGGCCAGCCGACCTGCACATCATCGGTAAGGACATCGTCCGCTTCCACTGCGTGTACTGGCCCGCGTTCCTGATGAGCGCGGGCATCGAGGTGCCCGCGCGCGTCTTCGCCCACGGCTTCCTGTTCAACCGGGGACAGAAGATGAGCAAGTCCGTCGGCAATGTCGTCGACCCGGACGAGCTCGTGGACGCCTACGGTCTCGACACCGTCCGCTACTTTTTCCTCCGCGAGGTCTCCTACGGGCAGGACGGCTCGTACTCGGCGGAGGCGATCGTCTCGCGGAACAACGCCGACCTCGCCAACGAGTACGGCAACCTGGCGCAGCGGACGTTGAGCATGATCGGCAAGTACTTCGATTCGCAGGTGCCGGAGCCGGGTGAGTTCACGGCCGACGATCAGGCGTTGCTCGACGCCGCCGACGGACTGTTGGCGACGGTGCGCGAGCACTTCGACGTCCAGGCGATCCACCTGGGCATCGAGGCCATGTGGTCGGTGCTGGCGGCGGCGAACCGTTACATCTCGGCGCAGGAGCCGTGGAAGCTCGCGAAGACCGACCGGGAGCGCACCGGCACCGTGCTGTACGTGTGCGCCGAGGTGGTTCGGATCGTCACGCTGCTGGTGCAGCCGGTGATGCCGCGGTCGACCGCGGCGCTGCTCGACGTTCTCGCGGTCGACGCCGATCCGGCCGCCCGACAGTTCACGGCCGTCACCGACCGCCTGGTCCCCGGCACCGTGCTGCCGAAACCGACGCCGGTGTTCCCGCGTCAGGAAGTCGCACAGGCCCCGGCAGAGCAGACCACGACCGAAGGGGCTCCCGCGAATCGATGAGCGCGGTCGGCGTCGGGATCCCCGGCCTCGGGGCCGTGTCGGCGCTCGGCGCCGTCGTCGCCCTCGACGTCGCCGCCCGGCGTCGGGGGGTGCCCGGACCCGCCGCGGTCATCGGCGACTGGGCCGACGCCGATGCGGTGATCGCGCCGACGATCCGCATCGACTCCGGGGTGGGTCCGCCGGATCGTCCCGACCGCTACTGGTTCGGCGCCCTCTCGTTCCCGGTGCGGCCGTCCGAGGCGTCGCTCCCCGAGGTGGTCGGCGGGTTCACCGACGACGTCCTGATCCTGCGCGACGGCCGGTGGCGATGGCGGAGCCTGTCGGGCGCGCCGCTGCCCGACTGGATCGCCGACGCGCTCCGCTCCCCGGTCGACGGCGCCCCGGTCGACGGCGCCCCGGCCGCCTGGCGCGCCCGGTGGACGGCCCCCGACCGGTCGGCGCACCGGACCGCCGTGGACCGGTGCCTGGCGTCCATCGGGCGCGGTGAGGTGTATCAGGCGTGCGTGTGCACGGCGTTCACCGGCCGCCTCACCGGTCGTCCGCTCGACCTGTTCGTCGACATCGCCGCGGCGACCGTGCCCGCCAAGGCGGCGTGGCTGTCGGGCTCGTGGGGGGCGATCGCCAGCCTGAGCCCGGAGACGTTCCTGACCCGCCGCGGCGCGCACGTCTCGTCGTCGCCGATCAAGGGCACCGTGCCGGCCGACGCCGATCCGACCGCGCTCACGGCCTCGGCCAAGGACGTCGCCGAGAACGTGATGATCGTCGACCTCGTCCGCAACGACCTCGGGCGCGTGGCGCAGACCGGGACCGTCACGGTGCCCGACCTGCTCACGGTCGTCGGCGCCCCCGGAGTGTGGCATCTGGTCTCGACGGTCGCGGGGCGGCTGCGCGACGACGTCGGAAACCATGCGTTGCTCGACGCCGCGTTCCCTCCGGCGTCGGTGACCGGGACGCCGAAGATCCGGGCCGCCGAGCTGCTCGCCGAATGGGAGGACGACCCGCGCGGCGTCTACTGCGGTGCCGTCGGCCTCGCCGGTCCGGGCGGGCTGCTCGACCTCAACGTGGCGATCCGCACGGTGTCCGCGACCCCCGACGGTCGGCTGGTCCTCGGGGTGGGCGGCGGGATCACCGCCGATTCGCGGCCGGACGCCGAATGGCAGGAGTGCCTCGACAAGGCGGCGTCGATCGTGGGCTTCGAGCGGCCCTGATCACCGCTCCCCGAGCGTCGGGGCGCTCGAGTCCCACCGTCAGTCCGCTCGGGCGTCAGGCCGCTCGGGCATCGCGGCGCCGCACCCATCCGTGCGTCAGCCACGCCGCCGTCGTCAGCGACCACGCGATGAGCGCCAACCAGATCTCGATGCGGGCGATCTGCTCCAGCAGCGGCAGATCGTTGACCTTGCCGAGCTGCATGCTCCCCACCCCGTACATGCCCAGCGGGAAGACGATCGCCCACAGCGACAGCTCATAGCGGAACGGGACGCGGTGGTGCACGTGCCGCCAGTAGCCGGCGAACACCAGGGGCGGCACCAGCCAGGTACCGAACGCCCAGAAGAACACCGAGACCGCCTCCACGGTCGACCCGACCACCCGCAGAAGGTTCGCATCGACCATCGCGGCGATGCTCGCACCCGCGACCACCGTGATCGCCGTGGCCCCCATCGCCACCCAGTAGGCGCCGTTGAGGTCGGCCGGCGTCACCCGGTGGATGACGAGACGGGTGGCCACGAGCAGGGCGACGGCCATGTACAGGAACACGCCGACGGCCCAGCAGAACACCGCGAGCAGCGCCAACGCATCGCTGCCCGTCAGCACCCGCGCCTGGACCTGCGCGGCGAGAACGGCCACGGACTGCGTCGCGACGACCCACAGGAACCAGGTGCCGTCGACGCGGGCGAGGACCGGCTCCCCCGAGCGCGCCGTGAACGCGCGGAGCGGCAGTGCATATGCCGAGACCACCCAGCTTCCGGCCGTGACCGCCAGGAGCACGACCGCCGCGGCGATGTGGCCGTCGAGGATCACACGCGCGCCGATGACCCCGGTCGCCGCCACGAACGTGAACATCCCGAAGACCTTCCGCGCGACCCGCATGTCGGCCGCGACCGCATCGGGATACAGCACCGCCCGCACCGGTTGGGCCACCACCAGCACCCCGTACAGGCCCACCGACAGCCACAGCAGGCCGACCGACAGGGCGTGCCAGCGGTGCAGGCTCGCGGCGATCGACACGATGCCCGTCGCCATCACAGACGAGAACGAGCCGGGATCGAGCGCCCGCAGCGTCCGTCCGACGGCGTTCACGACGCGCCTCCGCGCAGCGCCAACACCGCCTGGTAGACGTCGCGGCGGGAGAACGGGGTGCCGACCGTCGCCTGTGCACACGCGTCCTTGAGGCGGGCGCCGGCGTCCGCGAGCTCCTGCGCCCGGGCCGCGACACGGTCGATGTCGATCGTCTCGTCGACGGCCGCCGCACCGGCCACGACCACGGTGATCTCGCCCCGCACCCCGTCGGCCGCCCACCGGGCGAGATCCTCGAGCCGGCCGCGACGGACCTCCTCGTAGGTCTTCGTGAGCTCACGGCACACCGCCGCCCGCCGGTCGGGCCCGAGAACGGTGACCGCGTCGGCGAGCGTCTGCGCGAGACGATGCGGCGATTCGAAGAACACGACGGTCCGCTGCTGTGTCCGCAGCTCGGCCAGCCAGTCCTGGCGGGCACCGGGTTTACGGGGTGCGAAACCGTCGAAGCAGAAACGCTCGGACGGCATCGCCGAGACGGCCAGCGCCGCGGTCACCGCCGACGGCCCGGGCAGGCAGGTGACCGGCAGTCCGGCTTCGGCGCACGCCGCGACCACGCGGAAACCTGGGTCGCTGACCGACGGCATGCCCGCGTCGGTGACCAGCAGGACGTCGGCGCCCCCGGCCACGGCGTCCACCAGCCCCGGGGTCCGCGCCGCCTCCACCTGGTCGTAGTAGCTCACGAGCCGGCCGGTGATCTCGACGTCGAGCGACGCCGCCAGCGCCCGGGTACGACGGGTGTCCTCGGCGGCCACCACGTCGGCGGTGGCCAGCGCCTCGCGGAGCCTTCTCGACGCATCGTCGGGACGGCCCATCGGCGTCCCGGCGAGGATCAGTCGGCCGGTGGCTGCGTCGCTACTGGTCACGGACTCAGCCTAACGGTTGAGCCACTCCGCTCCCCCGGACCGCTACCATCGCACAGGTGACCCATGCCGCCATCGATCGCGCGACCGTCGCGGACCGCGCGCTCACCGAGGACCTCGGGACGGCACCCGGTCCGTCTGTTCCCGACCCGGTGTTCGGTGCCGCCGACCGGTTGCGCGGCACCGTCGTCGGCGCGGTCCTGACCATCGTCGCGGTCATCACCCGATTCTGGGGGCTGACCAGCCCCACCGACAACGGGACGCCCGTCTTCGACGAGAAGCACTACGTTCCGCAGGCATGGCAGGTGCTGACCGGCGGCGAACTCCTCGAGGACAATCCCGCCTACGGCCTCGTCGTGCATCCCCCGGTCGGCAAATGGATGCTCGCCCTCGGCGAGTGGATGTTCGGATACGGCCCGATGGGCTGGCGTTTCATGTCGGCCGTGTGCGGGGTCGTCATCGTTCTCGCGGTGTACCTCGTCGTCCGACGGATGAGCCGATCGACACTCGTCGGTGCGATCGCCGGCGTCTTCGCCCTCTGCGACGGCGTGCTGTTCGTGCAGTCGCGGATGGGGATGCTCGACATCTTCCAGGCCGTGTTCGCCGTCCTGGCGTTCACGGCGCTGATCGCCGATCGCGACCAGATGCGCGCCCGCATGCACCGCGTGTGGGAGCAGGGCCGGATCGGCGACTCGCCGTTCGGCCCCCGGCTCGGCTTCCGCTGGTATCGCTTCGCGGCCGGCGTGATGCTCGGGCTCGCCTGCGGCGTCAAGTGGTCCGGTGCGTATTTCGTCGTCTTCTTCACCCTCCTGTCGATCGGCTTCGACATCGCGAACCGTCGCGCCTATCACGTGCGACGACCGTGGGTCGGAGTGCTGCGGCGCGACCTCGTCCCGTCGGGCTTCTCCCTGGCGGTGATGCCCTTCGTCATGTACGTGGCGTCGTTCGCGCCGTGGTTCGCTTCCGAGACGTCCGTCTACCGGTACTCGGTCGGCGAAGCGGTCGGCACCGGCGGCCCCTTCTCGTGGGTGCCGTCGGCGATCCGATCGTTCTGGTATTACGAGTCCGGGATCCTCGAGTTCCACGCGGGTCTCACCAACGCCGCCGGCAACCACCACCCGTGGGAGTCGAAGCCGTGGGCGTGGCCGATGAGCCTGCGCCCGATGCTGTACGCGATCGACTACGGTCCCGACCAGTGCGGGGGCTCGGACTGCGTCCGCGCGCAGATGCTGATCGGCACGCCCGCACTGTGGTGGCTCGCCCTCCCGATGGTGGTGTGGGGCCTGTGGCGGCTCGTGTCGCGGCGCGACTGGCGGTGGGCCGCCGTCCTGGTGGCGTACGCGGCGGGCATCGTCCCGTGGTTCGCCGAGATCGACCGCCAGATGTACTTCTTCTACGCGACCGCGATCGCACCGTTCCTCGTCATGGGTCTGGCGTTGGCGTGCGGGGACATCCTGCGGGCCGCACCGCGCGGTGCCTCGTCCGAGCGACGGGTGCTGGCCGTCCTCATCGTGTCGATCTACGTGGCGGTGGTGATCGCCAACATGATCTGGCTGTGGCCGATTCTCACCGGGGAGCCGATCACGAACACCGAGTGGGGTCGACAGATCTGGTTGCCCAGCTGGTCGTGACGCCGCTGGTCGTGACGCTGCGGGTCAGCGCGGTGCGACGAGCGGTGACGGCGCCTTCGCCGTGTCGGCCGCCCGCGTCCAGGTGAGCAGGGCGAGCACCAGGACCGCGGCCGTCATCACGAAGGCGGGGCCGAAACCCCAGCGGTCGGCGATGAGTCCGGTGACGAGCGGTCCGCTCACCGCCCCCAGATCGGACGCCATCCCGTAGGCGGCGAGCGCCGAACCGCCGCGTTGCCGACCGGCGAGCAGGTCGCCCAGCGCCGCCTGGTGAGTCGGTGCGAAGAGCCCCGACCCGAGTCCCGCGACGGCCGTCAGGATCAGGGCCGTCCAGATGTCCGGCGAGTAGCCGAGCGCCAGGGTGCCGACGGCCGCGACCACCAGTCCCGGGATGACCACCGGTTTGCGCCCGAACCGGTCCGAGAGCCGTCCGGACACCAGGATCGCCACCACGTTGCCCGCGGCGTAGCAGGCCAGGATGATCCCGGCCCACGTGCCCGAATACCGGAGTCCCTCCTGAACGAACAGCGGGACCAGGGCCACGCGGACACCCATCGACGCCCAACCCTGCGCGAAGTTCGACGTGAGGACCGCGCGGTACTCGGCCGTGCGCAACGACTCCACGAAGCCGGGCGCCGACAACAGGCCCGCACCGTTGTCGCCGCCCGTCTCCGCCTCCGGCGGAGGCGGCATGTACGCGGCCACGACGCCGGCGGCGATCAGCAGCGCGACCGCGTACACCGCGAACGGCGGCCGCAGACCGAACCACTCCACGAGGGCCGCACCGATGAGCGGGCCGGTGAGGTTGCCGACGAGGAAGCCCGCCGAGAAGTACCCCGACGCGCGACCGCGCACCTCCTGCGGCGACAGTCGGATGAGCAGCGCCATCGCCGACACCGAGAACATCGTCGAACCGATGCCGCCGAGCGCCCGGAACACCAACAGCTGCCAATAGCTCTGGGCGAATGCGCACGCCAGCGTGCTGAGCGCCACGATCAGCAGGCCCGTCAGGTAGATCCGACGCTCCCCGAGACGGGTCACCAGGCGTCCGGTGGTGGGCGCGAAGAGCAGCCGCATGAGAGCGAACGCCGACACCACCAGCGACGCCGCCGTGATCGACACCCCGAAGGTCGTGGCGAAGATCGGCAGTGCGGGCGCCACCAGCCCGTAACCGAGCGCGATGACGACGTTCGCGATCAGCAGGATCCACAATCCGCGGGGCAGGTGCTTCACAGGACTTCCAGTCTCGTCGTTCTCGAGCGGTCGGGGCGGGCGATCGGGGCGGGCGATCGGGCGCGGACCGCACACGCGACGGAGCCGAGCACCCCTGGGCACTCGGCTCCGTCGGTCGGGTGGTGTCAGCGACGCGCGATCATCACCGGAACGCGCGCGTGGTGCAGGACCTTCTGGCTGCGCGACCCGAGCAGCAGGCCGGTGAAGCCGCCGCGACCGCGGCTGCCCATCACGATCATGGATGCGGAGTCGCCCGACGCCTCGAGGATCGCCTTCGCCGGCTCCTCGGGCACCACGACGCGTTCCACCTGCACGTCGGGGTAGTCCTCGCTGTAGCCGGCCATCCGTTCGGCGACGGCCTCGACGGCCTGCTGCGACATCTCGTCGATCTCCTTGGCGTCCAGCCCGAATCCGTGGAGCGCGTCGGCGTCCAGCGGCGTCCACGTGTGGACGGCCACCAGCTTCTTCTTCCGCAGGTCGGCCTGCCGGAAGGCCTCGGCGACGGCCGGGTCGCTGACCTTCGAGTCGTCGACCCCGACGACCACCGGGCCGTCACCGCCGAGCGCACCGCCGGGAACGATCACGACCCGCCCCTTCGAATGCGCGGCGACGCTGGTGCTCACCGACCCGAGGAACAGGCCCTTGACACTGCTGAGTCCCCGGGTGCCGAGCACGGTGATCTCGGCGTTCTCCCCGAGCTCGAGCAGGACGCGCGCCGCATCGCCTTCGACGATCGATCCGCTCAAGGTGAGCCCGGGAGCCTCCTCGCGCGCCACTTCGGCCGCCGACTGGACGAAACCGGTGGCCTCGCTGCGGATGGCGTCGATGACGTCCTGCGGAATCACGAGACCGGGTGCGTAGTCGCTCGTCGTGGAACTGTAGGCCGCGACGATCTTGAGATCGGCATCCTCCGCGGCGGCGGCCGCCGCCGCCCAGCGGACCGCGTTCGTCGACTCGGGCGATCCGTCCACACCGACCAGAATCAAGCTCATATGCGACAGCTCTCCTTCACACCGGCCCGGAGCCTGCTTTTCAAGCCTCCGTCGTGAGCCTCATTCCTCATTGTTCACCATCACCGCAGACGCCGCACAGGTAAAAACCCGACCTGCGTGTCGATCGGCACGCGGAGCACAGCCTCTCGGCCGGGCGAACCGTACACTGGGAGGTGAGGCGCGCACGTGGACGCGCCCGCGCCCGTCGGCCATCGTCTCCCCGGCGTCGCCGACCCGTTCCGGAGGATGATCGATGAAGACCACCACCTCGCCTCGCGAGATCCGGGAAGCGGTGACCCACGTGGCCGTCACGATCGGTCTGGGCGTGGTGTTGGCGGTGGCGTCGGCGTTCGCGCAGGACGCCACCCGGACCTTCCTCATCATCGCGTCGATGACGATGCTGGTGCTCGGTACCGTCGCCGCCGTCGTGCGGACCTATCGGAACTGGCGGGCCGGCGGTCGCTGGCAGATCTGGCAGGGCGCCTGCTGGTTCCTGCTCGCACTGTCGCTGGTGTGGTTCACCGACGCCGTCCCCCTCGTCATCTCGGACTGACACGGCACCGAATCGGGCCTGCGCCCGTCAGTGAGGCCCCTGGGCGTCCAGGCTGATCTCCTCGGCGTCCAGCCTGCGCAGGGCCGCGGACAGCGCCTCCGAACTGTAGGCCCCGCGGTCGCGCAACTCGATGAGTTCGGACCGCTGCCGATGGATGATCGTGCGCCGCACCCGCCGCAGCTCGATCGCACCGGCCAACCGGCGGTCGAACGCATCGTCATCACCCAGTTCGGCCTCGTCGGCGGCCTCCATCTCGCGGATCTGCGCGACCCGTCGTGCGAGACCCGTGCCCGGACCGCACACTTCGGGGTCGTCGAGGACGCGGCTGCGGATCACCGTCAGCTCGCGGTGCAGCCGACGGCGTTCGGCGGCGGCGTCGGCGCGCTGGTCGGGCAGCCGCAGCCAGGTGATGACGGCACCGAGCGTTCCGCCCTGGATCAGCAGGGATCCCGCCGCGACGGTGAAGGCCACCAGGATCAGCAGCGACCGGTACGACGTGTCGGCGGGCAGCGTCTGCGCCGCCGCGAGGGTCACCACACCGCGCATCCCGGCCCACACGACCACCAGCCCTTCGCGGGACCCCATCGACTCGGTTCGGTAGTACTCGATGTCGGCCAGACCCCGGTCGATCCATCGCTGCACCCGGCGGGTCCTGCGGTCGTCGCCGTCGGGGAGCCGGTCGGCCATCTCGGCGAGGACGGGCTCCCGTGCGATCATCTTGCGCGCCCGTCTGTTGACCGCTCCCACCAGCGACATGACGAAGGCCAACCGGATCACCAGCAGCAGGGCCAGGGCGACGGCCGCCGGCCACACCGCGTGGATCACCGACTCGTGGCTCACGTGGACGTCGGTGACCAGCGCTTTGAGCTCGAGGCCCATGAGCAGGAACACCCCGCCCTCCAGCAGGAGCTCCACCATGTGCCAGTTCTGCTGGTCGGACTGCCGGTGTTCGGGCGTCAGCTGCCGGACGGCCCCTCGACCCGACACGAGCCCGGCGGCGACCGCGGCGACCAGCCCCGAGGCACCCATCGCCTCGGTCGGCAGATAGGCGATGTACGGGACGGTGAAGGCGATCGCCGTCGACACCGACGGATTCGACACGCGGGCGCGCAGTCGCAGCAGGATCCAGCCGATCGCCGCGCCGACGACGACGGCGGCGAGGATCGCCCAGACGAACGAGACGGCGACGCCGAGGAACGAGATGCTCGACGCCATCGCCGCGACCGCGGCCCGCAGAACCACCAGGGCGCTGGCGTCGTTGAACAGACTCTCCCCGCTGAGCACGGTGACCAGCCTGTTGGGCGCGCCGACACGGCGCACGGTGGCCGTCGCGACCGCATCGGTGGGACTGAGGATGGCGCCCAGGGCGACGCCGGTCGCATAGTCGACGGCCGGGAGGATCCACATGAAGAAGAGCCCCATCAACAACGCACTGATCACCACCAGTGCGATCGACAGGCCGCTGATCGCCTGAAAGTCGCGTTTGAAGTCCATCGCGGGCAGCGCCACCGCCCCGGCGTAGAGCAGCGGCGGCAGCACGCCGATGAGAATCACCTCGGGGTTCACGGTGATGTCGGGGACCCCGGGCAGATAGCTGACGCCGACACCGGCCAGGACGAGCAGCAGCGGCGCGGCGAGCCGTACCCGCGGCGCGAGGAGGTTCGCGCCGGCGACGGCCAGCACGCATAGAACGACGACACCCACGATCTCCACGTCGAACATTCTCCACGCTCGGTTCGCCGGGCGCCGGTCGTCGTGTGATGACGGTCACCGCCGATATGCCCACGCAGATTGTGCCATCGAGCGTTGACAAGATTCACCTGCGGTGCGACGCTGATAGCAACAGGTTCTCGATCGACGGTCCCCCACAACCGTCGGCGACAGTCAGGAGAAGGCGATGACTTCCACCCAGCCCCGGCCCACCACCTACACCCCGCCCGCCAAACAGGAGGAGCAGGTCGACTACTCGCAGGTCCTCGAGGACCTGTCGTCGGCGTCGGTGCGTCGCAACTTCGACCCCTACATCGACATCCAGTGGGACGCCCCCGAGATGGAGATCACCGAGAACGATCCGCGCTGGATCCTCGACTACGAGGTCGACCCCATCGGACGTCACCCCTGGTACCAGAGCCTCCCCCGCGAGAAGCAGATCAAGATCGGCATGTGGCGTCAGGCCAACGTCGCCAAGGTCGGCCTCCAGTTCGAGTCCATCCTCATCCGCGGCCTCATGCAGTACAGCTTCAAACTGCCCAACGGCGACAAGGCCTTCCGGTACACCACCCACGAGGCCAAGGAGGAGTGCAACCACACCCTCATGTTCCAGGAGATGGTGAACCGGATCGGCATGAAGACCCCCGGCGCCAAGATCGGCTACCGCGTCATCTCGCCGCTCGTCCCGCTGGCCGCGACCACCCTCCCGACGGTCTTCTTCTTCGGCGTCCTCGGCGGCGAAGAGCCCATCGACCACATCCAGAAGGACTTCCTGCGCACCGGCGCCGACCTGCATCCGACGATGTCGGCGGTCATGGAACTGCACGTCGCCGAAGAGGCGCGACACATCTCGTTCGCCCACAACCACCTGCGCGAGACCGTCCCCGCCAAGGGCCCGCTGCAGCGTTTCGCCCTCTCGATCGCGATGCCGATCGTCATGCGCGTGCTCTGCGGCGCCATCGTCGTCCCGCCGCGCGACTTCGAGAAGGAGTTCGACGTCCCCAAGAGCGTCATGAAGGACATCTTCTGGCGCTCGGACGAGTCGAAGAAGTTCCTGCGCAACGTCTTCGGCGACGTCCGGATGCTCGCCGAGCAGTGCGGCCTGATGAACCCGGTCTCGCGTCGCGTGTGGCGCGCACTCGGCATCGACGGCCGCTCCTCGCGGTACCGCAGCGAGCCGCTGTACACCGCGAGCTGACAGCTCCCCCTCCCCCTGCTCGCAGACTCACCCGCGGACAGCTCGACCCCGCGGGTGAGTCCCTATTCTGAGAAGGCCCCGTGCCCCACGTCATCACCCAGGCATGCTGCGGCGACGCCTCCTGCGTCTACGCGTGCCCCGTGAACTGCATCCACCCGACGCCCGAGGAACCCGACTTCGGCACCGCCGAGATGCTCTACATCGACCCGCAGACCTGCGTCGACTGCGGCGCGTGCGTCAGCGCATGCCCCGTCGGAGCGATCGTTCCCGGGCACCGTCTCACCGCGGACGCCGCCCGGTTCGCCGAGGTGAACGCCGACCACTACCCGGACGCGGCCCCCGGCGATGCACGGTTCCCGGTCAATGCGAACTGGCGACTGCCGATGGCCCCGATCGACAAGCCGACCGCGCTCACCGGCGCCGCACCCGACGAGGTGCGGGTGGCGATCGTCGGATCGGGGCCGTCGGCGATGTACGCGGCCGACGAACTCCTCCGACACGACGAGGTGCGGGTCACCGTCTACGAGCGCTTGTCGGCGCCGTTCGGCCTGGCACGCTTCGGCGTCGCCCCCGATCACGAGTCGACACGGAGCGTCTCCGAACTCTTCGACGAGATCGCACGCCACCCGAACATCGAGATCCGGCTCAACGTCGAGATCGGCACCGACATCACGCTCGACGAGCTCCGCGCCACCCACCACGCCGTCCTGTGGGCCGGCGGCGCACCGACCGACCGTCCCCTGCAGATCCCGGGCGTCGACCTCCCCGGCGTCCAGAGCGCGACGTCGGTGGTCGGCTGGTACAACGGGCACCCCGACTTCCTCCGCGCCACACCCGACCTCGACACCGACCGCGCCGTGGTGATCGGCAACGGCAACGTGGCCCTCGACGTCGCCCGGATCTTCACCTCCGAGCCCGATCGACTGGCGTCCACCAGCATCGACCGCACGGCCTTGACCGCACTGCGGTCGTCGCGGCTCCGCGAGGTCGTCGTCGTCGCACGCCGCGGACCCGAACACGCCGCGTTCACCATGCCCGAGCTCATCGGGCTGGCCGACAGCCACCGTCGCGTCTGGGTCGATCCGGCCGAGTTGGCGGGCGTCGACCCCGCCGACCACGACGATCCGACCGTGTCGGCGAAGCTCGAGCTGCTCCACGAGATCGCGGCCCGCCCCAAACCCGCCGAACCCTTCATCCGGCTCTCGTTCGGTCATACGCCGGTCGCCGTCGTCGGCGATGAGCGGGCGACCGGCGTCGAGTTCGTGCGCACCGGCACCGACGAGACGGTCGTGCTGGACGCCGGACTGGTGCTCACCGCGATCGGGTACCGAGGCAAGCCGGTGCCCGGCCTGCCGTTCGACGACCAGCACGGAACCGTACGGAACGACGCCGGCCGCGTCGTGGCCGACGACGGCCCGGTCCCGGGCCTGTTCGTGACGGGTTGGATCAAACGCGGCCCCACCGGTTTCATCGGCACCAACAAGACCGACTCCGGCGAGACCGTGGCCAACCTCCTCGCCGACGCGGAGGCGGGCGCCCTGCCGAAGCCCGACGGACGGGCGGTCGGCGTCTAACCGTCCCCCGAACACCGAACGGCTCCACCTGTGGACAACGGGTGGAGCCGTTCGTCGTCCGCGCGCGTCTAACTGAATAGCGGGTCGCCGACCCGCCGCCGGCACCCACGGTGCGGGCACGCGGTTACGTGCGGGGGCGTCATGGAGTTCGGAATCGATCCCGACCAGGTCACCCAGATCGCCGCCGCCTGGCGACGGTCGGGCGACGAGATGAGGGCCCTGAGATTCGGGAGGGATGCGGAGCCCGCGGGGTCTGCGGCGGTCGCCGAGCTGGCGCATTGCCGGGCCGCGGCCCGCAGGGGTGCCACCGGCCAGGGCGACGAGGTGCGGGCACTCGCTGCCGCCCTCGACTCGTTCACCGCCACCACCGTCGAGTCGGACCGCGCCGCCGGCGCGGCCATCGCCGCCACGCCGTCGTCATGACCCGCATCTCGGAGGTGCTCGGCTGGCCGCTGGACGAGTTGGCGGCCGCTGCGGCGGCCTTCGATCTCGACGCGGAGGTCGTCGTCCGCTCCGCGGACACGTTGACGCGGTCGTTGACCAGCGCCCCCGACTGGCACGGCACCACGCGCGACGCCGCCGGGCGCCGGGCGCGCGCTGAGGCCGCCGGCATGGCGCGAATGGAACTGGCGTTGCGCGGGATCGCACTACGCACCAGGGTGGGACACGGGGTCCTGGTATCGATCCGCGACCGGTTGCGCGACAGGATCGCACGTGCCGAGGCCGAAGGCTTCGCGGTCGCCGACAACGGCGCGGTCGCGCATCCGCATCCGTCTCGGCGGGAGGACTCGGACTTCCTCACCGAACGGATCCGGGAGCTGCTGTCCAGCGCCCGAGCCGCCGACCGGAGTCTTCGCGACCAGTTGGCCGAGGCCACGTCGCTGCTGACGGGTTCGGGCGACCACATCCCGTCGCCGACGGGCGTCGTCACCTCTCCGGCCGCCGCCGCGAAGGCGATGCTCTCCCTGCCCCCCGAGGCGACCGCCGCCTATTGGGAGAGTCTCACCGCGGCGCAGCGCGCGCGGTTGACCGAGGTCGCCCCGGGTGTGATCGGGAACCTCGACGGGGTCCCGTTCGGCGACCGCGACCGCGCCAACCGGGTGTCCATCGCGCGGAGGATCGGCGTTGAGAAACGTGAACCGGGCGGCGGCGACCCCGCCGTCGTCACCCGACTCCGCGAGCTGCTCGACCCGGTCACCGACGACGAGGGACGCACGGTGCCGCGGCGGATCGTGACGTTTCACGCCGACGACGGGCGGTACGTCGAGATGATCGGTGAACTGACCCCCACGGCCACCGGCGCCGCCGTGATGGTGCCGGGGACGGGAACGAGCCTGGCCAACGCCGACGCCTCTCGGCGTCGTGCCCTCGGCCTGGCGCAGAGCAGCGGTGCGCCGGTCTTCGTCTTCGTCGACGGTGAGCTGCCGCCCGACCTCCCGGCGGCGGCCGATGCCGACTACGCCGAGCGCATGGCCCCGCGTCTGGTGACGTTCATGGCTTCGCTCGATCGGGAACTCGATCACTCGGCCGTCGACCTGAAGACCACGGTGATCGGTCACTCGTACGGCGGATCGGTGGTCGGCACGGCCGAGCAGCTCGGCATGGGGGCCGATCGGGTGGTCTATGCGTCGTCGGCGGGCACCGGGGTGCTCGACGGTCCGTGGCGGAACCCGAATCCCGAGGTCTCCCGGTACTCCCTGACACCGCCCGGCGATCCGATTCACTATGTGCAGCAGTTCGCGGGAGTCGTCCACGGCGGCGACCCCGACGTGGCGCCCGGAGTCACTCGTCTGGACACCGGGTACTACGACGGCCCCGATCACCGGCTCGTCGCGGGCCGCTCGGCGCATTCGGACTATCTCGACGATCCCCGGTCGGGTGCGATGCGAAATATCGCCGCGGTCGTCGCCGGCCGACCGACGACCCGCTACGTCGACCGCGGCCCGGACATCGATACCGACAGCGACGCGCCCTATCTGCTGTCGCAACTCCGCGACAAGGTGCTCGATCTGGTCCCGTTCCCCTGACGACGCCGCGAATCGGCGTCGGACATGTCACCGAGACCGCGGGGACGTCGTTTTGTCGGAGGCTCTTGTTAGTGTCGTGTCACAGCTTCAATAGCGGCGATGAGCTGCAGGAACACGCTAGGGGGTGAGGGTCATGACGACGATCATCGCTGAGCCGGCCTCACCCGGCCTGGATGCCCTGCTCCCCGATGATCCGGTCGCCCTGGCCGCCGTCGCGAATGCAGTCGCGGTGAAGCTGGCCGCACTACCGCTGGCCGCCTCCACCGAGGGCGAGCTACTGGCGGCGGCAGAGTCGTTGGAGCAGGCGCGGCGCCGGTTCGACGCCGCCGATGCGGCCGTCCTGGTGGAGATCTCCGACCGGGGTGCCTACCGCACAGCCGGCTACCTGTCCCTGCACGCATATCTGTCCGGTGGTCTGCGGGTCGGAGACGGCGCCGCCCGCCGACGCCGGGTCGCCGCCGCGGCCATCGGACGATTCACCAACATGCAAGGTCAAACCCTCGAACCGCGGTGCCCGGCCACCGCCGACGCAGTCGCCGACGGGCAGATCGGGGTCGATCACGTCCTGGAGATCGACGCCGTCCTGACCCGCATCCCCGCCGCCGTCACCACCGACGTCCGCGAGGGTGCCGAAGCCCAACTCGCGGCCGTCGCCCGCACCCTGACCCCCGCCGGCGTCCGCACCGCCGGCATCCGCCTGCTGGCACATTTGGATCCTGATGGGCAGCTCACCGACGACCGCGACCGCCGCCGCCTGCGCGGTCTGGCGTTGATGCCCCAAGACCGACAGTTGATGAGCACACTCCGCACCCGGCTCACCCCAGGGTTGCGGGCCGAGCTCGAGGTCATGCTGCAGTCCTGGGCGGCCCCGGGCATGAACAATCCCGATGACCCCGCCTCCCCGACCGGGGCGATGGAGTCGGCCGACCCGGCCGTGGTGGCTGCGGCGGCCGAACGAGATGACCGCACCCCGATGCAACGCAACCACGACGCCCTGCACGCCCTCCTGATCCTCGCCCGCCAACAATCCAACACCCCGACGTCGGCGTCCGGGTCGGGGTCGTTGCGTTCCGAACTCGTCGTCACCATCACCGACGCGGAACTGGCCGCCCACGCCGGCATCGCGTTGACCGCCACCGGGACCCGAGTACCGATCAGCGAACTGGTCCGGCTGGCCGCCGACGCGACCCCACACCTGGCGGTGTTCGCCCACACCACCGGCGAACCCCTGTACCTCGGACGCGGGCGCCGCCTGGCCTCCCGCGCCCAACGGTTGATGCTCTTCGCGCGCGACCGCGGCTGCACCGCCCCCGGCTGCGCAGCCCCCTTCGCCCGCACCGAGGCCCATCATTTTCCGGACTGGCAGGACGGCGGACCCACCGACATCGACCACCTCGGGGCGGCCTGCGGCAGCCACAACCGCACCGTCGGCACCGCACCCGGCCAATGGGAAACCCGCATCGCGGCCACCGGACCCCACACCGGACGCGTCCACTGGCGACCGGTCACACCAACCACCACACCACCAACCACACCAACAGACACCAGCGGGCCCCATCGGTGGCAGCTCAACACCATCCACCACGCCGAACTCCTCCCGACCACAGACCCCGACCCACCACCAGAACCACCAGCACCACCAGAACCGGACTGACACCACCCTCGATGTCAGAGGCGCCCGGCATCATGGGGCCATGCTCCAGTCCCCTCCCCCTCCTGGTTCTCGCGCGCGTGCGTTCCGTCACGGCAGCGTGGTCGCGACGCTCGCCGGTCTGCTCCTGACGGCATGCGCTCTTCCCGCTGCCCCTGTCGACGACGCGTCGTCGACCGCCCCCGTGGTCGACGGTGACATCGCGTGGTCGCCGTCAGAGACACCGGAGTCGAGCGTTGTCGCCGCCGGTCCGACAGGACGGCCTGGCACCGAGTCGGCCTCCGCTCTGCGTGTTCTGGACTCTCTGCCGGTGAAGGGCAGGGCCCCGAAGACCGGGTATGACCGTGCACTGTTCGGGCAGGCGTGGTCCGACGACGTCTCGGTGGAGGGAGGTCACAACGGGTGCGATACGCGCAACGACATCTTGCAGCGGGACCTCACCGAACTCGTGTTCAAGCCGCGCACGCGCGACTGCGTCGTCTTACGCGGCACGCTCGATGATGCGTACACCGGGACTCGGATCGACTTCGTTCGCGGTGCCACCACCTCATCGGCGGTGCAGATCGACCACGTCGTCGCGCTCTCGGATGCGTGGCAGAAGGGCGCGCAGCAGCTCTCCACGGAGGAACGCACCGACTTCGCGAATGATCCGCGAAACCTGCAGGCCGTCGACGGACCCGCCAACCAACGCAAGGGCGACGGGGACGCCGCTACGTGGCTGCCGCCGAATCGGCGATATCGGTGCACGTACGTCGCCCGCCAGATCGAGGTGAAGGCGTCGTACCGCCTATGGGTGACGAAGGCGGAGAAGGCCGCGATGCAGCGGGTTCTGGGATCCTGCGATGGAGGGCCGACGATCGCCACCTCGTCGCAGTCGGCGCGCCCGCCCGCGACGACCACTCCGACACGGGTTCCGCTGGTCCCACCACCGGCCGATGCTTACTACCGTAACTGCGCGGCCGCCCGAGCCGCGGGCGCTGCACCCCTGCACCGTGGCGATCCCGGATACCGGAGCGCACTCGACCGCGACGGTGACGGCGTCGCGTGCGAATGACCGTCCCTCCAAAAAGTCTCAACTACACCTTCAGATCGAGGAAGGTGACCCTAAGTTAACCGGAGGTAAGGTTAGGTTAACTTCGGGAGAATCGGGCCCGCAGAATACTTTTCACCTTTCACCACACTCATCATCAATGCAGGTCACTGCTGCCACCACACGAGACACCGGTGCCACAAGTACAGCCTGAATCGCGACAGTGTCGAGGATCACGCCTCCTCCGAGCGAGCCCGCCGATCGAATGTGTAACGATTTCGGGGCATCGCCCGATGCGGTCCACTTCGAACGAAAGGCGAACACATGTTCCCCGCTCTGACTCAGTTCTTCAACGACCTCACCATCTTCGGCGGCGACATGCTGCACGTCGCCATCACCTTCGGCTTCGGCAAGTAGTAGCGACCTCCGACGCCGGCACGCACGACCCCACTGGGCGTTTGCGTGCCGGCGTCGTCGTCCTGTTAAACTGATTCGCGGTCGTCCCCACAGGAGACTGTCGAGACACCACGGGGCTATGGCGCAGTTGGTAGCGCGACTCGTTCGCATCGAGTAGGTCGGGAGTTCGATTCTCCCTAGCTCCACGGAAAGAGGCCAGGTGCGACGATGTGTTCGAGCACCTGGCCTTCTTCTCTTCGCCGTCCGGCCGAATCACACGCTGACCTGCCGCTCGCGGACGGTACGGTGACATCATGACGCTCAGCGACGCCCAGGCGGTTCAGATCCTCGACCGCACGGTGGCCGCCGTCGATCCGATGATCGACGTGCTCGCCACCGCCGATCCGCTCAACCTGAAACCCCGCACATTCGCGGCCACCGGACCCGGCAGCTGCCTCGACAGGACGGCCGACGCGGCCTCGCAGGTCCTCGACGTCCTCGACTGGCCGGGAACGGCCGGCTGGGACGAACTGGCCATGAAGGACCGCGCGGACTGGTGGGTGTCGCGCATCGGAACCGTCACGACGAGCGGGGCGGCCTTCCCCGGCGTCTTCGGCGCCTGGACGAAGAAACTTCCGGTCGGCGATTACCTGGCCTTTGCGAATCAGGCACTGGTCCTGCGGGCGGTCGCCCGCGAATACGGCCTCATCTCGCGGGATGCGGGAATCGCGATGCTCGGCGCCATCCTCTTCGACCGCGACCTGCGGGAGACGACGGCCGCGTCGGTCGCCGTCGACAGCCCCCTTCCGTCCGACCCGGACACTCGCCGCCGCAGCTTCATCGGGCGTCTGTGGACCATCGGGCGCGACCTGCACGACCTGTCGAACTCCATCGGCCATCGTCCCGGCCCGCCCCGCCTTCTGAGCGCCATGACATGGCTGCCCCTGGTGGGCGGTCCGGCGACCTATTTCGGCGAATACCTGGCCCTGCGCCGCGCCGCGCGCGCATGCCGCAAATGGATCGTCGCCCACCCCGAGTGGATCGTCCCGTCAGCCGCGCCGTACCTCGAGGAGAGTCCGCACCGCAGCTGACCTGCCCGCGGTACCGGCGGCGACGACGTCAGTCGTCCTCATCGTCCTCGTCGGCCGCAGCATTGCGCGCCGCAGCGATATCGAGAGCCCGACGAGCAGTCGCCTCATCGGGGTACGGCCCCATGCGGTTGAAGACGTCGCCGACCTTGCCGCGAGTCACCTCGCCGGTGGCGATGTTGTAGTACCACTCGTTGTCGTCGCTCATGGCACCACTCTATGCGGCGATCCCCCGCAGCCGGGGGCCGTCACACGGCGGCGCGACGGTAGTCGCGGTACTCGTCGTCGAAACCGTCGTCCACGCGGTCGGCGTAGTACGCGAAATCGTAGGTGTCGAGATGGTCGAAGGCCGGGTCCCCGTCGTCGATCTCGAGAACGACGGCGCCGCCGGGACGCCGCAGTCGCTGCGGCGGATCGACATACGTCTGTTCGGCACGCCGCCGTTCGAGCCGCTCGTCCTCCTCCTGCTGGCGACGCCGCCGCGCCACCCGCTGAGCGTGACGGAACTGCTCCTCCCGCACCGTGCGACGCAGGAAGGTCAGGTACGCGGCGAATGCCGCGACCATCACGACGGCCGCAACGATGCCCCACGGCTGCACGAAGAACGCACTGACGATCGCGGCGAGCGTCGCGATCGTGAACCCGGCGACGACGCGGCGACGCTCCCGATAACGGATCTGCTCGCGTTCCGCGCCCCGCTCCGGACCGTAGCCGCCGCGACCGCGCCGCTCGCGCGGCGTCGGGACGAACGACGGCTCCGACTCGACTTCATCGACCTCGTCGAACCCGGTGTCCTCGTCAAACTCGGTGTCCTCGTACTCCGCGTCCTCGTAGTCGGCGTCCTCGTCCAGATCGCCATCGGCCTCGTCGTACTCGGCGTCGAAGTCGGCGTCATCGGCGACGGCATCGGCCAGCGGTGCCTCGGCGGCGTGGGCCGCCTGCGCCTCGTCGAGGTCGACGACATGCTCGGGCACCACATCGAGCTGATCCGTCACTTCGACGGCCGACTCCAGATAGGGCGCCTTTCGCACCGTGGGCGCGTCATCGTCGCCTGCCGCTTCGATGCTGTCGTCCTCAACACCGTCTTCGTCCTCAACGCCGCCGTCGTCCTCAACGCTGCCGTCGTCCACCGCCTCGTCGTCGGTCATGTCGAGTTCCCCATCCGCGAGTTCCCCGTCCGCGAGATCCCCATCCGCGAGATCCCCATCCGCGAGATCCCCGTCGAGCAGCTCCCCGTCGAGGACGTCGTCCCACTCGTTCACACCGTCGGCGTCCTCCACACCGTCGGCGTCGCGATCGGACTCCCGTTCGCGTTCCTTGAGCGAGACGGCGGCCTGCGCACGACGCTTCGCGGCCTGCGCCTGTTCCCCGGCCTTCTCGGCCGCCCGACGCGCCGCGCGGGTACGGGTCTGTGTCCGCGCCGTCGCGGTGCGCGAGGAGCCGCCCCGGTGCACGAGGCGGGTGTTCGTCACGGCCTCCGTGCGTCGCCGGGCCTGCGGGCGGCCACGCAGCACCATCGGCACCAGCACGAACAACCAGACTGCGATCAGGGCCACCCACAACACCGAACTCGACAGCACGGCAGCTCCTTTCGGGTCGAGCGACAATCGTCCACCACACAGCGTAGGAACCAGACACCCGCACCCGGCTCAGGCGCGCCGTGCGGCGACCAGATTCGTCGCTGCGGCCACAACCGTGGCAGTCAGGGGGCGAACGCGCGCCCCGCGCGGATGAGCGTGTCGACGGCGCTGCCGGTGATCTCCTCGGCGGTGACGGCGTACAGGTAGTGGTCGCGCCATCGTGCGTTCACGTCCATGTAGCGCTTGAGCAGGCCCTCCTGCCGGAAGCCGAGTTTGGTCAACACCGCCTGCGAGGCCACGTTGTCGGGCTGCACGGTGGCATCGAGTCGGTGCAGCCCCACCTCGCCGAAGCAGTGGTCGACACCGAGAGCGACGGCCGCCGACGCCACCCCGCCGCCCGCGATGTCGGCGTCCACCCAGTATCCGATCCACGCGCTGCGCACCGCACCGAACTGCACGTTCCCGACTGTCAGCTGCCCTGCGTACCGACCGTCGACCTCGATCACGAAGGGCAGCACACCGCCCCGTTTCGCCTCCGCCTTCAGCATCGAGAACAGCGGCCCCCACGACGACGGCTGATGACGCGACTCCCAGGATCCCTGCCCGGTCGGCTCCCAGGGCATCAACGAGTTCTGGTTCTTGATCCGCAGCCGACTCCACTCGCCGGCGTCACGCATCTTGACGGGCCGAACAGTGACCACACCGGCGGCGACGCGTACGGGTCCCAGCGTCGCGGGCCACCCCGAGCGACGCGGCGAATCGACCAACCACCTCAGCACAGGGGAGATTCTATGCACCGCGGCCGCCGTCGGAGGCGTCGCCCGACGGGTCAGCCCCGCGCGGCGAGGAACATCACCTCGACGGAATCGCCCGTCCTGAGCTCCTCGACGTCCTCGTCGACCATGATGAGGCAGTTCGCGTCGGCGAGTTCGGCCAGCAGATGCGAGGTTCCGCTCTCGGACTCCCCGATCACCTGGACGAGATACTCACCGGACCGCTCGTCGCGCATCAGCTGACCGCGAAGGAACCCGCGGCGCCCCTCCACCGAGAGGATCGGACCGATCGTCCGCGCCGTGACGGTCCGCCGCATCGGCTGTCGTTTGCCGAGCGCGATCCGGATCAGCGGACGCACCATCACCTCGAACGTCACCAGTGCGCTGACCGGGTTCGCGGGGATCACGAAGGTCGGGATCTCGTCCTTGCCGAGCAGCCCGAACCCCTGAACGGATCCCGGGTGCATGGCGATCCGGCCGATGTCGAGGTCCCCCAGATCGGCGAGGGCCTCGGCGAGCTGCCGTGACGACGCGCCGCCGATCGACCCGCAGATCACGACGATCTCCGAGCGGATCAGCTGGGCCTCCACCGCCTCGCGCAGGCGCGCCGGATCCCGCTCGGCGATGCCGACCCGGTGCACGTCGGCACCGGCGTCCCGCGCCGCCGCCGCGAGCGCATAGCTGTTGATGTCGTACACCTGTCCCGCACCGGGCGAGCGGTCGATGTCGACGAGTTCGTTGCCGACCGCGATCACCGACACCCGCGGACGCGGATGCACCAGGACCCGCGACCGTCCGACGGCCGCGAGCAGTCCGACCTGGGCGGGACCGATGATGACGCCCTGCCGCACGGCGACGTCGCCGGGACGGACGTCGTCGCCCGTCGCGCGCACGTACTCGCCGCTGTCGACCGCGTGGCCGATCATCACCCGATCCTCGCCGCCGTCCGTCCAGCGCACCGGGACCACGGCGTCGGCGAGGGTCGGCATCGGGGCACCGGTCTCGACGCGGACCGCCTGCCCGGGCTGCAGCCGCGTCGGGGTCCGCGATCCCGCGGCCACCTCGCCGACGACGGGCAGGGTCACGACCAGTCGGTCGGACTCGTCGAGCCGCTCCACGTCGGCGTCACCCGAACCGATCGTCGCCAGATCCTCGGGAGCCTCCTGCCCGGCGGCGGCCACGTCGACGGCGCGGACCGCGTACCCGTCGATCGCGGCCTGGTCGAACGCCGGAAGCGGATCGGTCGTCACGACCTCCTCCGCGCAGAGCAGACCCTGCGCCTCGGAGATCGCCACCTGCACCGGCCGGGGAGCGACCACCGATGCCGTCACGAGACTCAGGTGGTCTTCGACCGAGCGCATAGTTCTCCTTCGGTTTCCGGATCTGACGCGACGTCGGGAGGTCATCGCGCGACAAGGGACCAACCCGAGGCTAACGTCACCGCGCGGCCCACCGGTGCAGGCGCGCGGGTCGGCGACGGTTCAGTCGGAGCGGCCGAGCCGCGCGGTGAGCCAGCGCCGCAGTTCGGGACCGTAATCATCGCGGTCGAGCGCGAAGTCGACGGCCGCCTTGAGGTAGCCGCCCGGATTACCCAGGTCGTGCCGGGTGCCCTCGTGGATCACGACGTGGACGGGCTCGCCCCACTCGATGAGCAGTGCGATCGCGTCGGTGATCTGCAGTTCGCCGCCCGCACCCGGGGTGATCTCGCGCAGCGCGTCGAAGACCCGTCGGTCGAGGATGTAGCGCCCGGCGGCCGCGAGGTTCGACGGCGCGTCGGCGGCGGCGGGCTTCTCCACCATGCCGCGCACCCGCTTCACCGACCGATCGCCATCGACGTCTCCGACGTCTCCGACACCTCCGACATCTCCGATACCTTCGACGTCCTCGACGTCGAAGACCCCGTAGGCGCTGATCTCGTCGCCCGGGACCTCGATTGCGCACAGCACGCTGCCGCCGTAGCGGGCACGTGCGGCGGCCATCCGGCCGAGCGTCCCGCCGGGGAGCACGAGGTCGTCGGGCAGCAGCACGGCGACGGCGTCCTCATCGTCGCTCAACTCACCTTCGACGCAGCCGATGGCGTGACCGAGTCCGAGCGGCTCGTCCTGCACCACCGACGCGACCTCGAGGAGCGACGGGGCGTTGCGGACCTTGGCGAGCATCGCCTCCTTCCCGCGTACGGCCAGCGTGTTCTCCAGGACGAGGTCTTCGACGAAGTGGGCGACCACGCCGTCTTTACCCGGCGACGTCACGATCAGGAGGCGCTCGGCACCCGCCGACTTCGCCTCCTCGGCCACCAGCTCGATCCCCGGGGTGTCGACGACGGGGAGCAGTTCTTTCGGCACGGTCTTGGTGGCCGGCAGAAAGCGGGTCCCGAGACCTGCTGCGGGCACCACAGCGGTGTGCGGGATCCGCGGAGCCGTATCGGCGGGGGCGGCCTGGCGTGTGGTGTCTGACATGGCGAACACCTTAGTTGCCGCCTCTGGCAGGATCGGAGTCGAGTCGCCGCTGCGACCCCGAAGCGGCCGGGCCCCTCCCGGAAGGGCGGACATGACCGACGAGAAGAATCTCCTGCGACGCCGGATGCTCGACGCGCGCGCGACGGCGTCGCCGTTCGTGCTGGCCCAGTGCAATGCGGATCTGGCGCAGTGGATGTACCACCTGCCGGTGGAGCTCGAATCGGGTGACATCGTCGCCGCGTACGTCGCCACGCGCGCGGAGCCGGGCGGGACGGCGATGCTCGACGCCCTCACTGATCAAGGCCTGCGGGTCGTCCTCCCGATCGTCCCGGAGGGCTCGCCGACCCGTCTGCAGTGGGGCGAATACCACGGCGAGATGTCATTGGAGCGGGGACGCTGGGGGCTGTTGGAGCCGCGCGGACATCGACTCGACCCCGACACCCTGCATGCGGCGAAGGCGATCCTGGTGCCTGCGGTGGCCGCGGACCGGGCCGGCGGCCGCCTCGGTCGCGGTGCGGGCTACTACGACCGCACCCTGGCCGCACTCCGCGGTGCGAACCCTGCCCCGGAGAACCCCGTCCCGGTGATGGCCGTGGTCCACGATGACGAACTCGTCGACGATCCCGTCCCCCGCGAGGCCACCGACGTTCCGGTCGACTGGGTGCTCACCCCCGCGAACGGTTTCGTCCGGGTCGGATGAGGGGTGTCAGGCCGTCGCGGCGGCCGCCGACGTCGGCTTTCCCGACGAGGAGCTTCCCGATGAGGACGACCCCGATGAGGACGACCCGGATGAGGACGATCCGGACGAGGACTCGCCCGAGGAGGACGATCCGCCCGACGACTCGCCCGACGACTCGGACGACGCCGCGACCGAGCCGCCGCCGGACCGCGAGTCCGTGCGGTAGAAACCGCTGCCCTTGAAGACGATTCCGACCGAGTTGAACAGCTTGCGAAGCCGTCCCCCGCACTCCGGGCACTCGGTCAGCGAGTCGTCCGTGAACGCCTGCTGAATGTCGAACTTGTTGTCGCACTGGGTGCAGGCGTAGCTGTACATGGGCACGGGTCAAAACCTCCGAAGCTGTGGAACTCTGCCCCCAGTGTAACCCCGTTTGGCACTCGCCGATTCCGAGTGCCAACCCCGCGGATCGGGGCCGGTGATCGAGGTCGGCGTCACGACCCGAGGTCGACGGGAGTACCCGCCCAGTGACGCTTGCGGCGAGCGTCGACGCGGAGCATCACGGCGCCGAGGATCGCGGCCGCGAGCGAGCCCAGGAGGATGCCGACCTTGGCCGCCGGCTCGTGATCGGACGGAATGCCCGAGACGTGCGAGAACGACAGTTCGGCGATGAGCAGCGCGACGGTGAAGCCGATGCCGGTGAGGAAGCACACCGGGATCAGATCGCGAAGCGCGATCCCGTCGCCGAGGCGCAGCGGCGTCAACCGGGTGACCAGGAAGGTCGTCGTCATCACGCCGATCACCTTGCCGATCACCAGGCCGAGGAACACACCGACGCTCACCGGCTGGACGATGTGGCCGACGCCCACCACGGTGACGCCCGCCGACGCGAATGCGAACAGCGGCAGCGCGACCGCCGCCGACAGCGGGGCGATCGCCTCGCCGAGGCGTTCGGTGCGGGTCTCGGTCTCACCGTGCGCGAGCAGCGCGGGCACCGTGAAACCGAGGAGCACGCCGGCCACCGTGGAGTGCACACCGGACGCGTGGACGAAGCCCCACGCCACCAGGGCCAACGGGATCAGCAGCCACCAGGGCCTGCCCCGCAGGCGGACGACGACGCCGAACGCGACGATGGCCGCCAGGCCCGCCGCCAGCATCACGAAGTCGATGGTCTCGGTGTACACCGTCGCGATGACGATGATGCCCAGCAGGTCGTCGACGACGGCCAGGGTCATGAGGAACACCCGCAGTGCGGACGGCAGACCGCGGCCGAAGACCGCGAACACCGCGAGGGCGAAGGCGATGTCGGTGGCGGTGGGCGTGGCCCAGCCGCGGAGCGCATCGGGGTCGGGGCCGGCGACCACGGCGACGTAGATCAGCGCCGGAACCACCATGCCGCCGACCGCGGCCGCGATGGGGACGCCCGCCTGCTTCGGGTTCCGGAGGCTGCCGGCGACGAACTCGTGCTTCAGTTCCAGTCCGACGACGAAGAAGAAGATCGCCAGCAGTCCGTCTGCGGCCCACTGCGCGATGCTCAGGTGCAGGTCGAGTGATTCCGGGCCGATCTGGTAGTCGAGGAACGAGTGGTAGGAGTCGCGCCACGGCGAGTTCGCGAAACCGAACCCCAGGAGTGCCGCCACCAACAGGAGCACGCCGCCCTGCACATCGCCGGTCACCCAGTTGCGCAGTCGGGTCGCCAACGACGGGTCCGACGGTGCGGGAGCAGGAGAAGATGCGGGAGCAGGAGAATCCGGTGACAGGTCATCGCTCATGCTCACATCCTCGCAGACCGGTTCTCCTCACAAGGCCCTCATCCTTCCCGTCCGGCGCTGCCGCCACGAGCCCGGGATTGTGGAAATCGGGCCCTGCACAGCGGATCGGTCCACACCGGGCCGGTTCACGCGGCCATCACGGTCGCGAACGCCGACACTGGCCGACATGAACCCGCCGACCAGTCGGACCACACACCTGTCGCCCACGCCACTGGGGCGGGCGCGCACCCTCCTGTCGGGCGGCGGGTGGCGGTCGCTCCGGGTCCGCCGGAGCGTCGCCGTCCTCCTCGTCCTCGGGGCGGCCCTGCTCGTCGTGGTCGATCAACGTCGGCCCGACGCTCCGGCGCTCGTGGTGGCGGCCGTCGATCTCCGCCCCGGCGAGTACGTCACCGACGCGGATGTGGCGACCGCGCCGATCCCGACCGAGGCGGCTCCCGACGGGGCGCTCGTCGACACGACTGCGGCGATCGGCCGTCGCGTCACCGGTCCGATCCGTCGCGGCGAGGTGCTCACCGATCAGCGGCTCCTCACCTCACGGCTGCCGGCGGCGCTCACCGGGAATCGTTCGGCGCGGCTCGTCCCCGTGCGCCCCGCGGACGAATCGGTCGCGAGTCTGGTCCGACAGGGCGATCTGGTGGACGTTCTCGATGCCGACGCACGGGTGCTGGCGCGGGATGCGGTGGTCGCCGCGGCACCGCAGACCGGCGGCGACTCCTCGACGGCGGGCGGGCGGGGGCTCGGCGGCAGTCCGCCAATCCTGTTGGCGGTCGACGGCGACGCCGCCCGCCGGGTGGCCGCGACCGGGCTCGGCACGCCCCTCGCGCTGATCCTCCACTGATGCGGGCCCGAGTTCCCGCACGATCTCGACTGCGGCGGCGGCTCGACGTCGACGATGCACCGCACCGCGGTGAGGACGATGCACCGCACCGCGGTGAGGACGATGCACCGCACCGCGGGTGAGTGTGTGGCCGACATTCCCCATCGGAAATGCGCGAGCCTTATGCGCACACGCCACTCGGGAGTGGTTTAAACTCACGAATTGTCATAGACAACACCGAATCAGAGGGGAACCCGTGCTCAAGGGCTTTAAAGACTTCCTGATGCGGGGCAATGTCGTCGAGTTGGCCACCGCCGTCATCATCGGCGCGGCGTTCACCGGCATCGTCACGGCATTCACGGAAAAAATCATCAATCCACTCATCGCGACAATTCCCAGCGGGGATTGTGCACCGCCGCCGAGTTCCACCGCAGATGCAGGTCAGGCGGGTACGGATGCGGCCGCAACGGCCGCGAGCGGACCCCAGGTCTGTGGATTCGGATATCAAATCCTCGACGATAAGTCCGGCACCTACATGGACTTCGGATTCGTCATCTCGGCGATCATCAACTTCGTCATCGTCGCCGCCGTCGTGTACTTCCTGATCGTGGTTCCGTACAACAAGCTGAGCCAGCTCCGGAAGCTCGAAGAGACCGAAGAAGAAGACGAGTCGGCCGAACAGGTCGCACTGCTCACGCAGATCCGCGACGCGCTCGACCCGGGCGCCAAGCAGCGTCAGGCCGCAGAGGCTCGGGCCGCAGAGGTTCGGGCTGCAGAGGCTCGCGCTGCAGAGGCCGCGGCCGCAGGACCCCGCACCGCCACCCCGGCGCCCGCCGCTCCCGAGCAGCCGGGCGGTTACAGCGACCGCACGCAGACCATGCAGGTCCCGCCCCAGCAGCAGGCGCCCCAGCAGCAGCCGTCTCCCCAGCAGGCACCTCCCCAGCAGGCGCCCCAGCAGCCGGGCTTCACGCCGCCGGCCGGTCCGCCCAGCGGCGGGTTCCCGACGCCCAACCCGGCGCCGGGCGAGTACCCGCCACCGGGCAACCTGCCGCCCGGCCAGTACGCACCCGGCCAGTACCCGCCCCCTCCGGGGTCCGGTCAGGGCGAACCGCCCCGGCATTCGCGCTGACCCGCCACTGCGTCACCCGGTGCGCCCCCGTCGTTCGGCGGGGGCGCACTCGTGTCTCCCGCACATTCCGTTAGGCTCTCCTTAACGGTCCCGCGTGAGATCCAACCGGGGCAGCACGAAAGGAGCCTCATGACGGTCGCCACCCCGGACGTCACCCCCGACGCCACCACCCGACTCTCCACCGAGATGAAGCAGGGATCCCTCGTCGAACACGAGCAGGCCGAGAACTCGCAGTTCATGGCCGAACTGCTCGACGGTCGGATCAACGAGGCCGGGTACATCGACTATCTCCAGCGCCTCCGCATCGTGTACGAGGCGCTCGAGCGCACCTCTCGCGCACTGTCGACCGACCCGGTGATGGGTCGCATCGACGATCCCGCTCTCGACCGTCTCGCCGCGATCGACGCCGACCTCGCGGTCTGGCTCGACGGCGCCGCACCGCAGCCGGTGCACTCCCCCGCCGCGACGGCTTACGCCGCGCGCATCGAGGACTCCGCTTCGTGGGGCGGCCGCGTCCTCGCGCATCACTACACCCGCTACCTCGGCGACCTGTCGGGCGGCCTGGCGATCGGCCGCATCCTCGACCGCACGTTCGGTCTCGACGGTGCGGGACTGTCGTTCTACAGCTTCACCGCACTCGATGTCGCGACGAAGCCGTACAAGGACGCCTACCGGCGCACGCTCGACGAGATCGGTCACGAGCTCGACGCCGCCGACCGTTCGCGGATCGTCGACGAGGTGAAGGTCGCCTTCCGCCTCAACCACGAGCTGTTCGCCGAACTCGGCGCCGACATCGAGTCGTACCGGCGCTGACGCCCGGGATCGCTAACCCCCGTGATGCGGGGGACGGTTCTCGTCGTACCAGGCGCGACCCCGACCGGACGACCGCCGTTCCGACGGGTCCTCGATCACCTCGGGCAGATCGTCGCCGAAGACGGCGTCGAGCCGTCGGCGGCGACGCCACCGCTCCTCGGGGATCCCGGATTCAGAACGCGCCTCAGAACTCACTGATCGCCGCGATCACGTGGTGGGCAAGCGGGATCACGGTCGCCATCCCGTCCCTGACCGCGGCGCGGGAGTCGGCGAGGTTGACCACGACGGTCTGACCGGAGATGCCGGCCAACCCGCGGGAGAGTCCGGCGTCGGTGGCGCCGGCGGCGAGGCCCGAACTGCGCACGGCCTCCTCGATTCCGTGCAGCCGGCGGTCGATCAGCGACTCGGCCGCCTCCGGCGTCACGTCGCGGGGCCCGACGCCGACGCCGCCGACCGAGACCACCAGGTCGACGCCGCCGATCACGGCGGTGTTGATCGCATTGCGGATCTCCACCTCGTCGGCCGACACGGTGGTGGTCGCGTCGACGTGGAACTCGGCCTCCTCGAGCAGTTCCACCACCAACGCACCGAGACGGTCGGCGGCGTCGCCGCCGTCGGCCTGATCGTCGACCACCACGACGAGCGAACGCGGGGTGGCGATCCCGCGCACGACGGCTTCGGCTTCGGCTTCAGCGGCGTCAATCATGTTCGGACCCTTCCTCATTCGAGAGTGCTCTGGTCAGCTGGTTCCCAGCTTCACATCCGCAGTGCGGTTTCCCTGCCCGCCGACGCTGTAGGTGATCTTCACGTTATCCCCTGGAGCGTACGAACGGATAGCGGCGACGAGCGCATTGGCCGATCCGATCGGCCGGTCGTCGACCTTGGTGATGATGGCGTCCTTGGGGATGCCCGCTTGTTCGGCCGCGCCGCCGCGGACCACGCCGACCACCTGCGCGCCGGCACGTTCCGCATCCGAGCTGGGAAGGACGTTGACGCCGAGGCTGGCCTGCTGCACCTTCTCCCCCTGACGCAGCCGTTCGGCGATGCGCATGGCCTGATCCACCGGGATCGCGAAGCCGAGGCCGATGCTGCCTGCGCGTTCCGAGTCGCCGCCGACGGTCGCGATCGCGGAGTTGATCCCGATCAACGCGCCGTTGGCGTTGATGAGGGCGCCGCCGGAGTTGCCCGGGTTGATGGCGGCATCGGTCTGGATGGCGTCCATCACGGTCTCGAGTCGGCCGTCCTCACCGGCGGTCGACACGGGACGGTTGAGTGCACTGATGATGCCGGTGGTCACGGTGCCCTCGAGGCCGAGGGGCGAGCCGATCGCGATGACCTCCTGGCCGACCTTCAGATTGCCCGACTTGCCGATGGTGATCGGCGAGAGACCGTTCCGGTCCGCCTTGATCACGGCGATGTCGGAGGCCGGGTCGGCGCCGAGCATCTTGGCCCGTGCCCGGCTGCCGTCGCTGAAGCTGACGAGGATGTCGTTCGGCGCGGCGCTGCCCCCACCGGTGATCACGTGATTGTTGGTCAGGATCACGCCGTCGGAGCTGAGGATCACACCCGACCCCGTGCTCACCGACCGGCCGACCTGCGCCGAGATCGCGACGACGGACGGGAGGACTCGCTGGGCGACGTCCTGCACCGATCCCGGTTTGGAGTCGGGCTGCTCGGTCTGGGTGGGTCCGGTCGCGACGGTGCTCTGCGACGATTCGACGGAGGATGAGTTGCGGGCGGCGATCACTCCGCCGGCGGCACCGGCGCCGCCGGCGATGACGGCCACCGCGAGGGCGCCGATGACGAGCTTCTTGCCCGGCCCGCCGGAGGACGGCCCGCCCGAGCCCGGGGCCGGGTGGGCGGGAGGCGGACCGCCGGGGCCGGGAGCCCCGATCGGGTACTGGCCGGTCGGGATCTGGCCCGTCGGAAACTGGCCCGTCGGGTACTGGCCGGTCGGGTGCTGGCCGGTCGGGTACTGGCCCGGCTGCTGCTGTCCGGCGGCCGCAAAGCGGCCGGTCCAGCCCGGTCCGGCACCATACTGGGGATTCCCGTACTGAGTCGGCCCGTACTGAGTCGCCCCGTACTGAGTCGACCCGTAGTGGGGATTCCCGTAGTGCTGCTGGTCTCGCTGCTGTTGATCGCGCTGCTGCGACTCGGCGGCGCCGGCGCCGAACGACCCCGCATCGCGCTCACCCTGCGTCTCACGGTCGGACGGGACGGCGTGCTGCGACGTCTGCGCGTCGGTCGGCGTCCATTCCTCGTGAGGATTCTCGGGCTGGTCTCCGTTCGTCATGGATTTCAGCGTATTGCACTTTTCTGTGAGGTGTTTCAACGGTCGTTGCCAACATGGTCCGGGTTTCCTGTCAGGTCCCTGTACGTGCGGCCGACGTCAGCGACGGACCACCACGGGATCGGGCTCGGTGTGATGCCCGAGTCCGGGAAGCCGCATCACGATGAGCGCACCGCCCTCCTCGGACACCCCCGCCGACACCGACCCGCCGAGCCGGGTCACGACCTGCCGGACGATCGCCAGCCCGAGCCCCGACCCGGGCATCGACCGCGTCGAATCGGCCCGGTAGAACCGCTCGAAGACCATCTCGCGGTCCTCCGGCGCGATCCCGGGCCCGGCGTCGGCGACCCGCAGCTCGGCCGTCGCCGGCCCCACCTGCTCCAGCGTGACCCGGACCGAACGCCCCGGCGGGCTCCACTTGGCGGCGTTGTCGAGCACGTTGAGGACCGCGCGGGAGAGCCCGTGCTCCTCACCGAACACGAACCAGTCGGTGTCGGTGGCGACATCGAAGTCGATGTCGGCGCGCCTGCGGCGGACACGCTCGAGCGCGCCGTCGATCACGTCGACCACCGACACCTCCCGATGCACGGCCTCCAGCGCGTCATCGCGCGCCAGGTCGACCAGATCACCGACCAGCGTCGAGAGCTCCTCGATCTGGGCCATCACATCCGACCGCAACTCCACCATGTCGGCGGCCGGGACCTCCGGCGCACCCGGCTCGCTCATCGCGATGAGCAGCTCGAGGTTGGTGCGCAACGAGGTCAGCGGTGTCTTCAACTCGTGGCCGGCGTCGGCCACGAGGCGCGCCTGCTGGTCACGCGACTCCGCGAGCGCCCGCAGCATCGTGTTGAAGCTCTCGGTGAGGCGGGCCAGCTCGTCCTTGCCCGTCACCGGAATCGGCCGCAGATCCTGCGTCCGCGCGACCCGCTCGGCGGCCGCGGTCAACCTGGTCACCGGACGCAGACCGGTCCGGGCCACCGCGGTCCCGGCGAGCGCCGCGAACACCACGCCGACACCGCCCGCGATGAACAGCACCGAGGCGAGCCGCGCCAGCACCGCGTCCGTCCGGTCGAGCGGCTGCGCGAGGATCAGGGTGCTGCCGTCCTGCTGCTTGCGCGCCAGCACGCGCCGATTGCCCTCGGTCCGCAGGTTCTGATGGATCCGCCCGTCGTGTGCCGGCGCCTCCATGATCGCCATCTCCTCATCGCCGAGGGTCGGCAGATCGCCGACGACGATGACGTGACCGTCCGCCTCGATGAGGGCCACCGAGACCGACGTGGAGAACACGGTGCCGATGAGCGCCGTCTTGCGGTCCTCGTCCTGGCTGAGCCGCCCCGCGTTCGACAACGCGGTGAGCCCGTCGGCGCGCGCGGTGAGCTGGGCGTCGACGTCGTTGTACATCGACCGGGAGACGACGAAGTACGCGGCACCCGCCATCAGCGACGCCGACAGCAGGACCACCGCGGCCGCCAGCAGGCCGACACGGTTGCGCAGTGAGACCGATCGAGTGATGCGGAGGGGACCCCGCACTACGCCGTGCTCTCACGCAGCACGTATCCCACGCCGCGCACGGTGTGGATGAGCCGCGACTCGCCGTCGGCCTCCGTCTTGCGACGCAGGTAGCCGATGTAGACCTCGAGAGCGTTGCCCGATGTCGGGAAGTCGTATCCCCACACCTCCTCGAGGATGCGGCTGCGGGTCAACACGCGCTTCGGGTTGCTCATCAGCATCTCCAGCAGCGCGAACTCCGTGCGGGTCAGGCTGATCTGCCGCTCGCCGCGAGTGACGTCCCGCGTGACGGGGTCGAGGGTCAGATCGGCGAACGAGACCGCCTCGGACTCGTCCTCCTCCCGCGTGGTGCGCCGCAGCAGCGATCGCAGTCGAGCGAGCAGTTCCTCCAGCGCGAAGGGCTTGGGCAGGTAGTCGTCGGCGCCCGCGTCCAGTCCGCTCACCCGCTCGGACACCGAATCGCGAGCCGTCAACACCAGGATCGGCAGGTCGTCGCCCGCCGACCGCAGGCGACGGCAGACCTCCAGACCGTCCAGGCGCGGCATCATCACGTCCAGGACCATCAGATCCGGACGCTCCGCGATCACCTTCTCCAGAGCTTCGAGGCCGTCTCCGGCCGTCTCGACGGTGTACCCGTTGAACGTCAGCGAACGCCGCAGTGACTCGCGGACGGCACGGTCGTCGTCGACCACAAGGATGCGCATGCCTACCAGTTTTATCCCCACAACTGAGATTCGACTGAGCAAACGCCGATTCCGACTCCGCCGGCCGGTCGCCGGCGGTCAGCGGCGCCGGCGGTCAGCGGCGCCGACGCCCGGCCGCCGACAGCATGTCGCCGACTTCGGTGAACTTGACCCGTGGTCGCCCCTGCTCGGCGCCGCGCTCCCGCTCCCGCCGGTCGATGGCCGCGATCCCCCGGTAACCGACCGCCTTGCGCTGGCGGCGGTCCAGGAGCTCACCGAAGGCCTCCGGTTCGGCGGTCGCGCGCGGCAACCCCTGTGCGGCGTCCGCGATGAACGATTCGACCGTCGCGACGGCGTGGAGCTTGTTGGCGCCGATGCCGCCGGTGGAGCCGCGGGCCGCCCACCCGAGCACGTACGCGCCGGGGATCACCGCGCCGTCGGCGTCGGTGAGTCGACCCTCGTCCGTGGTCGGGAAGTGCCCGGCCGCGTCGTCGAACGGCAGACCGCCGATCGGCGACGAGCGGTATCCGATCGATCGGATCAGCAGATCCGTGGAGATCGGGTGACGGTTCTCGCCGGTCGTCACCGTCACCGTGTCGAGGAGACCGTCGGGTGAGGCCGACGCCTCCTGCGGCGAGGTGTGGAACAGGAAGACGATGCGCCTGCGGTCCGGCGACGCCGGCCGGTCGAGCCCCCACTGCGACGGATCGGCCGCCGGATCGTCGTGCACCACGACGTCGACGCCGTCGAGGACCGACAGCGCCCGGTACTCGGCGCCGGTGTAGGCCGCCGAGTCCTGTCCGCGACGGCCGAGGACGACCACCTCGTGGATGTTCTGTCGGTGCAGCAGGTCGAGCGCGCGGTCGGCGATGTCCGTGGTCGCGAGCAGTTCGGGCGGCGAGACGAGGATCCGCGCCACGTCGAGCGCCACGTTGCCCGTCCCGACCACCACGGCCCGGCCGGAGCCGTCGGTCGGGATCTGCGGCCCCTGCGCTCCGGGCACGGCGTTGTACCAGGCCACCAGGTCGGTCGCCGACATCGATCCGGGCAGGTCCTCGCCCGGGATGCCGAGACTGCGGGCCTGCGAGGCGCCGACCGCATAGAAGACGGCGTCGAAGTGCTCCGACAGCTCCGCCGGGGTGATCTGACCGCGTGCCGGGTCGGGACCGATCTCGACGTTCGTCGCCATCGTGACCCGCGGGTCGCGATACAGCAGGTCGAACGACTTCATGACGTCCTTGGTGCTCGGATGGTCGGGGGCGACGCCCGCACGCACCAGACCCCCGGGCGTCGGGAGCTTGTCGAACACCGTCACCCGCGCGTCGGTGCGCCCCAGGACCGTCCGCAGCGCGTAGCCGCCCGACGGTCCCGTGCCGACGATCGCGACGCGCAGATCGCGGGGCAGCCGCGGGATCTCCGGATAGACGACGTCGGTCCATCCCGACGAGATGTCCGGGTTGTCCCGGTAGTAGTTCGCGTTGATCTCGATGAAGATCTTGTCCCGGTCGCTCAATCGGTCGGCGGGATAGATCGCGTTCACCGGGCACGCGTCGGCGCAGGCACCGCAGTCGATGCACGCTTCGGGGTCGATGTGCAGGATGTCGGACGTCCCGAAACCACGTTCCTCGGGTGTCGGGTGGATGCAGTTCACCGGACACACCGAGACGCACGCGGCGTCACTGCAGCATGACTGGGTGATGACGAACGCCACGGGACTCCTAGATCATGTGCGCCCGGCGGTAGTACCGCAGAGCGGGCTTGGTCAGGAGCCCGACCTCGTCGAGGAACTCCATCAGGTGGGTGCAGCTGCTCCGGATCATCGCCTGGAAGTGGCTGTTGGTCCGGCGTTCGGCCATGGCACGGTGCACGTCGAGGCCGGCGTCGGCGTAGGCCTGCGGTTGGACCAGGCTCGTGACGATCATGTACGCGCCCGCGGCCACCGCGAGGGCACTGAACTGGCGGCGGGCCCAGCCGATCCCCTTGACCGCATCGCGGACCTCTTCGCGCGCATACTTCATGTGGCGCGACTCCTCGAGGACGTGGATCTCGTTGACGGTGCGGATGAACGGCAGCACCCGGTCGTCCCGCATGCATCCGCGCTGGAAGACGTCGAGGATCTCCTCGGCGACGAGGATCCCCGCGTACGCGACCTCGTTCTTCGCGGTCACCTTGAAGATCTTGCCGAGTCGGGCGACGGTCGGGTGGGGCCGGTACGAGGTGCCGACCATCTTCTCGGACGCCTTGGCGAACATCAGCGAGTGTCGGCACTCGTCGGCGACCTCCACCAGGGCGAACTGGTATTCGGCGGAGTGATAGTCGCCGACGTAGTGGTCGCGCAGCACCATCTCCTGGAGGATCATCTCGAACCAGATGCCGATGTTCATGATCGAGGCGAACTCGTGACGGGTGAGGCTCACCCGCTGCTCCTCGGTCATCTCGTTCCAGTAGTCGGTGCCGTACAGGGTCGACCACTCGGGGCTGCAGCCGTGCTTGTCCGGCTCCATCGGCTGCGACCAGTCGATCTCGGTCATCGCATTGCGGGAGAGTCGAGCGGCCGACTTCAGGAGGCGTTCGGACACCTGCTCGGACCCCTCGTCGCGCATGCTGACCACCGTGCGGTCCGCGGGCTCGTCCCCGTCGAGAACCGAGGGGCTGTTCATCGCTGCAGTCATCGTCGACCTCCGTGATGCGTGGTGCTGCGTGGCGGTGACGCATTGTTGCCATCACCCTTTGTTACAACATCTATTGTCACGGTATCAGCCCCTTGCGGGGCAGTAAACCGTCTGCAAGGCTTACTACTCAGTAACATCCGTGTTCGGCCTGTCGATGCAGGTCGGCGTAGACGAGTCGGGAGTCGACATGCCATCGATCTTCATCACCGGCGGTGCCGCGGGCATCGGATTGGCCACCGCCGAACACTTCGCCGCCCGCGGCTGGACGGTCGGCGTCTACGACGTCAGCGAGGACGCCCTCGCCGCCGTCTCCGCGGCCCACCCCGACATCGTCACCGGCGTCCTCGACGTCCGCGACCCCGAACAGTGGGACAAGGCCCTGGCCGAGTTCACCGCCCGCACCGGCGGCACCCTCGACGTCCTCGACAACAACGCGGGCATCCTCGTCGCCGGCGACCTCACCGACATCTCGACCGACGCGATCAAGGCGCAGATCGAGATCGACGCGCTCGGCGTCACCTACGGCGCCCGGGCCGCCCACCCCTACCTCAAGGCGACCCCCGGATCCCACCTGGTGAACATCGCCTCGGCCTCGGCGATCTACGGGCAGCCCGGCATCGCCACCTACAGCGCGTCCAAGTTCTACGTCGCCGGTCTCACCGAGGCGCTCGAACTCGAATGGGAGGGCGACGACATCCGCGTCGTCAGCATCTGGCCGCTGTGGGCCAAGACCGCGCTGGCCGACACCGACGCCAAGTCGACCCAGACCCTCGGCATCCGCATCACTCCCGAGCAGGTCGCCGAGAAGGTCTGGGATTCGGTGCACCCGACCGCGTCCGATCGCCTGCTGCGCCGCACCAGCTACTCGGTGGGCCTGCAGACCACGGTCCTGGGCAACGCCGCCAAGTTCATCCCGAACGTGCTCAACCGGACGGTCAACAAGTTCCTGTCCGTGTGACGCACCCGCGAACACGACTTCGGCGATCTTCCGGCTCCACAGAACCGGAAGATCGCCGAAGTTCTTCTCAGCCCCGAATCAGCGGCCCCGAATCAGGTCGGCGCAGCGTTCGCCGACCATCATCACCGTGATGTTGGGATTCACCGACGTGTGCTCGGGGAAGATCGAGGCGTCGGCGACTCGAAGCCCCTCGACACCCTTCACCCGCAGCTCGGCGTCCACCGGCGCGTCATCCGACGCGCCCATCGCCACCGACCCCACCGGGTGATAGACGGTGTTGTGGGTCCGCTCGATGTACGCCTGCAGGTCGGCGTCACTGTCCGCATCCGGCCCCGGGAACAGTTCGCGCCCCGTCCAGCCGGCCATCGCCGGCTGCCGGGCGATCTCGCGGGCACGCCGGATGCCCTCGGTCATGATCCGCAGGTCGTAGCCCTCCGGGTCCGAGAAGTACCGCGGATCCACCAGCGGTTTGTCGCGGAAGTCCCGCGACCGCAGCCGCACCGTCCCCCGCGACCGCGCATGCGTCACGTTCGGCGTGAGGCAGAAGACGTTCTCCGCCGTCGGGTACCCTTGACGCAGCGTGTGCATGTCGAACGGCACGCTGCCGTAGTGCATCATCAGGTCCGGGCGATCCAGCCCCGAGTCCACGGTGTCGAAGATGCCGATCTCCCACCACTGCGTCGACGTCTCGACCATCGGCGCGAGCGCCTCCCACGAGACCACCCCCTCGGGGTGATCCTGCAGGTTCGATCCCACGCCGGGCGAATCCATGAGCACGTCGACACCCAGACCCGCGAGGTGCTCGGCGGGCCCGATGCCCGAGAGCATCAGCAGCTTGGGACTGTCGATCGCGCCGGCCGACAGGACCAGCTCCCGTGCGCTGCGGATCACCTGAGTCCTGCCGAACTGGTTGTCGACGACCTCCACGCCGACGCACCGCAGTCCGTCGAACAGGAGCCGCTTGGCCCGCAGACCCGTCAGCAGGGTGAAGTTCTCGCGATCGACGATCGGATGGATGTACGACACCGACGACGACGACCGGACCCCGTCCGGGCGACTGTTGATCTGGAAGAAGTTCGCACCCCGGGTGACCGTCGTCCCGGCGTTGAACGTGACGGTCGGGATCCCGTACTGACCGGCCGCCTCGAGCAGCGCGACACCGCACGGATCGACCGGCGGGATGTTCATCAAGTTCACCGGGCCGCTGTCACCGTGGTGCGGCGCATCGGGGCCGGCGTCCTCGTTGGTCTCCATCCGCTTCAGGACCGGCCAGAGCGCCTCCGCGTTCCATCCGGTCGCCCCGAAACGGCTCTCCCACTCGTCGAGGTCCTCGGCGGGCGGCCAGAACGCGATGCACGAGTTGTGCGACGAGCAGCCGCCGAGCACCTTGGCCCGCGAATGCCGCATGAACGAGTTGCCGTGATCCTGCGGCTCGATCGGATAATCCCAGTCGTATCCCGATTCGAGCAGTTCCATCCACCGGTTGAGCTGCAACACCTCGTCGACCCCGCGGTCGTCGGGTCCGGCCTCGATCAGCGCGACCGAGACCGAGGGGTCCTCCGACAGCCTCGCCGCCACGGCACAGCCACCGGATCCACCTCCGACGACCACGTAGTCGAACTCCCTGACGCCTGCCGCACTCGCGGCCGCCTGCGACTCGGTACTCATCTGCGCTCCTCCTCCCGGCGGTCGGCGAACCATCCGGTCACCGCCGGTGCGATGTTCTGATACACGTGCTTGGCCTCGCGGTACTCGTCGAGACCCGTCGGACCAAGTTCCCGTCCGACTCCGGACTGCCCGAAACCACCCCACTCCGCCTGCGGGAGGTACGGGTGGAAGTCGTTGATCCAGACGGTGCCGTGACGGAGACGGTTCGCGATCCGCTGGGCGCGCCCCGCGTCCTGCGTCCACACCGCTCCGGCGAGACCGTAATCGGTGTCGTTCGCGATCCGCACCGCATCGTCCTCGTCGGTGAACGTCTCGACGGTGACCACGGGCCCGAAGGCCTCGTCGCGCACCACCGACATCCCCGCGCGGACGCCGTCGATCACGGTCGGCAGGTAGTAGTACCCGGCGTCGAGATCGGTCTGGCCCGACCGCCCGGTCGCGAACGCCCCGCCGCAGCGGACCCGCGCCCCCTCGGCGACACCCGCCTGAACGTAGGCGTGCACCTTGTCGCGGTGGTCCGCCGAGATCAGCGGCCCGGTCTCCGCCGCATCGTCGAACGGTCCGCCCAACACGATGTGCCCGGCGCGGTCGACGAGCGCGTCGACGAACCGCTCGGCGATCGAGTCCTGCACCACGAGACGGGCGCCCGCCGAGCAGACCTGCCCGGAGTGGACGAACGCGGCGTTGAGCGCATTGTCGAGGGCCGCTTCGAAGTCGGCGTCGGCGAACACCACGTTCGGGTTCTTGCCGCCGAGTTCCAGGGCGACCTTCTTGACGGTCGCCGCGGCCGACGCGGCGACCACGCGGCCGGTCACCAGGCCGCCGGTGAACGACACCAGGTCGACGTCCGGATGCGACGACAGCGGGGCGCCCGCCGTCGCGCCGGCACCGGTCACCAGATTCGCCACGCCCGCCGGTAGACCGAGATCGGCGAGCAGCCGCATCGTGAGGATCGCGGTGTGCGGCGTCAGCTCGGCCGGTTTGAGGACGAACGAGCAGCCCGCCGCGAGGGCCGGGGCGATCTTCCACGCGGCCTGCAGCAGCGGATAGTTCCAGGGGGTGATGAGCCCGCAGACGCCGACCGGCTCGTACTGGATCCGGCTGACGACCGCCTCCGATCCGGCGTCGACCACGCGGCCGCCGTCGTGCGCGCCGATGTCCGCGAAGTAGTCGAAGCAGGCGGCGATGTCATCCATGTCGAGTCGCGCCTCGACGATCCGCTTGCCGGTGTCGAGCGCCTCGGCCCGCGCGAACTCCTCGCGCCGATCGCGGATGCCGGCCGCCGTGCGCCGCAGCAGATCGCACCGCTGGGCGGCGGGCACCGAAGCCCAGCGTCGGTCGTCGAACGCCGCGCGCGCCGCCGCGATCGCGCGGAGCGTGTCCTGCTCGCCGGCCTCACTGACGGTCGCGACCAGCGAGCCGTCCGCGGGGCAGTGGATGTCGCGGGTGGCCCCGTCGGTGGCGGGGACCCACTCCCCGTCGATGAACAGCGTTGCTGGATTCACACTCTCTCCCTCAGTCGTCTCGATCGGATCAGTCGTCTCGATCGGATCATCGCGTCTCGCCCTCACTCGCTGCCGCACCGGTCGCCTCGCCACCGGCCCCGTCGACACCGCCACCGGCCCCGTCGACGCCGCCACCGGCCCCGTCGACACCGGCACCGGCCTCCTCGAAATCGGCGTGATCGTCTTCGAAGTCGGCCGACCAGTCGAGCGTCGCCTCCCCCATCACGGTCGACGACTCGCCCTCCCCCACCGAGTGCAGGTACGCGAGGTGCCGCTCGTAATGGTCGAGCACGTTGGAGCTGATCTGCTCTTTGGTGAACCCGTAGACGTCGAAGCCCTCACTGCCCTGCGCGGTGAAGACCTCGAGCCGGAAGAAACTGTCGGACGGTTCCGGGTTCCGTCCGAACACCGGCGTCGGATGACGCGTGGGATACACCTGGTAGTGGAACGGCCGCATCCCGTTGAAGTCGACGTCGAGGTGGTGGCACTCCACGTCGTAGGCGTCCACGTGGGAGGTCCCGACACGGGCGTCCATCCCCGAACGGACCAGTTCGTCGGCCACCTCGCGCAACGCGGGGGCCACCGTCTTCGTCGAGAACTTCCGGATGTCGGCGACGTCCGGGTAGTGGACGGCGCGCGCCACGCGCTGGCGCCAGTTGAGCGCCGTACCGCCCGACGACCGGTGCGAGAGCGCCTGCGTCATCGCCGTCCGCCGCGACTCCACCCAGTCGCCCTCGACCGCGAACGCACGGAACAGGCCGAGCATGATGAGCAGCACGACCACCGCGAACGGCAGCCCCATAATCACCGTCGCCTGCTGCAGCGTGTCGATGCCGCCGATCATCAGCATGGACATCGTCAACAGTCCGGTCGCCGCCGCCCAGAAGATCCGCACCCACTTCGGCCCGTCGGACTCGTTGTCGGAGATGCGCGACGAGAAGTGCGACATCACCAGCGACCCGGAGTCCGCGCTCGTGATGTAGAACAGCAGCCCGGTGAACGTCGCGATCACCACGAGCGCGGGCGCCCCCGGATACTCGTGCAGCAGTGAGTAGAAGGCGCGTTCGGGATGGTCGATCGCAGTCTCCTCGAACGCGCCGTCGCCGCCCCGGACGACGGCCAACGCACTGTTCCCGAAGATCGAGATCCACACCAGGATGAACAGGAACGGGACGATCAACGTACCGCTGACGAACTGTCGGATGGTGCGGCCGCGGGAGATCCGCGCCAGGAACAACCCCACGAAGGGCGCCCACGCGATCCACCACGCCCAGAAGAACAGGGTCCAGTCGCTCATCCACTGTTCGGGATGGTCGTAGGCCATCGTGTCCAGCGTCATGCTCGGGAACTTGCTGATGAAGTCGCCGACGTTCTGGACGAGCGCGTTCATGATGAAGGTCGTCGACCCGGCGACGAGCACGAACAGCATGAGACCGATCGCGATGATCACGTTGATCTCGGAGAGCCGCTTGACGCCCTTGTCGACACCCGACACCGCCGACAGGGTCGCCACGGCCACCGCGACCACGACGAGCGCGGCCTGCGCCCAATGGCTCTCCGGGATGCCGAAGAGATCGTCGAGACCGACGTTGAGCTGGGCGACGCCGATACCGAGGCTGGTCGCCAGACCGAAGATCGCGCCGATCAGCGCAGCGATGTCGACCATGTCGCCGAGCACGCCCTCGACCCGGTCGCCGAAGATCGGCCGCAACGCCGACCTCAAACTGAGCGGCATGTTGTAGCGGTATGCGAAGTAGGCCAGAGCCATCCCGATCAGCGCGTACAGGCCCCAGCCGATGATCCCGTAGTGAAACAGCGTCCACACGACGGCCTGCTGCGTCGATTCGAGGGTGTGGCCGTCGCCGACCGGCGGGTGGGCCCGCTGGAACACGGGTTCGGACACCGAGAAGAACATGAGATCGATGCCGATGCCCGCCGCGAACAGCATGGCCGTCCACGAGAAGACGTTGTACGTCGGTTTGGAGTGGTCGGGTCCCAGCTTCACCTTGCCGACCCGGGACAACGCCACCCAGACCACGAATGCCAGCACACCGGAGGCGAGGAGGATGTAGAACCAGCCGAGTTCGCGCGACACCCAGGTGACCGCGGTGCCGATGACGTGGTCGGCGTTCTCCCGGCTGACGAACGCCCACACGATGATGCCGACGACGGCCGCACTGGCACCGAGGAACACCCTCGTGTTGACCCGTACGACGGGTGCCGACTTCCCTTCCCTGCGTCCCCCGGTTCGATTGTCTACGGTCACGATCACATCCGATACGAAGTGCGTCGCCGATGCCGGAAACGCGCGAGTAACGACAGCGTCAACCTACTGCGGATCCGCCGCGGACCGAAATTGGACACCCGTTCGAGATCACACCGTGACTGGGTCCTACCGTCACACTGCGGCCGGGACCCACCGTCACACTGCGGCCGTCGCCGTCCTGGCCGCGGATGCGAAAACGACTGTGGCCGATGATCTCTCATCGGCCACAGTCGTTGGTGTCAGCGATCCGCGTCAGCGGCGGTCGAGGTCGACCAAGCCCATCTTCGCGGCCTTGACGAGGCGACGCGGGATGCGCTGCGACACGCCGTTGATCTTCTCCTCCTGCAGTGCGACGTTGTCCGCCTTCCACTGCGAACGACGGCTGCGGGTATTGGCCCGCGACATCCGGCGCTTGGGTACTGCCATGGTTCCAGCCCTTCTCTTACCTGATGCGGGTGGGTTCGGGGTGTCGTCCCGACCTGCCAGACCCGCTGATCGCCTTGCAGACCACGGCAAGGCACCGCGGCACACAACCAGACCAGACTAGCCGCCGGAACCAGTCGAACGCAAAACCGCCCGATGCGCGCGGACGCCGGCCGCGCAGGCATAATGCCTCGCGTGTCTGGCGTCGTCTCGGGGTTCACCGTCATCTTCCTGATCGTGGCGCTCGGCTACATCCTGGGACGCACGGGGAGCCTCGGTCCGCACGCCGACGCGGTGCTCTCGCGGCTCGTGTTCTTCGTGTGCACGCCGGCCCTGCTGATCCACTCCCTCGCGACGAGCGACCTGTCGGTGGTCTTCTCGCCGACGCTCGCCGTCGCCGCGGCGTCGGCGGCGACCGTCGGGGTCGCCTACGGGCTCGTCGCGCGGTTGTGGTTTCGGCGCGCGATCCCGGAGGTCGTGATCGGCGCGTTGTCGTCGTCGTACGTCAACAGCGTGAACCTGGGTCTGCCGATCGCGATCTTCGTCCTCGACGACGCCTCGTTCATCGCACCGCTGCTGCTGTTCCAGATCGTCTTCTACTCGCCGATCGCGTTGGCAGCGCTCGACATCACGGCCCTTTCCACTACAGCGCGGCCCTCGACAGCACAGCCCTCGACGACGCAGCCCCCGACGACGCGGCCCGGCGAGCGTCGGACCTCGACGCTCGCCACGGCGCTGGTGCCGCTGCGCAATCCGATCCTTCTCGGCGGGGTGGTGGGGCTGGTGATCTCGTTGGCCGGGTGGACGCCGCCGCAGGCGATCATGGAACCGCTGGACATGCTGGGCCAGGCGTCGGTGCCGTTGGCGCTGCTCGCCTTCGGCCTCACCCTCACCGGCGTCGCCGTCTTCGCCAAGGGGTCCGGACCGCGCCGCGACATCGCGTTGGCCTCGGTGATGAAGATGGCCGCGATGCCGGCCGTCGCCTACGCGATCGCCCGGTGGGGTTTCGGGATGAGCGGCCACCAGCTTTTCGCACAGGTCGTGATCGCGGCCCTGCCGACCGCGCAGAACGTCCTGGTGTACGCGACGCGCTATCGTCGCGGTGAGGTGATCGCCCGCGACAGTGCACTCATCACGACGGTGCTCTCGATCCCGGCGATCGCGATCGCCGCCGCCACCCTCGCCTGACCGTCCCGCGTCACCCGACCCTCCCGCGTCACCCAGCGCTCCCGCGTCACTCGCGCGCACCCGCGCACGGTTGGACGGCCGCGGATGCGCGCCACTGACGCGGGAGCGTCACCGGGTGCCTGACGCGGGAGCGTCACCGGGTGCCTGACGCGGGAGCGTCACCGGGTGCCTGACGCGGGAGCGTCACCGGGCGCGGCGTGGCCCGAGGTGCGCCGACCGATCGCGGCGTGTCACGTCGACCCCGCCCATCAGCGAGAAGCCGCGGACGACGACGCGCGGCGCACCATCGGCCCCCGGCCCCGCGGCACCGCCGTCGAAACCACCCATCACGCCGGTCCCGTGGACCTCCACCGTCACGTCCGACGGCACGGTGATGCGGATGCCGCCCATCACGGCGCGGCAGGTGATGGTCAGGACCGGGGCGGTGTACTCCACCCGTCGCAGATCGAGCTCCACCCCGCCGAAGATCGCCACCGCCAGCAACGAATCGCCCATCACCGCTCCGCCGCCCACCTCGCGGCCCCCGAAGATCGCGACCGCCGAGGTGACCGGGGAGGCGCCCGACGTGCTCACCCGCGTCTCGTCGGGAAGCGCTGCCGCACACAGCTGGTCGAGCGGAAGATCGGCGGTGAGTGCGTCCAGCTCGTCGCGCGTCCGGGCGACGGCGGCCCGCTCGGCCCGCTCGCCGTACTCCTCGGGAGTCAGGACGCCGTGGCTCATGGCGGCCGAGAGGAACGAATGCGTCCGCTCACGATCGGCGGTGCTCACGCGGATCGCCGGGCGGTCGCCGCCGGACGAGTCGGCCGGTGCGGGGTCGAAGTCACTCACCCTCTCGAGGGTACCGCCGACGGGTCGCCTGCACCCGGCGACCGCATTAACGGGAACCGACTGCACTAGCGGGAACCGACTGCACTAGCGGGAACCGACTGCGACGAGCAGGCTGCGGTGATCGCTGCCGGACAGATCGTGCGCGGTGACCGACGACGCCGACAGCCCTCGGATCAGAACGTGATCGATGCCGACGAGCGGTGGGAACCAGGCGTCGGTGGGATACGTCGGCACCCACCCCGCGCCCACGACTTCGCCCGCGTCCCGGTAGCCGCCGGTCAGCAGCCGACGGAAGTGTGCGTTGTCGCCGGTGGCGTTGAAGTCACCGAGGGCTATCACCGGCACCCCGCCCGGGACCGCCTGCAGAGCGGTGCCGACCGTCGACAGCTCATCGGCCCACCGATCCGGAAACAGCGGCGGCACCGGATGCACCGTGAAGAGCCGGACGTCGCCGTATCCCGGTATCCGAGCCGTCGCGGCCAGCGAAGCCAAGGTGAACCCGCCGAGTTCGACGGGATCGACGAGCGGGTACCGGCTGTAGAGGGCCGAACCGCCCGCCGCCGGTCCCGTGCGGACGAGCGAGTACGGCAGATCACCGACGATCGTCGACCTCGCCACGCGATCGGCCGCGGCCGGCGTGATCTCCTGAACGGCGAGCACGTCGACGGCGGACTCCCCGACCAGGGCGGCCAGCTCGTCGACGTCGCCGCGACCCAACTCGATGTTCGCCGACATCACGGTGATCGTCTCGCCCGTCGGCGGATCGTCGCCGACGAATGCCGGCAACTGGATGCCGACGCCCACCGCCAGCATCACCGCCGCGGCGACCATGCCCGGACGACTGCGGGCGACGGCGAACGCGACCGCCGCGAGGACGACGGCCGCACCCAGCACGAGCGGCGAGACCGACGCCGCGGCGGCCGTGACCCGCGACGCCCCCGGCCAGTACCGGACGGCGACCGCCAGGCATCCGGCGACGAGGGCGACGGCTCCGGCGCCGACGACCACGCGTCGCAGGAGCCCGGTCACCGGGCCCGACGGGATCGCAGATAGTCCCCGACCACGGCGGCGCCGAGCCCGTCGGCCTCCGGAGCCACGACGCGGCCGCCGATGCGCCGCGCGATGCGGTCGATGAAGCGCGCCAGCCCCGGGTCGTCGCCGAGACGGAAGAACGTCACCTGGGTGCCCATCCGCGACAGGTGGTCGAGTTCGGCCACCGTGAGGCCGATCGTCCGCGGGTGCGGCGGGTAGTAGAAGAACTCCTCCCCGTTCGGCTCCAGGTGAGCCGTCGGTTCGCCGTCGGTGACGATGAGGACCACCGGCTGCGCATTCGGGAACCGACGCAGGTGCCGTTGGGCCAGGAGAAGTCCGTGGTGCAGATTGGTGCCCTGTTCCATCCGCGGGTCGAGCGCGGTCAGCTGGTCGACGGTCGTGTCGCGGGCGATCCGGCCGAATTCGATGAGGTGCAGTTCGTCGGATCGGAAGCGGGTGGCGATGAGCTGGTTGAGCGCGAGCGCCGTCCGTTTCATCGGCGTCCACCGCCCCTCCATCACCATCGAGAACGAGGTGTCCACCAGGAGGACGACGGCCGCCTGGGTGCGGGCCTCGGTCTCGACGACCTCGATGTCGCCGACATCGATCCGGACACCGCCACCGGCCGCCAGGTCGGCGCCCGCCGACGGATCCTCGGCCACCGTCCGCAGTACGGCGTTGGTGACGGTGCGGGTGACGTTCCACGGCTGGGTGTCGCCGAACTGCCATTCGCGGCTGGCGCCGGTGGGTTCACCGAGCCGACCGGCGAGGTCGGTCTGCCGGTCGCCGCCGCGCGCGGAGAGCTGTGCGGCGATGTCGCGCAGGATCGCCTGCCCGAGCCGCCGCATCGCCTTGGGGCTCAGTCGCAGTCGACCGTCGGGGGTCCGGTCGAAGAACCCCTGCTCGCGCATGGCGCGATCGAGTTCGGCCAGCGTCCGCGCGTCGGCCGCCGCCTCGTCGCCGAGTTGCCGAGCCAGGGCGTCGAGGTCGATGTCCTCCATCTGGGCCCCCGCGTAGCCCTGCGAGAGCTGCTCGGCCAACTGTTCGAGCTCCCCGATGTCGTGCAGGGCCGCCGCGCCCTCCCCGAGGCCCATCGGTCGGTCGCCGGAGAACTGCTCGCCGCCGTCCCAGTCGAGGTCGGGGCGGGCCGCCCGCAGCGCATCGTCCATCTGCGAGAGCTGCGACATCAGCTGCGGCGACCCGAACGCCTGCGCCGAGAGCTCGGCGAGTTCGGCCTGCTGTTCGGGGCTCAGGGAGTTGACGAACTGCTGCGCCGCCGCCGACCGCCGGGCCAGGGCGTCGACGAGTTCCTCGGTGGTCTCCGGGTTCTCCGGAAAGTATTCGCCGTGCTCGTCCATGAACTCGCGGAACTGTTCGGTCGTGTCCTCCCCGCGGTTGTGGGCGGCGAGCAGGTCGTTGAGGTCGTCGAGCATCGCCGAGATGCGTCGACGATCCTCGTCGGTCGCTCCCTGCAGCGCCTCCTTCATTCCGGCGAACCGCTGGTCGAGGACTTCGCGGCCGAGGAGTTCGGAGATCTTCTGATAGTCCTGCCGCGCCTCGTCGCTGCGCCACCGATAGTCCTGCAGTTCGCGGACGGCCTGTCCCGTCGACGCCGACAGGTTCTCGATCTGCATCTCGGCGAATCGCGCGTCGTCGTCGAGGTCACGCGCCAACTGCTTGCGTTCGGCGAGGACCGCGGAGTCGAGCAGTTCGCGGATCTCGTCGAAGGTGCCGTCCAGGTTCCGGTCGCGCAACAGTTCTCGGCGACGCCGGTTGGCGGCCTCGGCGAGCCGGTCCAGGCCGCGCATGCCCTGGCCGCCGCGGCGGAGGAACTCCCGCAACGCGCGGTCGGGCGACGCCCCGTTCATCACGTCGTCGCCGATGGCCTCCAACGCTTCGCGCAGGTCGACCGGCGGGGTCAGCGGGTCGGGCCCGCCGGTGTAGCGCCGGTACGCCGTGCGGTGCGCGCGCCGCCTGCTCATCGCCTGCCCGCCATCGCCGTCACACCGCTTCTTCGTCGTCCTGGCCGACGAGGTACGCGGTCCGGCCGTACTCGTCGGCGTCCTTGTCGATGCGACGTGCCAGGTACAGGCCTTCGAGGGCCAGTTCGGCGACGCCGGCGCGTTCGGCGGGGTCGGTCGCTCCGAGGCGTTGGGCGATCTCGTCGATCACCGCGGTCACGTCGTCGGCCTCGCCGAGGGCGGTGAGGACCTCGGCGGCGGGGACGCGGTCGCCGGTGAGGACCTGCTCCCCGGATTCGAGGGTCGTCACCAGGGGTCGCATGTCGACGCCGCCGAGGCGGGCGCGCACCGTGTCGGCCACCGACTTCCGCAGCAGGTAGTCGAGGATCTCGAGTTCCCGGCCCTCCTCGCCGGACTCGAACTCGACCTTGCCGCGGAGCACTTCGATCACGGCCTGGAGGTCGATGGGGCGGGCGACGGGGAACTGTTCGCCGGCGACGGCGCTGCGGTGCAGTGCGGCGGCGGCGACCGTCTCGGCGCCCGCGATGGAGAAGCGCGCCGACACCCCCGACCGCTGGTCGATCGACGGGTGCTCACGGGCGTATCGGGTGAAGCGGGCGAGGATCTCGACGAGGTAGGACGGCACGGAGGCCACCATGTCGGCCTCCTGCTCGATGACGTCGGTCTCATCGTCGAGGTCGAGCGGGTAGTGGGTGCGCACCTCGGCGCCGAACCGGTCCTTGAGCGGTGTGATGATGCGACCGCGGTTGGTGTAGTCCTCCGGGTTCGCGCTGGCCGTGACCAGCACGTCGAGCGGCAGCCGCAGGCTGTATCCGCGCACCTGGATGTCGCGCTCCTCCATCACGTTGAGCATGGCGACCTGGATGCGTTCGGAGAGGTCGGGAAGCTCGTTGATCGCGATGATTCCGCGGTGCGACCGCGGGATGAGACCGAAGGCGATGGTCTCGGGGTCGCCGAGGCTGCGCCCTTGCGCGACCTTCATCGGGTCGACGTCGCCGACGAGGTCGGCCACCGAGGTGTCGGGGGTCGCGAGCTTCTCCCGGTAGCGTTCGCTGCGGTGGCGCCAGGACACCGGCAGGTCGTCGCCGAGTTCGGCGGCCCGCCGGATCGAGGCGGGCAGGATCGGCGTGTAGGGGTGTTCGTCGAGTTCGGAGCCGTCGATCACGGGCGTCCACTCGTCGAGCAGCCCGGCGAGGGTGCGCAGGAGCCGGGTCTTGCCCTGTCCGCGCTCGCCGAGCATCACCACGTCGTGCCCGGCGATCAGTGCCCGCTCGACCTGTGGGATCACGGTGTCGTCGAAGCCGACGATGCCGGCCCACGGGTCGTCGCCTGCCCGCAGTGCGGTCAGCAGATTGTTGCGGATCTCGTCCCGGACGCCGCGTTCCACGTGTCCCGAGGCGCGCAGGTCGCCGAGGGTCGTCGGGTCGGGGCGGGGGGTGTCGAAGTCGGTCTCAGCCACGGCTTCCACGCTACCTGGTGGCGACGCCGCCGGGGCGGGGGCGAAACGGCGCGCGCTGTCGTATCCGAGCGCTACTGTCGGTGCACCCGCAGACAACGGAACGGACATCATGAGCTGGAACGCACTGGAGACCTACGACCGCGGAATCGACTTCTTCACGGAGGTCGTCCACGGCATCCCGGACGGCCGGTGGCGTTCGTCGTCGCCCTGTGCCGGGTGGACGGCGCTCGACGTCCTCGGGCACGTCGGCGAGGCCACCGCGATGGGGTCGCGGATCCTGCGGGGCGGCGAGTTGGAGTTCGAGCCGCATCATCCGCCGTCGGCGGCGCTCGACGGTCCGCCCCGTGACTGGTGGGACGCGGTGGCGGCCGATGCGCGTGACGCCCTCACCGACGTCGGCGACCTGGATCGGGTCGTCGACTCGCCGATGGGTCCGCGCACGGTGCGCGACGGACTGTCGTTTCCGGCCGTCGACCTGTTCCTCCACGGATGGGACCTGGGTGCCGCGGCCGGGCGGGCCGTCCGGTTCCCGGAGCCTGCGATCGAGTTCATCCGGGCGCTGTTCGCGTCGATTCCGGACGAGGTGACCCGTCGGCCGAGTGTCTTCGGTGCGGCCGTCGACGCACCCGCCGACGCCGACGCGACCGATCAGGTGATCGCGTTCTCGGGCCGCGATCCGCGGTGGACGTCGCCGTCGACGTAGAACCACGCACCGCTCTCGCGCACGAATCTGCTGCGTTCGCGGAGGGTCCCGCGTCCGTCGGCGTCGCGGTACACGGCGGTGAACTCCACGACGCCCGCGGTGTGGAAGGGGCTGCCGTCGACGACGTCGTCGACGGCGAGGTGGAGCCACCTCGTGTCGGGGTCGGTCGGGCATGACTCCGGGCGCGTGTCGGCGTGCCAGGTGGCGAGCAGGTGCGTCTCGTCACCCACGGCGAAGGCGGTGAATCTGCTGCGCATCAGCGCTTCGGCGGTGGGTGCGGGGCGGCCTGCGCCCGCACCGACGAGGTAGCGGCCGCAGCATGCCGCGATGGTCTCGCCGGTCCCGCAGGGGCATCGGAGAGCCTGCACGGTCTCGGCCTTCACGGTCTCGGCCGGCATTCGTCGATCGGTCACGGATCGTGAGGGTACCGTCGCGCCCCTTGACATCCGACCCCGTCTAGTTACATGGTTAGTTAGTCGACTAATTAACCAACCAACAAGGATGTGACGATGATCGAGGACGGGAGGGCGATCTTCCAGCAGGTCGCCGACCACATCGCCGATTCGATCATCGACGGGAGCCTCGCCGAGGAGACACGGGCCCCGTCCACCAACGAACTCGCGGCCTTCTACCGGATCAACCCGGCCACGGCCGCCAAGGGCATCAATCTCCTCGTCGACGAGGAGATCCTCTACAAGAGGCGGGGAGTCGGCATGTTCGTCGCGACGGGAGCTCGGGCGGCGCTGCGGCGCCGTCGGCAGGAATCCTTCGCCGACCGCTACCTCACCCCGCTGTTGGCCGAGGCCCGCCGCCTCGGCCTCACCCCCGACGACGTCATCACCCTGATCAGCGCGCGGGCCACCACCCCGCTCGACCACCAAGGAGACCGGCCATGACGACCACCACCGTTGCGGCCCGCACCGCACTGAGCGCGCGCGGGCTCACCAAGCGGTACGGCACCGAACTCGCCCTCGACGAGGTGACCTTCGACATCCCCGAGCACGCCATCTGCGGACTCTTCGGACGCAACGGCGCAGGCAAGACCACGCTGATGTCGATCCTCACCGCCCAGAACTTCGCGACCTCGGGACACGGCTTCACGTATGGGGAGAGCGCCTACGAGAATCCCCGCGTCCTGTCCCGGATGTGCTTCGTCCGCGAGGGGCAGACGTACCCGGAGGACTCCGTCCCCGCACACGCCTTTCAGATGGCCCGACTGTTCTTCCCCCGCTGGGATCAGGATCTGGCCGACGAGCTCGTCGACGAGTTCCGGCTCCCGGTGGGCACACGCATCAAGAAGCTCTCGCGGGGTCAGCTGTCCGCCGTCGGCGTCATCATCGGCCTCGCGTCCCGTGCCGAGATCACCTTCTTCGACGAACCGTATCTGGGCCTGGACGCCGTGGCGCGGCAGAGCTTCTACGACCGACTCATCGAGGACTACACCGCGCATCCGCGGACCATCCTGCTCTCGAGTCACCTCATCGACGAGGTCTCCGATCTGATCGAACGGGTCCTCGTCCTCGATGCCGGCCGCCTGGTCCTCGACGCGACGGCCGACGATCTGCGCGGCACCGCGTTCACGGTCGTCGGTCCCGAGAGCCGCGTCGACGCCGTCATCGGCGACCGCGAGGAACTCCACCGCGAGCGGCTGGGCTCGGTCGCCTCGGCCACCGTGCTCGGAACGCTGTCCGACGCCGACCAGGCCGCCCTCACCGCGGCCGGCCTCTCCACGGCGCCCGTCGCACTGCAGGAACTGATCGTCCGCCTCACCCGACGCGCCGCCGACCGACCGGCGGGCACCCCGAAGGGAGCCCAACGATGAACCGCACACTCAACGTGGCCCGGATGCAGTTGATCAACCGCAAGACCTTCATCTGGCTGCCCCTGATCATCTTCGCCGCGGCCTTCGCGATCTCACTGGTCATCTACATCGCGATCGACGTCTCCGTGGACGACCTCACCGAACCGATGTACGGCGGCGGCGCCCAGGCGCCCCTGTGGTATTTCGCGGTGGTCGGGGTGCAGGCGTTGTCGATGACGTTCCCGTTCTCCCAGGCAATGAGCGTCACCCGCCGCGAGTTCTACCTCGGGACCACCCTCACGGCGGTGGGCGCGGCCGCCCTGCTGGCGGTGGTGTATCTGATCGGCGGTCTCATCGAGAAGGCCACCGACGGCTGGGGGATCGACGGCTACTTCTTCGCCGTCCCCTGGGTCTGGGGCGGCGGAGCGGTCGGCGCGACGGTGCTGTACTTCATGGCTCCGCTGCTGACGTTCACCGTCGGGTTCCTGGCGGCGACCGTCTACAAGCGTTTCGGGATGCTGTGGCTGGTCGTGATCGCAGTCGGCTTCGCGGTGGCGGCGGCTCTCGCCGTCCTCGGCATCAGCCTGGCCGACGGGTGGACGTCGGTGGGCTCGTGGCTGGCCGGGATGACACCGGTCGGGGTCGGCGTCACGGGGCTCGTCGTGGTCGCCGCCCTCTCGGGGCTGGCGTACCTGACGTTGCGCCGCGCGATCCCCTGACCCGGCGTCGGACGGGGTGCTCGACGCCCCTCACTCGGGGCCCGGCACTTCGACGCGCAATCGCGCACCGCCGGCCGGCGCGTCGTCGACCCGCACGGTGCCGCCGTGCGCGCGCACGATCTCGGCGACGATCGCCAATCATCGGCGGGGATCATCCGGGCGTCACCCGGAGACGCCGAGCCACACCGCCAGTCCCAGACCGCAGACGCCGATGGCGATCCGCAGCGGTTCGGCGGGGAGTCGGGCGACGATCGGTGGTCCCGTCCATCCGCCGAGGAAGCACCCGATGCCCATCGCCGCGGCCGCGGCCGGGTCGACGGGCCCGAAGATCAGGAAGGCGACGGCGGCGACGGCGTTCGCCACCCCGAGCAAAGCCGACTTCAGGAGCACCGAATGCCACAGCGGCAGGCTGGTGAGCAGCATCGCGAGCGCCAGGAAGATGACGCCGGCCCCGGCGCCGAAGTAGCCGCCGTAGATGGAGACGACGAAGACCGCGACGATCCACCAGCGCGGGCTGTCACCCCCGCGGTCCAGCAGGCGTCGCAGGTACGGCTGGACCAGCAGCGCGATCGCGGCGAGCGCGACCAGGTACGGCACGATCGCGCTGAACGTGTCGTCGGGCGCGGTGAGCAGCAGTGCCGCTCCGACGGCGCCACCGGCCAGCGCCACCAGCGATGACGTCGCCAACGACCGGCCGCCGTCGCCCGCGGTGAGGTCGCGGCCCGACTTCGCGAAGCTGCCGACGCCGCTGGCGACCAACGCGACGGTGTTGGTGACGTTGGCGGACAGCGGGCTCAGCCCGAAGGCGAGCAGCGCCGGATAGCTGACGATGGACGCCAGCCCGGTCACATACCCGACCACGCCGGCGGTGAAACCGGCGGCGACGAGGCCGAGCAGCGCGAGGGCGGTCAGTGCGCGAAGTGGCGGGCGCCGGTGAGGTACATCGTGACGCCCGCGGCCTTCGCCGCGTCGATGACCTCGTTGTCACGGACCGAGCCGCCCGGTTGGACGACGGCCCGGACGCCGGCGTCGATCAGGACCTGCAGACCGTCGGGGAACGGGAAGAAGGCGTCGGAGGCACCGACCGATCCGGCGGCGCGGTCGCCGGCGCGCTGCACCGCCAGGTGTGCGGAGTCCACGCGGTTGACCTGCCCCATTCCGACTCCCACGGACGCGCCGTCCGCTGCGAGGAGAATCGCGTTCGACTTCACCGCGCGGCAGGCACGCCACGCGAAGACGAGGTCGCGCAGGGTGTCGGCGTCGGCGGCGTCGCCTGTCGCCAGAGTCCAGTTCGTCGGGTCGTCGCCGTCGGCGTCGATCACGTCGCGCTCCTGCACCAGCAGCCCACCGGACACCGGGCGCATCTCCAACCCGGCGTCGCCCGGCGCCTGCGCGATGAGGATGCGGATGTTCTTCTTGCGTGTCAGGACGTCGACGGCGCCGTCGGCGTAGCCCGGAGCGATGATGACCTCGGTGAAGATCTCGGCGACCTGTTCGGCCATCTCCACCGACACCTCGCGGTTGGTGGCGATGACTCCGCCGTAGGCGCTGACCGGGTCGCAGGCGTGCGCCCGTCGGTGCGCTTCGGCGATGTCGGCGCCGACGGCGATGCCGCACGGGTTGGCGTGTTTGATGATCGCGACCGCGGGTTCGGCGTGGTCGTATGCAGCACGCCAGGCGGCGTCGCCGTCGGTGTAGTTGTTGAACGACATCTCCTTGCCGTGCAACTGCTGGGCTTCGGCGAGTCCCGGCGCGCCGTCGGTGTCGACGTACAGCGCGGCTCGCTGGTGGGGGTTCTCGCCGTAGCGCAGCGTGGCCGACCGCCTCCAGGTGGCTCCGGTCCACACCGGGAACGAGTCCGGTGTGGTGTCGCCGCCCGCATCACGGTCGCCGGCGTCCGGGTCACCGGGTTCGTCGGGGGCGACGACGGTGCTCATCCACGAGGCGACGGCGACATCGTAGTCGGCGGTGTGGCGGAAAGCCTTGGCGGCGAGTTGCTTGCGCTGGGCGAGGGTGAAGCCGTCGCCGGCCACGGCCGCGGTGACCAGCGCGTAGTCGGCGGGGTCGACGACGACGCCGACCGACGGGTGGTTCTTGGCGGCGGCGCGAACCATCGACGGGCCGCCGATGTCGATCTGCTCGACGCACTCGTCGGGGCCGGCGCCCGATGCGACGGTCTGCGCGAACGGGTACAGGTTCACGATCACCAGCTCGAAGGGCGCCACCCCGAGCTCGTCGAGCTGGCTGAGGTGATCGTCTTTGCGGGTGTCGGCGAGGATGCCCGCGTGCACGCGCGGATGCAGCGTCTTGACGCGCCCCTCGAGGCATTCGGGGAAGCCGGTGAGCTCGCTGACCTCGACGACGGGTACGCCGGCGTCGGCGATGGTCTTGGCGGTGGAGCCGGTGGAGACGATCTCCACGCCTGCGGCGTGCAGCGCGGTCGCGAGTTCCGCCAGACCGCTCTTGTCGTACACGCTGACCAGGGCGCGCGTGACGGCGCGTGCTCCGGAGGCTGCTGCGGGTGCATTCACTTGATGTGTGCCTTTCGTCCGTCTGTGACTACGCCACGGGTGACGATCGCATGCAGCACGTCCGGCAGCAGCACGCGTTCGACTTCTTTGATGCGTTCGTGAAGGGTGTCGTCGGTGTCCTCGGGCAGCACCTCCACGGTGCGCTGCGCGAGGATCGGTCCGGTGTCGACGCCCGCGTCCACCAGGTGGACCGTGGTGCCGGTGACTTTGACGCCGTACGCGAGGGCGTCGGTCACCCCGTGTGCTCCGGCGAACGCGGGGAGCAACGCGGGGTGGGAGTTGACGATTCGGCCGCCGAAACGGTCGAGGAATCGGGGCCCGAGGATCTTCATGAATCCGGCGGTCACCACCCACTGCGGGTCCAGTTCGGCGACGGCGGCGGCGAGGGCCTCGTCCCAGGCCGCCCGGTCCGGATAGTCGCCGGGTTCGCAGAGCACCGCGGGGAGGCCTGCGTCGAGCGCGCGTTCGGCGGCGCCGCACTCTCGGTCGACGACGACGCCGACGACGCGGAACGACGCGCCGGTCGTGACCGATGCGTCGAGAACGGCGGCCATCAGCGATCCGGCGCCGGACGCCATGACCACCACGGGTACGCGTTCGTCCGGGGCTGATGTCACGGACTACAGCTTAGTTCCCCGGTCCGCCGCGGTTCCGGGTGGGCCGGAGGGGTCCAGCTCCTCGCCGCTGTCGTCCTCGGTGCCGGTGCCGGTGTCGGTGTCGTCGGGATCGGCGTCGGAGGTCGTCGCGGCGCCATCGACGTCCACCGACTCCCCCTCGACATCGGCATCGGCATCGGCGCCGGTATCGGTATCGGTATCGGTATAGGTATAGGCATCGTCATCGAGATCGGCGTCCCCGTCGAGCAGTCCGTCGAGATCGAAGTCGTCGTCGCCGCGGTCGGCTCCGCGACGTTCGCGCAGCGATCCGAACAGCCACCCGGCCCCCACGTACACCAGTGCGGTGACCCCGAGGGAGGCCACCACGAACACGCCGGACAGCGGGGCGTTGACACCCGCGTGCCCGAGTTCTCCGACCTGGCCGCCGGCGACCCCCGTTGCGACGACGACCAGTCCTGACACGACCGCGACCGCGACCGCCACGGCACGCAGGTGCGCGAGGACGTCGGCGCTGCGGGTGACGCGGCCGATCAGGACGCCCGCGGTCACCGGGACGATGAACAGCAGCGCTCCCGCCGCCCCCATGTCGTCCTGCGGCACGAGGGCGGCGATCGGCAGCGGCGGCATCGCGCCCGCATGTGTGCTGAAGGCGTCGACGAGTGTGCCGCCGAGCGAGGCGCTCGCACCGCACGCGACGGCGGCCGCCCCGATGACGACGTTCGGCAGGTACAGGATCGACAGCACCGTGAGCCCGAGGTAGCCGTCGAATCCGTGTCCGAGGTCGGTCAGCTCGCCGACGCGCCGGAAGTGGATGACGAACGACGCGAGGACGGCCAGCGCCCCGCCGCCGAGGAGGACGAAGAAGGCGGCGGTCCCGGCGCGCGTCCCGACCCGGTCGGTCGGTGAGATCGCGAACTCCTCGAAGAACGGTTCCGCGATGCGCGGGATCACGCCGATGACGGCGGCGACGCCGTGGACCACCAGTGTCGTGACGAACGCCCCGAGCGGGTTCGGGTTGCCGACCGGGCCCGACGCCGTCCCCTCGGCGATCACGGCGAGTCCCAGCGCTGTCGCCACGAGGGGGCCCGCTACCGCGATGCCGCCGATTCGCAGCAGTTCGCCGGTCGTGGCCGCCGTGGCCGTCGCCCGCCGCACCACGCGCAGCGTGCCCAGCGCGACGAGGAGGGTCGGGACCAGCGGCAGCACGCTGATCGTGACACCACCGAGGTTGAGCGCCGTCTGGTTGGCGGCCAGCCAGCCCGCGGCGGTGGCCGACCCCAGTCCCGTCAGGCCGGCGCCCGCGGACAGCTGCACGACCGCGATGGCGACGGCGATGATCAGCCACGCGACGGTGGGGACGGTGACGCCGACGCGGACGACGTCCCAGGTGGCCTGGACGCGGGGTTCGGCATCGGCGCGACGTGCGACGCGGACCCGCCGGAGGCGGGTCGCGAGCGAGTCACTGGTCGGCGCGGGCATCACCTACGAGGGTGGCATGTCGTCACCGGCGCCGACATCGCGACGCGCCGCACGCGGCGGCGATTGCGGGGGAACCCACAGCTTTCACCCCGCACACGAGTTCAGCACAGACGACCTCCAGCGCACCGAAGACCTCCGGCCCGGCACGGATCAGGCCCGGCCCCCGCGTCGGGGACCGGGCCTGATCGGGGTCACACCCTCATCGGGGTCACTGCTGATCGGCGTTGCCGCTCTCGGGCTTGGGGAACGCGGTCGTCGCGCCCTCGGCGGCGTCGGCCGTCGAGTCGGTGGAGACGATCTCGGTCTGCCCGTACGACGGTGCCGGCGTCTGCTGCTGGCCGTACTGCGTGGCCTGGTACGACCCGGCCTGGTACGTGCCCGCCTGGTACGTGCCCGGCTGATACGTTCCGGCGCCCGACTGCGCCTGGTCCTGCTGGCCGTAGGAACCGTAGCCGTATGCCGCGGCATCGGTCGACGGCGCTGCCGCGGCGGCAGCGGGCGTTCCGGCTGCGGGCGGGGCCACGGTGAGCTGGCCGCCCTCCACCAGGAGCCACACGATCGCCGCGATGAGGGCGAGGATCGTGAACACGAGCAACAGGATCGCGCCGACCCCGTTGTCCATGCCGTCGAGGGTCGCGAACTGGAAGATCGTGACGAACGTGGCGACCGCGGTGAGCGAGAACACGATGCTCGCCACCCACTTGGCGCTGCCGAGGAGCAGCGAGGTGAGGGCCACGAAACCGGCGGCCGCGAACACGATGTACGGCGCCGAGTAGGCGGTCTCGAAGAGCTTGACCGAATCCGAGGACCCCCGGAACGACATCTTGTATCCGGCGAGGAAGCCGAGGAACAGCATCAGGACGCCGAGGCCGCCGACCACGCCGGCGAGGATGGTGCTGATGTTGGCCGGCAGTCCCTGACTGGGCGCCTTGGGCTGCTGGTAGCCGTACTGCGCCTGCGCGGCGTACTGCTGCCCGTACGGGTCCTGGGCCTGCTGGCCGTACTGGGCCTGGGCCTGCTGACCGTACTGGGCCTGCTGGTCGTACTGGCCCTGCTGGCCGTACTGGGCCTGCTGACCGTAGGCGCTCGGCGGCTGGTAGCCCGCCTGCTGACCGTACTGCTGGCCGTAGCCCGAACCCGACTGCGGGTAAGTCATAGATCACTCCTCATGAGGCAACGGCCACCCGATGGGATGACCGACGAACGCCGTCCACGCTAATACACCCGACCGGTCGCGTGCAGAACCGCGGGGTCCCGCCGCACACGGCCGTCCGGCGTCCGGATCACCAGCGGTGATCGCGGCCCCGCTGGGCGTACCACTCGATCAGCGAGTAGTCGTCGACCGACTTGGGGTCGATGCTGACCTCGCTGCGGCCCGCGAGAATCGCCGTGACCGGCACCTCGAGCTTCTTGCCCGTCCGCGTGTGCGGAATGCCGGGGGCCACGATCACCTCGTCGGGCACGTGGCGGGGCGAGAGCCGCGTCTTGATGTCGCCGGCCACCCGCGCGATCAGGTCGTCGGTGAGGTCGGCGCCGGGAACCAGGGTGACGAACAGCGGCATCCAGTACGCACCGCGCGGGCCGTCGACCCCGAGGACGAAGGCCTCCGCGATCTCCGGGATGCCCTCGACGACCTCGTAGATGTCGGCCGATCCCATGCGGATCCCGTGCCGGTTCAACGTCGCATCGCTGCGTCCGTGGATCACCAGGGACCCGCGTCGGGTGACGGTCACCCAGTCCCCGTGCCGCCACACCGGCGTCCGGTCGGCGGCGTCGCGCCCCTCCCACTCGTGCGCGAAGTACGCGTTCCGGTACCGCTCGCCGTCGGGGTCGTTCCAGAACATGACGGGCATCGACGGCATCGGTGCGGTGATCACCATCTCGCCGACCTCGTCGACGAGCGGCTGCCCCGCAGGCGACCAGCTCTCCAGGCTCACGCCCAGGTAGCGGGCCGACAGTTCCCCGGCGACCACCGGCACCCCGCTGGTGCCGCCGGCGAACGCCGTCACGACGTCGGTGCCGCCGCTGATCGACGACACCGGAAGACCGCGGCGGACGTTCTCGTCGATCCAGTCGAACAGGTCCGCGGCCAGCGTCGATCCGGTGCTGCCGATCGCCGCCAGCGCCGACAGGTCGTGGTCGGCCCCCGGGTGCAGGCCGGCCTTGCGGGACGCCTGGAGCTGCCCGGGGCTCGTACCGAAGTAGGTGACGCGTTCGCGCTCCACGATCCCCCACAGGCGGTCGGCGTCCGGGTGCAACGGCGAACCGCTGTAACAGACGATCCGCGCCCCGACCAGCAGTCCGGCGATCTGGTAGTTCCACATCATCCAGCTCAGCGCCGTCTGCCAGAAGAACACGGACTCCGCGCCGAGATCCGACTGGAGCGCCGTGGCCTTGAGGTGTTCGAGGACCACTCCCCCGTGGCCGTGCACGATCCCCTTCGGTCGGCCCGTGGTTCCGGAGGAGAACAGCACCCACAGCGGGTGGTCGAAGGGCACCGCCACCGACGTCGGAGCCTCGGAGCCCGGGGCCGCCTCTGCGTCGATCACGTCGGACCACCGCACCGCCGACTCGGCGTCCACCGCCGGCTCCCCCACGACGATGTGCGTCACGGGGCGACCCGACTCGGCGGCCAGGAGTTCGGCGAGCTCCGCCGATTCGGCACGGCGGTCGATGTCCTTGCCGTTGTAGCGGTACCCGGACGCCGAGAACAGCACGCGCGGCGACAGCTGGGCGAGGCGACCGGCGGCTCCCTCCGGCGCGTAGTCCTGACCGCAGCCCGACCAGATGGCGCCGAGCGATGCGGTCGCCAGGAAGGCGATCACGGCCTCGGGGATGTCCGGCAGGTACGCGGCCACCACGTCGCCCGGTTCGACGCCGGCGTCCCGCAGCGCGCGGGCGACGGCCCCGACGCGCGCCGGGAGTTCGGCCCACGTGACGGCGGTCCGGACCCCGTCCTCGTCGAGACCGACGATGGCCTCACCGGGGAGGCCCGCATTGCGCAGGACCACGTCGGTGTAGTTGAGGCGGGTGTCCGGGAACCAGACGGCACCGGGCATCGAGGCGTCGGCCAGGACCGCCTCGGCGTCGGCGCGCAGCGGTTCGGCGGCCACCTCGTCGAGGTCGAAGTGATCCCAGACCGCCCGCCAGAAGCCCGGCAGGTCGGTGACCGAATACGTCCAGACGTCGTCGTACGACGACATCGGTCGACCGGTGCGGTCGGCGAGTCGGGCGGCGAAGGCGTCGAAGATCGTCACCCGTCCAACCCCAGGAACTCGATGGACTTCTCGCGCATCTCCACCTTGCGGACCTTTCCGGTGACGGTCATCGGGAACTCGTCGACCACGTGGACGTACTTCGGGATCTTGTGGCGCGAGATGTGTCCGGCGGCGAATTCGCGCACCGTGTCGGCGTCGAGGGTGTCTGCACCGTCCCGAAGCCGGATCCACGCCATCAACTCCTCACCGTACTTCTCATCGGGCACCCCGATCACCTGGGCGTCGACGATGTCCGGGTGCGTGTAGAGGAACTCCTCGATCTCGCGGGGGTAGATGTTCTCGCCGCCGCGGATCACCATGTCCTTGATGCGGCCGGTGATCCGCACGTATCCGTCGTCGGCCATCACGCCCAGATCGCCGGTCCGCATCCACCCGTCGGGGTCGATGGCGTCGGCGGTCTTCTCCGGGTCGTTCCAGTAGCCCCTCATCACCGAGTACCCGCGGGTCCGGAACTCACCGGTCTCCCCGCGCGGCAGGATCTCGCCGGTCATCGGATCGGCGATCGCGATCTCCAGGTGCGGTCCGACCCGTCCGACGGTGGCGACCCGCAGGTCGAGGGCGTCGTCCATCCGGGTCTGTGTCGACACCGGGCTGGTCTCGGTCATTCCGTAGCAGATCGACACCTGCGACATGTTCATGTCGTCGATGACGCGACGCATCACCTGTTCGGGGCAGGGCGAACCCGCCATGATCCCGGTTCGCAGGGTCGACAGGTCGAACGACTCCCCGGAGTCGAGCAGCGCCAGTTCGGCGATGAACATCGTCGGGACGCCGTACAGGCTGGTGCACCGGTACTTCTCGACGGCGCTCAGCGCGGCCCGAGGGTCGAACGCCGGCCCGGGGATCACCATCGCACAGCCGAACGCGATGGCCGCGAGGTTGCCCATCACCATCCCGAAGCAGTGGTAGAAGGGCACCGGCAGACAGATGCGGTCGGCCTCGGTGTATTCCAGCAGCGACCCGACCATGTATCCGTTGTTGCCGATGTTGACATGCGTCAGCGTGACGCCCTTCGGGGATCCGGTGGTGCCGGAGGTGTACTGGATGTTGATCGGATCGTCCGCGCGCAGACCGGCCGCGATCTCGGCGATCTGCGCGAGCTCGTCGTCGGACGGCGCGGCCAGCATGTCCGCGAAGGTGTCCGACTCGAAGAGGATCACCTCGCGCAGGTCGTCGGCCTGATCGCGGACGTCGGCGAGCATCTGCGCGTAGTCGGAGTCCCGAAAGCTCTCGGCCGCCAAGACCAGCGACGTCCCCGACTGTTTGAGCGCGTACAGGAGTTCGTGACGCCGATAGGAGGGGTTGAGGACCACCAGGATCGCCCCGATCTCGGCCGCGGCGAACTGGGTGAGCACCCATTCGAATCGGTTCGGCGACCACAGGCTCACCCGGTCGCCGGTCTGCACGCCGTGCCGCCGCAGACCGGCGGCCAGGGCGAGCACGTCGCGGCGGAACTCCGCGTACGTCCACGATCGGTCGACCGCGGCGTCGATGAGCGCGTCGGAGTCGGGGTGCGCGGCCGCGGTCGCGGCGAGCGTGGTCCCGATGGTGTGCGTCAACAGCGGCGGTTCGGACTCGCCCGATGCGTACGAGAGGGGATCGCTGCCGGTCATGGTGTGCCTCCGTGGATCTCGGGGTGTGGGGGTCGGGGGTGGGAGTCGGGGGTGGGAGTCGGGGGTGGGAGTCGGGGGTGGGAGTCGGGGTGGAGCTTCCGAGTGATCGTCAGGAGCCGGCGACGGCCCTGGTCAGTATCGCGCGGGCCTGCGCGATCACCGGGCCGTCGATCATCTGACCGTCGAGGGCGAAGACGCCGCCGTCGTGGGCCTCGGCGCCCTCGACCACCCGGTGCGCCCACGCCACGCGGTCGGCGGACGGGGCGTAGCCGGCGCGGATGTGCTCCACCTGGCTCGGGTGGATGCAGGCCGTGGCGGTGTAGCCCTGTGCGACGGCGTCGCGGACCTCGGCGACCAGCCCGTCGACGTCGGCGATGTCGATGTGGACGGCGTCGATCGCCGCCGTGCCGAATGCCGCCGCCGCGAGCCGCACTCGCGCTCGCACGTGCCGCGCCACGTCACGGTAGCGACCGGGGTGCGCCTCGTCGTCGCCGAAGCGGCTCGACGTGCCGCCCATCCCCGCCGCGAGGTCCTCGGCGCCCCACATCAGTCCGACGCAGTTGGGGGCGGCCGCGATCTCCTCGACGCGGACGGCGCCCAGGGGTGTCTCGATGAGCGCGATCGTCGGGATCCCGTGTCCGGTGATCTCGTCGGCGCTCTGGACCTTGGCCTGCATGACGGTCCGGTACCCGGTGTGCGCGACGGCCTCGAGGTCGAGGGGATGCTCGGGCGAATCGGCGGGGTTGATCCGCACGATCACCCGGTCGGCGTCCACCGGTGTGGCGATCAGCGAATCGCGCGCCGCCGCCTTGTCGGCCGGTGCCACCGCGTCCTCCAGGTCGAGGATCACCACATCCGCGCGGTCGAGGGCTTTGCCGTAGCGTTCGGGCCGGTCGGCGGGGCAGAACAGCAGTGCCGGACCGGCCGGAGTCCATCCGGGTTGCGGATCGGTGGGGGTCGTCTCGCCGGTCATCGTCACTCGTCTCCCTCCGGGCGCACACGGACGAGGGTGGATCGCGACGCCCGCGCGACGATCACACCGTTCTGGTTGCGGCCGATGTGGGTGAGGTCGATGATCCCCTCGCCGGGACGCGACTTCGAGAGCCGCGCGCCCGTGCACTCGGTCTCGCCGTACAGGGTGTCACCGGCGAACATCGGTGCGGGGAAGGCGATCTCGTGGAATCCGAGGTTGGCCACCAGCGTCCCCTGGGTCAGCTGGGCCACCGACAGGCCGACGATCGTCGAGAGGGTGAGCATGGAGTTCACCAGGCGCTGTCCGTCGAATCCCGGTTGGGTCGCCGACCACGCGGCATCCAGGTGGAGCGCCTGGGTGTTCATCGTCAGTGTCGTGAACAGGACGTTGTCGGCCTCGGTGATGGTGCGGCCCGGCCGATGCTCGTAGACGGCGCCGATCTCGAACTCCTCGAACCAGAGTCCCCGCTGGGTGATCCGCTTCGCGGCGGTGTCCGCGCTCATGCCGGCAGTCCCAGCGCGCGGGCGATCAGCATGAGCTGTACCTCGGTGGTGCCCTCGCCGATCTCGAGGATCTTCGAGTCACGGTAGTGGCGCGAGACGAGATACTCGTTCATGAAGCCGTAACCGCCGTGGATCTGCGTGCCCATCCGGGCGTTGTCCATCGCAGCCTCCGACGACACCATCTTGGCGATGGACGCCTCCTTCTTGAAGGGTTTGCCCGCCAGCATCTTGGCGGCGGCGTCGTAGTACGCCATCCGCGCCACGTGGGCCCGCGCCTCCATCCGTGCGATCGCGAACGACACCGACTGGTATTCGGCGATCGGCTTGCCGAACGACTTGCGTTCGCGGGCGTACTGCACGCACGCGTCGACGCACCCCTGTGCGACGCCCGTGGCCAGTCCGGCGATCGCGATGCGGCCCTCGTCGAGGATCGACAGGAAGTTGGCGTATCCGCGGCCTCGTTCGCCGAGGAGGTTCTCCCGGGGCACGCGGGCGTCGGAGAAGCTCAGCGGGTGGGTGTCCGAGGCGTGCCAGCCGACCTTGTCGTAGGCGGGTTCGGCGACGAACCCCGGGGTGTCGGACGGGACGATGATCGTCGAGATCTCCTTGCGGTCGCCCGCCGCGCCGGTGACGGCGGTGACGGTGACCAGCGATGTGATGTCGGTTCCCGAGTTGGTGATGAACTGCTTGGCGCCGTTGAGGACCCAGCTGTCACCGTCTTCGCGCGCGGTGGTCGCGGTCGCACCGGCGTCCGACCCCGCTCCGGGTTCGGTGAGACCGAACCCGGCGAGCGCCCGGCCCGCGAGGAGGTCGGGAAGCCAACGCTGTTTCTGCTCGTCGGTGCCGAACCGGTAGATGGGCATGGCGCCGAGCCCCACGCCGGCTTCGAGGGTGATCGCCACGGACTGGTCGACCTTGCCGAGTTCCTCCAACGCCAGCGCGAGCGCGAAGTAGTCACCGCCCATACCGCCGTACTCTTCCGGGAACGGCAGCCCGAACAGTCCCATCTGCCCCATCTGGGCGACGACCTCGTACGGGAAGGTCTTCTCCCGATCGTGCTGCGCCGAGACGGGGGCCACCACCTGCTGGGCGAAGTCGCGGACGCTGTCGACCAGGTCGGTGTATTCCTGCGTCAATTCCATGAGAGTGAGAGTTCCTTCGTCGAGTTCGTGCGTGTGTGTGCGGGCCCGGCGGCGTGCGGGCCCGGCTCCTACTGATCTGGGCCGGTCGGATCTGGGTCGGTCGGATCTGGCGCGACGACTTGCGCGAGGACCTGCTGCGCGTCGACCTTGTCGCCGACTCGGACCTTCACGGTCGCCGTGCCGTCGATCGGCGCGCGGAGAGTGTGCTCCATCTTCATCGCCTCCACCACGACCAATGCGTCGGACGCCGTCACGGCGGCGCCGTCGGTTCCGGGCACCGCGACGACGGTCCCCGGCATGGGGCTGACGACGTCGCCCACCGCGTCCCCCTCATCGTGCTGTGTCAGCGCTCGCGCCGTGTGCAGAATCCACGTTCCCGGATCGCCGGCCACCCAGCGTCGGCCGTCGTCGTCGGCCCGGACGGCCCACCGCCGCCGCCGACCCTCGACCATCAGGTCGAAGACGCCCGCATCGGGGGTCGGGCGCAGGACGACGCTCGACGTCCACGGGGTGTTCCCGCCGTCCTCGGCGGCCGGGGCGTTTCCCCCGTCCTCGGTGCGCACCGTCACGTCGGCCGCGAGCCGGGCGGTGTCGGCGGCGGTGATCTGCGCCGACACGGTGTAGCGATGCCCGGCAGACACCAGTCGGGTGACGACCGGGGACGGGGCGCCGATCCGGAACCCCAGTGCCGACGACCACAGGTCGTCGGGGTCGCCGAGTCGCAGTCCGCCGAGCGCACCCGCGACGAGGGCCTCGGGTCCCGGCGGCGGCGCGCTGTAGTCCACGGCGATCCGGTCGAGCAGCTCGGTGTCGAGGTCCGCCGTCCGCACGGACTGCTGGGCGATCACATACCGGCAGAAGTCGATGTTGGTCACGACGCCGAGCAGACGCGTACCCGACAGCGCCTCCTCCAGTCGGTCGAGAGCCTCGTCGCGGTCGGTGCCGTAGGTGATGACCTTCGCCAGCATCGGGTCGTAGTCGCTGCCGATCACCGACCCCTCGGCGATGCCGCTGTCGATGCGGACGCCCGTGCCGGTCCGCGGCCACGAGAGCCGCTCCACGGTGCCGCCGGTCGGGAGGAAGCCCTGCCCCGGGTCCTCCGCGTACACGCGGGCCTCGAAGGCGTGACCGGTGAGGACGATGTCGTCCTGGGTGAGCGACAGCGGCTCGCCGCGGGCGATGCGCACCTGCTGCTCCACCAGGTCGACGCCCGTCACCAGTTCGGTGACCGGATGCTCCACCTGCAGCCGCGTGTTCATCTCCATGAAGAAGAACTCATCGGGACGCACCGCCGAGACGATGAACTCGACGGTGCCCGCGCCCGTGTAACCGACGCTGCGCGCGGCATCGCACGCCGCCTCGCCGATGCGGGCCCGGGTGGCCTCGTCGAGCAGTGCCGACGGCGCCTCCTCGATGACCTTCTGGTGTCTGCGCTGCAGTGAGCATTCGCGTTCGCCGAGGTGGATGACGTTTCCGTGCTGGTCGGCGAGGATCTGCACCTCGATGTGGCGCGGAGTGAGGACGAAGTGCTCGATGAACAGGGTGTCGTCGCCGAACGCCGACGACGCCTCGCGGCGGGCCGTCACCAGGGCTTCGGCCAGGTCGGACGGGTCGTCGACGCGGTGCATGCCCTTACCGCCGCCGCCCGCGCTGGGCTTGATGAGCACGGGGAAGCCGACCCCCTGCGCGCCGTCGACGAGCTCTGCGTCGCTCAGCCCCGGTCGCGAGATGCCCGGCACCACCGGAACGTCCCGCCGGGTGACGGCCTCGCGCGCGGTGATCTTGTCGCCCATCGTGGCGATGGCCTCGGCGGGCGGCCCGATGAAGACGATGCCCGCCTCGGCGAGGGCCGCGGCGAACTGCTGGTTCTCCGAGAGGAAGCCGTACCCGGGGTGGACGGCGTCGGCGCCGGTGATCCGTGCGGCCTCCACCACGGCGTCGATTCTCAGGTAGCTCTCGGTGGCCGCCGCCGGGCCGATCCGGACCGCTTCGTCGGCCATGAGGACGTGCGGGGCGTCCGCGTCGGCGTCGGAGTACACGGCGACGGATTTGATGCCCATCGTGTGGAGCGTGCTCATCACCCGGCAGGCGATCTCGCCGCGGTTGGCGACGAGGACTTTCCGCAGGGTGGTCGTCTCGATCTGATTCATCTGTGTTCGCCTCTCACATCCGGAAGACGCCGTAGCCGGGATCGGCGAGCGGTGCGTACCGGCAGGACTCCAATGCCAGGCCGAGCACCGTGCGGGTGTCGGCGGGGTCGATGATGCCGTCGTCCCACAGCCGGGCCGTGGAGTAGTAGGCGTCGGACTGCTCCTCGAACTGCTCGCGGATCGGCTCCTTGAACGCCTCCTCGTCGGCTTCCGACCAGGTGTCGCCCGACCTCTCGACGCCGCGCCGCCGGACGGTGGCGAGGGTGTCTGCGGCCTGCGGCCCGCCCATCACCGAGATGCGGGCGTTGGGCCACATCCACAGGAAGCGCGGGGAGTAGGCGCGGCCACACATCGAGTAGTTGCCGGCACCGAACGAGCCGCCGATCATCACCGTGAGCTTGGGGACGCGGGCACAGGCGACGGCGTTGACCATCTTGGCACCGTTCTTGGCGATGCCGCCCTCCTCGTACTGCCGACCGACCATGAAGCCGGTGATGTTCTGCAGGAAGATCAGCGGGATGCGGCGCTGGTCGCAGAGTTCGATGAAGTGGGCGCCCTTGAGCGCCGACTCGCTGAACAGGACCCCGTTGTTGGCGATGAAGCCGACGGGGTGCCCGTGGAGCGTCGCGAACGCGGTCACCAGCGACGTCCCGTATCCGGCCTTGAACTCGGTGAACCGGCCGCCGTCGGACAGGATCTCGATGACCTCGCGCACGTCGTACGGGATCCGCGGGTCGGTGGGGACGACGTCGTACAGGTCGCTCTGGTCGCGGGTCGGCGCCACGGTGGGGGTGGTCTCCCACTGCGCGGGTTCGCGCGGCCCGAGGGTGGCGATGATCTCCCGCACCTTGGCCAGGGCCTGCTCGTCGTTGTCGACCAGGTGGTCGGTCACGCCGGAGACGGTGGAGTGCATGGTCCCGCCCCCGAGGTCTTCGGCGGTCACGTCCTCCCCGGTGGCGGCCTTCACCAGCGGCGGCCCCGCCAGGAAGATCGTTCCCTGGTTCCGGACGATGACGTTCTCGTCGCTCATCGCGGGGACGTATGCGCCGCCGGCGGTCGAGGATCCCAGCACCGCCGAGATCTGCGGGATGCCCGCGGCGCTCATCGTGGCCTGGTTGTAGAAGATCCGGCCGAAGTGCTCGCGATCGGGGAAGACCTCGTCCTGGTTGAGGAGCATGGCGCCGCCGGAGTCGACCAGGTAGATGCACGGGAGCCGGTTCTGTCCGGCGATCTCCTGGGCGCGCAGATGCTTCTTGACGGTCATCGGATAGTAGGTGCCGCCGGAGACGGTGGCGTCGTTGGCGACGATCATGCATTCGCGTCCGTGGATGCGACCGATGCCGGCGACCACACCCGCGCTGGGCGCCTTGTCGTCGTACATGCCGTGTGCGGCCAGCGGCGCCACCTCCAGGAACGGCGATCCCGGGTCGATCAGCGCGTCGATCCGCTCCCGCGGGAGCAGCTTGCCCCGTTCGGCGTGACGCGCTCTGGCCTTCTCGCCGCCGCCGACGGCGGCGACGCGAAGGCGTTCGCGAAGCTCTGCGACATTCGTCCGGTGCTGTGAACTCACCCCGGCCCCTTCAGTTAAGGAACATTAACTGAAATTGAGTGTAGGTGAGGACCCTCACATCGTCCAGCGTTCTGTCGAAACAACTCGGCGCCCGAGCACGGCCGTCAGCAGTCCAATGCAGCGAAAGCCATCCGCGGCAACAGATCCCGCAATCGATCGGGCGGAAAATCGGGAAGCCGCGGCGACGAGTTGAGCAAGCCGAACATCGCGTGCACCCGCACCCTGGCCTCCAGCGCCTCGAGCTCGACCCCCCGCTCCCGCGCATGGTCGAGCAGCACCCCCACCCAGGACTCCACGTATCGGCGCTGCAGCGAACGGACCCGGTGCCGCGCCTGCGGCGACAGCGACCACAGGTCCCGATCCTGCACGCTGATCAGATCGGGTTTCGTCACGAGCTCGTCGATGTGGAAGTCGATGAGGCGACGCAGCACCTCGGTGGGATCACCGCCGGCATCGACGGCCGCGCGCCCGCCGTCGTGCAACCGCTCGGACACCTCCAGCAGGATCTCGTCGATGAGATCGGACTTCGAGGCGAAGTGCCGATACATCGCCGGACCGCTGATACCCACCTCGGCGCCGATGTCCTCCAACCGCACGCCGCTGTAGCCGCGCTGCGCGATCTGTCGGGCGGCCGCGGCCAGGATCTCGGCGCGGCGCGCGGCCTTCGCCTGCTCGCGCCGCGTGACCGGCCGAGGGTGCGTCGTCGGTCGGTTCCTATCGTCAGGTGGGTTCATGTCCTCGGGTGGGTCATGTCGTCGGGTGGGTCATGTCGTCGGGTGGATCATGTAACCGTGGACTCTACCGCCGACCCGCCCACCGTCCGCCGAGGTCAGACGCGGACTCGACGGGCGAACGCGGGCTCCGGGTCGGCGGCGGCCCACCGCTGCAGCGCACCGAGCACGTCGGCCAGCGTCGTCGCCACCTCGTCGATGATGCCGAGAGCCGCCAGATCGCGGACCCAGATGCTCTGGTCGGCCGCCATCTGCCCCGCGGCATCGGTGTCGCCGTGCATGATGACGCTCGCCCCCTCCGGCGGCAGCGGCGACAACCACGCATCCGCCGCGCCCACGGTGTGATCGGCGGGGAACAGCGCCAGCGCCGCTCCCCCGGTTCCCTGGCCGAGCAGGATCGACAGCGTCGGCACGCCGACGGCGAGAAGCTCGGCCGTGCACAGTGCGATCTGTCGCGCCAGACCGCGTTCCTCGGCGTCCACCGAGAGTTCTCCCCCGTCGGTGTCGATCACCGTCACCAGGGGCAGTCGCAGCCGTCGCGCCAGCGCGATGCCCCGACGGGCGATGCGCAGCTCGCCGACGGACACGGTCCGCCCGAGCGCCTGCTGGTGGCGGTCCTGCCCCACCACGACCATCGGCCGCCCCGCCGCCCGGCCGAACGCCACCTGGACCGCGCCGTCGCCGATCAGCCGCACCGCGTCGAGGTGCCGACCGAGTTCGGCCAGACCGGGACGCCCCGAACGGCGCGTCGACTCCACGGCCTCCCACGCGGTGTGGACCTGCGCCGCCAACTCTCCGGCCGGCATCCGGCGCGCGGCCCCGGCGTCCGGGTCGACGGCCTCGAGCACGCGCGCCACCCGGCGCCCGAGGCCCGACGGGTCGATCAGATCGTCGACGACACCGAGACGATGCAGATTCTCGGAGGTCTGCACGCCCTCGGGAAAACGTTCGCCGTGAATCCCCTCGTACACCTTGGGGCCGAGGAAGCCGACGAGCGCATCGGGTTGCGCCCACGTCACGTCGCCCAGCGATCCCCACGACGCGAACACCCCACCGGTGGTGGGGTGCCGCAGATACACCAGGTAGAGGAGCCCCGCCTCGCGATGCGCCTCGACGGCCGCGGTGATCGCGGCCATCTGCAGGAAGGCCGGGGTGCCCTCCTGCATCCGGGTACCGCCCGAGGCCGGCATCGCCAACAGCGGCATCTCCCGCGTGGTCGCCCGCCGCACGGCCGAAACGATTCGGCGGCCGGCGACCGCCCCGATGGATCCGCCGGCCACGCCGAACTCACTGACCACCAGGGCGATCCGCCGACCGCCGACACTCGCCGCTCCGGTCCGCACCGACTCGTCGTCGGCCGACCACGGCTCCCAACTGCCTTCATCGATCACCGCGTCGAGCATCGCGCGGGCATCGAGTCGCTCCACACCGGTCATGCCCCGATCATGCCTGATCGGGGCGAGCGCGCTACCGCCCCTGCTGCGGGCCGTCCGCGCCACGCAGACCCGTGAGCACGGTGGCCGCACCGAGCAGCGCCATCTGGGCGAAACCGAGGATCAGGGCGACGTACGCACCGGCGCCGAGGCTGATGAAGGACGGCAGGCCGACGGCACACACGAACAGGCCGAGCCACCCGACCACCGAGAGGAACGCCAACAGCGGGAGGTACTTGCGCCACGCCGGAACGATCAGGGCGCCACTCGCGACGGCGACCACACCGAGCAGCAGGAAGAACCATCCGGGGCTGAGCACCAGCGACGGGGTCAGGTACGCGGGGATGTCGATGCTGTCACCGAGGTCGTTCACCCACGACTCGGCCTTGTCCTCGATCGTCTCGGAGATGGTGATCCATCCGACGAATCCCATGAAGAAGGTGATGATGCCGGCGATAGCCGACGCGAGCGTCAGCAGGACCGGCAGCGGCGTGCGCGAGAACCACGACGGCTGAGCGGGCTGCATCGGAGCGAATCCCTGCGGGTATCCCGGCGGCGGGCCGTACCCCTGCCCGGGAGCGACCTGGCCCGGGCCGACCTGCCCGGGGACACCGCCGGTCCAGGGCTGCGATGCGGGGTCGGGGTACTGCTGACCCGAGACCTGGGTCTCCTGATGGGGCATGCCCTGAGCAGGCTGATCGCCGGGCTGTCCCGGGTACTGAGGATTCGTCATGTCGGTATTTAACCATTCGCCGGTGACAGGAACACGGCACGGGACCGAATTTCTCCCCTGTTGGAATGACACGGACCCCGGACGGATACGAGATCCGTCCGGGGTCCGGGTGGAGGTTCGCCCGCTCTAGAGCGCGTCGAACAGCTCGCGAGCCAATTCGGCCGTCTCACTCGGCGTCTTGCCGACCTTGACGCCCGCCGCCTCGAGGGCCTCCTTCTTGGCCTGGGCCGTTCCGGAGCTGCCCGAGACGATGGCGCCGGCGTGGCCCATCGTCTTGCCCTCCGGAGCGGTGAAGCCGGCCACGTAGCCCACGACGGGCTTGGTGACGTTGGCCTTGATGTACTCGGCGGCCCGCTCCTCGGCGTCGCCGCCGATCTCGCCGATCATCACGATCAGCTTGGTCTCCGGGTCCTTCTCGAACGCTTCGATGGCGTCGATGTGCGTGGTCCCGATGACCGGGTCGCCGCCGATGCCGATGGCGCTCGAGAAACCGAGGTCGCGGAGCTCGTACATCATCTGGTAGGTCAGGGTTCCCGACTTCGACACGAGGCCGATCGGACCCTTGCCGGTGATGTTGTTCGGGGTGATGCCGACGAGTGCCTCGCCCGGCGTGATGATGCCGGGGCAGTTCGGCCCGATGATGCGGGTCTTGGCACCCTTCTCGACGTTGTACGCCCAGGCGTACGCCGAGTCCTGCACCGGAATGCCCTCGGTGATGACCACGAGCAGCGGGATCTCCGCGTCGATGGCCTCGATGATGGCGTCCTTCGAGAAGGCCGGCGGCACGAACGCGATCGACGTGTCGGCGCCGGTGGACTCCATCGCCTCGGCGACGGTCCCGAAGACCGGCAGCTCGACGGTGTTTCCGTCGGCGTCGACGTGGCTGACCGTGGTGCCGGCCTTGCGGGCGTTGACGCCGCCGACGACATCGGTGCCGGCCTTGAGCATCAACGCGGTGTGCTTGGTGCCCTCGCCGCCGGTGATGCCCTGGACGATGACCTTGTTGTTCTTGTTCAGGTAGATCGACATGAGTCTTCGGGTCTCCTACTTGTTCGCCAGCTCAGCGGCCTTGTCGGCACCCGAGTCCATGGTGTCCGCCAGAGTCACCAGCGAGTGGTTGGCCTCGGCAAGGATCTTGCGACCCTCCTCGACCTTGTTGCCGTCGAGACGCACCACCAGCGGCTTGCTCGCGGTGTCGCCCAGCTTGCCGAGCGCGCCGATGATGCCGTTGGCGACGGCGTCGCAGGCCGTGATTCCGCCGAAGACGTTCACGAAGACGCTCTTGACCTGCTCGTCACCCAGGATGACGTCGAGGCCGGCCGCCATGACGTCGGCCGACGCGCCGCCGCCGATGTCGAGGAAGTTGGCGGGCTTCACGCCGCCGTGCTTCTCACCGGCGTAGGCGACGACGTCGAGCGTCGACATGACCAGACCGGCACCGTTGCCGATGACGCCGACCTGACCGTCGAGCTTGACGTAGTTGAGGTCGTTCTCCTGAGCCTTCAGCTCCAGGGGGTCGGTGGCGTCCTTGTCCTGGAAGTCGGCGTGACCGGGCTGACGGAAGTCCGCGTTGCCGTCGAGCGTGACCTTGCCGTCGAGTGCCAGGATCTGATCGTCCGGCGTGCGGACGAGCGGGTTGACCTCGACGAGGAGTGCGTCCTCGGCGACGAAGGTCTCCCAGAGCTTCTGGATCGTCACGGCCGCGGCGTCGAGGACCTCGGCCGGGAGGTGTCCCTTCTCGGCGATCTCGCGGGCGAACGCGAGGTCGACGCCCTTGACCGCGTCGACCGAGACCTTGGCGAGGCGGTCGGGCTTCGTCGCGGCGACCTCCTCGATCTCCATGCCGCCCTCCACCGAGCACATGGCCAGGTAGTTGCGGTTCGCGCGGTCGAGCAGGAAGGAGATGTAGTACTCCTCGGCGATGTCGCTCGCCTCGGCCACGAGCAGCCGCTTGACGATGTGGCCCTTGATATCGAGCCCGAGGATGTTGTCGGCGTGCGTCTGTGCGTCATCGGGGGTCGCGGCGTATTTGACGCCTCCCGCCTTGCCACGGCCGCCGACCTTGACCTGCGCCTTGATCATCACGGGCTTGCCGATTTCCTCGGCGATCGCCCGCGCATCGGCGGCAGTATCGGTCACCCGACCGGGTGTGGTGGGTACCCCATGCTTGGCGAACAGTTCCTTCGCCTGGTATTCGAAGAGATCCATTCAGCTCACCATCTGAAGTAATTGTCGTTGGTCCGCCATCGGTGTAACGCGGGCCATAGGCGACTGTAGTAGCCCGTCTCGGTCTCGATCGCACATGCCCCCAACCTTGTGCGGCAGATCACCCCCTACTGGCCGGTAACCCCGCAGCCACCGCGATTACCCCGCCTGAACTGTGAGTATCCACCGTGATGTGGACCGGCCGGTGGACTTCCCGTGCGCGCGTGAGCTACCGTCATTGAGGTTGGTAACAACTAGGTCACGACACGCGGAGCATCGGAGGATGCTTCGAGAACTACTTCCGAGGTGAACCACTTGGCAGCGAAGCACCGCCTCCGTGCTCCGTCATCGGCGCTCAAGGCACGCACCGCGCTGTTCGCCATCGCCGCCGGCGCCACCACCATCGCCGTGACCGGCTCCGCCTCCGAGACCACGACGTCGCCCATCACCGCCGCCCCCTCCGAGCCCACCGACGGCACCTCGACCGACGGCACCACCGTCTCGCTGGCGGCCTCCGGCTCCGACAGCGACACCGGTCCGGGGGTGGTCGCATCCTCCACCGAAGCCGACTTCGACGGCTTCACCGGACAGCTCGCCGAGGGCAAACGCCTGGCCAAGGCCAAGGCCGCACGCGAAGCCGCCGCACGGCGTCCCCTGGTCGCCAGCCCGATCAACTTCGGCGTCTACAACCTGACGTCCGCCTTCGCCCCGCGCTGGGGCGCCTTTCACGGCGGCATCGACCTCGCCGCCCCGCTGGGGACCCCGATCCACGCCGCGACCGACGGAGTCGTCAAGGAGGCCGGGCCGGCCGCCGGATTCGGCAACTGGATTCAGATCCAGGCCGACGACGGCACCATCACCGTGTACGGCCACATGGCCTCCTCCGGCGTCCTGGTCCACAAGGGCCAGAAGGTGACCGCGGGCGACACCATCGGACTCGTCGGCTCGGAGGGCTTCTCGACCGGTCCGCACTGCCACTTCGAGGTGTGGAAAGACGGGAAGAAGAAGATCGACCCGGCGCCCTGGCTCGCCAAGCGCGGCGTCCGCCTCTCCGGCCTCACCGGCTGACTCGCTCCGGCCTACCGGCTGACTCACGGCCTCCGCTCAGAGCTTCTCGCCCGGCAGCCCGCCCGCCGTCATCAGCGTCACGCGTCCGACGTTGCCGCCGAAGTCGAAGGTGATGCGTTCGGTGACACCCGTCCCCTCCTTCGCCACGGCCTTCCCGAGCCCGTACTGCGGGTGGTTGATGCGATCGCCGATCGCATAGTCCACCTTCGTGTTGCGGCTGCGCGCCGCCGACCCGAAGCCGAAGGCCCCCGACCGTGCCCCGACAGCGGGCGATCCGACAGCATGCGACCCGACAGCGGGCGATCCGAAGCCGCGCGAGGACCGCTGCGGCTCGGTCCGTCGCCAGTCGAGGAGATGTTGCGGGATCTCCTGCAGGAACCGCGATTCGGGATTCGAGACCGGCTGCCCCCACGATGCGCGCGACAGTGCGCGGGTGAGGTACAGCTTCTGCCGGGCCCGAGTGATCCCCACGTAGGCCAGGCGTCGCTCCTCGCTGAGTTCGGCGGGGTCGCCGAGGGCGCGCATGTGCGGGAACTGCCCGTCCTCCCAACCGGTCACGAAGACCACCGGGAACTCCAGCCCCTTCGCCGTGTGCAGGGTCATCATCGTCACGACGCCCTCCCCCTCGTCGGGGATCTGGTCGGCGTCGGCCACCAGGGCGACCCGCTCCAGGAAGGCCGCGAGCGACCCGGGTTCGGGTTCGCCGTCGGTGTCCCCGCCGTCCCCGCCGTCCCCATCGTCCCCGCCGTCCCCGTCGGCGTCCTCCGCGGAGCGTTGGGCGGCGTCGAGGCTGAACTCGCGGGCCACCGCGATCAACTCGTTGAGGTTGTCCATGCGGGCCGCGTCCTGCGGATCGTTGGACGCCTCGAGCTCACCGCGGTATCCGCTGCGCTCCACGATGCCGTCCACGAGGTCACCGATGTCGGCGCCCTCGGCGGTCGCGTCGGCCACGGCGGTGTCCGCGGACTCGCCGCCGATGGAATCGAAACCGAGCAGGAAGTCGGTACGCAGGCCCTCGATCAGCTCGACGAACGCGGTGATCTGCTTGACCGCCCGGGTGTTCAGCAGCGGGACGCGGTTCTCCGTGGCGGCCACCAGCGCCTCGTAGAAGCTGATGCCCAGGTTCTCGGCGTGGACGGCCACGCACGCCTCCGCGCGATCACCGATCCCGCGGCGCGGCGTGTTGAGGATCCGCCGCAGGCTCACCGAGTCGTCCGGGTTCGCGACCACCCGCAGGTACGCGACGATGTCGCGCACCTCCTTGCGTTCGTAGAACTTCGTCCCGCCGACGACCTTGTACGGGATGCCGTGTCGGACGAAGACCTCCTCGAGCGACCTCGAGGAGGTGTTGGTCCGGTAGAAGACCGCCACGTCGCCGTAGGTGTGCGACGCCGATCCGCCGATCGAATAGTCGACGAGCTCCTCGATCTCCTTGGCGATGAACGCCGCCTCGTCGCGATCGGAGTCGGCGACGTAGCCGACGATGGGCGCGCCGTCACCGGAGTCGGTCCACAGCTTCTTCTCGCGGCGGTTCTCGTTCCGCGCGATCACCGCGTTGGCCGCCGACAGGATCGTCTGGGTGGACCGGTAGTTCTGTTCCAGCAGGATGGTCTCGGCGTTCGGGTAATCGCGCTCGAACTCCTCGATGTTGCGGATCGTCGCGCCGCGGAACGCATAGATCGACTGGTCGGCGTCGCCGACGACGCACAGTTCCGACGGCGGCACGCCCCCGGCGCCGCGGTCGGTGCCGCCCTCCTCACCGACGAGCTCGCGGACCAGCACGTACTGCGCGTGGTTGGTGTCCTGGTACTCGTCGATCAGCACATGCCGGAAGCGGCGCCGGTAGTACTCGGCGATGTCCGGGTGCCGCTGCAGCAGCGACACGGTCTCGCCGATCAGGTCGTCGAAGTCGAACGCGTTGGCCGCCGCGAGCCGCCGCTGGTATTCGGCGAAGATCCGGGCGACGATCCCCGCCGAGAGCTCGGCCTGCCCCTGCGCGTGCGCCTCGGCGGCGGCATCCTCGGGGGTCGTCAACTCGTTCTTGAAGTTGGAGATGAGCGTGCCGACTCCGCGGGGTGAGAACTTCTTGGCGTCCAGATCGAAGTCGCGGACGATCATGCCCAGCAGCCGGCGGGAGTCGTCGGCGTCGTAGATGGAGAAGTTCGAGTTCCGGTCGCCCAGCAACGCCGACTGCGCCCGCAGTATCCGCACGCACGTGGAGTGGAACGTGGAGACCCACATGTAGGCGGCGCGCGGTCCCACGAGGTCGATGACCCGCTCGCGCATCTCCGCGGCCGCCTTGTTGGTGAACGTGATCGCCAGGATCTGCCCGGGTGTGATCCCGCGTTCGGCGAGCAGGAAGGCGATGCGGCGCGTCAGCACCGCCGTCTTCCCCGATCCCGCACCCGCGACGATGAGCAGCGGCGATCCCTCGTGCAGCACCGCCTCACGCTGCCGAGTGTTGAGACCGTCGAGGAGCTCACGCCCACGGTCGGTGAGCCGACCGGCGGGATGGACAGCGGTGGCGGGCGCAGTGCGTGCAGTGTTCATGGCCCGTCCAGGCTACCGCCGCCCGGTGACATCCCCGGCCGGCCGCCGGCACCCCGCAGCGTTCAGGGCGGGTCTTGGACGGCGGTGATCATCCCCACCCGACCGGAGCCCACGTGCAGACGCAGGCCCGGCGTCACCGGACGCACATGGAGCGCGGCACCGTGTCCGTCGGCCTGGAAGTACACCGGGTGCAGGCCCGACCGGACGCGGACCCGGACCGGGTCGCCGCCGTCCAGGCGCACCTCGATCTCGCCGTCCCGGTCGGCGCAGTAGCTGACCGCGAACGTCCACTTCCACCCGATCAGCGGCCCGCTGAGCGGGACCTCCGTCGGCCCGTCGACGTCCGGGCGCGCGCACGTCCCCCGCGTGCCGTCGAACGTCCGGGCCTCGGTGACGGCGCCGGGCGCCAGGCGCCCCTCGTCGTCGAGGATCACCAGCTGGTCGGTGGACCCGGTGAACTCGGGCCGCTGGCGAAGCCTGCCGAACACGTGGCTGATCTGGTTGTTCGGGTAGGCGACCGGGAGGAGGACCTCGAGCGGCAGTTGCTGGTCGAACATCACCTTGCCGTCCATCTCGGCCATCGACTCCTTCGCATTCGCCAGGTAGTCGGGGGTCGGCCCGTCTCGCCACGACGCCGAGAACGCCATGGTGCTGATCATGGCGGACACGCCGAGCAGCACGCCGCTGAGCGACAGTGCGACGGCCGATCGGCGTGCGGCGACCGCGTCGCCGTCGGGCACGACGGCATGCGCGCCGACGTTCCGCGGCGCCGCGGCGATGAGGGCGAACGCGATGGTCAGCACCAGCGCCGTGTCGGGCAGATAGCGCATGGTCTGGGCGAGTTCGAGCGCCGTGTTGTCGCCGGACCGGTTCCACATCACCGGCACCTGCGCGCCCACCGCGTACAGCAGCGCGCACACCCATATCCCGATGACACCCCGTTTGAGCACACAGGTCATGCCGATCAGGGCCGCCAGGACGATCCAGCCGGCGACGATCATCCACGCCTCGGGCAGCCCCGTCGGCGGCGACGGGTCCCATCGTTCCCAGTACCACGGCGCCCCGGCCAGCGCCGGGACGATGGCTTCGTTGATGCTGCGCCACACCAGCTTCGCCGTCTGCGACACCGAATGCGTGCCCGCGGTGGGCGAGCCGACGACGAGGTACAGCGCCGTCCACGCCACGAAGACGCCGCCGAGTCCCAGCCACAGTGATCGGGCTCGGGTGACGGCGAGCGTCAATGCCGAGTTCCGGTAGTCGAGGACCTCACCCCAGCGGGGCCGCCGCTCGAGCCGGACGGCGAGGACGGCGGCGACCATCGCGACCGGGACGATGAACAGTGACTTCTCGAAGAACGCGAGCGCGACGACGAACGCCGCGATCGACGCGACCGTCAATCCCAGGGAGCGCCTCCGGTCGGTGGAGTCTCGGGTCAACAGCACGGCGTTGCCGACGACGAACGCCATCGCGGCCTGCATCGGGAGGGTGTTGATCCCGGCCGCCCACCACGCGAACGAACTCACCGTCATGGGGACGAACAGGTAGAAGGCGAGGGCGGCGAGGGCCTGTCCGCGGGCCCGCGGCGCGATGATGCGGATCATGCGCCACACCGCGAGCGATGCCACGGCCTGCATCACCACCAGCGTCGCGGCCGGCAGCCACCACTGCACGGGCGCGATCAGGGTCGACACACCGACCAGCAGGTACGCGGCGGGCATGAAGTGCCCGTCGTGATCGTGGCCGAGGAAGTCCCAGCTGAGGATCGGCTGGGAGGACGCCTGCCCGATCAGGATGAGGTCGTCCCAGTAGAAGTCGCCGGTGGCCACCAGGACCCCGCGAACCACGAGTTGCGCTGCGATCAGAGCCAGAGCGATCGGTCCGATGCCCTTGAGTGCCGTCATTCCTGCATTCTCGCACCATGCACCGCCGACCTCGCGAACCCGGCGTGGCAAAATCGACTGGTGTGAGTGACCAGGAGAATCCGCAGTCCGGGAGCGGCGCCGACGCGCCGTCATCGCATCCGCTCGACGTCGAGCGTCTCGATCTGGGTTCCGATGTCGCCGACCTCCCCGACGACATCGACGAACTCCGGCTCGAGATCGACCGGATGGACGCGATCATCCTGGCCGCCGTGCAGCGGCGCAGCGCCGTCTCGAAGAAGATCGGTGCGCATCGGATGGCCAGCGGCGGCCCCCGCCTGGTGCACAGCCGCGAGGTCAAGGTGCTCGACCGGTTCTCGGCCCTGGGCTCCGAGGGGCACACGCTGGCGATGCTGCTGCTGCGTCTCGGCCGCGGACCCCTCGGCCGGTGACGAGCCCGGCTGGTGCAGGCCCCGGCCGTTAGACCCGTCGGCCGCGGGCCTCGCGGTACCAGCGCACCAGTTCGTCGGTCGACGAGTCGTCCTGCTCGCCGGGCGCCTCGGGGTCGCTGATCACCCCGACCAGGTCGCCCGCCTGCTTCTTGCCGAGTTCCACACCCCACTGGTCGAACGGGTTGATACCCCACACCATGGCTTTGACGAAGGTCTCGTGTTCGTAGATCGCGATGAGCTGGCCGAGGGTCGACGGCGTGAGTCGCGGCGCGAGAATCGACGTCGACGGCCGGTTGCCGGGCATCACCTTGTGCGGAATCAGCCGGGGAGCCACACCTTCGGCCGCGATGTCGTCGGCCGTCTTGCCGAACGCCAGCACCTGGGTCTGGGCGAAGAAGTTCGCCATCAACGTGTCGTGCATCGAGTGCCCGTCATCGGTCGGGAGGTCGTCGGTGGGCTCGGCGAAGCCGATGAAGTCCGCCGGGATGAGCCAGGTGCCCTGGTGCAGGAGCTGATAGAAGGCGTGTTGACCGTTGGTCCCCGGCTCGCCCCAGTAGATCGACCCCGTCGGGGTCGTCACCAGGTGGCCGGTCGCCGTCACCGACTTGCCGTTCGACTCCATCGTCAGCTGCTGCAGGTAGGCCGGGAATCGTGCCAGGTCGTTGGAGTACGGCATCACCGCTTGGGACTGGGCGTCCCAGAAGTTCGAGTACCAGAGGCCGATGAGCCCCATCAGCATCGGCACGTTCTCCTCCAGGGGGGCCGTCCGGAAGTGCTCGTCGATCGCGTGGAATCCGGCGAGGAACTCGCCGAAGCGGTCCCTGCCGATCGCGATCATGAGCGACAGTCCGATCGCCGAGTCGATCGAGTATCGACCGCCGACCCAGTTCCAGAAGCCGAACATGTTGTCGGTGTCGATGCCGAAGGCCTCGACCTCCTCGGTGTTGGTGCTCACCGCCACGAAGTGTCTGGTCACCGCGTCCTGCGCGGCGTCTCCGGTGACGCCGAGTTCGCCGAGCAGCCACTTCTTCGCGGCGGTCGCGTTGGTGATGGTCTCCAGGGTGGTGAAGGTCTTCGACGCGACGATGAACAGCGTGGTCTCGGGGTCCAGGAGGCCGAGCACCGAGACCAGGTCGGCGGGGTCGGAGTTCGCGACGAAGTGCTCGGTGATCTCCGGGTGCCGATAGTGCCGCATCGCGTGGTAGGCCATCTCCGGACCGAGATCGCTGCCGCCGATGCCGATGTTCACGACGTCGGTGATCCGCTTGCCGGTGTGGCCCGTCCACGCGCCGTCGCGCACCCGGTCGGAGAAGTCGCCCATCGCGTCGAGGACGCGGTGGACGTCGGGAACCACGTCGTGACCGTCCACCGTCAGCGACGCGTCGCGCGGCAGTCGCAGTGCGGTGTGGAGGGCGGCGCGGTCCTCCGAGACGTTGAGGTGTCCGCCGGCGAACATCTCGTCGCGTTTGTCCTCGACGCCGGCCTCGCGGGCGAGTGCCGCGAGCAGTTCGACGGTCTCGCGGGTGATCAGGTTCTTCGAGAAGTCGACGTGCAGGTCGGCGGCGTCGATCGCCAGCTCGCGTCCCCGGTCGGGTTCCATGACGAACAGTTCGCGCAGGTGCAGGGAGTAGACGTGCTGCTGGTGAGCGGCGAGCGCATGCCAGGAGACGGTCGACGTGATGTCGAATTCATCGCCCCCGTCGATCCGTCCGCGCAGATTCGTCATCATTGCGCCAACACTATTCGCTCGGCCGCCGTCCGCGCCACGGTGTTCGCCGCGCGCATAGGCGAATTCGGCTCAGATCATCCGCGCGGTGACGGCGTCGGGAAGGTGTGCCAGCGCCCACGAGATCGGGCGCCACGGCCATCCCGGGACCGGGGCGCGCCTCTTCTCGGCCTCGATGGCCGCCACCATCGCGCGGACGCCCGATTCGGTGTCGGTCATCATGGACGTGCGGACGCCGCGGTTGATGTCGGTCTCGATGTACCCGGGGAGCAGCACGGTCACGGCGATGGGGCTCCCCGCCAGTTCGGCCTGCAGTCCCTGGCCGAGCGCGGACAGGCCGGCCTTGGAGGCGGAGTAGGCGGCCTGGGCCTTCGGCATGCCGCGGATCGCGCTCATCGAGCTGACGAGGACGAGGTGTCCGTGGTTCTGTGCCCGGAAGATCGCCATCGCGGCCTCGATCTGCGCGAGGGCGCCGACGAGGTTGGTCTGCACGGTCTCGAGGTTGGCGTCGGCGCGGCCGGTGCCGATGGGCGCGCCCTTGCCGAGGCCGGCGTTGACGATGATCCGATCCACGCCGCCGAGGTCGGCTGCCAGCGCGCCGATGGCCTCGGGTACCGCGTCGACGTCGGTGACGTCGAGCATCTGCACGGCCACCGCGGCGGCCTGCGGCCGCAGTTCGTCGGCGAGTTGGTCGAGGCGGTCTCGGCGTCGGGCGGCCAGGCCGAGGCTGCGTCCGCGGGCCGCGAACTCGCGCGCCATTCCCTCGCCGAGTCCGGAGCTCGCACCGGTGATGATGATCTTCTCTCGCACCATGGCACTCGAATCTACTGTGCCGCCTGCATCCCCGGCGACGGGATCGCATCCGGTCGATCCCTATACGGGGTCAAGAATATTTGTTACCAATAGAAAGATTCCTAATCGCAGCTGTCTCAGGCCGAGGTCACCATGCACCGTCACACCTCCCGTCGCCCGCACGGACGGGCCCGCACTCTGGTCACCGCGGCCGTCGCCGCCCTGGCCGCCGTCCCCCTCGCGGCCGTCACGGTCACCGCGGCGGGCGGCGGTGTCGCCGATGCGCGCGCCTGCAGCACGAGCGGGACCGGCAGCGTCGGCACCACGCTGCCCTTCATCGGCTCGATCCTGCCGCGCGGCGGCGACCCGCGCGGCCCCCAGGGGCCGCTCCCCGGTTTCGACAACGGGACCACCCGGACCGTCGCCTGGGTCACCGGCCCCAAGAGCCCCAACCGGACGTTCGGACGGTTCGGCATCTCCGGCACCGACGTCGGCGTCGCCTGGGACAACGGCCGCGGGCAGACGCTCCTCGCCTTCGGCGACACCTTCGGCAACTGTCTGCACCCCAACCGCCAGTGGCGCCACAACGCCCTGCTGCGCAGCACCGATCCGAATCTGGCCGACGGACTCCGGCTCAGCGGTCGCGGTTTCGCCGGTGAGATGTTCGGCGCCGTCGGATTCCAGGGTGTCGAGATGACGACCATCCCCACCGCCGGGATCTCCGTCGACGGCACGCAGTACGTCAACTACATGTCGGTCCGCGCGTGGGGCGCCCCGAGCCGATGGGACACGAACTACTCGGCGACCGCGGTCTCCCGCGACAACGGCCGCACCTGGTTCACCCCGCAGCGCACCATCCGGGTGAACGTCCCGGCGACCGCCGAGCTGCCGGCCGGCTGGCCGTCGGTCCAGGCCGGCAACGAGAAGTTCCAGCAGGCCGCCTATGTGCGCGGCCGCGACGGGTACGTCTACCAGTACGGCACCCCCAACGGACGCTTCGGCGCGGCGTATCTCGCCCGCTTCCGGCCGGGCGACATCACGAACCTCGAGGGCTACCGGTACTGGACCGGCCGGTCGTGGGCGAGCAGCCCGGCCGCTGCGCGTCCCGTGGTCCGCGGCCCGGTCACCGAACTGTCGGTGGCGTGGAGTCCGCGGTTGAACAAGTACGTGATGCTCGACAGTCCGCGCGGCGTCCTGCTCCGGACGGCCGACCGGCCGCAGGGGCCGTGGAGCCGCGCCCGCCGGATCACGCCGCCGCGCCTGGAGCTGTACGCCCCGATGATGCTGCCGTCGTCGCCGGCGCTGCGCGGCACCGGTCCGGAGCTGTACTTCAACGCGAGCCGCTGGGACGACTACAACGTGCTGCTGGTGCGGACCCGGATCTGACGCCCCATCGTCAACGCAGCAGGCGTGACATCCGTCGATCGGCCAACACCCGGCCGTCGGTCTGGCACGTCGGGCAGTACTGGAACGACCGGTCGCTGAACGACACCTCGCGGACCGTGTCGCCGCACACCGGGCACGGGAGGCCGGTGCGGCCGTGTACGCGCAGGCCGGTGCGCTTCTCGGACTTCAGCCGCGCGACCTCGCTCCCATCGAGACGGTCGGTCGCCTCGCGCAGCACCGTCCGCATCGCCTCGTACAGGTCGTCGACGCGGCCGGGCGGGAGGGTGGCGCCGGTCGCGAACGGGGAGCAGCGCGCGGTGTGCAGGATCTCGTCGGAGTACGCGTTGCCGATGCCCGCCAGCGACCGCTGATCGATCAACAGGTTCTTCACCCGAGCGGTGCTCGCCGCGACGATCTCACCGAAGTCGTCTCGCGAGACGGCGAGCGCGTCGGGACCGAGAGCCGCGATGCGCGCCACCTCGTCGGTGTGGCGAACCACCCACGCCGCCAGTCGTTTCCGCGTCCCGGCCTCGGTGACGTCGAATCCCTCGTCCGGCAGTCCGCAGTGCACGCGCACGGCGACGGCACCGCCCGGTCGCGGCGGGGTCGGCGGCAGTGTGTCGCGCCATCGGACCCAGCCCGCACGTGACAGATGGATCACCAGGTCGATCTCCCCTGCCGTGTCGTCGGCAGCCGTGTCGTCTGCTGCCGCGCCGTCCGGGGCTCCGCCGGCGGCGCGGTCGACGACCGTGCGGACGACGAGGTATTTGCCGATGCGGTCGACGCCGGTGACCGTCCGGCCGACGAGCGCCGTGTACGGCGGGTCCGCGGTCTTGAGCACGGCGAGGGACGCGACGTCGACCCGCCGGATCGGGAGGCCGGCGACGCGTGAGTCGAGGTGGTGGGCGATGGCCGCGACCTCGGGAAGCTCCGGCATGCCTCCCAGTCTGCGCCATCGCGTCCGCCTGCTCCACTGTTCGCTATGGTCGGGGACCGTGCGGGAGTGTCGTGTGATCTAGTGATGGAATGCGCCCCAGGTCCACCGAGTCGTCCGACGCCGACCTCGCCGCGACCATCGCCGCGGGCGCCGGCGACATCCTCCTGGGCGTCCGGCACGGCGGCCTGCTGCGGGGCAGGCATCTCGGTGACGTGGGCGACGCGATGGCCCAGGCGTGGATCTCGACGGTCCTGCGTGCGCACCGCCGCCGCGATGCGGTCCTCTCCGAGGAGGCCGCCGATGTCGGGGACCGGTCGTCCGCGGAGCGCGTGTGGATCATCGACCCGCTCGACGGGACGTCGGAGTTCGCGATGGGCACCGACGACTGGGCTGTGCACGTCGCCCTCACCGTCGACGGTGTGCCGGAGGTGGCCGCGGTGTCGTTGCCGGCGCGCGGTGAGGTCTTCCGCAGCGACGAGGTCGCCGTCGTCGACGGGCCGCTCACCGGCCGCATGGCCGTGTCCCGGTTCGGGCATTCGTATCATTCGGCGGCCGTCGCCGCCCGCCTCGACTTGGCCGAGGTGCGCATCGGGTCGGCGGGGGCCAAGGCGATGGCGGTGGTCCGGGGCGACGTCGACGCCTACGTGCATTCGGGCGGCCAGTTCGAGTGGGACAACTGTGCGCCGGTGGGCGTCGCGCTGGCGGCGGGCCTGCATTGCAGCCGTCTCGACGGCCGGCCGATCGTCTACAACAATCCGAAGCCGTACCTGCCCGACTTCATCATCTGTCGCACGGAGATCGCCGACGCCGTCCTCGACGCCGTCGCGAGCCCCTGGTGAGCGAGTGCGGAACGTGATCGACTCCCCGGCCGGGGTCAGCGGGCCCGCTGCAACAGGTAGATGTCCATCACCCAGCCGTGGCGCTCGCGTGCCGCGGCGCGGCTGGCGACGATCTCGTCGGTCACGTCGGCGACGCGACCGCTGACGAGGATCTGGTGGTCGGTGCCCACGTAGGCGCCCCAGTGGACGATATCGTCGGGCGCCGCGGTCTCCCGGAACGCGAGGTGGGAGTCGAGCATGACGATCTGGTTGAGGTCTGCACCGTCGGGTGTCTGCGCGAGCCGCCGTCCGGTGGTGGTGAGCACGGGCTCACCGATGCCGTGGGCGACGATGCCGTGCGCTGCGGTGAGCGCCGATGCGCTCGTCACGCCGGGGACCACCTCGATCGTCACGCCGCCGTCGGCGTCGTCTGCGAGCTGCGCGAGGATGCGCAGCGTGGAGTCGTAGAGCGCCGGGTCGCCCCACACCAGGAAGCCACCGGTCTCGCCGGGCGCGAGGTTCGCGGTGATCGCCGTGTGCAGGGCGTCGACGCGGGCGCGGTGCCAGCGTCGCACCTCGGCTTCGTAGTCGTCCGGGTCGCGGTCGCGCGGCGGGTCGGGGACGGCCACCACCCGGTGTTCCGCGGGCGCGTGCGCGGTGAGCATCTCTTCGCGCACGGCGGTGAGCTCCCCCGTGCGCCCGCCCTTGTCGAGGAGGAAGAACACGTCGGTCGCGCCGATGGCGTCGACGGCTTCGAGGGTGATCTGCCGCGGTCCGCCGGGTCCGATGCCGATGACGCGCAGCGTGACGGCGGCGGTCAGGGCCGCACCCGTCGCAGACCGTGGATCCGCGCGGTCAGATCCAAGACGACCTGGCGCGGGACGAGTCGCGCCAGGGCGAACACCACCGGGGCGCGGTTGCCGCGGGCGTAGAAGGGCTTCGGGTGCACCGTCAACGCGGCGTCGACGATGGTCTCGGCCATCTCGGCGGCCGAGATGCCCTTCTCTTCGTTGCGACGCGTGGCGGCGGCGACCTTCGCGTACTCGTCGCGATACACCGAGTCGTCGCCGATGTGGATGGTCCGGCGGTCGCCGATGCCCGTGGCGATGGTGCCGGGTTCCACCATGACCACCGAGATGCCGTACGGCGCCACCTCCCGGCGCAGTGCCATCGCATAGCCCTTGAGTGCCGATTTGGTGGCGGCGTAGTTGGTGCGGAAGGCGACCGGGAAGCTCGAGAGCATGGAACCGACCATCACCACGGTGCCGCTGCCGCGTGCCCGCATCCGCGGCAGCACCGCCTTGGTGAGCGCGACGGGACCGAACACGTTGATCGCGAACAGTCGCTCGACGGCGTCCATCGGCGTGTCCTCGAAGGCGCCCGCCGCGCTCTCGCCCGCATTGTTGATGAGCACGTCGATGTCGCCGATCGCGTCGACGCACGCCTGCGCCGACGCATAGTCGGCGTTGTCGAGGCGCACGTACGTGACACCGGGGATCGGGTTGCTCACCGTGTCGGGGTTGCGGCTGGTGCCGTACACCTTGTGGCCCGCAGCCACCAGATTCCTCGCGACCGCCGCACCGATGCCGCTGCTCGCGCCGGTGACCAGCACCGTCCGCTGACCCGTGATCGTCTTCGCCATGACCACTACGGTAGCCGCCGGCCTCGCGGACGCGAGTCGCCGAGCCCCGCCCGACCCCCTCGCGTAGACTCTTTCCGTCGGCGACTGCGTCCCCATCGAGCCGCCGACGCGACCGGCCGCGGCGACCGATCACCGATCGTCCGCCACGACCTCGGCCGGTCCCAGCTCTCGTAGCTCAGGGGATAGAGCACCGCTCTCCTAAAGCGGGTGTCGCAGGTTCGAATCCTGCCGGGAGCACCGACATCACGACCTCGGCACATCACGACCACGCGACCGGCGCCGACGTAAGCGCACGTGCGCGACGAGCACTGTCTAAGGTCGAGATGCGAAGCATGTTCCATGCGACGGAGCCAGGAGGACTCGACAGTGACGACGCGATCCAGGACGACGCGATCCAGGACGACGCGATCCCGGATGACCCGATCCCGGACGGCACGATCCCAGACGGCGATGGTCCTGCGCTCCGTCATTCTCGGATCGGTCGCCACCGGTGGCACGCTGCTGGTGCCGGCGACCGCGTCGGCGGCGACGGTCGAGCACGCACCCCTCGCCGCGGCATCGTGCGACGACGGGATCTCGCCGTGGTGGTGGCTGGCACTGTTGCTGCTCGCCCCGCTGCTCGTGCTCCTGCTGGCCTGGTTCCGCGGCCGGGACTCCTACGATTACGCGAGCTACTCCCCCGCGCAGGGACCCGGCTTCCCGGAGGTCACACCGGACCGCGAGGCGCGGATTCGGGCGCTGGCCGACGGCACCGAATCCAGCGCGGCCGCGGCCATCGCCCGGGCGCGGGCCGCGCAGGAGGCGGCGAAGAATCCGCCGAAGCCCGGCGCCCGCGTGCCGTCCGAGGGGGGCGCCGTACCGCTGCCGATCGGCGCATCTCGACCGCTGCCCGACCCCGACCGCGCGCCCGACGGCTACCCGATCAAGGCCGACACCACCTCCGGCCTCTACTACCTGCCCGACCATCCGGGATACGCCGCGGCGCACGCCGATCTGTGGTTCGCCACCGCACCGACCGCAGAGTCCGGCGGCTTCCGGCCGGCAGACTAGCCGAACAGGCCCGTCAGCCGAACAGCGCGGTGAACCGCGCGAGCGACTTCTCGATGTCGCCCTTGACCGCCTTGGCCGCAGCCTTGCCCGCGGGACCCATGAGGGGCAGTCCGCCGAGGTCGATGAGGAAGGTGACCTCCGAGCCGTCGCCGTCGGGAGCCACGCTCAGATCGATCTTCGCTTTGACGCCGCCCTTGCCGGCGCCCTTGAGGACCACCCGGTTCGGCCGGTCGAACTTCTCGATCTGCCACGCGAACCGGACGCGTGCGCCCTTCACCGAGACGACCGACGAGATCTCGGTCCCGACGGTCAGTTCGTCGACCGTCGGCAGCGGGCTGCGCCACCCGTCGTGGAGCACCAGCCACTCGTCGTAGCGGGCCAGGTCGGCCGCCGCGACGAAGGTATCCTCCGGGGAGAGTGCGACATGAATGGAATCACTGGTCTTCGCCATGGCTACAGACAGTAACCGCAACCCGCGGTCACAGCAGGACGGGGTCCCGGTCCTCGCCGAAGCCCGTGCCCTCCTCGGCCGACGACTCGTCGGCCACGGCGCATCACTGCTCATCACCGAGGTGGAGGCCTACAACGGGCCCGACGACCCGGCGTCGCACGCCTACACGCGGACACCGCGGTCACAGATCATGTACGGTCCGCCGAACCGCCTGTACGTCTACCAGATTCACACCCACCACTGCGCGAACATCGTGACCAGCCCGGAGGGGCGCGGCGCGGCCGTCCTCCTGCGCGCGGGCATCGTGACCGACGGCATCGACGCCGCGCGCGAACGGCGCGGCGCCGTGCCCGACCATCGGCTGGCGCGGGGCCCGGGCAATCTGACCAGGGCGCTCGGCATCACGAAGGCCGACCTCGCGACGGATCTGACCGACCCGTCGGGGGTTCACCTCGATCCGGAGCCCTCGACTCTCGACGAGTCCCGCATCGAGTCCGGCCCGCGCGTGGGGGTGCGTCTGGCCGCCGACCGACCGTGGCGGTTCTGGATCCGCGGGGAGCCGTCGGTGTCGGCGTACCGACGCCACCCCCGGGCCTGACGGGAGACCTCGCGGGCCCCGCGGGCCGGTGGCGACTACTTGTCGCCCGCGTCCCTGTTCTGCTCACCCTTGGTCTGCTCGCTCTTGGTCTGCTCACCCCGGTCCTGGGCGCCCACGGCCTTGCGTGCGGCGTCCTGAGCCTTGTCTACCTGCGAGGCGTACTTGTTGCCGGTCGCCTTGTCGACCAGGTCGCCGCCCTTCTCGATGAGATCGGGGTTCGACTTCAGTGCGTTCTTGGCCTTATCGACCATTCCCTTGAGATCCATGAGGGAATCCTACGACGACGCGGCGTCGACCGTCGCCTGGGACCTCCGGTCGAGCATCGCGTTGAGCACCCGCGACGACACCTCGACGGCCACGATCCCGACGGCAGCGCACACGGCGGCGATCGCCATCATCCGGCCGTTCGACGAATCCAGGTGGAACAGGTCCTGCGAGAACGGGACGGTGAAGATCGCGACGTAGGCGAGTGCGGAGACCACCAGGAGCACGATCTTCCACCAGTTGTACGGGCGTGCGACGACCACCAGCACGTAGACGGCGACGGCGATCAACGTCATGAGCGCCGCGGTGGCCGCCTGCGTCTGCACGGCGCCGACGGTCTGCGTGGCGTTCGCCGCCGCCGCGAGCGACGCGGACGGGTCCGTCGCCAACTGGGCGGCGTACGCACCGAGACCGGCCGAATGATCCCGGTTGACCAGCATGAAGCACACGAACGTCGACAGTCCGACGATGATCCCGTTCGGGACGGCCTGCACCAGGACGCGCCGCACGAATCCGGTCTTGGCGCGCTCGTTGTTCGGTGCCAGCGACAGGATGAACGCCGGGATGCCGATGGTGAACCACGCCGAGATCGTCACGTGGATCGGCTGGAACGGGTAGCTGACCGGCGCCCAGTCGAACGCCTTCGCCAACAGCCCGGCGATGCCGATGAGCACGGCCAGCAGCACCGCGTACACGGTCTTGGTGAGGAACAGGTTCGAGACGCGTTCGATGTTGCCGATGACGCGCCGACCCTCACCGACCACATACGGGAGGGTCGCGAACTTGTTGTCGAGCAACACGATCTGAGCGACCGATCGGGCCGCCGACGACCCCGAACCCATCGCCACGCCGATGTCGGCGTCCTTGAGGGCCAAGACGTCGTTGACGCCGTCTCCGGTCATCGCGACGGTGTGCTCACGCGATTGGAGCGCCTTGACCATGGCCCGCTTCTGGTCGGGTCGCACCCGACCGAACGAATCGTGGTCGGCGATCACCTCGGCGAGCTCGTCGTCGCCGGCGGGCAGCGACCGGGCGTCGACCGCGGAGTCCGGCGTCCCCAGCCCCAGCGACTCGCCGACCGCCCCCACCGAGCGCGCGTTGTCGCCGGAGATGATCTTGACCGCGACGCGCTGCGACTCGAAGTACTCGATCGTGTCGCGAGCATCGGGGCGGACCCGCTGCTCGAGCACCACGAGCGCCGTCGGGACCAGGTCGCCGGGAACCGGCGACGGACCGTCGGGCTCGGTGTCGACGGGGACGTCGGTGGTGCCGACCAGCAGGATGCGCAGGCCCGTCGAGCCGAGGTCGGACGCCGCCCGCGCGGTCTCCGAGTCCGGGTCGAGCAGCACGTCGGGGGCGCCGATCAGCCAGTTGTCGTGCGACGCTCCGTCGGGCCCGGCGAATGACATGCCGGAGAACTTGTTGGCCGAGCTGAACGGCAACACCGCCGAGGTGTGCCAGTCGGGGGCGTCGGGGAAGGCCTCGGCGACGGCCTGGATGCTCGCATTGGGACGCGGATCGTGGGCGGCGACGGCCGCGAGCGCGGCCTCCACCCGAGCCTGCTCCACACCGTCACGGACGATGCGCACCTCCGACAGGCGCATCCCGTTCTCGGTGAGCGTGCCGGTCTTGTCGGTGCACACGACGTCGACGCGCGCGAGGCCCTCGATCGCCGGCAGCTCGTTGACCAGGCACTGGCGCTGGCCGAGGCGGATGACGCCGACGGCGAACGCGATGGACGTCATCAGCACGAGCCCCTCGGGCACCATCGGGACGAGGGCGGCCACCATGCCGAGCAGCGCGGACCGCAGGCCGCTCTGGCTGATGAACAGCTGGTTGAAGATGGTGAGGATGCCGGCAGGGATGAGCAGCCAGGTGATCACCTTGAGGATGCGGTCGATCCCCGACCGCAGTTCGGAACGCACGAGGGTGAACGTCGACGCCTCTTCGGCCAACCGGTTGGCATACGAGTCGGCGCCGACCCTGGTGGCCCGGTAGGCGCCCGATCCGGCGACCACGAAGCTGCCCGACATGATCTGGTCGCCGGGCCCCTTGTCGACGGCGTCGGCTTCACCGGTGAGCAGCGACTCGTCCATGTCGAGCGATTCGGACTCGACGGTCTCGCCGTCGACGATCACCTGGTCGCCCGGGCCCAACTCGATGAGGTCGCCGACCACGACGTCCGAGGCGGCGATCTCCGCGGCGACACCGTCGCGCCGGACGACCGGCCGCGTCTGGCCGATGATGGCCAGCCGGTCGAGGGTCCGCTTGGCGCGGATCTCCTGGATGATGCCGATACCGCTGTTGGCGATGATGAGCAGACCGAACAGCCCGTTGATGAACGAGCCGGTGGAGGCGACGATCGCGAACAGCACGCCGAGGATCGCGTTGATCCGGGTGAAGACGTTGGCGCGGACGATCTGCCCGACCGTGCGCCCCGACTTGCTCTGCGTGACGTTCCCCTGGCCGGCGGCGTGGCGGTCGGCGACCTCCGCGGCCGTGAGGCCGGGATCCCGACCGGTCGTCGTCGGTGTGGTCATGCGCATCTCTCCCACCAGGTCGGGTCATGGACAGCGGAGCCGGTGCGACCGTGGGGCACGACATCCGCGCCCGGCCGCGGCACGCGGACATCGACACGGAGCCGCGCCGCCGCGGAGGTGAGGCGGCGCACCGGATCCGACCAGGGATGTCGCGCAAGATTGAAAGTACCCCAATGGATCGGCACGAACAGGCCGCCGCGCTCGGCGCCGTTCAACTGACCGAAGACGTCGAGCGCCTCCTCCGGATTCAGGTGGATGTCGGGCCACGCGGGGTCGTAGGCCCCGATCGCGATGAGCGCGAGGTCGAAGGGACCGAGTTCGGCGCCGACCTCGGTGAACACGTCGCTGTGCCCGGTGTCGCCCGAGAAGAACACGCGGTGGCGGGGCCCGACGATCGCCCAGCTCACCCACTGTGTGAGATTGCGGGTGACGCCGCGACCGGAGAAGTGCCGTGCCGGGCGGGCGTGCAGCGTCGCCTCGATCCCGCGGGCGGCGACGGTGACGTCCTCGTACCAGTCGGCCTCGCGGATCCGGGCGGACGGCACACCCCACGCCGTCAGATGGGCGCCGACGCCGAGGGGGGCGACGAACACCGCGTCGGGCACGGTGTGCGCGATGGTGACGATGGTGTCGACGTCGAGGTGGTCGTAGTGGTCGTGGCTGATCACGACGGCGTCGACGGGCGGCAGTTCACCCGCGGTGAGCGGCGCGCGGTGGAGGCGGCGCGGTCCGACGAGCTGCGACGGCGAGCAGCGCATCGAGAGCACGGGGTCGGTGACGAAGCGGAGGCCGTCGACGTCGACGACCGCGGTGGCGTGGCCCAGCCAGGTGGCCTCGAGGTCGGCGGGCCGCGGCGCGAAGCGGGGGCGCAGGACGGGGATCGGACGGCTCGGCACTCCCGGCCGGCGAGCCATGTCGATCAGCGTCGACAGGTCGGGGCCGGCTGCGGGCGACGCGGATTCGCGGTTTCCGAAGACGCCGTCGCGGGCGACGCGCGAGCGGGCGGTGTGCTCGGCGATCGCGGCGCGTCCGGCCCCGAGGGCGTTCAGCGGCGGTGCGATTCGTGCCGCGACACGCCTGGAAACCCGCGAAATCGACGAACTTTGGACGATCGTCTTTTCATCTGGGGTCATGCTTGTCTAGCGTAATCGGTATCACTCGACCCCCGTCGAACCCGCCGCACCCACACTCATACGAAGGAGCCGCGTCCCGCGATGCCGTCCCCCGAGCACCCCGTCGCCCACCGATCCCCCGCCGCCCGCCGCCTTCATGTGACCGACCCCGCGCAGTACTGGGGCGGCATCGACGACGCGGTGCGCCGAGCGGGTCTGGACTCGCCGGTGCTGGCCCTCGATCTCGGTGCGCTCGAACACAACATCGCCGACCTGCGTCGGCGCGCCGGCGGCGTCCCGATCCGGGTGGCCTCCAAGTCGCTGCGGGTGCGTTCGGTGATCGACGACGTGCTGGGCCGCGAGGGCTTCGCCGGCGTGCTCGCCTTCGACGTCGCCGAAGCGCACTGGTTGGCCACCGAATCGAATGTCACCGACGTGCTCCTGGGATACCCGACGGTGAAGCGCTCCGCCCTGGCGGCCCTCCTCGCCGACGACCTCGCGTGCTCGCGCGTGACCCTCCTGGTGGACGACCCCGCCCAGCTCGACGTCGTCGACTCCGTCGCGTCGCCCGGCTCGCGACCCGAGATCCGGGTGGCGATCGACCTCGACGCCTCGCTGCGCGCCGTCGGCGGCCGCGTCCACGTCGGCGTCCGGCGCTCACCGATCCACTCCGTGGAGCAGGCGCGCGACCTCGCCCGCACCATCGCGTCGCGCGACGGGTTCCGGCTCGTGGGCGCGATGTCGTATGAGGCGCAGGTCGCCGGCGTCGGCAATCAGGTGGCGGGCAGCACGCTGATGAACACCGCCGTCACGGCGATGCAGTCGGCGTCGATGCTCGAGTTGCGGCGCCGACGCGGGCGGGAGATCGCCGCCCTGCGCGAGGTCGCCGACCTGGAGTTCGTCAACGCCGGCGGCACCGGGTCGATCGAGGAGACCGCGAAGGACCGCGCCGTCACCGACATCGCCGCGGGCAGTGGATTCTTCGGCGGCCACCTGTTCGACACCTACCGGCACTTCCGGCCCGCACCGGCGCTCGCCTTCGGACTCGACGTCCTGCGCCGCCCCGACACCGACATCGTCACCTGCGCGGGCGGCGGCTGGATCGCCTCCGGCCCGCCCGCCGACGACCGGGTCCCCAAACCCGTGTGGCCCGAGGGGCTGGCGTACATCGGCACCGAGGGTGCGGGCGAGGTGCAGACGCCGCTGCGCGGTGACGCGACGCGCTCCCTGGCCGTCGGCGACCGCGTGTGGTTCCGCCACACCAAGTCCGGCGAGGTGTGTGAGCGGGCCGAGGCCGTGGCGCTGATCGACCGAGACGCATCGGGGACGGCCCACGTGGCCGACGTGGTGCCCACCTACCGAGGAGAGGGGAGGTGCTTCCTGTGAGCACCCGCGCAACGAACACCTGGAGCAACTGGGGAGGCACCGCGTCGTGCACTCCCGAGCGGATCATCGCACCGCAGAGCACCGACGAGCTGGCCGCCGCGGTCCGCGAGGCCGCCGACCGGGGCCGGACGGTCAAACCCGTGGGCGCCGGGCACAGTTTCTCGGAGGTCGCGGTGGCGCCCGACGTCCAGATCGCGATGTCGGGGTTCGCCGGCGTCCGCCACGTCGACCGCGAGGCGGGCCGCGTCACACTGGGCGCCGGAACGCACCTGCATCAGATCCCGGACATCCTCGAGCCCCTCGGTCTGGCGATGACCAATCTGGGCGACGTCGACCGGCAGACCGTCTCCGGAGCCACGGCCACGGGCACCCACGGCACGGGGGTCGCGTTCGGCGGGATCTCCACGCAGATCCGCGGCGTCACGCTCGTCGACGGAACGGGCACCGTGCGGACCGTCGCCGAGGACGATCCCGATCTCGCCGCGGCCGCGCTGGGGCTCGGCGCCCTCGGCGTCCTCACCGAGATCACCCTGCAGTGCGTGGACGCCTTCGCGATCGAGGCCGTCGAGGCGCCCGGTGACGCCGAGGAGACCTTCGCGGGATTCCTCGACGCCGTCGCGTCGACGGATCACTACGAGTTCTACTGGTTCCCGCACACCACCCGAGTCCTCACGAAGTCGAACACGCGGCTGCCCGCCGACACCCCGGCGTCCGGCCCGGGTTCGGTACGCCGTTACATCGACGACGAGCTGCTGTCGAACAAGTTCTTCGGCGCCCTGTGCGCGCTGAGCGCTCGGGTTCCGGGCGTGGTGCCGACCATCAACCAGGTCTCGGGGCGAGCGCTGTCGGCCCGGACCTACACGGACCGCTCCGATCGGATCTTCATCTCCGACCGGGGTGTCCGGTTCCGGGAGATGGAGTACGCCCTTCCCCTCGAAGCGGTTCCCGACGCGCTGCGCGAACTGCGGGCGATGATCGACCGGCGACGGCATCGGGTGAGCTTCCCGGTGGAGGTGCGGGCCGCCGCGGCCGACGATCTGATGCTGTCCACGGCCGCCGGACGCACCTCGGGGTATATCGCCGTACACCGGTATCACCGCGACGACACCGGTTCCGCACGGGATTACTTCCGCGACGTCGAACAGATCATGGTGGCGCACGGGGGCCGTCCGCACTGGGGCAAGATGCACACGCGCGACGCCGACTATCTGCGTGGCGTCTACCCCCGGTTCGACGAGTTCCTCGAGGTGCGCGGCCGGTTCGATCCGGAGCGGACCTTCGCCAACCCGTATCTGACGACGACGCTCGGCGCCTGACCCGGACCCGCTCGGCGCCCTCCTCGGGTCAGCGGCCGCGGAAGACCGGTGTCCGCTTCTCCGCGCGGGCGGCCCGTCCCTCGGCGAGGTCCTCGCTCTCCCAGGCGGCCATCATCGCCGCGTGACGGTCGGCGGGCGCCTCGTCGCGGGCGCCGTCACCGGTGAGCACCAGCTTGTAGTGCGCGAGGGTGAGGGGGGCCAGCTCGGCGATCGACGCCGCCCAGTGCCGGGCGTCGGCGAGGTCGCCGATCCGGTTGGCGAATCCCAGCGCGTACGCGCGGTCGGCGGTGAGCGGGTCGCAGCCGATGAGCATGCCGCGTGCCGGGCCGGCGCCGACCAGCGAGACGAGGCGTCGAATGGTCCATTCGTCCACGGTGACGCCGATCTTCGCCGCCGGGATCCCGGCCAGGGCGTCCGGTGCCATGACGCGCAGGTCGGCGGCCATCGACAGTTGGAGGCCGGCGCCGAGCGCGGCGCCGTTGAGGGCCGCGACCACCGGGATCGGCGTCTGCTCGATCTGTGCGATGAGGGTGACGAGCTTGTCGATGAAGGCCGGGTCGTACACCGGGCCGGACAGGTCTGCACCGGCGCTGAAGACCGCTCCGCGACCGGTCAGGACGATTGCCCGTGCGCCGCCGTCGACGGCCGCCGAGAACGCGGCCGACAGGTCGTCGACCATCGCCTCGTCGAGCGCGTTGCGCTTGGCCTCGCGGGCCAGCTCGATGGTCGTCACGGCCCCTTCTGTACTGCTCACAATCATGCGGGCATGCTATCGAGCGCCCGACCCGACCCGCTCACTAAGGGTGATCTCTTGACATTTTGTTGCGTTTTCCTAACACTTTGTCATGTGAGTCCTGTCAGGCGGGGGCCGAAGCGCCCCATCTACAACCGTCTCGCAGTGCTTCGTGCCGAACGGGGCCTGTCGCGGGCCGCACTCGCCGACCTCGTCGACATCAACGTCCAATCGGTCGGCGCGCTCGAACGCGGCGACAACTACCCCAGCCTCGACCTCGCCATGCGCATCTGCGAGGTCTTCGAGCTCCCGGTGGAGGCCGTCTTCAGTCGCACCGAGTTCACGGCGATGTCCAGCGAACTGTACGGAAGGAGATCCGATGCGTGACCCGAACTACGTGTTCCCCGAGGACGCCGTCCCCCGATGGGTCCAGCGGTACACCGAACGCTCGGCCGCCCGCCACGACCGTTTCGTCTCCTTCACCGACGGGTGGCTCCCCGGCCTGCGGAACCGCCGCGGCAGACGGGCCCTGGCCGTCACGGTCCTGATCTTCCTCGACGTGACGCTCATCGCGGCCGTCGCATCGTTCTGGAGCACCCCGTGGGCCGCGATCCCCTTCGGCGTCGGCCTGGCCGTCTCGATCACCGCGCTGATGACGCTGCGGGTCGTCACCGGATCGGTCGCCGACGCCCCCGCCGCAGTCCTCGACGAGATCTAGCTCGCGCAGCGCAACGCCGCCCGGTCGATCTGCTACAGCCTCATCATGCCGCTGATGATCGTCGTCTACGCCCTCCTCATCACCCTGTCGATGCGCGACTCGGTGAGCAGCCAGACCCTGGTGTCCACCGCTTGGCTGCTCATCGCCTGCGTGTACGCGATCTCCTGCCTGCCCGACATCCTCGTCTCCTGGTGGACCCAGGACCCCGACGACGAGTTCCCCGACCCCCGTACCCCGACCCGCCGCACCCCGACCCGCCGAACCCCGCCCTGACCGAACACCGGGAGAACTGACCGTGACCCACGCACTCCACGTCCGCGGCCTGGCCAAGAGCTACGGCCCCGTCACCGCACTGACCGATGTGACCTTCTCCGTTGCCGCCGGCGAGATCTTCGGATTCGTCGGCAGCAACGGCGCCGGGAAGTCGACCACCATGCGCATCATCCTCGGCGTCCTGGCCGCCGACTCCGGACAGGTGCATCTCGGCGACGCCCCGATCGACGCCGAGGCACGCAAGCGGATCGGCTACATGCCCGAGGAGCGCGGCCTGTACCCGAAGATGAAGGTCGGCGACCAACTCGTCTATCTGGCGCGCCTGCACGGACTGTCGAAGGCCGACGCCGTCGCCGCGACGCAGCGCTGGACCGGCAGACTCGGCATCGCCGAACGCATCGGCTCCGCGGTCAACGACCTGTCGCTCGGCAACCAGCAGCGCGTCCAGCTGGCCGCCGCCCTCGTCCACGACCCCGACGTCCTCGTGCTCGACGAGCCCTTCTCCGGCCTCGACCCGGTGGCGGTCGACGTGATGAGCGAGGTCCTCGTCGAGAAGGCCGCCGAAGGCATCCCCGTCATCTTCTCCTCCCACCAGCTCGACCTCGTCGAGCGTCTCTGCGACCGCGTCGGGGTGATCTCCGACGGTGTCATCAAGGCGCTCGGCACGGTCGACGAGTTGCGTCCCCGCGACGGACTGCGCCTCGAAGTGGTCGGCCCCGCCCCGTCGACCCGGTGGGCCGACGGGCTGCCCGGCGTCGTCGCCGTCGACTACGGCGACGACGCATCGCGGCGGACGGTACTGCACACCGACGCGGCCGTCGACGACCAGGCGATCCTCGCCGCAGCACTGGCGACCGGCGAGGTCCACCGCTTCGCGACCGACGCGCCGACCCTGACCGAACTGTTCCGAGAGCTGGTGTGACCACGATGAACTCGACCTTCACCTCCATCTCGCTCGTCGCCGGGCGCGAGATCAGCACCCGCATCCGCGAGCGCTCCTTCATCATCAGCACCGGTCTGATGCTCGCGGTCATCGTCGTCGGCGGCATCGTCTGGGCGGCCCTCTCCGGCGGCGACGGAGCCAAGTCCGTCGGCGTGGTCGGCGGCGATCCGGCACTCATGCAGTCGATCGAGACGGCGGGCGACGCCGCCGGGCAGAAGATCGACGCCCGCATGATTCCCGACGCGTCGACCGCACGCGCCGACGTCGACGACGGTGACGTCGACGCCGCGCTCATCATCGGGATCCACGGGTCCTATCGCGCGATCAGCAAGAACACGATGGACCCCACCGTCGAGGGCGTCCTGCGCGGCGTCGTCGCACAGCGGTCCCTGACGACCGCCCTCGACGCCCGGGGTGTGGACGCCGCGACCCTCCCCCGGACCGATCTGGCGATGACCCGGACCCAGGAGCAGAAGCCGGACGAGGCGCAGCGCATCTCGGTCGCCCTCATCGGCTCCCTGCTGCTCGTCATGGCGATCATGATGGGCGGCCTCATGGTGGCCGTCGGCGTGGTCGAGGAGAAGGCGTCGCGGATCGTCGAACTCCTGCTCTCGACGGTCCGGCCGCTGCATCTGCTGTGGGGCAAGGTCCTCGGCATCGGCACCATCTCGCTGTTCCAAGTCCTCGTCCTGGGGACGACCGCGCTGATCACCGGCCGCGCGACCGGGCTCCTGACGCTCACGGGCACCGCGACCACCGTGTTCGCGACGGTCATCGCGTGGTTCCTGCTCGGCTTCCTGTTCTTCGCCGCGCTCTACGCCGCGACGGGCGCGATGGTGAGCCGGCAGGAGGAGCTCAACTCCAGTTCGGCTCCGCTGACGCTGCTGGCGATGGCCGTCCTGTACTCGGGGACCTTCGGCATCCAGGCGCTCGACTCACCGCTCATCGAGACGCTCAGTTGGATTCCGCCGTTCAGCGCCGTCCTCATGCCGATCCGGGTCGCCACCGGTGACACCGACACCACCCAGATCGTGGGCACGTTCGGCCTGATGATTCTGGCGTGCATGGCCGCGGTGTGGGTGGCCTCGCGGATCTACTCGCTGTCGATCCTGCGGACGGGCAGCCGCATCGGCTGGGGTGAGGTGACGCGCATGCTCACCGGTCGGCGCTGAGCCCGGCCCTCGTCGTCGCCCGGCCCTCGTCGTCGGCCCGCCGTCAGATCCGCACGACGCCGCGGCCGACGGATTCGCCCGCCAGAATCCGGTCGAGGTGCTCGGGGAGGTCGTCGAGGGTGATCTCGCCGATCAACCGGTCCAGATGCGCCGGCCGCAGATCGCCTTCGATCCGCTTCCACAGTGCGCGGCGCCGATGGGTCGGCGCCTGCACCGAGTCGATGCCCGCGAGGGTCACCCCGCGCAGAATGAACGGCATCACCGTCGTCGGCAGCGCGGCGCCGCCGGTCAGACCACTGGCCGCGACGGTGCCGCCGTACCGGGTGGTGCTCAGCACGTAGGCGAGGGTGCGCCCGCCGACGCAGTCGACGGCCGACGCCCAGCGCTGTGTGCCGAGCGGACGGATCGTCGCATCCGGGTCCTCGGGCAGCCGGCCGATCACCGACGCGGCACCCAGGTCGGTGAGCAGGTCGACGGCGTCGGGTTTGCCCGACGAGGCGACGACCTCGAACCCCAGCCCCGCGAGGATGTCGACCGAGACCGATCCGACGCCACCGCTCGCCCCGGTCACGAGCACCGGGCCGTCGGCCGGTGAGGCACCGGCCGCCACCAGGGCGTCCACGCTCATCGCCGCGGTGAATCCGGCGGTGCCGACTCCGGCGGCCTCGCGGGTCGACATCGACTCGAGGACCATCACCTGGTCGGCGGGGACGCGCGCGTACTGTGCGTAGCCGCCGTGCCGGGCCGTGCCGATGTCGTGGCCGTGAGCCACCACCCGGTCACCGACCGCCACGTCGGGTGCGGACGACGCCGAGACCACGCCGGCGATGTCGATGCCGGGGACGATCGGATACCGACGGACGACACCGCCGCGCGGCGTCACCGCCAGGGCGTCCTTGTAGTTGACGCTGGAGTATTCGACGCGGATCGTGACCTCGCCGTCGGGGAGGAAGCCCTCGTCGACGGTCTCGGCCGCGAGGGCGATGCCGTCGTCGGATTCACGGGCGACCATCGCGGTGAACTGACGTGATGTCATCTCGATCTCCCTTCCCCCGGCCTCTTCCGGTCCGACCGCTCAGACGCCGAGCAGATCGATCACGAAGATGAGGGTCTTGCCCGACAGCCGGTTGCCGGTGCCCGCAGCACCGTAGGCGAGTTCCGGTGGAACCACGAGGCGGCGACGACCGCCGACCTTCATGCCGGGGATCCCCTCCTGCCAGCCGGGGATCAGCGCATCGAGCGGGAATCGTGCCGACTGGCCGCGCTCCCACGACGAGTCGAACTGCTCGCCGGTGTCGAATTCGACGCCGACGTAGTGGACGTCGACGGTGCCGCCGTGCTGGGCTTCGGGGCCGTCGCCCACCACCAGATCCGTGATCTGCAGGGTGCTCGGCGGAGGGCCCTCGGGAAACTCGACTTCAGGCTTGTCCATGTCAGCGATTATCCATCTCGACGTAGTCGCGCTGGGTGTATCCGGTGTAGAGCTGGCGCGGGCGGCCGATCTTGGTCGTCGGGTCGCCGTGCATCTCGCGCCAGTGCGCGATCCAGCCCGGCAGGCGGCCGAGAGCGAACAGCACGGTGAACATGCGCGTCGGGAAGCCCATCGCCCGGTAGATCACGCCGGTGTAGAAGTCGACGTTCGGGTACAGCTTGCGCTCCACGAAGTAGTCGTCGTTCAACGCCACCTCCTCGAGTCCCTTCGCGATGTCGAGGAGCTCGTCCTCCACGCCCAGCGAGGTCAGGATCTTGTCGGCGGTCTTCTTCACGATCGCGGCGCGCGGATCGTAGTTCTTGTAGACGCGGTGCCCGAAGCCCATGAGCTTCACACCGTCTTCCTTGTTCTTGACCCTGGTCATGAACGCCTTGGTGTCGCCGCCGCTCTCCCGGATCTCGTCGAGCATCTCGAGCACGGCCTGGTTGGCGCCGCCGTGCAGCGGACCCCACAGTGCATTTATTCCCGCGGACACCGAGGTGAACAGGTTGGCCTGCGACGAGCCGACCAGACGCACGGTCGAGGTGGAGCAGTTCTGCTCGTGGTCGGCGTGCAGGATGAACAGCATGTCGAGGGCCTTGGCGATCTCCGGGTTCACCTCGTAGGGCTCGGCCGGGAAACCGAAGGTCAGGCGCAGGAAGTTCTCCACCAGGCTCAGCGAGTTGTCCGGGTAGAGGAAGGGCTGGCCCACCGACTTCTTGTACGCGTATGCGGCGATGGTCGGGAGTTTGGCCAGGAGACGGATCGTCGAGAGCTCGACCTGCTCGGGATCCTTGGGGTCGAGCGAGTCCGGGTAGTAGGCGCTCAGCGCGTTGGTGGCGCTCGAGACGACCGGCATCGGGTGAGCGTTCCGCGGGAAGCCGTCGAAGAAACGCTTGAGGTCCTCGTGCAGCAGCGTGTGTCGGCAGATGCGGTCGGTGAAGGCGTCGAGTTCGGCCTGCGTCGGAAGCTCCCCGTAGATCAGCAGGTAGGCGACCTCGATGAACGTCGACCGCTCGGCGAGCTGGTCGATCGGGATGCCGCGGTACCGCAGGATGCCCGCTTCGCCGTCGATGTAGGTGATCGACGACTTGGTGGCCGCCGTGTTCACGAATCCGCCGTCGAAGGTGGTCAGACCGGTCTGCGACAGGAAGGTGCCCAGCTCGACAGAATCGCTGCCCTCCGTCGCCTTCAGGATCGGCAGATCGATGTCGCCACCCGGGTAGGTGAACTTACCGGTCGCCTGTTCGGTCGCGCCATTGTCAACGGACACACATACCCCTTAGAACTCGCTGGGTGAGCAGTTGTTGGGTAACAACCTAGTCGTGGTTCGACTCGGACGCCGCACGAGGGTCCCGCTTCGGGCGACCGACGACTCTTGTCGCACGCACAGCTTACTCACATGTCTGTAGCGTGGTGCCATGCGTGAGCTCAGCGCGGGTGCCGATGCGGTCCTTCTGGAGTTCGACGTCGACCCCGCGGCGCAGGCGCACGCCGCGCACGTCGCCCGGGCGCTGCGGGCGGCCGTCGATTCGGGTGCGCTGTCCCCCTGCGATGTGGTCCTGACGGCGCACACGATCCTCGTGGAGGCCCGGCCCGGCGCCGGGCTCGACGAGTTGGCGGTTCACCGGGTGGCCCGTGCCGCGGGCGCCGCCGACGTCGCCGCGACTGCCGCCGAGTCCGTCGAGGTCGCCGACGTGCTGCTCCCGGTGGTGTACGACGGCGCCGACCTCGCCGACGCCGCCGCGACGGCCGGGGTGTCCGTCGAGACCCTCGTCCGCACCCACTCGTCGACCCTGTGGCGCGTCCAGTTCATGGGATTCGCACCGGGTTTCGGTTATCTGGTGCCGCACCCGGGCACTCCGGTCGACGATGCTCGGCTGTTGGCGGCCGTGCCGCGTCGCGATGAGGCCCGCCCGGCGGTTCCCGCCGGATCGGTGGCCGTCGCCGCCGGGTACAGCGCCGTCTACCCGCGCAGCAGTCCCGGCGGCTGGCATCTGGTGGGCCGCACCGACGCGGTGATGTGGGACAGCGCCGCGCAGCCGCCCGCCCTGCTCACCGCCGGCCTCACGGTCCGATTCGTCGATCGGGGCGAGTCGTGACCGCGAGCCTCACCGTGCTGGCCCCGGGCCCGTTCTCGAGCGTGCAGGATCTCGGTCGACCCGGGCACGCCCACCTCGGGGTGCCCCGGTCGGGCGGCGCCGATCTGTCCTCGCTGACGCAGGCCAATCGCCTCGTGGGGAACCCGGAGTCGGCGGCCGCGGTGGAGACGACGTTCGGCGGGTGGTCGGCGCGGGTGTCCGGCCGCGTCCTGCTGGCCGTCGCCGGCCCGACCGCGCGGGTGACGGTCGACGACGCCGATGTCGGGAGTCACGCCGCCGTCGCCGTCGACGACGGAGCGGTCGTGACGGTCCACGCGCCGATTCGCGGGTGCCGCAACTACATCGCGATCCGGGGCGGGCTCGACGTCGCCGCCGAACTGGGGTCGCGGTCCACCGACACCCTCTCCGGTCTGGGTCCGCCGCCGCTGACGGCCGGAACGGTCCTGCCCGTCGGCGCCGACGCCGAACACTGGCCTGCGGCACCGTTCGCGCCCGTCGGCGAGCTGCCCGAGGTGCTCGACCTCACGGCCGATCTCGGCCCCCGCGACGACCGTCTCGACGATGCGCGACTCCTGGCCGCGGGGGTCTGGCGGGTCGGCGCCGCGAGCAATCGGATCGGTGTGCGGCTCGACCGTGCCGACGGCACCGCGGTCCCCCGACACCGTCGCGGCCTCGGCGAACTCGGCAGTGAGGGGGTTCCGCTCGGCGGCGTGCAGGTGCCGCCGAGCGGGCAGCCGGTGGTCTTCCTCGCCGACCATCCGGTCACCGGGGGCTACCCGGTGGTCGCGGTGTTGACGGCGGAGTCGGTGTGTCTGGCCGCGCAGGCCGCCCCCGGCGACGCGGCCCGGATCATCGTGCGCTGACGTCCCCCGCTCGCATCATCGCGCTGGGACGGACCGGCGCGCGGTACGCTCGGCCGGTGTCTGATTCAACCGATTCGCGGACCGTCCCCGGCACCGCCGTGCCCCGTCACCGGGTGATCATCGCCTCGCTGGTCGGGACGAGTATCGAGTTCTTCGACTTCTACATCTACGGCACGGCCGCCGTACTGGTGTTCCCCACCCTGTTCTTCCCGGAGGGCGACGACACCGCCGCGCTGCTCTCGTCGTTCGCGACGTTCGGTCTGGCGTTCGTGGCCCGCCCGATCGGGTCGATGCTCTTCGGCCACTTCGGCGACCGCATCGGCCGCAAGGCGACACTGGTCGGCTCGTTGCTGACGATGGGGTTGGCGACCGTCGCGATCGGCCTGCTGCCGACCTTCGAGACCGTCGGCTATCTGGCGCCGGCGCTGCTGGCGTTGATGCGGTTCTGCCAGGGCCTCGGACTGGGCGGCGAGTGGTCGGGGGCCGCACTGCTCGCCACCGAGACCGCCGAGCCGGGGCGTCGGGGATGGGCGGCGATGTGGCCGCAACTCGGTGCGCCGATCGGCTTCCTGTTCGCCAACGGCATCTTCCTCATCCTCATGCTGACGATGGGCTTCAGCGCCGGCGACGCCGACACCGATCACGCCTTCCTCACGTGGGGCTGGCGGATCCCGTTCATCGCGAGCGCCGTGATGGTGGTGCTGGGCCTGTATGTGCGGCTCAAACTGACCGAGACCCCGGTGTTCGCCCAGGCCGTCTCGGAGGGGCGCCGGGTCAAGGCGCCGTTGGCGGAGGTCGTCCGCACGTCGTGGCGTCAGCTCATCATCGGCACATTCGTGATGCTGGCGACCTACACGCTGTTCTATCTGGTCACCACGTGGATCATCTCGTACGGCACGGGCAAGGTCGTGGACTCCTCGGGAATCGCGCTGTCGATCTCGTACACGGACTTCCTCGAGCTCCAGCTGGTGTCGGTGCTGTTCTTCGCGGTGTTCATCCCGGTGTCGGGTCGGCTGGCCGACCGGGTGGGACGGCGTCCGCTGCTGCTCGTCGTGACCGCGTTGATCGTGGCCTACGGCGCATCCTTCGCCTGGTTCCTGCGTCCGGAGAGCATGACGACGCCGGTGATGCTGGCGTTCCTGGTGGTCGGCATGACGTTGATGGGGTTGACGTTCGGGCCGATGAGCGCCGTGCTGCCGGAGCTGTTCCCGACCAACGTCCGCTACACGGGTTCGGGCATCGCGTACAACTTCGCGTCGATCATCGGCGCGGCGGTGGCCCCGTTCATCGCGACGTGGGTGGTCCACGAGTACGGCGTCGCCTGGGTCGGCGTGTACCTGGTCGTGGCCGCACTGTTGACCTTCGTCGCGATCCTCGGTGTCCGGGAGACGCGAGACGTGGAGCTCACCGACGTCTGACCGTGCCGAGCGGCCGTGTCGACCGGCAGGCACCGCTCACCGGCCGACTGTGATCATTGACACGCAGTTGAGACGGATACTAGAGTTTGTCTCATGACTCAGGTGGCGCCTCCGACAGGCAGTGAACAGTTCGACGACGCCGACCGCCTCCACGGCGGCGCGCGTTCGGCCGCTCATCTCCCTCCGCCCGGTCCCGACTCGGCGACGTGGAAGTACTTCGGCGACTGGCGCGGCCTGCTGATGGGACTGTGGTCCGGCTCCATGCAGAACATGCACCCCAAACTCGCCGCCGGCGTCTGGGACCACTCGGACTTCTTCGGTGAACGCTGGGAACGCCTGAACCGGTCGCTGTACCCGATCAGCGGCGTGGTCTTCGACCGGACACCCGCGACCGGCCGCGAGGTCCGCGACTACCACCTCACCATCAAGGGGACGATGGACGACGGCCGTCGCTACCACGCGCTCGACCCCGACGTCTTCTACTGGGCGCACGCCACCTTCTGGTACGGCAACATCCGGTGCGCCGAAGCCTTCGGTCCGCCGATCTCGGAGGCCGACAAGCGGCGTCTCTTCGAGGAGTCACGCGGCTGGTATGCGCAGTACGGCGTCAGCATGCGGCCGTGCCCCGACACCTACGAGGAGTTCCTCGAGTACTGGGACCACATGTGCCGGCACGTGCTGCGCGATCACGCCGCCGTCCGCACCGTCCTGGACATCACCACTCTGCCCCCCGCCCCCGTGGATGCCGTCGTGGACGCCGCAATGGCTGTGGCAACAGCAGGTCGCCGTGGTGCAGCGGATCTTCATGTGGATCACCACCGGGCTCTACGACGAACCGATCCGCGAGATGATGGGGCTGAGCTGGTCGGACGCCGATCAGCGACGTTTCGAACGCTTCGGGAAGACGGTGAACACCGTGATGCGGCTGGTGCCGCGCAGGTACCGCCGTCACCCCCGCGCCCGCGATGCCGACGACCGTCTCACCGGCCGGGTGCCCGCCGACGCACCGCTGCTGGAGACGCCGCGGCGCAATCTGCCGAGCGAGGCCGAGCGCGACAATCCCATCCACTACTGCCCGGTGCACGCCAAGCGGCGCGCCAACCTGCCCTGGCAGAGCGACGAGGTCGACGACTGATCCCGTGCCCGACTGATCGGCTGCCGGTCAGCGGTCGTCGATGGCGTCGGTCTCGGCGACGGTGACGCGGTAGCGCCAGAACACGGGCACCGCGAACGCGACCGCCACGGTGAGCACGACGGTCGCCAGGCCGCCGCCGGCCACGGTGACCGCGGTGCCGGCCATCGCCGCCGACGTCCCGTGCGCCACGTCGGCGATGCGGGGACCGCCCGCCACCACGACGATGAACACGCCCTGGAGGCGGCCGCGCACGTCGTCGCTCGCGGCCGACTGCAGCATCGTCTGCCGGAAGGCCGCCGACGCCATGTCGGCGGCGCCGCCGATCATCAGCGCTCCGACCACGATCGGCAGGACCGGCAGCATCGCCGAATCGGCGAAGACGAGGGCGCCGCCGGCGACGGCCACCGACAGGCCCCACACGACGATGCAGACGATGACCGCCATACCCTGTCTGCGGACGGCCGACACCCACCCCGACAGCACGCCGCCGAGCACCGCGCCTACGGGGATGGCGATGAACAGCAGCGCGAACGCCCAGCCGCCGTCGGACGGACCGCCGAAACTCTCGTGAGCCATCTGCGGGAACAGGGCGCGCGGCATGCCGAAGATCATCGCGATGAGATCGACGACGAACGACATCAGCAGCACCGGCTGCCCGCGCAGATAGACGAGGCCGTCGATCACCGACCGGAATCCGGCGGTGGGCCGCGGCCGACCCGGCGTGTGCTCCGGCGGCAGCGGTGGCAGTGAGACCACGGCCCACAGTGTCGCGAACAGGCAGACCGTGTCGACGAAGTACAGCGTCGAGAAGCCGAGGATCGGGATGAGGGCGCCGCCGACCAGCGGGCCGGCGATGGCGCCCGCCTGCATGACCGTCATGTTCAACGAGTTGGCCGCCGGCAGCAGGTCCAGGGACATGATCCGGGGCAGGACGGCGGTCCGTGTCGGCTGGTTGACCGCGAAGAACGCCTGCTGGACGGAGAAGATCGAGAGCAGCAGCCACACGTTGTCGGCCCCGGTCGCCGCCTGCGCCCACAGCGCCGCACTGGTCGCGATGAGGCCCCCGGTGGTGACCATGAGGATGCGTCGGCGGTCGAACGTGTCGGCGAGGGCACCGCCCCACAGTCCGAAGACGACGAGCGGGACCAGTCCGAAGACGCCGCTGAGCCCCACGTACGCCGAGCTGCCGGTGATCGCGTAGATCTGCGCCGGAACGGCGACCACCGTGAGCTGGGCGCCGATGACGGTGATGATGTTGGCGGTCCACAGGCGCTGGAAGTAGACGTTCTGAAGCGGCCTGGTGTCGGCCAGTATGCGTCGTGCCATCAGGGTCGTCGTGTCATCAGAGTCGTGGTGTCATCAGAGTCGTGGTGTCATCAGGGCTGGAGCCGCTCCACCGTCCACCGGCCGTCGGTGCGCACGGCACGGACGCGATCGTGGAGGCGGTCGGCGCGCCCCTGCCAGAATTCGACGACCTGCGCTTCGATCCGGTAGCCGCCCCACTCCTCCGGGACGGGCACGGGGGTGTCGTCGCCGAACCGTCGGCGCGCGTCGGCCACGGCCGCCCGCAGATCGTCGCGGGATGCGATGGGTTCCGACTGCGCCGAGGCGTAGGCGGACAGCTGTGATCCGCGCGGGCGCGACTCCCAGTACTCGCGAGTCTGTTCCGCGCTCACTCGGGTGACGGCGCCGCGGATGTGGACTTGGCGTTCCATGGCGATCCACGGGAACGTCGCCGACGCGTACGGGTGCACGGCCAGTGCCCGCCCCTTGCCCGACCGGTAGCCGGTGTAGAACACGATCCCCGCGTCGTCGACTCCTTTGCACAAGACGGTGCGGGTGGCGGGCAGGCCGTCGGCGTCGACGGTCCCGAGCACCATGGCGTTCGGTTCGGGCACCGCGGCCTCGACGGCCTGCGCCAGCCATTCGTCGAAGAGGGTGCGCCACGGCGGGTCACCGCGGAGCAGCGACGGGTCGAGGGCGGCCGCCGGGCTCTCGCCCGCCGCACCCGCACCCGACCCGTACCCGACTCGCATACTGGGCAGGTCTACCAGCTTCGTCACCCGGTGCATAGTACTGCCGGACCGCGGGGAACCCAGTGGCGGTCGTGGCCCGCCTGCCGGACACTGATCGCATGACGAAAGCGGTGGCGCTGCTCGGCAGGCTGGTCGTCCTCGCCGCGGGACTGATGCTCTACGGGGCGTCGATGGCGATGATCCTGCGGGCCGGGTTGGGCAACATCCCGTGGGATGTCCTGCACCAGGGCGTCGCCGACCGCGTCGGACTGTCGGTCGGCACGGTGACGATCACCGTCGGGGCGGTGGTGCTGCTCACCTGGCTGCCCCTGCGTCAGGTTCCGGGGGTCGGCACCGTGGCGAATGTCGTCGTGATCGGCCTGTCCTTCGATCTGGTGGCGCCGCATCTCCCCGATCGTCCCGGTCTCATCGTGGCCGTGCCGCTCATGCTCGGCGGCATCGTGCTCAATGCGTTGGCGACCGCGCTCTACATCGGTGTGCGACTCGGTCCCGGTCCGCGTGACGGCCTCATGACCGGTCTCGTCGCGCGCTCCGGCTGGTCGGTACGCGTGGTCCGGACCGCGTTGGAGGTGACGGTGGTGGCGGTCGGCTTCGCGCTCGGCGGGACACTCGGTGTCGGGACCGTCCTGTACGCCGTCGGCGTCGGACCGCTGATCTGGTGGTTCGCTCGACTCCTGCGCGTCGACCGTGCGGTGTCCGGCCAGACCGACGCACCCGTCCCCGCCCCCGGTGGGCGGGCTGCCGCCGAGTAGACACCCGTACATTCCCGCACCCGTACCTTCCCGCTAAAAGAATCGGCTTCCTCGGGGAGTTGGAGTTGAGGACGACACCGCGGGCGGGGTGAGTCATCCCACGATGGGCGCCCTGCGCCGCGCGAGCGCCGGGACCGCTGTTTTAGAATCGCGTCTATGACCGATACTGCGATCACGCTGCCCGCCGACCTCCTGCCCGCCGACGGCCGTTTCGGCTGCGGCCCGTCCAAGGTCCGGCCCGAGCAGTTGCAGTCGCTGGTCGACACCGGTGCGTCCGTGTTCGGCACCAGCCATCGGCAGGCCCCCGTCAAGAACGTCGTCGGCGCCATCCGGGCGGGTCTGACCGACCTGTTCTCCCTGCCCGACGGCTACGAGGTGGTCCTGTCGAACGGTGGCACCACCGCGTTCTGGGATGCCGCCGCATTCGGCCTCATCCGCGAGCGGGCCCTCAACCTCACCTACGGCGAGTTCTCGCAGAAGTTCGCGACGGTCTCCAAGAAGGCTCCGTTCCTGCAGGACCCGCGGATCGTCTCCACCGACCCGGGGACGGCCCCGGACCCCGCGGCCCTCACCGCGGCGGACACCGAGGGCGTCGACCTCATCGGTTGGGCGCAGAACGAGACGTCGACCGGCGTCGCCGTCCCGGTGGTCCGCCCGGACGCGGCCGGTGACGCCTTGATCGCGATCGACGCGACGTCCGGCGCCGGCGGTCTTCCCGTCGACATCGCACAGACCGACGTCTACTACTTCGCGCCGCAGAAGAGCTTCGCCTCCGACGGCGGCATCTGGATCGCGATCATGAGCCCGGCCGCACTCGCGCGGGTCGCGGAGATCGCCGAGTCGGGCCGCTGGTGCCCCGAGTTCCTGTCGCTGCCGACCGCGGTGGACAACAGTGCGAAGAACCAGACCTACAACACCCCCGCTGTCGGGTCGCTGTTGCTGCTGGCCGACCAGATCGAGTGGATGAACGCCGGCGGCGGCCTCGACTTCTGCACCGGCCGCACCGCCGACTCCAGCTCGCGCCTGTACCGCTGGGCCGAGGCCAGCGAGTTCGCGTCGCCGTTCGCCGACGAGGCACACCGCAGCCAGGTGGTCGGCACCATCGACTTCGCCGATTCCGTCGATGCCGCGGTCGTCGCGAAGACGCTGCGCGCCAACGGTGTCGTCGACACCGAGCCGTACCGCAAGCTCGGCCGCAACCAGTTGCGCATCGGCATGTTCCCGGCCATCGACCCCGAGGACGTCTCCAAGCTGACGCAGTGCATCGACTACATCGTCGAGCGCCTCTGACACCGACACCGCCACGACGTGGCGTCTCTGAGACGTGGCGCGTCACCGCGTGTCCACTCGCCGTTCGGCCTCCCGATTCACTAGGGTGAACGCAAGTGTCCGACTGTCCGGCGACCGGAGGAGGGTCGATGCGCGAGCTGCACGCCGACCGCGCCGACGATGAGGGCGCGCACGTCGTGGTCGTCGACCTCGAGTCGGGCGACGAGTTTCAGATCCCGATCGACGCGACGCTCCGGGCCCTCGTTCATCCGCCGGAACCGGTGGCCGACGACGTGACTCCTGTCCGGGAGCCCGCGCATGCGGTGGCCGACGAGCAGTCGGCCGCAGCGACGCTGAGCCCGCGGGAGATTCAGGCGCGCATTCGCGCCGGTGCCACCGTCGACGAGTTGGCCGACGCCACGGGCGTGAGCGTCGAGAGGATCAACCGCTTCGCGCATCCCGTCCTGTTGGAGCGGTCCCGCGCCGCCGAGTTGGCTCGGGCCTCGCATCCGACGGGTGTCGACGGCCCCGCACTGGGCACGCTCGGCGAACTGGTCGCCGAGTGCCTTGTCCTGCGGGGCGGTTCACCGGCCGAGGCGGCGTGGGACGCGTGGCGCACCGAGGACGGCCAGTGGATCGTCCGCGTGTCCCCGAGCGGCGACGACGTGTACGCCCACTGGCGGTTCACTCCCGGATCGCACGGCGGAACCACCGACCCGATGGACGATCTGGCCTTCGAGCTCACCGAGCCCGAACTGGCACGGTCCGCCCGGCCGTCGATCTCGTCGGTCCCCGATCCGCCGGCGCCGCCGACGCGCGAGGTGGACGCCGACGGCCACGAGTACGTCACGGTGAACGCCGACGACCTCACCGATCGTCAGCGTCGCGACCGCGACCGCGACGGGTTCGGGGACGTCCTCGATCTCCGCTACGACGACGAGCGGCCCGTGGAACCCGATTCCGATCCCGACCGTCCTGCACCGCGTCACCGCGGTAAACGCGCCAAGCCTGCCGTCCCGGCATGGGAGGACGTCCTGCTCGGCGTGCGCAGCCACCCGAATGAGTAATGCGACTGGAGGATCGGTGTTCGCGAACGTGGCACTCCTGTGGTTCGTCGCCTGCCCCGATCCCGCCGCCGAACTGCGTCGCGGCGTGTCGATCGACCCGGAGCGAACCACCGATTTCATGGGTCGGGCCTTCCCCGACGCCGACGTCACGGCGATTGGATCGTCCGACCTCGCGACGGCCGTGGACGGGCCCGACAATCGGGTGTTCGCCGCGCACTACGGTCCGCTCGCCGTCTTGGCCGGAACGAGTCTGCACACCGCTGACCCGCATGAGTTGACGGCGTATCTGCGGGCTGTGGACTCCGGTCATGAGCAGTTGTTGCTCTCGGTGGATCCGGCCACGTCCACCGGGTGTTTTGCGCGCTGGCAGCGCGGCGAACTGCAGCGCGGTTTCGTCGGCACCCCCACGATCATCCAGACCGATTTCGGTCTGCCCTATCCGTTCGAGGGGCCGTACTGGGCGGGTGAGCATCCGGCGCCCGTCGCCGTCGGCCGCGACCCGCTGTCTCTGCCGTTCCATCCCGCAGACCTCGCCGAGGCCGCGCACCGGGCGTGGGTCGGGTTCCGGTTCACACACCCCGAGCTGGCCGACGGTGCCCTTCCCGATCCGACCGATCCGGATCCGACGTCGCTGCCGGTGACGGTGTACCGGGTGGGACCGGACGACGGTCGCGATCACCTGATCGAGACGTCGGTGTCGCTCAACGGTGCCGCGCGGATCACGGAGCCGATCGCCCCCGTCGGCGATGAGCGGCCGACCGAACAGCTCGAACCGGTCGGCGGCGCAACGGAGCGGCCGGGACCGATTTCGCGGTATTTCGGATTTCGCGGACGTCTCTGACCTCCGTCACGCGTTTCGGCGCAACACGGCGTGTCGTCAGGTTCGGCGTGTCGGCTCAGAAGGGCGGCAGGCCGTCGTCGGTGGCGTCGAGTGCGGCGAGTGCTTGGTCGGTTTCGCGGTGGCGGCGGTTGATCGCGCGTTGCTGCATTCGGTATCGGTGTTTGGCCTCCAGGCGGGTGCGTGTGCGTTTGGGTGTGTTCTCGGCGTGTCGGGTTGTTCGGCGTGTCGCGCTGGTGGGATTACCGGCGGGATTGCCGGCCGGGTCGCCGGTGGTCGGGTCGCTGTGGTCGCAGGGCAGGAGTCCGAGTTCGGGGAGGAGCCAGGTGTTGGCGGCCTGGCGGCGGATGGTGATGCCTTCGGGGGTGGTGAGCTCGGTCCAGATGGTGCCGTGGGCGTCGATGATCTGGTCGTCGAGCCAGCCGCGGGTGTGGGTTTTCAGGCCGTGGTGGAAGCGACACTTGGGATTGAGGTTGCATACACACGTCGGCCCACCCGAACCGGGGTCGGCGTGGTTGTATTCGGTGACATGATCCAGATCGCACCGCCACGCGGGCCGATCACACCCGACCCACGAACACGTCCCGAACAGGCCGCGCACCGCCGTGTCGAGGACGGCGGTGGGTCGGTACGGATTACCGCGTTTCGCGGTGCGGTCCAGGAGTTTCCCGAGGTCGAGGTCTCGAGTCGTCGCGTCGGGTCGTTTCGCTAGTTCTCGGGCGTGGGCGGCGGAGATGGGGCCGTGGCCGTCGAGTACGGCGGGGGTGTCGCTGTTGCCGTCGAGGGTTTCTTTCCGGACCACGACGTGCAGGACGATGCTCGCACACCGGGCCGCCACATCCGCATCGGAGAGCTCCGCCGCACAATCGGCGCGTTCGCACGCGCAGACGAACGGGGTACAGGTCAGGCGGGCGACGGCCGCATCAGCACGTCGTTCTCCCTTGGTGCGTGGATCGTGACTGCATACGCCGGCGATGACCGCATCGATGGTGTCTTTGCACAGGGCGGCGTCTTCGGTGGTGGTGGTGATGAGCAGTTCGGAGACCGTGTCGGTCACCGGCGCGATAAGCACCTTCTTCTGTGCGCGGGTGTCCTCGCGGGTGGCGGTGACCGCATCCGGGTCGTGTGCGGCCACGACGCCGGCGATGGTGTCCTCCACCCGGCGTGCGGTCAGCCCACCGATGACTGTGAGACGGTGGGCGGCTTCGGTGTCGATGAACGCCAGGATGTCGGGGTCGTCGATGAGGGCGGTTTGTTCGATGGCGCGGCGGAACCAGAACGGCGTCAGCACCCCGTCGCGTAACAGTCTCCCGATGGCGGGGATGCGGTCGAAGCAGGCGAGGGCCTCATCGACGAA